>NZ_QOHG01000009.1 GCF_003319125.1 Blastococcus sp. TF02A-26 | reverse complement strand
CTGCCCACCGGAGACACCACCGGCAGCCCCGAGGAAGCCCTCGACTGCGCCTGCGGCCTCTACCTCAGCGACCCCACCATCTGGCGGCAGCCGCATACACCGCCGAACTAACAGGCAGGACCACTAGCCCGCGAGGACCTCGCCGCGGCGGGTCGGGTGGCCGTCGTCCGCGCGGGCTCCGGGCTCCAGCGCGGCGTGCAGCTCGGCACAGATCTCGCCGAGGGCCTGCGGCGCGCTGCGGCAGAGCTTCGGGAACGACAGGTAGCCGTGCGGCATGCCGACGTAGGTCGTGGTCCGCACCGGCACGCCGGCGGCCTCGAGCGCGGCGGCGTAGCGCAGGCCGTCGTCGCGGATCGGGTCGTGCTCGGCGACCTGCACCAGCGCCGGCGGCAGCCCGCTGTGGTCGCGGGCGAGCAGCGGGGAGGCGTAGGGGTGGCGGGCGTTCTGGTCAGCGAGGTAGTGCGCGCGGAAGGCCACCATCTCCGCCTCGCTCAGGATCGGCGCGTCGGCGTTCTCCCGGATCGACGGGCTGGCGAACGTCATGTCCGTCGCCGGGTAGAGCAGCACCTGCAGCGCGATGGGCGGACCGGACCGGTCGCGGGCCATCAGCGCGACCACGGCCGACAGGTTGCCACCGGCGCTGTCGCCCATGACCGCCAGACGGGCGCCGTCGGCGCCGAACTCGGCCGCCCGCGCCCAGATGTCGGCCAGGGCGCGGTAGCTGTCCTCCGCCGCGGCCGGCCAGCGGTGCGCGGGGGCGAGCCGGTAGTCGACCGAGACGACGACGGCGCCGACGCTGCGGGCGACGTTGCTGCACAGCCAGTCGGCGGTGTCGAGCGAGCCGAGCACCCACCCGCCGCCGTGGTAGTTCACGACCAGCGGCAGCGCGCCGGTCCGCCCCTCGGGCCGGTACACCCGCACCGTCAGCGGACCAGTCTCCCCGGCGGCCGTGCCCTCGGTGATGCGCACGCCCGCGGCGACGCCGCCGAGCACCAGGTCGGTGACCGGGTTGTGGCCGACGACGGTCTGCTGGGCCCGGCGGATCTGCTCGTCGTCCATCCGCGTGATGGAGTTGGCCCGCCGGAGCAGCCGTCCCAGGACTCGTACCCGCAGGTCCAGCCGTGCCACGTCACGTTCCTCCCCGCCGACTCCGCCGTCCCGGGCACCGTAGCGAGCCGCGACCGTCCCCGGGGCGGGGTCAGCGGCGACCGAGGCGGGCGACGCCCTTGCCCGAGGCGCCGGCGGGGGCCACGCTCGACCGGTCCGGCGAGCACACGGAGGTCGTGGTGGGCGATGAGGTCCGGCTGGTCCGCCCGGAGGACCGCACCGAGGGGCACCCCACCCCCGGGATGCACCGGGAGGAGGCCGTCGCCACCGGCGGGATGTGGGCGGGGCACGTGACCACCGGCGCGGGCGTGGCCTCCGGCTGGCACCACCACGGCGAGCACGAGTCCACGATCTACGTGGTCTCCGGCGCGCTGCGGATGGAGTTCGGGCCCGGCGGCGAGGACGTCCTGGAGGCCACCGCCGGCGACTTCCTCTACGTGCCGCCGCACGCCGTGCACCGCGAGCTCAACCCGGGCGCGACCGAGTCGACCCTCGTCGTCGTGCGTGCGGGGTCCGGGGAGGCGGTCGTCAACGTGGACGGGCCGGCCCCAGCCCGGGAGGGCGGGACCGGCCCGGACGTCTGAGCGTCAGATCTCCGCCTGCGCCTCGTAGGCCTGCGCGAACAGGTCCCCGAAGGCCTGCTCGTGTCACGGTGGCGACCCCCCGGCAGCACCGCGGTGCCGTGGAGAGCTGCTCCCGGACATCGGCGTCCCGGACCTGGGTGGCCGGGAGAACCCATCGGCGGGGAGCAGACCCTCGGACAGGTCCTCGTCGGTCGGCGGCTCGTCGTCGGGGGCCGAGGGTGACGCCGATCGGGCGACTCCGGTTCGCACGGGTTCCGTATCCGTGGTGGTCCGGCGGATCGCGCTCAGTCCCCGAGGTACTCCCGCAGGGCGTCGGCCTCGCGGCGGAGCCGGCCGGCGGCGTCGTCCCGGCCGTGACCCTCCCAGCGCTCGGCCTCGGTGACGCGCTCGTCGACCTGCTGCGCCAGGAGCGCCCGCACCTCGTCGAGCGAGAGGGTGCGCCGTTGCGCCTCCGCGGCCCCGACCCCGACCCGGGCACCGGCGACGTGCTCGCTGCCCGCGACGGGGGCGCCCTCGGGGACCTCCACGGCCTCCGCGTTGTCGATCGCCGCGATCGCCGTGCGGAGCGCGGACACGGTCTCCGGCTGCCGGGCCTTCATCGCCGCGACCAGGCCGGCTCGCAGCCGCGCGCGCAGCTCGCCCGCCGCGTCGGTGCTCTCGGACATCGGGGGACGCCTCCTCGCTGGCGGTTCGGACCGGAACGCACGAGAGCCCCGGTCGGACGTGTGTCCGGCCGGGGCTCTCGTCAGGGGTGGAGGTGGCGGGAATCGAACCCGCGTCCTACGACGCATCACCAGGGCTTCTCCGAGCGCAGTCTGCGTTGCCTCTGCTCGGCCCCGTCGATCATGCAGACGAGTCGACGTGACGGGCCCAGTCGCTGTTGGGTGTCCCGCACGCACCCGCGACCGGTGCGTGCGGTGAGTCATCTAGCTGATGCCAGGATCCGGGCCGATGACGAACCCGGGCTGACAGACTCGTCTAGCTGCTATCAGGCAGCGAGAGCGAAGTCGCGCTGATTGGAATCGGCGCTTGTGTGTTGTGCAACGGATCGTTAACGAGATGATCGTTGCCTTCCTCGGCTCGCTTCTCCTGGTCAAACGACCGCAGTCGAGACCAATCACCCCCTGTGTAGTTGTGCAGTGAGGGTAACGGCTCCGTCCAGCCGGATGTTCCCGCGCCCCGCCGTCCGCCCCGGACGAGGCAGTGCCGCCGCGCCGGGACGAGTGCCGCGGTACAGCGCGGCACCCCGACTCCGGCGCGGCAGTGCCGCCGCGGAGGACGGCGGACGACGGGACGGACGGCGAGGCTGCCCCGGCGCCGTCCTGCCTCGCCGCCCGCGATCATGGGGAAGTGGCCGCCGGACACGCCGTCGGACGGCGTGGCGAACGGCGACAAGCCCATGATCGCGGCGGGGCAGGCCCCTCAGATCCAGCTGCGGCGCTTGAAGATCGCGTAGAGGGTGACGCTGACCCCCAGCATCAGCACCAGCGCGAACGGGTAGCCCAGGTGCCAGTGCAGCTCGGGGATGTCGTCGAAGTTCATCCCGTACACCGTGCCGACCAGGGTCGGGGCGAACAGGATGGCCGCCCACGCGGAGATCTTCTTGACCTCCTCCCCCTGCGCGATCGACGCCTCGGTGAGCTCCCGGATCTCCTCGTTCTGCCGCTGCGCCACCAGGGTGGCGTTGACCGTGAGGATGTCGCGCAGCTGGAGCCGGAAGCCCTCCACCCGCTCGATCACCTGCGTGACGTGGTCGGCGACGTCGCGCAGGTAGCTGCGCAGGTCCTCGTCGACGCCGTACTTGTCGAACCCGGCGGTGATCGCGTGCAGGATCCCGATGAGCGGAGCCGCGGCACGCTGGAACTCCAGCACCTCCTGCGAGAGCTCGTAGATGCGCCGCGAGGCCCTGGGGTCACCGGCGAAGACCTGGACCTCGATCTCGTCGATGTCGTTCGACAGGCCGGCGACCACGGGCGCGTACCCGTCCACGACGGCGTCGAGGATCGCGTACAGCACCGCCTCCGGCCCCTTGGCCAGCAGTGCCGGTTCGCTCTCCAGCCGGCGGCGCACCCGCGAGAGGTCCGGGGACTCGGAGTGCCGGACCGTGATGGCGAAGTCGCGGCCGAGGAACAGGTGCAGCTCGCCGAACTCGACCTCCTCGGCCGCGTCCAGGTAGCGCGCGGCCTTGAGGACGACGAAGAGGGTGTCCCCGTACCGCTCGAACTTCGGCCGCTGGTGGGCCTGGATGGCGTCCTCGACGGCGAGCTCCGGCAGGCCGTACTGCTCGGCCAGGTCCCCGAGCTCGCCGGGCTCGGGCCGGTACAGCCCCAGCCACACCATCCGGTCGTCGAAGCCCTCGGTCAGCCACTCGTGGCTGTCGGCGGCGGTGTCGGGGGTGGCCACCCGCCGCCCACCGGCATAGACGGCGTTGTCGACGATCCGCGACGGCCGCTCGGCCGAGCCCTGCTCGGGCTCGGCGGGCGGCGGAACGGGGCGGCGGACCACCTCGGTGCGCGGACGGCGCAGGGTGGACAGCGCGGTGAGGGGCGCGAGACGACGCTCGACCATGACGGACTCCCGGGACGACGCTGGGCTGAGGACGCAGCTGTGGTCCTCCCGGCGCGACCGCGGATGGCGGGACTACGCGGGGAGGACCTCGGGACTGGGACTGGGCGGCTCGCTGCGCATGCGCGTCCTCCTCCCGGGTCGGTGGCCCGCGTCGTCCGGGCCGTCGTCCATCGTGACACGCCGCGGGCGTGCGGGAGGTGCCCCGGAGGCGGAGATCACTCCCCCGTCACCCGCTGTTCAGCCGGTCAGCGCAGGACGAGCGAGATGAGCGGCGGCAGCAGGACGACGATCAAGAGCGCGCCCAGGACGTCGAAACTGATCCCGGACCGGATCATCTTGGTGATCGGCACGACGCCGGAGCCGTAGGCGATCGCGTTCTGCGGCGTCGACACCGGCAGCATGAAGCCGAACGAGGCGGCGAAGGTCGCCGCGAGCGCCGGGACGAACGGGTCGATTCCCGCCGCGGCCGCCACCGGGATGATGATCGGGACGACGACCGCCGCCGAGGCGGTGTTGCTGGTCGTCTCCGAGATGATGATCGCCAGGATCACCGCGAAGACCGTGATGGCGAACGTGCTGGTCAGGCCGAGCCAGTCCGCCGAGCTGTTGCCGATCGTCTCGGCCAGGCCCGTGTCGGCCAGCAGCGAGCCGAAGATGATCCCGGTCCCGAAGAGCACGATCGTGCCCCAGTCGATCGTCGCGGCGTCAGACCAGTTGAGCGTGAACTCCCGCCGCTTCCAGTCCGTCGGCAGCAGGAACAGCAGCGAGGCGCCGAGCACCGCGACGATGCCCTCGTCCAGCCGGTCGCTGATGGTCGTGTAGAGCTCGGAGTCGGTGCCGGCGACCAGCGCGATGACGCCGGGGAAGATCCACAGCGACACGGTGACGCCGAACGCGATGAGGGTGTTGCGCTCGGCCGTGGAGAACGGTCCGATCTGCGCGCGCTCCTGCTCGATGTACTCGGCGACGCCCTCGATGCGCTTGATCTCCGGCTTGTTGAGCAGCAGCAGCACCAGCGCCAGCGCGACGAACATCAGCGCGCAGATGGGCAGCGCCATGAGCATCCAGTCCAGGAAGCCGATGCGCTCCCCGGTTGCCTCCTCGATGAGCCCGCGGCCGATGAGGTTGGGCGGCGTGCCGACCGGGGTGATCAGGCCGCCGACGCTCGCCCCGTAGGCCAGCATCAGCATCAGCGCGGTGCCGATGCGCAGCCGCAGCGGGTCGAAGTCGGGCTTCACCAGCTCCTTGTCCTGCAGGAGCTTGGCGATCACGGTGAGGATGCCCAGCGCGGTCGGCAGCAGCATCGCGACGGTGGCGGTGTTGGACACGAACGCCGAGAGCAGGCAGGTGATCAGGCCGAAGGCGATGACCACGCGTGCGGTGGAGGTGCCGACCCACTTCAGCGACAGGATGAACATCGCGAAGCGCCGCGCCACGCCGTGCTTGAGCATCGCGGCGGCCAGGATGAACGCGCCGATGAAGGTGAACACCGTCGTCGACCCGAACGGGCTCAGCGCGTCGTCGGCCGGGACGACCCCGAGGACGACGATCGCCCCGACGCCGATCAGTCCACCGATCGGGATGGGCACCGGCTCGGTGATCCACAGGACGATGACCCCGAGCAGCACGGCACCCAGCAGCTGCTGGTCGCTGGGGAGGTCGAGCGGCAGCAGCGCGAAGACCACGCTCACCACCGGGGCGAGGAAGAGGCCGACGGTGCGCCGGCCCTTCTCGAAGCGTTCCTCCGCCGGGCTCAGCTGCTGCTCGCCGAGGCTCCGGTAGGTCGCGCTGCCCCGGAAGGCGGCGTCGACGTCGGTGCGGGCCGGCTTGCCGGCCTGGGACTCCGTCGCGGTCACTGGTGGCCACCTCCGGCGCCGAGTGTGGCCCAGATCGCGTCGGATCTCAGCCCGAGACCTCGCCCGGTGGCGGCGGGACCTGCAGCGCCACCAGGAAGCGGGACACCATCGCGTAGCCGCCGACCAGCGCGGTCAGCTCGACCACCTGCCGGTCGTCGAGGTGCTCCCGCGCCGCGGCGAACACCGCGTCGGGCACGGCGACATCGCGCGTGGACGCGTCGGTGAACGCGAGGACGGCGGCCTGCACCGCCGTCCACTCCCCCGCGGCGTCGGGCCGGCGCAGGGCGGCCAGCTGCGCCTCGGTCAGGCCGGCACGCCGTGCGATCGGCTCGTGCGCCGCCCACTCGAACGCCGCGTCGTTGAGGACGGCGATCCGCAGCACCACCAGCTCACGCAGGTCGGCGGCCAGCGTGGTGCCCGACCGCAGTGCGCCGAGCAGCGCGTTCCACCCCTCCGCGACGGGTGGGCTGTGCAGGAGCAGGCGGTCCAGGTCGCTGAGCTCCCCGCCGCGGCGCCGGCGGACCAGCTCGGCGACCGGGCCGTCGTCGTCCGCCCCGGGCAGGCGTCGGCTCACTTGCCGAAGACGCCGTCCGGGTAGGCGCCGGCCGCGGCGATCCGGGCCGACAGCGGCTTGCCCAGCTCGACGACCCGCGCGGTCCGCTCGGCGCCCAGGTGCGCCCACGGCTCGACGGCGAGCGCGTCGGTCTCGGCCTCGATCTGCGCCCGCAGCTGCTGACCGGCCTCGGTCAGGTCGCCGTCGACGACGAGGCCGCGCTCGGCCAGGCGCGCGGCGGCGGCCGACCACTCCTCGTCGGTGTACCCGCGCAGCGCCTGGGCGGCGGCCGGGGTGAAGCCGCGCCCGGTGGCCGAGTGGCTCTGCAGCGCCTCGATGCCCGACAACCCGTGCCGGACGAGGACGGCGATGTGGCCGTCCCCGCGGTGCTCGCGCAGCAGCGTCGCGCCGTGCCAGACCTGCAGCAGCGGCTCCTCGGGCCAGGCCTGGTCGGCGTGGCCGGCGTAGAGCGGGCGCCCCTCGGGCGTCAGCGCCGAGCACGCCTCGCGCAGCAGCCCGGCCAGCTCCTCGATCTCCGGGGAGGTCGCGGCGTCCCCGAGCAGGCGGGTGAGCGAGGCGCGGGCCGCGTCCAGCCGGGCGGCGACGACCTGCTCGGGGCTCGCCAGAGTCCAGGCGCGCGGGATGAGCCGGGCGACGAGGGTCGGCGAGAAGTTGTAGAAGGTCGCGGTCACGACGCCGGGGCCGACGGCGCCCATCGGGGCCGCGCGCCCGGCGAAGTAGCACATCCGGCCGGGGCGGATGCCGACGGCGGTGAGGTACTCGTCCTGCTCGGGAGCGAAGTACAGGTGGTTGTGCAGCGGCTCGGTCGCCCGGTGCGCCCGGCTGGCGAGGGTGGGATCGACGGCGGGTGCGGACTGATCGACGCTGACCATGCGCCGCACCCTACTGGCGGGGCCCTGGAGCACTTCGCGCGCGAAGTGCTCTAGGGCAGCGGCGGGAGGGCCAGGGCCCACGAGGTCCACGTGCGGTCGGTGCGGAAGCCGAGCCGCTCGTAGAGCCCGAACGCGCCGGTGGTGTTCTCGGTGTCGACGTCGAGCGAGGCCCGGGTGCAGCCGGCCGCGGCCGCCGTCCGGAGGGTCGCGGCGATCGCCGCCGTCGCGACGCCCCCACCGCGGGCGGCCGGAAGCACGCCGATCTGCCCGAGCCGGACCTCCCGGACGCCGGTGGCCTGCGTGTCGGCGTCGTACTCGTACGCCAGCACGTAGCCGACGACCGCGCCGCCGGAGAGGGCGAGCACCGACAGGTCCGGCCGGAAGGCCCGCTGGCCGGTGAACCAGCTGCGCCAGGCCACCTCGTCGCGCTCCACCGAGCCGTGGTGCTCGGTGAACGAGGCGTTGTGCGCGCGACGCACCTCGTCGTCGCGGTCCGCGGCGAACGGGACGACGTCGACGCCGGCCACCGGCCGAGGTTCCGGCAGGTCGTCCAGGCCGCGGCGCATCACCGCGTAGTAGCGCTCGGGCGCGAACCCGCGCCGCCGCACCAGGGTCTCCAGCGCACCCATGGCGGGGTGCACGTGGGCCACCAGGCGGGCGGGAGCGGCCGGCTCCAGGGCGGCGTGCTGCTGCGCTCCGCGGTCGACCTGCCAGTCCAGCAGCCGACCGCCGATCCCCTGCCCGCGGTGCTCCGGGTGCACCCGGCCCTCCACCCAGACGCGGAGGGCGTCGCGGACACCGGGCGAGACGATCGACGTCGCCCAGCCCACCAGCCGGCCGTCGTCGGTGCACACCGCCCGGCCGTCGCGCTCGAGGTCGACCAGCTCGCCGCCCCACCACTCGGCGAGGTCGGCGGCGTCCTCGTGCTCACCGGTGTCGTCGACCGGCTCGGCGGCGGCCAGGAGTTCCGCGGCGGCCGGGGCGTCGTCGAGGGTCAGCGGGCGGGTGGTGAGCGCGCTCACGAGAAGGAGACGAAGAGGCAGAAGGGGTGCCCGGCGGGGTCGGCGAAGACGGCGACGTCCTCGTCCGCGTCGGTGTACCCGCCGATCGGCCGGGCGCCGATCCCCTCGGCGTGCGCGCAGGCCGCGGCGAGGTCGTCGACCTCGAAGTCGAGGTGGGTCTGCATCTGCTGGGTGCCCGGCTCCGGCGGCCAGACCGGCGGGACGTGGTCGCGCTCCAGCTGGAAGGACAGCCCGGGCCCGTCCCCGGGGCGCAGGGTCGCCCAGTCGTCGGTGTCATCGCGGATCGGCCAGCCGAGCAGGTCCCGGTAGAAGCGGGCCAGGCCGCGCGGGTCGGGGGTGCCGAGGACGGCGGCGGTGAGGCGGATCGGCGGGGTCACGCCTCGATGCTGAAGAGCCGGGCGCCGTTGTGCCACAGGACGGCGCGCAGCCACTCCTCCCCCAGCCCCAGCCGGTCCAGGGCCGCGAGCTGATGGGCGTAGGGGTACGGGATGGCCGGGAAGTCCGACCCGAGCAGCACCTTCTCCCGCAGCGCCGCCAGCCGGGGCAGGTCGGCGGGGTCGAAGGGCATCAACCGCTCGGTGAAGTCGGTGGCGAACATCGTGGTGTCCAGGTGCACCCGCTCGAAGCGCTCGGCCAGGTCGAGGAACTCGCGGTACTCGGGCATCCCGAGGTGGGCGATCACCAGTTGCAGCCGCGGGTGCCGATCGAGCAGGCCCTCCATCGGCTCCGGCCCGGTGTGCTCACCGGCCAGCGGACCGGAGCCGCAGTGGATGACCACCGGCGTGCCGGTCTCGGCCAGCCGGCCCCACACCGGGTCCAGCAGCGGGTCGCGTGGGTCGAACGCGCCGACCTGCACGTGCACCTTGAACACCTGCACGCCCCGGTCGAGCGCCTCGGCGACGTAGGCCGGCGCCTGGGGCTCGGGGTAGAAGGTCGCCGACCGCAGCACCTGCGGGTGGGCGTCGGCGAACTCGGACGACCAGTCGTTCAGCCAGGCGGCCATGCCGGGCCGGTGCGGGTACGGCAGCGTCGAGAAGGCCCGGACGCCGAGCCGGTCCAGCACGGCCAGCCGCTCCTCGACCGAGGCTGCGTAGGTGATCGGCCAGGCCGTGCCGTAGTGCTCCTCGGCGTGCGCGAAGTACGACCAGACCTTGGCCTGCACCCGCTCGGGCAGGAAGTGCACGTGCACGTCGACCAGCCCGGGGAGGCCGAGCTCCCGCCAGTACCGCGGGACGTCGGCGTCGTCGGCCGGGGGTGCCACCACGGGACCGACACTAGTTCGCGGCGGGCACCCGGGCGGCGGCGAAGGTGACGTCCCGCCGGAGCCGGAAGCCCAGCTCCTCGTACAGCCGGATCGCGTTCGAGTTGTCGGCGGCGGAGTGCAGGAACGGGGTCTCCCCGCGCGCGCGGATGCCGTGCGCGAGCGCCCGGACCAGCCGGGTCGCCAGGCCGCGGCCGCGGGCCGACGGATCGGTGCAGACGGCGCTGATCTCGGTCCAGCCCGGCGGGTGCAGCCGCTCGCCCGCCATCGCGACGAGCGCGCCGTCCCCGTCCCGGAGGCCGAGATAGGTGCCCAGCTCGATGGTCCGCGGCAGGAACGGGCCGGGGCGGGTGCGCCCCACCAGCGCGAGCATCTCCGGGACGTCGGCGACGGTCAGCCGGACGGCCTCGTCGTCCGGGGCCGCGTCGACGCCGTCGTCCACCAGCTGCACACCGGGCGCGCGGAACTCCCGCTCCCAGCCCTCGGGTGGGGGTCCGGTCAGGCCGGCGAGCGGCACCAGACCGCCGGGACCCACCAGGGCCGCGGCGTCGGCCCAGTCCTGGGCGGACGGAGCCGACGAGGGCATGCCGAGGAACGGGGTGACGTCCGCCGGGTAGCGGAGCACGTCCCCGCGCCGTTCGGCGAAGTGCGCGTGCGGGCCGGTCAGCGCCGACCACGCGGGCCGGTCCAGTACGTGCTGGCTCACCGGAGGGTGACGACGACCTTGCCGCGCACGTGCCCCTCGGCCACCAGCTGCTGGGCCTGCGCCGTCTGCTCCAGCGGGAAGGCCTTGGCGATGGGCACCCGGAGCTGCCCGGCGTCGGCCATCCGGCCGAGCTCCTCGAGGTCGTGCCGCTCGGGGCGCACGAAGACGTAGCGGCCGCCGAGGTCGCGCACCGCGGGGTCCACCACGCTGGCCAGCCGGCCGCCCTCGCGGAGCTGCGCCGGCGCGTCGGTGAGCGCGTCGCCGCCGATCAGGTCGAGGACGGCGTCCACCGGCTCGGTCAGCTGCTCGCTGATCGGCCCGACGGAGTAGTCGATGCACTCGGCCACGCCGGCCTCGCGGAGGAAGCCGTGGTTGCGCGGGCCGGCGGTGCCGATCACGTGGGCGCCCAGGGCGACGGCGATCTGGACGGCGTTGAAGCCGACCCCGCCCGCGGCCCGGTGCACGAGCACGCGGTCGCCCTCGCCGACCTCGAGCGCCTCGGTCAGGGCCTGGTAGGCGGTCAGCCCGGCCAGCGGCAGCGCCCCGGCCTCGGCGAACGACAGCGACGCCGGCTTGTGCGCCAGGCAGCGCTGGGGCGCCGGCACGAACTCGGCCTGGGTCCCCCACTGGACGTCGTCCCGGCGGACGTAGCCGAACACCTCGTCACCGGGCGCGAAGTCGACCACCGCGGGCCCGGCCGCCTCGACCACGCCGGCGACGTCCCAGCCCGGGACGATCGGGAAGCGGTGCGGGAAGAACGACCGCAGGCCGCCGGCCCGGATGCCCATGTCGACCGGGTTGACGCCCGCGGCGTGCACCCGCACGAGCACGGTGTCGGGGCCGACCGGCGGATCGGGCAGGTCGTCGCGCAGCGTCAGGACCTCGGGGCCCCCGAACTCGTCGTACGCGATGCCCCTCAACGCCGTCCCTTCACGTAGCGCCCGAACGCCTTCTGGATCTCGCGGCGCGAGTCGCGCTCGGCGAGGTCGTGGCGCTTGTCGTAGCTCTTCTTGCCCCGTGCCAGGGCGAGGGTGGCCTTGACCTTGCCGTCCTTGAAGTACATGTCCAGCGGGACGAGCGTGAGCCCGCCCTCCTTGGTCTTGCCGATCAGCTTGTCGATCTCCGAGCGGTGCATGAGCACCTTGCGCTTGCGCCGCGGGGCGTGGTTGGTCCAGGTGCCCTCGGTGTACTCGGGGATGTGGACGTGCTGCAGCCACACCTCGCCGTCGTCGATGCTGGCGAAGCCGTCGACCAGCGAGGCACGGCCGGCCCGCAGGCTCTTGACCTCCGTGCCGGTGAGCACGAGGCCCACCTCGAAGGTGTCGAGGATCGAGTAGTCGTGCCGCGCCTTCTTGTTCTGGGCGATGTACTTCTGGCCCTTCTCCCGCGGCATCCCCCCAGGTTACTTGGCCACCCCTCACGCCGAGATCGCCGATCTCGTCGGGAGGGCGGGGGGGGTCCGCGGCGCTACAGCCGCACGTACAACCGCAGCGTCACGTAGGCGGCGATCGCGGCCAGCCCGACGCCGGCGGCGGCGATGATCGGGCTGATCGTGAGGATGGCGCTCCAGTCGACCGGCGGGATGATGCCCGCCTTGATCGGGCTGGCCAGCGCCTTGTCGACGAACAGCAGCTTGGTGACCACCAGGCCGCCGATCGCGAGCAGCGCACCGATGAGACCGGCCAGCGCGGCCTCGAGGATGAACGGCAGCTGGGTGTACCAGCGGGAGGCGCCGACCAGCCGCATGATGTTGGTCTCGTTGCGACGGTTGAACGCCGCCAGCTGGATGGTGTTGGAGATCAGCAGCAGTGCCGCGAGCGCCTGCACCACCGCGACGGCGATGGTGGCGTTCCGGGCGCCGTTGAGCAGGCTGAACAACCGGTCGAGGAAGTCGCCCTCGTCGCGCACCTGGTCCACGCCGTCGGTCGCGTCGGGGAACTCCGCGGCGATGACGTCGTAGCGCTCGGGGTTGACCAGCTCGACGCGGAAGCTCTCGGGCAGCGCGTCGGCCGGGGTGTTCTGGACCAGTTCGGGCTGCTGGCTGAACTGCTGCTGGAAGCGCTCGTACGCGTCCTCCTTCGACTCGTACAGGTAGCTCTTCACCTCGCCGTCGGACTGCAGTTCCTGCAGGCGCGTCTCGACGGCGGCACGCTGCTCCTCGGTGACGTCGTCCTCGAGGAAGATGGAGACCTGGACCTTGTCGTAGTAGATCTCCTTCATGTCGGAGATCATCCCGGCGATGAGCAGGCCGGTGCCCATGAGACCGAGCGAGATGGCCGTCGTCAGGATCATCGCGACCGTCATGGTCAGGTTGCGACGGAGCCCGGTGGCCACCTCGGACAGGACGAAGTTGACGCGCATGGATTCCCTGTTCTGAGTTCAGTCGGGGGTCGGGAGGCCGCGGCTCAGCGGCCGACCCCGTAGACCCCGCGCGACTGGTCGCGGGTGATGACGCCCCCGTTGAGCTCGATCACGCGCCGGCGCATCGAGTCGACGATGTGGTAGTCGTGCGTCGCCATGATCACCGTGGTGCCGGTGCGGTTGATCCGCTCCAGCAGCAGCATGATCCCCTCGCTGGTCTCCGGGTCGAGGTTGCCGGTGGGCTCGTCGGCGAGCAGCACCAGCGGCCGGTTGACGAACGCGCGGGCGATCGCGACCCGCTGCTGCTCACCACCGGAGAGCTCACCGGGCAGCCGGTTGGCCTTGCCCTCGAGGCCGACCATCTCCAGCACCTCGGGGACGACGCGCTTGATCGTGCGCTGCGGCTTGTTGATGACCTCGAGCGCGAAGGCGACGTTCTGCTCCACGGTGCGGTTGCGCAGCAGCCGGAAGTCCTGGAAGACGCAGCCCATCGTGCGGCGCAGCTTCGGGACGTTCCACTTGCTCATGGTGTTGAGCGTCTTGCCGTTCACGGTGACCGTGCCCTTGGTGGGGTCGTCCTCCTTCAGCAGCAGCCGGAGGAACGTCGACTTGCCCGAACCGGACGACCCGATGAGGAAGACGAACTCACCCTTGTCGATCTCGGTGGACACGTCATCGAGGGCCGGCCGCGCGCTGGCCGGGTAGATCTTGGTGACGTGTTGCAATTCGATCACGAGGCGCCACGCTACCTGCCCGAGGCCCCGTGATCGGCAGTTCGCGGAGCAACGCTCCGAGCGTTCTCGCTGACCGTCACCACGGCGGGCCGAGTTGCCTGGACAGTGGTCACGCAGGGTCGCCGTCCGTGCCCGATTGTGATCAGGACGACGCCGACCGTGACGGCGCCCGCCCGATCACGCAGCTGTCATGCAGCGGCGCCGGACTCCTGCTGCTTGCGCCACCGGATGCCGGCCTCGATGAAGGCGTCGATGTCGCCGTCGAGCACGTTGGACGGGTTGCCGGTCTCGACCTCGGTCCGCAGGTCCTTGACCATCTGGTACGGGTGCAGCACGTAGGAGCGCATCTGGTTGCCCCAGCTGCTGCCCTCGCCCTTGAGCGCGTCCATCTCCGCCCGCTGCTCGGCCTGGCGGACGACGAGCAGCCGCGCCTGGAGCACCCGCAGGGCCGCGGCGCGGTTCTGGATCTGGCTCTTCTCGTTCTGGCAGGAGACGACGATCCCGGTCGGGATGTGCGTCATCCGGACGGCGGAGTCGGTCGTGTTGACGCTCTGCCCACCCGGGCCCGAGGACCGGAAGACGTCGACGCGGATCTCGTTCTCGGGGATGTCGACGTGGTCGGTCTGCTCGACGACCGGGAGCACCTCGACGCCGGCGAAGGAGGTCTGCCGGCGGCCCTGGTTGTCGAACGGCGAGATGCGCACCAGGCGGTGGGTGCCCTGCTCGACCGAGAGGGTGCCGTAGGCGTAGGGCGCCTTGACCGCGAAGGTGGCCGACTTGATGCCCGCCTCCTCGGCGTAGCTGACGTCGTAGACCTCGGTCGGGTACTTCCGGCGCTCCGCCCAGCGCAGGTACATCCGCATGAGCATCTCGGCGAAGTCGGCGGCGTCGACGCCTCCGGCCTCCGAGCGGATGGTCACCAGCGCCTCGCGCGCGTCGTACTCCCCCGAGAGCAGGGTGCGGACCTCGAGCTCGTCGATGGCCGCGCGGATGCTCTCCAGCTCCCGCTCGGCCTCGGCCGTCGTCGCCTCGTCGCCCTCCTCGGCGGCCATCTCGTGCAGCAGGCCGACGTCGTCGAGCCGGCTGCGCAGCTCCTCGACCCGGCGCAGGTCGCCCTGCAGGTAGGAGAGCTTGGAGGTGAGCGCCTGGGCGGCCTCGACGTCGTTCCACAGGTCGGGGGCGGCGGCCTGCTGCTCGAGCTCGGCCACCTCCTGCCGCAGCTTGTCGACGTCGAGCACGGCCTCGATCGACTTCAGGGTCGTGTCGAGCTCGTCCAGGACGACGGAGAAGTCAGCAGCCACGTCTGACGAGGGTAGTGCGCTCCCCGGACCGGGAGCCGGCGCGAGGCTCAGCGCCTGGACAGCAGCGCGTTCCCGGCGGGCAGGAGCGAGCCCGGGTGGGGCCGCCACCGCGCGCGGCCAGCCAGCCCGTGGCTTCGGCGGCCGGCATCGGACGGGCGAGGTGGTAGCCCTGCGCGAAGCTGCACCCGAGTTCCGCGGCGAGCTGGAGCTGCTCGGCGGTCTCCACGCCCTCGGCCAGGCTCTGGATCCCGCAGGCCCGGCCGAGCGCGACGACGGCCGCGATGGCCGCCGCGGCGTGGTGGCGCCGGCCCTCGGGGAAGGCGACCAGGCTGCGGTCGATCTTCAGGACGCCGGTCGGCAGGTTGACCAGCTGGCCGATGGAGGAGAAGCCGCTGCCGAAGTCGTCGATGGAGACCTCGACCCCGTTCCGGCGCAGCTCGGCGAGCTGGAGGGCCGCGCACTCGGGGTCCTCGGCCACCGACGTCTCGGTCAGCTCGCAGACCAGGTTGCTCGGCGGCATCCCGGACTCGGCCAGCGCGGTGAGGACGTCGTCGACGAGGGTCCCGGTGGACAGGTGGCGGGCGCTGAGGTTGACGCCGGTCACCAGGTCCAGGCCCTGCTCGCGCCAGGCGACGTTCTGCCGGGTCGCCTCGCGCAGCACCCACCGGGTGAGCGGCACCAGCAGGTCGTACTGCTCGGCGACGGCCAGGAACTCCCCGGGCGGCAGCAGTCCGCGCTCCGGGTGCTGCCAGCGTACGAGCGCCTCGACGCCGTTGAACTCGCCGGTGGGCAGGTGGAGGATCGGCTGGTAGTGCAGGACCAGCTCGCCGGCCTCGATGGCCCGCTCGAGCTCGACGCCGAGGACCGCCCGGCGCTCCGCGGCGAGGCGCAGCTCCGGACTGAACGCGCGGACCGCGCCGCGGCCGGACGCCCGGGCCGCCGACAGCGCCAGGTCCGCGTCGCGGACCAGGCCGGCGGCGGCGAGACCCGCCGCGCCGGGAGCCGCGGTGGCCACCCCGACGCTCACACCCAGGCGCACCACCCGGCCGGCGACGGTGAACGGCGTGGCGGCGAGGGCCTCCTGGCACCGCTGCGCCACCGTGACCGCGCAGTCGCCCGGGCAGTCCGGGGAGACGAGCAGGAACTCGTCGTCGCCCAGCCGCCCGACGACGTCGCTCCCCCGGGCCACCCGGCGCAGCCGCGCGGCGACCTGGCGCAGCAGCTCGTCGCCGGCCTCGTGGCCGGAGGCGTCGTTGACGTCGCTGAACCCGTCCACGTCGAGCAGCAGCAGCGACATCGGACCGCGGCCCTCGCGCCGCAGCTCGGCGTCGACGAGCTGGTGCAGGTGGCTGCGGTTGGGCAGCGTGGTCAGGGGGTCGTGCCGGGCCAGCCAGGCGCTCTCGCGGCTCGCCCGGACCCGGGCGGTGATGTCGGTGTGGGTGACGACGAAGCGGTCCCCGCCGCCGATCGGCGCGGCCTCGAGGCGGTACCAGCGGGTGCCCCCGGGGCAGGCCAGGCCGTACTCGTGCTCCACCACCGCCAGCTCGCCGCGGAACAGCGCGGCCATGCGACCGGCGAAGGCCTGGGTGGCGGGGTCGTCACCGAGCCGGCGGACGACCTCGAAGTAGTCGGTCTCCCCGTGGGCACAGCGCAGCCGGTCGTCGTCCAGGAGCTCCACCGCCGAGCGCCAGGCGGCGTTCGAGTAGCGGACCACCGCGTCGGCACCGACCAGCAGCGAGGGCAGGGGCAGGGCGTCGAGGACGGCCAGCACGGCGTCGTCCGGCTCGGACACGGGAACGCCGGCACGCTCCGTCCCCATGCCGACCTCCTACCCACGGTGGGGTCGCTGTGACCCCGGTCCCTCCCACTTTCGGCACAGGTTCGTCCGCTCTTCAGTCCGCCTCCCCCGGAGGAGTGGGTGCGTGCTGCGTCTCCCTGCGCACCCAGGCCAGGTAGTCGGGAGCGCCGTCGACCAGCGGGAGCGCGATGACGCACGGGACGTCGTACGGGTGCACGGCCGTGACGTGCTCGACGATCGCCGACACCAGGGCCCGGCGCGTGTGCAGTGCGACCCGGGCCTCGGGCTCGTCGTGCACGGCTCCCTCCCAGCGGTAGATCGACCGGATGGCCGGCACCACGTGCCCGCAGGCGGCCAGCCGCCGGTCGACCAGGTCGCGGGTGAGACCGGCCAGCTCCTCGGGATCGGCCGCGGTCACCACGACCTCGCAGCACTCGTCGTCCATGCCGGACATGGTGGCGGGCATGGCGACGCCCCGGTCCGGGGTAGGGGCCGGTCATGACCGACGACATGACGATCCAGCTGGACGGCGAGGAGTACGTGCTGCGCCGGGAGGACGCCGCCCTGAAGGTCGGCCGCCACACCGGAGGGGACGTCACCTGGCTCGACGACGTCGACACCGGGGCCTTCCCGGACGAGGCGCGGCAGGCGCTCGAGTCCGGCGACACCTCGAACGCGGCGCTCACCACGGCGCTGCGCGGCATCGTCGAGGCCGAGGTGAAGCGCGGCGGCTGAGCGGGGCCTCCCACCACCCGCGCGCTCGCGGCGGCCTCCTGGAGGGGCCGCCGCGGGCGCGTGGCCGACCCCCCCGCCGGCACGTCCGCGACGCTAGGCTCCGGCACCGTCCGCGACGGGGGCGAGACGGCGGGCGCGGGTGCGGCGCGACCGGACGGCGAGGGCGGCGTGGGCGAGGACCGGCTGTACGACGCCGTCGGTGGTGCCGCCGCCCTGGACGTCGCGGTGACGATCCTCTACGACCGGGTGGTCGCCGATCCGGCGGTCGCCCCGTGGTTCGACGGCATCGACCTGCCGTCGCTGCGCCAGCACCAGCGCGACTTCCTGACCGTCGTCCTGGGCGGGCCCGACGCGCTGGGGACGGCGGCGCGCTACCGAGGCCGCGAGCTCGCCCGGGCCCACGCCGGGCTGGCCATCGACGACGCGGCGTTCGACCGGCTGCGGGACCACCTCCTCGCCACGCTGGAGCAGCTCGGCACGTCACCGGCGGCACTGGCCGGTGTCGGGGACCGCATCGACGCGCTGCGCGGCGAGGTGGTGTCGGCGTGAGCGAGCGGCGGTGGCCGGTGCTGGCCCGGCCGGCCCTCGTGGCCGCCGTCGGCGCGCGCGTGCAGGAGACCTCCGGAGCGGGGGTCGTGGTCTGCGGCGAGCCCGGGATCGGCAAGACGACGCTGCTCGGCCAGGCGCTGGCCGGCTCCCCGCCCGTCCTCCGGGTCCGGGGCTCGGCCCTGCTGGCCGAGGTCCCCTACGGTGCCCTGCACGCGCACCTGACCGACCTCGACGACGACGTGCCCGAGAGTCCGCTGACGGTCAGCCGGGCGCTGGGCAGGGCGCTGCGTGCGGCACCCGGCAGCGGCCGGCCCGTCGTCCTGGTCGACAACAGCGCGCTGGTCGACCAGCTCTCCGCGTCCGTCCTGGCCGGCCTGGCCGAGTCCGGGGCGGCGGTGCTGGCCGTCACCGCCGTCGACCTCGTGGACATGCCGGCCGCCTTCGTCGAGCTGTGGCGCGACGAGGTCCTGACCACCGTCCCGGTCCCGCCGCTGACCGGGCAGGAGGTCGGCGAGCTCGTCGGCGCCTACCTGGGCGGCCCGGTCGCCGCCGGGACGCTGCGGCACCTGGCCGACCTCAGCGAGGGGAACCCCCTGCTGCTGCGCTACCTCGTGGAGGACGCCCTCGGCTCGGGGGGCCTCGTCCGGGGCGAGGGCGTGTGGGCGCTGAGCAGCGCCGCCCGCCCCGCCGACGGTCGGCTCGCCCAGCTGATCGGCAACCGGCTCGGCCGCTGGTCGCCCGCCGAGCGGGAGGGCCTCGAGCTCGTGGCCCTGACCGACCGGCTGCCGCTGGACGTGCTGCTCTCGCTCGTCGACGCGGCGGCGCTCGAGCGGTTGGAGCGGTCCGGCGTCGTGGTCGTCGACGGCGAGCCCGCGCCCACCGCGCGGATCGCCGGCCGGCTGGTGGCCGACGTGGTCCGGCGCAGCGTCCCCTTCACCCGCCGCCGGGCGCTGCGCGAGCAGGTCCTGGCCGCCGGGGCGGACCTGACCACCGGGCCGCCGCGCCAGCTGCTCTCCTACGCCCTGTGGACCCTGGACAGCGGCGCCCGGCTCGAACCCGCGGTCGCGCTCCGCGCGGCCCGTGCGGCCGGGGCCCTCTTCGACCCCGAGCTGGCGCTGCGGCTGGCCGGGGCGGTGACCGGCGAGGAGCACGCCGGTGCCGCGGCGGCGGTGCGGGCCCAGTCCCTGCGCCGGATGGGCCTGGCCGGGCACTCCGCGCAGGTGGCCACCGCCGCACTGGGGACCGAGCGCGATCCGGCGATCCGAGCGGCACTGGTCACCGAGGCCGCCGCGTCGCTGGTCTGGGTGCCCGGCGGCGCCGACCGGGGGCTGGCGCTGCTGGCCGACGTCGGCCCCACCCTCCCGGCGGAGCTCGCGCCGGCGCTCGCACTCCCCGAGCTCTCGCTGCGGCACGCGCGCGGCGAGGCGGCCGAGCTGGTGGAGCCGCTCACCGCGGTGCACGCGGCCGGTGCGAGGTGGGGGCGCGCCGCCTGGCTGATCGGGTCGGCGCTGCTGGCCGACGTCCTCGTCACGACCGGCCGGTGCGCCGAGGCCGAGCCGGTCCTGACCGCGGCGACGGCCGCGCTGGACGAGCCGGGGATCGACGCCGAGGCGCGGACCGTCGCCGCGCTGGCCCTCGCCCGCGCCCTGGCCGGCCTGGCCCGGGTGGACGACGCGGTGGCCCTCCTGGCCACCGGTGCCGGAGCCGGTCCGGAGTCGCTGGTCCTCGGCGGCGCCGTCGAGGCGGTGCAGGGCCTCCTCCTGGCCCGGGCGGGCCGGGTCCCGGAGGCGCGGGTGCACCTCGTCTCGGCGCTGGGGCAGGCCCGGCGCCGGGACCCGTTCGTCAGCACGGGCGCCGCTCTCGCCGGGCTGGCCCTCTGCGCGGCCCGGGCGGGGGACGCGGCGACCGCCCGTGGCCTCGTCGAGGAGCACGGCAGCGACCGGTACGCCCCGCACGCCGCAGCGGTGGCCGCCCGGGCCTCCCTGCTGGAGGCGGGCGCCCTGCTGGGCGACCGGAGCACGGCCGAGCTCGTCGCGCTCGGCACGGCGGAACGGGGGGCCGGGCGGCCGGCCGACGGGCTCCTCCTGCTGTGGACCGCCGCGCGCCTCGGGTCGGCGGACGCCGTCGAGCAGGCGGCGACCGGCGCGCTCCCGCAGCCCGGGCCCCTGACCCTCGCGGTGGCCGACCACCTCGCGGGCCTGCGGGCGGGAGACCCCTCGGCCCTGCTGCGGGCAGCCGAGGCGTTGCAGTCGCTGGGCTGGCCGGGCGCCGCCGCGGACGCGGCCGACGCGCTGCTCGCCCTCCCCGACGTCGGCCGGGACGCCGCCCGTGCCGCCCAGCGGCTGCTGGCCGCGACCCGGCGTGCCGTCTCGCCGGTGCGCGGCTCCGGGCGGTCGACCGGCGAGGGCCTGACCCCGCGCGAGCACGACGTCGCCTCCCGGGCGGCCGCGCGGCTGAGCAACGCCGAGATCGCCCGCGAGCTGCACCTGTCGGTCCGGACCGTGGAGAGCTACCTCCAGTCGGCCTTCGGCAAGCTCGGCGTCGCCAGCCGGCTGGAGCTGCGCGACGTCCTCGCCGTCGCCTCCTGACCCGGTACGGGGCCCGCGGATCCCCGTACTCCCCCGGGCCGATCCCCGTAGTCGGCACGGTGCTCGCGGCGCCCCCGGATTCCTAGCGTTCTCCCCGTCCCCAGAACCCCCGGACCCGACGGAGAGCGCACACCATGACCACCACCCCGACCCCCGGCATCGTCAGCCAGGACGACCGCACCGCGACCCCGTCCGGGGCGCCGGCGTGGCCCTCCTCGGTGCAGCTGCCGCCCTACACCCCGCCCCAGACCCCGCCCATGGCCCCGCTGGGCGCCGCGCCCGGCCCGCGGAGCAGCCGGCGGGTGGGCGTGCAGATCGGCAGCGTGGGCCTCGCCGGCGCCGTCCTGTGCGGGATCGGCTACGTCGGCTGGAACGTCTACCGCACCACCGACGCCTCCGCCGACATCGCGCAGACCGTGGCCGAGACGGTCCAGGACGCGAGCGTCGACGTGCGGGAGCAGATCGACGCCGCCACCCCCGGCGGCGCCGTCCCCGCCGCCCCCGGTGCGGGCACCGACGTCCTCACCCTCACCGAGGGGCAGTGCCTCACCGACATCGCGACCGGCACGGTGTCCGCCGTCGACGTCGTCCCGTGCAGCGAGCCGCACACCCACGAGGTCTACGCGGTGACCGACCTCCCGGCCACGCCCTGGCCGGGCGAGGCGGCGGTGAGCGCCGCCGGCGACGGCCTGTGCCTGAGCGCCTTCTACGGCTTCGCCGGCATCGACTACGGCTCCTCGGTCCTGCTCTACCAGGCGTTGCTCCCCACCCAGGGCAGCTGGGAGGGCGTCGGCGACCACGCGGTCGTCTGCACGGTCACCGACCCCACCGCCCCGACGACGACCGGCTCGCTCGCCGGCGCCCGGCGCTGATCCCGATGACCACGACCACCGCGATCCCGCCGGTCGCCGCCCGCCTGGCCGGCCGGGCCTCCTTCGTCCCCGGCGACCGCCAGGACTCCAAGCGCGGGCACCCGTCCGTGGACCTGACTCCCTACGCGGAGTCCCGGGGCCTGCAGTACGTCGGCAGCGCGAACGCCAGCGGTCACTTCGCGGCCCTGCCGCTGGAGCCGGAGTTGCAGTTCAACGTCGTCCGCGGCGCCGTCGGCGACCGGGACTGCTGCCTGTGGCACTGGCGCTACGCCTGGCCGCTGGGCCCGGACGACGAGCCGGCCGGCAACCACTCCTTCTGGTTCGTGAAGGTCGTCCCGCCCATGAGCCGGCTCTGGAACGCCCCGCGGCGCTTCCTGAACCACACGGAGGCCGACGACCTGTTCGTCACGCTGCCGTGCACGGGGGCGGCGGCCCTGGTGCCCGAGGCGGCGCTGCTCCCCTCCTTCCGGATCACGAACCGATCGCTCGGCTGGGCGCCCTCGAAGGCGGAGACGAAGCTGAAGCAGTACGGGCTGCCGGGGCTGACGCTGCTCGGCGGGGCCGCGCTCCCCGCGGGCCTCGTCGAGCGCCTGGTCACCGGCCCGCTGGCCGCCGTCCTCCGGGCCGGCGCCGGGCTGCCGTTCTTCGAGCTGGAGTATCGCTTCGGCACCCTGCGCGTGGTCCGCAACAGCTACGTCTCCACCGTGCCGGAGCTGGACCAGCTGCTGCTGTGGGTGCGGGACGCCGCGGACGCGCTGGCCGCCGCGTGCCGGCCGCTGCACCGGCCGCAGCCGTTCGAGCAGCCGCTGCCGCCGCCCGCGGACCCGGCCTGGCTCCCGGAGCGGCAGCAGACCGCGCTCCTCGCCGAGGCCGCCGCCCGCGGGCTGGTGCCGGAGGACCCCCACGCGTACGCGGCCGCCTTCCCCACGAACCCCGTACCGGGCGAGCCGGTCGCGGTGCTGCGGGGCGCGCTGCCCGGCCTCCCGTCGACGGCGCGGCTCGCGCTGCACACCGAGGCGCCGGTGCACGAGCGCAACAGCGGGCGGACGGCGCTGCTGCTGCCCGCCGGCGACGCCGCGCCCACCCCACCCGGGGGGCTGCCGGTGGACTCGCCCTCGGACCCGATGCGCTACGCCGTCCGCGACGGGGTGTTCGCCGTCTGGATCCTGCGCTGGCGGCCCGGGGACCTCGGCGACGTCGCGGCCCTGCTGCACCGCGGCACCGCCCTGGCCCGGGAGACCGGCGTCCTCAGCGCCTGAGGACGTAGGGCGCCAGCGGCGGCTCGGCCGGCACGTCCGGCGCGTTGCCTGCCGGGTCCCCGGCGTAGGCCACCATCGCCAGGAAGTCCGGCACCGCCGTCAGGGGATCGACGCCGCGGTGGAAGGGCAGCGCGCAGACCGTGCGCGGGATCCGGGACGCCACCGCCGGGCCGTCGTTGTCCAGCGCGTCCACGACGATCGCGTGCCCGACGGCGTCGGAGCTGCCGATCAGGAAGTGGTCGGCGAGATGCCCCGGGCACACCTCCTGCAGCGCGATGTTCGCGACGGCGCCGGCCCCGGTGCGCAGCGCCGAGCTGGGCGCCGGCCCGGCGTTGGGGACGACGACCTCGTCGGTCTGCGTGTAGGCGACCGTGTAGTCGATCCCGGCGAAGGTCTCCACGCCGCTGTTGAGCGCCTGGAGGAAGCGCGACCGCGAGGCCTGCTGGTGGAACGAGGGGTTGCACGGGCGCGTGCAGGCGACGTCGGCGAGCACGGTCCCGTGGTTCGACGGGCTCAGGCCCACGAGGTCGTCGACGAGGTCGCGGGTGTCCGGCCAGAACCGCAGGGCCCAGCGGGGCACCATGCCGCCCTGGCTGAACCCGACGACGTCGACGTCGCGGTGCGCCGCGGCGCTGACGCTGCGCAGCGCGTGCACCACGTACTCCGCCGCGACCTGGATGTCGCCGGTCGCGTCGTGGGGCAGCGTCACGGTGCACCACCGCCGGCCGTCCTGGTCGAACGCCCGCAGGTAGTTCCAGCCGAAGTTGACCTCGGGCGTCAGGGTCGTGCCGGGCACCAGCAGGACCGGGTCCCGGGTCAGGCCGGTGAGGGGGCCGTTGCAGTGCAGCGCCGCCTGCAGCTGCGCGGGCGACACGCTCAGCCGGGGCCCGGGCCGGTCCAGTGGCGCGAACTCCCCGGTGGCCGGCCCGCGGGGCGGCGTGGCCGAGGCGACCCCCGTGCCGAGGGCGAGCAGGGCCGCGACCAGCAGGACGAGCAGGCGGATCCGGGGCAGTCGCACGAGCGTCCCTCCTCATCGGCCGGGCACCGTCGCCCGCCGCGGGGACCAACGAGCCGCTCGCCGACCGGATGCGCGCCCGGGTGCCCCCGGTGCGGGAGCGGTCGTGGGATGCTCGGATCCGGCCGGGACGACCAGGGGGCGGGGTGCACGGAGCGACCTTCGGTCCCTACCGGCTCCTCGGTCCGCTGGGCCGCGGCGGCATGGGCGAGGTCCACCGCGCCTGGGACACCGAGCACGAGCGGGTGGTCGCGCTCAAGCTGCTGTCCCCGCACCTGGCCGCCGACGAGGGCTACCGCGCCCGGTTCCAGCGCGAGGCACGGCTGACCGCTCGGCTGCGCGGTCCGCACGTCGTCCCGATCCACCGGTACGGCGAGATCGACGGCCGGCTGTTCCTGGACATGCGGCTCGTCGAGGGCGAGGACCTCGCGTCCCGGCTGGCCCGCTGGGGACCGCTGCCGGTGCCGACGGCGTTGTCGGTGGTCGCGCAGCTGGCCGAGGCGCTGGACGCCGCGCACGCCGACGGCCTGGTGCACCGCGACGTGAAGCCCTCGAACGTGCTGCTGACCGGGCGCCCCGACGACCCGTTCGTCTACCTCGTCGACTTCGGCATCGCCCGGTCGTCGTCCGACGGCGTGTCCATCACCCAGACCGGGACGGCGATCGGCTCCTACGAGTACATGGCCCCGGAGCGGTTCGTGACCGGCTCCGACGTCGACCCCCGGGTGGACGTCTACGCGCTCGGCTGCGTGCTCTACGAGTGCCTGACCGGCGTCCGCGCGTTCCCCAGCAGCAGCCTGCCCAGCGCGTACCACGCCCACCTGCACACCGAGCCGCCGCCGATCTGGGCCCGGCGGGCCGACGTGCCCCCGGCGCTGGACGCCGTGGTGCGCCGCGCGCTGGCCCGCGATCCGGCCCGCCGCACCGCGACCGCGGGGCAGCTGGTCGCCGAGGCCCGGCGGGCGGTGGCCACGCCCGCCGCCCCGGCGCCGCGGCCCGCGACCCGGCCGCCCGTCGCCGTCCCGGCGCCGGCGCCGCGCTCCCCCACGCCGCTGCTCCGCCCCGCGCCCCGGGCGCCGGCCCCCGCCGGTCCACCCCCGTGGCTGCCGCTCCCGCAGGGTCGCCCCCAGGGCGCTCCGCCTCCGGCACCTCCCCCGGGCCCTCCGCCCCGGCCGGCGCCGAAGCGGCACCGGCCCCTGCTCGCGGGGGTCCTGTTCGCGCTGTTCGTCGCGCTGGTCGCGTCCATGGACCGCGCCGACGCCGAGTACCCGGTGGGCGTCATGGTCGGCTTCGGGTTGACCGCGCTGGCCGGCGAGGTGCTGCTCGGCCTGTCGCTCGGGGTCCGCGACGCGCTGGACCGCGCCGGCGGGTTGCCGTGGGTCGGGGCGGCGCTGGCCGTGGGCACGCTGGTGCTCGTCGAGCAGGGGTCGGGCGCGTCGCTGGCCGGGCCGGTGGCGTTCGCCGGCGCGCAGGTCGCCGACCTGGTGGTCTGGCGTCTCGTGCGGCCCGGGCTCGGCTGGCGTGCCGCGCTGGTGGCGTCGAACCTCGTGGGCGCCGTCGCCTACACGACGGTGCAGGTGGCCGCCGGCGCGACCGGCGAGATGGGCGGCGCCTTCCTCGCGACCGCCGCGACGACGGTGCTGGCCTGGCTGGTCGCGGAGTTCTTCCGGCCGCTGCTGTTCTCGCGCCGCTGACCTCGATCAGCCGCCCGGCGCGGGCACCGCCAGCACGACGACGTTGTCCGCGTAGGAGCCGGTGCGCTCGTCGAACTCCCCGCCACAGGTCACCAGGGCCAGCTGCGGAGGACCGTCGGTGCGGAACAGCTCCGGCGGCAGGGCCGACTTGGGCTGGGACGTCCGGGCGGAGACGACGTAGGCGTGCGTCCGGCCGGCCTCGTCGGTGACGGTGACCGGGTCCCCCATGGCCAGCTCCAGCAGACCCTCGAGCGGGCCCGCGCCGTAGACCGCCGAGTCGATGTGCCCGGCGAGGACCGCCGTCCCCGCCGGGCTGCCGGGAACCGCCCCGGCGGCGTACCAGCCGAGCACCGTGGGGCGCTCGGGCAGGGCGAGGCCGCCGCCGGGGAGGACGCCGACCGGGACGAGCGGAACGGCGTCGGCGACCGCGGGCAGGGTGACCGCCGCCGGGGCGGCGGGCACCGCCGGATCCGGCGCCGGGAGCGGCGCGGGAGGCGGCGCCGCGGGTGGACCGGTCGGGTGGGTCGACGGGGAGGTCGTGGCTGCGACCGGGGTGCCGAAGTCCGGCGCGTCGGCCCGGGAGCCGGTGCCGGTGAGCACCAGTCCCGAGCCGACGAGCAGGGCGCCCGCGACGACCAGCACCCCGGGGTGCCGGACGCGCGGGGACCTCACGCGGCGGTCACCCCGCGGCGGCGGACCAGCGCGGCGGAACCGGTCAGCAGGATGACCCCGCCGACGCCGGCGATGCCCCAGCCGAGGGCGGTCATCCCGTCGTCCGCGGCCTGCCCGCCGCTGCCCGCGTCCACCGAGGTGGGCAGGCCGTACTGCCCGGCCAGAGCGCGCAGCTCGTCGAGGTGCTGCTGGACGACCGGCGTGCTGGCCTGGGCCAGCTGGACCACCATCGGGTCGGAGCCGTTCTGCACCTCGCGCTGGCTGGCGGCCAGCGTGGTCTGGTGCGAGCCGAGCTGCTGCGAGACCCACGCCCGATCGAAGGCGGGGCCGGTGTTCTGCTGCACGGCGGCGAGCTGCTGCTGCTGCGACGCGCTGGGCTCGGCGGGGAGCTCCACCCCTATCTGCTGCGCGGCCTGGGTCAGCTGCGTGTCGAGCTGGGTGTGCATGTCGATGAACATCTGACCGAGCTGGCGCACCCGCTGGTCGGTGGCCATCTGCTGCGCCGCCTGGCCGGCGGCGATCTCGGTGAGGTTGCTCTGGTGGGCCGCCTGCATCCAGGCGACGTCCTGGTCGGACGGCGCCGCGGCGGCCGGGGAGGCGCTGAGGAGGACGGCGCCCAGGGCGACGACCGGGAGGAGGAGGAGACGGGACGTGCGACGCATGCGGACTCCGTGACGGCATGCAGGCGACCCGGGGCTGAGGGCGCGATGGGTGGTGGCGACCCCCTACCCGGACCTTCCACGACCACACGCGCCCGACCGGATGTCGCACGACCGATCGGTGCACATCTGCCGACGACGGCTCGTCACATCCGTCACATCCACCACTCAAGTCCCAGGCGTCCCACGTCGATGTCCTCGGTGCGGGCACGAGCCCGCCCGACCTCCCCCGGAGCAGCCCGATGTCCAGCCGCCGTCTCCCCGCGCTCCTCCTGGCCGGCGGCGCCGTGCTGGGCGGGTGCACCGCCGGGAGCACCGGACCGTCCGCCGCACCGGACGTGTCGCCGGACTGGAAGGCGCTGGCCTACGGCGCCGCGGGCTGTGCCTCCCGCGCCGAGTGGGTCGCCGACGGACTGCCGGCCGAGAGCTGGGACGAGCTGACGGTCGCGACCTCGCGCGCCGACCTCACCGGCGACGGCACCGACGAGGTCCTCGTGCTGTCGGCCTGCCCGAGCGCCGCCTCCGAGCCCGGTCAGGACGTCGTCGTCTTCGACGTCTCCCGTGGCGAGCCCGCGGCGCTGGACGTCCTCGGCGAGGGCATCCCCTTCGTCGACGCCACGCTGACCACCGACGGTCGGGCCCTCACCGTCGCCGGGCGCGCCGCCGCGGCCGACGACCCCACCTGCTGCCCGGCGCACTGGGCGTCGGTCACCTACGGCTGGACCGGCACCGCGTTCCAGCTCGACGACCGGGTGAGCGTCCGCACCACGCAGCCCGTGGTCGCCGGGGGCCTGGCCGACGGTCGCCACGTCGGCGTCCTGCGGGCGGTCTCCGCCGGCACCGTGCACGTCGACCTCGTCGAGTGGTTCGAGGGCCGCGACGCCGCGGCCGCCTGCGCCGAGGACGGCGTGCACTCCGACGGCACCGAGCGGTGCACCGCCTACTACGTCCGCGACACCGACGACCGGGTGACCGCTCTCCCCGTCGCTGCCGGGGCGACCGCCTCCTACGTCGACACGTGGACCGGCGACGACGTCGCCGTCGCCTCCGTCGCCGCGCTGGCCGGCACCGCCGGTGTCTCCGACGGCGCCGACGAGCACTCCTACATGCGGCTCACCGTGGTCGACGGCGAGGTCGTGGCGATCAGCGGGATCTTCGTCCCCTGAGGCGGTTGCGCCCGTCGCGGAGAGTCGTCGCGACGGGAATGGGATCGGCCGCCGCGGTGCTGTAGGGCGTACCCCCGCGAGGCGGATCGCCCGGGGGTTCCCCCCAGCGACACCGAGGAGCCCTCGCATGCCGTCGAAGAGCCGTCGTGGACTGGTCAAGGCCGGAGTGGCCGCGGGCGCCGTGGGTCTGGGCGTCCTCGCCGTCGGGTCGTTCGACTGGGGCAACCCCTTCGCTCCCGAGCAGGTCGACCGCACCACCACCCCGCTGCTGGTCTCCCTCGCCGACCTGGACGAGTACCACGCGGCGACCGGCAGCTTCCAGGTCGTCGTCGACATCGAGTCCGACACCCCGTACGTGCCCTCGGTGATCAGCGGCGAGCGCGTGCAGTTCCTCGCCACCGGCACGGTGGACGCCTACGTGGACTTCGCCGAGCTGGGCCCGGACGCCGTGAAGCTCTCCGAGGACGGCAACTCGGCGACCATCACCCTGCCGGCACCGCAGCTGAGCGAGGCGCGCATCGACCCCGACGAGAGCCGAGTGCTCGACCGCGACCGGGGGCTGCTCGACCGCGTCGGGGACGCGCTGGGCGACGACCCGACCGACGAGAGCGCGCTCTACTCCCTCGCCGAGGAGCGGCTGGAGTCCTCCGCCGTCGACAGCGACCTGCTCGAGCGCGCCGAGGACGGCACCCGCGACATGCTGACCTCGCTGGCCGGGTCGCTGGGCGTCGAGGACGTCACGGTCGAGTTCGAGCCCGCCGCCGACTGACCACCGACCGTCACGACCGTCCGGGCGGCGGATCCCGGTCCGCCGACACGGCGCTGATCAGGACCGTGTCGCGCCGTGCGCACCGCCACGCTCCGCACATGAGGTACCGGGCGGCCGCGGCACTGCCGAGCGACGATCCCACCCGCGCGACGCAGCAGCTGCAGGAGCGGCTGCAGCTGATCGCGACCGCCGGCGGGCGCGTGCCCGACTGGAGCACGCTCGCCGTCGACGGGCCGATCCCCGGCCCCGAGTGGCGCGGTCAGGCGTGGTTCGAGTTCACCGCGACCGTCGAGGGCCACCCCGCTCCTCGCACCTGAGGCCCTGCCCTCCGCGGTCGCTCACGAGCGATGTGCACCCAGCGCTCGTTCCAGCACCGGGATGAGCCTCTCAGCGCACATCGCTCGACGTCCGGCTGGCCCCCGGCCGAGTGCCGTTCGCCGCGACGGAGGCCATGTACACCGCACCCCGAGGCGAGCACCATGGCGTCACCTCGAAGGAGATCGCCATGGCAGTCGCCCGGGTCACCCGCCGCCACACGCCGGATCCGCTCGCGGCAGCGCCCCAGGTGCAGCCGCTGACCTGGCGCCTGGTGGACGTTCGCCCGTTCGTCCCCGAGCCGGCCGTGGACGGCGACGGCGGCCCACCGGACGGCGACGGCGGCCCACCGGACGGCGAGGACGTCCAGCGGTCCCGAGCGGTTGCCGAGGGCACGAGCGGTGGTCCTGCCGCCGCCGAGGGCAGGGCCTCGGTCGCCGCAACCGCTCCGAGCGCCCTCACGACCGCGGAGTGGGCGAAGGCGATGAAGGTGGGCGGCGGGATCGCCGTCCTCGGGCTCCTCGTCGGCTCCCTGCTCCTCCTCAACGTCGGGCCGGAGGGTGCCTACCGGGTGGGGTCGGACTTCAGCGCCTTCGCCGCCCTGTTCGTGCTGGCCCTCGCCGTGGAGCGCCTGCTGGAACCCCTCGCCCGGTTCGCCGACACCTCTGCGGCGAAGGACGCGCGGGACGAGGCGGACGCCGACGTGAGCCAGGCGGCGACCGCCGCCGAGGAGAAGACGAAGCTGGCGGTCCTGGCGCAGAAGCAGGCCGCTTACGACAAGGCGCGCCAGACGGCGGCGATCATCCACTGGGGCCTGGCGGTCGGCGTCTCGGCCGTCATCGCCGGCAGCCTGGACGCACTCCTGCTGACCGCCATCGCGGCACCGGATTCCGCGAACCCCAACCGGGTCGTCGACCTCGTCGTCACGGCGCTGGTAGTGGGCGCGGGGACCAAACCCCTGCACGACCTCGTGAGCAAGCTCGAGAAGAAGAAGGAACAGGAGCAGGATCCGCCGTCGACCGGTGGACGATCCCGCAGACCGGCCTCCGGATGAGCGTGACGGCCGGGCCGGCCTGACGAGCGATGTCGGGGTCAGGGGTCGACGTAGCGGTCGCGCTCGACGACGAACTGGCCGGTGGCGGTGTTGGCGTCGATGAACTCCGGCAGCAGCGGGATCCGCACGGTCACCGTCACGCAGACGTTGAACTCCTCCCCCGGTAGGAGCGTCGGGCTGTAGCTGCCGGCCGCGTCGCAGTCCGACCCGGCCGGCGCGAACTCCAGCCGGACGTCCGTGGCCTCCACCGACTGGTCGGCCACCGCCAGCTCCACCGCCCGCTCGGCCCGCGCCATCCCGGTCGCGACGTCCGGCGCCGTGCCCAGCGCCCGGCCCGCCTCCCGCGCGGCCGCCGTCGCCGCGAAGACACCGCGCTGCACCGAGGAGAAGCCGGCCACCAGATAGACCAGCGGCACGAAGACCACGAGCGCGACGAAGATGAACTCCACCAGCGACGACCCGCGCTCGCCGTCGCCCGTCCCGCGCAGGCGGGCGAGCACCCACCTCACGGCCCCTCCCGGACGGCGCGACCGGTCACGTCCACCGGCAGAAGGTCACCGAGCCCGGCGAGCAGCGTCGGCACGGCCCCGGTGCAGCGCACCACCACCAGCGGCAGGCCGGTCTCGTCGACCTCCTCGGTCGAGGTGCACGTCAGACCGGCCGCGGTCCCCTCGGTGGTCGCCGCGGCGACGATCTCGGACGTGCGGGCACCCCCGTCGGCCACCGCCACGTCCGCGTTCGCCGCGTACCGCGCACCCTCCTGCGCACTGGCCGCGACCACGTTCCGCACGTGCACGTAGACCGCCACCTGCAGCACCGCCAGGAGCAGCACCACGATCAGCACCGAGACCAGCACGAACTCGACGACGGCACTGCCCCGCTGCGCGCCGTCGTCGGCGGGGAGCTGCTGCTCAGCCACCTGTCGTGACGGAGTCCAGGGCGTTGGAGACCGCGTCCACGATCGCCTCGCGGAACGGGATGAGGATGGCGAGCACCAGCGCCGCCGTCATCACGGTGATCATCACCCAGCCGGGCACGTCGCCCCGCTCGGGATCGTCCCCACGGAGCCGGGCGGCCAGCGCCACGAGCACAGCCAGGAACACGGTCACGAGACGCACGGGCGTCCTCCTCGGTCGGTCGCTGCGCTCACGACGCCAGCGAGACGATGCTGATCAGGCCCGGGAACAGGGCGAAGAGGACGGTGACCGGCAGCACCAGGAAGACGACCGGGACCATCATCGCGATCTCCTTGCGGCCACCGGCCTCGAGCAGCCGTCGCTTGCCCGCCTCGCGGACGTCGGCGGCCTGCGCCCGCAGGACCTCGGCCAGTGGCGTGCCGCGCTCGATGGCGACGAGCAGGCCGTCGACGAACCGGGCCAGCGGGTCCAGCGACGTCCGGTCGGCGACCTGCTGCAGGGCCTCGGTGAGCGGCACCCCCGCGCGGGCTCGGCCCAGCGCCCCACCCAGCTCGCGGGCCAGCTCGCCGCCGGAGAGCCGGGTGACCCGGTCGATCGCGGCCGCCGGCCCCTCCCCGGCCGTGACGGCCAGCGCGAGCAGCTCGGCGACGACCGGGAACTCGGCGAGCAGCAACTCCTCGCGGCGAGCGACCTGCCGCGTCAGCCACCAGTCGCGGCCGAGCAGCCCGCCGACCAGCCCGGCCACGCAGAGAAGCCCCACGGACAGGACGTTGAACTCGGCCGCGGCCACCGTGCCCAGCAGCGCCACCCCGGCCGCGCCGAGCAGGCCCAGCCCGCCCCAGACGACCTGCTCCACCCGGAAGTCCTCGACGGTCGTGTCCGAGGCCAGCGCGTCGAGTCGGCGGCGGACCGCGGCCCGCCCGCCGAGCGTGCGGTCGAGGAGCCGGGCGCCGTCGGTCACCACCGGTCCGAACACCCGCCGCGCGGCGGTGAGCAGACCGGGCTCGGTCGCGGTCCCCAGCAACCGGGACGGCGGCGGTGCGTCCTGCAGGTAGGGCGCGAGCCGGTCGACCAGCCGGACCGAGCGGAACGGCGGCGCGTAGCCGACGACCAGCAGCACGCCGGTCGCCGCGGTCAGCCCGAGCAGCATCCCGAGGATCACCGGAGCACCCGCACGTCCTGCGGCAGCCGCCCGATCCGCAGCATCAGCCGGTAGGCGACCAGGCACACCACCCCGCCACCGAGCAGCAGCGCCGTCCCGGCCGCCGAGTCGTACGCGGCGAGGGTGGTCGACTGGGTGGCCAGGAGCAGCAGCACCACCCACGGCGCGGCGACCGCCAGCCGCGCCGCCTGCACCACCCACCCCTGCCGGGTCTCGAGCTCCGCGCGGGCGCGGGCGTCCTCGCGGAGGAAGGTCGCGAGCGTGCGCAGCACCCGCCCGAGGTCGCTGCCGCCGACCTCCCGCGCCACCCGCAGCGTCTCCACGATGCGGTCGGCGACCGGGTCGGCGAGGTCGTCCTTGAGGCGGTCGAGGCACGTGCTGAAGCGGCCGCTGCTGCGGTACTCGGCGGCGAACCGGCCGAAGGCCGGCCGCAGCACCTCCGGCCCCCGGACCGCGAGCGCGGCCAGCGCCTCCGGCAGCGACAACCCGGCGCGGACGGCGGAGGCGAGGTTGTCGACCACCTCCGGCCAGACCTCGCGCAGGTCCGCCCGGCGACGCACCGCCAGCCGGCGCACCTGGACCGCGGGCAGCGCGAAGCCGAAGACGGCGAACGCCAGGCTCACCGTGACCGTGCCCGTGCTCAGCAGGACGACGACCAGCACCACGAGCCCGAGGCCGATCTGCAGCGCGAGCAGCTGCGCGGCGTTGATCCCGGTCAGACCGGCCGCCGCGAGCTGCTGCTGGCGCCGTCCGGTCCGCCGCGGGCCCGGCCTGCGCTGCGGCGCCCGCGGGCCGCTGCGCCAGATCAGCAGCAGACCGACGCCGAGCAGGAGCCCCAGGAACGCGCCGGTCACCGGTCCCACCGGCCGGTGTCCTCCAGCACGGCGGCGAGGTCGATGCCCTGGGCGGCGAACCGCTCGGGGTGCGGCGGGTGACCGCCGGCGCGGACCAGCCGCCCGTCGCGGGTGGTGAAGACGTCGGCCAGCTCGACCACGCCGTCCTCCGTGCGGCCGGGGACGGCGACGATCTCGCGGACGCGGCGCCGGCCGTCGGGATCGGTGCCGACGTGCACGACGAGGTCGACGCTGGCCGCCACGGTGGGGACGACGAAGGCGTGGCCGATGTTCTCGCCGGCCAGCAGCGGGAGGGTGCACATCTTCGTCACGGCCTCGCGCGCGCTGTTGGCGTGCAACGTGCACATGCCCGGCAGACCCGAGTTGAGCGCGATCAGCAGGTCGAGGCACTCCTCTTGGCGCACCTCCCCGACGACGATCCGCGAGGGCCGCATCCGCAGCGCCTCCTTGACGAGCCGGCGCAACGGGATCTCGCCGGCGCCCTCGAGGTTCGGCTGACGGGTCTGCATCGCGACGACGTCGGGCAGCGGCACCCGCAGCTCGAAGACCTCCTCGCAGGTGATCACCCGCTCCCGCGCCGGGATGGCCGCGCACAGGCAGTTCAGGAGCGTGGTCTTGCCGGCCTGGGTGCCGCCGGAGACGAGGACGTTGAGCCCGGCGGCGACGGCGGCCTCGAGGAACCGGGCCGCGTGCGCGGTCAGCGTCCCCAGCTGCACCAGCTCGTCGAGGGAGTGCGCCTGCAGCACGAACTTGCGGATGTTCACCGCCATGTCGCGCCTGGTGATGTCCGGGATCACCACATGGAGGCGGGAGCCGTCGGGGAGCGTCGCGTCCACGAACGGCGTCGACATGTCGAGGCGGCGACCGGAGGCGCGCAGCATCCGCTCGACCAGGTCGGCCAGCTCCCCCGCGCCCAGGATCGTCGTCGTCAGCTCGCTGCGTCCACGACGGGCCACGAACACCCGCCCGGGCTCGTTGACCCAGATCTCCTCGATCTCCGGGTCGTCCAGGTAGCGCTGCAGCGGGCCGAACCCCGCCACGCGGTCGAGCACGTCGCGGACCACCGATTCCGGGTCGGCGATCGGCGGCAGCGTCGAGTTCAGCGACCGCTCGGAGTAGTCGGCGACGACGTCGCGCACCAGGAGGCGGACCGGTACGGGGTCCACCAGCGGGTCCAGGCCGCGACGGCGGATGAGCTCGCGCACCTCGCCGTCCACGACCTCGAGCGCGCTCGCCGCCATCGGCACGCCCCACCCCCGTGTCGTCCGCTCCCCAGATCGCGGGGACTGTAGGAGGACCGGCCGGTTCCGCGCGCCGCACAGGCAGCGCCCTGTGGACAGCTCACGCTCACGGGGCGGTCAGGACCCACCGAACGGGTGACACCCGTCCGCCTGAGCGGCAGCCCACGGACGTGTCCTCCTCCGCTCGCTCGGGCTCTGCCCCACATACGGGGCAGAGCCCGAGCGAGCCGGGAGGAGTACCCGCGGGCCGGGGCTCGTCCCGCCCCGCTGCCGGCGACGCTGCACTCGTCACCACCCCGACCGGCCGCGTTCACCGTCGCCCGACAGACTGAGGCGCATGGCGTTGCAGACCCCCGCGGCGACCGCGGTCGACGACAGCTACGGCGACGAGGACCTGGAGCTGGACCTGCGGTGGTGGGCCGCGGCCAACTACCTGACCGTCGGGCAGATCTACCTCCGCGCCAACCCGCTGCTGCGCTGTCCGCTGCAGCACGACGACGTGAAGCCGCGGCTGCTCGGGCACTGGGGCACCAGCCCCGGTCTCTCGGCGGTCTACGTGCAGCTCAACCGGCTCATCCGGCGCACCGGGACACCGTGCCTGTACGTCGCCGGCCCCGGGCACGGCGGCCCCGCTCTCGTGGCGAGCACCTACCTCGAGGGCACCTACAGCGAGATCTACCCGCTGGTGGGCCAGGACGAGGCGGGCGTCCTGCGGCTGTTCCGCCAGTTCTCCAGCCCCGGGGGGATCCCCAGCCACGTCAGCGTGCCGACCCCGGGCAGCATCCACGAGGGCGGCGAGCTCGGGTACGCGCTGGTCCACGCGGCCGGCGCCGCCTTCGACTCCCCCGACCTGCTCGTCGCCTGCGTCGTCGGCGACGGCGAGGCCGAGACCGGGCCGCTGTCGGGCTCGTGGAAGATCCCGGCGTTCCTCGACGCCCGCCGCGACGGCGCCGTGCTGCCGATCCTGCACCTCAACGGCTACAAGATCGGCAGCCCCACCGTGTGGGGCCGCTCCTCCGACGAGGACGTCACCGGCTACCTCAGCAGCCAGGGCTGGGCACCGGTCGTCGTCGCCGGGGACGACCCGCGCACCGTCTTCCGCGACCTCGAGGCGGCGCTGCGCACGGCGCACGACCGGATCCGCGAGATCCAGGCCGCGGCGCGTGGCGGCGAGGAGGTCGTGCGCCCCCGCTGGCCGGCCATCGTGCTGCGCACCCCGAAGGGCTGGACCGGCCCGCACGAGGTCGACGGCGTCCAGGTCGAGGGCACCGCCCGCTCCCACCAGGTGCCGCTGTCGGGCGTGCAGACCGACCCCGCCCACCTGGCCCTGCTCGAGCAGTGGCTGCGCTCCTACTCCCCCGAGACCCTGTTCACCGACGACGGCGCCCTGGTGCCCGAGCTGGCGGCGCTCGCCCCCGGCGGCGACCTGCGCATGGGGGCGAGCCCGTACGCCAACGGCGGCCGGCGGCGCACCCCGCTGGACCTGCCGCCGCTCGAGTCCTACGCCGTCGACGTCCCCGCCCCCGGCGCCACGCTCGCCGAGACCACCCACCCGCTGGGTGAGCTGCTGCGCGACGTCTACCTCCGCACCACCACCGAGGACGGCGGCGGGACCTTCCGGCTCTTCTGTCCCGACGAGACGGCGAGCAACCGGCTGCAGGCCGTCTTCGAGGTCACCGACCGCTGCCTGCAGGCCGAGGTGCTCCCCACCGACGACCACCTCTCCCCGCACGGCCGGGTCATGGAGGTGCTGAGCGAGCACCTGTGCCAGGGCTGGCTGGAGGGCTACCTGCTCACCGGCCGGCACGGCCTGTTCGCCACCTACGAGGCCTTCGCGATGGTGAGCGCCTCGATGGTGGTGCAGCACGTGAAGTGGCTGCAGCACGCCGCCGACCTGCCGTGGCGGGCGCCGGTCTCCTCGCTGACGATCCTGCTGACCAGCACGTGCTGGCGCAACGACCACAACGGCTTCAGCCACCAGGGTCCCGGCCTGCTCGACACCGTCATGCCGCTGTCGCCCAAGGTCGTCCGGGTGTGGCTGCCGCCGGACGCCAACACGCTGCTGTCGGTCGCCGACCACTGCCTGCGCAGCACCGACCACGTCAACCTGCTCGTCGCCGACAAGCAGAAGCACCTGCAGTACCTGACCCTCGACCAGGCCCGCGAGCACGCCGCCGCCGGCGCCTCGGTGTGGGCCTGGGCCGGCACCGAGACCGACGACGGCCCGCCCGACGTCGTCCTCGCCGCGGCCGGTGACGTCCCGACCCAGGAGACCCTCGCCGCCGCCGAGCTGCTGCGGCAGCACGTGCCGTGGCTGCGGGTACGGATGGTCAACGTCGTCGACCTCATGGCGCTGCTGCCGCACGACGACCACCCGCACGGCTTCCCCGAGGACCGCTTCGTCGAGCTGTTCACCGCCGACACCGACGTCGTCTTCGCCTTCCACGGTTACGCCCGCGCGGTGCACCAGCTGCTGCACGGCCGCACCCGGCCCGACCGCTTCCATGTGCGCGGCTTCGAGGAGCAGGGGACGACGACCACGCCGTTCGACATGGTCGTGCTGAACCGGATGAGCCGCTACCACCTGGTGCTGGAGGCGCTGCGCCGGTCGCGGCGGGCGCCGGAGAAGGGCACCGAGCTCGCCGCGTTCTGCCGCGCCCAGCTCGAGCGGCACCACTCCTACGTGCGCGAGCACCTGGAGGACATGCCGGAGGTGCGCGACTGGACCTGGCAGGGATGACGGCCGGCGGCGCCGTCCTGGCGCTCAACCCGGGATCCCGGTCGCTCAAGGCCGCGGTGCACGACGCCGCGGGCCGGCGGGTGCTGGACGTGCACGTCCCCCGCCCGCCCGACGACGTCGCCGGCGCGGTCGCCGAGCTCGCCGGCCGGGTGGACGACGCCGGCGTCGAGCTGGTCGCCGTCGCCCACCGGGTGGTGCACGGCGGCCCCCGGCACACCGCCCCGGAACGGGTGGACGACGGCCTCGTCGCCTCCCTGCGCGAGCTGGTCCCCTTCGCGCCGCTGCACCTGCCCGGGGCGATCGCGGCGATCGCGGCGGCACGGGAGCGGTGGCCGGCGCTGCCGCACGTCGCCTGCTTCGACACGGCCTTCCACGCCGTCCTCCCCGAGGCCGCGACCCGGCTGCCGCTGCCCGAGGAGGTCGCCCGGCTGGGCGTGCGGCGCTACGGCTTCCACGGGCTGAACCTGGAGCACGTCGTCGACACGGTGCCCGACCTCGGCCGGGCCGTGGTCGCCCACCTCGGCGGCGGGTGCAGCGTGACCGCGCTCGACGGCGGCCGGCCGGTGGCCACCTCGATGAGCTTCTCCCCCACCGGCGGCGTCCTCTCGGCGACGCGGACCGGTGACCTGGACCCCGACGCCGTCCTCTTCCTCGGCGAGCACGGCTGGTCGATCCCGGAACTGCGCGACCTGGTCAACCACCGCTCCGGCATCGCCGGGCTGACCGGCGGGGTCACCGACATGCAGGACGTCGAGGCGCGCGCCGCCGCGGGGGACGACGACTGCCCGCTGGCGCTGGAGGTGTTCACCCGCTCGGTGGCCACCACGGTCGCCGGCTACACCGCGCTGCTCGGCGGCCTGGACACCCTGGTGTTCACGGGCGGGATCGGCGAGCACTCGGCGGGAGTGCGGTCGGCCGTCGCCGGCATGCTCGCCCACCTGGGCGTCGCGCTCGACCCCGCGGCCGCCGGCCCCGGGCCGATCTCCCCCGCCGGCGCCGGCGTCCGCGTCCTGGTCGTCACCGCCGACGAGGAGATCGTCATGGACCGGCAGGTGCGCCGGCTCCTGCGGGGGTGAGGGGTCAGCCGACCGCGGCGGGCTCCCGGACAGAGGCCGGCGCCGGGGGCACCGGGCCCTCGACCGTCAGGTGCGGCAGCGCCCGGTCCAGCGAGCGCGGCAGCCACCAGTTCGCCCGGCCGAGCAGCTCCATCGCCGCCGGCACCAGCACCATCCGGACGACCGTCGCGTCGATCAGCACCGCCACCGCCAGCCCGAACCCGAACAGCTGGAGCTCCCGCGCCGAGCCGAGCACGAAGCTGCCGAAGACGCACACCATGATCGCCGCCGCGGCCGTGATCACCCGGGCCGTCCGCGCGAGACCGGTCGCGACCGCCGAGGCGTTGTCCCCGGTCCGGTCGTACTCCTCCCGGATCCGCGAGAGCAGGAACACCTCGTAGTCCATCGACAGGCCGAACACGATCGCGATCAGCATCATCGGCACCCAGGCCTCGATCGGCCCGACGCCCTCGATGCCCAGCACGTCGGTCGCCCAGCCCCACTGGAAGACGGCGACCAGCACGCCGAACGCCGCGGCGATCGACAGCACGTTCACCACCACCGCCTTGAGCGCCACGACCAGCCCCCGGAAGACGACGGTCAGCAGCAGGAACGACAGCGCCAGCACCACGCCGAGGAACACCGGCAGCCGCTCCCCCGTGTAGTCGGCGAAGTCCACCGCCGCCGGCTGCGCTCCCCCGATCGCCACCTCCGCACCCGACCCGGACACCGCGTCGGGGACGACGTCGTCGCGCAGCCGGTGCACCAGCTCGGTGGTCTCCTCGTCGCGCGGCGCCGACGTCGGCACGACCTGCAGGACCGCGGTGCCGCCGTCCTCGGCCACCTGCGGCGGGCCGACCGAGGCCACCCCCGGGTCGTCGGCCACGGCGTCGGCCACGTCACGGGCGACCGACGAGGCGTCCGGACCGCTCACCGCCACCACGAACGGGGCGTTCACGCCCGGGCCGAAGCCCTCGGCGACCAGGTCGTAGGCCTTCCGCGCCGACGTCTCCTCCGCCATCGTGCCGGCGTCGCTGAAGCCCAGCCGCAGGTCGAGCACGGGTACGGCGAGCACGCCGAGCAGCACCAGGGAAGCGACCACCCACACCACCGGGCGGCGCTGGACCGTCCGCGCCCACCGCTGGGCACCGGCACCGGACCCGTCGGTCCCCCGGCGGGCCCGGGCCCGCTGCAGCCGCGGTCCGACGATGCCGAGCAGCGCCGGGAGCAGGGTCACCGCGGCCAGCATGGTGACCAGCACGGCGGCGGCGATGCCGATCGCGACCCCGGTGATCAGCTCCATGCCCATGAGCACCAGGCCCAGCGAGGCGATGACCACCGTGGTGCCGGCGAAGAGCACCGACCGGCCGGCCGTGTGCTGGGCCAGGGCCACCGCCTCGACCACCGGCGTCCCCTCGCGCAGCGACTCGCGGAACCGGGTCACCACCAGGAGCGCGTAGTCGATGCCGACGCCGATCGCGATCATCCCGGCGGCGGCGCCGGCGAAGCTCGGCACGTCGATGCCGTGCGCGGCCAGCTCGATCGCCGCCACCCCGCACAGGGCACCGAGGACGCCGATGACCAGCGGCAGCGCCATCGCCACCAGCGATCCGAAGGCGATGAGCAGGATGACCGCCGCGGCCAGGACGCCGATCACCTCGGCCGGCGGTCCTCCGCCACCCTCCTCGTCCATGGGCAGGCCCACCTCCACCTGCAGGCCGGGCACGTCGACGCCGTCCCGCAGCGCGCCCAGGGCGTCGGCGGCGTCGGCCAGGTCGGCGGGGTCCCGCTGCGGGAGGTCGACCTGCAGGTAGGCGATCTCCCCGCCCGGCGCGATCTGCCGCTCCCCGCCGGGGGCGAACGGGCTGGTCACCTCCGCCCCGGGGAGATCCGCCGCGATGCCGTCGGCGAGGTCGGCCACCGCGGCCCGCACCTCGGGGCGGTCGATCCCGTCGGCCGACGACAGGACCACCTGCGCCTGTGTGCCGGACCGGGCGTCGAACCCGGCGTCGGCCAGCAGGTCGGAGGCGCGCTGGCTCTCCGAGTCGGGAAGCGCGAAGTCGTCGCTGGTCGGGCCGGCGAAGGCACCGGCCAGGACCGACAGGACGACGACGGCGGCCAGCCAGGCGCCGACGACGAGCCACCGGGCTCGGGCACAGGTTCGGGCGAGGGACGCGAGCACGGGGAGCTCCTGACGACGGCCGGACGGACGACGCGAACGCTAGGAACGCCCGGGCCGCCGGGAATCCGCTGCGGCGACCGACCTGGCTGCGCTCCCTGACGTACCCCGGTCCGGGCGGATACGTCGCGACGCGGACGCGCGCGGACCCCCGGGACCCCTAGCCTGCCCGCATGAGCTGGCGCCCCGGACGCCTCGACGTCGTGCTGGTGCTCGCCTCCGTGCTGCCCGCCTGGGCCGCGCTGGCCGGCCACCTGGAACCGGAGGCGCGGCCCACCGACGCTCTCGGCTTCGCGCTCTGCGCCGTCGTCGGGCTGCCGATGCTCGTCGCCCGTCGCGCGCCCGTGCCCGCGCTGTTCGCCAGCATCGCGCTGCTCTACGGCTTCTACCTGACCGGCTACTCGGCGGTCGGGCTGGCGCTGCCGCTGGCACCGGCGCTGTTCGTCGTCGCCCTGTCGGGGCGGCTGCGGTTGGGCGCGGTGACCGCCGGCACCGGCCTGGCGTTGTCGAGCGTGTTCCGGCTGATCAGCGACGGCCAGAACGAGAAGGCCGGGCTCATCGCGTACGACGGCGCGCTGTCGCTCGCGCTCATGGCCGCGGTGCTCGCCCTCGGCGACGCCGTCCGCTCACGGCGCGGCTGGTCCGCAGAGCTGGCCGAGCGGCTGCGGCGGGCCGACGAGGAGCGCGAGGCCCACGCCCGCCGCCTGGTCGACGAGGAGCGGATGCGGATCGCCCGCGACGTGCACGACTCGCTCGGGCACGCCGTCGCCGTCGTCACCCTGCACGCCGCCGTCGCCGCCGAGGCCCTCGACGACGGGCGTCCGGCCGCCGCCCGCCGCGCCGTCGACACCATCCGCGCGGTCAGCCGCGACGTGCTCGGGGACCTGCGCGACACCGTCGGGCTGCTGCGCGGTGAGCCGTCCGACGGCCCGTGCCGCACCCGCGGCCTGGCCGACGTCCCCGACCTCGTCGCGGCCACGGCGGCGGCCGGGGTGGACGTCCGCCTGGTCGTCGACGGTGACCCGCGCCCGCTGCCGGCCGCGGTGGAGGCCACCGCCCACCGCGTGGTCCAGGAGGCGCTCACCAACGTGCTGCGGCACGCGGACGCCTCGACCGCGACCGTGACCGTCGCCCACGACACCGACTCGCTGACGGTGACCGTGGCCGACGACGGGCGCGGCAGCGGAGGTGCCGACGGCACGGGGCACGGGCTGGAGGGGATGCGCGAACGCGTGGCGCTGCTCGGTGGCCGGCTGCTGGCCGCCGACCGGCCCGGCGGCGGGTTCGCGGTCAGCGCCCTGCTGCCCGTCGCGCCCGGCCGGGTGCGGACGCCGGCGTGATCCGCGTCCTCGTCGTCGACGACCAGCCACTGGTCCGGGCCGGCATCCGCGCGGTGCTCGAGCGCGACGAGGACCTCGAGGTCACCGGCGAGGCCGGGGACGGTCGCGCGGCGCTGGACCGGCTGCGCGCGGTCCCGGCCGACGTCGTCCTGATGGACCTGCGGATGCCGGTGCTCGACGGCATCGAGGCGACCCGGCGGATCGTCGCCGACCCGGCGATGGGCGCGACCGCGGTCCTCGCGCTCACCACCTTCGACGACGACGAGCTGGTGTTCGGCGCGCTGCGCGCCGGCGCCAGCGGGTTCCTGCTCAAGGACGCCGAGCCCGAGGCCCTGCGCCGCGCGGTGCGGGCGGCGGCCGGCGGCGAGGCGGTGCTCGACCCGGGCGTGACCCGCAGCGTGCTCGCCGCTGCGCTGCAGGTCCCGGCGCCGACGGACTCCGGGCTGCTGGCCCAGCTCACCGACCGCGAGCGCGAGGTGCTCGTGGCCGTCGCGCAGGGTCTGTCGAACGACGAGATCGGCCGGGAGCTGCACATGAGCCCGGCCACCGCGCGCACCCACGTGGGCCGGGTGCTCACCAAGCTCGCGGCCCGCGACCGCGCCCAGCTCGTGGCGATGGCCTGGCGCGCGGGCCTGGTGACCTGAGGGGTCAGGCGCCGGTACGGGCCGCGTCCGACAGCAGCAGCAGCGAGGCGTCCGCCGGCTCCAGCGCCCGGGCGAACAGGTGGCCCTGCGCCAGGTCGCAGCGGCCGTCGACCAGCAGCTGCCGCTGCGCCTCGGTCTCCACGCCCTCGGCGACGATCTCCAGCCCGAGCGTGCGGCCGAGGTCGATCATCCCGCGGACGATCGGCGGCATCACGCCGTCCTCACCGATGGTGGCGACGAACGACCGGTCGATCTTCAGGACGTCGACGGTGAACTGGCGCAGGTGCGCCAGCGACGAGTAGCCGGTGCCGAAGTCGTCCAGCGCCAGCCGCAGCCCGAGCGCACGCAGCGCCGCGAGGCACTCGCTGGCCCGGTCCGGGTCCTCGACCAGAGCCGTCTCGGTCACCTCGAGCACCAGCGCCGCGGGCGGCAGGCCGCTGGCCGTCAGCGCCCCGACGATGTGGTCGACCAGGTGCGGGGAGGTCAGCTGCACCGCCGACACGTTGACCGCCATCGTCAGGTCGCGGCCGTGCTCGGCGCGCCAGGCGGCCGCGGTGGCGCACGCCTCGCGCAGCGCCCACGACCCGATCTCCTCGATCAGCCCCGAGGCCTCGGCGACCGGGACGAAGCGGGTCGGCGACACCGGCCCCAGGACCGGCGAGTCCCAGCGCAGCAGTGCCTCGAAGCCGGTGACCGAGCCGTCGGCCAGGTCGATCACCGGCTGGTAGACCAGCCGGAACTCGCCGGCCGCCAGCGCGCCCTGCAGCTCCTGCTCGAGCTCCCGGGCCGCGACGGCGGAGGCGCGCATCCCGGAGTCGAAGACCACCGACCGGCCCCGGCCGGCCATCTTCGCCGCGTACATGGCGATGTCGGCGTCCCCGACGAGGGAGTCGCTGGTCGCGTCGGCCTCGCCCACGGCGATGCCGACGCTGCCCGACACGGTCACGCTCTGGCCGTCGAGCGCGATCGGCTCGGCGAGCGCGGCGAGCACCCGCTCCGCCGTCGCGACGGCCTCGTCGGGACCGGTGCCGGACTGCTCGACCAGGAGGGCGAACTCGTCGCCGCCGAGCCGGGCCACGGTGTCGTCGAGGCGGACCACCGAGCGCAGCCGGGCGGCGACCTCGCGCAGCAGCGTGTCGCCGGCGGGATGACCGAGGGTGTCGTTGACGCCCTTGAAGCCGTCCAGGTCGATGAACACGACCGCCGGGCGGCCGCCGCCGCGGGCGCTGCGCCGCAGCGCCTGCTCCACCCGGTCGGCGAACAGCGCGCGGTTGGCCAGCCCGGTCAGGGCGTCGTGGAAGGCCTGGTGGGCCAGCGCCTCCTCGGCGCGCTTGCGGTCGGTGATGTCGGTGACGTGGACGACGACGCCGCCGACGTCGCTGTGGTCGCTCAGGTCCACCACCCGGGCGCCGATCCAGAACGGCACCCCACCGCGCTCGCACATCAGCTCGCCGTCGACGACCTCGCCCGCCGCCTGGAGCGCCCGCCGGAACAGCACGTGCGCCTCCTGCGGATCCGCCCCGAGCAGCCGGACCAGGTCACCGGACTCCACCGGCTCGTCGCCGGACACCTGGAACAGCACGGGCAGGGTGGCCGGGTCGCTGAGCAGCCGGCCGTCGCGACCGAGCACGACGACGGCGTCGGAGCTGTGCGCGGCGAGCGCGGCGCTGTACCGCTGCTGCGACGACACCCGTGCCCGGGCGGCTGCCTCACCCCGGACCAGGAGGGAGGCGCGGACGAAGACGAGCGCGGTCAGCGCGAGCGTCACGATCAGCACCAGGCCCGGGGTCTCGTCCGCGTCGGTCAGCTCGAGGACGAACTCCATGGCGGCGGGCACGAGCAGCGCACCGAGGCAGACGGCCAGCCGGCTCAGGCCACTGCGCACCAGGCTGTGCCGGCTCTCGGGCCGGGGCGTCACCGAGCGCTGGGGCAGGGTCGACAGTGCCAGCAGCACCGCCCCGACCATCCAGCCGGCGTCCAGCCAGAGGTTCATGAGCTCGGCGTCGGCCCCGAGCAGGTAGCCCAGGTCGCAGACCATCCAGACGGCCGCGCCGGCGGCGACGGTGAGGCCGGTCAGTTCCCCGCGACTGCGCTGGACCAGAAGCCGGATCACCAGACCGATCAGCGCCGCGTCGAGGGCGGGGTACAGCGACCAGACCAGCCGCGTCCCGACCGGCAGCGCGGCGTCGGAGACGATCGACGCCAGCGACAGCTGCCAGACCAGGGCGAGCCCCGCGACGAAGACGACGAGCGCGTCGATCCAGCCGGCGACGATCTCGTCCCGGCCGCGGTCGCGCGTGCCGGCCAACCGCCAGAGTCCGGCGGCGAGGGCGACGTAGCCGGCGAGGTAGAAGCCGTCCGACGGCGCCACGTCGGCACCGACCTCGAGCTCCGCCTGGACCCACCAGCTGACGTCGCCGAGGAAGTAGAGGGTCACGCCCAGCGCGACCAGCCCCATGGCCGGCCGGGTCAGCGGCGGCTGGCGCCGGGTGCCCCACCAGGCCAGGCACACGGCCGCGAACTCCACCCCGTGGTAGATCGCCGAGCCGGCCAGGCTGCCGTGGACGCCGGCGAACACGGACAGCACCGCGACGGAGGCCAGCACGCCGCCGGCCACCCACGCTCGCCCGTCTCGCCCCACTGCACGCCTCCGTCGCCGACAGCTCCGTCGGGGGAGGGCATCGGCGCGAGCGAGGCGGAGCTGCATCCGGCGAAACCCGCGCTCACCCGCGAGGGTGAGGACGGGGGTCAGCGCAGGACGGCGTCCACCAGGTGCGGTCCCGGCTCGGCCAGCGCGGTGCGCAGCTGGTCGGCCAGCTCCTCCGCCGTCGTGGCGCGGGTGGCCGGCACCCCCATGCCCGTGGCGAGGGCGACGAAGTCCAGCCCGGGGCCACCCAGGTCGAGCAGCTTGCCGGCCCGTTCCCCGCCGCTGGAGGCACCGACCCGGGAGAGCTCGTGCTCGAGGATCGCGTAGGAGCCGTTGTCGCAGACCAGCACCGTGACGTCGAGCTGCTCGCGGGCCATCGTCCAGAGCGCGGAGATCGTGTACATCGCGCTGCCGTCGGCCTGGATCGCCAGCACCGGCCGGTCCGGGGCCGCCACCGCCGCTCCCACCGCCATCGGCAGCCCGTCGCCGATCGCCCCGCCGGTGAGGGCCAGCCAGTCGTGCCGCGGTGCACCCGAGGTCAGCTCCGCCAGGCCGACGCCGGAGGTCAGCGCCTCGTCGACCACGATCGCCCGCTCCGGCAGCAGCGCCCCGACGACCGCCGCCATCGTCCGCGGGGTCAGCTCGCCGGTCGGCAGCTCCGGTCGGGAGGCCTCGAGCAGTTCCGGCTGGACCTCCCTGGCCACCAGGTCCGCCAGCTCGCGGAGCGCCGCGGCGCCGTCCTCCCCCGGCTCCGAGAGCACGTGCACCCGGCAGCCGTCGGGCACCGGCGTGCCCGGGGTGTCGGGGTAGCCGAAGAAGTGCACCGGCGGCCGGGCGCCGGCCACCACCAGGTGCGCCGTCCCGGCCAGCGACGCCATCGCCAGCTCCGGCGGGTACGGCAGCCGCTGCAGGTCCGGCAGCCCAGCTCCGCGGACCGTCCGCGCCGGGAAGGTCTCGCTCAGCAGCCGCGCGCCGGTGCCCGTCGCGACCTGGGCGGCCGCCCGCAGGCCGGCCTCGGACGCCACGACGTCCCCGCCGACGAACAGCACCACCGGCTCTCCCGAGCGCAGGGCCGCGGCGACCTGGGTGAGCCGGTAGCCGGGCGGCACCGGCGCGTACCAGGGGGACGGCGGGTCGGCCGGCTCCGCACCCTCGGACCAGGAGACGTCGGCCGGGAGCACCAGCGTCGCGATCTGCCCGCGCGCGGCGGCGGCCACCGCCTCGACGGCGTCGGCGGCGACGTCCTCCGGGGCCAGCGACCGGCGCACCCAGCCGGAGACGCTGCCGGCGACCGCGTCGATGTCGGACTCCAGGGGCGCGTCCAGCCGCTTGTGCGACCGCGCGTGGTCGCCGACGACGTTCACCAGCGGCGCGCCGCCGCGGCGGGCGTTGTGCAGGTTGGCCAGCCCGTTGCCCAGGCCCGGCCCGAGGTGCAGCAGCGTGGCGGCGGGACGCCCGGCCATCCGCGCGTAGCCGTCCGCCGCCCCGGTGGCGACGCCCTCGAACAGGGTCAGCACCCCGCGCATCTCCGGGACGTCGTCCAGGGCCGCGACGAAGTGCATCTCCGACGTGCCGGGGTTGGCGAAGCAGACGTCGACCCCCGAGGCCACGAGCGTGCGGATCAGTGCCTGTGCTCCGTTCACGTCAGCGACCCTCGCACGAGGTCGCGGCCCCCGCTGGGCCAGACTGGGCGGGCCCGCCGCCGCCGTCGAACGAGGAGCCATGAGCACCCCGGAGCCCACCGTCGCCCCCGCCCGTCCGCACCCCGCGTTCAGCGCACTGGTGGGGCTCACCACCCTCGGCGTGCTGCTGCAGGGTCTCTGGGCCGGGCTGTTCCTGGGCACCGACGACTACGGCACCTGGGTGTCGGTGCACCAGCACGCCGGTGAGGCGACGATCGTGCTGGCGCTGCTCTCGACCGTGGCCGCGGCCGTCTGGATGCGGCACCGCCGTCCGGTGGTGATCGCGACCGCGGCGCTGTTCGTGCTGCTGCTCGCCGAGTACTTCCTCGGCTACTTCGGCGACGACACCCGGGGCCTGATCGTCGTGCACGTCCCGCTGGCGATGCTGCTCATGGCCCTGGCCGTCTACCTCCCGGTGATGGCCCGCCGCAGCTGACCGCCCCGCGCGGCCCGGTGCCGCCCGGCGACACCCACTGACGCCATGTGACACCACGATGGTGTCACCAGTCCTTGACGTGACACCACGGTGGTGTCACAGTGACGTCATGGACCTCGCACCCTTCGTCGACCAGCTCCGCCGCGACCTGCTGGCCGCGGCCGACGCCGGCGGCGACGAGGCCCGCGACCTGGCGGAGCGGCTCCTCGCCCCGCTGGAGTCCTCGGTCCGCCTGGCGCTGCTCAGCGCGCTGTCCCAGGCGGCCGAGGAGATCACCGCCGCGATCGCCCCCGGGACCGTCGACGTCCGGCTCCGCGGGGCCGACCTCGGCTTCGCGGTGACCGCTCCCCCGGCACCCGAGCCGGCACCGCCGGCCGCACCCGCGGCCGAGCCCGTCCCGGACGTGGAGGAGGGCGAGACCCTCCGCATCACCCTGCGGCTGCCCGAGCCGCTCAAGGCCCGGGTCGACGAGGCGGCCACCCGCCTCGGCGTCTCGGTCAACACCTGGCTGGTCCGTGCGGTCGCCAACGCCGTCGACCCGTCGGGACGTCCGTCCGAACCGCGTCGCGGCCGCCGGGCCCACGGCGCCGAGTACACCGGCTGGGCGCGCTAGCCCCGCACCGCAGCACCCCGCACCAGCACCGCCGACCCCGACCGACCGGTCCGGGGGCGATCCCCCCTGCCCCGAGGAGGGCGCAGCCATGCCCACGTTCGACACACCCGGACCCATCCGGGCCCGCATCGAGATCGTGTACGGCACCGTGCAGGTCCGCGCGGACGACCGGCACGACACCACCGTCACCGTCCGCCCGCGCAACCCGGCCAGCTCCGCCGACGTCACGGCCGCCGAGCAGGCCCAGGTCACCTTCCGGGACGGGGAGCTGACCGTCCGGTCGACCAGCCGGCCCCGCCTGCTGTTCTTCGGCTCCGGGCCGGAGATCGAGGTGGACGTCGTCCTGCCGACGGGCTCCGCGCTCGCCGCGCGCACCACCGCCGGTGACGTCACGTGCACCGGGCAGCTGGGCGAGGCGGACCTCGAGTGCAAGCACGGAGGCGTGCGTCTGGACCGGGCCGCGAGCCTGAGTGCCCGCAGCTCCAGCGGGAACATCGCCGCCGACACCGTCGACGGCCGCACCGAGGTGGCCACCTCCTACGGGGAGATCCGGATCGGCGAGACCGCCGGCCCGGCCCGGTTGGAGACCGGCTACGGCAACGTCGACGTCGACCGGGCACTGGGCTCGGTGATCGGCACGACCAAGTACGGCCAGGTACGCGTCGGTCAGGCCGGCCGCGGCTCGCTGGTGCTCGAGACCGCCTACGGCGACGTCGAGGCCGGCGTGCGCGCGGGGACCGCGGCCTGGCTCGACGTCTCCGCCGGCACCGGCCGCGTCCGCAACATGCTGACCGAGAGCGAGGGGCCCGAGGGCGCCGACGAGACGGTCGAGATCCACGCCCGCACGTCCTACGGCGACATCACGATCCGCCGGGCCTGAGAGGAGACCTGCCATGACCAGACCCGCCATCTCCGTCCGGGGGCTGCGCAAGTCCTTCGGCACCCAGGTCGTCCTCGACGGTCTGGACCTCACCGTCGCCGAGGGCTCGGTGTTCGCGCTGCTGGGCCCCAACGGCTCCGGCAAGACGACGACCGTGGACATCCTGTCCACCCTGACCCCGCCGGACGCCGGCGAGGTGCTCGTGGGCGGAGCCGACGTCACCCGAGACCCCCGGGCGGTCCGCGCCGCCATCGCCGTCACCGGTCAGTCCACCGCGGTCGACGACCTGCTGACCGGCGCCGAGAACCTCCGCCTCGTCGCCGACCTGCTGCACCTGGACCGCCGGACCGGACGGGCCCGCGCCGCGGACCTGCTCGAACGGTTCGACCTGGTCGAGGCCGCGGCCACCAGCCCGTCGACGTACTCCGGGGGCATGCGCCGCAAGCTCGACCTGGCGATGGGCCTGATGGGCGACCCGCGGATCGTGTTCCTCGACGAGCCCACCACCGGCCTGGACCCGCGCAGCCGACGCGCGGTGTGGGACGTCGTCCGGGGCCTGGTCGGCGAGGGCGTCACCGTCCTGCTCACCACGCAGTACCTGGAGGAGGCCGACCAACTGGCCGACCGGATCGGCGTCCTCGACGGCGGCCGGCTGGTCGCCGAGGGCACCGCGGCGGAGCTCAAGCGGCAGGTGCCCGGCGGCTCGCTGCGACTGCGGTTCGCCGACCGGACGGCGCTCGACGGCGCCACCCGGGCGCTCGGGACGGCCGGTGCCGACGCCGACGCACTGGTCCTCGAGGTCCCCAGCGACGGCAGCGTGCGCGCGCTCAAGGAGGTGCTCGCCCGCCTCGACGACGCCGCGGTCGAGGTCGCCGAGCTGACCGTGCACGAGCCCGACCTGGACGACGTCTTCCTGGCCCTGACCGGCCGCCCCACGCCGAACGTGGAGGTGAGCACCCCGTGACCACGCTGAGCTCCACGATGTCGGACTCGGCGACGATGCTGCGCCGCAACCTCAAGCACGCGCTCCGCTACCCGTCGCTGACGGTGATCGTCGCCGCCATGCCGATCGTCTTCCTGCTGCTGTTCGTCTACGTCTTCGGCGGCACGCTGGGCGCGGGGCTCGGCGGTCCCTCGGGCGGCCGGGCGGAGTACGCCGAGTACCTGACCCCGGGCCTGCTGGTCCTCGCCATCGCGGCGGCGGCGCAGGGCACCGCGATCTCCATCGCCATGGACATGACCCAGGGCATCATCAGCCGCTTCCGGACGATGTCCATCTCCCGCGCCGCGGTGCTCGCCGGGCACGTCGGCGGCGCGGTCGTCCAGACGCTGGTCGGCCTGACCCTGGTGGTCGGCGCCGCCCTCCTCGTCGGCTTCCGCCCGGACGCCGGCGTCCTCGAGTGGCTGGCCGCGATCGGCTTCCTGGCGCTGGTCAGCCTGGCGCTGTCCTGGCTCTCGGTCGCCATGGGCCTGGCCACGAAGACGGTCGAGGCGGCCAGCAACGTGCCGATGCCGCTGCTGCTCCTGCCCTTCTTCGGCAGCGGTTTCGTGCCGACCGACTCGATGCCCGCGGGGCTGAGATGGTTCGCCGAGCACCAGCCCTTCACGCCGATCATCGAGACGCTGCGCGGCCTGCTCACCGGGACCGGGATCGGCAGCAGCGGTGCGGTCGCGGTCGCCTGGTGCGTCGCCTTCACCGTCGTCGGCTGGTGGTGGGCCCGGCGCAACTACGAGCGCCGGCCCGCCCGCTGAACGCCAGAGGCCCAGAACCGCACCGGTTCTGGGCCTCTGGCGTTCGGAGCTCAGCGCTTGAGCGCGTACTCCTTGAGCAGGTTCCGGCTGATGATCGTCTTCTGGATCTCGCTGGTGCCCTCGCCGATGAGCAGGAACGGCGCCTCGCGCATGAGGCGCTCGATCTCGTACTCCTTGGAGTAGCCGTAGCCGCCGTGGATGCGGAAGGACTCCTGGGTCACCTCGGCGGCGTACTCGCTGGCGATCACCTTGGCCATGCCGGCCTCGACGTCGGAGCGCACGCCCGCGTCCTTGAGCCGGGCCGCCCGGACCATCATCGTGTGGGCCGCCTCGACCTTGGTGGCCATCTCGGCGAGCTTGAACGCGATCGCCTGGTGCTGGGCGATCGGCTTGCCGAAGGTCTCCCGCTGCTGGGCGTACTGGATGCCGAGCTCGAAGGCGCGGATCGCGATGCCGCAGCCGCGGGCGGCGACGTTGACCCGGCCGACCTCGACGCCGTCCATCATCTGGGCGAAGCCGCGACCGGGCTCGCCACCGAGGATCGCGTCGGCCCCGATCCGATAGCCGTCGAACACCAGCTCGGTGGTGTCGACGCCCTTGTAGCCCATCTTGTCGATCTTCCCGGGGATGGTCAGCCCGGGGGCGACCTCGCCGAAGCCGCGGGGCTTCTCGACCAGGAACGTCGTGAGGTTCTGGTGCGGCTTGTCGTGGCCGAGGTCGGTCTTCACCAGCGCCGCCACCAGCGAGGAGGAGCCGCCGTTGGTCAGCCACATCTTCTGGCCGTCGATGACGTACCCGCCGTCGTCGGTCTTGGTCGCCTTGGTGCGGATGGCCGCGACGTCGGACCCGAGGCCGGGCTCGGACATGGAGAACGCGCCGGTCACCTCGCCGGTGGCCATGAGCGGCAGCAGCCGCTCCTTCTGCTCGGCGGTGCCGTGCTGGCGGAGCATGTAGGCGACGATGAAGTGGGTGTTGATGACGCCGGAGACGCTCATCCAGCCGCGGGCGATCTCCTCGACCGCCAGCGCGTAGGTCAGCAGGCTCTCACCGAGGCCGCCGTACTCCTCCGGGATCATCAGCCCGAAGATCCCGAGCTCCTTGAGGCCGTCGACGATCTCCTGCGGGTACTCGTCGGCGTGCTCGAGCTCCTGCGCGGCGGGGATGATCTCCTTGTCCACGAAGCTGCGGACCGTCGACAGGATCTCCTGCTGGACGTCGGTCAGGTCGGCGGTCTGGGCGAGACGTGCCATCGGTTGCGCTCCTCCGGGGACTCCGGTGTCCATTTGTTACCCGCGAGTATGCGGGACGCCGGCCCATCCCTCTCCGTGGCGCCGATCACCTCCGGCGGCGGAGTCCCCCGGGAGGGCTAGCGTCGGTGCGATGTCCTCCCGCCGGCTCGTGCCCGTCGTGCTCGCCGCCCTGCTGCTGGCCGGCTGCGGCGGGGAGGACGACGGCGCCGCGTCCCGCACCACCCCGACGAGCGCGCCCGCCCCCGCCCAGGCCGCGGAGTCCGCCGGGGCGGCGATCGACCCGGCCACGGTGCGCAACGCCGGGGAGGGCGCCCTCGCCGCCGCCCTGCGGACCACCGACCTCCCGGCCGGCTGGTCGGTGCAGGCCAACCCGGTGCCCGAGGGCAGCGACCTGGCGGGCAACCCGAGCCTCGAGGGCATCTGCGGGGTCACCTTCGCCTCCGAGGCGCAGCGCACCGTCAAGTTCCCCGTCGTCGGACTGGACCCCGGTGGCGCACCGGGTGTCGCGTCGGAGGCGATCGCCTACGCCTCGCCGGCCGCGGGCGCGCTCGCCCTCACCGAGCTCCGGGACGCCCTCGCGGCCTGCCCGGCCGACGACCGCACCTTCCTCGACCCGCCGGCGATCGACGGGCTGGCCGAGGACGTCGTCGTGGCCCGCTACCGGTTGCCCGACGGCGCCACCCAGGACGTGATCGCCCAGGGGCGTGGCGCGGTGGTGTCGGTGCTCATCGCGGAGGATCCTGCGGCGGGCGCGGGAGCCGCCCAGGGCATCGCCCAGCGACTGCGCGCCCTGCCCGGCGCCGCGGTCGGCCAGTGATCGGGAGGACCACGTGAGCAGCGACGGCGACTTCTACCGCGGCGACCCACCTCCGGCCTCCGCTCCCCCGCCCGGCTACGGCCCGCCTCCCGGCTACGGCCCGCCTCCCGCTTACGGCCCGCCTCCCGGTTACGGCCCGCCGCCGGGATACGGCCCGCCGGGCTACCCGCCGCCGGGGTACGGCTACGTCTACCGGCGTCCGACCAACACGATGGCGATCCTGGCGCTGGTCTTCATCTTCGTGTTCGCGCCGGCGAGCCTCGTGCTGGGCCTCGTCGCGCGGCGGCAGATCCGCGAGACCGGCGAGGAGGGCGACGGCATGGCCCTGGCCGGCGTGATCGTCGGCGGCATCGCGGTCGGCCTGTTCGTGCTCGGCCTGCTCTTCTTCGTCGTCCTGGCCTCGTCGGCCTCCTTCGGCCCCTAGAAGGACCCCGTCCCTCTCACCCCTCGCGAGCTCGGGGCGAGCCTCCGGACGGGGCCGTCGGCTGGTGACGCCAGACGGCCCCGTCGCGTCAGGCTTCGGGGGGCGTGAAGGACGAGGTGCGGGACATGCCCGCCGCGCGGCCCTTGCCGGCGATGACCAGGGCCATCTTGCGGCTGGCCTCGTCGATCATCTCGTCGCCCAGCATGGCCGAGCCCTTCTTGCCGCCGGCCTCCGACGTCGCCCACTCGTAGGCGTCGAGGATCAGCTCGGCGTGGTCGTAGTCCTCCTGCGACGGCGAGTAGATCTCGTTCGCGGCGTCGACCTGGCCCGGGTGCAGCACCCACTTGCCGTCGAACCCGAGGACGGCGGAGCGCTTGGCGACCTCCTCGAACGCGGGCACGTCGCGCACCTGCAGGAAGGGGCCGTCGATGGCCTGCACGCCGCGGGCGCGCGCGGCCATCAGGATCTGCATGAGGATGTAGTGGAACGGGTCGCCCGGGTAGTCCGGGTGCAGGGCGCCCACGACCAGCGACTTCATGTTGATGCTGGCCATGAAGTCGGCCGGGCCGAAGATGATCGTCTCGATGCGGTCGCTGGCGAACGCGATGTCGTTGACGTTGATGAGGCCCTGCGCGGTCTCGATCTGCGCCTCGATGCCGATCCGGCCGACCTCCAGCCCGTTGGCCTTCTCGATCTGGGTGAGCAGCATGTCCAGCGCCTTGACCTGGGCGGCGTCCTGGACCTTCGGCAGCATGATGCAGTCGAGGTTCGCGCCGGCGCCGCCGACGACCTCGAGCACGTCCTGGAAGGTCCACTCCGTCGTCCAGTCGTTGACGCGGACGGTACGGATCTTGTCGCCCCAGCCACCCTCGTTGAGCGCCGCGACGATGTTCTTCCGGGCGCCGGGCTTGGCCAGCGGGGCGCAGGCGTCCTCCAGGTCGAGGAAGACCTGGTCGGCGTTCAGCCCCTTCGCCTTCTCCAGGAAGCGCGGGTTGCTGCCCGGGACGGCGAGGTTGGAACGGCGGGAACGGAGCTGGGCCACGGTGCCTCCTGCTGTGGGTTCGGCGGCGCCCTCGCCGCCCCTCAGTTACCGGAGAGTAGCGACGGCGTGATCACCGCGCCGTCCCAGGGCGGGGCTATGTGGCCGGTTCCACGAGCGTCGCCGGCCGGCTGGCGCGGACCACCAGACCGACCCCGGCGACGACGAGCAGCACGCCCGGCAGCGCCAGCAGCGGCGGCAGCTGTCCGAGCAGGACCAGCGCGAACACCAGCGCACCGGGCACCTCGAGCAGCACGACGAGGCTGACCATCGTCGGGCCGACCGTGGCCAGCACGGAGTTGAGCAGCGTGTGCCCGAGCAGCTGCGCGCAGAAGGTGATGGCCGCGATCAGCCACCAGTCCCGGGCGGTGAAGCCGCCGAGCGGGGTGTCGGTGACCAGCGCCGCGACGGCGACGGCGACCGCGCAGACCCCGTAGCAGACGACGGCGTAGGCCGAGGTCGACAGCCGCTCCCGGGCCCGGGCCCCGGCCAGCACGTAGCCGCCGGCGCAGACGGCCCCGAGCAGGGCCAGCGCGTCGCCGGCCAGCGCCCGCGCGCTCACCGTGACGTCGACCCCGGCGATCAGCGCGACGCCGACGACGGCCAGCACCAGCCCGCCCCACACCGCGCCCGGCAGCCGCACCCCCACCGCCCGCGCGGCCAGCGCCGTCCAGATGGGGGTGGTGGTCACCAGCGCGGTGGACGCGGCGACCGTGGTCATCGACAGGCTGGGCAGCCACGCGGCGAAGTGCGCGGCCAGGAAGAGCCCGGCGACGACGGAGCTCCCGAGGTCGCGCAGCCGCAGGCCGCGCAGGACGGCGCGCTCGCGGAGCAGCAGGACCGGCAGCAGGACGGCGGCGCCGGCGGCGTTGCGCCAGAAGGCCAGCGCCAGCATCGGCGCGCTCAGCAGGGTGGTCAGCGGCGCGGACAGGCTGATGCCGACGACGGCCAGGGAGAGCAGCCCGACCTCCCGGGTCCCCGGCCGGTGCACCGCCCACGCGGCGGCCGCCCGGCTGTCGTTCAGGAGGGCACCCGGATGCGTCCCGAGGCCACCGGGACGACCGGCCCGGCGACGGTCGCGGCGAGCGCCGCACCCGCGGTCGTGGTCACGGTGCAGGTCAGCACCGACGGGCGGCCCATCCACTCGCCCTGACGGACGACGTAGTCGCTGGTCCCCTCCCCCGCGAGCAGGCCGGCCGCCGCCAGCCAGACGCCGGTGCCGAGCGCGGCCGACCCGGTGGCCGGGTCCTCGCCCCACCCGAGGCCGTCGGCGAAGACGCGGGCGCGGGCGGTCGCGGTCGCGTGGTCCCAGGAGAAGACGGACACCCCGTGCCCGCCGATCGCGTCGAGCGCTGCGGGGTCGGGCAGCGCGCGGTCGACGGCGTCGGGGTGGACGTGCAGGTAGGTGAAGGCCAGGCCGCACCCGGCGACGTCGGCGGGGTGGCCCACCAGATCGGCGCGGGACAGCCCGAGAGCCTCGGCGAGGTCGGCGGGGTCAGGCCCCTCCGCCAGCGTCGGGGTGCCCCCGGAGAGCCGGGCACCGGCGCCGTCCACGACGACGTCGAGCACGCCGGCGCCGCACTCCTGGTGCAGCGTCCCGGCGGCCAGCCGGCCGGTGCGGACCAGCGTGTGCGCGGCGCCGACGCTGGGGTGGCCGGCGAAGGGCAGCTCCACGTTCGGGGTGAAGATGCGCAGCCGGTAGTCGCCGCCCTCGCGCGGAGCCGACAGGAACGAGGTCTCCGAGAGGTTGAACTCGTTCGCCAGCCGCTGGCACTGCCCGGTGGTCAGCCCGTCGGCGTCGAAGACGACGGCGAGGGAGTTACCGGCGAACGCGTGCGGGGCGAACACGTCCACGATCTCGTAGTCCAGTGCTGCCGGGGCGTCCACGGCAGCCGACGGTAGCCTCAGCGCCCATGACGACGGTGACGCGGGCCTACGTCTCGCGGCTCGCCGGACTGACCGTCTTCGACCCCAACGGCGACCGGGTCGGCAAGGTGCGGGACGCCGTCGTCGCACTCCGGGTGGACAGCGGCTGCCCGCGGGTGCTGGGGCTGGTCGTCGAGGTGGTGACCCGCCGCCGGATCTTCGTGCCGATGGGCCGGGTCACCTCCGTCGACCCCGGCTCTGTGGTGCTCTCCTCGGGCACGATCAACCTGAAGCGCTTCGAGCAGCGCCGCGGCGAGACGCTCGTGCTCGGCGAGCTGCTCGACCGGACCGTGACGATCACCGAGTCCGGTCGCCGGGCCGCCGTCGTGGACGCCGGCATCGAGCAGACCCGCACCGGCGAGTGGCAGATCACCCGGCTCGCCGTCCAGGAGCCGGGCCGGATCGGCCGCCGCGGGCAGCTGCACCAGCTCGCCTGGGACGAGGTCAGCGGGCTGGCGCTGCCCCAGTCCGGCCAGGGCACCGAGACGCTGATCGCCACCTACCGCGAGCTCAACGCCGCCGACCTGGCGCACGCGCTGCAGGACCTGCCGATCAAGCGGCGGCACGAGGTGGCCGAGGCGCTCGACGACGAGCGGCTGGCCGACGTCCTCGGCGAGCTGCCCGAGGCCGAGCAGGTCACCATCCTCGGCACGCTCGAGGAGGCCCGCGCCGCCGACGTCCTGGAGGAGATGGACCCCGACGACGCCGCGGACCTGCTGGCCGAGCTGTCCAACGTCGACCGCAACCGGCTCCTGGAGCTGATGGAGCCCGACGAGGCCGCGCCGGTCCGCCAGCTGCTGCAGTACTCGGAGGACACCGCCGGCGGGATCATGACCAGCGAGCCGGTCATCCTCACGCCCGACGCGACGATCGCCGAGGCGCTGGCCCGGGTGCGGGCACCCGAGCTCACCCCGGCCCTGGCCAGCCAGGTCTACGTCTGCCGGCCGCCGTCGGCCACGCCGACCGGCCGCTACCTGGGGCTGGCGCACATCCAGCGGCTGCTGCGCGAGCCCCCGTCGAGCCTGGTCAGCGGGGTCCTCGACGACCTCGAGCCGCTCCGCCCGGAGGCCCCGCTGGCCGAGGTCACCCACTACTTCGCCACCTACAACCTGGTGGCCGCACCGGTCGTCGACGACCAGGGCCGGCTGGTCGGCGCCGTCAGCGTGGACGACGTCCTGGACCACCTGCTGCCCGAGGACTGGCGCGAGCGGGCCCGGCGTGGCTGAGGCCGGCCGCCGGCTCGACGTCCCCCGGGGCCAGGCGCGCGGACTCGGCAACTTCCTGCGACTGGACCCCGACGCCGTCGGCCGGTTCGCGGAGGGCATCGCGCGGTTCCTGGGCACCGGCCGGTTCCTCGCCGTCCAGACGATCATCGTCATCGCCTGGATCACCCTGAACGTCGCCGCGGTGAACCTGCGGTGGGACCCCTACCCGTTCATCCTGCTCAACCTGGCGTTCTCCACGCAGGCCGCCTACGCCGCCCCGCTGATCCTCCTGGCGCAGAACCGGCAGGCCGACCGCGACCGGGTGCAGGCCGAGGAGGACCGGGCCCGCGCCGCGAGCACCCGCGCCGACACCGAGTACCTGGCCCGCGAGCTCGCGGCACTGCGGGTCGCGGTGGGCGAGCTCGCCACCCGCGACTTCATCCGCGGGGAGCTCACGCGGCTGGTCGGCGAGGACCCCGACAAGCGGGACGAGAAGGCCCGGAAGAAGAAGGACCGGGAGAGCGCCCGCCAGCCCTGAGCTGTCGGTCCCGCGCGGCACACTGCGGCCATGCGCGCGCACGCCGCGGTGCCCTCGCCGATCGGACCGCTGACCGTCGTGGCCGAGGACGGCGTGCTGCTCCGGCTGTTCCTCGACCCACCGGGTCCCGAGGCCGACCTCGGCCCGCGGGACGACGCGGCGCTCGCCGCCGTGACCGGTCAGCTCGACGAGTACTTCCGCGGCGACCGGACCACCTTCGAGCTGAGGAGCCGCCCCCTCGGCAGCGCGTTCGAGCGCGCGGTCTGGGACGAGCTGGCACGCATCCCCTACGGCGAGACCCGCTCCTACGGCCAGGTCGCGCGCGCGGTCGGGGAGCCGGGCGGGGCGCAGGCGGTCGGGCTGGCGTGCGGGCGGAACCCGCTGGCCGTCGTCGTGCCGTGCCACCGCGTCGTGGGCGCCGACGGCGGCCTCGTCGGCTTCGGCGGCGGGCTGGCGCGCAAGCGGTTCCTGCTCGACCTGGAACAGCGCGACACCCGGCTGTTCTGACCCGCCATCAACGGTGGTTGACGGTGAGCCGCCATCAACATAGGTTGATGCGCGTGGTCGACCTCCCGCCCGTGCCCGCCCCGGAGGACCCGGAGGCGGCGCTCGCCGCCGTCGTGGCGCTCCGCCGGCTGGCGGCACGGCTGGAGACCGAGGCGGTGACCGAGGCGGTCGAGCAGGGCTGGACGTGGGCCCAGATCGGCGAGGCGCTCGGGATCAGCGCACAGGCCGCACACAAGAAGCTGGCAGCCGAGGTCCGCGCCCGGCGCGGACGGTGACGAGGGAGACGACGATGGGTCTGATGACGGCGATCCGGGACATCCGCACCATCAAGCGCCTGCTCACCGGCGCCGAGACCGAGGCGCGGGCCGCCGGGGAGGCCGTCCCCGGCCCCGAGCACCTGCTCCTCTCGGCCGCCGAGCTGCCCGACGGCACGGCGGGTCGCGCCCTGGCCGCGGTGGACACCGACGTCGCGGCGCTGCGGGCGGCGGTGACGGCCGTCCACGACGACGCGCTCACCGGCCTCGGGCTGGACGCCGGCCCCGCACCGGCCCTGGCCGCGCCGGCCACCGGACCGCTGCGCACCAGCCCGCAGGCGCAGCAGGTGTTCCAGCGCGCCGTGGAGCTGTCCCGCTCCGCGACCCCGGCCGGGCTGCGTGGCGCCCACGTCGTCGCCGCCGCCGCGGAGCTGGAGCGGGGCACGGCGGCCCGCGCGCTCCGCCGGCTCGGGATCGAGCGCGACCAGGTGCTCGCGGCGGCCCGGGTCGAGGGCGGCGTCCCGGCCTGAGCTCAGGCGAGGAGGTGGACCACCGCCCCGGTGCCGCCGGCCAGCACGAGGACCACGATGAACGGCGCCCGCAGGGCCAGGGCCAGGGCGGCCACCGACAGGCCCGCCAGCCGGCCGTCGATCACCAGGCGCTGGTCCGCCGTCGCCGCCTGGACGGCGACCAGCGCGGCCAGCAGCGCCGCCGGCACGAAGTCGACGACGCGGGCCACCCAGGGCTGCTCCACCCACGGAGCCGGCACCGACAGCCCGGCGAGCTTCAGCAGGTAGCAGCCGAGCGAGGCACCGACGACCAGCACCCAGAGCGTGTCGTCGCTCATGCCGCCGCCTCGGCCCGGGGGCGGGGCCGGCCGGCCAGCGCCACCGCGACGACCGCCGCGATCACCTGCACGCCCGCCGGCACGAACGGCGTCAGCGCCAGCGCGACGACCGCGCCACCCAGGGCGACCCGGCGCTGCACGGCCGGCTCGGCGAACGGACGGCGCAACCGCGGCCACAGCAGCGCGAGGAAGGCGGCCGGGACGACGGCGTCCAGCGCCGCCTGCGCGGTCTCCCCCAGCGCCGCCGAGCCCAGCGCCCCGACGACGGTGGTGGCGTTCCAGAGCACGTAGACGCTGGCGCCGGTGGCGAGGAAGGCGACGCGGGCCAGCCGGGTCTCCGGAGCGGCCACCGCCATCGCCGTCGTCTCGTCGATGACCCAGTGCGCCGTGCCCATCCGGCGGACCACGCCGCGCGGCCGCAGCAGCGGCACGAGCCGGACGCCGTAGACGGTGTTGCGCGTGCCGAGCAGCAGCGCGCTGCCCGCGGCCGCCAGCGCGCTGCCCCCCGAGCCGAGCACACCCACCAGGGCGAACTGCGAGGCGCCCGTGAACATCAGCAGCGACATGACCAGCGCCTGCCAGGCGTCCAGCCCGGCCGCTGCGGCGGCTGCACCGAACGCGACGCCGTAGAGGCCGACCGCCGCCCCCAGCCCGATGGCGTCGCGGAGGACGGCGGCGCGGGCGGGATCGGGCACGGTGCCCGAGGTTAGGCGGACCGCGACCTGCGCCGGCGCACGGTCCGGTCGAGGATCCCCAGCGTCCCCTTGAGCGCGGACTCCGGGACGATCGGGAAGGTCAGGAACGCGCGGTAGTCCTGCCGCAGGTTCGACCAGTCGTAGTACGAGGTGACCCGGGTGCCGCCGTCGACGGGCTCGAGCCGGTAGCCGTACACGTGCTGCAGCGGCGGGCGGACCGTGCCCTCGATGGTCCAGGCGATCTCCCGCTCCGCCTCGAAGACGGTGATGACCACCTCGACGTCGTACTTCCCCATCGGCAGGTCGCCCAGCGCCTCCCGGTCCATGTGCACGAGGAAGCGGTCGCCGACGGCCGAGACCGGCTCGCCCTCCGCGTCCATCAGCATCCCGGAGGCGTCGATGTCGACGTGGCCCTGGGGATCGCGGAGGACGGCGAACACCTCGGCCGGGGAGGCGGGCACGAAGCGGGAGACCTCGATCCGCTCGGCGTCGTCGGGCACGACCTCGTCAGCGCTGCTCATGCCGGCGAGCATGGCAGCCGCTGAGCAGCAGATCACCCCGGCGGCGGCAGGCCTGCCGCACGCGCCGCCGTACAGTGGCTGAAGACCCGTGTGCGCAGGTGGCGCCGAGGCCCGGAGGCCGGAACGGGTGCCCCGTCGAAGGAGACACACATCCCGATGTCCGACACCCTGACCGGTCAGCCGGCGCTCGACGCGATCAACGCCGCCCTGGCCACCGTCCAGGACCCGGAGATCAACCGGCCCATCACCGACCTCGGCATGCTCAAGGACGTGCAGATCGGCGCGGACGGCGCCGTCCGCGTCGAGGTCTACCTGACCGTCGCCGGCTGCCCCATGCGCGAGACGATCACCAACCGCGTGACCCAGGCCGTCGGCGCCGTCGCCGGCGTGACCTCGGTGCAGGTGGTGCTCGACGTCATGAACGACGAGCAGCGCGCCGAGCTCCGCAAGGTCGTCCGCGGGTCCGACGCCGCCGACCCGGTCATCCCCTTCGCCCAGCCCGGCTCGCTGACCCGCGTCTACGCGGTCGCGTCCGGCAAGGGCGGCGTCGGCAAGTCCAGCGTGACGGTGAACCTGGCCGCCGCGCTGGCCAAGCGCGGCCTGTCCGTCGGCGTGGTCGACGCCGACATCTACGGCCACTCGGTGCCGCGCATGCTCGGCGTGGACGACAAGCCGACGCAGGTCGACAACATGATCATGCCGCCGCAGTCCTACGGCGTGAAGGTCATCTCGATCGGCATGTTCACCCCGGGCAACACCCCGGTCGTGTGGCGCGGGCCGATGCTGCACCGCGCGCTGCAGCAGTTCCTCGCCGACGTGTGGTGGGGTGACCTCGACGTCCTGCTCATGGACCTCCCGCCGGGAACCGGTGACGTCGCGATCTCGGTGGCCCAGCTGGTGCCCAACGCCGAGATCCTCGTGGTGACGACGCCGCAGCTGGCCGCCGCCGAGGTGGCCGAGCGGGCCGGCGCGATCGCCACGCAGACCCACCAGCAGGTGGTCGGCGTCGTGGAGAACATGTCGTGGCTGGACCTGCCCGACGGCTCCCGCATGGAGGTGTTCGGCGCCGGCGGTGGCGAGGCCGTCTCCGACGCGCTCACCAAGACCCTCGGCGCCCGCGTGCCGCTGCTGGGTCAGATCCCGCTCGACACCCGGCTGCGCGAGGCCGGCGACAGCGGCGCCCCGATCGTGCTCGCCGAGCCCGACTCCCCCGCCGCGAAGGCGCTGGAGAAGGTCGCCGACTCCCTCGCCGTCCGCCAGCGCGGCCTGTCCGGCATGTCCCTGGGTCTGACCCCGGTCAAGCACTGACCTGCTGAACGCCCGAGAGGCCCGGTCCCCGCGCGGGACCGGGCCTCTCGCGTTCCTGCGGAGTGGGGGACGCGCGCCTGCGGTCGTCGTGCCCGGTGACGGGCCCGGAGGGTCCTCGCCGGGGGCGACGGTAGGGCTCAGCTCAGCCGGGGACGGCACCTGGCCGCGGTGCGGTCCGGAGGACCGCGATGTCACGGCCTCCGGCCCCCGCGTCGCGTCAGGTGGCGTCGACGTCGAAGGGCGGGGGTGTGCCGGCGTCGCGGGGGCGGGCGGCGGCCTGCCGGGCGGCCAGCGCGCGCCGCCCGGGGGTGAGCCCGGCACCGGCCGCCGTCGCCCCGGCGGTCTCCCTGGCCAGCCCACCGGAGCCGTTGCCGTCGGCGGTGCCGCGGCGCACCGGCGGGGCGTCGTCGTCGGCGAGCAGCTGGTCCCGGATGAACGTCTTCGGGTGGTACTTGCGCAGGTCGAGGTCGCGCAGCCCGGCGAGGTCCTCGCCCAGCGACTCGTCCATCTGGGACCGGACGCCGGTGATGGCGCCGCGGAGCTTCTTCAGCCCGGCCGCGGCGTCCTTGGCCAGGTGCGGCAGCCGCTCGGGACCGAAGATGAACAACGCGGCCAGCGCGAGGACGACGATCTCGCCCCAGCCGATCGAGTCGAACACCGCAGCTCCCGTCCTGCCCGGCCGCTCGGCGCGGACGCACCCAGCGTAGGTCCCCCCCGGCGCCTCCGGGCCGCTAGGCCTCCGCCAGGACGGCCTCGACCGTGGTCGACTCCGCACCGCCGCGCACGTACTCGATCCGCACCCGGTCACCCGGCGCGCGCGAGTCGACGGCCACGACGAGCTCCTCGGAGCTGCCGACCTGCATGTCGTCGACGGCGATGATCACGTCCTGCTCGCGCAGCCCGGCGTTCGCGGCGGGGCCCTCGGGCTCGACGTTCACGACCAGTGCGCCGTCGCGCGTGCCGTCGGTGACCGACCGCGCGTTGACCCCGAGGGTGGCGTGCACCGCCCGGCCGGTCGTGATCAGCTGCTCGGCGATGTCCCGGGCGGTGTCGATCGGGATGGCGAAGCCCAGGCCCACGCTGCCGCCGCCGAGCGAGGCGATGGCGGTGTTGATCCCGATCACCGCGCCGGTGGCGTCGACGAGGGCGCCACCGGAGTTGCCCGGGTTGATGGGGGCGTCGGTCTGCACCGCGCTGATCACCGCGTTGGTGTCGCTGCCCTCGCCGGAGAGCCGGACCGGCCGGTCGAGCGCGCTGACGATGCCGCTGGTCACGGTGCCGGCCAGCCCGAGGGGCGAGCCGACGGCGATGACGGGGTCCCCGACCACGAGGTCGTCGACGCTGCCGAGCGACGCCTCGAGCAGCCCGGGCTTCTCCACCTTGATGACGGCGATGTCGCTGGCGGGGTCGCGGCCGACGATGCGGGCCTCGGATCCGCTGCCGTCGGAGAAGACCGCGCGGATCTCGGCGTCGTCGTTGCCGTCGGCGCCGGAGATGACGTGGTTGTTGGTGACGATGTAACCGTTCTCGCCGTCGACGACGACCCCGGAGCCGGTCGCGCCGGCGTCACCGAGCCGGACCTCGATGGAGACAACGGCGGGCGTGATGGCCTCGGCGATCTCGGCGACCGACCCCGGCTCCCGGACGACGCCCTCGTCGACCTGCGACAGCTGCGAGTCGGGGTCCAGCAGCGGCGACTCGGCGGCGCTCCGGGTCAGCCAGTAGCCCAGCGCACCACCCAGCGCGCCGACCACGAGGACGGCGAGCAGCACCAGCGCCGAGATGCGGACCGACAGGTCCCGCAGGCGCAGTCGCTTGCGGCCCTTGGCGTCGACGACGACCGGGCCCTCCTGCTCGTCCTCGTCGGGGAAGACGGCGGGTCCGGCCAGGCCGGCGGGAGCGTGCGGGTCGCGCCAGGGGTCGCTCCTGGCGTCGGGCTTCCACCAGGGTCCGGCCGAGGTGCGCCGGCGGCCGGGGCGGCCACCGGGCGGCTCCTGCAGGCCGCGGCGGTCGGTCCCGGGCGGGGCGAAGGCACGGAGGACGGCCTCCGGCGGAGGCGGCGCGGCCGGCCGGGGCGGCAGCGTCGGCCGGCCCTCGGCGAAGGTGCCGCCGACCTCGGCCGGGCGGCCGAACGCCGTCCGGAGGGCCGGGTTGGGCTGGGCCGGAGCCGGCACCGCGGGGCGGGTCCGGCCCGCCGGCGGGTCGAAGCCGCCGGCGCGGCCGGCCGGCCGGGCGAAGGCCTCGTCCGGGGACCCGTCGACGGCAGGACGGTCGTCACCCTGGGGGGACGGCGGGGTCTCGGGCAGCGGGTCCTCCCCCGGGCGCGGGGCGTCGGTCGGTCGGCGCGGGCGCCGGACCGGTCAGCGGGTGGTGGTCAGGGGGTGCCGGCGCGGGTGCCCGCGGGGACGACGGCGACGGTCGGGTCGGCGCCGGTGAGGGTGCGCACGACCGGCGGCACGACCTCGCTGCGCTCGGCGGGCCCGCGGGAGTCGGCGACCGGGTCGGCCGGACCGCCGGGTCGCTCGTCGGGACCGGGCAGGCTCAGGGCCAGCGCGGTGACGCCGATGCCGAGACCGGCCAGCGTGCCGGCCACCCCGCGGCGCAGCCAGCGCGCGGACCCGGAGCGGGCCGGGGACGCCGGCTGCGGCTCGAGCGGCACCGCCCAGGAGCCGCTGCCGTCGCGCAGGGTGAGCCGGCCGGCGTCGGCGCTCAGGGCGCCGGGACCGCCGGCGCCGGGCACCTCGGCCGTGAACGGGATCTCGCGGAGCCGGCTGAGCAGGTCGCCGGGGATGGCGACGTCGGTCGCCCGGTGCAGCGCCTCCTTGGCCTCCCGCTGCGCCTCCACCGCCATGCGGCAGGACGCGCAGCCGGCGAGGTGCCGGGCGGCGCGGGTGGCGGGACCGCTGGCCAGCTCGCCGTCGACCAGCGCGGCGATGGCCTCCTGCGCCAGGTGGCTCTCGGGCAGGCTCATGCCCCGCCCTCCTCCGCCGGGACGGCCTCGGGACGCCGGGGCGCGAGGTGGGCCAGGGCCTGCCGGAGCTGCACGCGACCGCGGTGGATGCGGCTGCGGACGGTGCCGAGCTTCACGCCCAGGGTGGCCGCGATCTCCTCGTAGGTCAGGCCCTCGATGTCGCACAGGACGACGGCCACGCGGAACTCCGGCGCCAGCGCGTCGAGCGCGGCCTGCACCTGCGGGTCGAGGTGGGTGTCGGCGTACACCTGCTCGGGGCTCGGCGAGGTGCCGGGCAGCCGCTCGGTGTCCTCGGGCAGCGCGTCGAAGCGGATCCGCTGCCGGCGCCGGACCATGTCGAGGAACAGGTTGGTCGTGATGCGGTGCAGCCAGCCCTCGAAGGTGCCGGGCGAGAAGTCGGCCAGCGACCGGAACACCCGGACGAAGGTCTCCTGGGTGAGGTCCTCGGCGTCCTGCGGGTTGCCCGAGAGGCGGTAGGCCAGCCGGTACACGCGGGCCGAGTGCTCGCGGACCACCTGCTCCCACGTGGGGGCGACCCAGCCGGTACCGGCGGGCTGCTCCTCCGGGGCGACGGCGGCGGGCTCGGACACGACCACAGGATCGCAGATCGGACCCGCGACCACCGGTCCGGACGCGGCCGGACCGGCTCCGACGGGGAAACTGGCGGTTCGGGCACCTCGCACGTCGGGTCCAACGGCCGGTTGCCGGACGGGTGTTCCCGTTCACAGGCACTTCACAGCCGACGGCGCCCGACCGGGTGGGGGCCGACGCCACTACCCTCGGCCGGTGATGAGCGCCCAGGGACGGCCCCCGTTCGGTGGCGAGGGCCGGGACCCGCACGGCGACCCCGACAGCGCCTACGCCGACCGGTTCGCCGCCGAGACACCGGCGCTGACCGCGGCCCGCACCCGGGCCGAGCAGCTCCCCGGACCGCCGCCGGTCAGCCCCGCCGTCGGCGCCACCCTCGCCGTCCTCGCCTCGGGCGCCGGCGCCCGCGCCGTCGTCTCCGTGGGCAGCGGTGGCGGGGTGAGCGGCCTGTGGCTGCTCCAGGGCATGCGCCGCGACGGCGTCCTCACCTGCCTGGACACCGACGCGGAGCAGCAGCGCGCTGCGCGGCGGGCGTTCGCCGACGCCGGGCACCCGCCGGGCCGCACCCGGATGATCTTCGGCTCGCCCGCGGAGGTGCTCCCCCGGCTGTCCCCGGGCGCCTACGACCTGGTCGTCTGCGCGACCACCCCGACCGACTACGCCCCCGAGCTCGCCGGGCTGCTCGGGCTGCTGCGTCCCGGAGGCCTGCTGGTCTGCTCCGGGGTGCTGGAGGGTGGGCGGATCGCCGACCGGTCGGCGCGCGACGCCGCGACCGTCGCCTGGCGCGACGTGGCCCGCCGGGTGCGCGAGGACGACGCGCTCACCTCCGCCGTCCTGCCGATCGGCGCCGGGCTGCTCGTGGCCAGCACCGCCCGCTGACCGGTCCTCAGCGCGACGGCGTCCGCCCTCCAGGGCGGAACGGGTGCTCGGCCACCGGCTCCCACGGGCCGCCGAGGTAGCGCCACAGGCCCAGGCCGCGGGCCGGCACCACCTCGGGGACGAAGCCGGCCGAGAGGTCCGCGTGCAGCGCACGGGCGACGGCGGGGTCGACCTTGTTCTGCACCGTGACGTGCGGCGCGTGCCTCTGCCGGTCCTGGGGCGTCAGCCACGGCGCCCACGCGGCGGCCAGCCCGGCACGCAGCTCGGCGAGCTCGGCCGACGCCAGCGTGTAGGCGACCCCGCGGCCCAGGGAGCGGACGCCGGTGACCTGAACGGGGAACGGCGGACGGTCCGCGGCCGCGGCGAGGTCGGCGTCCACGGTGGCCAGCTCCTCGCCGGGCAGCGCGTGGAACAGCGTCACGTGTGCGGCGAGGTGGTTGCGCTCCGGTGGGAAGTGCGCCTCCCGCAGCCGGTCGAACCGCTGCTGCGCCTCCTCGTCGAGGAGCAGGGTGACGATCAGCGGGCGGGTCATCCCCTCGCGGTCCCTCTCAGACGAGGGCCCGTGCTCCCTTGCCGAGGACGGTGACCCCGCCGTCGCTGACGTGGTACCGCCGACGGTCGGCGTCCAGGTCGACGCCGATGCGCGCCCACGGGGGGACGACGACGTTCTTGTCCAGGATGGCCCGGCGGACGTAGGCGCCCTCGCCGATCTGCACGCCGTCCATCAGGACGCTGTCCTCGACGCGGGCGCCGCGGTCGATGCGCACCCCGGGCGAGACCACCGAGTGGTGCACCGAGCCGCCACCGATGATCGCCCCGGCGCTGACCATCGACTCCTCCGCTCGACCGCCGAGGACGAACTTCGCCGGCGGCAGCTGCGGCGGGAGGGTCAGGATCGGCCAGCGGTCGTTGTAGAGGTTGAAGATCGGCGTGACCGACACCAGGTCCATGTGGGCGTCGAAGTAGCTGTCGATCGTCCCGACGTCACGCCAGTAGCCGTGGTCGCGCTCGGTCGCGCCAGGGACGACGTTGGTCGAGAAGTCGTAGACCCACGCGTCCCCGGCCTCGGCCAGCATCGGCATGATCGAGCCGCCCATGTCGTGCACCGAGTGCGGGTCCTCGGCGTCGGTCCGCAGCGCCTCGAGCAGCGCGTCGGTGGTGAACACGTAGTTCCCCATGGAGGCGAAGCTCTCCTCCGGGGAGTCCGGGAGACCGGGCGGGTCCGCGGGCTTCTCGAGGAACTGCCGGACCCTGCCCTCGGCGTCGGCGTCGATGATCCCGAAGCCGCCGGCCTCGCTGCGCGGGACCCGCAGGCCGGCGATGGTCACCCCGGCACCGGTCTGCATGTGCTGGTCGATCATCTGCGCCGGGTCCATGCGGTAGACGTGGTCGGCGCCGAAGACGACGACGACGTCGGGCCGGGCGTCGTAGATCAGGTTGAGGCTCTGGAAGATGGCGTCCGCACTGCCCATGTACCAGCGCGGGCCCAGCCGCTGCTGCGCCGGCACGGGGGTCACGTAGTTGCCCAGCAGCTGCGACATCCGCCAGGTCGTGGTGATGTGCCGGTCCAGGCTGTGGCTCTTGTACTGGGTGAGGACGGCGATCTGCCGGATGTCGCCGTTGACCAGGTTCGACAGCACGAAGTCGATCAGCCGGTAGTTGCCCCCGAAGGGCACCGCGGGCTTGGCCCGGTCCTGGGTCAGGGGCGCGAGTCGCTTGCCCTCACCACCGGCAAGGACGATGCCGAGCACCCGAGGACCGCCACGCATGCAGGCAACGTATCCGCTGCGCCGATCGGTAATCCCCTCACCGTGCTGTTCCCCGCCCTGACGGGTGACGGGAGGCGCGCGGAGGAGCCGGGTCCGGGGGGTCCTCCTAGGCTGACGCGGTGCAGATCGGCATCGTGACCAGGGAGTGGCCGCCGGACGTCTACGGCGGTGCGGGCGTGCACGTCGAGCACCTGGTGGCGGCGCTCCGCTCCCTGCCGGCCGGGCCGGAGATCGACGTCCACTGCTTCGGCGCCGAGCGGTCGGACGCCACCGCGCACGCCGTCCCCGCCGGGCTGACCGCCGCGAACGGCGCGCTCCAGGCGCTGGGCACCGACGTGGAGATCGCCGCCGCCCTCGGCGGGGCCGACCTGGTGCACAGCCACACCTGGTACGCCAACGGGGCGGGCATGCTCGCCGCCCTGGTCCACGGCGTCCCGCACGTGGTGACCGCGCACTCGCTGGAGCCGCGCCGGCCGTGGAAGGCCGAGCAGCTGGGCGGCGGCTACCGGCTGTCGTCGTGGGTGGAGCGGACCTCCTACCTCTCGGCCGACGCGGTGATCGCGGTGAGCGCCGGGATGCGCGACGACGTCCTGTCCGTGTACCCGGAGCTGGACCCCGCGCGGGTGCACGTGGTGCACAACGGCGTGGACGCCGAGGCCTACCGCCCGGTGCCCGCGCCCGACGTCGTCCGCTCGCTGGGGGTGGATCCCGACCGGCCGTACGCGCTGTTCGTCGGGCGGATCACCCGGCAGAAGGGCCTGGTCCACCTGCTGGCCGCGGCCGACCAGCTCCCGCCCGAGGCCGGTCTGGTCCTCTGCGCCGGCGCCGCCGACACCCCCGCCGAACGGCAGCAGGTGGCCGAGGCGGTCGCCGCCCTGCAGGCCCGGCGCAGCGGCGTGGTCTGGATCGAGGCGATGCTTCCCCGCGACCAGCTGGTCCCGCTCATCACCGGCGCGACGGCGTTCGTCTGTCCGTCGGTCTACGAGCCGCTGGGCATCGTCAACCTGGAGGCCGCCGCGTGCGGCACCGCCGTGGTGGCCAGCGCGGTCGGCGGCATCCCGGAGGTCGTCGACGACGGGCGGACCGGTCTCCTGGTGCCCTACGACCCCGCGGACACCGCCGCCTTCGAGGCGGGGCTGGCGGCGCGCATGGCCGAGCTGCTCGCCGATCCGCAGCGGGCGGCGGCCATGGGCGCGACCGGCCGCGAGCGCGTGCTGTCGGAGTTCGGCTGGCCGGCCATCGCCCAGCAGACCGTGGCGGTCTACCGCTCGCTCCTCGGCTGAGCCCCGGTCGCCGGGCACGGCGCTGGTACCGTCGCGCTCCGCCGGCCCGAGCGCCGGCGACGCTCCGGCAGCGAAGTCCGGTGGGAACCCGGCGCTGTCCCGCAACTGTGGTGGCCACCCCCGTGGTCCGAGCCAGATCGCCTGCCCTGCGTCGTGTCCCGATCCTCGAGGCAGGGGTCGCGCACCCGGGCGACCGTGCCCGGAGGCGGCGCCTGCCCGCCGCTGGAGGCCCTCCTTGCCCCGCTCCTCGTCCTCGTCCCCGCGGCGGCTGCTGTCCGCACTCCTGGTGCCGGCGGCGCTGCTGGTCACCGCCTGCGGCTCCGACGACCCCGCCGCCGACGCCGACCGGTCCGGGAGCAGCAGCGACGCGGCCTTCCCGGTCACCGTGTCCAGCGACGCCGGCGAGGTGACGCTGGACGAGCGCCCGGAGGCGATCGTCTCCCTGTCGGCCACGGCCACCGAGATGCTCTTCGCCATCGGCGCGGACGAGCAGGTGGTCGCCGTCGACAGCACGTCGGACTTCCCCGCCGAGGCGCCCACGACCGACCTGTCGGCCTACACCCCCAACGCCGAGGCGATCATCAGCTACGCGCCGGACCTGGTCGTGCTCAGCGACGACATCAACGGCATCGTCGACGCGCTGGAGACGCTGGAGGTGCCGGTCCTCCTGCTGCCCGCCGTCGACGACCTCGAGGGCAGCTACGACCAGCTGCGCCTGCTCGGCGAGGCGACCGGCCGCACCGACGACGCCGACGACGTCGTCACCGACGTGCAGGACCGGATCGACGCCGCGGTCGCCTCGGTGGGCGGGGCGGCGGAGGGGCAGCGGGTCTACCACGAGCTGGACCCCAGCTACTACAGCGCGGACAGCTCCACCCTCATCGGCAGCATCTACACCCTCTTCGGGCTGGAGAACGTCGCCGACGGCGCGGCCGGCGCCAACGAGGGCTACCCGCAGCTGTCGGCCGAGTACGTCGTCGGCCAGGCGCCGGAGCTGATCGTGCTCGCCGACACCCTCTGCTGCGGCGAGTCCGCCGCGACCGTCGCCTCGCGACCGGCCTTCGACACGGTCCCCGCCGTGCAGCAGGGCCGGGTCCTCGAGGCCTCCGACGACGTCGCCTCCCGGTGGGGTCCGCGGATCGCCGACTTCGCCGAGTCCGTCGCCACGGCGCTGAACGGCTGATCGGCGCCGGCGTGACAGCGACGAGCAGCGGCACCCGGGACGGGCAGGCGGCCGGCGCCGCGTCCGCCCGGCGTCCGGGCGCCCTGCTGGTCGTCTGCGCTGGCGCGGCGGCCCTGCTCCTCGCCGCACTCGCCGGGATCTGGGTCGGCGCGCTGCCGCTCCCGCCCGTCGCCGTCGTCGCCACCCTGCTGGACCGGGCGCTGTCGCCCCTCGGCGTCGACGTCCCCGGCGGGCTCACCGGGACCGAGGCGGCGGTGCTGCTGCAGCTCCGCCTGCCCCGGGTGGTGCTGGCCGCGCTGGTCGGCGCGGCGCTGGCCGTCGCCGGCGGCAGCTACCAGGGCGTGTTCCGCAACCCGCTGGCCGATCCCTACCTGCTGGGTGCCGCCGCCGGGGCCGGGCTGGGCGCGACGCTGGTCATCGCCTACGCGCCCGGGGTGACCGTGGCGGGGATCGGCGTCATCCCCCTGGCGGCGTTCGCCGGCGCGCTGACCGGCGTCGGGGCCGCCCTGCTGCTCGGCACCGCCGCGGGCGGGTCGAACAACGCGACGCTCCTGCTCGCCGGCGTCGCCGTGGCCGCGTTCCTCGCCGCGGCGCAGACGCTGGTGCAGCAGCAGAACGCCGAGGACCTGCAGCAGGTGTACGGCTGGCTGCTCGGTCAGCTCGGCGGCGCCCAGTGGTCGGACATCCTGCTGGTCCTGCCCTACCTGGGGCTGGCCTCGGCCGTCCTGCTGCTGTGCGCCCGCCCGCTCGACGTGCTCGCCGTCGGCGACGACGAGGCGCGCTCGCTGGGCGTGCACCCGACCCGGGTCCGGCTCCTGGTGATCGTCGCGGCCTCGCTGGCCACCGCCTCGGCGGTCGCCGTGAGCGGCCTCGTCGGCTTCGTCGGCCTCGTCGTCCCGCACATGGCCCGCCGCCTCGTCGGTGGCTCGCACGTCCGCCTGCTGCCGGCCTGCCTGCTCGGCGGCGGTGCTTTCCTCGTGCTCGCCGACCTGGTCGCGCGCGTGGTCCTCTCCCCCGCCGAGCTGCCGCTGGGCGTGGTGACCGCCTTCATCGGCGCCCCGTTCTTCGCCGGGCTCCTCTGGGCACGCGGGCGGCGGCGGTGACCGGCGGCGCGCGGCTGGAGGTCGTCGGGCTCGGGGCCGCGCACGGGCGCACCCCCGTGCTGCACGACGTCCGCCTCACCGTCGAGCCCGGCGGCTGGCTGGCGGTCATCGGCCCGAACGGCTCGGGGAAGTCCACCCTGCTGCGCTCGGTGCTCGGTGCCCATCCGCACGACGGGCAGGTCCGCCTCGACGGCACGCCGCTGGACGCCGCCGGGGTGCGCGCCCGCGCCCGGCAGGTGGCCTACGCCCCGCAGCAGCCCGTGCTGCCCGAGGGGCTGACCACCCGCGACTACGTCGCCCTGGGCCGGACCCCGCACCGCGCCCTGCTGGCCGCCCCGCGCGCCCTGGACCACCGGGTGGTGGCCGAGGTGATGGGCCGGCTGGAGCTCGACGGGCTGGCCGGCCGGCTGCTGACGACCCTCTCCGGCGGGGAGCAGCAGCGGGCGGTGCTCGCCCGCGCGCTGGCCCAGCAGCCGCGGGTGCTCCTGCTCGACGAACCGACCGCGGCCCTCGACCTGGGGCACGCACAGCAGGTGCTCGACCTGGTCGACACGCTGCGCCGGCAGGACGGGATCACGGTGCTCAGCACCCTGCACGACCTCACCCTCGCCGGGCAGTACGCCGACCGGCTGGCGCTGCTGTCGGCCGGCCGCGTCGTCGCCGAGGGGCTCCCCGCCGACGTCGTCACCGCCGCCGCCCTGGAAGCGCACTACGGCGCCCGCGCCCGGGTCGTCGCCGGACCGGACGGCCCGGCCGTCCTGCCACTGCGCGGCCCCGGGTGATCCCCGCCCGCGCGGCTGCGCGCCGGGGATGCGACGCTGCTCCGTCGTGAGCCTCTCGACGTCCGTCTCGGGTGAGGACCCGCTGCGGTCGCTCGTCCGGGCGTCGCACCACCTGCCGGCCTCCCGCCTGGCCACCGTCGCCGCCGAGCACGCGGCCCTGCTCGGCGCCCGCGAGGCGGTGATCTACCTCGCCGACTACGCCCAGCACGCGCTGGTCCCGCTGGCCGGCGAGGGCGTCCCCGAGCGGCACGAGGTCACCATCGACGGGTCGACGGCCGGCCGGGCCTTCCGCCGCGTGGAGCCGGTCCGCTCCCCCGGCGACGGTCCCGCGCGGCTCTGGCTGCCCATGCTGGACGGCGCGGAGCGGATCGGCGTCGTCGAGCTGGTCACCGACGACGAGCCCGACGAGCGCTTCACGGAGGAGGCGCTCACCTTCGCGTCGCTGCTGGCCGAGATCACGGTCACCCGCGACGCCTACAGCGACCACTTCGCCCGACTGCGCCGGCGCAAGCCCCTGGGGCTGGCCGCCGAGATCCAGTGGGACCTGCTGCCGCCGCTCACGTACGCCAGCGACCGCGTGGTCATCACCGGCGCCCTCGAGCCGGCGTACGACATCGGCGGGGACACGTTCGACTACGCCGCCAACGACCCCTGGGTCGACCTGATGGTGCTCGACGCCGTCGGCCACGGCCTGCCCGCGGCGCTCCTCTCGACGGCCGCCGTCGGGGCCTACCGGCACGGCCGGCGCAGCGGTCGGCCGCTGGTCGAGATCGCCGCCGCCATGGACGCGGTGATCGCCGGCCAGTTCCCCGAGAGCCGGTTCGCCACCGCGGCCCTCGCCCGCCTCGACAAGCGCAGCGGCGTGCTGGAGTGGGTCAACTGCGGCCACCCGGAGCCGCTGATCGTGCGCGACGGCGCCCTGATCCACCCGCCGTCCTGCCGGCCGGCCCGGCCGCTGGGGCTCCAGGCCGTCCCGCCGGAGCTCTGCTCGACGCAGCTGCGGCCCGGCGACCGGGTCGTGCTCTACACCGACGGCGTGGTCGAGGCGCGGTCGCCGTCCGGCGAGTTCTTCGGCGAGGAGCGGCTGGCCGACCTCATCGTGCGCGCGGAGGGCGCCGGCGAGACCCCGCCGGAGACCATGCGCCGGCTGATGGGCAGCGTGATGCAGCACCAGGAGGGCCAGCTGCAGGACGACGCCAGCATCGTCATGGTCGAGTGGCGGACCGGCTCCGAGGACGCTCTGCGCCTGTGAGTGCCCTGGAGGAGGACGCCGGCCGGGCGTCCGGTCGTTCCGCGCTGCCCGACGTCGTCGTCGGGCTCGTCGCCGCGCCCGGCGCCGCCGCCGAGCTGGCCGCCCGGCTGGCGCCGGAGCTGGCCGCCGAGCTGACCGCGCAGCACCCGGAGGTGCGCTGGGACGTCCGTGCCGTCGAGGACGGCCTCGTGCAGCCGCCCGCCGACGACGACGAGATCGTCGCCGCCACCCGCGCCCGCCTGCTGGCCGAGGACTGGGACCTCGCCCTCGCTCTGACCGACGTGCCGCTCGAGGTCTCCCGGCGCCCGGTGGTCGGTACCGCGAGCCCGCTGCACTCGGTCGCGCTCATCTCCCTCCCCGCTCTCGGCGCGGTCGGCCGGCACCGGCGGGCGCTGCAGACCGCCGTCGGGCTGGTGCGCACCCTGCTCGGCACCGACGACGAGGAGATCGACGCCGACGACCGCGCCGTGCTGGGCCGGCGGCTGCGCCAGCTCGCCACCGACGGCGCCGAGGACACCGAGGGCGTCCGGTTCACCGCGCGGGTCCTCACCGGCAACGTCCGGCTGCTGGTCGGCATGGTGCGGGCCAACCAGCCCTGGCGGCTGGCCATCCGGCTGTCGCGGGCCCTCACCGCCGCGGTGGCGGCCGGGGTCTTCGCGTTGATCACCAGCGACGTCTGGCGGCTGGCCGACTCCTTCGGCTGGGTCCGGCTCACCGTCGTCGCGCTGGGCTCGGTCGTCGCCGTCGTCGTCACGCTGATCGTGGGCGCGGAGCTGTGGGAGCGCCCCCGCGGGCGGCGGGTGCGCAAACAGGTGGTGCTGTTCAACGTGGCCACCGCCGCCACGGTGGTCATCGGGGTGCTGTCGCTGTACGCCGTCCTCTTCCTCCTCGCGATCGCCGGCGGACTGCTGCTGGTGGTCGAGCCCCTCTTCAGCGAGGGCCTCGGGCACGCCGCGCACCTCTCGGACTACCTGGAGCTCGCCTGGCTCACCTGCTCGCTGGCCACGGTCGGCGGGGCGCTGGGGGCCGGCCTGGAGTCCGACGACGCCGTCCGCGAGGCGGCCTACACCACCCGGTCGGGCACGACCGGCTGACCCGCCAGCCGGTTGACCCGGGGCCCACGGGGGCATCCCGCGTGGATGGGGACCATCGCGGAGCGCTTCACGACGGCGCTGGCGCAGGCCGAGGAGCCGGGGCTCACCGGGCCGGAGCTGCTCCCGGTGCGGCTGATGCGGGCCTGCGCGCGCACGCTCCCGGTGGACGGCGCCGGGCTGAGCGTCGAGGACGGCGCCGGCCGCCGGCTCCCGCTGGGTGCCAGCTCGGAGGACGCCGCCACCGCCGAGCGGCTGCAGTTCACCGTGGGCACCGGGCCGTGCCTGGCCACGCACCGCGGCGGCGAACCGGTCTTCGCGATGAGCGACGACCTGCGCCGCCGGTGGCTGCCGTTCGCCGAGCTGCTGATGAGCCGCACGCCCTACAGCGGCGTCGTCGCGCTGCCCCTGCCGCTCTCGCTGGCCGGCAACATCGCCATCGACCTCTACTTCACCGACGAGGACGCGGTGCCCCGGCTGCCGGTGTTCGAGGCCATGGCCGTCGGCGCGCTCGTCACGTCCACGCTGAGCGAGGCCGCGGTCTGGTCGGACTGGGACGCGCCGAGCGGACCGGAGTGGCTGCGCACGCCCGCCGCCCGTCGCCGCGCCGTCGTCTGGGAGGCGCTCGGACAGCTCAGCGTGGCGCACGGCACCGACACCCGCGGGGCGCTGGACCTGCTCCGGGCCGCCGCGTACGCCGCCGGCCGCCCGGTCGACGACGTCGCCGCCGACCTGCTGTCGGGCCGGCTCGAGGCCGCCGCTCTCGACCTGCCGGAGGGAACCGGCCGGTGACCGTCCATTCCCGCCGTCCGTGTGGGGATCGGCGCAGGTCGGCGTAGGAACAGCCCACTCGCACCAGCGGCTGTACCGGGTGTGGAGACCGCCGCCCCGTCGTCCCCCGTCCCGACCGAGACCGCCCGTCCGTCCTCCCCCATCCGGCTGCTCGACGTCCGCGAGATCTACGCCGAGCCGGCCGCGTTGGACTCCGCCCGCGGCCGCGACGTCCTGGCCCGGTTCCCCGCCGCGCAGGTGGTCGAGGTCCCCTCGCACTGGCAGATCCCCGAGCTGCACGGCAACCAGGGCAACGTCGACCGCTGGGTGCGGGTGAAGACCGAGACCCTCGTGCTCGGCGTCAAGAAGTCCCTGTCCGCGCGGGCCAACAGCCGCTCGTCGAACTGGATCGCGCCCTCGACCGCCAACGGCTGCGCCATGGCCTGCGCCTACTGCTACGTCCCGCGGCGCAAGGGCTTCGCCAACCCGATCACCGTCTTCACCAACATCGAGCAGATCACCGGCTACCTGCGCCGGCACGTCGCCCGGCAGGGGGTCAAGACCGAGCCCGACCAGTGCGACCCCGAGTCGTGGGTCTACGACATCGGCGAGAACAGCGACTGCTCGGTCGACGCGCTGGTCAGCGACAACGTCGCCGACCTCGTCGCCACGTTCCGCGAGCTGCCGACGGCCAAGGCCTCGTTCGCCACCAAGTACGTGAACCGGGAGCTGCTCGACCTCGACCCCCGGGGCCGGACCCGCGTGCGGTTCTCCCTCATGCCCGACGCCGACTCCCGCGTCATCGACGTGCGCACCAGCCGCATCGCGGACCGGATCGCCGCCGTCGACGACTTCGTCGAGGCCGGCTACGAGGTGCACCTCAACCTCTCGCCGGTCGTCCTCCGGGAGGGCTGGGAGGCCGACTGGGCGCAGCTGCTGCGGCAGCTGGACGACGAGCTCGGCCCCGCGGCCAAGGCCCAGGCGGCCGCCGAGGTGATCATGCTGACCCACAACCGGGACCTGCACGAGGTCAACCTGGGCTGGCACCCCAAGGCCGAGGACCTGCTCTGGCGGCCGGACCTGCAGCAGCCCAAGCGCAGCCAGAACGGGCAGTGGAACGTGCGCTACCGCAACGACGTCAAGCGCGCCGGCGTCGAGCGGCTGCTGGAGCTCATCGCGCACCACGCCCCGTGGCTGCGCGTCCGGTACGCGTTCTGACGCGGCCGGCCCGTGGACTCGCGGTGAGCGAGGTCCTACCGCCCGTGTGCGACCCTGGGACGACAGCACGGGGCCGTCCGGGGGGAGCCACCATGCCCGAGCGACTGGACGGCGACTCCGCCGCCTCGCTGCTGGCGTCGTTGCCGGACACCGTCGTGGCCGCGGACGCCCGTGGCCGGATCGTCTACGTGAACTCCGCGGTGACCACGCTGCTCGGGCACGCGGCGGCCGACGTCGTCGGGTTGCCGCTGACGGCGATCATGCCCGAGCGGTTCCGGGCCGGGCACGGCGCGCACATCACCCGCTTCCTGACCACGGGGAAGGGCGAGCTGGTCGGCAACACGACGCAGCTGCCGGCGTTGCACGCCGACGGTCACGAGGTCGCGATCGACGTGACCCTCGGCCGGGTCGACCTCCCCGGGCTCGGCGACGCCATCGTCGCCGTGCTCCGCGACGCCAGCACCACCATCCTGCTGGAGCGCCAGCTGCAGGTGAGCCGGTACCTGGCGGCGACGCTGCGGGTGACCGCGGCGCTCACCGAGGCGCCGGACGCGGACGCGGCGTTCGAGCGGCTCCTCCCGAGCCTCTGCGCCGAGCTCGACTGGGACTGCGCGACCTTCTGGGCGCCGGACCCGACCGGTCAGCAGCTCGTCTACGGCGGCATCTGGGCGGTCCCCGGGGTGGACGTCGCCGCCCTGCACCAGGCCAAACAGGGGATGACGTTCGTCCGCGGTCAGGGGCTGCCCGGCCTCACGTGGCGCCGCCAGGCCCCGCTCGCGGTCGAGGACCTGCAGACGGCGCCGCCGGCCCACGGCGCCGCGGCCGCCCGGGCCGCGGGGTTCCGCACCGGCGTCGCGTTCCCGGTCCTGCGCGGGGACACCCTGCTCGGCGTCTGCGAGCTGTTCACCCGGCAGTCCCGGCCCGCCCCGCCGGAGCTGCTCGACGTGCTGGGCAACGCCGGGCGGCAGATCGGCCAGTTCCTGGGCCGGCTGCGTGCCGAGTCGGAGATGCGCGAGCTGGCCGACACCCTCCAGCGGAGCCTGCTGCCCTCCACGCTCCCCTCGGTCCCCGGTCTCGACCTGGCCGCCCGCTACCGGCCCGGCGGCCCGGCTCTCGTCGGTGGCGACACCTACGACGTCGTCCCGCTGCCCGACGGACGCTGGATGGTGCTGATCGCCGACGTCTGCGGCACCGGCGCCGAGGCGGCGGCGGTCACCGCCCTGACCCGGCACACCGCCCGGGCGGCCGCCGCCGGCTCCGGCGACCCGGCCGAGGTGCTCGCCGCCGTCCACGCCGCCCTGGTGCACGAGCAGGCCGGCGGCCCGCTCCGCTTCGTCACCGCCGTCTGCCTCGTGCTCGAACCGGGTCCCGGCGGCGCGCGGGCACGGCTCGCCGTGGCCGGCCACCCCCGGCCGCTGCTGCGCTCCGGCGCGGCGTGGGCGGAGGTCGGCGTCGTGGGCCGTCCGCTCGGGGTGGGCGACGACGCCCGGTTCGAGTCGCTGTCCCTGGAGCTGGGCCCCGGCGCCTCCCTCGTGCTCTACACCGACGGGGTGACCGAGGCCCGCGACGCCGACGGCGAGCAGCTCGGCGAGGACGGCCTGGCGCGGCTGCTCACCCGCCCGGGTCCCGACGCCGCCGAGTGCATCGCCGAGACGATCGCCGGCGCGGTCGCCGAGCGGGTCCGCGGATCGCGGTTCGAGGCCGACGACCTCGCCGTCCTGGCGATCACCGTCCCCGCCTGACCCGCACCGCCTACCGTGGCGGCATGGCTCGGGCGGTGGTGGTCGGCGCCGGCCTCGGCGGGCTGGCGGCCGCGGCCCGGCTCGCCGCCCTCGGCCACGACGTCACGGTGCTGGAGCAGTCCGACACCGTCGGCGGGAAGCTGGGCTGGTACGCCCGCGACGGCCACGGCTTCGACACCGGCCCCAGCCTCGTGACCCTCCCCCAGGTCTACCGGGACCTGTTCGCGGCGACCGGCGGGGCGCTCGAGGAGTCCGTGGACCTCGTCCGGCTCGACCCGGCGGTGGCGTACCGGTTCCCCGGCGGGACCTCCCTGGCCCTGCCGGGGTACCCCGACGCGATACCGGCCGCCCTCGACGCCGGGCTGGGCGGCGGCGCCGGCACCCAGTGGACCGCGCTGATGGCGCGGGCGGCCGAGATGTGGCGGGTGACCGAGCAGCCCTTCCTCCGGTCGCCGCTGGCCGGCGCCGCCACCCTCGCCCGGCTGGCCCGCAGCGGCCGGGACGTCGCGACGGTCGCGCCGTGGCGCACCCTGCGCGGCCTGGGACGGGCCTCCCTGCCGCACCCCGCGCTGCGCATGCTGCTCGACCGGTACGCCACCTACTCCGGTTCCGACCCGCGGCGGGCGCCGGCCGTGCTGGCCACCGTTCCGCACGTCGAGCAGGCCTTCGGGTCCTGGTACGTGCGCGGCGGGCTGCACCGGCTGGCGCAGGCCGTCGCCGACCGCGCCGTCGAGCGGGGTGCGCGCATCCGCACCGGGACGGCGGTCGACAGGGTGCTGGTCGAGGGTGGGAGGGCGGCCGGCGTGGTGCTGGCCGACGGCGAGGTGGCGCGCGCCGACGTCGTCGTCTCCGGGGCCGACGCGACTGCGCTCTACCGCGACCTGCTGCCGCCGCTGGGCGCCACCCGGCGGGTGCGCCGCGACCTCCGACGCAGCACGCCGTCCCTGTCGGGCTTCGTGCTGCTGCTGGCGCTCCGCGGGCGGACGCCGGACCTGGCGCACCACACCGTGCTGTTCCCCGACGACTACGACGCCGAGTTCGACGCGGTTTTCGGCGTCGGCCGGCACCGCGGTGCCCCGCGGCCGGTCGAGGACCCGACGGTCTACGTCAGCGCTCCCGACGACCCGGCCACCCGCCCCGACGCCGACAGCGAGTCGTGGTTCGTGCTGGTCAACGCGCCGCGGCACGACCCGGCGGGCGGGGTCGACTGGGACGAGCCCGGGCTGGCCGACCGCTACGCCGACCGGGTGCTCGAGGTGCTCGCCCGGCGGGGGCTCGACGTCCGCGACCGGGTCCGGTGGCGAGTCGTGCGGACGCCCGCGGACCTGGAGCGGGAGACCCGCAGCGTCGGCGGCTCGATCTACGGGACGTCGAGCAACGGTGCGCGGGCGGCCTTCCTGCGGCCGGGCAACCGGGGGCCGGTGCCCGGGCTCTTCCTCGTCGGCGGCTCCGCGCACCCCGGCGGCGGGCTGCCGCTGGTGACGCTGTCGGCCGAGATCGTGGCCGGCCTCGTCGGTCCGGCCTGACCTCAGACGCCGGCGCCGTGCCGGCCCTCGCCGCCGGCGAAGCGGGCCGCCCCGGGCAGGGCGTCGACGGCCAGCGAGGTGAGCCCGTGGCGGAACTCGTTGGCCAGGGCGGCCTCCTCGTCGAGGCCCTCCTGCTCGAGCAGCGAGGCGCGGTCCCCGCGCAGGCAGGTCTGCGGGAACGCGGCCAGGCGCCGGCCGAGCTCCTGCGCGGTGGTCAGGGCCTGCCCGGCGGGCACCACCGAGGTCGCCAGGCCGATCTGCAGCGCCTCGGCCGCGTCGACCGACCGGCCGGTGAGCACCAGGTCCATCGCCCGGCCGGTCCCGATCAGCCGGGGCAGCCGCACGGTGCCGCCGTCGATCAGCGGCACCCCCCACCGCCGGCAGTAGACGCCGAAGACCGCCGTCTCGTCGGCCACCCGCAGGTCGCACCACAGGGCCAGCTCCAGGCCGCCGGCCACCGCGTGCCCGGCGATCGCGGCGACGACCGGCTTGGACAGCCGCATCCGGGTGGGGCCCATCGGGCCGTCTCCGTCGGGCTCGGTGCGGTTGCCGGTGGGCGTGCCGACCGCACGCAGGTCGGCGCCGGCGCAGAAGGTGCCCCCCTCACCGTGCAGCACGGCCACCGCCGCGTCGGGGTCGGCGTCGAAGGCACGGAAGGCGTCGGCCAGCGCCGCCGCCGTCGGCCCGTCGACGGCGTTGCGGGCGTGCGGACGGGACAGCCGGACGGTCGTGACCGGGCCGTCGCGCTCGACGGTGACGGCCTCTGCCCCGCTCGGGGCGCTCACCGCCGCACCGGTCCGCCGTCGGCCCACAGCGGCTCGCGCAGCGCCCGCCGGAGGACCTTGCCGACCGGGGAGAGCGGGAGCGAGTCGACCACGTGCACGGCCTTGGGCACCTTGTAGCCGGCGAGGACCGAGCGGACGGCGTCCTGGAGCTCGCGCTCGGTGACCTGCATCCCCGGCCGGAGGGTGACGAAGGCCGTGACCGCCTCCACCCAGGTCTCGTCCGGCGCCCCGACGACGGCGGCGCCGGCGACCGCGGGGTGGGCCGCGAGGGCCTCCTCCACCTCCCGCGGGTACACGTTGTAGCCGCCGGTGATGATCATGTCGCTCGTGCGGTCGACCAGGCTGAGATAGCCGCGGTCGTCGAAGCGGGCGAGGTCGCGGGTGCGCACCCAGCCGTCCCCGGTGACCGTCTCGGCGGTGAGCTCCGGGGCGTCGGCGTAGCCGGCCATCGCGAACGGGGCCCGCACGCGCAGCTCGCCGATCTCCCCGGCCGGGAGCGACCGGCCGTCCTCGTCGGTCACCTGCACCTCGGCGTCCACCGACGGCTGCCCGCAGCTGCCGGCCAGCGACGGGTCGGTGTGGTCCTGCGCGTCCAGCACCGTGATGGCCAGCGGCGCCTCGGTCTGCCCGTAGTACTGCACCAGCCGCGGGCCCCACAGCTCCAGGGTCTCGGCCAGCACGGGGCCGGGCATGGGACTGGCCCCGTACACGGCCGTGCGCAGGCTGGAGACGTCCGCCCGCTCTGCAGCGCCGGAGGTCAGCAGCATCCCCAGCATGGTCGGCACGAGGTTGATCTCCGTCGCGCGGTGGCGGGCGAGGCTGTCGAGGTAGCTGCCCGGATCGAAGCCGGGCAACACGGCCGCCGCCCCGCCACGGATCCAGTACGGCAGCACGAAGGTGCCGCTGGCGTGGATCAGCGAGGCCGCGTGCAGCATCACCGAGTCCCGTCCCGGCGAGACCAGGTTGCCGAGGACGTTCGCGCAGATGGCGGCGTAACTGGCCTGCGTGTGGACGACGGCCTTGAGGGCACCCGTGGTGCCCGAGGTGTACAGCACCAGGACCGGGTCCTCCGGTGCGCACGGCAGCATCGGATCGCTGCTGCTGGCCTGGCCCATCTCGGCCAGCAGGTCGACCGCGTCCACGTCCGTCGTGGGCCCGAGCGAGATCAGCCGGAGTCCGTCGACCAGCTCGCCCAGCTCCGCAGCACGCTCGGCCAGGGCCGCACCGAAGACCAGCACGCGCACCCCGGTCGACGTCAGCATGCGGGCCTGCTCGGCGGCGGAGAGCCGCGCGTTGAGCGGCACCCGGGCGACCGCTGCCTTCAGGCAGGCGAAGTCGATCGGGATCGACCACAGGCCGTTGTCGACCAGCAACCCCACCCGGGAACCCGGGCCGGCGCCCAGGCCGGTGAGCACGTGGGCCATCCGGTTGGCCGTCCGGTCCACCTCCCCGAAGGTCAGGGACTCGTCGCCGCTGTACACCGCGGTCCGCTCGGCGTGCCGTCGCGCGCCCCGCCGCACCAACTCCGTCGTCAGCACCGCTGACCACCTCCTACGGGTCGGTCGGCAACATACAGTCAGTCCAGACGGTATGTCGACGGCTACCGTGCCCGCGTGGCACGCACCCAGGCCGAGCGCCGCGCCGACACCCGCGCCCGGTTGCTGGCCGCCACCATCGACTGCCTGGTCGAGCACGGCTACGCCGGGACGACGACGCAGCGGGTGCAGGAGCGCGCGGGCGTCTCGCGCGGCGCGTTGCTGCACCACTTCGCGACCAAGGAGGCGCTGCTCGTCGCGGCCGTGTCCCACGTGGCCGACGAGCAGGTCAACCGGCTGCGCGCCGAGGCGGCGACGGGTCGGCCGGTCGACGAGGTGGAGCTGCTGACCGGCGTCATGTCGGGACCGCTGTTCCTCGCCGGGCTGGAGCTGTGGCAGGCCGCGCGCACCGAGCCCGTCCTCCGCGCCGCCCTGCTGCCCGGTGAGCGCCGGATCGGCGCGGCGGTCCGCGAGCTGCTCGAGGAGCTCGCGCCCCGGCCCGAGCGTGACCGGGTCGACGTCGAGGGGCTGCTCGCGCTGTACCGCGGGCTCGCCCTGACCAGCGTCCTGCGGGAGGACCGCGGGCTGGACCGGCAGGTGCTCCGGCGATGGACGGACCGGGCACCCGGGCAGGGCTGAGCGGTCGGGGACCGGCCACGTCGGGTGGGAGGGTGGCCCCGTGCGCACCGATCCGCCGGAGAACGCCTCCGAGACCCGCCCAGCTGACGGCGTTCTGGCCTACCAGCGCGAGACGCCGCTGATGAAGGCCGAGGGGCTGAACCGCGAGCAGCTGGCACGCACGCATCCGCCGTCGTCGCTGACGCTGGCCGTGCTGCTGCACCCGGTCGAGGAGACCGCGCGGCACGACGGCCGCGCCGACCTCCTGCGCGAGGCGATCGACGGCGTGACCGGCGAGTAGGCGTCAGCCGCGCGCGGCGCCCAGGCCGAGCACCGCGGCGAGCCCGAGAGCGCTGCGCGGCGCGTAGGCCGTCCGCCACAGCCCGCCGTGCACCGCGGCGTGCGCCTCGTCCTGCCACGGCTGGTCGTGCCGCGGCCCGCCGCCGGTGTGCAGGTCGTGCACGAGCAGCGCCGCCATCAGCACGTTGGAGGTCGCCGGCTCGAAGACCTCGACGCCGAAGCGGTGGGCTCCGGCGTAGGCGGCCGCGAGCGCCCGGTTCTTGACCACCGACCGGGTGCGGGTCGGCGGCGCGACGTTCATCGACACCGTCGTCCCGGCGGCCCGGGCCGTGGTGGCCCGCCAGCGCTGCAGCCGCTTCGCCAGCGCGTAGTTCGGGCCCTGCTGCGGCACGAGGCTGTCGTTGACGCCGGGGTCGGCACCGGGCAGGTAGCCGCGCTGCAGCAGCCGGCCCGCGGACACGGTGCGCAGCGGACGGACGAGCAGCTTGGCGGGGGTGGACCGGCCGGCGTAGGCGCCGACGGAGTGCTCGACCGCCTCGCGCGGTACGGCGAAGACGTCGGTGGGCGTGGCGAGGAAGCCCAGCGCCAGGTCGGGGTGCTCGCGCTGCAGCCGGAGGGTGAGCGCGTCGACGGCGGTGGACACCCGCACGTTGTCCGCCCCGTCGGCGTAGACGTAGTTGCCCAGCACGAGGCCGCCGGGCAGCGAGGCCACCCACTCGGCGACCGCGGGGACCTCGCCGACCAGGTCGACGCCGGCGGACCCCGCGAGGTCGCCGTCCTCCTCGCCGGACGGCACCAGCAGCGTGCCCGCGCTGCGGCCGGCGGTCTCCAGGACGCGGCGCCACAGCGGCTCGCGGGGCAGGTCGACGCCGGCCACCCGGGCACCCCAGCGCAGCAGCGCCGTCAGCGGCCCCATCTCGGCACCGGCACCCAGCACGACCACGGTCCGGTCGGGCAGCGCCAGCCACTCGGGGTGGGCGGCGACGGTGCGCACGGCGTCGGCGGCCGACGGTTCCATCGCCCCGCACACGACCCAGGCGTCGAGCCGGCGGGCCAGGTCGTCCCCGCGCAGCCGCGAGCCGCGGTACGGCAGGGAGAGCTCGCGCTCGGGTTCGGCGCCGCCCGGCACCTCGACCGTGCGCAGGCTCCGTCCAGCCGGGGCCGTGCCGAGGGTGGCCAGCGGCCGCTCGTCCCCGTCGACCGCGACGCGCATGCGGTCGTGCAGCGAGGTCAGCCCGGCGTCCGCGATCCTGCGGGCCGCCTCCGGTTCCCCCAGTCCGGCCTCGACCAGCCGGCGGAAGTGGACCAGGTAGCCGGCCCGCCAGTTCGTCTCCTGCTCGGCGGCGCGCGCTCCGGTCGGGTCGACCGGACGCAGGGCGTCGGCCACGACCGCTCGGCCGACCGCGGCGGTGCTCCGCCGGCCGTCGGGACCCGCCGGGAAGACGACGCCACTGTCGTCGGCCATGTCAGTCCTCCGCCGTGGGGATGGGGTCGACCGGTGCGCCGGCCTCCAGCCAGCGCAGCAGCAGGCGGGTGCCGTACCCGGTGCCGCCCTTCACGATCTCCGCCTCGTCGGACCCGGCGCGGACCGGCCCGGCGATGTCGAGGTGTGCCCACGGCAGTTCCCCGGCGAAGGGCCGCAGGAACAGGGCGGCGGTGGTGCCGCCGGGGTTGCCGGGCGCGTTGTTCGCATCGGCGACGGCGCTCTCCAGCGCGTCGCCGTACTCCTCGGCCAGGGGCATCCGCCAGACCCGCTCCCCGGCGTGGCCGGCGGCGGTGGCGAGGGCGTCGGCGAGCCCGTCGGTGGTCGCGTACAGCCCGGCGGTGCGGTTGCCCAGGGCCGACTTCATCGCGCCCGTGAGGGTGGCGACGTCGACCAGTACGGTGGCGCCGAGCTCCAGGCGGGCGTGGGCGAGGGCATCGGCGAGGACGAGCCGCCCCTCCGCGTCGGTGTTCAGCACCTCGGTGGTGCGACCGCCGACGTGCCGGACGACGTCACCGGGGCGGTACGAGTCGCCGGAGACGGCGTTCTCCGCGGCGGGGACGACGGCGGTGACGGCGACCGGCAGCCGCAGGCGCGCCGCGGCGTCCAGGGCGGCGAGCACCGCAGCTCCCCCGGCCATGTCGGTCTTCATCTCGCGCATGCCGGCGGTGGTCTTGATCGACAGGCCACCGGTGTCGAAGGTGATGCCCTTGCCGACCAGCACCGGGGAACCGCCGTCCGCCCCGGGCGGCCGGTAGCTCGCGACGACCACGCGCGGCGAGCGCGCCGAACCGCTGCCGACGGCCAGCACGCCGCCGAAGCCGCCGGCCCGCAGCTCGTCGGGGCCGAGCACCGTCACGGTGACCGAGTCGAGCTCTCCGAGCCGCTGCCGCGCCTGCGCGGCGAGCCACTCCGGGTCCTTCGTGTCCGCCGGGGTGTTGACCAGGTCGCGCGCCCACGCGACGGCCTCCGCGGTGATCTGGCCCGTGCGGGCCGCCTCGGCCACGGGGAGGTCCTCGGCGTCGGCCGCGACGACGGCCACCTCGGCCAGGCGGGGTGGGTGCGGCCGGCTCGTGTCGCGGTAGCGGTACCCCGCCAGGAGCGCCGCCTCGACCGCCGCGCGCACCTCGTCGGCACCGGCGGGGGCCACGCCGTCGAGCGGGAGCACCAGTCGGCGGGCGCCGAACTCGGCCAGGGTCTGTGCCCGGCGCACGGCGATGCCGACGTACGAACGCAGCTCCGGCAACGTGCCGGCGCCTGTGCCGACGGCGACCACGCTGCGCGGTCGCCGTCCGGGGACGGGCAGGTTGGTGATCTTCCCGGCGCCGCCGGTGTTGCCGGTGTCGCGCAGGGCTCCCGCGAGCAGCTCCGGCTGCACCGGCGCCACCTGCCCGGGGCCGGGTCGGGTCAGCCAGACGGGCAGCGTGCCGCCCGCACCGACCGGTACGGCGAGGACGTCGTCCTCACCGAGGGTCGGCAGGCCGGCCAGCAGCGCGACCCGCGGCAACGGCGCGGCCCCGGCCGCCGGCGTCGTGCCGGCGACCGGGGCCGCGTCGCCCGGTGCGGGGCCGCCCGAAGGGCGGCTCGCCGCGGTGTTCAGCTGGTCGCGCCCTTCAGTGCCTCCGAGAGCGCCGTCGCCTCGTCGGGCGACAGCTCGACGACGAGCCGCCCGCCGCCCTCGAGCGGTACGCGCATGACCAGGCCGCGCCCCTCCTTGGTGACCTCCAGGGGACCTTCACCCGTGCGCGGCTTCATGGCCGCCATGCGTGCCTCCTTCGCCGGCCACCCGCCACCGCTGGTGGCGGCGGTGTGGCTTGTCTCCGTGCAATGAGCTCTGCCCATGATCCCGTATCCCCGCCCGCGAGACCAACCTGGGGACACCGTTCAGGTGAGGGCGCGGAAGCAGGTGGCCACGTGGTCGTCCACCATCCCGGTCGCCTGCATGAGTGCGTAGGCCGTCGTGGGGCCCACGAAGGCGAACCCGCGGCGCTTCAGTTCCCTCGCCATGGCGACCGACTCGGGGCTCGTGGCGGGCACCTCGGCGAGGGTCGCCGGCCGTTGCCGCGGCCCCTGCGGGGCGAAGGACCACAGCAGCGCCGAGAGCCCCTCCGGCAGCCGCTGCGCCGCCCGCGCGTTGGTGACGGCGGCGTCGATCTTGGCCCGGTTGCGCACGATGCCGGCGTCGGCGAGCAGCCGCTCGCGGTCGGTCTCGGTGAACTCCGCGACGGCGTCGATCGAGAACCCGGCGAAGGCCACCCGGAAGGCCGGCCGCTTGCGCAGGATGGTCAGCCACGACAGCCCCGACTGGAACGCCTCGAGGGTGAGCCGCTCGAAGAGCGCGTCGTCCCCGTGCAGGGGCACTCCCCACTCCTCGTCGTGGTAGCGGGCGTAGTCGGGGGTGCTGTCCCCCCAGGCGCATCGGACGCGGTCCACGGCCGGGACGCTAACCGCGACCACCGACGAGCCGACGTGCCCGTGGCCCGGGTGTCCCGCGATCGCTCGTGCTCTGCCCACCGTGCTGGGCAGAGCACGAGCTCCCCGGGTAGAACTCCCCGGCCGGCGGCTCAGGGGACGGGGGTCTCCACGGCGGGGGTCTCGGCGACGCGGGGCTCGTTGCGCCGCGTCGCCAGCACGCACCCGGCGATGACCAGCGGCAGCCCCAGCGCCAGGCCGAGGGTGAACGGCTCGTCCAGCAGCAGCACCCCCAGCAGGACGGCGACGGCGGGGTTCAGGAACGTGATGACCAGTGCCCGCTGCGGGCCGACCTCGTGGATCAGCGCGAAGAAGAGCGACAGGGCCAGCGCCGTGCACACGACCCCGAGGACGACCACCGAGAGCAGCGCCGGTGCCGGCGCCGCGGGCACCTCGTCCAGGCGGGTCAGCGCGAACGGCGCGTAGACGACCGCGGTGACCAGCAGCGCGATCGAGCTCGCCGCCACCCCCGGGACGTCGGCCAGCTTCCGGGTGACGATCATCGGCGCCGTCCCGTAGCCGACGACGGTGGCCGCGACCGCCAGCAGCGGCAGCAGCTGCGCCCCGCCGACGTCCAGGCCGAGCAGGACCGCGATGCCGACGACGCCCAGCCCCATACCGGCCAGCCGGACCGGCGTCAGCCGCTCCTCCCCCAGCACCCGCCCCGCGATCGCCGCGACGAACGGCACCGCCGCGACGAGCAGACCGGTCAGCGAGCTGGACAGCGACGTCTCCGCGTACCCCAGCAGCAGCCAGGGCCCGGTCATCTCCAGCAGCGTGAACGCCAGCAGCCACCGCCAGTGCCGCAGCGCCGGGCGGAGGTGTCCCCGGGCGATCGTCCAGGGCAGCAGAAGCGCGGCCCCGATCGCGCAGCGGCCGAAGACCACGACCACCGGCGAGAGGTCCTCCACGGCCACCTTGATCAGCAGGTACGGCACGCCCCAGATCACCGACATCGCGAGGAAGAGCACCCAGCCCCGCCGGCTCACCGACCCGCTCCCACGTTCCGCACGCGCTCATCATGACCACCGCCTGGCGGGGCGCCGACTCCCCCCGTCAGGCTGGGCGCGTGTCCGGTTATGGCTCCTTCGTCGTCTTCGCCGCGGTCCTCGTCCTCGTGCCGGGCGCGGACACCGCCGTCGTCATCCGCAACACCCTCGCCGGCGGACGGCGCCGCGGTACCTGGAGCGCCCTGGGCATCACCGCCTCCAACGTCGTCCAGGGGACGGCGGCCGCGGCCGGGCTGGCCGCGGTGGTGCTGCGCGTCGAGCCGCTCTTCCAGACGATCCGCTGGCTGGGCATCGCCTACCTGGTGTTCCTCGGCATCCAGTCGCTGCGCTCGGCCGTCCGCGGGGACTACGCCGACCTGGCCGGCGGCACCGTCGGCGGAGGCGCGGCCCTGAGGGGCTTCCGGCAGGGCTTCCTCAGCAACATCACCAACCCGAAGGTCCTGGCCTTCTACCTCGCCGTGCTGCCGCAGTTCCTCGGCCCGGACGCCGCCGTGCCGGTGCTGGTCGCCTTCGCGCTCACCCACGCCGTCCTCGGGCTGGGCTGGTCGCTGGTGATGGTCGCCGGGCTGCACCGGGCCCGCCGGGTGCTCACCCGGCGGCCGGTGCGGCGCGCTCTGGACGCGCTCACCGCGTGCGCCCTGCTCGGCTTCGGCGCCCGGCTGGCGCTCGACCGGAGCTGAGCCCCCGGGCCCCGGTCAAGCCGACGGTCGGACCCGTCCGGCGAGGTAGTCGCGCCGCCGCTCCGCGGGGAACCGCTCGATCGCGTACCGGAGCATCGTCCGCGGCATCCGCCGGTACCGCGGCACGAGGAACTCCTCGGCCCGCGCCGGGTCGCGGTTGCCGACCTCGCGCAGCATCCAGCCCACCGCCTTCTGCACCAGGTCCTCGGGGTCGGTGAGCAGCCGGTCGGCGATCCGCAGCGTCGCCTCGGGCCGGCCGGCGCGGATGCCGGCGAAGGTCGCCATCACCGCTAACCGGCGGTCCCACAGCGAGTCGGACCCGGCCAGCTCGTCGAGCACGGAGTCGTCGCGGTCGAGCAGCCAGGGACCGAGGACGTACGGCGCCGAGGCGTCCACGAGGTCCCAGTTGTCCACCCGATCGCGCCGGGCCAGGTACAGCTCCACGATCCGGGCACGCTCGTCGTCGTCCCCCCGCTCGAAGCGACGGACCAGGACGAACAGGGCGGTCAGCCGTTCCTCGTGCCACGGGCTGCCGAGGAGCTCGTCGACGTCGGCCAGGGACGTCGCCGCGGCGTGCCGGCGGGCGATCGCCCGCTGCGGGGGGACGGCGATCCCGAGGAAGCGGTCGCCCTCGCCGTAGCCACCCGGCCGCACCTGGAAGTAGCGCGCCATGCCGGCGGCACGCACCGGGTCGGCCAGCTCCGCCAGCTCGGTGCGGATCGCGGCCGCCGACACCGGATCAGGCGGGGTGCGTGCGCGCGAAGGCGGCGAACCGGCGCAGCGACAGCCGCACCCCGAGGACGACGAACGGCTTGGCCAGCGGCCAGCCCGCGACGCCGAGGAACCCGAACGGCAGCCACAGCTGCTCGGTCCACACGAACGTCGACCCGCCGCCCTCGCGCGGCTCGACCTCGAAGATGCCGGGCCCCCGCACGATGCGGCCGGTGTGCTGCACGACCACCCGGCGCGGCGGCTCCCACTCGGTGATCACCATCGTGTCGAGGACACCCACGTGCCGGCGTCGTCCGGGCAGCTTGAGCCCGGTGCGCGCGGCCAGCCGGCCCTTCACCCCCTGGGCCGGACCGCCGACCGTCTCCACGTCGGTGGCGAGCATCCACTCGCCCTGCCGGGTCCAGTCGGTGAGCGCCGCCCAGACCCGCTCCGGGGGCGCCTCGACGTCGATCCGCTCGGTCAGCTCACGCATGCGCACCGGGCGGCGCTCCGTTCCCGCTCGCGGCGGTGTCGTGGGGTGGGGTGTCGTCGGAGGTCGTGCGCGGCTGCGGTGCGGCGGGGCGGGCGCGGAGCTCGGCGAGCTGCCGGTCCCGGTCCTCGATCGTCTCGGCGAGCTGCTCCAGCAGCCAGTCGACCTCGGTCATCCGGTACCCGCGGGCGGTGACGGAGATCCGCAGGGCCCGCACGTCGTCGCCGGTCACCGGCCGGTCGGCGGGCAGCTCCACCGGGGAGCGGTCCAGGTCCGCCGGCGGCTGGGTCTCGCCGCGGCCGAGCAGGAGCGACCCGACGAGGAACAGCAGCCCGCCGACCAGCAGCACGGTGACGACGAAGACGACCGCGGACAGCACGGCGAGGCCTCAGGCGTCGATCGGGCCGGAGGGCAGGGGCGCGCGCATGCCGCCGCCGCCGTCCCCCCGCGTCTCCGACTCGCGGATCACCGCGAGGACCTCGGCGACGTCGTCGGTGATCGTGATCAGGTCGAGGTCGGCCGCGCTGATCGTCCCGGCGGGGACCATCGTCGTCCGGATCCACTCGATCAGCCCGGCCCAGTACGCGCTGCCGTAGAGCACCACCGGGAACCGGGTGACCTTGCGCGTCTGCACCAGGGTGAGCGACTCGAACAGCTCGTCGAGCGTGCCGAACCCACCGGGGAGGATCACGAAGGCCTGCGCGTACTTCACGAACATCGTCTTGCGGACGAAGAAGTAGCGGAAGGCGATGCCGACGTCGACCCACTCGTTCAGCTCCTGCTCGAACGGCAGCTCGATGCCGAGCCCGACCGACAGGCCCTCGGCCTCGCACGCCCCGCGGTTGGCCGCCTCCATCGCGCCCGGGCCGCCGCCGGTGATGACCGCGTAGCCCGCCTTCGCCAGCGCGGCACCGATCTCCACACCCGCCTGGTAGTACGGGTCGTCGGGCCTGGTGCGGGCGCTGCCGAAGACGCTGACCGCCTTGGGCAGCTCGGCGAGCAGCCCGAAGCCCTCGACGAACTCGCTCTGGATGCGCAGCACGCGCCAGGGGTCGGTGTGCACCCAGTCGGTCGGGCCGCGGCGGTCGAGCAGCCGCTGGTCGGTCGTCGTCCCCACGGTCCTGGGGTCCGGTTCACCGCCGCGGAGCATCACCGGACCGCGGTGCCGGGTGGGCCGGGGCCGGCGACCGGCGGCCGGCTCGGGCGTGGTGGTCATGCGGGGCTCCTCAGGCCGGAGGGGTGGAGAGGTAGGCGACGAGGGCGTCCTCGGCCGGCTGGAGTCGCTCGACCAGGACCGACTCCTCGCGGGTGTGCGCCAGCTGCGGGTCGCCGGGGCCGTAGTTCACGGCGGGGATGCCGAACGCGGCGAAGCGGGCGACGTCGGTCCAGCCCAGCTTCGCCCGCGGTGGGCGTCCCACCGCGGCGACGAACGCGGCCGCGGCCGGCTCGGACAGCCCCGGGAGCGCGCCCCCGGCGTTGTCGACGACGGCGAGCGTGGCGCCGGCGGCCAGCGCCTCGGCGAACACCTCGCGGACGTGGGCCTCGGCGGCATCGGGGTCCCGGTCCGGCGCGTAGCGGAAGTTCACCGTCACCCGGCACACGTCCGGGATCACGTTGCCGGCCACCCCGCCCTCGATCCGGACGGCGTTGAGGCCCTCCCGGTAGCGGCAGCCGTCGATGTCGACTTCGCGGGCGGTGTAGGAGGCCAGCGTGGTCAGGATCCCGGCGGCGCCGTGGACGGCGTTCACGCCGAGCCAGCTGCGGGCGCTGTGCGCGCGCCGGCCGGGCACCTCCAGCACCGCGCGCAGCGTGCCCTGGCAGCCGGCCTCGATCTCGCCGTCGGTGGGCTCGAGCAGGACCGCGAGGTCGCCGTACAGCCAGCCGCGGCGCTCGCGGGCGGCCCGGCCGAGACCGCTCTTCACGGCCTCGACCTCCTCGTTGTCGTAGAGGACGAACGTCACGTCGTGCGCCGGCTCCGCGCCGGGGACCCCGAAGCGGGCGGCCAGCCGCAGGATCACCGCGTCGCCGGACTTCATGTCGCTGGTGCCGCAGCCGTACAGCCGGTCGCCGTCGAGCCGGCTCGGCACGTTGTCGGCGATCGGCACCGTGTCCAGGTGTCCGGCGAGCACGACGCGGGTCGGCCGGTCGAGGTTCGTGCGGGCCAGGACGGTGTCCCCCACGCGCTCCACCTCGAGGCCACCGAGGGCGCGCAGGGCGGCCTCGACGGCGTCGGCCAGCGCGGCCTCCTCGCCGGAGACCGACGGCGCGTCGACCAGCGCGCGGGTGAGCGTGAGGACGTCGGCGGACAGGTCCAGCTCGGGCAGCGCGCTCACGACTGCCGAGCCTATGCGAACCGGCGATCCGCGCTCGGTAGCGTCGTGACCCGTGACCGACGCTCCCCGCTCCGCTGTCGCCGCCGGCCTGGCCACCCTCACCCGGTCCGGCACCGTCCTCGACGTCTGGTTCCCCGAGCCGCGCCTGGGCGCCCCGGACGGCGCCGCGAACGGTACGGAGAAGCTGGGCGCCCTGGAGCTGTCCGGGGAGCTCGGCCCCGACTACGGCGGCCTGGTGCGCACCGACGACGCCCGCGGGGTCGAGGTCGTCGCCGTCCGCACGGTGATCGCCGACCTGTCCGCGCCGCCGGTGGACACCTACGACGTCTGGCTGCGGCTGCACCTGCTCTCCCACCGGCTGATCCGCCCGCACGGCGCCGACCTCACCGGCATCTTCGGCCTGCTCACCAACGTGGCGTGGACCAGCGCCGGCCCGGTCGAGGCGGCGACGTTCAACGCCCACCGGCTGCGCGCCGCGGTGGGCAACGTGACCGTCTTCGGTGTGGACAAGTTCCCGAAGATGACCGACTACGTCATCCCCTCCGGCGTCCGCATCGCCGACGCCGACCGGGTCCGGCTCGGCGCGCACCTGGCCGAGGGGACGACGGTCATGCACGAGGGCTTCGTCAACTTCAACGCCGGCACGCTGGGCCCGTCGATGGTGGAGGGCCGGATCAGCGCGGGCGTCGTCGTCGGCGCCGACAGCGACATCGGCGGCGGCGCGTCGATCATGGGCACCCTGTCCGGCGGCGGCAAGGAGGTCGTCTCCATCGGCAGCGGCTGCCTGCTCGGCGCCAACGCCGGGGTGGGCATCTCCCTCGGCGACGGCTGCGTGGTCGAGGCCGGCTGCTACGTGACCGCCGGTTCGGTCGTCAGCCTCCCCGACGGCTCCCGGGTCAAGGCCCGGGAGCTCTCCGGCCGCAGCGGGCTGCTGTTCCGCCGCAACAGCGTGAGCGGCGCGCTCGAGGCGCTCCCCCGCGCCGGCGAGTGGGGCGCGCTCAACGCGGACCTGCACAAGAACTGACGCGAGCGACGCCACCCGCGACCTCCAGGGTCCTGACAGGGAACCCACCTACCCTCGACGGCGATGAGCCCCGCGAGCACGGTGGCCCGCCGCCCGTCGGCCGGTCCGCGCCCCCGCCCGTCGGGGCGACGGCGTCGACGTCGACGGGCGTCGGGGCTCCGCGGCCTCACACCGCCGCGCTGGTGGCCGGCCGCGCTGCTGCTGCTGGCCGTCGTGGTCGGGGTGGCCTGGAAGGGCGTCCCGGACGGGGACGAGCCGGCGGAGACGGCGTGCGTGCTGCCCGCCTCGGGCGTCGAGCTCACGACCGAGCAGATCGGCAACGCCCGCACGATCGCGCAGGTGGGGCGGGACCGCGGACTCCCCGAGCGGGCCGTCGTCATCGCCCTGGCCACGGCGATGCAGGAGTCGAGCCTGCGCAACCTCGACCACGGTGACCGGGACTCGCTGGGGCTGTTCCAGCAGCGCCCCTCGCAGGGCTGGGGCACACCGGAGCAGGTCCAGGACCCGCTCTACGCGGCCGGGATCTTCTACGACCGCCTGCTCGAGGTCCCCGGCTGGGACACCGCGCGGCTGACCGAGAGCGCCCAGCGGGTGCAGCGCAGCGGCTTCCCCGAGGCGTACCAGCAGCACGAGGCCATGGCCGTCGAGCTGGCCACGACGCTGGATGCCGGCGAGTCACCCTGCCCTTGACCCGGCGTCAGTAGTAGCCGGTGCGCCCGTCGATCAGCTCCCGCATCGCGTCCAGGTGACCGACGTGCCGGGCGGTCTCCTCGAGCATGTGCAGCAGCACCCAGCGGAGGGTGACCCCCGGCGCGTACTCGGAGTTGCGGCAGGTGTCGTCCAGCGAGTGGCTCGCGACGATCTCGCGGGCGCAGGCGCACTGCGTCTCGTACTCCTCGAGCAACCGCGCCAGCGGGACCCCGTCGACCCGCATGTCGGCGCCCGGGCGGGACTCGTCGAACTGCGGGTTGTCGGTGGCCGGCCAGCCGAGGAACAGCACCTCGAACCAGCAGTGCTCGGTCCAGCGCAGGTGCGAGACCAGCCCGGCCACCGACATCTGCGGGGACGACGGCAGCACCGCGAGGGAGGCCTGCTCCTCGGTCAGCCCGGCGCACTTCCAGGGCACCAGGGCCCGCTGCAGGTCCAGCCAGCCGAGGAGCTGCGTGCGCTCGTCGGCCGCGTACGCCGGTCGGACACGGGGCGGCGTCATGCCGCGGCACGCTAGCGCCGCCGGTGCCCCCGCCGCACCCGGTTCAGGCGGAGAGACGCTCCGCGGCGGCGGCGATCCGCTCGTCGGTGGCGGTCAGGGCCATGCGGACGTGGCGGGCGCCGGCCGGCCCGTAGAAGGAGCCCGGGGCGGCGACGATCCCCAGGCCCGCCAGCCAGTCGATCGTCGTCCAGCAGTCCTCGTCGCGGGTGACCCACAGGTAGAGGCCAGCCTCGGAGGCGTCGATCCGCGCGCCGGCACCGCGGACGGCGGCGGCGAGCCGCTCTCGGCGGCTCCGGTAGCGCTCGCGCTGCTCGTCGACGTGGGCGTCGTCGGCCAGCGCCGCGGCCATGGCGGCCTGCACCGGCCCGGGCACCAGCAGGCCCAGGTGCCGGCGCACGTCCCAGATCCGGCGGACCAGCGCCGGGTCCCCGGAGAGGAGCCCGCCGCGGTACCCGGCGGCGGTCGACTGCTTGGACAGCGAGTGCACCGCGAGCAGCCCGGTGTGGTCGTCGCCGGCGATCGCCGGGTGCAGCAGCGAGCGGGGCTCGACCTCCCAGCCGAGCATCGCGTAGCACTCGTCGGCGACGACGGGGACGCCGTGCTCCCGGCCCCAGGCCGCCCAGCCGCGCAGCTGCTCGTCGGAGAGGACCCGCCCGTGCGGGTTGCCCGGGGAGTTGATCCAGACCAGGGCGACGTCGCCGGGATCGGCCGGCGGGACGTCGCTGCGCACCACCGAGAGGCCGGCCACCACGGCGCCGACCTCGTACGTGGGGTAGGCGACCTCGGGGATCACGATCGTGCCACCGCGCAACCCGAGCAGGGTCGGCAGGAGCGCGACCAGCTCCTTCGACCCCACGGTCGGGATCACCGAGGGATCGGCCCCGAGCGGGTCGGCGAGCCGGACGCCGAGGCGGCGCTCCAGCCAGCCGGCGGCCGCCGTCCGCAGCTCGGCGGTGCCGAGCGCGGTCGGGTAGCCCGGCGAGTTCCCCGCCGCGGCCAGCGCCGCGGTCAGGACCTCAGGGGTGTCGTCGACCGGCGTCCCGATGGACAGGTCGACGACCCCACCCGGGTGCTCGGCCGCCCGCGCGCGGGCCGCCGCCAGGGAGTCCCAGGGGAAGTCCGGCAGGCCGGCGCCGGCGACGGGGGGCGTCAGTGCCCTTCGCCCTGGGGCGGCAGGGCCGCGACCATCGGGTGGTCCCGGCCGACCTTGCCGGTCTTCGCCGCGCCGCCGGGGCTGCCCAGGTCGGAGAAGAACTCGACGTTGGCGTTGTAGAAGTCCTTCCACTTGTCCGGGACGTCGTCCTCGTAGTAGATGGCCTCCACCGGGCAGACCGGCTCGCACGCACCGCAGTCGACGCACTCGTCGGGGTGGATGTAGAGCATCCGGTCGCCCTCGTAGATGCAGTCCACCGGACACTCGTCGATGCAGGCCTTGTCGAGGACGTCGACACAGGCCTGGGTGATCACGTAGGTCACGGTGTTGCCTCCCGAACGCGCAGCTCGACCGGGGCTTCTCGCCCGGTCACATCTCGCCGCACAGTATGACGTCTCGCCCCGTGGAGGGCGCGACCGGCCGCACGCCCACCCCCTTCGGGTCGGCGGGCGCGCCGCCCGGAGGATCGGGGGCATGGGACAGAGCCGCTCGCCGCTGGGCGTCGTCGACCTCGAGCTCCTCGCGGCCCGCGGCTGGCGGGGCTGGGAGACCGAACGGCTCGGCGACTGGCTGCTGCGTGCCGGGGGCGGGTTCACCGGTCGCGCCAACTCCGCCCTCGTCGTCGGCGACCCGGGGTGCCCGCTGCCCGACGCCGTCGACGCGGTCACCCGCTGGTACGCCGCCCGCGACCTGCGTCCGGCGGTGCAGCTGCCCGGCACGCAGGCCCGCCCGGCCGCGACGGCGTTCGCCGCAGCGGGCTGGGAGCGCGACGAGGACACCCTCGTCCTGACCGCTCCGCTGCCGGTCCCCCCGGACGACGCCCGGGTCGCCGTCGATCTCTCCCCCGTGCCCGACGACGCCTGGCTGGCCGGCTACCGGCACGGCGGCCGCGAGTTGCCCCCGGCCGCCCGGCGGGTGCTCACCGACGCCGAGGACGTCGTCTTCGCCTCGGTGCGCCTGGAGCCCGGGCCGGCACCGCTGGCCGCCGTCGCCCGCGGCGTGGTCACCGACGGCTGGCTCGGGGTGAGCGCGGTGACCGTGGACGAGGCGCACCGCCGGCAGGGGCTCGCCTCGGCCGTGATGGCCGCGCTGTACCGGTGGGGCGCCGGCCGCGGGGCGCGCTGGGCTTACCTGCAGGTCGTGGAGTCCAACGCCGCGGCCCGGGCGCTCTACCGCCGGGACGGCTTCATCGAGCACCACCGCTACCACTACCGGCGGGCGCCGCTCCCCTAGCCGGCGGGGTCCCGACGACCCGGCCCACGGCGAGCGAGGCGCCGAGCACGCCGAGGAGCAGGAACGCCAGGCCCCGCCAGTCCCCGATGAGCAGGACGTCGCCCTCGGAGCGCTGCTGGCTGGCCGGGACGACGACGACCAGCCACACCAGCGCGGGCAGCACGGCGGCGACCCGCGACCCGGTCAGCCGGTGGGTCCAGGTCACCAGGAGCAGGTTCACGGCCATGGCGACGGGGATCGACAGCGGCACCGGGAACCCGCCGATGCGCAGCGGCAGCCAGAGGACCTCGACGAGAGCGAACCAGGCGGCCACCAGCACCGCGGCCGCACCCCCGGCGACCGCTCTCACCCGGGCAGACCCGCGAACAGGTCGTCCTCCCAGCCGTTCGGCGCGTCCCCGGCCGGCCCGCGCTCCCCGGCGACCAGGCGGTAGTACTCGACGCCGAGCACCTCCTGGCCGAAGTTGTTCGACAGCGCGAAGAACGGTCCGTCGACGGTGATCTGCGTGGCGTGCGCGCGCATGGCGGCGTCCTTGGCCCCGGCGTGCGCCCGCCCGTCGACCGCGGCGGTGACCACCTCGTCGGCGACGGCGAAGGGGATGTCCTCGATCGCGCCCAGCTGCTCGAACGGGGAGGCCTCCCCCAGCGACGCCATCTGCTCCGCGCCCGCCCGGAGCACCGACCGGGGCACGCAGCACCAGTAGACCTTCGCCACCTGCCACGGCTCGCCGAGGTCGGGGCGGTAGGCCGGGTCGGCGGCCGCCGCGACCGCGCCCATGGCCACGCGGTGGGCCTGGATGTGGTCGGGGTGGCCGTAGCCGCCGTTCTCGTCGTAGGTGACGACGACCTGCGGCCTGGTCTCGCGGACGACGGCGACGGCGTGCCCGATCGCCTCGTCGAGGTCGGCGTTCCAGAAGGCCCGCGGCTTCTCGTTCGCCGGGGTGCCGATCATCCCGGAGTCGCGGTAGCGCCCCGCGCCGCCGAGGAACCGCCAGTCCGTGACCCCGAGCGCCGTCATGGCCGCCGACAGCTCCCCGATCCGGAACCCGCCGAGCTGGTCGGCGGAGTCGGCGGCCAGCTGGGCGAGCTCGGGGACGAGGACCTCGCCCTCCTCGCCCAGCGTGCAGGTCAGCAGCGTGACCTGGGCACCCTCGGCGACGTAACGGGCCATCGTGGCGCCGTTGTTGATCGTCTCGTCGTCGGGATGGGCGTGCACCAGCAGCAGGCGGCGGTCAGCGGAGGTCACGGTGGGCCATTCTCCCCCGTCGCCGTCCCCGGCCGAGGCAGCGGGACCTACTCGACGACCTCGACGGGGACGACGGTGCGGGCCTCGGCGAAGTGGCAGGCGGCGGGGTGGCCCTGACCGCGGTCCACGAGCGCCGGCGGCTCCTGCGCGCAGATGTCCTGGGCCTTCCAGCAGCGGGTGCGGAAGCGGCAGCCCGAGGGCGGGTCGGCCGGGCTCGGGACGTCGCCCTGCAGCAGGATCCGGTCCTTCTGACCGCGCAGGTGCGGCTCGTGCAGCGGGACCGACGACAGCAGCGCCTGCGTGTACGGGTGGGACGGGGTCGTGTAGACCTGCTCGTCGGTGCCCTCCTCGACGATCGAGCCGAGGTACATGACGGCGACCCGGTCGGAGATGTGCCGCACCACCGACAGGTCGTGGGCGATGAAGAGGTAGGACAGCCCGAACTCGTCCTGCAGGTCCTCGAGCAGGTTCACGACCTGCGCCTGGACGGAGACGTCCAGCGCGGAGACCGGCTCGTCGCAGACGATGACCTCCGGCCGCAGCGCCAGGGCGCGGGCGATGCCGATGCGCTGCCGCTGACCACCGGAGAACTGGTGCGGGTAGCGGTTCACGTAGTCGGGGTTGAGCCCGACCCGGTCCAGCAGCTCCTGCGTGCGCTGCAGCCGGCCCTTCTTCGGGGCGACGTCGGCGTGCACCGACCAGCCCTCCGCGACGATGTCGCCGACGGTCATCCGCGGGTTCAGCGACGCGTAGGGGTCCTGGAAGATGATCTGGACCTCGCGCCGGTAGTCCTTGAGCGCGCGCCCGGACAGGCCGGCGACGTCCGTCCCCTTGTAGACGATCGACCCGCCGGTCGGCTTCTCCAGCGCGACCAGCAGCTTCGACACCGTCGACTTGCCGCAGCCGGACTCGCCGACCAGGCCGACGGTCTCGCCGCGGCGCAGCGTCAGGTCCACGCCGTCGACGGCGCGCACGTGACCGACGGTCCGCTTGAAGACGACGCCCTGGGTGAGCGGGAAGTGCTTCTGCAGCCCGCGGATCTCCAGCAGCGCCTCACCGGAGGCCGGCTGTGGCGCGGCGGCCGCCCGGGCCTGGGCGACCTCGCGGTCCCGCTCGGACTCAGGCGATGTCATCGGTCTGCCTCCGCGCCCCGGTCCGCTCCTCGCTCGTTCCTCGCTGCGATGCTCCCGCGGCTGTCGTCAGACACCGAGCACCTCCTCGCTGTAGTGGCAGGCCGCCTCGCGGCCCGGGGCGACCAGGCGCAGCGGCGGGACGTCGGTGGCGCACTCCCGGCCCGGGGCCGCGGCGGCGCCCAGCCGGCGGTGGGAGCAGCGCGGGTGGAACGGACACCCACCCGGGATGGCCGCCAGGTTCGGCGGCTGGCCGGTGATCGGCTGCAGGCGGCCGCCCTTGGCCTCGACCTGCGGCACCGACTTCATCAGCCCGTCGGTGTAGGGGTGCGCGGCGTCGGTGAAGACGTCGTCCACGGTGCCGCGCTCGACGATGCGGCCGGCGTACATGACCGCGACGTCGTCGGCGACCTCGTTGACCACGCCGAGGTCGTGGGTGATGAGGATCAGGCCCATCCCGGTCTCCCGCTGCAGGTCCTTGAGCAGGTCCATGACCTGCGCCTGCACGGTGACGTCGAGCGCCGTCGTCGGCTCGTCGGCGATGAGGATCCGCGGGTCGAGCGCGATCGCCATCGCGATCATCACGCGCTGCCGCATGCCGCCGGAGAACTGGTGCGGGTAGTCGTCCACCCGCCGGGCCGCGGCCGGGATCCGCACGCGGTCCATCAGCTCGACGGCCTTCCGTTTGGCCTCCTTGCGGGAGGCGCCGCGGTGCACCCGGAACATCTCGCCGATCTGCCAGCCCACGCTGTAGACGGGGTTCAGCGACGACAGGGCGTCCTGGAAGATCATCGAGATGCCGGGGCCGCGGATCTTGCGCTGGTCCTCGGCCGACATGGTGAGCAGGTCGCGGCCCTCGAACCGGATGCCGCCGCGGATCACCGCAGGCGGGGTGTCGAGGATGCCCATGATCGCCTGCGCGGAGACCGACTTCCCGGAGCCGGACTCGCCGAGGATGGCCAGCGTCTGCCCGGCGGCCAGCTCGTAGCTGACACCGTTGACGGCGTGGACGACGCCGGACCGCTGGCGGAACTCGACGTGCAGGTCGTCCACCTCGAGCAGCGGGGTGCCCGGGGCGGGGACGCCGGCGGCGGTGGTGGTCTGCGGGAGGGTCATGCGCGCTGCCTCGGGTCGAGGGCGTCGCGCAGGGCGTCGCCCATCATGATGAAGGCCATCACGGTCAGGGTCAGGACGATGCTGGGGAACAGCACCAGGTGCGGGGCGCTGCGGATCGAGTCCTGGCCGGCCTCGATCTGCAGACCCCACGAGAACGCCGGTCGTTGCAGGCCGACGCCGAGGTAGGTCAGCGTCGCCTCCGCGGCGATGAGCACGCCGATGGTGATGGTCGTGTAGACGAGCACCGGGGCCACGGCGTTGGGCAGGATGTGCCGGACCAGGATGCGGCTGTTCGAGGCCCCCATCGCGCGCGCGGCGGCGACGTAGTCGGAGCTCTTCACCGCGATCACCTGCGAGCGGACCAGCCGCATCGCCGTCATCCAGCCGAACAGCGCCAGCGCCAGCGCCACGGCTCCGGGACCGCGCGAGTTGATGATCGGGATGTCGGTCTGCGGGCCGACGCGGAGCAGGACCAGCGCGCCGAGGATGAGCGGCAGTGCGTAGAAGATGTCCGCGATCCGGGACAGGACGCCGTCGGTCACGCCGCCGAAGTAGCCCGCGATCGCGCCGACCACGACGCCCAGCACGAGGACGACGAGCACGGCGAAGATGCCGATGATCAGCGAGTTCCGCGCCCCGTAGACGACGTTGGACATGTAGTCGCAGCCCTGGACGTCGTAGCCGAACCAGTGGTCGGCCGAGGGCCTGGCCTTGGAGTTGGCCAGGTCGCAGGCCCGCGGGTCCTGGCCGCGCGCGAACAGCTGCGGGAAGACCGCCATCACGATGAACAGCAGCGTGAGGACGGCGCCGATCCAGAAGAAGACGCTGCGCTTGAGGTAGGCCCAGGCGTCGGACCACAGGCTGTTCTGCCGGTCGCTGGTGACGTCGACCGAGGGGCTGGCCAGCCCGGTCGTCGTCCCGGCCTGGACCTCGTCGTGGCGCAGGTCGGCCTGCTGCTGGTCAGTCATAGCGGATCCTCGGGTCCAGGACGGCGTAGAGCACGTCGACCACCAGGTTGAAGAAGATGAAGAAGAAGACCATCAGGGTCACGATGCCGACGACGACCGCGCCCTCCTGGGAGCGGATGGAGTCGAAGACCTCGCGGCCGATGCCGGGGAGGTTGAACACCGTCTCGGTGACGATCGCGCCGCCCAGCAGGCTCCCGATGTCGGCACCGATGAAGGTGACGACCGGGATCAGGCTGTTGCGCAGCGTGTGCTGGACGATGACCCGGCTCCTCGGCAGCCCCTTGGCCCTGGCCGTCCGGACGTAGTCGGCCCGCAGGTTCTCCGCCACGCTGGTGCGGGTCAGCCGGGCCACGTAGGCCAGCGAGCCCGAGGCGAGCACCAGGCCGGGCAGGACGTAGCCGTACCAGCCGTCGCGGGTGCCGGCGATGGGGAACCAGCCGAGCTTCAGCCCGAACAGCAGCTGCGCGATGAACGCGAGCACCAGGATCGGGATCGACACGATCACCGTCGTCGAGACGAGCACCAGGTTGTCCAGGAACCCGTTGCGGCGGATCCCGGCCAGCACGCCGGCGACGAGGCCGATGACCGCCTCGAACAGGATCGCGACGAGGGTCAGCCGGATGGTGACCGGCAGGGTCCGCTCGATGGTGTCCAGGACGGGCCGGCCGCGGAAGTCGGTGCCCAGGTCACCGGACAACAGGCCCTTCAGGTACTCCCAGTACTGCACCCACAGCGGGTCGTTGAGGTTGAACCGCTCGGTCAGGACCTCGACGACGGCCGGGGAGATCGGGCGGTCGCCGGCGAGCGCGCGGATGGGGTCGCCGGGGAGGGCGTAGACCATCGCGAAGATCAGGAAGGAAGCGCCGAGCAGCACCGGGATGATCAGCAGCAGTCGGCGCGCGATGTAGCGGCCCATGGTCCCCCCGGGGGTGTGGTGCGTCGGTGGTGAGCTGCCCCGACGCCGGTGTCCATCGTGCGGGTTCGGCGGCGCACGCGCCGCCGGGGACGCCCGTCTGAGAGACGGACGCCCCCGGCGGTGGGTGTGGTGCGGTCCTGCCAGCGGTCGGTCGCCGACCGTCAGTTGACGGTGACCTCGGACCAGACGGGCCGCTGGAACAGGTCGATCCGGACGTTGCTCACGTTCTCGGTGTGCACGGTCTGGATCTGGGTGAAGAACAGCGGCGCCATCGGCATGTCCTCGGCGATGAGGTCCTCGGCCTGCTGGTACAGCTCGATCGCCTCCTCCTCGGTCGCCGCCTGGTCACCCTGGCTGATCAGGTCGGTGACCTCGGGGTTGTCGTAGAACGGGTAGTTCGACCCGATCGGCGGGAAGGCCTGCGGGGTGAACAGCGGGGTCAGGTAGCTCTCCGCGGCCGGGTAGTCGAAGCTCCAGCCGTAGCGGAACGGGCCGGTGAAGCCCCTCGTCTCACCCAGCGGCAGGTACTGCGCGAAGTCCAGGCTGCCCTGCAGGCTGAAGTCCACGTCGAGGTTCTGCCGCAGCTGGTTGCCCACCGCCTCCATCCACGCGTCGTGGCCACCGCCGGCGTTGAACCACAGGTTCACCGGCTGGCTGCGGTCGAAACCGGCCTCGTCCAGGAGCGCGTTGGCCGCGTCGACGTCGAAGGTGCAGTACTCGCAGGCGCCCTCGCGGTAGCCGTCGACGACCGGCGAGATGAACGAGTCGGCCGCGGTGCGGGTGCCCTCGAAGATCGCCGTGGAGATGGCGTCCCGGTCGATGGCCATCGAGATGGCCTGGCGCACCCGCGGGTCGGCGAAGCGCTGGTCGTAGGTGGGGAAGCCCAGGTAGGTGATCTGGGAGACCTCGGTGTTGATGAACCGGTCGCCGAACTCGCTCTCGGCCTCGGAGATCACGTCGGGCGGGATGACGTCGACGATGTCGACGTTGCCGTCCTGGGCGTCGGTGTAGGCGGTGGCCTGGTCGGCGTAGACGATGAACTCCATGCCGTCGGCCTGCGCGGCGTCCTCACCGGCGTAGTCGTCGTACCGGGTCAGGGTGATGCCCTGACCGGGGACGTACTCGCTGTCGGCCTGGAAGGGGCCGTTGCCCACCGGGTTGGTACCGAAGGCGTCGGGGTCCTCGAAGAAGACGTCCGGCAGCGGGTTGAACGCGTCGTAGCCCACGACCGCCGGGAACAGCGCGAACGGCGTCTGCAGCTGGACGGTGAAGGTCAGGTCGTCGACGACCGCGAGCCCGCTGAGCTCGGTCGCGGTGCCGGCCTCGAGCTCGGCGAAGCCCGCGATGCGGGACAGGTACGAGCCGCCGTCCTGCGCGTTCTGCGGGTTGGCGGTGTAGTTCCAGGCGTCGACGAAGGACTGGGCGTCCACCGGCGTGCCGTCGTGGAACGTCCACCCGTCCTTGAGGGTGATCGTCCAGTTCTGGTTGTCCTCGGACTCGATCGACTCGGCGACGCCGGAGTACTCGACCTCGCCGTCCTCGGCGAAGCCCACCAGGCCGGTCCACAGGGCGGCGATGACCTTCGCGCCCTCGCTCTCGGTGGTGTTGCCGGGGACGAGCGGGCTCTTGGGCTCGTTGATGTAGGCGGTGAACGTGCCGCCACCACCGCCGCCACCGGAACCGGAGCCGCCGTCGTCACTGCCGCCGCCACAGGCGGACAGCAGCAGCGCGCCGGCGAGTGCCGTCGCGACGAGCGCGGACGGGCGCTTGTTGAATGCCACGGAGTTGACCTCTCTCGTCCCGCTGACGCGGGGGAACGGACTGGTCGCCAGGGACCGGAGCACGGCCCGCGACCCTGACGGTCAGCTGTCGAGAACGTGAACGGAGCGGGGTCTCCCCGTGCACGTCCGACAACGCTAAGGAGCCATCGGAGGGCGTGCCACCGGCGTTGCCCTTTTGTGACCTCGGCTCACGATCTCACAGCCTCGCCGCAAGCCCTCCGTGGGGACGGCCCCTCGACGGGAGTCGTTGCGGTCACATCGGAGGACACCCGAACGGATTGCGGCGTCGCTCAGAGTGTCGTCGCAGGCTGCACCGGGTATGCCGCGGGGGAAGCCGACGAGAGGAGCTGACCATGAGCAGCGACGACAAGATCGCCAACAAGGCCCAGGAGCTGGCCGGGCGCGGCAAGGAGACCCTGGGTGCCGCCACCCACGACCGCGACCTGGAGGCCGAGGGCAAGAAGGACTCGGCGGCCGGCAACCTGAAGCAGGCCGGCGAGAAGATCAAGGACGCCTTCAAGTGATCGACTGACCCCGGCCTCCCGGCCGGGGTCGACGACGAGGGGGGTGCGGGCCGAGAGCCCGCACCCCCCTCGTCGTCGTTCAGCCTGCGGCGAGCCGGTCCAGCAGTCCGGCGACGGCGGGCAGCAGCGGCCGGTCCGCGGCGATCCAGTCCAGCCCGTCCAGCTCCTCGGACCGCAGCCAGCGCAGCTCCGTGTGCTCGTGCGGCGTCACGACCCCGGCGGCGACGCGTCCCCACCAGACCCGCAGCGTCGAGGCGCCTGGGGCGCCACCGCCGACGACGCCGTCCAGCGGCACCTCGCCGAGGAACGCCTGCGGCGCGACCTCGACCCCCAGTTCCTCGCGGCACTCCCGGACCAGTCCCTCGAGGTCGGACTCCCCCGCCTCGACCTTGCCGCCCGGGAACTCCCAGCAGCCGGCGAACGGCCCGTCCGCGCGCTGCGCGACGAGCACCCGGTCGCCCTCGACCAGCGCCACACCGACGACCTGCACGACGTCCAGCGCGCGACGGGCGGCTGCGGCCGCATAGGCGTCCAGGTGCGCCCGCATCGCCCGCGCCGCCCGGCGGCGCAGCCACAGCCGGTCCGCCAGGCCGCCGAGGAGCGCGCTCTCCCAGTCCAGCTGCTCGTCGACGACGGTGCCCGCCGCGGTCGGGGTGAACCGCCGCGTGTGGGTCAGCCGGCCCTGGCCGCGGCGCGGTCCCGCGGCGTACACGTCGCGGAACGGCCGCTCCGACTCCACCTCGACCAGCGGCCGGCCCCAGGGGCGGCCGAGGGCCCGCGCGACGTCGAAGGCGACGGTCAGCGGCGCCTCCACGAGGGTGCTGAAACGCAGCTGGGGCACCGCTCAACCCTGACAGAGGGCCGCGAGGCGGCAAGATGGGGCGATGCGCATCACCGCCCGGGTCGACTACGCCGTCCGCGCCGCCCTGGAGCTGGCCGCCGCCGCGCCGGGCGCGCTGACCTGCGACAAGATCGCCACCGCGCAGGACATCCCGTCCCGGTTCCTGCAGTCCATCCTCGGCGACCTGCAGCACGCCCGGCTGGTGACCAGCCAGCGCGGCCGCGAGGGCGGCTACCGGCTCGCGCTGCCCGCGGAGGAGATCTCGATCGCCCGTGTCATGCGGGTCGAGCAGGGCTTCCTCGCCGAGGTGCACGGGCGGCGCCCCGAGGACGTCTCCTACCCGGGCACCGCCGAGCCGCTCGCCGCGGTGTGGGTGGCGGCCCGCGCGGCCTACCGGCGGGTCCTGGAGGAGGTCACGCTGGCCGACGTCGTCGCCGGGAAGCTGCCCGCCGAGGTGACCGAGCTGGCCGATGTCGAGAGCGCCTGGCGGTCCTTCGGCGACGCCCCCGGGGCCTGAGGCCGACGGCGCTGGGCGAGACTGCCCGCATGAGCAGTTCCCCGCGCACCGGCGTCACCGTGTTCCTGACCGGCCTCTCCGGAGCCGGCAAGTCCACGATCGCCGACGCCCTGGTCGCCGGGCTGGAGGCCGACGGGCGGCCGGTGACCGTGCTCGACGGCGACGTCGTCCGCACCCACCTGTCCAGCGAGCTGGACTTCAGCCGCGAGCACCGCGACCTCAACATCCGGCGGATCGGCTTCGTGGCCGGCGAGGTGGTCAAGCACGGCGGCACCGTCGTCGTCGCCGCGATCGCCCCCTACGAGGAAGCCCGCGAGCAGGCGCGCGCCCTGGTGGAGCGGCACGGCCGCTTCCTGCTGGTGCACCTCTCCACCCCGCTGGAGGTCTGCGAGGGGCGCGACGTGAAGGGCCTCTACGCCCGGGCGCGGGCGGGGGAGATCACCGGATTCACCGGTATCGACGACCCCTACGAGCTGCCGGTCCGCCCCGACCTGGTCATCGACACCTCGGTGACCCCGCTGGCCGAGTCGGTGGCACGGATCCGCGCCGCCATGGAGGGGTCCCCCGCCCCCGTTGCCTGAGTCACACCGGCCAGTCGCGGCCGTGTGAGACGATGGAGGGCGTGACCGGTGGTGGCGTCCTCCTCGTCGCGCGCCGGCACATCGACCTGGCGCGCGTGAGCAGCGCCGTGTGTCGCGCCGCGCGCTGACACCAGTCCTCCGCCGCAGCACCTGCTGCGCCCCCCGACCTGGCAGCGCCTCCCGACCGGGACCGGCCCCGGCGAACGGCGCAGGAAGAAGCACCTGTCGTGTCCTCCCCCACGCGAACCAGCAACCGGCCCCAGCGCGGGCAGGGCCAGTGGGCGCTCGGCTACCGCGAGCCGCTGAACCCGAACGAGCGGATGAAGAAGGACTCCGACGGCCTCGAGGTCCAGCAGCGGATCATCGACATCTACGCCAAGGCCGGCTTCGACTCGATCGACCCCGGTGACCTCCGCGGCCGGATGCGCTGGATGGGTCTCTACACCCAGCGCGCCCAGGGCATCCCCGGCGGCAAGACCGCCGTGCTGGAGCCCGAGGAGCTCGAGGACTCCTACTTCATGATGCGGGTCCGCATCGACGGCGGGCAGCTGACCAGCGACGCCCTGCGGGTCATCGGCGGCATCAGCACCGAGTTCGGCCGCGACGTCGCCGACGTCACCGACCGGCAGAACGTGCAGTACCACTGGATCCGCATCGAGGACGTGCCGGAGATCTGGCGGCGGCTGGAGACCGTCGGGCTGAGCAGCATGGAGGCCTGCGGCGACGTGCCCCGCGTCATGCTCGGCTGCCCGCTCGCCGGGATCCTCGAGGACGAGGTCATCGACGCCACCGACGTCATCGCCGCGACGGTCGAGAAGTACGTCGGCAACCCCGAGTTCTCGAACCTGCCGCGCAAGTGGAAGACCTCCATGTCGGGCTGCGTCGACCACTGCACCGAGCCCGAGATCGACGACGTCGCCTTCGTCGGCGTCCGCAACGAGGCCGGCGAGGCCGGCTACGACCTGTGGGTCGGCGGCGGGCTGTCGACCAACCCGATGTTCGCCCAGCGGCTCGGCGTCTTCGTCCGCCCCGACGAGGTGACCGAGGTCTGGGCCGGCGTGACGTCGGTCTTCCGCGACTACGGCTACCGCCGCCAGCGCAACCGCGCCCGCATCAAGTTCCTCGTGGCCGACTGGGGCCCGGAGAAGTTCCGCCAGGTCCTGCAGGACGAGTACCTGCACCGCGCCCTGCCCGACGGCCCGGCGCCGGCCCCGGCCAAGCACGACCAGCGCGACCACGTCGGCGTCAGCCGGCAGAAGGACGGCCTCAACGCCGTCGGGTTCGCGCTGCGGACCGGCCGGATCAGCGGCTCGCTGCTCACCACCATCGCCGACCTGGCCGACGAGTACGGCGCCGGCCGCATCCGGACGACGACGCAGCAGAAGCTCGTCATCCTCGACGTGCCGGACGAGAAGGTGGAGGCGCTGGTCGACGCGCTGGCCGCCCACGACCTGCAGGTCCGGCCCAGCGCCTTCCGCCGCGGCACGATGGCGTGCACCGGCCTGGAGTTCTGCAAGCTGGCCATCGTCGAGACCAAGCAGCACGCGCAGGACCTCTACGCCGAGCTGGAGAAGCGGCTGCCGGACTTCGACGTGCCGATCGGCATCAACGTCAACGGCTGCCCGAACAGCTGCGCGCGCTTCCAGACCGCCGACATCGGGTTCAAGGGCTCGATGGTCAAGGACGACTCCGGCGAGATGGTGGAGGGCTTCCAGGTCCACCTGGGCGGGCACCTCGGCGTCGAGCGGACCTTCGGCCGCAAGTTCCGCGGCCACAAGGTGACCAAGGCCGAGACCGCCGACTACTGCGAGCGCGTGCTGCGCGGCTTCCTCGCCCGCCGGACCGACGGTGAGTCGTTCGCCCACTACGTCTCGCGGGCCGAGGAGGACTGGCTCCTGTGAGCGAGGAGGGCGGCGGGTCGGGAAGGCAGCGCCAGCTCCCGGTGTTCCACTGCCCGTACTGCGGGGACGAGGACCTCACCCCGTACGAGGACGAGAAGACCTCGGGCTGGCACTGCAGTGCCTGCCTGCGGGCGTTCTCCGTCCGCCTGATCGGAACGGGAGTGCAGCAGGGATGACGACCGCCATCGCAGCGACGCCGGAACTGGCCGCCGAGGCCGACGCACGGTTCGAGGGCATCGCGGACCCGGTCGAGCAGGCCCTGGCCGTCCTGACCTGGGCCGGGGAGACGTTCGGCGGAGGCTTCGCCGTCACCTCCTCGATGGCCGACGGCCTGCTCGCGCACCTGGCGTCGCGCGCCGTCCCCGGCGTGAACGTCGTCTTCCTCGACACCGGCTACCACTTCGCCGAGACCGTCGGCACCCGCGACTGGGTCAGCGGCGTCATGCCGATCACCCTGGTGAACGTCACCCCGCCGCAGACCGTCGCCGAGCAGGACGCGCAGTACGGCCCCGAGCTGCACCAGCGCGACCCCGACCTGTGCTGCTCGCTGCGCAAGGTCCAGCCGCTGGCGCAGGCGCTGGCCGGGTACGTCGCCTGGGGTTCCGGCGTGCGCCGGGACGAGTCCCCGACGCGCGCCGGCACCCGGGTGGTCGACTGGGACGCCAAGCGGGGCATGGTGAAGGTCAACCCGCTGGCCGCCTGGACCGACGCCGACGTCGACGCCTACATCGCCGAGCACCAGGTGCCGGTGAACCCGCTGCAGGAGATCGGCTACGCGTCGATCGGCTGCGCCCCCTGCACCCGGCCGGTCGCCCCCGGCGAGGACCCGCGCGCGGGTCGCTGGGCCGGTCGCGGCAAGACCGAGTGCGGCCTGCACACCTGAGCGATGATCCGGGGGTGACCCGACCCCCGCGCCTGTCCCCCGACGAGGTCTCCGCCGCGCTCCGCGACCTGCCCCTGTGGTCCGGCGACACCGACGGGCTGCGCCGCAGCGTCGAGCTGCCCACGTTCGGTGACGCGGTCGCCGCGCTCGTGCGGATCGGCTTCGCCGCCGAGGCGATGGACCACCACCCCGACGTCGACCTGCGCTGGCGGACGCTGCACCTGGCGCTGGTCAGCCACTCCGCCGGCGGGGTGACCGAGCTGGACCTGGACCTGGCCCGCCGGATCGACGCGGCCCTGCCCGCGTAGGGACAGGGCCGCGTCCGCGCACTTCAGCTGCCGATGACGCCGCCGTCGTCCTTGGTGATGACGACGGTGGCCGAGCGGGGGGTCGTGATCCCGTCCAGCCGCGGCCAGGTGCTGCCGCCGTTCTCCCCCGGGTGCTGGAGGTTGACGAACAGCGTCCGCCGGTCGGGGGTGGAGGCGATGCCGGTGACCTCGCAGCCCACGACGCCGGTGAGGAAGCGACGCACCTCCGGCTCCGCGTCCCACCGCGCCGCCGCGTCGGCGACCAGCATCTGGTTGTTGGCCCGGTTCGGCTGGGTGCCGTCGGTCTGGATCCACGCCCGGCTGTCCGGGTCGATCCACAGCCCGTCGGGCGACCCGAACGCGTCCTCCGCGGCGATGGTGGAGCCGTCCACGCCGCCCCCCGGCCCGGCGAGGAGGAACAGGTCCCAGGCGAAGCGGGTGCCGGTGTGGTCGCCGCCCTGCTCGTCCCAGCGCACGATGTGACCCCACGGGTTGGGCTTGCGGGGGTTGGCGCGGTTCTCGACCTTGGCCGACGACGTGTTGTTGGTCAGCGTCACGAAGACGGTGCCGGTGCGCGGGTCGACGGCGGTCCACTCCGGCCGGTCCATCGGCGTCGCGCCGAGAGCGGTGGCCGCCAGCCGGGTCTTGACGAGCACGTCCCCCTGGTCGGCGAACCCGTTGGCCGCGGTGAGCGGGCCCTGGCCGTGGACGAGGGGCAGCCAGTCGCCGCTGCCGTCCTCGTTGAACCGGGCGACGTAGAGGGTGCCCTCGTCGAGGGGGCTCCTGCCCTGCGCCCGCATGGACTGCCAGTTGCGCGCGCTGACGAACTTGTAGACGAACTCGTTGACCTGGTCGTCGCCCATGTAGACCACGACCCGGCCGCCGCGGCTGACGTGGACGGTGGCGTCCTCGTGCTTCAGCCGGCCGAGGGCGGTGCGCTTGACCGGGGTGGACCGCGGGTCGAACGGGTCGATCTCCACGACCCAGCCGTGGCGGTTGGGCTCGTTGGGGTCCTGCGGCGTCACCCGGAAGCGCGCGTCGTGGACCGCCCAGCCGTTGCGGTCGCCGCCCACGCCGTAGCGGGTGGCGAGCCCGGCGCTCTCGGCGTCGAGGGTGCCGTCGACCCGGAAGTACCCGTTGAAGTTCTCCTCGCAGGTCAGGTACGTGCCCCACGGCGTCTCGCCGTTGGCGCAGTTGTTGAAGGTGCCCAGCGGGGTGCGTCCCTGCCGGTCGGCGGCGGTGCGCACCAGCCGGTGGCCGGCGGCGGGACCGGAGAAGGACATCGGCGTGTTCGCGGTGATGCGCCGGTTGCGCGCGGACCGGACGAGCTCCCACTGGCCGTTGCCGCGCCGCCGCACCTCCACCACCGACACCCCGTGCGCGTTCTGGGACTTGCGCACGCCCTCCGCGGTGCTCGGCCGGTAGGCCGCGGCCGCGTCCGCCGTCCCCGGGTAGCGGGCCGTGTGCAGGTAGAACTCGTCGGTGTACTCCTGGTTCAGCACGAGGAGGCCCGACTCGTTGCCGCGGGGGCCGTCGTGCAGCGGGAAGTACGTCATGCCGTCGTGGTGCATGCCGATCTGCTCGGCCTGCTGGGCGGCGGTGTTGCCGGTGGCCACGCCTCCCGGCTCACCCGGGGTACCCGGCACGAAGGCCGGGAAGGAGCCGAGGATCGGCGTGCCCCACGGGATGAACGGCCGGGCCGTGTACCCCGGGGCGACGACGACCTCGTCGAGGGTGCTCGGTCCGATCGCCTGGAAGCCGATCCGGCCGCCCTGGTGACCACCACCTCCGCCGCCACCCCCGCCGCCGCCGGGTCGGGCCGCGGCCGCGGGCGGGTCGATCAGACCGGCGGTGAGGAAGCCGGCCGCGGCGAGGAAGCCGCCCGCGAGGACGCCCCGCCGGCTCAGGCGGGCCTCGGCGACGGCCATCAGCGGCCGCGCCGTCGTCGGGTTCGTCGAGACGTCCTCGGGGTCGCCGGTGGCCTCGACGGGGTGGTCGGTGGACAGCGTCATGGTGGTGCTCCAGGGCTGGTGGCGGTCGATCTCGGCCCGAAGCTAGGCAGCCCGATCGACGGCGGGGTGACCGCCGGACACAGGGAGCGTGAAGGAGCCGCTCACCTGCCGTTCACCTGTCCGGTGTACCGGCCCCGCGGCGGTGGACCACTGCGGCGGTCGTCAGGAACAGGCCCCACAGCAGGAACCACGGGTCCCACAGCAGCACGTGCCAGCGCAGGGCGCGCGGATCGGCCGGCTCCCCCACGGCGCCGGTGAGGGCGACCGCCCCCACGACGACGAGGACCCCGCCGTACAGCGCGAGCAGCGCCCCGGCCCCCGTCGCGACGCGCTCGAGCAGCCGCCGCGGCAGCCGCTCGCCCCACGGCCGGACCAGCGCGAGCGCCAGCAGCACGCCGACCAGCTTCAGGGCCACCGTGACCGCACCGACCGCCACGGCCGCGGCACCGCCCCGGCGCGCGGCCTCCTCGACCGAGCCGCCGACGGTGTCGAGCAGCGCGGTGCCGCCCGCCGTCCAGTAGACGCTCCAGGCCGCGTGCCCGGCCGCGAGGACGGCGGCGCCCCAGGCCGCCACGGGGAGCAGACGGCCGGAGGTCACGGCTACTCGGTGACCGGCAGGACCAGCAGGCGCAGCAGCCGGTCGGCCTCCGCCTCGGGATCCGCGGTGAGCCCCGTGTGCACCGGCCCGGTCTGGACCACGGTGCTGCGGGGCGCGGTCAGCCACCGGAACCGCGACCCCATCGCCTCACGGCCGGCCGCACCCGAGGCGCCGTCGGCGGCGCACACGTCGGCGACCGCCTGCAGCGCGCCGGCGATCGCCTCGGCGTCGGCGGTCGGGTCCAGCGCCCGCAGTCGCTCGGGGTCCAGGTGCAGCCGCACGCCGAGGTAGTCCCGCTGCCGGCTGTAGACGATCACCCCGGCGTTGAGGAACTCCCCGCGCTCCACGCGCGGCACCACCCGCAGGACGGCGTACTCGAAGGTGTCCCGCTTCACCGTTGGGTCATCCCCTCAGGGGGCGGCGGTCCGAGCCAGGCCGGGCGGTTCTGCCCCACCCGCGGGCGCTTCCGGCCGGCCCCGCCCGACGCCGCCGCGGTCACCAGGCCGGGCACCCAGGCGTCCCGCGCGGCCAGCCGCGCCAGCAACTGGTCGACGTAGCGGCGCCGCGTCTCGTCGGGCGACTGGTCCGGCTCGTCCAGCCACTCGTCCGGCACCTGGTCCAGGACCCGCTCCAGCACCGGCCGGGTCACCCGCGGGGCCAGGTCGGCGTCAGCGGCGCGGACGTCCGGCGAGCACTCGACCAGCGCGTGCTGGGCGGCGTCGTACGGGCGGGCGACGGCGGCCGGGGCGCCGGGCCAGTTGTGGTGGAACGTGAGCGCGGCGCCGTGGTCGATGAGCTGCAGCCGGCCGTGCCAGAACAGCATGTTGGGGTTGCGCCAGGACCGGTCGACGTTGCCGATGAGCGCGTCGAACCACAGGACGCGGCCGGCCAGCGCGGCGTCGACCTCGCCCACGCCGGCCTCGAAGTCCAGCGCGCCGGGCAGGTAGTCCAGCCCGAGGTTCACCCCGGCCGAGCGCTGCAGCAGCTCCTGCACCTCGACGTCGGGCTCCCCCACCGCCAGCTCGGGTGCCACGTCGACGGTGACGAGGGCGGGGACCGGCAGGCCCAGCGCCCGGGCCAGCTCCCCGCACACCACCTCGGCGACCAGGACGCGCACGCCCTGCCCCGCGGCCCGCCACTTGACGACGTAGGTGCCCAGGTCGTCGGCCTCCATGAGCCCCGGCAGCGAGCCACCCTCGCGCAGCGGGGTGACGTAGCGGGTGGCGGTGACGGCGGGCAGCACAGTGCTGGTCAACCTAGTCGTCGGGGCACACTCGACGGTGTGGGACTCCTGCGCGCCGTCACCCCGGCCGACCTGACCGATGTCCCGTTCACCTACGCGGAGATCGGCGCCACCGCGGAGCCGGACCTGCCGGCCGGCTACCGGCACTCCGAGCACGTGCTCCCGGTGGGCAGCGGACGCGCGGTGTTCGACCGCTGCGTCGCTGCGGTGTTCGGGTGGCGGGCGCAGCACAGCGTCGGTCTGCGGGTGCGCGCCACCGGACCGGCCACCGAGCCGGGCACGGTCGTCGTCCTCACCGCCGGGCTGGACCGGCTGGGCTTCGACATCCCCTGCCGGGTCGTGTGGGCGCGCACCGAGGGGGACGAGCGCGGCTTCGCCTACGGCACCCTGCCCGGCCACCCCGAGAGCGGCGAGGAGGCCTTCCTCGTGCGGATCTCGCCGACCGGCGAGGTGACCGTGACGCTGCGGGTCTTCTCCCGGCTGGCCTCCCCCGCCGCCCGGCTGGCCGGTCCGTTCGCCTGGGGCATGCAGTCGCTGGCCACGAAGCGCTACCTGGCCGCCTTCCGGGGCGCCGCCCGGGGGTGAGCCCTCAGCCGCCGCGACGGACGGCGACGGCGGCCGCGATGCGCTCGACCAGGTCCACCGGCACCGGCTGCCCGTAGCGCAGGTGGACGGCGTCCTTGCCCGACCGGTACGGCGCCACCTCCGCCTCGAGGTCGCCGTCGAGCACCGGCACCGGGTAGAGCGCTGCGTGCTTCTTCCAGGCGGCGAAGTGCAGGCCGTACCGGTGCCCGAGCATCGCGGCCGGCATGCCGTAGCGGACGGTCTCGGTCGCCCCCGGCATCCCGCGCAGCACGGCGGCGCGCACCTCGCCCAGCACGCCACGGGCCTGGTCGGGCAGCGCCGCGAGGTACTCCTCGACGGTCGACGGTGCGGACACGGCGCCTCCTGGGTCGGCACGGCGGCGGTGAGTTCCGCGGCTGCGGGCCGTCCTACCAGAGGACCGGCGACGGAGGAGGCGGCGTGGGGCTGGCGGAGGACGTCGGGGCGGTCGTGACCGCCGCGGTGGCCGAGGGGCAGGTGCCCGGCGCGGCCTGGGCGGTGTCTCGGGGCGCCGAGGTCGCCCGGGGATCCGCCGGCACCCACACCCCCGGCGGGGACGACGCCGTGCGGCCCGACGACGTCTTCCGGATCGCCTCGACGACCAAGCCGGTGGTGGCCGCCGCGGCCCTGACCCTGGTCGACGACGGCACCCTCACCCTCGACGAGCCGGTCGACCGGCTGCTGCCGGAACTGGCCGACCGCGTCGTCCTGGCCGACCCGGCCGACGCCTCGGCCGGCACGGTGCCCGCGCGCCGGCCGATCAGCGTCCGCGACGTGCTCACGTTCCGCCTCGGCCTGGGCATCGACTTCACCGCGACCTCCTGGCCGACCCCGACTCTCGCGGCCCTGGCCGCGACCGGGCTCCCCGCCGGGCCGCCGCAGCCGCAGGCCGCGCCGCCGCCCGACGAGTGGCTGCGGCTCGTGGCCACCGTGCCGCTGGCGTACCAGCCGGGCGAGCGGTGGCTGTACCACCTGGGCGCCAGCGTGCTCGGCGTCCTGGTGGCACGCGCCACGGGCCGGCCGCTGCCCGAGGTCCTCGCCGAGCGGGTGCTGGAGCCGCTCGGCATGCGCGACACCGGCTTCGGCGTCCCCGATCACGCGCGCGACCGGTGGGGCCCGCACTGGACGCCGCCGGGCGAGGACGGCCGGCGCGACTGCTACGACCCGGCCGACGGCCAGTGGGCTCGGCCTCCGGCCTTTCCCGACGGCGGCGACGGACTCGTCTCCACGGTCGACGACCTGGCGCGGTTCGCCGCGATGCTCCGCGCCGGGGGCCGGGCCGCCGACGGATCGCGGGTGCTCGCCGGGCCGACCGTGACGGCGATGCTCACCGAGCAGGTGGGCCCGGTCGACGACGAGGGCGGCGGCTGGGGCCTGGGCATCGGCGTCCGCCGCACCGACGAACCCGGTGGCCGGTCGGCGGGCTCCTTCGGCTGGGACGGTGGCCTGGGGAGCTCCTGGTGGACCGACCCCGTTCCCGGGACGACGGCGGTGCTGCTGACCAACCAGATGTGGGCCTCGCCGCAGCCGCCGCCGCTGTTCGACGCGTTCCGGGCGGCGGCCTTCGGCCGTTAGAAGTCGCGCCGCTCCAGCAGCAGCGCGCCGAGGGCCCACGCGCCGGCCGCCCACGCCCCGGTGACCGCCAGGCCGACCGGCCAGGTCGTGTCCACCGCCAGGAACGACTCCTGGCCGACCCGCAGCGCCGGCAGCGCCTGCGAGCCCCGCTCCGCCCACCGGCTCCCGGCCACGGCGAGCGCCGGTGGCAGCACGAACACCAGGGCGATGCCCAACCCGACCCCGCCGGCCGTCGCCCGCAGCACCGCGCCGAGCCCCACGCCCAGCACGGTGACCAGCACCGCGCCGGCCACCTGGAGGCCGAGCTCCCGCAGCACGACGGGGTCGGTCGGGGACACCCCGCCGGGCACCGCGATCAGCGCCCGCGCGGCGACGGCGCATCCGAGCGCGACCAGCGCGGTGAGCAGCGCCGCCCAGCCGGCGACGACGGCGGTGGTCGCGGCCAGCCAGGACGTCCGCCGGGGCACCGCGACCAGCGCCGAGACCGCGCTGCCGGTGCCGAACTCGGCGCTCACCGAGAGCACGCCGAGCACGACCAGTGCCAGCTGTGCGAAGCCGAACCCGGTGAGGGCGACCTCGACGGCGACGTCGGCCCGCGACGACGTCGGCGTCCCGGCCGCGGCGAGCCACCCGAAGCCCGCAGCGACGACGACGTACACGGCGGTGCACCACCAGGTGGACCGGACCGACCGCAGCCGGATCCACCCGCTCGACAGCAGCCCGGTCACGGCAGACCGGCCCGGAACTCGACCTCGCCGCCGGTGAGCTCGAGGTAGGCGGCCTCCAGCGAGGCGACCACCCGGGTCAGCTCGTGCACCGGGACGCCCGTGGCGAACGCGGCGTCCCCGACCCGGGCCGGGTCCATGCCCTCGACCCGCAGCGCGCCGTCGAGCTCGAGCGTCACCGCGGCGCCGGCCCGCCGCAGGGCGGCGGCCAGCAGGGGCGCCTGCGGGCTGCGCACCCGGACGGCGGCCGACGCCCCGAGCAGCTCGGCCATCGGCACGTCGGCGAGCAGCCGGCCCCGGCCGACGACGACGAGGTGGTCGGCGGTGTCCTCCATCTCGCTCATCAGGTGGCTGGACACCAGCACGGTGCGCCCCTCGGCGGCCAACGCGCGCAGCAGCTCGCGCACCCACCGGATGCCCTCGGGGTCCAGGCCGTTGACCGGCTCGTCGAGCAGCAGCACCTCCGGATCGCCCAGCAGCGCCGCGGCGATGCCCAACCGCTGCCCCATGCCGAGAGAGAACCCGCCGACCCGGTCGTGGGCCACCGCCTCCAGCCCGACCAGGTCGACCACCTCGGTCACGCGGGCGCGGGAGAGCCCGTTGGAGCGGGCCAGTGCCAGCAGGTGCGCGTAGGCGGTGCGGCCGGGGTGGCGGGCGCGCGGGTCGACCAGCGCCCCGACCCGGGTCAGGGGCCGCCACAGCCGCCGATAGGGGACGCCGAGCACGGTGGCCGTCCCCGCGGTGGGCCGGGCCAGGCCCAGCACGCAGCGCATCGTGGTCGTCTTGCCCGAGCCGTTCGGACCGAGGAAGCCGGTCACCCGGCCGGGCCGCACCCGGACGGTGAGGTCGTCGACGGCGACGCGGTCCCCGAAGACCTTCGTCAGCCCGTCGAGCTCGATCACACGGCGATCATGGCGATCCCGCCCGGCGCTGCGGGGAAGGCGCGGCGGTCAGTCGCCGCGCCGCACCTCGGCCCGCTCCTGCTGGATGAGCTCCTTGCTCCGCAGCAGCCGCAAGAACGTGACCACGAACAGCCCGCCGGCGACGTTGAGCAGGGTCGTGTACCAGAACCAGGCCAGCCAGTCGCCGTAGCCCAGCGGTCCGCCGGCGTGGATGGCGCCGAAGACGATCAGCGAGTCCAGGATGCTGTGGAAGAGCACCAGCCCGGCGAGGAGGAACGCGCCCACGACCGCGGCGGCGAGCTTGCCGGCCTCGGAGTCGGCGCCGTGCTGCATCCGGGTCATCAGGGTGATGAAGGCGCCGGCCAGCAGCGCCAGGCACACCGACCGGAGGTCCAGCGGCGCGTCGACAAAGGTCAGGGACGACTCGACCGCGGTCGCCCCGAGGTCGGGCAGCGCGTGCACGACCAGCCACATGACGATCCACCCGCCGGCCAGGTTCGCGACCAGCGTGCCGGCCCACAGCTTCCCCAGCTGCGCGACGCCGGCCCGCCTGGCGACGACGGCCGTGACCGGGACGAGGAAGCCCTCGGTGAACAGCTCGCTGCGGGCCAGCATGAGCGCGATGAAGCCGACCGAGAACGCCAGCCCGGCCAGCAGGTGGCTGCCGGTCTCGGCGTAGACGGCCAGCAGGGCGACCACGCCCGCACCCACCTCGAGACCGCCGGCGAAGCCGGTCGTGAGCACCTCGCGCCACGAGCGGTGCAGCCGCTGGGCGCCCTGGTCGACGATCCGGTCGAAGGCCTGGGCGACCTCGTCCTCCACCGGGGCGTCGGTCTCCCCGAGCTCCTCGCGTGCGCTGACCACCGCGGGCCCGTACCCGCGGGCGGGCCGACGACACCGCGCCGCGCCGTCCCACCTGCAGGGACGCGCAGGTTCCGCCGGCATCCACCGGGTAGCGGCAGGACGTCGGAGCCGACGACGACCACCTGGAGAAGCCATGCCCCCCGCACGCCAGCCCGACCAGTCAGCCCCCACCACGGTCAGCCCGACCGGGGTGACCTACGAGGGTCCGCGTGAGGGCCGGGACCCCCGCGCGCAGGCCGGGGCCTTCCTCACCTCGGGCACGGGGGTGCGGCTCCCCGACACCGACCACTCGCTGAAGGCGGGCCGGCGCGGCCCCGTCCTCCTCCAGGACTTCCACCTCCGCGAGAAGATCAACGCCTTCGACCACGAGCGGATCCCGGAGCGCGTGGTCCACGCCCGCGGCGCGGGCGCGCACGGCGTCTTCACCGCCTACGGCACCGCCGGGAAGCTCACCCGGGCGGCCGTGATGGCCGAGAAGGGCCTGGAGACGCCGGTCTTCGTGCGCTTCAGCACGGTGCTGGGCTCGCGCGGGTCGGCCGACACCGTGCGCGACACCCGCGGGTTCGCGACGAAGTTCTACACGAAGGAGGGCGTCTGGGACCTGGTCGGCAACAACATCCCGGTCTTCTTCATCCAGGACGCGATCAAGTTCCCCGACGTCATCCACGCCGGCAAGCCGCACCCCGACCGGGAGATCCCGCAGGCCCAGTCGGCCCACGACACCTTCTGGGACTTCGTCACCCTCCACACCGAGGCGACCCACCACACGATCTGGAACATGAGCGACCGGGGCATCCCGCGCAGCTACCGGACGATGGAGGGCTTCGGCGTCCACACCTTCCGGCTGGTGAACGCCGACCGGGAGACCTGCCTGGTCAAGTTCCACTGGAAGCCGGCGCTGGGCGTGCACTCCCTGACCTGGGAGGAGGCGCAGCTGGCCGCCGGGTTCGACCCCGACTTCCACCGCCGCGACCTCGCCGACGCCATCGAGAACGGCGCCTTCCCCGAGTGGGAGCTCGGCGTGCAGGTCTTCCCGGACACCCCCGACCAGGTGTTCGAGGGCATCGACCTGCTCGACTCGACCAAGATCGTGCCGGAGGAGCTCGCGCCGGTGCAGCCGATCGGCAAGCTCGTGCTCGACGGCAACCCGACGAACTACTTCGCCGAGACCGAGCAGGTGGCGTTCAACACCAACCACGTCGTCCCCGGCATCGAGTTCACCAACGACCCACTGCTGCAGGGGCGGAACTTCTCCTACCTCGACACCCAGCTGACCCGCCTCGGCGGCCCGAACTGGCGGCAGATCCCGATCAACCGCAGCCACGCCCCGCTCAACGACAACCTGCGCGACGGCTTCCACCAGGACGCCGTCCACGAGGGTCAGGCGCCGTACCTCCCGAACTCGGTCGACGACGCGAGCCCCGTCCCGGCCGACTGGGCCGACGGCGGCTACGTCGAGGTGCCCCGCCCGGTCGCGGGCGAGGTCGTCCGGGAGAGCCACGTCTCGTTCGACGACCACTACTCGCAGGCGGCGATGTTCTACGCCAGCCTGACCGGCATCGAGCAGCAGCACATCGCCGACGCGTACACCTTCGAGCTCGGCAAGGTGTACGAGCAGTCCATCAAGGAGCGGGCACTGACGGTGCTCGCCAAGATCGACGCCGACCTGTGCGTGCAGGTCGCCGCCGGCCTCGGCCTGCCCGCCCCGGCGCCCGAGCCGGTGGAGCCCGGCGTCCTCTCCCCCGCGCTGCGCCAGATCAGGCCCGAGCCCTTCCCCATCGCCGGCCGGATCGTCGGCGTCGTCGCCGGCCCGGGTGCGGACCTGAAGGGCATCGCCGAGCTGCGCAAGGCCCTCGCGGCCGAGGGCGCGCTGCTGCGGGTCATCGCCCCGCACGGCGGCCAGCTGGTCGACGGCTCGGACGTCGAGATCGTCGAGCGCACCTTCGCCACCGGCCGGTCGATCGAGTTCGACGCGATTGTCGTCGCCGACGGCGCACCGAAGGACGGCGACTTCCGCGCCGTCACGATGCTCCAGGAGGCGTTCCGCCACCTGAAGGGCATCGGCGCCTGGGGAGACGGCGTGGAGGTGCTGCGCGCCGCCGGCATCGACCCGGAGGCGCCCGGCGTCATCACCGGCCCGAGCGCCAACGCGGCCATGGCGGCGGAGACCGTCGCGGCCCTGGGCATGCACCGCGCCTGGGACCGCACCCCGCTGGTCACCAACAACGTGGTCCCGCCGGCACCGGCCGCCTGAGCCGGCGCGGGGAGGGCTGCCACGCCGCGCCCTCCCCGCGTCACAGGCGGTGGATCAGCAGGACCTCGTCACGGTCGTCGCCGGGGGCGATCCGGATGGCGCCGGGCATCCGGCCGAAGACCTCGTACCCCAGCCGCTCGTAGAAGCCCTCGAGCCCGTAGCCGCCGCGCACCGTCAGGTGCAGGAACTCGAGCCCCCGCGCGCGGGCGACGTCGTGCACGCCGGCCATCAGCACCCGTCCCAGCCCCTGCCCCTGGCGGGAGGGGTGTACCTGCACCCGCAGCACGGTCGCCCAGTGCCGGCGGAGCGGGCTCACGGAGGTGGAGAGGACGGCGAAGCCCGCCACCTCGCCGTCCACCCGGAGCAGGCACAGGGTCTGGCTGCCCGCGTGCACCCGCTCCACGAGCGCGTCGAGGACGGGGGCCACGACGTCCGGCGTGACCGGGGCGACGAAGCCCACCGCACCACCGGCGTTCGTGACGTCGGTCCAGACCTGGAGGAGGATGGCGCGGAGGCCGTCGTCCACCCGGGTGGACGCGGTGACCTCGGCGGACGGCATGCACCGATTCTCCCGTCCGCCGTTGACCGCACCGCGCGCGCCCCCCTGGGCACCGCGCACCGGGGTGCGGCACGCTCCGACGGCCGGACCGACAGACGAGGACCTCACGTGACACGAGGCCGGACCCGAGCGGCGGCGCTCCTCACGGTCGTGCTGCTGGGCAGCTGCACCTCCGAGGTCGCGGGCTCGGCCACCGCGGCGGTCCCCGGGGCCGACGGCTACGGCGACCCCTACTACCCGCTCGACGGCAACGGCGGCTACGACGTCGAGAGCTACGCGCTGGAGCTCCGCTTCGACCCGGAGTCCGACACCCTGGAGGGCACGGCCACCGTGGTCGCCACGGCCACGCAGACCCTCTCGGCGTTCAACCTCGACCTCGTGGGTCTGGAGGTCTCGTCGGTGACGGTCGACGGCGAGGACGCGGCGACCGACCGGGACGAGGGCGAGCTGACCGTCACCCCCGCGCTCCCCCTCGGCGAGGGCGACGGCTTCACCACCGTCGTGACCTACGCCGGCGTCCCGGAGTCGCTGGACGACGGGCTGGGGGACTCCGGGTTCCTGCAGACGGGGGACGGCGCCCTCGCCGTCGGCCAGCCCGACTCCGCCGCCGCCTGGTTCCCGGTCAACGACCACCCCGCCGACGCCGCCACCGTGGAGGTGTCCATCGCCGTGCCGGAGGGGCTGGAGGCCGTCTCGAACGGCGCGCTGCTCGGCTCCACCACCGAGGACGGCTGGACCACCTGGCGGTGGGCCGCCGACCAGCCGATGGCCCCGTACCTGGTGACCCTCGCGGTCGGCGAGTTCCGGCTCGACGAGTACGAGGAGGGCGGCATCGGCTACGTCGACGCCGTCGACCCCGCGCTGGACGACCAGGAGGCCGCGGGCTCGGAGACCCTCGGGAGCACCGCCGACGCCGCGTTCTCCCGCCAGCCCGAGGTGCTCGCCTTCCTCGCGGAGTGGTTCGGGCCGTATCCGTTCGACCAGGCCGGCGGCATCGTCGACGACGTCCCGGACATGGGCTTCGCGCTCGAGACCCAGACCCGCCCGGTCTACGCGCCGGCCTTCTTCACCGACGCGGCCTCCGCCGAGGCGGTGGTGGTGCACGAGCTGGCGCACCAGTGGGCCGGCGACAGCGTGCGCGTCGGCGCCTGGCAGCACATCTGGCTCAACGAGGGCTTCGCGACCTACGCCGAGTGGCTGTGGGCCGAGGAGGAAGGGACGTCGACCGCGCAGGAGGAGTTCGACCGGCTGGCCGCCCGGCCCGCCGGCAGCAGCTTCTGGCAGATCCCGATCGGGGACCCCGGCCCGGACACCGACCGGCTGTTCTCCTCCGCCGTCTACCAGCGCGGCGCGATGACCCTGCACGCCGTCCGCACCGCACTGGGCGAGGACGACTTCGCCGAGCTCCTCCAGGAGTGGTTCGGCGCCGAGGCCGGACAGGCGGTCACCACCGAGGACTTCGTCGCCCTCGCCGAGGAGGTCTCCGGACAGGACCTGGACGACCTGTTCGCGGAGTGGCTCGGCGAGGGCAGGCCGGAGAGCCTCGGCTAACCCGAGGTGCCGCTGGGGCCGAAACGCTCGACCCGGATGGCCGGCTCCGGCACGCCGAGCCCGGTCAGCACCCGCGTCGCCGACTCCGCGAACGGCGTCGACCCGCAGACGAAGACGTCCTGCCCGGGCTCCCACAGCGGCACGAGGTCCGCGGCGGTCAGCCGCCCCGCCGGCCGGATGCCCGAGGGCTCCCGCGTCGTGAGCACCACCGCCCCGGCCGCCTCGAGCTCGGCCAGGTACGGCAGCTCGGCCCGGGTGCGGGTGGAGACGGCGACCCGCAGCAGCTCCGTCCGGCCCAGCTCGGCCGCGGTGCGCAGCATCGACACGAACGGGACGACGCCGGTGCCGCCACCGACCAGCAGCGCCGGGGCGTCGCCCTCCCACACGAACCAGCCGCCGATCGGCCCGCGCACCTGGAGCTCGTCGCCGACCTCGACGACGTCGGCCAGGTAGGAGGACACCTCGCCGTCGTCCAGCCGCTCCACGAGCAGCTCGACCAGCGGGTCGCCCGGGGACGACGCCAGCGAGTACGACCGCTGCGCGCGGTAGCCGTCCTCGGCGGTCAGCCGGACGACGTAGTGCTGGCCGGCGAGGTGGTCGAGCCGGTCGGGGACCTCGAGGCGCAGCCGCACGGTGCGCGGCGTCGGCCGGTCGACCTCCCGCACGGTCGCCGTCCGCCAGCCGCCGGCCGGGGCGCGCCGGCCGGCGCCCAGCATCGGCTCAGTCACCCTGGTAGCGCTGCTCGAGCCACGGGTCCCCACGGTCGTGGTAGCCGTTCTGCTCCCAGAAGCCGGGCTGGTCGCGCTGCATCAGCGTCAGCCGGGTGATCCACTTCGCGCTCTTCCAGAAGTAGAGGTGCGGCACGAGCAGCCGGACCGGGCCGCCGTGCTCGATCGGCAGCGGGCCGCCCTCGTACTCCCAGACGATCCACGCCTTGCCGCCGGTGACGTCGGCCAGCGGGAGGTTGGTCGTGTAGCCGGTCTTGGACCCGGCCATGACGTAGGCCGCCTCGGCGGTGGGGCGGGCGACGTCGAGCAGGCTGTCGACGCTGATGCCGGCGAACCAGGTGCCGAACTTCGACCACGTCGTGACGCAGTGGATGTCGCCGCGGTACTCCGAGCGGGGCAGCGCGTGCGCCTCGTCCCAGCTCCAGGTGGTGGGCTGCTCGACCCGGCCGTCGACGGTGATGCTCCACGTCTCGGGGGTGATCCGCGGAGTCGGCTCGGCGGTGAGCACCGGCCAGTCGGTGCCGGCGTCGTACTGGCCGGGGGGCAGCCGCGGGTCGCGCTCCCGGCGGCGGCCCAGGAAGCCGCGGGTGGGTCCTGCCACGGTCGTCGTCCTCTCGTCGTGCGCGCGTCGGCGCGACCCCAGCTTCCCACTGACGGGGAGGTCACGATTCGGACACCGGCGGACCGTTCCGCCGCCTGGAACGGGGATTAGGGGAGCCTTACATGAGCTGAGTCACCGTGTGTTTACCTGGCCGCAAAGGGGCCATGGTCCTACCTTCGTGCTCGTGGTGACGGTGACGACGCAGTCCGGCCAGCGCAGGGCGCCCAAGGCCGCGAAGACCAGCTCGGTCTTCAAGAAGGTGGTCATGGCGGTCAGCGGCATCATCCTGGTGCTGTACCTGATCGCGCACATGATCGGGAACCTCAAGGCCTTCGCGGGGGCCGAGGAGTTCAACCACTACTCCGAGTGGCTCCGCACCATCGGCAACCCGGCCCTGCCGGGCGCGACCGCGCTGTGGATCATCCGGATCGTCCTGCTGGTCGCGGTGGCCGCGCACATCTGGGCCGCGGTCTCGCTGTGGCGCCAGGCCAAGCGGGCCCGCCCGCAGGGCTACGTGACCAAGAAGGCCAACGCGCAGAGCTACGCCTCACGGACGATGCGCTGGGGCGGCGTGATCATCGCCGCCTTCGTCATCTGGCACCTGCTCGACCTCACCTGGGGCACGGTGAACAGCGACGACTCCTCGCCGTTCGGCCGGGTGATCGCGAGCTTCTCCAACCCGGTGTCCGTCGCCTTCTACACGATCGCGGTCGTCCTGGTCGGCATGCACCTGCGGCACGGCATCTGGAGCGCCACGCAGACGCTGGGCCAGAGCAACCGGCGCCGGGAGGTGACCGTCAACTACGCCGCCACGGCGATCGCGACGGTCCTGACCCTCGGCTTCCTGCTCACGCCCTTCGCCGTCCTCTTCGGCATCATCGAGTAAGGATCCTCTGGCATGCCTCTCGACCTCTTCAGCGTCGGCGACCCGATCGCCGACACCAAGGCGCCCACGGACGTCCCGATCGGCGAGCGCTGGAGCGAGCGACGCTTCCGCGGCCGCCTGGTCAACCCGGCCAACCGCCGCAAGATGACGATCATCGTCGTCGGCACCGGCCTGGCCGGCGGCTCCGCCGCCGCCACGCTCGGCGAGGCCGGCTACAAGGTGAAGTCCTTCTGGTACCAGGACAGCCCCCGCCGCGCCCACAGCGTCGCCGCGCAGGGCGGCATCAACGCCGCCAAGAACTACCGCAACGACGGCGACAGCGTGCACCGGTTGTTCTACGACACGGTCAAGGGCGGCGACTTCCGCGCCCGCGAGAACAACGTGCACCGCCTCGCCGAGGTCAGCGTCAACATCATCGACCAGGCGGTCGCCCAGGGCGTGCCCTTCGCCCGCGAGTACGGCGGCCTGCTCGACAACCGCTCCTTCGGTGGCACGCAGGTCTCGCGCACCTTCTACGCCCGCGGCCAGACGGGCCAGCAGCTGCTCTACGGCGCCTACCAGGCCCTCGAGCGGCAGATGGCGCTCGGCAACGTGGAGCAGCACGCCCGGACCGAGATGCTCGACCTGATCGTCGTCGACGGCCGCGCCCGCGGCATCGTCGCCCGCGACCTGGTCACCGGCGAACTGAGCACGCACTACGCCGACGCCGTCGTCCTGGCCACGGGCGGGTACGGCAACGTCTTCTACCTGTCGACGAACGCCAAGGGCTCCAACGCCACGGCGATCTGGCGGGCGCACAAGCGGGGCGCCTACATGGCCAACCCCTGCTACACGCAGATCCACCCGACCTGCATCCCGGTGCACGGCGAGTACCAGTCGAAGCTCACGCTGATGAGCGAGTCGCTGCGCAACGACGGCCGCGTGTGGGTGCCCAAGGAGCGCGGTGACACCCGCGACCCGCGGCAGATCCCCGAGGACGAGCGCGACTACTTCCTCGAGCGGCGCTACCCGGCGTTCGGCAACCTGGTCCCCCGCGACATCGCGTCGCGGGCGGCCAAGAACGTCTGCGACGAGGGCCGCGGCGTCGGCCCCGGCGGGCTGGGTGTCTACCTGGACTTCGCCGAGGCGATCCAGCGGCTGGGCCGCCCGGCCGTCGAGGCCAAGTACGGCAACCTCTTCGACATGTACGCCCAGATCACGGGCGAGGACCCCTACGCGACGCCGATGCGGATCTACCCCGCCGTCCACTACACGATGGGCGGTCTGTGGGTCGACTACGACCTGCAGTCGACGATCCCCGGCATGTTCGTGATCGGTGAGGCCAACTTCTCCGACCACGGCGCCAACCGGCTCGGCGCCAGCGCCCTGATGCAGGGTCTGGCCGACGGCTACTTCGTGCTCCCGTCGACCATCACCGAGTACCTCGCCGACGGGCCCTTCCCCGAGGTCGACGACAGCCACCCGGCGGCGCAGGAGGCCGTCCAGGGCGTCACCGACCAGATCCACCAGCTGCTGTCGATCCAGGGCACCCGCAGCGTGGCCTCCTTCCACCGGGAGCTGGGCCAGCTGATGTGGGACTACTGCGGCATGGAGCGCACGGACGAGGGGCTGCGCAAGGCCATCGACCGCATCCAGGAGATCCGCCAGGAGTTCTGGAGCAACGTGAAGGTGCTCGGCACCTGGGGCTCGTTCAACCAGAACCTCGAGCACGCCGGCCGGGTGGCCGACTTCATCGAGCTGGCCGAGCTCATGTGCATCGACGCCCTGCACCGCCGCGAGAGCTGCGGCGGGCACTTCCGGGCCGAGAGCCAGACCCCCGAGGGCGAGGCGCTGCGCGACGACGAGAACTTCGCCTACGTGGCGGCCTGGGAGTGGACGCCGCAGGGCACCGGCCCGGTGCTGCACCGCGAGGACCTCAACTACGAGTACGTCCACCTCGCCCAGCGCTCTTACAAGTGACGAACCAGCGGAGCCAGCGATGACGATGACTGAGGACGGCCCCCGGGCCGCCACCGCGCCCCACGAGGAGCGCACCATGCGGATCACGCTGCGGGTCTGGCGCCAGGAGAACGCCGCCTCCCCCGGCAAGATGGTCAGCTACCGGCTGGACGACGTCTCGCCGGACATGTCCTTCCTCGAGATGCTCGACGTGCTCAACGAGCAACTGATCATGGAGGGGCAGGACCCGGTCGCCTTCGACCACGACTGCCGCGAGGGCATCTGCGGCATGTGCGGCGTCATGATCAACGGGCGTGCGCACGGCAACGGCATGCACGACGGCGCGGTGCAGACCACCACCTGCCAGCTGCACATGCGGTCGTTCAAGGACGGCGACACGATCGACGTCGAGCCGTGGCGTGCGACGGCGTTCCCGGTGATCAAGGACCTCGCCGTCGACCGGCGGGCGTTCGACCGGATCATCCAGGCCGGCGGCTACATCAGCGTGCCGACCGGGACCGCGCCCGAGGCGCACGCGACGCCGGTGCCGAAGAAGGACGCCGACAACGCCTTCGACGCCGCCACCTGCATCGGCTGCGGCGCCTGCGTCGCCGCGTGCCCGAACGCCTCGTCGATGCTGTTCACCGCCGCCAAGGTCACCCACCTCGGGCTGCTGCCGCAGGGCCAGCCCGAGCGCGACGACCGGGTGGTGAACATGGTGGCGCAGCAGGACCGCGAGGGCTTCGGCGGTTGCACCAACATCGGCGAGTGCTCCGCGGCGTGCCCGAAGGGCATCTCGATGGAGACCATCTCCCGGCTCAACCACGACCTGCTCGGCGCCCTGCGCGCGGGAGCTCGCCCCAAGAGCTGAGGTAACGCCAGCACCGCCGGAGGGCGGGGACCCGCACGGGGTCCCCGCCCTCCGTCGTCGTCGGGGGCGGCGGCCCCTGGGCATGGGTACCGATACCGGCGCCTCCGGGGTTCCAGACGGGGGTATCGGTACCCATGCCTCGGAGGGCGGAGTCAGAGGCGCTCGAGGATGGTGGCGTTGGCCAGACCGCCGGCCTCGCACATCGTCTGCAGGCCGTAGCGGGCACCGCGCCGGTGCAGCGCGTCGACGAGCGTGGTCATGATCCGCGCGCCGCTGGCGCCCAGCGGGTGGCCGATCGAGATCCCCCCGCCGTGCACGTTGACCTTGTCGGTGGTCACGCCCGTCTCGGCCTGCCAGGCGAGGACGACGGAGGCGAACGCCTCGTTGACCTCGAACAGGTCGATGTCCTCGATGGAGAGCCCGGCGCGACGCAGCACCTTCTGCGTCGCCGGGATGACCGCGGTGAGCATCATCAGCGGGTCGTCCCCGACGACGGTCGTGGTGTGCACGCGCGCGAGCGGCCGGAGACCGAGCTCCCGCGCCTTCTCGCTGGTGGTGACCAGCAGCGCGGCGGCACCGTCGTTGAGCGGGCTGCTGTTGCCGGGGGTCACCCGCCACTCGGTGATCTGCGGGAAGCGGGCGGCGACGGCGTCGTCGGCGAAGGCCGGACGCAGACCCGCGAGCGTCTCGACGTCCGTGCCCGGCCGCACCGTCTCGTCCGTGGTGACCAGGGCGAGCGACCCGTCGGCCTGCCGCGCCTTGACCGGGACCACCTGGTCGGCGAACAGGCCGGTGCGCCAGGCCTCGGCCGCCCGTGCGTGGCTTCGCGCGGCGTAGCCGTCCAGCTGGGAGCGGGACAGCCCCCACTTCGCCGCGATCAGCTCCGCCGCCACCCCCTGGCTCACGCCGCCGTCGGGGTAGCGCGCGGCGTACCGCTCCCCCATCACGTCCTCGGCGCCCTGGGCAGCGCTGCCCATCCGCACCCGGCTCATCGACTCCACCGCGCCGACCACCACGACGTCGTACGCCCCGGAGACGACGCCCTGGGCGGCGAAGTGCACCGCCTGCTGGCTGCTGCCGCACTGGCGGTCCACGGTCGTCGCCGGGACGTGCTCCGAGAAGCCGGCTCCGAGGGCGGCCCGTCGGGCGATGTTGGCGGCCTGCTCGCCGGCCTGCGACACACAGCCGACGATCACGTCGTCGACGAGACCCGGGTCGATGCCCGCGCGCTCGACCAGGCTCTCCAGCACACCGGCCAGCAGGTCGGCGGGGTGCACGCCGGACAGCGATCCGCCGGGCTTGCCCTTGCCGACCGGAGTGCGGACGGCCTCCACGATCACCGCGTCACGCATGACGGACTCCTCGGTTCGATTTCCCAACTGACAGCGGGAAAACTAGCGCGCGTCGGTTTGACATGCAAACCTATGGCGGTGACCGCCGTTCCGTTCCCCCTCCCCCGCGACGCCTGCTCCATCGCCGGCTCCCTCGAGCTGGTCGGCGAGCGGTGGTCCTTGCTCGTCATCCGCGAGGTCGCCTGGGGCAACCACCGGTTCAGCGACATCGCCCGTGGCACCGGCGCCCCGCGCGACCGGCTGACCGCGCGGCTCAACGCGCTGGTCACCGCCGGCGTGCTGGAGAAGCGCCCCTACAGCGACTCCCCGCCGCGGTCGGGCTACCACCTGACCGCGGCCGGCCGCGACCTCCTGCCGGTGCTGCAGGCCCTGCTGCAGTGGGGCGACAAGTGGGTCGCGGCCGAGCCACCGCTGCGCCTCAAGCACGCCCCCGCGGGGCATCCGGAGCACGCCATCGACGCGGAGTGGATCTGCCGCACCTGCGGCGAGCCGGCGACCGGGTCCCGGGTCACCCGAGAGCTCACCCCCGCCGGCCGGGCGCTGTCCGGCCTGCCCGCCGACGAGGACCACGACCATGAGCACTGACCTGTCTCCGGAGATCGCGCCGGCACCCGCCGCGTGGGGCGAGCCGCGCTCGCGCACCGTCACCTGGTACGACCCGATGCTCACCGCCGCCGGCGCCCTGGAGCGCTCCGGGTTGGAGACGCTCGAGGCGCTGCGGGACGGCGTGCTGCCCCCGCCGCCGATCGTCCCGCTGGTGCAGATGGACCTGGTCGCCGTCGAGGAGGGCCGGGTCGAGTTCTCCTGCCTGGTCGACGAGTCGGTCTACAACCCGATCGGCGTCGTCCACGGTGGGCTGGTGTGCACGCTGCTGGACACCGTGGCCGGGTGCGCCGTCCACTCCACGCTGCCCCGGGGGACCGGATACACCTCGATCGAGCTCAAGGTCACCTACCTGCGCGCGGTCACCGCCGACAGCGGTCCGCTGCGCGCGGTGGGCCGGGTGGTCAAGCCGGGCCGGCGGGTGGCCTTCGCGGAGGGCGAGGTGGTCGACGCCGCCGGACGCAGCGTGGCCACGGCCTCCAGCTCCCTGCTGGTCTTCCCGATCCCCGGCTGAGACCGGCAGCCTCCCCGCGCCCTCACGTGCTGAAGACCCAGGGGTCGGTCCCGTCCTCGCGGTGGACGCGCAGTTCGAGATCGGCCGGGTCGTCGGCGCCGAACGCGAGGAGGACCTCGGTCCCGGAGCCGGGCGGCAGGATCCCGGCGAGGTCGCCGGGGGCGCCACCCACCGTGTCGAAGACCTGTTCCTGCTCCCGGCCGCCGCTCGACAGCGTGACGACGAACTGGGACGTGCTCACCGGCCGCGAGGAACCGTTCTCGAGTCTGAGGTCGAGCACCACGTAGTGCGCCGGCGGCGGCTCCGGCACGGCCGCCGTCGCCGACGGGGTGAAGGACCGCGGCTCCCCGGCCGTCACCTCCAGGCCGTCGACGGCCACGTGCGTCGCCCCGAAGGTGAGGGGGCGCCCCTCCGTCGCGGCCGGCGGCGCCTCGCTCGGCGCCGCCTCCGCGGCCTCGTCGTCCTCCGTGCAGCCGGTCGAGAGCAGGACGAGCGAGATCCCGACGAGTGCGACCCTGCGCACGGGCGCCCACTCCGTCCTGGTGCTCACCCGGCGGTCGGCGCCGGCACGCCGGGCAGTATCCGCGACAGCAGGTCGGGGTCCACCAGACCGGCGTCGCCGAAGCGGCGGCCGACCTCGACGAACTGCGGCGCGACGTCGGCCAGCTCGGTCAGCAGGGCACGGGCGGCGTCCTCCCGCCCGGCCAGGCCCGCCACCACGGCGCGCCACAGCACGTGGTCGGGCTCCGAGTGCGGATCCGGCAGCCGCAGCTCCTCGAGCACGCGGTCGGCGGTCACCGGGTCGCCGCCGATGGCCTGCTGGAACGCGCGGACGACGTCCTGGTAGCGGGCCAGCCGGACGACGAGCTGGTCGAGCTCGGCGACCGGGTCGTCGGAGTCGTCGACGCGCAGGTCCACCACGGTGTCGTGCCAGGGCCGGCCGGTGGGGGTGGCACGGACGACGAAGACGGCCGCCGACCGCCGTCCCCGGACGTCCCCGCCCGCATCCTCGCCCGCGTGCAGCGCCAGCAGCAGCCGCTGCGCCAGCGCACCCTGGGAGGTCTCGAACGTGGCGACCATCGACTCCCACACCTCCGGCGAGGAGACCATGTTGGCCAGCGCCACGCAGCCCTCGCCCACCTGGTGCCCGGCACCGGCGACGCAGTTGTCACCGGTGTAGACGGCCAGGTCACCGGAGACGTGCAGCACCGCGACCTGACGGCGCTCCGGATGGGGATCCACGCTGCGCAGGGCGGTGAGCACCTCCTGGGCGGTGAACCCCCCGCGCAGGAGGTCCAGCCCGATCTGCCCGTACATCGGCTCGGCCATCGACTGGCTGGCGATGACGCCCTGACCGGGGAGGGCGAAGGGCACGCTGCTGCCGACGGCGAACGCCTGCGACTGGGTGGCGACACCCATCTCGCCGGTCGTCGTGTCGCGGGCGACGATCGAGTAGGTCACGCGTCCCGCCTGCCCGGTCGGGCCGCCCCGGCAAACACGCCCCGGTCTTGCGGAGACCTTGCGGGAGCACGGCGGGCGGCCTGCGGTTGGGGGCCGAGAGTCCTCCCTGTCGGCGGAACAGCCCGCCGCGAACCGACCGGAGGAACTCCTGATGACGTCTTCCCGCAACGTCGTCGCCCGCCGCCGCACCCAGGTGCTCGGCTCGCTGGGCGTCGTGGCCGCGGCCGCCGCCGTGGCCGGCCTGGGCACGTTCGGCACGTTCACCGACAGCACCACCCCGATCTCGACGAACCTCTCGACCGGGACCGTGTCGATCGACGTCAGCCAGCGGGGCGCCACCGTCCCGGCGACGACGGCGAACTTCGTGCCCGGCGACTCGATGACCCGCGCCGTGGACCTGGTCAACGACGGCACCTCGCCGCTGGGCCGGGTCAGCCTGGCTTCGCGGGCCACCACCGCGAACGTCCTGACCAGCGACGCCGTCGACGGTCTCCAGCTGTCCGTGCGCGACTGCTCCGTGCCGTGGACGCAGGGGGGTACCGCCGCGGCGCCGACCTACAGCTGCTCGGGCAGCGTGACGACCCTGTACTCGGGCCGCGCCGTCATGGACGCGCCGCTGGCCGGCGTCGCGAGCCTGCAGCCGGACGGGGTCGACCACCTCGTCTTCTCCCTGTCCCTGCCGAACTCGGCCGGCAACGGCTTCCAGGACAAGAGCGCGACGCTCGGGCTGACCTTCACCGGCGTCCAGGCCGACGGCACCGCTCGCTGACCCGGCCGCCCCCGCCCCGCCGACCGCGGGGTGTCGACGGAGGGGGCAGGTCGACCCCACGCCCCCCGCTCCCCCTGACCCGGGAGCGGGGGGCGTCGGCGCGTACGCGCCCGTGGGGTCAGCGGCTCTGGAGCGCGTCCAGCGCCACCGCCATCGCGGCCGCCACGCGGAAGTCCAGCCGCGGGTCCTGCACGGTCACCTCGTAGCGGTCCCGCACCGCCTTGCGCCGCTCGCTGGTCATCACCGGAGCGCCGGTCGCGGTGTCGACGAAGTCGAAGTGGAAGACGAAGGGCACCCAGACGTTGCCCAGGTACGGGATCCAGCCCCAGACGCGGCGCAGGACGGCGATGACCGGACGACGCTCCCGTCCGAGCGCCTGCAGCCCGGGCGCCGCGAGCTCCCAGGTGGAGCGGAGGAGGCTGGCGCCGAACCGCTTGCTGAACGCGCCGATCGCGACGCCGTACTCGTCGAACACGTCGTGCTGGGCAGCCACGTCGAGCCGCTGGCGCGCCTTGAACGAGAAGACCTTCCGCCGCTTGTCCGCGTCGGCGTAGAAGACCACCTCCTCCTTGAGCTTCAACCGCTTCTGCTCGGCCAGCGCCAGCAGCGGGCCCTCGCTGCCGTCGGGGTTCGCGGCGAGCACCTCGTAGCGGTTGACCATGACGGTGATCCGCTGCTTCACGAGGAAGCGGGGCACCACCATCGCGGCGGGGGGCTGGGTCACGGCAGTGCTCCTGTCGACGTCGCGGTGGGCCCGGCCATCCTGCCGTCCGGGGGCGGCCGGAGAGGCCCGGCGCGCCTCGGTCCAGCGGGTTCACCTGCGACTCCGCGGGTAGGGGCCTCCGCAGGCACCACCGGGACGGACCCGCCGAACGCGGGCCGGAGGAGAGGGAGCGACCCATGGGCAAGTTCTCGTTGGCACTCGGACTGGGGATCGGCTACGTGCTGGGGTCCCGGGCGGGACACGGACGGTACGAGCAGATCCAGCAGGCGGCCGGCCGCCTGGCCGAGAAGCCCCAGGTGCAGGAGGCGGTCGGCAAGGTCCGCGACAGCCTGCCGGCGCCGCTGCAGGACACGGTCGACGGGCTGGTGCAGAAGGCCGGCGGCAGCACCCCTGCGGCTCCCGGCCCCGCCGTCACCGGGTCCTTCCCCATGGAGGACGACGAGGAGGTCGTCGTCCAGACGTTCTCGGCCATGCGCGGGCGCTCGGGGGACGACCCGGCGACCGACGACCCGGGGAACACGGCGGGACCGGTGCCGGTGAACCTGGCCGCCGAGGACGAGGACCCCGTCGCGCAGACCTTCTCGGCCTACACCGAGCGCAGCGCGGACGACCCCGCCACCGAGCGCACCAGCTGACCGCGGATCCCCGGCGCCCGCCCCGCGGGCGCCGGGCCCGGCCGTCTCAGTCGCGGGGAGCGCGACCGGGGATGCACAGCGCAGCGGCCGCGGCCAGCAACGCTGCGCAGCCGCAGATGACGAACAGCACCCGGTAGGCGGTGAGCGACGGCAGGGCGAACGCGCCGAGCGAGATGGTGCTCGCCGCGAGGATGCTCCCGCCGACCGCGCTGGCCAGGGAACTGCCGATGGCCCGCAGCAGCGAGTTGACCCCGTTGGCGGCCGCGATCTCGGCCCGCGGGCTGTACTCGTTGATCAGCGCCGGCATGGACGCGTAGCCGATGCTGCTGCCGATACCGACCACCGTCGCGCCCACGATGACCTGGGTCAGCGATCCGGTGAAGACGATCCGCACCAGCCAGCCGGCGGCCACGATGACGCCGCCGAGCGCCAGCACCTGGTGGGCGCCCCGCCAGGCGACGAGCCGCGCGGAGACCGGCGCGAACACGAGCATCGCGAGACCACCCGGGAGCATCGCCAGGCCGCCGACGACGATCGAGGTCCCGAACCCGTAGCCGCTGGCCTCCGGCGCCTGCACGTAGGAGGCGGTGCCGATCAGCGAGGCGAACATCGCGAAGCCGAAGAGCAGCGACGCCAGGTTGGTCAGCACGATGGGCCGCCGGCGCATCGCCGTCAGGTCGACCAGTGGGTTGCCGACACGCGTCTGCGACCAGCCGAAGACGGCCAGGAGCGCGGCGGAGAGCACGAACAGGCCGATCACCGTGCCGGAGCCCCAGCCCCAGTCCGAGCCCTCCGCCAGCGGCAGCAGCAGCGAGACGAGGGCGCCGGCCAGCAGGACCGCGCCGACGACGTCGACCCGCCCACCGGTCCGGCCGGGGGCCTCCGGGACGACGAGCAGGATGCCGACGAACGCCACCGCGGCGACCGCGCCGGAGATCCAGAACAGCGCGTGGAAGTCGAAGTGCTCGGCGATGATGCCGGCGAAGGGCAGGCCGAGCGCGCCACCGACGCCGAGCATGGCGCTGATCAGCGCGATCGCCCCTCCCGCCCGCTCCCGCGGCAGCAGCCGGCTGAGCAGGCTGATGCCCAGCGGGATGGCCGCGGTCGAGATGCCCTGGATCCCGCGGCCGACGATCAGCAGCGCGACCTCGCTGGTCGTCGCGGTGATCAGCGAGCCGACGACGAGCGCGCCGATCGCCACGAGCAGCATCCGCCGGGCGCCGAACATGTCGCCCAGCCGCCCGAAGAGCGGCACCGAGACGGCGGCGACGAGCAGCGTCGAGGTCAGCAGCCACTGCACGGCGTCGGCCGATGCGTCCAGCGTCGCCGGCAGGGTGGCCAGCACGGGGATGAGCAGGGACTGGGCGAGCGAGACGACCAGCGCGCCGAGTCCGACGAACAGCAGCCACGGCCAGGTGCGGACGGGCGGTTCGGCGGCGCGGGTGGGGACGGCGAGGGTCTGGGTGGTCATGCGGGAGCTCCCGGGGCGCTGCGGAACGGTGCTGGGGTCACGCCGGCGGCACTGCCGGGGATCCTCATTCGTTGCTCGGAGCAACTACTGCCGACGCAGTCAACGCCGTTGACACTCACCCTGTCAACAGCGTTGACAAGGGTGGCAGGCTGATGAGGTGACCATCACAGCGGCGGGCGTGGGGAGCACCACTCGCGAGGCCATCGCGGCCAGTGCCCGGGAGCTGTTCGAGGAGCGCGGGTTCGCCGCGACCTCGGTCCGGGCCATCGCCGCCGGGGCCGGCGTCGACGCCGCCCTGGTCATGCGGCACTTCGGTTCCAAGGAGCAGCTGTTCGTCGAGGTGGTCGGCGCCTCCCGGGGGGCGGGACCCGAGCTCGACGGCCCGCTGGAGACCCTCGGCCGTCGGCTCGTCGAGCACGTCCTGGATCCCGAGCGGGACCGCGAGCGGCGCGCCTACGCGGCGATGGTCCGCGCCTCCGACCACGACGGCGTCCGCGAGAGCCTGCGCCAGGCCGCGCGCGCGAGCTTCATCGACGGGCTCTGCGCCCTGCTCCCGGGCCCCGACGCGAGCGCGCGGGCCGAGCTGATCGCCGCGCAGATCGGTGGGCTCATGCAGGCGTGGCCCACCGTCGGGGTCGAGTTGCTGGACACCGTGGGCCGGCAGCGGGTCGTGGAGCTCTACGGCGCGGCGATCCAGGCGCTGGTCGACTCCCCCACCGGCTGACGCCTCCGGCCCCCCACCGGGCGCCGGGGGAGCCGTCGGCCACCGGCGAGGAACAGCCGGGACCGGAGGCCGGCCCGCCGGCGGACGGGCCCGCCACCACCGCAGCGGCACTCGAGGTGGTGCCCGCGACGGTGGTGAACACCGCCCGGTCGACACCTCCGTCGCTCCGGCTGGGGCGGCCGGGACGGGCGGGGACCGCTCTCCCGTCCGGTGGGGCGCGGTCCCGGGTCGTACCGTCGAGGGGGTGAGCATCGCCCCGCCGTCGACCGTCTCCCTGAGCGACCGCTTCGCCCGTGAGCTGCCGGAGATGGCGCTGCCCTGGCACGCCGAGGAGACGCCCGAGCCGCGGCTGCTCGTCCTCAACGAACCCCTCGCCGCCGAGCTGGGGCTGGATCCGGCCGCGCTGCGCAGCGACGCCGGCGTGCGGCTCCTGGTGGGCACCGCCGTCCCGGAGGGCGCGCACCCGGTGGCGCAGGCCTACGCCGGCCACCAGTTCGGCGGGTACAACCCCCGCCTGGGCGACGGGCGGGCGCTGCTGCTCGGCGAGCTGACCGGCCCCGACGGGCGGGTGCGCGACCTGCACCTCAAGGGGTCCGGCCGCACCCCGTTCTCCCGCGGCGGCGACGGTTTCGCCGCGGTCGGCCCGATGCTGCGCGAGTACGTCGTCAGCGAGGCCATGCACGCCCTCGGCATCCCGACGACCCGCGCGCTCGCCGTGGTGGCGACCGGCCGGCCCGTCTACCGCGAGACCGCACTGCCGGGAGCGGTCCTGGCCCGGGTCGCGAGCAGCCACCTCCGGGTGGGCAGCTTCCAGTTCGCCCGCTCGACCGGGGACGTCGACCTGCTCCGCCGCCTGGCCGACGTCGCGATCGAGCGACACCACCCGGCCGCCGCCCAGGCGGAGAACCGGTACCTGGCGCTCTACGAGTCGGTCGTGGCCGCCCAGGCGTCGCTGGTGGCGCAGTGGATGCTGGTCGGCTTCATCCACGGCGTGATGAACACCGACAACACCACCATCTCCGGCGAGACCATCGACTACGGGCCGTGCGCGTTCATGGAGGCGGTCGACCCGGACACGGTCTACAGCTCGATCGACACCGGCGGCCGGTACCGGTTCGGCAACCAGCCGCTGGTCATCGAGTGGAACCTCGCCCGGTTCGCCGAGTCCCTGCTCCCGCTGTTCGCCGACGAGCAGGAGCGGGCGGTGGAGATCGCCGTCGAGGCGCTGCAGGGCTTCCGCCCCCGGTACAGCGCCGCCTGGGCGGAGGGGATGCGAGCCAAGCTCGGCCTGCCGGAGGGTCTGGACGACGAGGCGACCACCGCCCTGGCCGACGACCTGCTGGGGCTGCTGCGGGCCGGGCACGTCGACCACACGTCGTTCTTCCGGGCGCTGGGCTCCGCGGCCCGGGGTGACGTCGACCCGGCGCGCAACCTGTTCCTGGACCTCGCCGGGTTCGACGCCTGGGCCCAGCGGTGGCGGGCGCTGGCACCGGACGCCGACGCCATGGACCGGGTGAACCCCGTGTACGTCCCCCGCAACCACCTCGTGGAGGAGGCGCTGGACGCGGCCACGGGCGGCGACCTCAGGCCCCTGGGCGAGCTGCTCGACGCGGTGGGCCGGCCGTTCGAGGAGCGGCCGGGCCTCGAGCGCTACGCCGCCCCCGCGCCGGAGGAGTTCGGCGCCGCCTACCGGACGTTCTGCGGCACCTGAGCCGGGCTCAGCGCAGGACGTCGCGGGAGACGTCGGTGACGATCGCGCGGAACGTGGTCGTGTCCACCTCGTCGTCGACGGTCACCCGGACGACGTCGGCGACCTGCTGCTCGCTGGTCGGGCGCAGCGCCGCGGCGCGGGCGGCCGCGACGAGGTGCAGGTAGCGGACGCGGTGGGAGTCGTCTGCGGGAGGGACGGCGGGAGTGCGGTGCGCGTGCATGGGACGACGGTGACACCCGCCACCGCCGCGTCCCGGGACCACGGCCGGGCGTGGCGGACCGATCCGTCCAGCGAGTCACACGCGCACCGTCGACCTCCGGAGCCCGGCCCTTCCCATCCGGGCGGCGCCCTGCCGATGAGGAGGACATGCGCGCCAGCCACCTCGCCACCGCCCTGACCGCCTTCGCCGCCGGCCTCACGGCCGCGACCGTGCTGCACCGCCGCGCCGAGCGGCCCGGGAGCACCGACGTCGCCACGGCGCCCGCGGAGCGGGAGCTCCCCGCGACGCCGGAGCCCGCGGGCGTCGTCCTCCCCTTCCTGCGGGCCGTGCCCGTTCCGGCCGCGGGACCGGTCCGGTGCGGCGACAACGGCGGCCTCACCAAGGCCGGCGCGCCCTGCGCGGCGCGGGCCACCTCCGGTGGCCGCTGCCACCACCACCGCATCGCCGCCTGAGGCCGGCGCGCCGCGTCAGCGGGCGACGGGTGCCGGGTCGGGGGTGAAGGTGCGCCGGGCGATCCGCCAGGTGCCGTCGACGCGGCGGAACTCGTCGTGCACCCGGCCGGTGCTCACGACGGTGGTGCCGGCCAGCGTCACGATCGAGGAGTGGCACTCGGCCCTGTCGCCGTCGACGTCGATGACGTGGTTGAGCGACAGCCGGTGCGTGGACCCGACGCGGAGCCCGGCCGCGAACTCCCGGAGTGCCTCGTGGCCGACGACGTCCGGGCCGCCGACGCCGCCACCGACGAAGACGGCGTCGGCGGCGTAGAGCGAGACGAAGGTGTCCACGTCACCGGTGTCGACGGAGCGGACGTAGCGGGCGTAGAGGTCGCGGATGGCGTCGCGGTCGTCGGCGAGAGAGGGCACGCCGGGCATGCTCGCACCCCCCTCGGCGCGCTCACCCCGCGTCGGCCAGCAGCCGGCGCCGGACGAGGACCTGCTCGGCGAAGGACTCCAGGCGCGCCCACACCAGGTGTCGGGTCGGGGCGAAGTTGTGCATGTGGGCGCTGCGCGGGACCAGCAGCAGCGAGAGGTCCGGCGCCGAGCGGAAGACGGCGAGGTCGGCAAGCGGCTCGACGGTGACGTCCTGCTCGCCGTACACGAGCAGGACCGGCACACGCACCGCCGCGGCCTGGCGCGCGACGGCGAGGGGCTCCATCAGCTCGACGGCGCAGCCGGGCACGGTCGCCGACCGCCACGGCGCGAGGTGCTCGGCGTCCATGTCGAGGGCGACGAGCTCCGGCGGCTCCTCGGGCCAGTGGAAGCTGGCGGTGAAGTCGACGTCGCCCATGCCCGCGTACACCGCCGCCATCCCGTCCCCGCGGAACGGCTGACGCGCCCCCGGCCGCACCGCAAGCCGGGTCTGCGTGAAGCTGCTGCCGAGCGCGGCGACGGCGGCGAAGGTGTCGTGCGCGGCCTGGGTCACGACCACGACGTGCCCGCCCATCGACTGCCCGGCACCGATCGCCACCGCCCCGGGGACGGCGGGCAGGTCCGCGTCGAGGGTGCCGGCCCGGATCTCCGCCACGAGCGCCCTGACAGCCGAGTCGCCCGCCGCCGCGACCTCCGCGAAGCCGAGCGGGTGCTCGGGCACCGTGCTCTCCCCCACCCCCAGGTGGTCGACGGCGACGGTGAGCAGACCGCGCTCGGCGTGCCACCGCGCCTGGCTGTGGTCGGGGTGGCCGTCGACGCGCAGGTCGAAGTAGTGCCGGCCGTAGCCCCCACCGGGGAACAGGAAGAGGACGGCGTCGGTGGTCACGCTCTCCGGCAGGTACGCGGTGACGGCGAGGCGGCCCCCGTCGACGTCGATCCGGCGGTCCACGCTGCGGCAGGTCACACCCCGATCACTACACGGCCGGGATGACCTACCGGAAGGTCTGCGAGAGGATCGCCGCATGGATCTGGGGCCCCTCGGGGCGTGGCTGCCGCCCGTCATGTCCGACACCACGCCGGCCGAACTGGCGGTCCGGCTCGAGGAGCTCGGCTACCCGACGGTGTGGATCGCGGGCGGCATCAGCCCCGGCATCTTCGAGGTGATCGAGTCGGTGCTCGAGGCCACCGAGCAGATCACCGTCGGCATCGGGATCGTCAACATCTGGATGGAGACCCCGGAGTCGGTGACCGCCGGCTGGCACCGGTGCGAGGAGCGCTGGCCGGGCCGGCTGCTGGTCGGGCTGGGCATCAGCCACGGACCGATCATCGACGCCTTCACCGACCAGACCTACCGGCGGCCGCTGGCCACGATGCGCGCCTACCTCGACGCCCTCGACGCGCGGACCGACCCGCTGCCGCCGGAGCGGCGGGTGCTCGGCGCGCTGGGGCCCAGGATGCTGGCGCTCGCCGCGGAGCGCACGGCCGGCACGCACCCGTACCACGTGGTCGTGGCCAACACCGCCGCCGCGCGCGAGGGGGTCGGTCCCGGCCGGCTGGTCGCCCCGGAGCTGCCCGTCGTCCTCACCTCCGACCTCGCGGCCGGCCGCGAGCAGGCCCGCTCGCAGCTGACCCACTACCTGCAGCTGCCCAACTACGCGAACAACTGGTTCCGGGCCGGCTTCACCGAGGCCGACGTCGCCGACGGCGGCAGCGACCGCCTGGTCGACGCCCTGGTGGCGATCGGCGACGTCGACGCGATCGGCGCCCGGGTGCAGGAACACCGGGACGCCGGCGCCGACCACGTCTGCCTGCAGGTGCTCGGACCGCGGCCCAACGACGCGGGCGTCTACGCGGAGCTCGCGACGCTGCTCGGCGCTACTCGCCGAGGCTGAGGACGGAGGCCGGGCACGCCGCCACCGCTGCTCGGGCGGCACCCTCCTGCTCCGGCGACGGCGACGGCTGGAGGACCAGCACCAGCCCGTCGTCCTCCCCCTGGTCGAACAGCTCGGGCGCGGCGAGCACGCACTGACCGGCGCCGATGCACCGGTCCCGGTCGGCCTCGACGATCACGGCGCCTCCTGGGCTCATTCGTGCACATCATGCATCTATGCACGACGTGCATCCCACACTAGCGTCCTCCCCGACCCGGAACGGCCGGCAGGAGAGGACGACGCAGCGATGAGCACCGACAGCGCGCAGACCGAGGAGACGACCAACCCGGTCGCCGTCACGATCCGCCGGCCCATCGCGCCGGAGTTCGTCGAGCACCCGCCGGGCTGCCCGTTCGACCCGCCCCCGGGGATGCTCGCGCGCCGGGGCCGGGGCGCCGTCCAGCCGTTCGAGCTGCTCAACGGGGCCACCGCCTACCTCGTCACCGGGTTCGACGAGGGCCGCACCGTGCTCGCCGACCCGCGCTTCAGCGCCGACAAGTTCCGCAACCGCGAGGCGACCTCCTTCCAGCCGGAGGAGATCGCGGCGATGGGCGAGGCCGCGACGGGCGGGCGGTGCCCCGTCGTCTCCCCGGAGGACGCCCAGCCCCGTGGCGACGGCTACTTCGTGTTCATGGACCCGCCCGAGCACACCCGGCTGCGGCGGTTGCTCACCGGCCAGTTCACCGTGCGGCGGATGCAGGCTCTGGAGTCGCGGCTGCGCGAGATCGCCGTCGACGCGATCGAGGACATGCAGTCGGCCGGGACCGAGGCCGATCTCGTGCCGTCCTACTGCCTGCCCATCCCGTCGCTGATGATCTCGGAGCTGCTCGGCGTCGACCCGAAGGACCGCGAGGAGTTCCAGCACAACACCTCGGTCGGCACGAACGTCGAGGCCAGCGAGGAGGAGAAGGCGGTCGCCGGCGGGGCGCTGTACGGGTTCATCGCGCAGCTGGTGGCCAGCAAGCGGGAGAACCCCGGCGACGACATCCTCTCCGGGCTGGTCCGTGCCACCGACCCCGAGCTCACCGACGCGCAGCTGATCGACATGTCCCTGGTGCTGCTCGGTGCCGGCCACGAGACGACGGCCAACATGCTCAGCCTCGGCGCGCTGGCGCTGCTGAACGACCGCGAGCAGCTGGCCGCGCTGCGGGCGGACCCGTCGCTGTTCGACAACGCCGTCGAGGAGCTGCTGCGCTACATGAGCATCGTGCAGCTCGGTGTCACCCGGATCGCCACCGAGGACCTCACCCTCGGCGGCGTCGACATCCCGGCCGGTGCGACCGTGATGCTCTCGACCCCGGAGGTCAACCGCGACCCGGTGCACTTCCCCGATCCCGACCGGTTCGACGTGACCCGGCCGCGCAGCTCGCACCTGGCGTTCGGGCACGGCGTGCACCAGTGCCTCGGCCAGCAGCTCGCGCGGATCGAGATGCGCATCGGGCTGGAGGAGCTGTTCACGCGGTTGCCCGACCTCCGCCTGGCCGTGCCCTTCGAGGAGGTCCCGGTGAAGAACGAGATGCTCATCTTCGGGCTGCACTCGCTGCCGGTCACCTGGGCATGAGCGACGGCGGTCGCGTCGCCGTCGTCACCGGGGCGGCGTCCGGGATGGGGCTGGGCATCGCCCGGGACCTCGCCGCCCGCGGGCACCGCGTCGCCCTGTTCGACCTCGACGGCGCGGCCGCCGACTCCGTGGCCGCCGACTCCGTGGCCACCGACCTGCGTGCCACGGGGGCGCAGGCGGTGGGCATCGTGGTCGCCATCGCCGGCTACGCGCCCGCCCGGCCCCGTCCCGAGGCTCGCGGCGAGCGGAGCGAGGCGTGAGGAGGACGGGGTCCTCTCCCTGCGTCCAGGCGGCACTGCCCGACATGGTCGCCGCGCGGTGGGACCGGATCGTCACCGTCTCCTCGCTGGCCGGCCAGAACGGCAGCCCGCGGCAGGCGCACCACAGCGCGGCCAAGGGCGGGGTGATCGCGCTGACCAAGGCGCTGTCGTGGGAGTACGCCCGGTCCGGCATCACCGCGAACTCCATCGCGCCCGGACCCATCGACACCCCGATGTCACGTCAGGCCCAGAGGGCCGGGGACACCGCCGAGGAGATCGTGGCCGCCTGCGCCTACCTGTGCTCCGGGGAGGCCGGCTTCGTCAGCGGCCGGGTGCTCGGGGCCAACGGCGGCCTGCACCCGGGGAGCTGACGTGGCGGTTGGTACACAGGTCGCCGTGGAGAGCGACGCAGGCACCGGGCGCCGGGAGCGCAAGAAGACGGCGACCCGGGCCGCCATCCGCGACGCGGCGATGCGGCTGGCCCTGCGCGACGGCGTGGAGCGCGTGACGCTGGAGCAGATCGCCGCCGAGGCCGACATCGCCCTGCGGACGTTCTTCAACTACTTCTCCAGCAAGGAGGAGGCCGTCGTCGCCGGAGCCGCGGGCGACTTCCGCGCCTTCGTCGCCGGGTTCCGCGACCGGCCGGGGAGCGAGTCGGTGCTGCGGGCACTGCACGAGGCCGCGCTGGTCGTGCTGGACCAGGCGATGGCCGACGACCGCGACCACCTCGCGGCGCTGGTGGTCATCCGCGGGGAGCGGTCGCTGGTCCCCCAGCTGCTGGCCGCCCTCGCCGCGCAGGAGACGGTCCTCGCCGAGGCGATCGCCGACCGCGTGGGGCCGGGGCAGGACGAGGGCTACCCGCGGCTGTGCGCGGCGGCCGCGCTGGCGGCGCTGCGGGTCACGTTGGACCGGTGGCTGGAGTCGGCCGGCGCGGGCGCCGTCCCCTCGCTCGACGGCCTCCGCGGAGAGCTCGAGCGGACGCTCGGCGCCCTCGCCGCCGGCCTCGACCGGCCGAGCCGGCCGGAGTGACCCGGGGGGCGCACCGGCGCCCCCCGGGTAGCGGGGTCAGGCGCCGAAGCGCAGGCCGCCGTCGAGCCGGATGACGTAGCCGTTGAGGTAGTCGTTCTCGGCGATCTGGTAGGCGAGCTTCGCGTACTCCGCGGGGCGGCCCATGCGCTTGGGGTTGAGCACCATCTTGCCGAAGGTCTCGTCGGCCTTGACCGGGTCCGGGAAGGCCGGGGTGAGGAAGGTGCCGGGCGCGATGCCCATGACGCGGATGCCGGCCGGGGCCAGGTCGCGGGCCGCGGCCAGGGTCAGGGCGATGACGCCGCCCTTGGCCATGGCGTAGCTGGTCTGGCCGGGTGCGGCCTCGAAGCCGGCGATGCTGGCGGTCAGGATCACGACGCCGCGCTGGTTGTCCTCGAGCGGCTCGTTGCTCTGCATCGAGGCGGCCGCGCGGGAGAGCACCCGGTAGGTGGCCGTGTAGTAGTACTCGGTCGTCTGGAGGAAGGCCTCCATCGGCATCGGCTTGCCGTCGCGGGAGACGATCCGCTGGGCCGCACCTCCGCCGGGGCCGCCGTTGACGATGACGGTGACCCGGAGGGTGCCCAAGGACTGCGCCTTGGCGATGGCGGCGTCCACCGACTCGTCGCTGGTGACGTCGGTGTGCACGAAGACCACGTTCTCGCCGAGCTCGGCCGCGATCGCGTTGGCCTTCTCCTCCGCGACGTCGGCGATGACGACCTTGAGGCCCTCGGCCGCGTACTTGCGCACGGTCTGCTCGCCGAACCCGCCGGCACCGCCGACGACGAGTGCTGATGCTCCAGTGAGGTCCAACGGTCTCTCCGCTCTCCGGGACGCGTGCCACCGACGCGTCGCGCCGGGGACTGTAAGTGGCCGCGGTCACCCCGCGGCAGGGTGATCCACCGTCCGAGCACCTCGCCGGCTCCCGGGAACTCGGCCGGGCGGTGCACGGGGCTCGCGACACGCGGATGTGCCAGGTGATCCGCCGGAGGTGCGACGGGACCGCGGACGGCGATCGGGGACGGCGATCGGGGGCGGGACGTGCAGGAGCCCCGCTCACCGACCCTCCCCCGAGGTGGTGAGCGGGGCTCCTGCGTACATCCCCCGTGTGTGTCTCCGGTCCCCCCGTGACCCGGTGACAGGAAGGACTCTGCCCGTCGTCCCGCAGGGTCCCCGCAGCCGTTCCGCACGATCTCCGCAAGACGTGACGGCGTCAGTCCCGCCAGGCTCCCCGGGCGGCCGCCGCGGCGGCGTAGTCGGGGAAGGTGGTCGGCGGACGGCCGGTCAGCCGCTCGACGACGTCGTCGGGCTCGTCGTCCCCTCGTGCGCGCAACGCGGCGAAGGCCGCCAGCTCGGCCTCGGTGACCTCTCCGGGCTGGCCGGCCGCCGTCAGCGCGTCGCGGTAGGCACCGGGGTCCCCGACGAAGCGCACCCGACGCCCGCTGACCCGCGCGATCGTGGCGACCGCCTCGTCGAAGGTCAGGGCCTCGGGACCGCGCACCTCGTACACCTGCCCGGCGTGACCGTCCCGGGTGAGGGCCGCCGCGGCGACCGCCGCGACGGCCCCGGCGTCGACGAAGGCCTGCCGCAGGTCACCGACCGGCATCACGACCTCGCCGGCCATGACACCGGGCCGGAAGAACCCCTCGTCGAAGTTCTGGTCGAACCAGCTGGGCCGCAGGACCGTCCACTCCGCGCCGCAGTCCTGGACCAGCCGTTCGGCGTCGAGGAGCCGCTGGTCTCCCATCTCCTCGACCGCGCCGCTCGAGAGCAGCACGATCCGCCGCACGCCGGACTCCACCGCCCGCGCGACGAACCCTGGGTCGACCGGGGTCCCGTCCGGCGCCATCAGGTAGAGGCGGGTCGCGCCGGTCAGCGCCGCCTCCCACGTGTCGTCGTCGGTCCAGTCGAAGCGCACCGTGCCCGGCCCGGAGCCGCCGCGCGAGGCCGCCCGGACGGGGTGCCCGTCCCGCTGCAACGCCTCGACGACGCGCCGGCCGGTCCGCCCGGTGCCCCCGAGGACGACGGTCAGCTGATCGCTCATGACCCCGACGCTAGGCACGATCGCGGTCAGCTCCCGACCGCGTTCACGCCCGGAGCGGCGAGCGGTGTCACGTCCGGGCCGCGGGCGGTGTCTCCATGTCGACCCAGCACGCACCTGGAGGAGACATGACGAGCAGCCCCCGCATCCCCGCCATCGAGATCACCGGGGTGTTCGGCACCCTGCTGAAGGCGATCAGCCGCCGGATGTTCGGCCAGGTGCCCGAAGGCGCCGGGGTCATGTGGCACTACCCGGCGGTCCTCAAGGACTCGATGTCGTTCGGTCGCAAGGTCGACTCGTGGAACCGGCTCGACCCGAACCTCGCCTCGTTCGCGGCCATGGCCGCCGCCGGCGCGGTCGGCTGCGGCTTCTGCCTGGACCTGCACTACTTCATGACGTCGAACCGCGGCCTCGACGCGGCCAATGCGCGCGAGGTGCCGCGCTGGCGCGAGTCCGACGTCTTCACGCCGCTGGAGCGCCGCGTGATGGAGTACGCCGAGGCGATGAGCCAGACCCCGCCGGCCGTGACCGACGAACTGTCGGCCGCACTGCTCGCGAACCTCGGCGCTCCGGCACTGGTCGAGCTGACCGCCAGGATCGGCATGATGAACATGACGGCCCGCGGCAACGTCGCCCTCGGCATCCGCTCGCAGGAGTTCTCGGCGTCCTGCGGCCTGCCGCCGCTCGCGTCCCCGTCGGCGGACGGCGTGGCGTCGGCATGAGCGACGACCCCTTCACCGCCCACCGTGGCCTGCTGTTCACCGTCGCCTACGAGATGCTCGGCTCGGCTGCCGACGCCGACGACGTCGTCCAGGAGACCTGGCTGCGGTGGGCGGAGGTCGACCGGACGGCGGTGCGCGAGCCGCGGGCCTACCTGGTGCGGATCGTCACCCGCCAGGCGCTCAACCGGCTGCGCACCCTCGCCCGCCGCCGGGAGGACTACGTCGGCGAGTGGCTCCCCGAACCGCTGCTGACCGGTCCGGACGTCGCCGACGACGTCGAGCTGGCCGAGAGCGTGTCGATCGCGATGCTCACCGTCCTCGAGACGCTCGGCCCGACCGAGCGCGCGGTCCTCGTGCTGCACGAGGTGTTCGACGTGCCCTATCCGGAGATCGCCGAGGCGGTCGGCAAGTCCGGCGCCGCGGTCCGGCAGATCGCGCACCGGGCGCGGGAGCACGTCGCCGCACGCCGTCCGCGGATGGTGGTGAGCCGGGCCGAGCAGCAGCGGGTGGTGGACCGCTTCCTCGTCGCGCTCACCGCCGGGGACCTCCAGGGCCTGATGGACGTCCTCGCCCCCGACGTGGTCGTCGTCGCCGACGGCGGAGGGCTGGCGCCCGCCGCCCTGCGCCCGGTGGCCGGACGGCGGAAGGTCGCTGCGGCGCTGTCGCACTTCGCACGGCTGGCACCCGGCGTGCCGATCACCACGCCACTGGTCAACGGCGCGGTGGCCGTGCGCATCGACGCCGGCGGCGAGTTCGACACCGCCGTGACATTCGTCGTCGCCGACGGGCTGATCTCCCGCATGTACGCGATGCGCAACCCGCACAAGCTCGGCCGGCTCGACGTGGTGGCCGACCTCCGGCGGTGAGGCCCACGCCTGTTGTTGGGAGCTCGCTCGCCTGCCGTGCGCCCGGTCCTCTCCCGGGTGTCATCCGGCGGCCGGAGGCTCGGGGTGCCCGGACGGACCCGATGCTGGAGGAAGCCATGACCACGCCGAAGCCGAAGTCCCCGACCACGCCCGCGGACGCCGCCCGCACCGACGCGGACGCCCCGCGCACCGACGCCACCACCGCCACGGCGGGTACCGACACCGAGCTCGAGGAGCTCAGCCGCACCCGCGACGAGGCCGAGGACCGGGCCCGCGAGCTCCTGGCCGCCGAGGTGCTGCAGTCCACCCGCAACGGCTCCCACGACGAGCGGGCGCGGCAGCTGGTCCTCGCCGTCCGCCGCGACCTGCTCGCCGAGCTGCGCGAGCAGGAGCAGGAGCAGGCCCGCCGTCAGCTGGCCGCGGCCGCGGACAGCAGCGAGGACGCCGTCGCCGGTCTCGTGCAGGGCGTGACGACGATCGTGCGCAGCCTCGTGCCGGCGGTGCTGATCCGGCCGGAGGAGGCCATCGAGACGACCTTCGCGCTGGCCGACCAGGGGCTGCGGGTGGCCCGCCGCCTGGCCCTCGTCGTGACCGGCAGCGTGCGCAGCCTCGTCACCACCTGACGCGGGAGACCGAGTGATGTGCGGTCAGGGCGTCTTCCCGTCGCAGAACCCGCCCTGACCGCACATCACTCGGCTCAGCGCCAGCGGAGCCTCCCGGCCGGAGGAGGGACGGTTGTGTGCAACCCATCCAGGGTGGGCACGGCGGTCCCATGGAGCATGCCGAGGTCCTCATCGTCGGCGGAGGCAACGCCGGCATCTCGCTGGCGGCGAAGCTGCTGCGCGACGGCGTCGCCGGCGTCACCCTGGTCGCGCCGCAGCCGGTGCACCGCTACAAGCCGCTGCTGAACTACGTGGGCGGCGGCGAGGCGACGATGGCCGATCTCGAACGGCCGATGGCCGACGTCGTGCCGGAGAGCTGCACCTGGATCCGCGACGCGGTCGACGCGGTGGATCCGGCCGTCTCCACCGTCCGCACCCGGCTCGGCCGCACCCTGCGCTACACCACCCTCGTGCTCTGCCCCGGCCTCGAGGAGGACTGGGCGGCGACCCCAGGTCTGCAGGAGGCCTACGCCGACGGGTGGGCCGCCGCCACGTACGTCCCGGGGAGCGCGCCGCGCGTTTGGCCGGCCCTCTCGGCGGTGCGGAGCGGCACCGTCGTCTTCACCGTGCCGCCGGAGCCCGCCTCCTGCGGGCCGACGGCGCTCAAGCCGCTGTTCCTGGCCTGCGACCACTGGCGCCGGACCGGCGTCCTCGACGGCATCGACGTACGGCTGGTGCTGCCCGAGCGGACCTCGGTGGGCATCCCGTCCGCCGACGAGGTCCTCGAGCGGGCGTTCGCCGAGTACGGCGTCCAGGTGCTGCGCGAGTCGCGGGTCGAGCGCGTGGACGCCGACCTGCACTCGCTGACGGTCAGCACGCCGGCCGGACCGCAGGTGCTCGAGGACGTCGTCTTCGCCCACGCCGTCCCCTCCTACCGAGCGCCCGCCTGGATCGCCGACAGCGGCCTCGCCGACCCGGCGACCGGGCTCGTCGACACCGATCCGGAGACGCTGCGTTCCCGCCGGCACGAATCGATCTGGGCGATCGGCGACGCTGCGGGCGTGACCCCGCGACCGTCCGGCGGAGCCCTGCGCAAGCAGGTCGCGGTCCTCAGCGCGAACATCACCGCCGACCGCGACGGGGAGCCGCTGCAGCGCTACGACGGCTACACCGTCGTCCCGATCACGGTGGGCCGGCGGACCCTGACCCTCACCGAGGTCGACCGCGCCGGCCGGCCGACGCCGTCGGTGCCGCTCGTCGACCCGGTCAAGCCCCGCCGTGCCACCTGGTGGTTCGACCGCTACGGCCTGCCGCAGGTCTACTGGCGGCGCATCCTCCGCGGCCGGGTCTAGGCGCCGGGCAGGAGGTCGGTGCGGCGGCGGATCAGGAAGCGCCGCTCGACGGGGTTCGCGGTGAGGGCCAGGGCCTCGTCGTAGGCGGCCGCGGCCTCCTCGGGCCGGTCCAGCCGGACGAGGACGTCGGCCCGGGCCACCGGCAGGTACGGGTAGCCGGCCAGCGACGGGGCCAGGGCGTCCAGCTCGCGCAGCGCTCCGCGCAGGTCCGCGCCCTCCAGCCGGCTGCGGGCGACCGTCCGGTTCAGCGCCACGACCGGCGTGGGCCAGACCCGCATCAGCGCCTCGTAGGTGGTGACGAGCTTCGGCCAGTCGGTCTCGGCCCAGCTCCGTGCCGTCGCGTGGATGCCGGCGATGCCGGCCTGCAGGGCGAAGCGCCCGCGCCGCCCGTCCCGCAGTGCGCTCACGGCGAGCGTGAGCCCCTCGTGAATGAGCGCCCGGTCCCAGCGGCTCCGGTCCTGGTCGGCCAGCAGCACCAGGTCGCCGGCGGAGTCGGTCCGCGCCGGACCGCGAGCCTCGGTGAGCAGCACCAGCGCGAGCAGTGCCCGTGGCTCGGGCTCGCCGGGCAGCAGCCGGACGAGCATGCGGGCCAGTTCCGTCGCGCGGCCGGTGAGGTCGGGATCGCGCAGCGCCGTCGCGGAGCCGCGGTGGCCGGCGGTGTGCACCAGGTGCACGACGGTGAGGACGGCGTCCAGGCGGGCCGGCAGCTCGTCGTCGTCCGGCACCCGGAAGGGGATCCGCGCCGCCGCGATCTTCTGCTTCGCGCGGGTGATCCGCCGCGCGACGCCCGCCTCCCCCGACAGCAGGACGGCGGCGATCGCGGGGACGTCCACCCCGCACACCAGCCGCAGGGTGAGCGCGACCTGCGACTCGGGTGCCAGCGCGGGGTGGCAGCAGGTGAAGACGAGCCGGAGCGGATCCGTCGGCCCCGGCCCGTCCTCCCCCGCCGGCTCCACGAGCAGCGGGAGCTTGCGCCGCAGCGTCGCCTCCCGGCGCAACCGGTCGAGCGCGATGCGGTGCGCCGTCGTCGTCAGCCAGCCGGTGCGGTTGTCCGGCTCGCCCGCCGGCCAGCTGCGCAGCGCCCGCTCGAGGGCCTCCTGCGCGCAGTCCTCGGCCAGGTCGAGGTCCCCCGTGAGCCGGGCCGTGGAGGCGACCACGGCCGGCCACGCGGTGCGGAAGACCTCGTCCACGGCGGCGGTCAGCCCTCGGGCAGGTCCATGACCGGCCGCACCTCGACGTTGCCGGCCGGGCAGAGCTCCGCGAGGCGCAGCGCCGCGTCGAGGTCGGGCGCGTCGATCACGTAGAAGCCGCCGAGCGCCTCCTTGGTGTCGGCGAACGGGCCGTCGGTGACCAGCGCGCCGCTCTCGCCGCGGCGGACGGTGCTGGCCGTCGACGACCGCTCCAGCGCCTCCCCGCCCACGACGCTCGCACCCGCCGCCTCGACGGCGGCCATGAACTCCTCGTGCAGGCGCATCTCGTCGGCGACGCCCTGCTCGTCGGCGGTGTCGTACCAGTCCTCGGCGTCGTACATCAGGAACACGTAGCGGGCCATGCTGGGGATCCTCCCTGGTCAGGTGGTGCGGTCATCCTCCTGACGAACGGGAGCGGGCGGATCGGACACCTCACCGATGACTTTCCCCGCCGGCGCAGTCGTATCCGGTGTCGACCGCCACGAGAGGGAGCCGCGATGGACGCCGACCAGACCCCCGCCGACGAGTACCGCGAGATCGGCGGCCGCTTCACCCGGCTCGTCGAAGGGGTGCCCGACGCCGCGACCTGGGACCGGCCCGCGCCCGTCGACGGCTGGACCGCGCGCGACGTCGTGCGGCACCTGGTCGAGTGGTTCCCCGGCTTCCTGCGCGCCGGTGCCGGGGTCGAGCTACCCGCCGGGCCGTCGGTGGACGACGACCCGGCGGCCGCCTGGCGGACGTTCAGCGACGGCGTCCAGGCACTGCTCGACGACCCGGCGTCCGCGGACCTCGTCGTGCGCAACCCGCACATCGGCGACATCCCGCTCCCCCGCGCGGTGTCGCAGTTCTTCACCGCCGACGTCTTCATGCACACCTGGGACCTGGCCCGGGCCACCGGGCAGGACGAGACGCTGGACCCCGAGCGGTGCGCGGTGATGTTCGCGGGCATGGAGCCCATGGACGAGATGCTCCGGGCCAGCGGTCAGTACGGTCCGCGGGTGCCGGTGCCCGAGGACGCCGACCCGCAGACGAAGCTGCTGGCCTTCATCGGCCGCGACCCGAGCCGAGGCCGGTGATGTACCTCCGTGGCCCGTTCCGAGTCCCGGAACGGGCCATGGGGGTTCATCGGTCGGGCGGCGTCCCCGGTCAGACGTTGAAGCGGAACTCCACGACGTCGCCGTCCTGCATCACGTAGTCCTTGCCCTCGATCCGCACCCAGCCCTTGGACTTGGCCTCGGTCATCGAGCCGGCCTCCATCAGGTGGTCGAAGGAGACGACCTCGGCCTTGATGAAGCCGCGCTGGAAGTCGGTGTGGATGACGCCCGCGGCCTGCGGGGCGGTGGCGCCGATCGGGATGGTCCAGGCCCGCGACTCCTTGGGGCCCGCGGTCAGGTAGGTCTGCAGCCCGAGGGTGCGGAAGCCGACCTTGGCCAGCTGGTCGAGGCCGGGCTCGTTCTGGCCGATCGACTCCAGCAGCTCGGCGGCCTCGTCGGCGGGCAGCTCGATCAGCTCGGACTCGGTCTGCGCGTCGAGGAAGATCGCCTCGGCCGGCGCCACCAGGGCACGCAGCTCGTCGAGGGTCTCCGAGTTGCCCAGCTCGTCGGCGTCGACGTTGAAGACGTAGAGGAACGGCTTCGTCGTCAGCAGCGACAGCTCGCGCAGCGGCTCGGTGTCGACGCCGGCGGCGAACAGCGTCTTCCCGGTGTCCAGCACCTCGGCGGCCTCGACGGCGGCCTTGTGCAGCGCCGCGCGCTCCTTGTCCTTCTTGGCCTCCTTCTCCAGCCGCGGGATCGCCTTCTCCAGCGTCTGCATGTCCGCGAGGACGAGCTCGGTGTTGATGGTCTCGATGTCGTCGGCGGGCGAGACCTTGCCCTCGACGTGGACGACGTCGGGGTCGCTGAACACCCGGATCACCTGGCAGATCGCGTCGCTCTCGCGGATGTTGGCGAGGAACTTGTTGCCCAGCCCCTGGCCCTCGCTGGCGCCGCGCACGATGCCGGCGATGTCCACGAACGACACGGTCGCCGGGATGATCTTCTGCGAGCCGAACACCTCGGCCAGCCGCTCCAGGCGCGGGTCGGGGACCCCGACCACGCCGACGTTGGGCTCGATCGTGGCGAACGGGTAGTTCGCCGCCAGGACGTCGTTCTTGGTCAGCGCGTTGAACAGGGTCGACTTGCCGACGTTGGGGAGACCGACGATCCCGATGGTGAGACTCACGGGGTACGAGCGTACGGGGACCTGCAGAGGGCGCCCGAGGTCCGCTCCTGAGAACATCCCGCCCATGCGCGCCACCACCGCCGCCGGACTCGCCCTCGTCGTCGCCGGGGCGGCCGTCGCCGCCCGCCGCCGGGCTGCCGGGTCGAAGCGGCCCACCGCCCAGGTCCCCCCACCCCCGCGGGGCGAGGTCCGCACGGTGACCACCGAGGACGGCGTCGACCTGCACGTCGAGGTCTTCGGCGCCGAGCAGCCGGTCGCCACCGTCGTCCTCGCCCACGGCTACGTGCAGTCCTCGCGGCTGTGGGCCGGCCAGATCCGGGACCTGCTCGAGGCCCGCGCCGACCTGCGGGTGGTCACCTACGACCACCGCGGCCACGGCGCGTCCGGCCCGACGTCGCGCGACAAGGCCACCATCGAGCAGCTGGCACGCGACATGGCGCGGGTGCTCGAGGAGGTCGTCCCCGAGGGGCCCGTGGTGCTCGGCGGCCACTCGATGGGCGGCATGACGGTCATGGCGCTGGCCGAGCAGCGACCCGAGCTCTTCGGCGACCGCATCGCCGGCGTGGCCCTCGTCGGCACCAGCTCCGGCGGCCTGGATGCGGTCACCTACGGCCTGCCGGCGCCCGTCGCCAAGGCCGTCAAGAAGCTGCTGCCGATCCTCAACGAGCGCGCGGTCAAGGCGGAGCTGGCCGGGAAGAAGCGCGCGGTGGGCGCCCTCGACATGTGGCTGATCTTCAGCGGCACCGCCGACGCGGCCGACCTCGCGGCGGCGACGGAGGTGCACCGCGGCACCACCGCCGAGACGGTCGCCGCCTTCCTCCCGACCTTCTCCACCCACGACCGCGCCACGGCCCTGGCGGCGCTGAGCGACGTCCCGGTGCTGATCGCGGTCGGGGACGCCGACCGCCTCTGCCCGGTCGAGCACAGCCGCACGATCGCCGAGGCGCTGCCCGAGGCGGAGCTCGCCGTCTACCCGGGGGTCGGCCACATGGTCCAGATGGAGCGTCGCCGGGAGGTCAGCGACCGGCTGCTCGCCCTCGTCGACCGCGCGCTGAGCCGGACTCCGGCGGTCTGACGCAGCCGCCCCGGACGGCCGCGGGGCCGTCCGGGGCGGGCGCTGCGATCAGGCGGAGAGAGCGGCCTCGATGTCGCCGCGGATCTGGTCGGGCTGCACCGTCGGCTCGTAGCGACGGATGACCTCGCCGTCCCGGCCGATCAGGAACTTGGTGAAGTTCCACTTGATCTCGTCGGTCCCGATCGCCTCGGGCCGGGTCTTCTCGATGTGCTGGAACATCCCCGGCGCGGACTCCGCGGTGAAGTCACCGGGATCCGCGGCGCGCAGGTAGGACCACAGGGGGTGCGCGTCGTCGCCGTTGACGTCGACCTTCGCGAACACCGGGAAGGTCACGCCGTACTCGGTCGAGCAGAACTCCTGGATCTCCTCGTTCGTCCCCGGCTCCTGCCCCATGAACTGGTTGGACGGGAAGCCGAGCACCTCCAGGCCCTGATCGCTGTAGTCCTCGTACAGCTTCTGCAGGCCCTCGTACTGCGGCGTCAGACCGCACTTGCTCGCCGTGTTGACGACGAGCAGGACCTTCCCCGCGTAGTCGCTCAGGCGCTGGGTCGAGCCGTCGGCGGCGTCGACGGTGAAGTCGTGGGTCTTCATGCGGGGTCCTCTCGCGCGGCGGGCGGGTTGCAGCCGCAAGCCTTACCAGAGCGCGGGGTATTCCCTCCTGCGGTGTTCCTCGTGCTCCTGCGGTGCTGCAGCACCGCAGGAGCACGAGGAACGACGCGAGAGGGGCGTCGTCAGGCCGGCGCAGGGACGTCCGGGACCGCCGGCCCCGTGGTGAGGACGACGGTCGCCCGGCCGGCCTCGACCGCCTGCAGCGTGCGCAGCTGGAGCAGCGCCGGCTGCTCGGCGACCATCCGGGCGGCGTTGGCCATGGCGCGGGTGGCCGCGACCTCCGCCCGCGCCCGCTCCAGCGCCGCCTGCCCCTGCGCACGGGCGGTGGCGACCTCGGCCGCGGCGTGCCGCAGCTCGGCCGGCACCATCACGTCGCGCAGCCAGATCCGCTCCAGCTCGACGCCGACCACCTCGGGCGCGGGACCGACCCGCTCCCGGACGTCGTCGGCGAGGTCCGCCCGCGCGGCGAGCAGCTCGTCGAGCGTGCGGCCGGCGACGGCCTCGCGCAGCGCCACCTGGACGGTGGCGTAGACCAGGGCGTCGGCGTCCTCGACGGTCTCGTGCCAGCGACGCGGGTCCGCGGTCCGGCACTGGACGGTCAGGCTGACCCGCACCGACAGCCCGTCGGCGGTGAGGACCTCCTGGCCGGGGACGGCGAGCAGCCTCGGGTGGACGGCGACGCGGACGAACCGCTGCCTCCGCCGCGACCGCCGGTGCCGGCCGGCGCCCAGTTCCTCGGCGAACCGGCCGTCGCGGTACACCAGCACCCGCTCCCACTCCTGCACGACGACCCTCACGTCCCCTGCCCTCCTCTCCTCGGTCCCGGCTGCGCCTGCACGCGGGACCGTCCGGCGCCCGGCCGGGCCCCCGGCGGGGAGCGCACGCAGCGCTGCAGACCGCCGGAGGCCGGGGTGGCCGGGCGCCGGACGGCGACGGGAGTCGAACCCGGTGCGTCCTGAGCGCAGTGCCATACAGGCCGCCCGCGGCCGATGTGCAGGACCCGCGACGGCGATGCCGCCCGGCTGCTGACCACGGACCCGAGGAGCGTGACAGGTCGACGACGCCGCCGCCTCCGATTTCCCGGGCGGCTCAGCGCGACAGCGCCTGCCACCGCCGGACGGCGAGCGTCGCGAACACCGCGGTGAGGACGACGGGCCAGACGACGGCGAGCAGGGTCGCGTGCTCGGTCGCCCAGCCCCCGCCGGTGCCCACCGGGTCGCCGAAGAGCTCGCGGACGGCGGTCACCGTCGCCGCCAGCGGGTTCCACTCGGCCGCGGTCGCCAGCCAGCCCGGCATGGTCGAGGTCGCGACGAACGCGTTGGACAGGAAGGCGAACGGCCACACCAGGATCTGCACCGCCGCGACCGAGGCCGGGTCCCGGACCAGCAGACCCAGCCAGATGCCGATCCAGAGGAAGCCGATCCGGAGCAGGAGCAGCAGGCCGAAGGCCGCGACCGCGGGGCCGGCCTCGTCGGGTCGCCAGCCGACCAGGACCCCGGCCAGCGCCAGCACCGCCAGGCCCACCGTGGAGGACGCCAGATCGGCCAGGCACCGGCCCGCGACCACCGCCGAGGGCGCCATGGGCAGCGCCCGGAAGCGGTCGGTGATGCCCCGTCCGGCGTCGGTGACGACCGCCGTCATGGTCGACTCGAGGCCGAAGACGACGGCCAGGCCGAGGATCCCCGGGACCAGGAAGTCGCGGTAGCTCCCCCCGCCGGGCACCTCCATCCCGCCGCCGAGCAGGTACAGGAACATCACGAGCATCAGGACCGGGAACAGCAGCCCCACCAGCAGGGCGCCGGGCTGCCGCCGCCAGTGGGCGACGTCGCGGCCGGCGACGGCGAGGGCGTCGGCGACCGCCCACCGCACCCGCTCCACTCGGCTCTCGGGATCGAGGACGGTCGTGGTCATGCCGGCACCTCCGTGCGCTCGTCGCTGTGTCCGGTGATCCGCAGGTAGGCCTCGTCGAGGGTGGTCGGGCGCAGCACCAGGTCGTCGACGGTGATGCCGGCGTCGTCCAGCGCCCGGACGACCGCGCCGACCACGCCGGCGCGGCGCGCCACCGGCACGGTGACCCGCGTCGTCCCTCCGCCCGCCGCTGCGCCCGGTGGGCCTCCCGCCGCCCGTTCGGCGAGGGCGGCCGCCTCCTCCGCCCGGGCGGGGTCGCTCACCACCAGCTCGAGCCGGTCGCCGCCGATCGCGGCGGTCAGCTCCCGGGGCGTGCCGCGGGCGGCCACCCTGCCGCCGTCCAGCACGACGACCTGGTCGGCCAGCTGCTCGGCCTCCTCCAGGTACTGCGTGGTGAGGAGCACCGTCGTCCCCCCGGCCACCAGGTCGCGCACCGCGTCCCACACCTCGCGACGGCCGGCCGGGTCCAGACCCGTGGTCGGCTCGTCGAGGAAGAGGACGCGCGGCGCCAGCACCAGGCCGGCGGCGATGTCGAGCCGGCGCCGCATGCCACCGGAGAACTGCCGGACGGGTCGGTCCCCGGTGTCGGGCAGCCCGACCAGGTCCAGGAGCTCCCCGGCCCGCCGGCGCGCCGCGACGCGGGAGAGGTGGTGCAGCCGCCCGAACAGCACGAGGTTCTCCCGCGCCCCGAGGACCTCGTCCACGGTCGGCTGCTGGCCGACGACACCGATCCGGCGCCGCACCTCGCGCGGCCGGGCGAGCACGTCCACCCCGGCCACCTCGACCGATCCGCCGTCCGGGCGCAGCAGCGTCGTCATGACCCGCACCGCCGTCGTCTTGCCCGCTCCGTTCGGGCCCAGGACGGCGCACACCGACCCCGCCGCCACCTCCAGGTCGACCCCGTCGAGGACCGCCCGGTCCCCGTACCGCTTCACCAGGTCCCGCACATGCACCGCTGCCTGCACCGCACCTCCGTACGACATACGACATTGTCGAGGCCGCACAACGTACGCTGTACGGAGAAGGTTCCGCAAGGACGTCCGGGTGGATGGGGAAGGGTGGTGGCATGGCGACCGAGTCCAGCGGTGGAGGCGACCCCGCCCGCACCATGGCCCTGCTCTGGCGCGACCCGAACGGATCCGGTCGCCGGCCCGGTCCGCGGGCCGCGCTCGACGTCGACCGGATCGTCGCGGCGGCCGTCGAGCTCGCCGACCGCGAGGGCCTGGCCGCGGTCACCATGCGGCGGCTGGCCGCCGACCTCGGCGTCGGCGCGATGACCCTGTACACCCACGTGCCGGGCAAGGGTGAGCTCGTCGACCTCATGTACGACTCCGTGCTCGGCGAGGTGTACCCCACCCCTCCCACCGGGGAGTGGCGCGACCGGCTCACCGCGGTGGCCCGGGAGAACTGGGACCTGTTCGTCCGCCACCCGTGGGCGGCACCCCTGGGCACCGGCCGGCCGATCCTCGGGCCCAACCTGATGCGCAAGTACGACCTGGAGCTCGCCGCCGTCGACGGCCTGGGGCTGTCCGAGGTCGACATGGAGCTGGTCATCACGCTGATCGGCGACTTCGTCCGCGGCAGCGTGGGCATGCTGCACGACAAGCACGCCGCCGAGCGCGCCAGCGGGCTCACCGACGAGCAGTGGTGGGCCGCCACCGAGCCGCACATCGAGAAGGTCTTCGACGCCCAGCGCTTCCCCACCGCGGCGCGGGTCGGCCCGGTCTCCGGTCCCGAGCTCGGGGCGGGCGATCCCGCGCGGTCGTTCGAGTTCGGTCTGTCACGGGTGCTCGACGGGATCGCGGTGCTGGTCGAGCCCTGAGTCGCCCGGCCACGGCGTCGTCCGAAAACCGCCAGGCACCGTCGTCCTCCGGTGCCATGCTCGACCCCGTGACCGCCTCCCTCGACCACGAGCGCTGCTACCGCGCGGTGGCCAGCCGGGACGCCCGCTTCGACGGCTGGTTCTTCACCGCGGTCCGCACGACACGGATCTACTGCCGCCCCTCCTGCCCGGCCCGCACCCCGCTGGCGGCGAACGTCTCGTTCTTCGCCACCGCCGCCGGCGCCCAGGCGGCCGGGTACCGCGCTTGCAAGCGCTGCCGCCCCGACGCGGTGCCGGGATCGCCGGAGTGGGACGCCCGCGCCGACGTCGTCGCCCGGGCCATGCGGCTGATCGCCGACGGCGAGGTCGAGCGCACCGGCGTCCCGGGGCTGGCCGCCCGCCTGGGCTACTCGGAGCGCCAGCTGCACCGCCACCTGGTCGGCGAGCTCGGCGTCGGCGCGCTCGCACTGGCCCGGGCGCAGCGGGCGCAGACCGCCCGGGTGCTGCTGGAGACCACCGCGCTCCCCGTCGCCGACGTCGCGTTCGCCGCGGGCTTCGCCAGCATCCGGCAGTTCAACGACACGATCCGCGAGGTCTTCGCCGCGACCCCGTCCGACCTGCGCCGCCGCCGTCCCGGTGCCGACGCCGGAGCCCCGGGCGAGCTGACCGTGCGACTGGCCGCCCGCCCGCCGTTCGACGCCCCCGAGGTGCTGCTGTTCCTCGGCGCGCACGCCGTCCCCGGCCTGGAGGAGTGGGACGGGACGACGTTCGCCCGGGTGCTCGACCTCCCGCACGGCCCCGCGGTGGTGCACCTCTCCCCCGCCGGCGACGCCGCCGTCACCGCCCGCCTGCGGCTGGCGCAGCTGCGCGACCTGGGCGCCGCCGTGGCCCGCTGCCGGCGCCTGCTCGACCTCGACGCCGACCCCTCCGCCGTGGACGACGTCCTCGGCGCGGACCCGGCGCTGGCCGCCCTGGTCGCGGCCGCCCCGGGTCGGCGGGTGCCGGCCTCCCCCGACGCCGCCGAGCTCGCGGTGCGCGCGGTCCTCGGGCAGCAGGTGTCGGTGGCCGGCGCCCGCACCCTGACCGCGCGGCTGGTGCCGCACGGGACGCCCCTCCCCGAGCCGGTGGGCACGCTGACGCACGCCTTCCCCCGGGCCGAGGTGCTGGCCGACGCCGACCTGACCGCGGTCGGTCTGACCGGTGCCCGGCGGCGGACGGTGGGTGCGCTCGCCGCCGCCCTGGCCGCCGGGGAGGTCGTCCTCGACCCGGGCGCGGACCGCCAGGAGGCGACCCGCTCGCTGCTCGCTGTCCCCGGGATCGGCCCGTGGACGGCGGCTCTGGTCGGGCTCCGCGGACTGGCCGATCCCGACGTCTGGCTGCCCGGCGACCTCGCCCTGCGCCGCTCGCTCGCCGCGCTCGGCAGCTCCGACGCCGACGCCGCCACCCGCTGGCGGCCCTGGCGCTCCTACGCCGTCCTGCACCTCTGGGCCCTGGCCGTGCCCTCCCTCTTCACCCGCCCGCTGCCCGCCACCCCCGATCGGAGCGCGTCATGACCGCCCGCTACGCCACCGTCCCCACTCCCCCCGGCGCTTTCACCGTCGTCGTCACCGAGGACGCGGACGGCGCCGACGTCGTGCTGGCCGGCGGCTGGACCGAGGAGGTCGGCGAGCTGCTCCCCGTCGTCCACCGCTCGCTGCGCCCGGACGCGGTCGCGCCGGACCCTCACCTGGCGGTCCTCGACGTCGTCGAGGCGTTCCACGCCGGCGAGGTGGGCGCGATCGACGACGTGGTGGTCCGGCAGCACTCCGGGCCCTTCCTCACCGAGGCGTGGGAGGTGCTGCGCACGGTCCCCGCCGGCCGGCCCGACACCTACGCCGCCTTCGCCGCGCGGTGCGGCCGGCCGGCCGCGATCCGGGCCGCCGCGAACGCCTGCGCCCGGAACGCGGCGGCGCTGTTCGTGCCCTGCCACCGGGTGCTGGGCTCCGACGGCGGACTCGGCGGGTTCCGCTGGGGCACCGACGTGAAGCGCTGGCTGCTCGACCACGAGGCCCGCCACGCCGCCGTCCCTGCCTGAGCTCGCGCCGTCCGCCCCAGGCATGGGTACCGATACCCCCGTCTGCACCCCTCGGGACGTGGGTATCGGTACCCATGCCCTGGTGTCGCCGCCCGGTTTCGTCGGTGGGGTGATGCACCCTGCCGGACGTGGACGCCGCCTCTCTCTTGCTCGGCCTGCTGCTGGGCGCGCTGCTGGCCACCGCGGTCACCCTCGGGGTCGTCGCCCTGCTGGCGCGGCGCCGCCCGGAGGACGCCGGGTTGGAGCCGGTGCACGAGTCCCTGGACCACCTGCACCGCCTGCTCGCCGGCATCGAGCGCGACCGGGCGACCGCCCACGGGGAGCTGCGCGAGCAGATGGGCACGGTGGGCCAGACCTCGGCCCTCCTCCGGCAGGAGACCGCCGCGCTGGTCACGGCGCTGCGCACCCCGCACGTCCGGGGGCGCTGGGGCGAGGTGCAGCTCCGCCGGGTCGTCGAGGTCGCCGGACTGCTCGAGCACTGCGACTTCGTCGAGCAGCCCTCGGGCACCAACGACTCCGGCGCCGGCGTGCGCCCCGACCTGGTGGTGACCCTCGCCGACGGCAGGCAGGTGGTGGTCGACGCCAAGGTGCCGTTCACCGGCTACATCGAGGCGGTCCAGGCCGAGGACGCCGCGGTCCGGGCCGAGCGGGTCGCCGCCCACGCGCGGCAGCTGCGTACGCACGTCGACGCCCTCTCCGCCCGCCGGTACCCGACCGCGTTCCGCCCGGCGGCCCCGTTCACGGTGCTCTTCGTCCCCTCCGACGGCTTCCTCACCACCGCGCTCGAGGCGGAGCCGGGCCTGCTCGAGTACGGCTTCAGCCGCGACGTCGTCCTGGCGACGCCGAGCACCCTGCTGGCCCTGCTGCGCACCGTGGCCTACTCGTGGCGGCAGGAGCGGCTGGCCCGCGACGCCGACCAGGTGCTGGAGGTGGGCCGCCGGCTGCACGCCCGGCTGACCACCCTGTCGGGCCACCTCACCCGTCTCGGGTCGGCGCTGGGCACCGCGATGGCGCGCTACAACGACACGGTCGGTTCCTACGAGCGGTCGGTGCTGACCGCAGCCCGCCGTTTCGACGAGCTCGGGGTGGCCGAGACCGAGGTGCCCACGCCGCCGCCGATCGAGGCCACCGTCCGGGCCCTGCGGCCATCGGTCCCGCAGGAGGACGCCGCGTTCCCCGAGAGCCGGGACGGCACCGCCGGCTGAAGGTGACCGGTCCGTCCCGCTGGGCTCGCCGTCCACCAGCGGTCACATCCGCCCCGCGCATTGCGACGAGTGGTCACCGACGCGCCCCGGCTTGGGCACAAGTTGCCTGCGCGCAACGGCTCCGCCTTCCCCCGAAGAGCGACTCGGCTCGCTACCGTTTCCCCTGATGGTGGGAGCTCCTCCACGAGCTCCCCGCGAACGGGACGGGAGGTGCGCCATGGCCTCGGCGAGCACTGCCGACACCTGGCGGGAGGCCGGAGCTCGCTCCGCGCGGTCCGCCGGTGGTCCCGGAGCGCCCCGCAACGCCCGCTCGGCGCCGGGTGAGCGCCCGGCCCGACCGCCGCTGCCGCCCCTCCCGCCGCTGCCCTCGCAGAACCGCGCCGGCTCCCCGGCGCAGCGCCCCCCGGCCGCCGCCTCCCGCGGCGCGGGCCAGGGCCGCCCGGTGCAGCGCCCGTCCAATCCCGCCCCCGACCGCGCCGACCGCGTCGGCCCCGCCCGCCAGCACGACGACCGCATCCGGGCCACCCCCGGCTACCCGCGCGCCTCCTCCGACCTCGCGCCCGACGCCGGCCCGCGCCGCGGGCGCCGCGACCACGACGACGTCCCCGACGCCGGTTCCGCCCCGCGCGCCACCGCCCGTCCGCACCGCGCGGCACAGACCGCCGTCCCGGAGCGGGGCAGCCGGCTGCGCGGCAGCGTCGCGGTCCTCGGCCTCCTCGTGGTGGGGCTCGCCGCCGGGTTCGTCGACACGATGGGCGCCAACACCCTCGGCCTGATCACCCTGGTCGGGCTGGTCGTCGGCACCGCCGCGGCCACCCTGCTCGTGCGCCGCCGCGACCTGACCACGCTGGTCATCGCCCCGCCGCTGGTGTACCTCGCGGTCGTGGGGGTCCTGAAGTTCGTGCACCGCGGGCCCGAGTCGGGTCCGAGGAAGGTGATCGCCGAGATCGCCGCCGAGCTCGCGCTCGGTCAGGGCTTCACCGTGATGGCCGCGGCCACCGGCACCGCCCTGGTGCTCGCCCTCGTCCGCTGGGCCGCCCGCCGCTGACCGGCGTCGGGCCCTGCGGGGGCCGGCGCCCTACTCCGCGGCGCGCTTCTGGCGCAGCTCGTGCGGCAGCGCGAAGACCAGCCGCTCCTCGGCGGCCTTGACCGTCTCGACGTCGGCGTAGCCCCGCTCGGCCAACCAGTCCAGCACCTCGTCCACGAGCACCTCGGGCACCGAGGCTCCGCTGGTGACCCCGACCGTGCCGACGCCCTCGAGCCAGGCCGGGTCGATCTCGGCGGCGTAGTCCACCAGGTACGAGGAGCGGGCGCCGGCCTCGAGGGCCACCTCGACCAGCCGGACGGAGTTCGACGAGTTGGTCGACCCGACGACGATCACCAGGTCACAGCCCGGCGCCATCTGCTTGACCGCCTGCTGCCGGTTCTGCGTGGCGTAGCAGATGTCGTCGCTGGGCGGGGACTGCAGCGTGGGGAACCGCTCGCGCAGCGCGTCGACCGTCGCCAGCGTCTCGTCGACCGAGAGCGTCGTCTGCGACAGCCACACGACCTTCTCGGGGTCGCGCACCTGCACGTTCGCCACGTCGTCGGCGCCGTCGACGAGCTGGATGTGGGCGGGGGCCTCACCGGAGGTGCCCTCGACCTCCTCGTGCCCGCGGTGGCCGATCAGCAGGATGTCGAAGTCGTCCTTGGCGAACCGCTTCGCCTCCGAGTGCACCTTGGTCACCAGCGGGCAGGTGGCGTCGATGGTGCGCAGCGAACGCTGGGCCGCCTCCTCGTGCACGGTCGGGGAGACCCCGTGCGCGCTGAAGACGACGACCGAGCCCTCGGGCACCTCGTCGGTCTCGTCGACGAAGATCGCGCCCCGCCGCTCGAGCGTGGCGACGACGTGCTTGTTGTGGACGATCTGCTTGCGGACGTAGACCGGGGCGCCGTGGATCTCCAACGCCCGCTCGACGGCCACCACCGCGCGGTCGACACCGGCGCAGTAGCCGCGGGGGTCTGCGAGCAGGACGCGTCCGCGCTGATCAGCCATGCACCCACTGTAGAGAAGGAACACACTCACCCCCCGTCCTCCGCGGGCTCCGGACAGGTGCCCTGCAGGTCGGGGACAGCCCGCCGTGACGGAACTCATGCCCCGGCCGGGTGCATCCAGGGAGGTGGGGCTGCCGGACACGCCCGGCTACGGCACCCTTGTCGGCATGTCGCGTCAGATCCCCGAGCCCATCCGCGCGTATGTCGGACTCGCCGCCACCGTGCTCGACGAGGCACGCAAGCTGCCCGAGACCCTGCCGGGCCTCCCGGTCCGGGTGATCGGGCTGGCGATGCAGACCGCCCTCAAGGTCCAGCAGCAGTGGGCCGGGCTGGTCGCCCGCGGCGACGAACTGCTCACCGGACTGCGGGGTGAGGACGAGCCGGGTCTCGCCACGTTCGACGACGACGAGGACGCCGCCCCGGCCCCCGCCCCGTCCGCGCGCGCCTCCGCCTTCGACCGCGCCGCCGCCGACGTGCCCGACCACGAGGACGACCTCGCGGTCGAGGACACCGCCGCGGCGCTCGACGAGACCGACGCCGTCACCGCGGTCGAGGACATCGTCGACGACGAGATCTCCGGGCTGGCCGCCGTGCCGGACCCGGACGAGGTCGTGGAGACGCTGCAGGACATCACCGACCAGGTGGCGGCCCTCGACGAGGCCGCCGCGGTCGAGGACGCCGAGGCGGTCCTCACGCCCGAGGACGCCCTGGAGACCGCGCTGCTGGAGACCGACGGCACCCCCGGCGTCCCGGCCGATCCGGGTGGCTCCCCCGTCGGCGAGGTCGACGGCGTCCCGGACGTGACCGAGGTCGACGTCCTCACGCCCGAGGGCGAGGTCGAGACGGTCGAGGCCACGGTCACCGACGAGGCGATCGCTGCTCCGGAGTCCCCCGCCGACACCGAGACCGCCGACGCCGGCCCGGCGCCGGTCACCGAGGCCGACGCCGAGGGCACCGCCGACGAGACGCCGGCCGCCGACGAGGCGACCGCCGTGGACGAGGGTGGCACGCCCGTCGCGGCGGCCACCGGTGGCGCGACCGACACCGCGACCGACACCGCGACCGACACCGCCGAGGCACCCTCCGGGGACGCCCCCGTCGCCGGGTACGACGGCTGGACCGTCGCCCAGCTCCGGGGTCGGCTCCGCGGTTACCAGCTCTCCACCGTCGCCGACCTGCTGGCGTACGAGGAGTCGGGCCGCAACCGCCAGCCGTTCGTCAGCATGCTGCGCAACCGCCTGGAGAAGCTCGAGCGGCAGGCCGTCGAGGCCAGCCCGCTGGCGCCTCGCGGCATGTAACGGCACCGTCGGAGGCTCATGGCAGTCTCGGGGGCATGACCAGCCCGTCCTCCCCCGAGGCGCCGTGGCCGGTCCGCACGGTGGCCCGCAAGGTCGCCGAGTGGATCGGCCGGCTCGGCGAGGTGTGGGTGGAGGGTCAGGTCGCCCAGCTCTCCCGCCGGGGCGCCGGCACGGTCTTCCTCACGCTGCGCGACCCGGCCGCCGACCTGTCGATGCCGGTGACCTGCGCCCGCGACGTGGCCGACCGGCCGGGCCTCGAGCTCGCGGAGGGGGCCCGGGTGATCGTCCGGGCCCGGCCCGACTACTACATCGCCCGCGGCTCGTTCTCCCTGCGCGCCACCGAGATCCGGGCCGTCGGGCTGGGCGAGCTGCTGGCGCGCATCGAGCGCATCCGCCGGCTGCTGACCGCCGAGGGGTTGTTCGACTCCGCCCGCAAGCGCCCGCTGCCCTTCGCCCCGGCGGTGGTCGGCCTGGTCACCGGCAAGGACAGCGCGGCCGAGCGGGACGTGCTGGTCACCGCCCGCCGCCGCTGGCCCGCCGTCCGCTTCGCCGTCTCCCACACCCTCGTGCAGGGCCCCATGGCCGCCGGCTCGGTGATCGAGGCCCTGCAGCGGCTGGACCGCGACCCGGAGGTCGAGGTCATCGTGATCGCCCGCGGCGGCGGCTCGGTGGAGGACCTGCTGCCGTTCTCCGACGAGGGACTGGTCCGGGCGATCGCCGGCTGCCGCACCCCGGTCGTCACCGCCGTCGGGCACGAGACCGACACGACGCTGGTCGACCACGTCGCCGACGTCCGCGCCGCCACGCCCACCGACGCCGCGCACCGGGTGGTGCCCGAGATCGGCGAGCAGAGCCGCCTCGTGCAGGCGCTGCGCGCCCGCGCGCGCGCCGTGCTCACCGGCCGGCTGGAGCAGCAGGAGCGCTGGCTGGAGGGCGTGCGCAGCCGCCCGGTGCTGGCCGCGCCGGAACGCATGCTGCACGGCCGGGCCGACGACGTCGCAGCGCTGCGCGGCCGGGCGCTGCGCACGCTCACCCACCGCGTGGAGAGCGCCGAGCGCGACCTCGAGCACGCCCGGGCCCGTGTCGCCGCCCTCTCCCCCGCCGCGACGCTGGAGCGGGGGTACGCCGTGGTCCAGCGGGCCGACGGTGCACTGGTGCGCGACCCGGCGGCGGTCGGGGACGACGAGCGGCTGACCGTGCGGGTGGCCGGTGGCCGGCTGCCGGTGCGGGTCGCCAGGGAGGATGGGCAGCCGTGAGCACCCCCACCGAGGACGAACAGCCGACCACGACCTACGAGCAGGCCCGCGAGGAGCTCGCCGACGTGGTCCGCCGGCTCGAGGCCGGGGGGCTCACCCTCGAGGAGTCCCTCGCCCTGTGGGAGCGCGGCGAGCAGCTCGCCGAGCTCTGCCAGCACTGGCTGGACCGGGCCCGCGAGCGGCTGGCCGCCGCGGCCCCGACCGACCAGCAGTAGTCAGGCGGCCGCCTGCTCGTGGTCGCCCGGGTGCGGCAGCGCACCGGCGACGTCGAGGGCGGCGAGCAGCTGGGCGGCCCGCTCGCGCAGCAGCCCCGAGGCCTCCGGGTCCAGGACGCCGGGGCCGTCGCGCAGGCAGCGCTCCAGCAGTGCCAGCACGTCCGCGCCGAGCGGGGTGGCCGGCGGCGCCGGCCGTCGGGCGGGGATGCGCGTGACCATGCCGCAAGGGCACGATCCTCCGCTCTGGGGCGCACGGTGGTCGCCGCCGCGGCACACGCCGTATCCGTTCACGCCGAACTCCTCGAGGGATCGCAGGGGTGGCCCGCCGGAGCTTGATCCCGGGGACCGGGGCGCCGAGGGTCCCGCCAGCCCCACCCGTCACACGGCGCGGCGCACCGCAGCGTCACCAAGTCGTGACGTGCGCCACATCCGCGGTCAGCCGGCGACCGGCCGGGCCGCGGCGGCGAGGGTGCGCAGGTCGTCCTCGCCGGCCGATCCGGTGACCAGCTGGGTCACCCCGTCGAGCTCCCGGAAGAGCACCGTCTCGTCCCGCGTCGTGGTCGCCCGCGTCCACTCGTCGCCGTCGACGTCGACCGTCCCCTGGTTCTCGGCGCCGTCGAGGACGTCGTCCACCTCGGGGGCGTCCGGGTCGTCACTGGTGACGTAGACGGCGTACTCGTCGGCCGGGGTCACGTAGTCGATCCCCAGCGTCACCGGGCTGCCCGGGGTCTCCGGGCTCGCGGTCACGTCGGTGTCGGTCGCGCGGAAGCCCTCCGGCAGGTCCTCGGGCGCCTCCAGCGGGTACGCGGCGTACTCCGCCGCCCGCCCGATGCTCGGCGCGGGGTCGATCGGCCGCACCGGGTCCCGGTCGTCCTGCCGGAGGAAGGCCAGCCACCCGACGAACGCCACGCAGATCACCACCAGTGGGGCGAGGGAGCGGAGCATGTTCTGCGCGCTCATCCGGTTGGCCCGCTCGACCGCCGACGTCGGTGCCGGCAGCTCCTCCGCGGGGACGGTCTGCTGCTGCTGGTCCGAGGGGCCCGCTCCGGTCATTCCCCTAGGATCGCAGCACAGCTCCCCCGCTCTGCCGCCGTCGTCCCGCGACCGCGCATCCGAGGACCCCTCCGAGCCAGGGAGGGACCCCGGGAGGGGTCTCATCCATGGAGGTCCTGTGTCACTGCCGCTCCCCGACGGACAGCCGAACCCGACCGGCCGCGCGAGCACCTTCCTCGCCGACCGCCCCGCGCCGGACCGCAACCTGGCTCTCGAGCTGGTCCGGGTCACCGAGGCCGGGGCGATGGCCGCCGGGCGCTGGGTCGGCCGGGGGGACAAGAACGGTGGGGACGGCGCGGCCGTCGACGCGATGCGGGCGCTCATCGGCACGGTGAGCATGCGCGGCGTCGTGGTGATCGGCGAGGGCGAGAAGGACGAGGCGCCCATGCTCTACAACGGCGAGCAGGTCGGCGACGGCTACGGCCCGGAGACGGACGTGGCGGTCGACCCGGTCGACGGCACCACGCTCATGGCCAAGGGCATGCCCAACGCGATCTCGGTCATGGCCGTCGCCGACCGCGGCGCGATGTACGACCCGTCGGCGGTCTTCTACATGGAGAAGATCGCCGTCGGCCCGGCCGCCGCCGACGTCGTCGACATCACCGCCCCCGTCGCGGAGAACATCCGCCGGGTGGCCAAGGCCAAGCACAGCACCGTCGCCGACGTGACCGTCTGCATCCTCGACCGCCCGCGGCACGAGCAGCTGGTGCACGAGGTCCGGGAGGCCGGCGCGCGCATCAAGTTCATCAGCGACGGCGACGTGGCCGGCGCGATCGCCGCCGCCCGCGAGGGCACCGGCGTCGACATGCTGGTCGGCATCGGCGGCACGCCCGAGGGGATCATCGCGGCCTGCGCGCTCAAGTGCATGGGCGGTGCGCTGCAGGGCCGGCTGTGGCCCAAGGACGACGAGGAGCGGCAGAAGGCGATCGACGCCGGTCACGACCTCGACCGCGTCCTCTCCATCGACGACCTGGTCGCCGGCGACGTCTTCTTCGTCGCCACCGGCGTGACCGACGGCGAGCTGCTGCGCGGGGTGCAGTACCGCGCCGGGGGCTGCACCACGCAGTCGCTGGTCATGCGCTCGCGCTCGGGGACGATCCGGCTGATCGACAGCCTGCACTCGCTGGAGAAGCTGCGGGCCTACTCCGCGGTGCCCTTCGACCGGCACGACACCGAGTAGCCCGACCGGGTCCTCACCGCGGGGGTGGCGGGAGGTGGCCGCGGTGCCACCGCTCGAGGCGGGCCCGCCACCGGCTGGTGGGCTCGCCCGGCGCGAGACTGCGCAGCCGCAGGTCGCCGAAGAGCGTCCGGGCACGGACGACGACCAGGGGCGTGCCCGGTGCGCGCGGCACCGGGGCCAGCTCGGTCCGCTTGTCGCCGAAGACGGTCCAGCCCTGCAGCTCGGCCTCCACGCCCTCGTCCACCACCACCTCGACGTCGCCGAAGACGGCGCCCAGGCCGAGCTCGACGCGGTCGGCGGAGGTGCGCAGGCCGCGCAGGTCCAGCCGGATGTCGCCGAACACGGTGGCGATCGCCTGCGGCAGGGCGGTCCCGCCCTGCACCACCACGTCGCCGAAGAACGACGTGACCCGCTCCGGCGCGCGACCGCCCACCACGGGGGCGGGCGCCGCGGCGGGCGCCGCGGCGGGAGCCGGCCCCGGCAGGTCGGCCACCGGCCCCGCGAGGTCGGCGGTGGTCACCGCGGCGTACGCGGCGGCGACGCGCTCGCCGAACTCGTCGACGTCGATGCGGCCCTCGGTGAGCGCGGTCTGCAGCCGGGCCACCACGGCCTCGCGGTCGGCGTCGGAGGCGCGGACGGCCGGCGTCCGGTCGGCGTCGTCGGTCACGTACCGACCGTAGAGGCCCGCCCCCCGCGACGACACCGGCCCGGCACCTCGTCGAGGTGCCGGGCCGGTGTACGGATCAGCGGGTGCCGAGGCGGACCTCAGCTCGGGAAGGTGACCCGGCAGAGCTCACCGGTGCCCACGGGCTGACGGCCCGCGCAGCTGTCGGCGTAGTCCTGGTACGGCGAGTCGATCGGCGCCGCGAAGAACAGGTCGTCGCAGGTCTGCATGTTCCCGTCGAAGCAGGCCTGGGCCTGGGCGTTCAGCGCGGGGTCGTCACCGAGACCGGTCGGCGGGATGGTCGCAGCCGGGATCTCGCCACCGCCCCCGCCACCGCCACCGCCGGCACCGCCGCCGGCGTACTCGTCCTCGCACCCGCCGTAGAGCTCCTCGTTGCGACCGCCGCACGTGGAGCCGTACTCCTCCCACTCCGAGCCGACCGGCGACTGCAGCCACAGGTCGTCGCAGGCCACCCAGTCCTCGTCCGCGCAGTCGATGGCGAGCGGCAGCAGGTCGCCGTCCTCGTCCTCCTCCGTGATGTCGCACGGGCTGTCGGGGTCGGGGACCCCGGCGGAACCGCTGCCCGAGGGCTCCTCGCAGTCGACCGAGGACGACGAGCTCGACGAGGACGACGAGCTGGACGAGGACGACGAGCTCGTCGACGCGGTGGTGGTCGGGGAGGCCGTGTCGCTGCCGCCGTCGTCGTCCTTGAGCAGGAAGAACAGGCCCACGCCGGCGCCGGCGAGGACGACGACGATCGCGGCGATGATCGCGATCAGCTTGCCGCTGCCGCCACCGGAGGACCCGCCGCCGGGCCCGCCGCCGTAGCCACCGGGAGGCGGCACCGGGCCGCCGGGACCACCCGGGCCGCCGTACTGCGGCTGGCCGTACTCGGGCTGCCCGTACTGGGGCTGGCCGTACTGGGGCTGCCCGTACTGCGGCTGCCCGTACTCGGGCTGGGGCTGGCCGTACTGCGGCTGCCCGTACTGCGGCTGGCCGTACTCGGGCTGGGGCTGGCCGTACTGCGGCTGCCCGTACTGGGGCTGGCCGAACTGCGCGGTCTGGTCGCGCTCACCGGGCTGGCCGTACTGACCGGCCGGGAACTGCGCCGTCGGCGGCGCCGGCTCACCGAACTGCTGCGTGGCCTCGTCGGGCTGCTGCCCCGGCTGGCCCGGCTGCTGCCCCCAGCCCTGCGAGCCAGGCTGCTCCGACGGGTCGGAGCCACCCGGAGGCGGATACGGAGGCTGAGACATGGTGCGGACTCCTCGAGCGTCGCGGGAACGGCGCACGTCAGGGACGTGGCGTGGGGATGCTATTCGGCACCCTCCCCCACGACCAGCACGACGAGGTCACGGGGAGGTCCCGTGCAGCAGCCTGGCCGCTCCCGCTTGCGCGGGACTTGGAGGCCACTGGCGCCCGGCCGGGGGCGCCGGGGTCACTCCAGCTCGGTGCAGTACGGAACGGTGTAGATCTTGACCCGGCCGCCGCAGGTGGAGGCGTACTCCTCGTAGTCCGACATCGGCGGCGACTCGAAGAAGAGGTCGTCGCAGGCCTGCAGGTCCCCGGCGAAGCACTCCTCCGCGTAGCCGTTCAGCACCGGGTCCGGGCCGAGGTCGCCGGGCGCCACCGGCGGCGACTGCTCCACCGGTCCGAGCGGCCCGTAGACGCCGCCCCCGCTCGAGGCGTACGGGTCCATGGACATGAAGTCGTCCATCATCTGGTCCATCTGCTGGTTCTGCGCGCGCCCCAGCTCCGCGCCGATCTCCCGGCCCACGTCGTCGGCCTGGGTCGCGATGATCGCGCCGGCCACGGCTGCGGCCACCCCGGCCCCCACGACGAGGACCGCCGCAGCCGCCGTCGCCACCAGCACCGGACGGTAGGGGCCGGCCGGGAACGCCGACGCCGGAGCCGCGGGGACGGGGCGGGGCGACGGCTGCGGCGCCCCGTGGCCGATCGCGCCGTAGGTGACGTCGTAGCCGGGGACCTGGCCCGCGCCGTACCCGGGTCCGTACCCCGCACCGGGCGGCGGATACGCGGGCGCCCCGTAGCCGGGAGCGGCCTGTGCGGCGGTGCCGTAGCTGTCGGTCATGGGGGCTCCTCGGCCTCGACGGTCGGCGAACCGTACGGCCCTCGGGCGCACCGTGGGGCACGGCGCGGGTACGCCTCCCCCGGAGCGAGCAGCCCCGGCATCTAGGGTCGCTCCCGGAGCACCCACCCCTTCCACCCCACACGGAGCGCAGCCATGCCCCCTGCCGACACCGCCTCTGGACAGGACGGTTCGAACGCCGCCGCGGAGTACCGCGTCGAGCACGACTCGATGGGCGAGGTCCGCGTCCCGGCATGGGCGAAGTGGCGTGCCCAGACCCAGCGCGCCGTCGAGAACTTCCCCATCTCGGGCACCCCGATCGAGCGCGCCCTCATCGGCGCGCTGGCCGCCATCAAGGGCGCCGCCGCGAGCGTCAACGCCGACCTGGGCGTGCTCGACGGCGACGTCGCCGGCGCGGTCCGCGAGGCAGCCACCCGCGTCGCCCAGGGCGAGTTCGACGAGCACTTCCCCATCGACGTCTTCCAGACCGGCTCGGGGACGTCGAGCAACATGAACACCAACGAGGTCATCGCCACCCTGGCCACCGAGTCGCTCGGCCGGCCGGTGCACCCCAACGACCACGTCAACGCCTCGCAGTCGTCCAACGACGTGTTCCCCTCGGCCATCCACGTCGCGGCCACGAGCGCGATCGTCCGCGACCTGATCCCGGCGCTGCAGCACCTGGAGCTGTCGCTGTCGCGCAAGGCCGACGAGTTCGCACAGGTCGTGAAGAGCGGCCGCACGCACCTCATGGACGCCACGCCGGTCACGCTCGGCCAGGAGTTCGGTGGCTACGCCGCCGCCGTCCGCTACGGCGTCGAGCGACTGCACGCCTCGCTCCCCCGCATCGGCGAGCTGCCGCTGGGCGGCACCGCCGTCGGTACCGGCATCAACACCCCGCCCGGCTTCGCCGCGAAGATCATCGAGTTGCTCGCCGGCGAGCTGGACCTGCCGCTGACCGAGGCGCGTGACCACTTCGAGGCGCAGAGCTCGCGCGACAGCCTGGTCGAGGCGTCCGGTCAGCTGAAGACCATCGCCGTCGGCCTGGTGAAGATCGCCAACGACCTGCGCTGGATGGGCTCCGGCCCGCGGACCGGCCTCGCCGAGATCAACCTGCCCGACCTGCAGCCGGGCAGCTCGATCATGCCGGGCAAGGTGAACCCGGTGATCCCGGAGGCGACCATCCAGGTCGCCGCCCAGGTGATCGGCAACGACGCCGCGGTCACCTTCGCCGGGACGACCGGCGTCTTCGAGCTCAACGTGACGCTGCCGCTCATGGCCCGCAACGTGCTCGAGTCGATCCGCCTGCTGGCCAACGTCAGCCGGGTGCTGGCCGACCGCTGCGTCGACGGCATCACGGCCAACGTGGAGCGCTGCCGGGAGTACGCCGAGTCCTCCCCCTCGATCGTCACGCCGCTGAACAAGTACATCGGCTACGAGGAGGCGGCGATCGTCGCCAAGCAGTCGCTCAAGGAGCAGAAGACGATCCGCCAGGTGGTCGTCGAGCGTGGCTACGTCGAGCAGGGGAAGCTCACCGAGCAGCAGCTCGACGACGCCCTCGACGTCCTCTCGATGACCCACCCCTGATGCCCGGTGCCGTCCCGGTCCGCGCCCGTCGCGGAGCGGGACGGCCGGACCGGCCGGTGTAGGTTGCTGCGGTGCTGACCGGTCGCGCGGAGGCCGCTCCCGTGGAGCCGATGCTCTGGGACCGGCTGGGGCTGGTGTGGAGCGCCCCCGAAGGCAGCGGCCTGACCGGCGCGTTGCAGCCGACGCCCCTCCTGCTCGGCGACCGCATCCGGGTCTTCACCGGCTGCCGGGACGCCGATGGCGCGAGTTCGGTCTGGTGGGTCGACCTCGACCTCGAGGACCCGACCCGCGTGATCGCCGAGGCCCGCACCGCGGCACTGACCCCCGGCGCTCCCGGCACCTTCGACGCCGCCGGGGTGGTCCCCTGCGCCGTGGTCGGCACCGACCGGTCCGACGTGCGGCTGTACTACGCGGGTTACCAGCCCCCCGCCGGTCCGGGCGAGCGGTTCCGCGTCTTCTCCGGGCTGGCGAGCGCGCCCGTCGCCGACCCGGGCACCTTCACCCGCCTCCGGGACCGGCCGCTGCTGCGGACCAGTCCCGGCGAGCGGCTCTTCCGCGTCGTGCACTCCCTCGTGCGCGCTGAGGACGGCGGCTGGCGCTGCTGGTACGGCGCCGGTCACGAGTTCCGCGAGGGGCGGACCAAGCTCCTGCCGGTGTACGACATCCGGCAGATGGACTCGCCCGACGGACTCGACTTCCCCGACGCCGGCGAGGTCGCCGTCCCCCTGGGGTCACCCGACGAGCACCGGGTCGGGCGGCCGTACGTGGTCCGGCACGAGGCGGGCTGGCGGATGTTCTTCGGCGCCGGGACCGAGGCGACGACCTACCGGCTCACCTTCGCTGACTCCGCCGACGGGCGGTCCTGGCGCCGGCACGACGGCCTGCTCGGCCTCGACGTCGCCGACGCGGGCTGGGACTCCGAGATGGTCGCCTACCCGGCGGTCGTGACCACGGGCGCCGGGACGTTCCTGTTCTACAACGGCAACGGCTACGGGCGGGACGGCTTCGGTGTCGCCGCGCTCCGCCGGCCCCTGCCGCTCGTCCCCTGACCCACGACCGCGGAGGCCGCAGTGACCGCCAGTGCCAAACCCATCGTCATCGTGGGCGCCGGTGAGACCGCCGACATCGCCTACGAGTACTTCACGGTCGACTCCGACCGCGAGGTGGTGGCCTTCGCCGCCGAGCGGGCCTTCCTGCCGGCCGAGGCCGAGGGGCTGGGCGGACTGCCGTACGTCGCCCTCGAGGACCTGACGCAGACCCACCCCCCGTCGCAGGTGGAGACCTTCGTCGCGCTGTCGTCCACGTGGCTGAACCGACTGCGCGCCCGGCTCTTCCGCCAGGTGAAGTCGCACGGGTACACCTGCGCCTCCTTCGTGAGCCCGCACGCGTTCGTCTGGCGCAACGTCACCATCGGCGAGAACTCGTTCGTGTTCGAGAACAACGTGCTGCAGCACCACGTGTCGGTCGGGGAGAACGTGGTGCTCTGGAGCGGCAACCACATCGGCCACCGGACCGTCATCGAGGACCACGTCTTCGTCTCGTCCCACGTCGTGGTGTCGGGCTTCTGCCGGATCGGTTCGTCGGCGTTCATGGGCGTGAACGCCACAGTGGGCGACAACATCACCATCGGCGCCGACAGCGTCGTCGGAGCCGGCGCCGTCGTCGTCAAGGACCTGCCCCCGCGCGGGGTCTACGTCGGCAGCCCCGCCAAGGCCACCGGCGGCGACCCGTTCGACTCGTTCACGGTCCCGGCGGAGCTCCGCTGACATCGGCGCCGGGCCGGACGAGGGAGGTGACGAGGACCTTCCGCGTGCCCGGCCGGGCACCGACGCTGCGCTTGAAGTGGGCCAGCCCGAGGTTGGGACTGCCGTCCTTCTCGCTCGAGGGCCCCATGTCCAGCAGCCGCGCGCCGGTGCGCAGCGACGTCTCGACCAGCCGGTGCGCCAGCAGGTTCATGGGCGAGCGCTGGAGTCCGTGCGCGGCGTCGTCGCCCCAGGCCACCAGCAGGTCGACGTCGGACAGCACGCGGTACACGACGGCGGCCGCCACCGGGCGCCCGTCGTGGCGGAGCACCCACACGTGCACCCGGCCGGGGAACGCCTCGCGTGCCCGCGCCAGGTACCCGGCCGGCAGGCCCGGCGGGCGGCCGTGGGCCGCCCGGTTGGCCGCCAGGATCCCCTGGGCGACGGCGATCTCCTCGTCGTGGACGGCCTCGGTCAGCTCGTAGGGCAACGCGAGGTCGGCGCGCACGTCCCGCGCCCGCTTTCGGCTCAGCAGCGACAGCGGGTCGGTGTCCGGTCCGAGCCCGCGCAGGTCCACCACCTGGTTGAGGTCGCAGTGCTCGACGGCGAACCCGGCCTGCAGCAGCGCGTACTCGACCAGCGGCTCGGCGGCCGAGTACTCCGGCGGCCGGCAGCGGATCCGCACCTCCCGGAGACCGTCGGCACGGGCCCGGGCGAGCCCCTCCCTGACGAGCCCCACGACGTCGTCGACGGTCGGGTCCTCCCGCACCAGGTCCGGCCCGCCGAAGGGAGCACTGTGCCCGGACAGCAGGACGCCGTCGGTGACCACGCCCGACAGCACGCCGACCAGCGTCCCCTCGCGGCCGCGGTGGTCGTACCACCGGCGTGCGCCGGACGGCACGCCGTTCAGGTCGTGGAACCGGGCGTCGCAGAACAGCAACCCCCCGCCCAGCAACTGCTCCGCCACCGGCGCTCCCGTCCCCGATCCGTATCGCTGATCCTCTCCCCTGCCGATGAGAGGAGGGTGACCGACCCAACCGGTGTCCGCGACGACCGTCGCTCACTCCTCCCCGGCCGCAGGGTGACCGACTGGAACCCACCGCCGTCGGGGAACGGCGCCGGGTGCCGGATCGTCGACCTCCCCCGCGTGACCGACCCTCGGGGGAACCTCACCTCCATCGAGGGCGGGTCGCAGATCCCGTTCGACATCGCCCGCGTCTACTACCTGTACGACGTCCCGGGCGGGGAGTCCCGCGGCGGGCACGCGCACCAGGACCTGCAGCAGCTGATCATCGCCGCCGCCGGCAGCTTCGACGTCGTCGTCGACGACGGGACGGAGGTGGCGCGCTTCCACCTCAACCGCTCCTACTACGGCCTGCTCGTGCCGCGGCTCACCTGGCGGGAGCTGGGCAACTTCTCCACGGGCAGCGTGTGCCTCGTGCTGGCGTCGCTGCCCTACACGGAGGAGGACTACCACCGCGACTACGACGGGTTCCTCCGGGCCCGGCGGGAGGCCGAGGCCGCCGGGACGGCTCCGTGACGCGGCCTCCCGCCAGGGTCCGCGTGCCGTTCATGGACCTGCGGTCGCTCCACGTCGAGCTGCGGGACCAGCTGGCCGAGGCCGCCCTGGGGGTGCTCGACAGCGAGCGCGTGCTCCTCGGGCCCGAGCTCGAGCGCTTCGAGCAGCGGTGGGCCCGCGTCGTCGGGGCCCCGCACGGCGTCGGGGTCGCCAGCGGCCTGGACGCGCTCACGCTGGGCCTGCAGGCGCTCGGCGTCGGTCCCGGGGACGAGGTGCTGGTCCCCTCGCACACCTTCGTCGCGACCTGGCTGGCCGTCGTGCACGCCGGCGCCACCCCCGTGCCCGTCGACGTCTCGGTGGAGACCGGCGTCTGGGAGCCCGACGCCGTGGCCGCAGCGATCGGCCCCCGGACACGGGCGCTGGTGCCGGTGCACCTCTACGGCCACCCGGTGGACCTCGACCCGCTGCTCGGCCTCGCCGCCCGGCACGACCTGGCCGTCCTCGACGACGCCGCCCAGGCCCACGGTGCGACCTACCGGGGACGTCCGGTCGGCGGCCTGACCGCCGCGACCGCCTGGAGCTTCTACCCCGGGAAGAACCTCGGCGCCCTGGGCGACGGCGGCGCGGTTACCACCTCCGACCCGCAGGTGGCCCAGCGGGTCCGCTCGCTGCGCAACTACGGCTCGACCGAGAAGTACGTGCACGCCGAGATCGGCTGGAACAGCAGGCTGGACGAGCTGCAGGCGGCCCTGCTGTCGGTGAAGCTGGCCCACCTCGATCGGCACAACGCCCGCCGCCACGCCTCGGCGCTGCGGTACGGCGAGGCGCTCGCCGACTCGGGCCTGGTGCTGCCGGTGGTCGCCGACTGGGCGACGGCGGTGTGGCACCTCTACGTCGTCCGCACCCCGCACCGCGACGCCCTCCGCGCGCACCTGGCCGCGCACGGGGTGGAGACCCTCGTCCACTACCCCGTGCCGCCGCACCGCCAGCCCGCGTTCGCCGGCACCGCCGCCGCCGACGCCCACCTCCCCGCCGCCGACAGGCTTGCGTGCGAGGTGCTCAGCCTGCCGATGGGCCCGCACCTCCGCGACGACCAGCAGGACCTCGTGATCGACGCAGTCAGGAGCTTCCGACCGTGAGCAACCCGCTCGTCAGCATCCTCGTGCCGACCTACAACGGCGAGCGCTTCCTCAAGGCCGCGCTCCGGTCGGCGCTGAGCCAGTCCTACCGGGAGATCGAGGTGATCGTCGGCGACGACGCCTCGACCGACGGCACCGCCGCCGTGCTCGCCTCGGTCGCCGCCACCGACGACCGGGTCCGCGTCGTCCGGCACGAGACCAACGTGGGCGGTTTCGCCAATCCGATCCGGCTGCTGGAACTGGCGCGCGGCGAGTACGTGAAGTTCCTCCTGCACGACGACGTCCTGGCGACCGACTGCGTTCGCGACCTGGTCCGCGGCATGCAGGCCACCCCGGGAGCCACCATGGCCTTCTCCCGCCGCGTGGTCATCGGCGAGGACGGGCGCCCGGTGCCCGGCGGCGAGCTGGCCCCGCTGACCGAGCGCACCGGGCCGCTGGACGGCCGCCAGCTCGGCGACACCATGCTCGAGCACTGCAGCAACGTGGTCGGCGAGCTCACCACGGTGCTCTTCCGCCGCGAGGACGTGGACGTGGCCGAGCTCTGGCAGGTTGACGGACGGCGCCTGGCGGTCCTCGGCGACCTGGCGCTGTGGCTGCGGCTGCTCGCCCGGGGGCCGGCCTTCTACACCCCGCGAACCCTCAGCCGGTTCCGCGTGCACGGCGACCAGAGCTCGCAGAACCCGGCGCTCATCGAGCGGGGCCTGCGCGACTGGCCCCGACTCATCGACTGGGGAGTGCGCAACGGCTTCCTCGCCGACACGGAGCGCCAGCGGCGGGCCTACCTCAAGTCCCTGCTGATGACCGCCACGCGCTCGGCGGAGCTGGGCGGTGGCCACGCCGCCGCAGCCGCGCTGGAGGCGACCTTCCTCGCCACGGCGCGACTCGTCGAGCTCATGGGCGCCGATCCGGACGGGGACGCCCGGCCCCTGGTCGAACGGGCGCACACGTCCCCGCTGCTGGACCGGTTCGCCCGGGAGCTCGACGTGTGGGGTCGCCCCCAGGCGGTCGCCCTCGGCGCACTCACCGCCCCCTCCCCGGACCGGCACGAGGTCGACGCCCTCGTGCAGGCATTCCGCGACGTGCGCTCGGCCGGCGCGGCCGAGCGCTTCCTGCTCGCCGTCGCGCCGGACCACCTCACCACGACCGCCCCGCTGGTCGAGGCCGCCCTGGCCGGGGGACCCGACGTCGACGTGGAGCTGGTGCCCACGGACGAACCGACCGGGCTCCTGCGCGACTCCTGGCTGGCGGTGGCCGCTCGCGGGGCGACCTGGCACGCCGGGCGGGCCGACGCGGTCTGGGCCGTCGAGCTCCCCCTCCACGCTCCCGCGGAGCCGATCGCCTGAGCTCCCCGGGCCGGGGCAGCGGCGCAGAGGGCCACGCACCCCCGCCGGTAGTAGCGTCCCCTCCGATGAGCGAGACAACGAGCGCCGGTGACGTAGCCACGCCTGACGTCGCCCTGCGCTACCCCGGTGGAGAACTGCCCCTGCCCGTCGTCCCCTCCACCGAGGGCGCCGACGGCTTCGACACGAGCAAGCTGCTGGCCACGACCGGCCGCGTCGCCCTCGACATCGGCTTCGTCAACACGGCGGCGTGCACGTCGGCGATCACCTACATCGACGGTGACGCCGGCATCCTGCGCTACCGCGGCTACCCGATCGACCAGCTCGCCGGCAAGGCCAGCTTCCTGGAGGTCAGCTACCTGCTGATCTACGGCGAGCTGCCCACGGCCGACCAGCTGGCGGCCTTCGACTCGAGCATCCGGCGGCACACGCTGCTGCACGAGGACCTCAAGCAGTTCTTCAAGGGCTTCCCGCTCGACGCCCACCCGATGCCGGTGCTCTCCTCGGCGGTCAGCGCCCTGTCGACCTTCTACCAGGACTCGCTCGACCCCTTCGACGAGCGCCAGGTGGAGATCTCCACCCTGCGGCTGCTGGCCAAGCTGCCGACGATCGCCGCCTACGCCTACAAGAAGTCCGTCGGACAGCCGTTCCTCTACCCGGACAACTCCCTCGGACTGGTCGAGAACTTCCTCCGCATGACGTTCGGCTTCCCGGCCGAGCCCTACGAGGTCGACCCGGAGCTCGCCGCGGCGCTCGACATGCTGTTCGTGCTGCACGCCGACCACGAGCAGAACTGCTCGACGTCGACCGTGCGGCTCGTCGGCTCCTCGCACGCCAACCTGTTCGCCTCGGTGTCCGCCGGGATCAACGCCCTGTTCGGTCCGCTGCACGGTGGCGCGAACCAGTCGGTGCTGGAGATGCTCGAGTCGATCCAGCGCGACGGCGGCGACATCAAGACCTTCGTGAACCGGGTCAAGAACAAGGAGCCCGGCGTCAAGCTCATGGGCTTCGGCCACCGCGTCTACAAGAACTACGACCCGCGCGCGGCCATCGTGAAGCAGACCGCGGACAGCGTGCTGGACAAGCTGGGGGGCAACAGCCAGCTGCTCGACCTGGCGCGTCAGCTCGAGGAGATCGCGCTGTCGGACGACTACTTCGTGCAGCGCAAGCTCTATCCCAACGTCGACTTCTACACCGGGCTGATCTACCGGGCGATGGGCTTCCCCACGCGCATGTTCACCGTGCTCTTCGCGCTCGGCCGGCTCCCCGGCTGGATCGCCCAGTGGCGCGAGATGATCGCCGACCCGTCCACCAAGATCGGCCGCCCCCGCCAGCTCTATACCGGTCCCACCGAGCGCGCGTACGTCGAGCTCGGGGACCGCTGACGGGTCCGCGCGTGTCCGAGCCGTCCGGGGAGGAGTCCATCGTCCTGCCGCCGCTGCCGCTGGCGACGGGACTACTCCTCCCCGGCGGCGGCGCCGCCGACGCCTCCCGCCGGATCGCCGAGGTGGCCCTCGTCGTCCGCACCGAGGACGGCGTGGAGCACCGCGTCCCGCTGGTGGAGCAGCACGGCGCCTGGTGGGCGCCGTCGCCGCCGCGGTGGACACCGGAGTCCGCGCGTTCCACCGATCGGGCGACATCCCGAAACCACCCTCACCCGGAGGGGTGAGGGGCTCCCCCCTGCCCCTCCGGGCACCCCCGTGTCCCGTCGATACGACGGCGAGGCCGCTGCACCGCAGCGCGCCGGCCGCGTAGGACGAGACCCCCGGGGGACCCGCAGTGCCCGCACCACGCACGCCCGCCCCCAGGGCTGCCCGTACCGCCCGGCCCGCCGCGAGCCGCAGCACCGCCACGCGCGCGCCGATGACCGCCCAGGAGGCGGCCGCCGTCCGCGCCCTGCTGGCGGCCCGGGCCGCCGCCGGGGACGCCCCCGGCCGCAGCACTGCCGCCCGGAAGCCGGCCGCGAAGCGCACGGCCTCCGCCGGGCGCCGCTCGTCCACCCGCCGGCCGTCGTCGCGCACCGGCGCGCGGAGCCGCACCCGCCGTCCCGCCCGCCCGCCGGCGTGGCGGCAGTACCTCGCCGCCCAGGACGCCCGGCGCTGGAAGCACCGCGCGGTCGTCGTCGCGCTGGGGGTCGTGCTGCCCGCCATCGCCGGGGCCCTCTCCCCCACCCCGCCCGTCCCGGCCACCGCCGCCGCCACCGACCCGCTGGGGCTGGCCGCGTCCACCCAGCAGGCCCTGGCCGAGGACGCCGCGAGCTACCGCCGGCTGCAGCAGGACCTGGTCGGCCGGCGCGACGCGCTCACGCGTGCCCGGGCCGCCGAGGAGCAGGCCCGCGCGGCCGCCACCACGGCGCGGGCCACCGTCGGCGACGGCTCCGCCGACCTGTACCGGATGACGGCCGCCCAGCGCTCCCCGGTGTTCGGCCTGGACGTGCACGACGCCGACGCCGTGACCGACGTGCTGTGGCTCCAGGGCATCGCCGAGCGGGCCGACGAGGCCCGGGACGTCGCCGTCGTCCGCGCCGCCCGCGCCGAGCAGGCCGTGACCGCGGCCGCCTCGGCCACGCTGACCGCCCAGGTCGCCGTCGACGCCGCGGAGGCCGAGGCCGAGGAGCTGCTGGCCGCCGTCCGCGAGCAGGTCGCCGAGCTGTCGCCGGCGACCACCGCGCAGCTGGCCGGCCTGACCGCCGTCCCGGCCGCGGGCGAGCAGCAGGAGCGCAACCAGCAGGCGCTGCACCGCTGGCAGGACTACCTGGGCACGCTCGCCGTCGCCGGCGTCCAGCCTCCGGCCGCCGCCGAGCTGGCCGATCCCGCCGCCCTCCCCGACGGCTTCTCCCCCGCGCTCGACGGCACCGGCACGCCGATCCCCGGCGTGGCGCTGGCCGTTGCCGGCAACCGGCCGGTCACCGTGCTGTCGGCCGAGACCGTGACCGCCGTCAGCGTCGCGTTCTCCCAGCTGGGCCGTCCGTACCAGGCCGGCGGCACCGGTCCGGACGCCTACGACTGCGGTGGGCTCACCGCGGCGGCCTACGTGCAGGCCGGCGTCGGCCTGCCCGCGGCGGCGGCCGAGCAGTGGGCCACCGGCACCCCGGTCCCGGCGTCGCAGCTCCAGGTCGGCGACCTGGTGTTCACCGACGCCGGCGCGGACGTCGGCGTGTACGTCGGCGAGGGCCAGGTCCTCGCGTCCTCGGCCGCCGGATGGTCGGTCGGCGTGCGGACTTTGACCGGCACGACCGGCACGGTGCGGGTCACCCTGCCCGCGCCGGAGACGCCGAACCCGCCGCTGCCGCCCGCCGTGACCGGCAACGGCGCCTGCGGCACCCCGCCGGCACCGGTCGGCCCGGTGAGCCCGATGTGGGGTGGCTACGGCAACGGCCGCATCCCGGCCGAGGCGCTGTGCTCGATCGGTGGGTCGCACGCCCTGCGCTGCGACGCCGCCGCCGGCTACAACGCGCTCGCCGCCGCCTTCGCCCAGGACTTCGGCCGGCCGCTGTGCATCACCGACTCCTACCGGTCCTACGCCGGTCAGGTGGCGGCGTACCGCGCCAAGCCCCGGCTGGCGGCCTTCCCCGGCACGTCGAACCACGGCTGGGCCCTGGCGGTCGACCTCTGCGGTGGCATCAACCGCGGCGGCAGCGCCGAGTGGCAGTGGATGGTCGCCAATGCCGGCCGGTTCGGCTTCGTGCAGCCGGACTGGGCGCAGCCGGGCGGCGAGAAGCCCGAGGCGTGGCACTGGGAGTTCGGCCACCTGCTCGACGTGTGAGGCATCGGAGTCGCCGGAGTGCGTTTCCCGCGCTCCAGCGACTCCGCTAGATCCAGGGCAGGGTGGGCAGGCTCCGCCAGGGAAGGCGGACGCACGGCTCGCCGGTCGACTCGGCCAGCCGGGCGGCCACCCCCGCGCCGGCACCGGCCACCGGCCGGCCGGGCGTCACGACGACGTGCATGTCGGGCATCGGCAGCCCGGCCGCGGCCACCCGGTCCAGCACCAGCTCCGGAGCGGTGAACGGCGCGGACGCCAGCAGCGGCACCACGGGGTGCGACCACAGTGCGACCGGGCCCTGGACCCGCAGCTCGGTCCGCACCTCGGCCGAACGACCGACGGCGCGCGTGCGGACCCGGGCGACGTCCTCGGGCCCGGCCGACGGCGACGGCGTCCAGGGCAGGGCGACGTCGTCGCGCCGGACGACGACGCGCCAGCCCACCGCGGCCCGCCGCCGGTCGGTCCAGTCCAGCACCGCGGTCCCGGCGGCGGCCGCTGCGGCATCGGGCACGGGGCGGTGCGCCACCCACGACGACAGCGCCGCGGCGAGGGAGTCGGGGACGGGAGCGACCCCGGCCGCGGTCATGTCCTCGGCCAGGTCGCGCACCGAGGTGCGCAGCGTGCGCTCGTCCTCCCGCAGCACCACGACCGGCCCGTCGACGCGGTCGTCGGCGAGCACCACGCGCAGTCGCGCGGTCGCGAGCTCGGGCAGCACCTCGGCCGCCACCTCGCGCAGGTCCTCGGGGTCCACCGGCACCGGCCGCAACCGGTGCAGCAACCCGGCGGAGGACCGCCCGAAGCGGGGATCGGTCACCGCGGCACCCGCGCCAGCGCCGCCCGCAGCACCTCGGGGAGGGCGGGGAGGGCGAGCACGCTCTCCAGCTCGACGGCGGAGAGGCGGACCGGGAGCACGTCGTCGTCCCACCCGGTGACCCGGCGCACCCGGGCGGCCGGATCCGGCCAGACGGCGTCGCGGGCCATGGCCACGTGCAGCTCGGTGAGGACGTCGGCGAGGTGGATCGCGGCGACCGGGTGCACCTCACCGGCGTTCAGCCCGTGCCGGACCGCGGTGGCCAGCGCGGCACGCGCGGGTGCGGCCAGCCAGTACGGCACGAGCACGTCGGGGGTCGGCTCCCCCGCGGCGAGGGCGCTCAGGTCGGGCTCCCCGGGGACGTCCCCGGCGCCTGGCGGCGGAGCGGGGAGGCGGTCACACCGGAGATATCGGCAGTCCAGGACGTGGACGGACCCTGTGCGCAGGGAATTCCCGGCAACCCGGTGGTCAGCCGTGACCTGCTCGCTGCTGGGCCGTTGTCCAGCCCAGCAGCACCACCCTGCTCCCGTTGCCCCGAGGGGACGAGCCGATGCGCCGCAGCACCGTCACCGCTCTCGCCACCGCCCTGGTCCTCACCGCGGGCACCACCGCCGCCTCCGGCGAGACACGACCGACCGGTCAGGACGACGGAGCGCTGCGCGACGTGATGCTCGTCGGGGACAACCGGGACGGGACGGTGACCGTCGTCGACGCCACCGACCACCAGCCGCTGGCCCGGATCGACGTGATCCCCGACCGCGCGCAGCGGATGGCCGAGGTCCTCTCCCGCCCCGACCGGCTGGCCTTCTACCTGGCGATCCGGGCCGGCATCGGCGAGGGCCATGACCAGTTCACCGACGACGCGTACACGACACCCGACGGCAGCCTGCTGGCGGTCAGCCGGCCGAGCTTCGCCGACGTCGTCGGGATGGACCTGGCCACCGGCGACATCGTCTGGCGGTTCCCGATGGAGGGCTACCGCGCCGACCACATGGGACTGTCCCCCGACGGCGAGCGGCTGCTGGTCAGCGACTCGACGGCGAACGTGGTGCACGAGCTCGACATCCGCACCGGCACGGAGCTGCGCACCTTCCCCAGCGGGGACACCCCGCACGAGAACACCTACACCGCCGACGGCGGACGGGTGTTCCACGCCAGCATCGGGCGGGTCTACACGCCGGTCGACCGGCCCGAGTTCGGCACCGCCTACGACACCCTCAAGGGCGAGCAGGTGTTCCAGGTGGTGCGCACCGAGGACATGTCGATCGAGTCCCGGTGGGACATGGGCGCGGAGCTGGCGGAGGCCGGGTACCCCGGCATGGCCTCGGCGGTCCGTCCGATGGCGCTGGCGCCGGACGAGCGCTTCGTCTACCTGCAGGTGTCGTTCTTCCACGGCCTCGTCGAGTTCGACACCCAGGCCACCGATCCCGAGGTCACCTACCCGGGCGAGCCGACCGTGGGCGCCGTCCGCCGCGTCGTCCCGCTGCCGGACCGCACCGACGGGCTGCCCCGGGAGCTGTACACGCTGGACTCCGCGCACCACGGGCTGGCGATCGACCCCACCGGCAGCACGCTGTGCGCCGCCGGGACGATGTCGGACTACGCCGCGCTGGTCGACCGCGACACCCTCGAGCACACGATCGTCGACGTGGGCGCGAAGCCGTACTGGACGACCAACGGCCCCGACGGCGAGGAGTGCTGGGTCTCGGTCAGCGGGGACGACCGCGTGGTGGTCATCGACTACGACACCGCCGAGGTCGTGGCGACGGTGCCGGTCGGCGACCACCCGCAGCGGGTGCGCCCCGGCGTCGTCGACCCCGCGACGCTGACCCGCTGGGCCGGCCCGGTCGGCTAGTTGTCGTGACCGGACAGGTTGTTCACGCGGCGAGGCGGCTGATCGGCGGCTGACCTTTGAGGGCGGAGTGGCTGCGGGCAGTGTTGTAGTGCTCCAGCCAGGCGTCCAGGGCGGCCGTGCGCTGGTCG
>NZ_QOHG01000052.1 GCF_003319125.1 Blastococcus sp. TF02A-26 | reverse complement strand
TGTACTGATCGGACAGGTTGGTGCACGGCCTCTGGCCGAGGGTGATCTTGAAGTGAGGAGGGACCTCCGGGTTGGCTGTGGGAGCCGCCAAGCACCCACTCCGACCACAGGAGGTCCCTCGTGGTTCACCGTAATGCGCCGCTGACCGAAACCGGCCGGCTTCGGCTGGCCCGCTGCATCGTCGACGACGGCTGGCCCGTGGCCTGGGCCGCCCAGCGATTCCAGGTGTCGCGGCCAACGGCCACCAGGTGGCGGGATCGCTATCTGGAGTTCGGTCCGGCCGGGATGGTCGACCGGTCCAGCCGCCCGCACTCCTCGCCGCGGCGCACACCGCAGTCGGTCGTGCGCCGCATCGTGCACCTGCGGTGGAAGCAGCGGCTGGGGCCGGTAGCCATCGCCGCCCGCGTCGGACTGGCGCCCTCGACGGTGCATCGAATCCTGGTCGCCTGCCGGATCAACCGGCTCTGGCACGTCGACCGGGTCACCGGCGAACCCATCCGCCGCTACGAGATGGCCCGACCCGGCGAGCTGGTGCACGTCGATGTGAAGAAGCTCGGCAACATCCCCGACGGAGGTGGCTGGCGCGCGCACGGCCGCGCTCAAGGGAATGTGCACCGGCACGCCCATCGCGACCCCGCCCGACCGCGCAAGGTCGGCGGTCGTCCCAACATCGGCTACTGCTACGTGCACTCGGCCATCGACGGCTACACCCGGCTGGCCTACTCCGAGGCTCTCGACGACGAGACCGCCGCTACCGCGCTGGCCTTCTGGGCCCGCGCCCGCGCCTTCTTCGCCGGCCATGGCATCACCGTCGAACGGGTGCTGACCGACAACGGCAGCCCCTACGTCAGCCACGCCTGGCGTGACGCCCACCAGCAGCTGGGCATCAAGCACTCCCGCACCCGCGTCCGACGTCCCCAGACCAACGGCAAGGTCGAACGGCTCAACCGCACCCTGCTCGAGGAGTGGGCCTACAAACGGCTCTACACCTCCGAGAAAGCGCGGCGGGCG
>NZ_QOHG01000008.1 GCF_003319125.1 Blastococcus sp. TF02A-26 | reverse complement strand
TGAGTCCTCTTCGGTGAGTTCCTTGGCGGGTACTCACAGAGCCTCACGCGGTGGCCCCTCGACGTCGGTGACCGACACGATCACCGAGGCCAGGGGCCCGATCTACACCACTCCAGGGGACTCACCCCTGCGGGGTGACGTCCCCGCTGGTGGTGTAAGTCCAGGTCCCCGCTCACGTGAGTGATCACGTAGAGGGGCCATCGTGTGAAGGTCAGCGAGACCACGCCAATGGTTCTCGCGGAAGGACACAACACACGATGGCCCTGGACCAGTCTGCCCTGCTCGAGGTGCTGGAGGCACTGAAGGCCGCCGATGTCGATGACCGAGTCCGGTCGGCGGCGACCACGATTCACCAGGCCCTGATCGAAGCCGAGTTGACGGCGGTGATCGGCGCCGGCCCGCACGAGCGCACCGATGCCCGCACCGCCCAGCGCAACGGCTCCCGCCCGCGCACGTTGACCACCACGGCCGGGGACCTGGAGCTGCGTATCCCGAAGCTGCGGGCGGGGTCGTTCTTCCCCTCGCTGCTGGAACGCCGGCGGCGGATCGACCAGGCGCTGTTCGCGGTGGTGATGGAGGCCTACCTGCACGGCGTCTCCACCCGCAAGGTCGATGATCTGGTGCGGGCCCTGGGTGCCGACACCGGCATCTCCAAGTCCGAGGTGTCCCGGATCTGCGCCGATCTGGACGCCGAAGTGAGCTCGTTCCGCGACCGGTCGCTGGCCGAGCAGGCGTTCCCGTACGTGTTCCTCGACGCGACCTACTGCAAGGCGCGGGTCAACCGCCGCGTCGTCTCCCAGGCCGTGGTGATCGCCACCGGCGTGGCCGCCGACGGGCACCGGGAGGTGCTCGGCTTCGCCGTCGGCGATTCGGAGGACGGCGCGTTCTGGACCGCGTTCCTGCGCACGCTCAAGGCCCGCGGGCTGGCCGGCACCCAGCTGGTCATCTCCGACGCCCACGCCGGGCTGAAGGCCGCCATCGGCGCGGTGCTGCTCGGTGCGGCCTGGCAGCGCTGCCGAGTGCACTTCATGCGCAACGTGCTGGCCCAGGTGCCCCGCGGCAACAGCGAGATGGTCGCCGCCGCGATCCGCACGATCTTCGCCCAGCCCGACGCCGAACACGTGCACTCCCAGCTCGACGTCATCGCCGGCATGCTCGGCCGCCAATTCCCCAAGGTCGAAGCGATGCTCCGCGACGCCGCCGACGACCTGCTCGCCTTCACCGGCTTCCCCGTCGCGCACTGGAAGAAGATCTGGTCGACCAATCCGCTCGAGCGGCTGAACAAGGAGATCAAGCGCCGCACCGACGTCGTCGGCGTCTTCCCCAACCCCGAAGCACTACTCCGCCTCGCCGGCGCGGTCCTGGTCGAGGCGCACGACGAATGGCAGGTCTCCGACCGCCGCTACCTCTCCGAAGGCTCCATGGCCCTGCTCAACCGGACCGAGAACCCGACCAAGGAGGTGGCGCAGCCGGCACTGATCGCGTCATAGTCACCACACCGCTGACCAACACGGTGAGGACTACATCCACCACTCAGCGGGACGTCACCGGCCCGGTCCGGCAAAGAGCTCTGCTCAGGGGCCGGAAGCGCCGGCGGGGGACGACCGGACCAAGACTGCTTCCGCAGCGCAGCGCCCGAAGGGCGGAAGGATCTTGGTCCGGTCGGGAGGAGACGGCGCGGGAGGCCCCTACGCTGAGCTGCCGGACGGGTCGGGGGACCAGCAAGCACAGCCCGCCGCAGGCGGACCTTGACGACGGCGCAGCCGGCGCCACGCGCAGCGTGGCCCGAAGGGCGCTCCTGACCCGCCCCAGCAACCGCGGCGCGACGGCGTCGACAGCGCGCCCACCGGTCACGAGGGCTTGATCACCCGACACGTCGCCTACGCCCCGGACAGGCCGGTGACCGGCCTCGCAGCTCTGCGGTGCTCGCGGTGCGGTGTCAGACGCCATGGGTCGAGCGTGGCGAGGCAGGTCTCGCCCGCAGCTGTCCGTCCGGAAACTGTGGATGGGGAATCGTGCCCGCTGGGACCACTTGCACCCGGAGGAGCCCCGCGCGCGAGAAGCGGCGTCTGACCGGTAGTCAGGTCGACGACGTCCCAGACAGCGATGGGACGTGAGGCGGAGTGCTGAAGCGGCAGCTCAGCGGCGCATCGACGGTTCCTCGAGGTCCGTTCCATCTCTCCCCGTGCTCGCACGTTCGCGGCCCACCAGCCGGCCGACCAGAGAGCTCACGCTCACTGCTGGAGGTGCGTGATGGGCGCGAGGACCGACTGCGGAACCAACCTGGGCCGGATCCGCCCGGGTCCACGTCGGCGGACGGGCGGGGACGGCACGGACACCGGTGGCTCGATGGCCGCCTCCGCCGGCCGTCACGCGTCCAGCGGACTCAGAGGAACCTCAACAGCTGATCGGTGACGGTCCCGGCGGCTTCCAGCGCCGTCCAGTGCCCTGTCCCCGGCACGACCTCGACCGTGGCGGTGCCGTGGGCACGCGCGAGCTCGTGGCTCGCCTCGGGCGGGCCCACCTTGTCGTCGGCCCCGGTGACCAGCAGGAGGGGCAGGTTCGGGTCGATCGGTCCCGGGTCGGCGGCGGCGGCCAGCGCCTCGCAGTTGCGGGCATAGCCCTCCGCGTCCTGCCGCATGACCAGTTCGCGCACGAACGCGGCGACCTCGGGGTGGTCGCGCCGCGTCGTCTCCGAGAGGGCGTTGGCCACCACGGCCGGTGCGACGGCGGCGGTGCCCCGGTCCCGCAGGAGCGCGGCCCGGTCGCGCTGAGCCTTCCGGCCGGCCTCGGCGGGCTCCCGGACGGCGCCGAGTAGCGCCAGCTTGGTCACCTTCTGCGGGTGTCGAGCGGCCAGCGCCCGGACGATGAGCGTGCCCAGTGAGTGCCCGACGACGGCGGCCGACTCGATACCGAGCCCGTCGAGGACGGCGGCCAGGTCGTCGGCGTGCGACTCGACGCCGATCCCCTCGGCCACCGGCGAGCGCCCGGCGCCGGCCGAGTCCACCCGAATCACCCGGAACCGGTCGGCCAGGACGTCGGCCTGCACCTGGTAGAAGTTCGAGGTTCCGCCGAGGCCGTGCACCATTAGCACGGCGGGACCCTCGCCGTCGACCTCGACCGCCAGGTCCTTCCCGTTCACGTTCATGTCTTCTGCCTCTCGTCGTCGGTCGGTTCAGGCAATCCGGTTGCGCTGGGTGCCCAGCCCGCTCACCGAGACCTCGACCACGTCGCCGCTGGCCAGGAACCTGGGCGGGTCGAAGCCGATGCCGACCCCGGCGGGCGTGCCCGTGGCGATGACGTCGCCGGGCAGCAGCGTGATGCCGGCGGAGATGGTGGCGATCAGCTCCGGGATGTCGAAGATCAGGTCCTTCAACGGGGCGGACTGGCGCGGCTCGCCGTTCACCCGGCTCTCCACGACCAGGGCGGTCACGTCGGGGATCTCGTCGGCGGAGACGGCGTACGGCCCCATCGGGCAGTGGGTGTCCAGCGACTTGCCCAGCAGCCACTGCTTGTGGGTGCGCTGCAGGTCCCGCGCGGTGACGTCGTCGATGATCGTGTAACCCCAGACGTGGTCGAACGCCTGCTCGCGGGGAATCCCCCGGCCACCGCGACCGATGATCACGCCCAACTCGGCCTCGTAGTCCAGCTCCTCGGTCACCCCGCGGTGCGGCTCGATGTCGTCGAAGGGCCCAGTGACCGACGTCGTCGCTTTCGAGAAGACGACCGGCGCCTCGGGGAGCGCCTCGGAGCGGTCGGGGCTGTCGTAGCCGCTCCGGCCGAACTCCACGACGTGCTCGCGGTAGTTCTTGCCGACGCAGAAGACGTCGCGGCGCGGCGCCGGGATGGGCGCCAGCAGGCGCACCTCCTCGAGCGGGTGCTCCGGTTGCCCCGCGGCGCGCTGCTCGAGCTGCGGGCCGAACTCGGCCCACCGCTCGATCAGGTCCAGGACACCGAACCCCTCGGGGAGGACCCCGGCGAGGTCGCGGACGACGCCGCGCTCGGCGTCCACCACACCCACCCGCTGCGCGGAGCCGGTGGAGAAGGTCACGAGTTTCATGTGTCGCCCGATCTGGAGGTGGGCGGGGAGCCGGGCGGGCCCGGCTCCCCGCGGAAACGTCGGCGCGCCGTCACGGGGCGGCCGGGCTCCGGTCGTCCGCGGCCCGGACCCGCCGGAGCCGCGGCTTCTGCCGGCACCAGCACCCCGGGGGTTCGTTGCGCCCGAAAGCGCACGTGCCGCGCTCCTCGCAGCGCCGGTTGCAGGGGCTCACCGACGTCTGCTTGTCCGCCGCCAGCGCCTTGACCGCGGCGAGGTCGAAACCCATGACGGCCCGGTCACTCGGCCGAGGACAGCAGCCTGTCCTCTTCCGCCGGGGTCATGCCGGGCTTGGCGGACAGGTCGAACCGCGGCCCGGCGGGCATCGAGTTGTGGAAGAAACGGCCGCCCTGGATCACCGAGACGATCTTGTCCTGGTCCTGCAGGACGGTGATGTCGGTCAAGGGATCGCCGTCGACCACGACGATGTCGGCGAACTTGCCGGCCTCGAGCGTGCCGACCTTGCCGCCGAAGTCCACCATCGCGCCCGCGTCGCGGGTGGCGGCGACGAGCGCCTCCATCGGGGTGTAGTCGAACAGCTCGACGAAGTTCTGCAGGTCTCGCGCGTAGGTGCCGTGCGGGGTCCAGGCGAGGCCGAAGTCGCCGCCGGGCAGGATGCGGATCCCCTTGGCCTTCATCTTGGCGACGCTGTTGATCGTCTCGGCGATCTCGGCCTTGTAACCGAGGCCGTCGAGGACGCCGCTGGTGAACCCGAACTCGGCGCCGTTCTCGTAGAGGCCGACCTGCCAGTGGATCGCCGGCGTGACGAAGATGCGGTGCCGGTCGCGGTACAGCCGGTCGAGGGCCTCGTCGTCGAGGTAGTTGGCGTGGCCGATGACGTCCATGCCGGCCTTGAGGGCCATCGTCACGGCGTCGGCGGACCGGGCGTGGCAGATCATCTTGAGGTTGCGGCGGTGCCCCTCGTCCGCGGCGGCATCCGCCTCTTCCTGCGTGTAGGAGAGCTCGCCGGGGAGGTCGGACTCGATCATCCCCTCGCCGTCCAGGTAGACCTTGACCGAGTCGGCGCCGTTCTTGCGGATCGTGCGGATCGCCTTCCGGACCTCCCAGGGGTTGTCGGCGAGCAGCGCGAGCCCGTCCATGCCGAGCTGGAGGTGGTCGGGGTTCCAGTCCACCATGCCGCCGGTCCCCAGGACGTCCCGGCCGCATGCGACGTACCGCGGCCCCGGGATGTCACCGGAGTTGATGTGCCTGCGCAGCTCCACGTCGACCGCGTGCAGCGACCCGAAGCTGAACGCCGAGGTGTAGCCGGCCCGGAGCATCGTCCGGGCGTTCAGCACCGCCTTGATCGTGGTCGCCTCGGCGGTGCAGTTCATGTCGAGGTCCTGCAGGCTGGAGGCGTTGAAGTAGGACAGGTGCGAGTGCGACTCGACCAGCCCCGGCATGACGAAGCGCCCGCCGACGTCGACCCGCGGAACGCTGTCGGGGACGTCGTCGAACTGGTCGGCGGAGCCGACCCGGCGGATCTCGTCGCCCTCGATCCAGACGCCGCCGTCCGGGATGGGCTCGTTGCCCGTCCCGTCGAAGACGCGGCCGTGGATGAGGAGCATCGATTCGGCGTTGAACACTGGGACTCCTTCGTGGGGGTGTTGCGGGGTCGGTGCGGGAACGGGGCATCTCAGCCGGCGGAGTGCAGGGCGCGGCCGGCGGCCGCCCGGGCGGCCTCCTGCACCTGCTCCCCGACGGTGGGGTGGACGTGGACGGTGTCGGCGAGGTCGCCGACGGTGGCGCCCATCTCGAGGGCGACGGTTCCCTCGGCGATGAGTTCGGAGGCGTGCGGGCCGGTGACGTGCAGGCCCAGCACCAGGTCGGTGTCGGCCTCCCAGACCAGCTGCACGACGCCGCGGGGGGCCCGCAGGGTCATCGCCCGGCCGTTGCCGGCCATGGGGACGGTGGTGACGCGGGCGTCGATGCCGGCCTCCCGGGCGGCCGACGCGGTCAGGCCGACCGTGGCGATCTCGGGGTCGGCGAACACGACCGCCGGGATGGCGGCGGGAGAGAAGGCGACGCGGTCGCCGCACAACCCGTCGACTGCCACGGGCGCCTCGGCGTACCCCTTGTGCGCGAGCGCCGGACCGGGCGTGATGTCCCCGATGGCGGCGACGTGCCGGCGCAGCGACCGGTCCGGGCCGACCTCCAGGAGCCCGCCGGGTCCGGGCACCACCCCGAGCCGGTCCAGGCCCAGCTCGTCGGTGTTCGGGCGGCGACCGACGGCGACCACCACCACGTCGGCCTTGACCGCCACCTGCTGGTCGGCCCGCCGCACCTGCAGGACGCCGTCCTCGTGCCCCTCGGCGCGGGCGCCGGTCAGGACCGCGACCCCCAGTTGCTCCAGCCGGCGCGCCACCGGCCGGACGAGCGCGGCGTCGAGCTCCGGGAGGATCCGGTCGGCCAGCTCGACCAGCGTCACCGTGGCTCCGAGCTTGGCCAGCGCGGTGCCCAGTTCGACGCCGATGTAGCCGGCGCCGATCACCGCCACGGTGGCCGGCACCTCCTCCAGGGCGAGCACCCCGGTGCTGTCGAGCACGGTCTCGCCGTCGGGAGCCAGAGCGGGGAGGACGACGGGGCGGGAGCCGGTCGCGAGGACGACGTCGCGGAACTCCAGGTGGGCGGCACGGCCGTCGAGGGTGGACACGACGGCCTGGTCGGGCCGGGTGAACCGCAGGTCGCCGCCGATCGTGCGCACGCCGGCGCCGCGCAGCAGCGAGCGCACGCCGCCGGTGAGGTCGCCGACGATCTGCTCCTTGGCCCGCTGGAACGCGGCCAGGTCCACCCGGCGCTCCCCGCCCGGCAGGCCCGCGGCCGCCATCGCGGTGGTCCGCTCCAGCAGGTCGGCGAGCTCGATCAGCGCCTTGGACGGGATGCACCCGGCCCGCAGGCACACACCGCCGACGCCGTCGTCGCCGTCCCGGTCGACCAGCACCACGTCGCGGCGGCGCTGCGCACCGCGCAGCGCCGCGGAGTAGCCGGCCGGGCCGCCGCCGACGACCAGCAGGTCCACCGCCTCGGCGATCTCCCCGACGACCATCAGTCCTCCTCGCCGAGCAGGAGCAGGGGCGTGCGGACCAGCCGCTCGAGGGTGTTCACGAACGACCCGAGGTGGTCGCCGTCCAGGACCCGGTGGTCGGCGGAGACCGCGACCGGGAGCACGCGGCGCACGGCCGGGACCCCGTCGACGGGGACGACGGCGTCCCGCACCCGGCCGAACCCGGCGATGGCCACCTGCGGGGCGTTGATCAGCGGGGTCCCCAGCCACGTGCCGTAGCTGCCGAAGTTGCTGACCGTGAACGTGGCCCCCGTGGTCTCGGGCACGGTCAGGGAGCGGTCGCGGGCGGCGTCGCCGAGCCGGGCGATCTCCCGGGCGAGCGCCGGGACGCTCCGCCGGCCCGCGTCGTGCAGCACCGGGACGACGAGGCCGTCGGGCGTCGCGGCCGCGATGCCGATGTGCTGCCGCCGGTGCAGCGTGACCTCCTCGCGCTCCATGTCGACGGTGGCGTTGACCTCCGGGTGGCGCCGCAGTGCGGCCACCACGACGCGCACGAGCAGGGGCAGCAGGGTCAGGCGTGTGCCCTGCTCGCCGGCGTCGGCCCGGAGCGACCGGTGCGCGCGCTCCAGCTCGGTGGCGTCGATCTCGCGGAACTCGGTGATGTGCGGGATCTGCCAGGCCGCGGTCATGGCCCGCGCCACCTGACGGCGGAGGCCACGCAGCGGCCGGACGTCGGTGTCGGCCGGCGCCTCGGACGGCCGGACCGTCCCGACGGGCTCCGCCGCCGGAGCCGGGGCGGCGGCCGCCGGTGAGGCATCCGCCGCCCGGGCGAGGGCGGCCTCGGCGTCGGCCAGCAGGACGCGCCCGGAGGGCCCCGTGCCCCGGACGTCCCGGAGGTCCAGGCCGTGGGTGACGGCGAACCGTCGCGTGCTCGGGGCGGCGAGGACCCGCCCGGGACGCCCGGGCCGCAGCCCGCCGGGAGCCGGCTCGGCGTCGGCGTCCGCGGTGTCGAGGACGAACAGGGGCGCCCCCACGGCGACGGTGTCCCCGGGGTCGTGCAGGAACGACCGCAGGACGCCGTCGGCGGGCGCCGGCAGCTCCACCTGCGCCTTGGCCGTCTCCACGGTCACGACGGGTTGATCGGCCCGGACGGCGGCCCCGAGGGGCACCAGCCAGTCGATCACCTCGGCCTCGGCCAGCCCCTCGCCCACGTCGGGCAGGGTGAACACCAGCTCGCTCATCCCGCCTTCACCGTGGCCCTCACGGCAGCGACGACGCGGGCGACGGTGGGGACGAACAGGTCCTCGATGCGCCCGGGCGGATAGGGGGTGTCCGGCGCGGCGACCCGTGCCACCGGTGCCTCGAGGGACCAGAAGGCGCCGTCGTTGACCGTCGCCACCACCTCGGCGCCGAACCCGGCACTCAACGGGGCCTCGTGCACCACGACGCACCGTCCGGTCGCCGCCACGGCCTCGATCAGCCCCGTCTCGTCGAGCGGAACCAGCGTGCGCAGGTCCAGCACCATGACCGAGATGCCCTCCTCGGCGAGCACGTCGGCGGCCTTCTCGGCCACCTGCACGGCGGCGCTCCAGGCCACGATCGTGACGTCGTCGCCCTCCCGCGCGACCCGGGAGCGCCCGAAGGGGATCGGGCAGTCCTCGTCGGGCACCTCGCCGGTGACGAGGCGGTAGCCGCGCAGCGGCTCGCAGAACAGCACCGGGTCCGAGGACCGGACGGCGGTCTGTAGCAAGCCCTTCGCGTCGGCCGGCGTCGCGGGGGTGACGACGGCGAGCCCGGGGCTCTGCACGAACTGGGCCTCGAGCGCCTCCGAGTGCAGCTCGGGGGTCCGCACGCCGCCGCCGAAGGGGGCCCGGAGCACCACCGGCATCGGGAAACGGCCCTGGGACCGGTAGCGCATCCGCGCCAGCTGGGCGCCGATCTGGTGGAAGGCCTGGTGGCTGAACCCGAGGAACTGCAGCTCGGCGACGGGAACCAGCCCCGAGGCGGCCAGGCCGATCGAGGCCCCGACGATGGCGGCCTCCGCCAGCGGCATGTCCACGACCCGGTCGGCGCCGAACTCGTCGAGCAGCCCGTCCGTGGCACGGAAGACGCCGCCCAGCCGTCCGACGTCCTGCCCCAGCACCATCACCCGCTCGTCGCGGGCCAGCTCTGCGCGCAGGGTGGCGTTGATCGCCTGCAGCATGTTCAGCGTGCTCATCGGGTCTCCACCGAGGCGATCAGGTCGGCGCGCTGGCGCGCCAGCCGGGGCGACAGCTCCTCGCCCACGTGGGCGAACAGGTGGTCCACGCCGGGCGGCTCCACCCCCTCCACCGTGCGCACCGCCTCGTCGATGCGGCGGCCGATCCGGGCACGGACCGCGGCGTCGTGCTCGTCGTCCCACAGGTCGCGGGAGCGCAGGTGGGCGAGCACCCGCGCGATCGGGTCGCGCGGCGCCCAGCTCTCCAGTTCGTCGGCCGGCTGGTAGCGGCGGGCGTCGTCGGCGGTGTTGTGGTCGCCCAGGCGGTAGGTGAGCGTCTCGACCAGGGAGGGGCCATCGCCGGCGCGGGCCCGGCCGACGGCGTCGCTGACCACCTCGTGCACGGCGAGCAGGTCGTTGCCGTCCACCAGGGACCCGGGGATGCCGTAGCCGGGCGCGCGGGCGGCCAGGGTCACCGCCGCCGACTGCCGCGACCGCGGGGTGGAGATGGCCCAGCCGTTGTTCTGCAGCAGGAAGACCACGGGGGCGCCGAGCGTGCCCGCCAGGTTGCAGGCCTCGTGGAAGTCACCCTCGGACGACGCGCCGTCACCGCAGAAGACGAGGACGACCGCGTCGCGGCCCTGGCGGGCCAGTCCCCACGCCAGGCCCACGGCCTGGGGCAGCTGTGCGGCCAGCCCGATCTGGATGGGGAGGACGTTGACCCCCTCCGGGGCGAGGCCTCCCCGGGGATCGCCGAGGAAGGTGAGCATGAACTGCTCCAGCGGCAGCCCCTGGCGCAGCAGGGCCGGCAGCTCGCGGTACTGAGGAACCACCCAGTCACGCTGCGGATCGAGGGCGACGGCGGCTCCGACCACGGACGCCTCCTGGCCCCGCACCGGGGAGAAGGTGCCGAAGCGCCCCTGCCGTTGGAGGCTGAACCCCTTCTCGTCGAAGGCGCGGGAGAAGAGCATCAGCTCGCAGGCCTCGCGCAGCTGGGCGTCGTCCAGGGTCGGCCGGGCGCCCTCCTCGAGCTGCCCATCGGGTCGCAGCACCGTCCACGGGGCGGCGTCGCCGTCCTCCCGCATGAACTGCGGGGTGAAGGCGGGTCTCGTCGTGCTCACGGGGTCCTCTCGGCAGGTGGGGGGGCGGGTGACAGCGGCGCGCGGGTCACCAGCCGCCGTAGGCGAGCCACCCGCCGTCGACCGCGACCTGCGAGCCGGTGACGTAGGAGGCCGCGGGCGAGGCGACCCAGGCGACGACGTCGGAGATCTCGTCCGGATCGGCGAGCCGCCCCAGCGGGGTGCGCCGGTTGATGTCTTCCGCCGAGAAACCGCCGCGCTGCATCGTCTGGGTGACCAGAGGGGTGGCGACGTAGCCGGGGCTGACCGAGACCACCCGGATCCCGCGGGGCGCCCACTCGACGGCGAGGGACCGGGTCAGGCCCTCGAGTCCGTGCTTGGCGGTGACGTAGGCGGTCCGGCCGGGGATCGCCGTCGAGCCCAGGATGGAGGAGACGTTCACGATCACGCCGCTGGAGCGGGGCAGCATCACGCGTGCCGCGGCCTGGGCGCAGAGGAACGGACCGGTCAGGTTGGTCGCGAGGACCGAGGACCAGTCCTCGAGGGACAGCTCCTCGGCCGGCCGGACGGAGGGCACGCCGGCGTTGTTGACCAGGACGTCGACCCGGCCGTAGGCGTCGACGGCCGCCTCGACCAGGCCGGTCGCGCCCTCGGGGCGGGACACGTCGGCCGCCACCGGATGGGCGTCGTGGCCCTCGGCGGTCAGCTCGTCGGCGGCCTCCTGGGCCCGCCCGGCGTCGCGCGAGTTGACGACCACCCGGGCGCCGCCCATCGCGAGCCGGGCGGCGATCGCCTTCCCGATGCCGGAGCTCGAGCCGGTCACGATCGCGACGAGACCGGCGACCGAGGTGCGGTCGTGCTTGTCGTCCGCGGTCGTCACATCGGCTCCTTCCGGATGCTCGCGGTCCCGGGCCGAGGTCCGGCCGGGGGGATTCTCCGCGCGGACGGACACTCGAGGAGCGGCCGACGCGGGCGGGCGCCGGAGTAGTCCACGTCACTTTCCGGTGCGGACCGAGCCTGCTCGGTGGGCCGGTACGGGGTCAACAGCGACTACCCGGGCCTGAAGATCCGGGAATCGGATCAGGGGGCCTCGGTCCGGAGGTCGGTGACGTTCGACGGCGCGGGGGTCCGGCGGACGGTCTCGAGGAGAGCTTTGGCCGCGGGCGAGCGGGACAGCCCGGGGGCCCAGAAGGCTCCCACCTCGCGGTACAACGGGGGATCGAGCCCGACCACGACCACGCCCTCGGTACGAACGCTGTCGACGGCCAGCCGATTGGTCAGGCCGATGGCGAGGCCGCTGCGGACGAGGCCGACGAGGATCTGCGGCTGGTCGGACAGGAACCGGATCTTCACGTCGATCCCGCTGCCCTCGAGGAGCCGGAACACCTCGGTGTCGTAGCGCAGGTTGTGGCCCGAGACGACCATCTCCGTCCCCTGCAGGTCGGGCAGCCGGGCCGTTCCCGATGCGCACAGGGGATGGCCCTCGGGGACCACCAGGCACATCGGCTCCCGCCACAGGGGCGTGTGCTCGAACCCCTGCCGGTTCATCGGCGGTGGCAGGGCCGGGCGGATGGCCAGCTGGGCCACGCCCTGGTCGAGCGCGCTGTCGATGCCCCGGACGGCCGCCTCGACCAGCTCCACGCGGATCCCCGGGTGCTCCCGCGAGAAACGACGGAGCACCTCGGGGACGAACGACGCCCCGGCGCTGGGATAGGTGGCCAGTGCCACGTCTCCCGTGAGGAGCCCCTGCACTCCCGCCACGGCGGCCTTGCCGGTCTGCACCTCCTCGACCATCGCGCGGGCGTGCGGGACGAAGACCTCCCCCGCGGCCGTGAGCCGCGCCGGCCGGTGCTCCCGGTCGAACAACTGGGCACCGAGCTCTCGCTCCAGGGCCGCCACGTAGCTGCTGATCCGGCCCTGGGAGCGGTACAGCTCCACCGCGGCAGCGTGGAACCCGCCGTGGTCCACCACGGCGAGAAACGCCCTCACCCAGTCCAGCTGCACCGCGGTCGTCTCCGTCCTGGTTCTCGAAGGAAGATCGTCGCCGTCAGAGCCTGGCACGGACCGGGACGGCGCTCCCCGGGCAGCTGGGCGAGGGTCCGCCGGGCCGGGTTCACGACCGACGGACCGACCTGGCTCAGGCTCGCCAGACGTTGGGGCCGGGTCGCGTCAGCACGATGTTGGGCACGGCGGCGTTGCGGGAGAGCCGGGCAACGGCGATGACCATCTCGGCGACGTCGGACGGGCGGATCATGCCCGCCGTGGGGATCCGGTCGTGGACCCAGGCGGCCATGTCGGTGTCGACGAACCCCGGTGAGATCGCGGTCGCAGACACCCCGTTCCCGGCCTCGGCGACGGTGATGGACTCGCACAGGCTGATCAGGGCCGCCTTGGAGGCGCCGTACGCCGCCAGCCCGGGCTCGCTGGCGACGCCGGTGATGGAGGCCAGAGCGATGACCTTTCCGCCGTGCTCGGTCGTGCCCGCCTCGCGCAGCGCCGGCAGCAGCGCCTGCACCAGGGCGAAGGGTGCGCGCAGGTTGACGTCGAGCATGGCGTCGAGGCGACGGAGCGGAAAGGTCGCCAGGTCGTCGCCGCCGACGCCCATGCCTGCGGCGACGACGACGAGATCCACGCCGCGATGCACGTCCAGGTGCGCCCGCGCGAGCTCGTGCACCTGGTCGACGTCGCGCACGTCGGCGACCTGGGCCAGCACGGTGCTGCCGCTCGGCACCAGGTCGTCCCTGACGCGCTCCAGTGCCTCGGCGTCGCGTGCGGTGATGGTGAGGTCGAAGCCTTCGCCGGCGAGCCGCTCGGCGATCGCTCGGCCGATGCCCCGGGACGCGCCGGTCACGAGGGCGGAACGGGAGGTGGACATCGGTCTCCTGATCTTTCGGTCGGCCGCGCGGTCGGCGTCAGCCGACGTACGGCGGCGTACGGCGGAGTTCGTCGCGGGCGATGGACCGCCGATGGACGGCATCGGGGCCGTCGACGATGCGGAGCACGCGAGCCCAGGCGTAGAAGTAGGCCAGCGGGGTGTCGTCGCTGACGCCCATGGCACCGAAGACCTCGATGGCCCGGTCGATGACCCGCGTGGCCACCGCCGGTGCAGCGACCTTGATCGCCGCGATCTCCGTGCGCGCGTCCCTGGCGCCGTGCCGGTCGATCAGCCAGGCGGTCTTCTGCACGAGCAGCCGGACCTGGTCGATCTCGATGCGCGACTGGGCGATCAGCTCCTGCACCACGCCCTGGTCGGAGAGCCGCGTGCCGAAGGCGACCCGGGACGTGGCTCGATGGATCATCAGCGCCATCGCCCGCTCGGCCATGCCGATCGCGCGCATCGCGTGGTGGATCCGGCCCGGACCGAGCCGGGCCTGGGCGATCCGGAAGCCGTCGCCCTCGTCGGCGATCAGGTTCGTCGCGGGCACGCGCACGTCGCGGAAGACGAGCTCGGAGTGACCGTGCTGGTCCTGGTAGCCGAAGATCGGCAGGTGCCGCTCGATGGTCAGCCCGGCGGTGCCGCGCGGCACCAGGATCATGGACTGCTGGCGGTGGGTCTCGGCGCCGCGGTCGGTCTTGCCCATCACGATGAGGATCTGGCAGCGCTCGTCGGCCACGCCGGTGATCCACCACTTGCGGCCGTTGATGACGTAGTCGTCGCCGTCGCGGGCGATCGTGGTCTCGATGTTGGTGGCGTCCGAGGAGGCGACGTCGGGTTCGGTCATCGCGAACGCCGACCGGATCCGGCCCTCCAGCAGCGGCTCCAGCCACTGCTGCTTCTGCTCCTGGGTGCCGAACATGTGCAGCACCTCCATGTTGCCGGTGTCCGGCGCCTGGCAGTTGATCGCCTCCGGGGCGATCACCGGTGACCATCCGGAGATCTCGGCGACCTGGGCGTACTCCAGGTTGCTCAGCTGGGACTGCGAGGGCAGGAAGAGGTTCCACAGCCCCCGGGAGCGCGCGGACTCCTTCAGCCGTTCCATCACCGGTGGATGGGCGTGCTCGCCGTGCTCGCGCAGGTACGCGGCCCACTCCGTCTCGGCCGGAAAGACCTCCTCACGCATGAAGTCCCACATCCGTGCACAGGTCTCGTTCGCCCGGGTGCTCGGCTCGAAGTCCACATCCGCTCCTTTCTCGGCTCGCTCAGTGGTGCTGGACCAGGTGATCGAGGCCCGCGGCGGCGATGCGTTCGACCTCGCCGGCGAGGTCCCCGAACTGCTGGCCGGCCATGGCCTCGGCCTCGACCCGGGCGGCGATCCCCTGGGCGATCACGGCGAACTTGAAGTGCGCGAACGCGACGTACGCCGGCAACGCGGTGAGATCGGCCCCGGTCAGATCGGCGTACCGCTCGATGACGGAGGACCGCCCGGGGAAGCCCGGCGAGGCGGTCAGCGCCGGGGTCAGCAACGGCGGAGGATCGCCGGCCTCGGTCCAGTAGAGGAGCAGCATGCCGAGGTCGGCCAGCGGATCGCCCAGCGTGGACAGCTCCCAGTCGAGCACGGCGTTCACCCGGCCCGGGTCGTCGACGTCGAGCAGGCAGTTGTCCAGCCGGAAATCGCCGTGCACGAGGGCGCCGGATGCCGGCGGGAACCGGATCCCGCGGAGGCGCGCGGCGAGGGTGTCGACGGCGGCGACCGGCCGGCTCCTCGACCGCTCCCACTGGTCGGACCAGCGCTCGACCTGCCGTGCCATGAAGCCCTCGGGCCGGCCGAGGTCGCCGAGTCCCACCGCGGCCGGGTCGAGCCGGTGGATGTCGGCGAGGGTGCCGACGAGGGTGTCCGTGATCGCCGTCCGATCCGCCTGCGACCGGGCGTATCCCTCGGGCAGCTCGTCGCGGAGCACGTGCCCCTCGACCATCCCCATGACGTAGAAGGGGACACCGATGAGCTCGGCGGACTGCACCAGGAGCACCGGAGCCACCGGCACCTCGCTGCCGGCCAGGGCCAGCTGGATCCGGGCCTCCCGGGCCATGTCGTGTGCCCGGGGCAGCAGCCGGCCCGACGGAGGACGGCGCAGGACCGCCTCGCCGGCCGGACTGGTCAACCGGTAGGTCAGGTTCGACTTGCCGCCGGCGATGAGCGTCGCCGTCACGTCGAGCCAGCGCTCGTCGGAGAGCGCCTGCGCCAGCACCGGTGCGATCCGGTCGAGCGGGACCAGGGGGTCCGCCATCAGGCGACTGCCTCGGCCGACGGCTGCCCCTCCAGGGCTGCGAGGAGCTCGGCCAGCCGGGCACGGTAGCGCTCGACATTGTCGAGCTTGATGTCCTCGTAGCCACGGACCATGTCGGGCAAGGTGACCAGTTCCAGGACGATCGAGCGGGTCGCCGGGGTCAGCGACGCCAGTGCGGTGCGCACCGCGGCGACGTACTCCCCGATCAGGGCGCGCTCGACCCGGCGCACCTTCGCCATCCCGAACGGGTCCAGGGCCGTGCCGCGCACCCGGCGCATGCCGCGCAGGGCGCGGAAGGCGGGCGTGAACCACGGACCGAGCGTGATCTTGCGATCCATGCCCAGCGCTCGGAACACCGGCGGGTGCAGCTTGTAGGACCAGGTCGCGTCGGGCCCGAACTCGGCCTTGACCGCCCGCTCCAGCTCCGCGTCCAGGGACAGCCGGGCGACCTCGTACTCGTCCTTGTAGGCCATCAGCTTGTACAGGTGGGCGGCGACGCCCTCGGTGATCGCGCCGGCCGCGCCGAGCGTCCGCTCCTCGACCGAGCGCACCTGCCGCACCACGTCGGCGTACTGCCGGGCGTAGGCGCGGTTCTGGTAGTCCACGAGCTCGTCCACCCGGCGCAGCACCAGCGCCTCGAGGTCGCTGCCGGCGGTTGCGCCGACGCCGTCGACCACGTCCCGGGCGAAGGCGCTGGGGCCGCGCTCGGCCTCGATCGGGGCGTCCGGCTCGACGGCGCGGGTCAGCGCCTCCGGGTCCGCGACCAGCTGCCGGCCGCGGCGGAACGCCTGGAGGTTGCGGTCGACGGCGGCGCCGTTGAGCGTGATCGCCTCCTCGATGCTCTCCGGGCTGATGGGCAGCCCGCCGGCCTGGACGGCGACCCCGACGAGGAACACGTTGGCGTACTGGTCGTCGCCGAAGAGCGCGCGGCAGATGCCGCGGGCGTCGGCGCGCACGAGGTCCTTAGCGCGCCCGGCGATGACGTCGACGGTGCGGTCGGCCGTGGGGAAGGTGACCGCGGCGTGCGAGATCATCTCGCCGGTGGGGACCTCACTGGTCGAGATCACCGCCAGCGTCCGGTCCGGCGCCGTCGTCGAGAGGTTGGCGTCGGTCGCCGCGACCAGCACGTCGCAGCCCAGGTAGAGGTCGCACTCGCCCCGACCGACCTTGTTCGGTCGCCGCTCGGGGTTCTCCCCGAACAGCAGGTCCGACACGACCGCGCCGCCCTTCTGCGCCATGCCCAGCTGGTCGAGCCCCCGCACGTGCAGCCCGTCGATCACCGCGGCCGTGGCCAGGATCTGGGCGGTGGTGACCACGCCGGTCCCGCCGATGCCGGTCATCCGCAGTCCGAAGTCGTCCGTGCGGACACGCAGCCGGGGCAGGGGCAGGGTGTCGGCGTCGAGTGGCGCGGGATCGCGGCGGACGACCCGCTCGCCCGGCTCGACGACGAGGAAGGACGGGCAGTCGCCCGCCAGGCAGGAGTAGTCCTTGTTGCACGAGGCCTGGTGGATCTGGGTCTTCCGGCCGAACTCGGTCTCCACCGGCTGCACCGACAGGCAGTTGGACTTCTCGCCGCAGTCGCCACAGCCCTCGCACACCCGCTCGTTGATGAACACCCGGGTGGTGGGCTCGACGACCTTCTTCCGCTTGCGCTTGCGGCGCAGCTCGGTGGCGCACTCCTGGTCGTGCAGCAGCACGGTCACGCCGGGGACCTTCGCCAGCTCCTCCTGGGTCTCGATCAGCCGGTCACGGTGCCGGACCTCGACACCCCGGGCGAGTCGGACCCCGCGGTAGTCCTCGAGGTCCTCGGTGGTGACGACGATGCGGGCGACTCCCTCGGCGAGCAGCTCCTGCACCAGCTCGGGAACCGACATCCTGCCGACGGCCTGCTGACCGCCGGTCATCGCGACGGCGTCGTTGTAGAGCAGCTTGTAGGTGATGTTCACCCCGGCGGCGACCGCCGCACGGACGGCCAGGCTGCCGGAGTGGTGGTAGGTGCCGTCGCCGATGTTCTGGAAGACGTGGTCCTCCTTGACGAACGGCGAGATCCCCGCCCAGGCCGCGCCCTCGCCACCCATCTGGGAGAGGCCCATGATCTGGCCGACCCGGTCCTCGTCCATGTAGGAGGCGAGCGCCGAGCAGCCGATCCCCGCACCGACGAGCGAGCCCGCCGGTGTGTGGGTGGAGCGGTTGTGGGGACAGCCGGAGCAGAAGTACGGCTGCCGGGCCAGGAGCGGCAGCGCTCGCCGCGGTCGCGGTGCGTCGGCCGCCCCCGGGCGTGCCTCGAAGCCGGGCAGCAGCAACGACAGCCGGGGTGCGACCGCCTCGGCGATCACCTCCGGGGGCAGGTCGGCGTCGCTGCGCAGCAGGACCGAGCCGTCGGCTCCGCGCTTGCCGAACACCCGGGGAGCCGAGGTGGTGCCGTACAGCGCGTCCTTGACGGCGAGCTCCACGAACGGGCGCTTCTCCTCGACGACAACGATCTCCTTGAGGCCGGCAGCGAACTCCCGCACGCCCTGGGGGTCGAGTGGGGAGACCATGCCGAGCTTGAGCAGCCGGACGCCCGAGCCGGGCTGCTCGGGATCGATCCCGAGGCGGTGCAGCGCCCGGAGCGTGTCGAGGTACGTCGCCCCGTGGGCGATCAGCCCGAGCCGCGCCTCGGGGTCGCCCACGACGCGGTTGAGGCCGTTGGCCCGCGCGTAGCGACGGGCGAGCTCGGGGCGGATGTTCATGGCCGAGTGCTCCAGGCCGGCGAGCGTGGGCTGCAGGAACGTCGCCGAGACCGTGTGGACGTACGGCGCCCCGTCGACCACGTTGTCCGGGACCAGCGGTTCCACGGACAGGGAGTCCAGGTCGACCGTCATCCCCCCGTCGACGACGTTGGTGGCGAGCTTCAGCCCGGTCCACAACCCGCAGAAGCGGGACAGCGCGATCCCGTGCAGGCCCAGTTCGAGCACGTCCTGGGGATCGCTCGGGCTCAGCACGGTCATCCCGAGCTCGGCCATCGCGACCTCCGAGCTGCTCGGCACCGTCGAGGACTTGGCGACGGAGTCGTCACCGACGAGCACCAGGACTCCGCCGCGGGGCGCGGCACCACCGAGGTTGGCGTGGCGCAGGGCGTCGCTGGCCCGGTCCAGCCCCGGCGCCTTGCCGTACCAGATGCCCACCACGCCGTCGCAGGTCGCCTCGCCGACCACCGAGACGAGCTGCGACCCCTGCACGACGTTCGCGCCCAGCTCCTCGTTGACGCTGGGGCGGAGGACCACGCCGTGCTCGTCGAGCAGCTGCTGCTGCCGGCTCAGCTCCAGGTCGTACCCGGCGAGAGGCGAACCCTCATAGCCGGAGATGAGGGTGCGCGTGGCCAGGCCGCGCGCTCGGTCCAGGCGGTGCTGCTCCAAAGGCAGTCGGACCAGCGCCTGGAGACCGGAGAGGTACACCAGCCCGTCGTGCCGGTGATAGCGGTCCTCGAGGCTGAGCGGGCGGCGCGGGCGCCGCGCCGCGTCCCGGGGGTCGACAACATCGGAGACCGTGGAGGTGGAGGCCATGCGCACCACTATTCCGGTGGTTCTACCGGAAGTCTCTCGACGAAACCCAAGACTTCCGCTGTCATGGCATGCTCAGTTCGTGGATCCCACAAATGATTACCTGGCCGGGCTTGGCCCGCTGTGTCGCCGGCTCGACCTCGGTGACCTCTCCTTGCTGGCCGTCACCCGAATCCGGGAGGAGCTCGAGGACTACCGGGCGATCGGGTTCGACGAACACCTCGCCGCGGTCGGCCGGCAGCAGCGCAACCAGGTGGGGGCGCTCGCCCGGGGGGTGGTCGTGTCCGGTGAGGCGCTGGAGGAGGCTGCGGAGCTCGCCCGCAGCCGGGCCCATCAGGGCATCGACGTCGAGGTCCTCATCGGGGCCTACCACCTCGGCGACCAGGTGCTGTGGCAGGCCCTAGTGGCCGCGGCGGACGCGGAGACCAGCGAGGTGCTGCCGACGGCGGCCAGTCTGATGTTCGCGTCGCTGCACGCGATCAGCACCGCGCTCGCGGCCGCACACGCCGGCGTGACCCAGGCGATTCAGAGCCGTCGGATCACCGCCTCCCAGCGACTCGTCGAGCTGCTGCTCACCGCTTCGCCGCCTCCCGAGGCGTCGGTGCACGCGCGTGCGCTCGAGCTGGATCCGGCAGGCGAGTTCGTCGCGCTGCTGTGGCGGCGGGAGGACGGGGCAGAGGCCGCCGTACCGGCCGGCTTCATCGACGGGCTCGAGAACGCCGGCGCCCAGTTCGCCGTCGGGTACGTCGACCTCGGCGCCGTGGTGGTCTGCCAGCGCGTGAGCGCCGCCCAGGTCGCCGAGGCGGCACACGACCGCCTCGGTGGACACGCCGGCGTCGGCCTGCTCCGGCGAGGCCTGTCGGGCGCCGCCACCTCCGTCGGCGACGCGCGGCTCGCGGCGTACGTCGCACGGACGTCGGAGGGCGGCACCGCGATGCTGGAGGACGTGTGGCCGGAGGCCGGTGTGCAGGCCGAGGCCGGCCGGCTGACGCCGGTGTTCGAGGTGGTCGCCGAGGTGGCGGCGGCGCATCCACACCTGGTCGACGCCGTGCGGGCGTTCGCTGCGGGCGACATGCAACTGACCCGGACGGCACAGCTGCTGCACCTGCACGCGAACTCGGTGAGCTACCGGCTCGAGCGGTGGGCCGGGCTGACCGGGTGGAACCCGCGGACCTTCGACGGCCTCCGTCGGTCGCTGCTCGCGATCGGGTCGGTGAACGACGGTCAGGTCGTCGATGGGGACCGCGACCGCAGGGAACTCCTCGACCAGCCGTAGGTCGGACACGCGATCGCGGGCGGCCTGCTTGGACCGCGCGAGAGCTTCGAGTGGCATTCACGGTACGGGAGTCGACGCCTGCCTCAGTGCTGTCCGGCCCTTCGTCAGATCCTCGCAGTGGGCGACGCCCCACAACCGCGCCGACGCACGCCGCGCTTGTCGAGCATGTTGCGGACGGCGGAGAACGAGCGGTCCATCAGCTCGGCGATCTCCCGCAGGGAACGCCCGGCGGCGTACTGCTCGATGGCGTCGGCCGAGACGCGCCCGCACCCCGGGGTCAGGTTGAGGAACGGCTGCGCCGACGAACTCCCGCAGCGGCTGCAGCTGCGGTCGAGGCGGCTATGGCACACCCGGAAGGTAGTGAACTCCCTGGGCGCCCCCAACTACTCGGGATCGCCCTCGTCCGGGCCGTCTTCACCACGAACCCGCCGCAGCAGGCCCTCCATCGCCTCGGTGATGTCGCGTGCCTTGACGGGCACCGACAGATCGCCCGTGTAGACCGCGTGATGCCCCCGCGCGGTGACCTTCCACGTCCCCGCGACCTCGGGATGTCGGCGGCGTCCACCCGCAGCACCATCCCATCGCCCGTCGTCTCGAAGTCCCCGAGAGGGCGAAGGTCTCCCACATCGACATGGAGCGTCACCGACCCACCGTTCGTGAAGGTCAGTGGCCCGGGGAGCGAGGGCAGGGAGGGCGTGTAGGAGAAATCCCTCAGAGGGAGCGCAGAGAAGGGCTCCGTCCAGGGCCCCCACTCACGCGGAGGAGCGGGCAGCAGTTCCGAGGCGTCGAAGTCCTCACGATCAACGGACTCGACCCCTCGGACGGCCCTGCGAGGTGAACCTGGAGCTCGACGTCTTCGAGGAAGGGTTCCCCGCGGTTCGTCAACGAGACCGAGATCGGCAGCGTCGCCATTGCAGCGATCCTGTCCAGGGCCGATGTCCATCCCGCCCGACAGGCGTCCGCCCAGTCGGCGATCTGCTTTTAGTACTCCTCAGAGGTGCGGTTCTCACGCCGCTGGCCGATCGCGCCCAAAAGGCCCATGTTCCGTGTGTACGGGGTGGCCGGCTCGGGCGTCGTCATCGCCCTCTGCAGGCGCTCCGTCTCACGGCGTAGGTGGACCTCGAGAACCTGCTCGTTGCAGATGTAGGCGCCCGCCACACCATCCACCACGACGTCGAGGTCGACGTCGGGGTTCACATCGCGACTGCGCCCCAGCAGGTGGACAACTTCTTCGCCGTTCGCCGGTCGGGTCTCCCCGTCGGCGCGGACGATGATCTGACCGCTGTACAGCCCCAGGCCGTCCTTATGGCAGGGGAACGGGGGCTGCCCCCACTCTGGCGGGTCGACGAGAATGAGCAAGACCTCGCGCTCACTGTCGATCGGAACGCGCTGGAGATCCCATCGGGGGCCGTTGACGGACAGGAAGGGACGGACACCCCGCTCGATGTCGAGCGCCTCGACGGGCTCGATCCCCGGCACTGAGCCGGCCGCCACCCCGAGCACCATCACCGCGTGCCCTTCGAAGTAACGGGCGACGTCGTCGGGCATCCGGTTGGCCGCACCGAGAATGAACTTCGCGACCTTCGCGATGCCGTCCTTGCCCTTGATGTCGATCGCGCTCTTGACCTCTAGGAAGTGCCGCTCGACCCGATCGTCCACCGAAGCAACGGCGTCAACGAGCGCACGCGCCGCAAGTTCGCCCCGGGGACGCGCGCGAGGTCGATGTCCAGGGCACCCACCGAACCGCCCCCTCCGTCCTCGCACTGCTCGCTGTCGACCGGCCCCGCTCGACCCCGGCAGCGTAGGCGGCCACTCCGCAGCGGGCGTGAAGAGTGGAGTCGCGAATGGGGTGGACGCGACCGCCGTGCTCCCGCCGCGCGAGCCGCCAGTTGCTGATTGCGTAGCAGCCGACCTCCAGTAGTTCTCCGGTCCATCGGGGGCGCTGCTCGCGCGGCCGCCCCGGGCAACTGGAGAACCGCTGCGGACGCGCGGGCGGCCCGGGTCGTAGTGGCCGCGTCGCGGCGACCACGAGGTCTAGCGGGCAGGAGAAGAACCGGAGAGAGCCAGATAAGGCTGGTTGTGCAGTGTCACCAACGGGCCGGAAATGGCGCCTTCTGTGGTGACGGCACCGCCCATCACCGATGACTCCGGGAGCCAGCCATGCCCGAACCCACCGTCGGCCACGAGCCCGAGCTGCTCACCATCACCGAGGCCGCGGACGTGCTCCGCGCACCGGTGGCCACCCTCCGGTACTGGCGGCACCTCGGCACCGGTCCGCGCAGCTTCCGGCTCGGCCGGCGTGTCCTTTACCGCCGGGTCGACCTGCACGCCTGGGTCGACGCGCAAGCCGACCAATCCCCGCGCCCGTAGCCCTGCCCTTGACGCACAGCTGCGTATTCCTGGCTTACGGCGCGGCCTGGTGACCAGCTCTCCTGTGGACAACGCCGAGCCGTCCACAGGAAGCGGCCGGAGCAGGCCGGGTCGCCGCCAGCCCGTCGACGCTGCCCATGCACTTCGAGAGGAGCCAGCGATGGGATGGATCGGCCCGGTCGTGTACGACCAAGAACACGAGGGCTGGGTGGTGCCGCTGTTCGCCGACGGCGCGCAAGGCGCCGGGACCAGCAGCGCCCGCGGTCAACTGAGCACCCGCCGGCCGGACGACGGGCCCGGCAACGGCGACCGGATGCGGTTGACCTACCGCGACGGCTCCACCGTCGAGGGTATCTGGCAGGACGGCACGCTCCTGCGCGGCGACGGCATCGTGCACGCCCACACCAGCGGTCAAGTCCGCCTCGAGGTGCTCGACCAGGCCGAGCAGTGGCGCCCGGACGCCGCGGTCGTCGGCTGGGCCGCCGGCTGCACCTGCGGCTGGCGCGGCACCCCCTGGACGCGCGTGCCACCGGGGCTGGCCGATCCCGCGGCGCGGCGGCTCGCCGTTCCGGGCCCGTGGGCTGATCTGGAGGCCGCCGACGAGAACCGGCTGATGGCCGAATGGCGCCGGCACATCGCCGGCTGGCAGGCCCTCGAAGACGTCGAGGCGGCCGCCACCCGGCAGGCCGCCACCGCCCGCGCGCTGGACGAGGCGGTGCACCCCGCACTCACCGCCGGGGCCTCGTGGCCCGACATCGGCCGGGCCACCGGTCTCACCGGCCCAGCGGCCCAGCGGCCACCGAGCGGTCGTCCCGTAAGTGAGCAGCCGACCGGACACCCCGGCGCGAGCGAAGAAGCCCTGGCGGGGGTGCGGACCGTGCTCGTCGTCGACCTCGACGGCGAGCCGCTGGCACCGCTGTGCGCCCTGGAAGAGATCCTGCTGAACGTGGGCACGTGGGAAGACCGCCGGCTGGATCCGAGCACCGGCACGGAGCCGCTGCGGCTGCCGGCGCCGCTGGGCGGCCGGGTCGCCCTCGCCGCCGTGGACCGGCTGCTTATCGCCCTGGCGCCCACCCAGTCTGGGCAACCGGGGTGCGGCCGGCTGCTCGCCCCGGACGGCCGCCACGAGCACGCGCCGATGACCACGCTCACCCTGCCCGCCGCCGACATCGACATCTTGCGCGCGACCGCCGCCGTCCTCAGCCAGCCGGGACTGGACTCTGACATCGTCGCGCTGGTCGACGCCTACGCCGAGCAGCTCGGCGACACCTACCGCCGGGTTGGCCGAGCCGATCTGTTCTCGCTCCTCGCGCGGCTCGCCTGGCCTGCTCGACCTTGCCCCCACCGGCGACACCGGACTGCTCACCGCCCGGCTGCGGGCCACCGCGCCCGGCACCGACTGCGTGCTCAGCCACGTCGAGGAAGCCGCCCACGCCCGCATCGCCGACCGCATGAACCACATCTGGGCCGACGGCTCCGGTATCGACCGCTACCTCTACTGAGCCCGCAGCGTCCCCGGCTGCGGCCCGTGGTCTCGCGAGACTGCACCGAGGAAGAATTCCCGTCGCCGCGGTCGACCATCATCACCCACGCCGCCCGGTCCTTCCACACGCCAAGACGCCGGCTGCGGCTCCTGCTCCACCGTCACCGGCACACTCCGGATCGATCGGGGCGGTGGGACGAACGGGCCGCGGTTCCGTCCCGAACGATCCGCGGCGACCCTCGTCGGTTTCCCGCGGTCGGCATTTCGGCCCGCCTGAAGAGCGGTCCCGTCGCCCTCGTGACGACTCGGACGGAGCCGCGAATCCCGAGCCCTCAGTCCGCAGCCAGTCCGCAGAGTCCGCAGAAAGTCCGCAATTCAGCCAATCTCGACCGTCATCCGTAGACAGATCCCAACGGCATATGCGCTCGTCAACGCCTTAGTGCAGCGAGTGTCACAGGCAACCAACAGCCCGTGACCGATTCGACAACCACTGCAGTGGCCAGGACGAGATAAGCGGCTCTTCTTACTTGAGGTGGGGGCTGGTCAGGCCGCCGGCGATCAGCAGCATGCGCAGGCGGTAGTTCTCGCGGTTGCGGAAGCCGCGGGCGATGCGGCGGTGGAGCTCGATGAGGCCGTTGACGGCTTCGGTGCCGCCGTTGCTGGCGCGGTCGGTGTCGAAGTAGGCCAGGAACGCCTCGCGCCACTGCTTCAACGTCCGTCCGAGCCGGGCGATCTCGGGCACCGGGCAGGTCGGGAAGGAGTCGATGACCTTCTCGGCGATCTTGCGTCCCTCGGCGGTGTGTTCGTGGCGGTAGGCCGACCGCAGCTGCTGGGCGCAGGACCAGGGCAGCCAGACCGCGAGGTGTCGTTCGTCGGCGGCGAACGCGGTCTGCAGGCGTTCCCACTGCCGGTCGGTGAGGTTCTCTGCGCCGGCCCGCAGCGTGGTCCGGATGCCGTAGAGCGGGTCGTTCTTGCGGCCGCGGTGGCCGTGGATGTCCTGTTGGATGCGGCGCCGGCAGCGGTCCACGGCGTCGGTGCCCAGCTTGACCACGTGGAAAGCGTCCAGCACCGCGGTGGCGTCGTCGAGGCGGTCGTCGATGGCGTTCTTGTAGCCGTGGAACGGGTCCAGAGTGGCTACCTACACGCGGTCGCGGAACGCGTCGCCGCGGGCGGTGAGCCAGTCGGCGTAGACCTTGCCCGACCGGCCGGGCACCAGATCCAGCAGCCGCGCGCGGACGCGTCCGTGCTGGTCACGGGTCAGATCGACCATGCCGGTCAGCTCCTTGGGGCCCCGGCCGCCCTCGGTCTCGGGCTTGGTCGACACGTGGTGCCAGACGTGCTCGTCCACGCCCAGGGAGGTGACGCCGGCGAAGCGGGCCTCGTCGGCGGCCATCCCCGCCAGCAGCGGGCGGATCGACCGCCACACCGTCCGCCAGGTCGTCCCCAGCGTGCGAGCAAGGCCGGCGACTGAGGCGTGCTCGCGGCGCAGCTGCCCGATCGCCCACCAGCACGCCCGCACCGTCAGCAGCGCCCGCGGTCGGGCGAGCCGGTCGTCTTGCTCGGTGAACCCGGATGCCGGGCAGTCGGAGTCGGGGCAGCGCCAGGTGCGCTTGCGCCACACCAGGATGACCGGACGGCCGAAGCACGGCGCGTCGACCAGCACCACGTCGCGCCGGCCATGGCTGGACGCCAGCACCCCACACCGGCCGCAGCCGACGGGCTCGGCGGGTGACTCCACGACAACCCGCAGCCCGCCGGCGAGGGTCTCGGTGACCGCGAGGACGTGGAAGCCAGGCAGGCCGACAAGCACGTCGCAGCGGGCGCAGTAGCGCGGATCAGGACACGAGCGCGCAGCAGTGCACGCCGTAAGCTCGGACACGTCGAGGCCTTCCGGAGCAGGTTGCTTGGTCGCTCCTGATCGTGGAGGGCCTCGACCCCTTCCCACACCCCATGATCATCCCAGCGGGGCGGCTACACCCACCTCAAGTACGAAGAGCCAGATAAGCGATGCATCGCATGGCGCAGATTGAGAAAGGGGACGGCCTCCATTGATCGTCCGCCCATGGCGCTGCCGAGGCTCCTCCTGCAGGTGATTGACCCCGCACCGGTCTACTTCGACCGGCACCGACTCGCCCATAAGCGGGACTAGCGTCCTGCGCACCGGCGGCAGCCATCTTCGGTCCTGGCACCAAGAATGGAAGCCGGACCGCCACAGACGCCGAACGCGCCGAGCTCGCCCCGGAAGTAGCACGGAATCGAGAGGGCCACGAGGCCGCCCTCACGGACGCGAACCCCCCTTCCGGAGACCGTCTGCAGCTGGCACGCTCGGCGGTCTGTGGAGCGGTGTTGTCGCCGCTCACCCGGTCCGGATGGGACGCAGCAGATCCAGCTTCAGTCCCCATCCAGTCCCCAAGACGTTCAACTGGGCCCATCTACCTCCATTCTGATTCATCACTGGGTTCCCAGGTCAACGCACCTGTCCGTTGAAACCCACAGAAGATCAATCACGCGGGGAGAGTTCGCGATGTACTACGACATCTGATACGGACGGGCCGACCGGCCCGGCACCACCGCGGAGGCGGGGTCCCTCGGGACCCCGCCTCCGGCGTGTCCGGGGCGATGGTCCGGGGCCGTCCGCTCCCAGCCTGCGCCCAGGTAGGGCGCCTAGGGTGGGGTTCCCTGCCCGCCCTCGCACCCGGACGGACGGACCGAGTGGACGACGACGACCTGACGTGGATCACGACGCTGGACCCGACGCTGATCGCGGTCCTGGGCGGCGGACTCCTGCTGCTGCTCCTGATGGCCCTCCTCGCCGGTTGGCTCGTCGTCCGCCAGGTCCGCCGCAGCGAGCTGGCGGCCCGCGGCCGGCAGCTCACCGCGCGCGGCCGCGAGCTGGGTGTGCAGGGCGCCACCGCCGTCGCGGCACGGCGGTTGCCGCCGGGCGACCGCCGGACCGCGGCCGAGCTCCAGCTGCAGGTGCAGCGGACCCGCGCCGAGCTGCGCCGTCAGGTGGCCGGCGCCGTGGCGGCCGGCGCGCACCTGGGCGAGGTCCCGGCACTGCTGCCCGCGCTCGACGCCGAGAGCGCCCGCATCGAGCAGCGCCTGCGGCAGCAGACACTGGCGCCGTCGCCAGGGTGCGCGGACGTCCTGGCCGAGGCCCGCGGTCACCTCGAGCTGCTCGCCGACGTCGCCGACGCGGTGCGCCAGGCCGAGCGCGTCCAGCCCGCGGCCGGCCGGCTGCCGGCCGACGTCGCCGACGCCGTCTCGGCCCTGCGGGCGCACACCGACGCCTTCCGCGAGCTGACCTCCCCGGGCCTGCCGACACTGCCGCCGGCGCCACCGCCCGGCCGCTGACCGGCGGCTTCCCGCCCGCGGCCGAGACCTGGCGGGACCGGAACGGGAAGGTGCGCCTGCCGCGCCGGTAAAGACGGTGACAGCCCGGCGGGGGCCTCGCTAGCGTCCCGCCCGCACTGTTCCCGCGCCGGTGCCGGGGGTCGGCGCTCGTCCGGAAGGCACCTCCCATGGGCCGGTCGTTCGCGTCCCGCGTCAGCCACCCCCGCCTGAAGTGGGTGATCCTGGTCGGCTGGATGGTGCTCGCGGCCGCCGCGGGCCCCCTGGCCGGTGGGCTCACCGACGAGCAGGAGAACGACATCGCGGCGTGGCTGCCCGGTGAGGCGGAGTCCACCAAGGCACTGAACGCCCAGGCCGAGCTCGGCTCGGACCCCGATCTCATCCCGGCCGTCATCGTGTACGAGCGCAGCGGCGGGCTCACCGCCGAGGACGAGGCCGCGGTCGCCGACGACCTCCGGTCGTTCGCCGAGCTCGACGCCCTCGACGGCGAGATCACCGGCCCGATCCCCTCCGAGGACGGCGAGGCGCTCCAGCTGATCGTGCCGCTCAACGTGGGCCCCGACGGCTGGGAGGCCATCGCGCCGCTCGTCGACGACATCCGCGCGGAGGCCTCCGCCGGTCCCGACGGACTCGACGCCTACGTGACCGGCCCGGCGGGCAACGCAGCCGACTCCTCCGAGGCCTTCGAGGGCATCGACGGGGCGCTGCTGTTCGCCGCGCTCGGCGTCGTCATCGTCATCCTGCTGTTCACCTACCGCAGCCCCGTGCTGTGGGTCCTGCCCATCTTCTGCGCCGTCATCTCGCTGTTCTGCGCCCAGGCCGTGGTCTACCTGTTCGCCCGCTATGCGGACCTGACGGTCAACGCGCAGAGCGCGAGCATCCTCACCGTCCTGATCGTCGGTGCCGGGACCGACTACGCGCTGCTGCTCGTCGCGCGCTACCGGGAGGAACTGCGGCTGCACGCCGACCGGCACGAGGCGATGACCGAGGCCGTGCACCGGGCCGGACCCGCGGTGCTCGCCAGCGGCGGCACCGTCGTCCTGGGCATGCTCTGCCTGGTCGCGGCCGAGATGAACTCCACCGCCGGGCTCGGCCCGGTCGCCGCCATCGGGGTCGCGGTCACCCTCCTGGTCCTGATGACCCTGTTGCCGGCCCTGCTGGTCATCTGCGGACGCTGGGTGTTCTGGCCCGTCCGGCCGACGGTGGGCAGCGCCGAGCCCAGCGCCACCGGCCTGTGGTCGCGCGTCGGCCGGTGGATCACGCCGCGGCCGCGCGCCACCTGGGTGGTCACCAGCGTGCTGTTGCTGGCCGCCTGCGCGGGCGTGCTCAACCTGCACCCCGACGGGCTCTCCCAGGCCGAGGGCTTCCGAGGCGAGCCGGAGTCGATCGTCGGTCAGGAGGTCGCGTCGCGTCACTTCCCGGCCGTCGCCGGCAACCCGGTCTACGTCATCACGACCGCGGACGACGCCGCCGCGGTCGTCGAGGCCGTCGCGCAGGAGGACGGCATCGCCGACGTCGCCGAGCCGCAGGTGCAGGGGGACGCCGCGCTGGTCGAGGCGACCCTCGCCGACGAGTTCGACAGCGAGGAGGCCGCCGGCACGATCCAGGACCTCCGGGAGTCCCTGGACGACGTCGGGGACGGCGAGGCGCTGGTCGGTGGCAACACCGCCCTGAACCTCGACGTCCAGGACGCCTCGCAGCGGGACAACCTCGTGGTGATCCCGTTGATCATGCTGGTCGTCCTGGTGGTGCTCGGCGTCCTGCTGCGGGCACTGGTCGCGCCGCTGATCCTCATCGCGACCGTGGTGCTGTCCTTCGGCGCGGCGCTGGGGCTGAGCGCGCTCATCTTCGACTGGACGCTCGGCGTGACCAACACCGACAGCTCGTTCCCGCTGTTCGTCTTCGTGTTCCTGGTCGCGCTCGGGATCGACTACAACATCTTCCTCATGACCCGGGTCCGGGAGGAGGCGGTCGACCACGGCACCCGGCGGGCCGCGCTCATCGGCCTGTCGGCCACCGGCGGCGTGATCACCTCGGCCGGACTGGTGCTGGCGGCGACCTTCGCCGTCCTCGGGACGCTGCCGCTGACGTTCCTCACGCAGCTGGGGATCGCGGTCGCCCTGGGGGTGCTGCTGGACACGATCATCGTGCGCTCGGTCCTGGTGACGGCGCTGAACCTCGACGTCGGCCGGTGGATGTGGTGGCCCAGCCGGCTCTCCCGGCGCACCGACGACCCCGAGGTCGAGCCGGGCGGCCGGACGTCGACGCAGCCGGCCCGCGTCGGGAGCTGACGCTCAGGCGGCGTCGGCCTCCGGGGTGCCCTGGTCCAGCGCGGCGAGGAGGTCGTCCATCTGCAGGCTCACCAGCCAGCCGAAGGTGACCTCCTCGACCGACTGGCCGGACACCCGCGCCATCGCGTCCAGCCCTGCCGCGAGCACGCCGCGGGCCGCCCGGTAGAGCTCGACGGCCGAGACCGCGGCACCGACGTCGGCGAGCCAGAGCCGGCCGTCGGGCAGGACCCGGACCTCGGGGGCCTCCCCGCAGCCGAGCTCGGCGCCGGCGCCGGCCACCAGCTGGGCGCCGGCACGCCGTTCGGCACGGGGACGGGGCTGCGACGGCGACATGGCGGTCTCCTCCAGGCGGCGACCCCGGGACGGGGTGTCGTCTCCGGAGTCGGCAGCCCGGAGCGCCGACGGCACCCCGGACGGTTCCCCCTGGGGCGGGCGGTCCCGGACGGGACGGATGTGGCGTCCGGTCAGCGGGAGGAGAGGACGTCGGCCTCGTGGCCGGCGACCATGCGGGCGGCGACGTCCCGCAGCTTCTCGTTGCTGCGCTGACTCGCTCCCTTGAGCAGGGCGAACGCCTCGTCGGCGGTGCACCGGCGCTGAGCCATCAGCAGCCCGACCGCCTGCCCGATCGTCTGCCGGGTCTCCATGCCCTGCGCGAGGTCGCCGACCGCCTTCTCCCGGTCGGCCATCTGCCAGGCGACGAGCAGGGCCCCGCTGGCCTGCCCCGCCCACGCGCGGCCGGCCTCGCCGTCAGCGGTGGTGAAGGCGTGCGGCCGGCTGGCGTACAGGTTGAGGGCCCCGCGGCCCCGCTCCCCCAGCGACAGCGGGAACGACAGCGAGGAGAGGACGCCGGCCTCGACCGCGCGCTCCGGGTAACGACCCCAGCGCGACTCCTCGACCATGTCGTCGACGGTGACGACCTGACCGGAGCGCAGCGCCTGCAGGCACGGTCCGTCGTCGAGCTCGTACTGCCGCTCGTCGCCGCGGTGGGCCAGCTCTCCGCTGTAGGTGACGGTGAACTCCCGGCCGGCCTCCTCCAGGGTCAGGCCGCAGGCCTCCGCCCCGGGCGTCCGGTCCACCGCCCACCGCACCAGCGCGTCCAGGAATCCGGTGACGTCCTCGAACCGGCCGAGCAGCCGGACGACGTCCGAGCCGCCGTCGACGCCGGACCCCTGGCCCGTCCCTCCCACGCCTGCTCACCCCTCGGTTGTGCACGACCGACCTGCTGAGTATGCCGCAGGTCGTCATCCACGGGGCGGTCAGCAGCAGCGGGCCACGGTCGATCGCTCGCGGGCGTCGGACCGCCTCCGCTCGAACTCCCGCCGACTCAGCGGCGGGTGCCCGTGCGCGGCGCACTCGGCGACGTGGTCGTCCCACCGGGCCTCCCCACTCCACTCGCGCAGGTACCAGCGCACGCCGCGCCACGCGGTCACCAGCGCGCGCGTCACCGGGCGCTCCCGGCGAGCTCGCGCTGCTCGGCCATCGCCCGCTTCTCCTCCGCCGTGGCGAACAGCCCCGCCGGCTCGACGATCTGCGACGGCACGGCCGGTTCCTCCGTGGTCGGGACCGCTCCACGGGATCGGAGGGCTCGTGCGATGACGACGGCGGCGTGCACGGCGACGACGAGCACGAGCACCGCGAACACCGCCTGGAGCACGCCGTTGAGGGTCGAGTTGAACACGACCTGGTCCATCTGCCCGGGGTCCTGCGCCGGTGCGAGGACCTCCCCGGCGTCGCGGGCGTCGGCGTAGCGGTTGCGCTGCGCGAAGTAGCCGACCGCCGGGTCCGAGGAGAAGACCTTCTGGAAGCTCGCGGTCATCGTCACGACGAGGTCCCACACCAGCGGGATGCCGGGTACCCGCGCGTACCGCACGCGGCCGTGCTTGATGAGCAGCACCGTGACCAGGAGCAGCGCGATGGCCGCCAGCAGCTGGTTGGCGATGCCGAACAGCGGGAAGAGCTGGTTGACCCCGCCGAGGGGGTCGGTGACGCCGATGTAGAGGATCGACCCCCACAGCGCCACGACCACCGCGCTGGCGATGACGTTGCCCGGCCGCCACGTCAGGTCGCCGAAGCGCTTCCACACGTTGCCGACCGTGTCCTGCAGCATGAACCGGCCCACCCGGGTGCCGGCGTCGACGGCCGTGAGGATGAACAGCGCCTCGAACATGATCGCGAAGTGGTACCAGAACGCCGCCAGCGAGCCGCCGAACGCGTCGGACAGGATGGTCGAGATGCCCACCGCCAGGGTCGGCGCACCACCGGTGCGGCTGATCAGCGGTTCCTCGACCGCCGCCGCGGCCGCGGCGAGGTCCTCGGCGGTGGTCTGGAAGCCGAGCCCCTGGACGAACGTGGCCGCGGTCTCGGGGTCGCCGCCGGTGGCCCCGAGCGGGGCGTTCATCGCGAAGTACAGCCCCTGGTCGATCACGACCGCGGCGATGAGCGCGCTGATCGCCACGAAGCTCTCCATGAGCATGCCGCCGTAGCCGACCAGCCGGACGTGGCTCTCCTTGGCGATCATCTTGGGCGTCGTCCCCGAGGAGATCAGGGCGTGGAAGCCCGACAGGGCGCCGCAGGCGATGGTGATGAAGACGAACGGGAACAGGGAGCCGGCGAACACCGGGCCGGTGCCCTCCCGCGCGAAGTCCGTGACCGCGTCGGCCTGGAGCACCGGCCGGGCCAGGAGCAGGCCGACGGCCAGCAGCGCGATGACGCCGACCTTCATGAACGTCGACAGGTAGTCGCGCGGGGTCAGCAGCAGCCACACCGGCAGCACCGACGCGACGAACCCGTACACGACGAGCGCGACGACCAGCCACTCCTTGGACAGCGTCAGCGCGTCGCCCAGGCCGGAGCCCTCGACGTAGCCGCCGCCGACGACCGCGGCCAGCAGGAGGACGACGCCGAGGGCCGTGGCCTCCAGCACCCTGCCGGGCCGCAGCACCCTCAGGTAGACGCCCATGAACAACGCGATCGGGATGGTCAGCGCGATCGAGAAGACGCCCCACGGGGACTCCGCCAGGGCGTTGACCACGATGAGCGCCAGCACCGCCAGGATGATGATCATGATCGCGAAGACGGCGATCAGCGCGGCGATCCCGCCGACGACGCCGATCTCCTCGCGGACCATCTGCCCGAGGCTCTTGCCGTTGCGCCGCATCGAGAAGAACAGGACGGTCATGTCCTGGACGGCGCCGGCGAAGATGACGCCGACGATGATCCAGATGGTCCCGGGCAGGTACCCCATCTGCGCGGCGAGGACAGGCCCGACGAGGGGACCGGCCCCGGCGATGGCCGCGAAGTGGTGACCGAACAGCACCCGCCGGTCGGTGACGTCGTAGTCGATGCCGTCGGAGTGGCGCTCGGCCGGCGTGGCCCGGCCGTCGTCGACCCGGAGGACCCGCCGGGCGATGAACCGCGAGTAGAAGCGGTAGGCGATCGCGTAGGAGCAGAGCGCGGCGAAGAGGATCCACAGCGCCGAGACGCTCTCGCCCCGCGCCACGGCCAGCACCGTCCAGCAGACCGCCCCCACGGCGGCGACCGCGCCCCACACCAGGATCGAGCGGAGTCCGGGCCGCCTGCGGCCGGTGGACCCGCCGGACGCCTCCGCCGTCGCCGTCGTCGACATGGCACCTCCCGCTGCCGCGGCCGGCGACCCTGCCGGCGTGCACGGTCAGCATGCGAGCCCTGGGGCGCGTCCACCACTCAGCGCCTGAGGTCCTCCCGCCGGGCGACATCCACCACAGGGCGCGTGGGCGGCGATGGGAGTGGGCATGCTGAGCCGCATGGAGTTTCCCGAGCCCAGGGGCCCCCTCAGCAGTGCGCTGCGCAGCGACCTGCTCGACGGCGAGCTGTCCCCCGCCACCGTCGCACTCGCCGAGCGCACGGCCGCCGGCAGCAGCGACCCGCTGCACGACGAGGACCTCCAGATCACTCTCGCCGCCTGCTACGAGCTGCACTACCGCGGGTTCGACGGCGTGGACGAGGGCTGGGAGTGGGACCCGGGACTGCTCACCCTCCGGGCGCACCTGGAGCGGGCGCACACCGCGGCACTGCGCGAGCTCGTCGGCCCGCTGCAGGTCACCGACGAACCGGTCGACCAGCAGCTCGTCGCGCTGATCGCCGCCGACGACGGCCCGTCCCTGTCGCGGTACCTCGGCCGGTCCGGCTCCCTGGAGCAGTGGCGCGAGTACCTGACCCTGCGGTCGGTCTACCACCTCAAGGAGGGTGATCCGCACACGTTCGCCCTCCCCCGGCTCAGCGGGCGCACCAAGGCGGCCATGGTGGAGATCCAGGCCGACGAGTACGGCGGCGGCACCCCGGCGCGCATGCACAGCGAGCTCTTCGCCGGGCTGCTGCGCGACCTCGGGCTCGACGACACCTACGGGACTCTCTGGGACGCCGCTCCGGCGCCGGCGTTCACCTCGGTGAACACGATGTCGCTGTTCGGGCTGCACCGCCGGTGGCGCGGTGCGGCTCTCGGTCACCTGACGGCGGTCGAGATGACGTCGTCGGAGCCGAGCCGCCGCTACTCCCTCGGGTTGCGCCGGCTGGGCTTCGAACGGGCGACGACGGTGTTCTACGACGAGCACGTCGAGGCCGACGCGGTGCACGAGCAGATCGCCGCCGTCGACATGTGCGGCTCGCTGGTCGCCGGGGAGCCGCACCTGGCCGCCGACGTGCTCTTCGGCGCGGCGTCCTCGTTGGCCCTCGACGGGCTGACGGCGCGCGCCCTCCTCGGCGCGTGGGAGGCCGGCCGGTCGGCCCTCCGGGGGGACCGCGCGCTCGCCGCCTGACTCCGTGGTCGGGGGGAAACGGTACGGGCCGTTTCCCCTGTAGATCACGCCGGGGATGCCGAAAGGAGTGTCGCTCCCAGATCGACCTCCCGGAGGACCCCATGCGGCGACGCCCCGCACCCACCCAGCCCGCCCCGGCGGGAACGGCGCCGATGCCGCGCGACGTCGAGGCGCTCGAGGCGGTCATCGCCACGCTCGATGCGGGGGTCACGGACGAGCGGGACGCGTACGTGAAGGTGTCCGACGCCCTCGTCGGCTCCCTGGGGCTCACCTACGGCGGTGTCTGGACGCCGGTGCAGGGCGGCGTCCAGCTCGTCGCCGAGCAGGGCGAGATGGCTCCGGCCATGGCCGCCCGGTGGCAGCCGGGCAGCATCATGACGCCGCAGGACGGCCTCGGCGGCCGGGCCATCCGCGAGCGGCGCCCCGTGCTCATGGACCCCACCACCGACAGCAGCACCTGCCTGCGCTGGGCGACGGCGCTGAAGGCCGGCGCCCGGCACGGGTGCGTCCTGCCCATCGTCCAGAACGGCGTGGTCGTGGCGCTGCAGGAGTACTACTCCCGCGACGAGCTCCCCTTCTTCGGCGGGCGGTCGGAGAAGTGGCAGGCGATCGGGCGGGTCGTCGCGCACGCCCGCCGGTCCGCGCTGACCGCCAACCAGCTCCGGGAGACCCTCGACGACCGGGAGGCCGTCACCACCGTCGTCGCCCGGATCGGCGAGGCCACCGACGAGCAGTCCGCCCTGCGCGTCGCGCTGGACACCGTGCGGTCGGCGTTCGGCTGGGCGTACGGCTCCTACTGGGCGCTCGACGAGGAGGAGGACGTCCTGCGGTTCAGCGTCGAGTCCGGCTCGGCCGGCGACGAGTTCCGCACGGTCACCCTCGCCGCCAGCTTCGCCGAGGGCGTCGGTCTCTCCGGCCGGGCATGGCGCAAGCGGGACCTGGTCTTCGTCCGCGACCTCGCCGAGGTCACCGACTGCGTCCGCCGGCCCGCGGCCCAGCGCGCCGGGGTCAAGTCCGGTGTCTGCTTCCCGATCGTCTGCGACGGGCGCGTGGTCGGGACGATGGACTTCTTCGTCACCGAGACCATCGAGCTGTCGGAGTCCCGGGCCTCCGCGCTGCGGAACGTTCAGCAGCTGGTCTCCCAGCGGCTGGACATCCTCCGCCGTGCCGAGGCCGACGCGCTCAACTCCCGGGCCCTGCTGGAGACGGTGAACCTGCTGCGCGAGGCCGCCGACGAGGCCGGCCGCGTGGCGGAGGGCGCGGTGACGCAGGCGTCCTCGATGACCGCCGAGGTCGAGGCACTCGGCACCGCCTCGGCCGCCGTCGGCGACGTCATCGCGATCATCTCCGGCATCGCCGACCAGACCAACCTGCTGGCCCTCAACGCGACCATCGAGGCCGCCCGCGCCGGCGAGCTGGGGCGCGGGTTCGCCGTCGTCGCCAGCGAGGTCAAGGACCTGGCCCGGGAGACCGCCGCGGCGACCAAGAAGGTGTCGGAGCAGATCGCCGGCATCCAGGTCAGCAGCGAGCAGGTCTCGGCGGGCATCCACGCCACCGGTGAGGTCATCCGGCAGCTGGACGCCGTGCAGAACCGGATCGGCGAGGTCCTCGAGCAGCAGGTGCAGATGGCGAGGGCCTTCGAGACCCGGTCCTAACCGGCCGCGTCGGACGTCGGATCGGTGGCGGGACGCAGCTCCGCCACCGGGCGCTTCCGGATCGGGGCGCTCGGCGCGGTGAAGCCGGCCCTCTTGTGCGTGCCGTCGCAGAAGGGCTTGATGCCGGACTTCCCACAGCGGCACAGCGCGACCGTGTCCCGGCCGGGGTCGATCTCGTTCCCGTCGGCGTCCACCAGCCGGAAGTGACCGCGGACGATCAGCGGACCGTCCCGGTAGGGCGTGATGGTCGCCCCCTGCTCGCGGGGGGCGACGTCGTCGGATCGAGGCTCGGACACCCCTCCACCCTGCCCGGCGGTCGGGGGACCCACACGCGCGGTCCCCCGACCGCGGTACGGGCTACCGCTCCCGGACGCCGGCGTGTCCGTCGGCGTGCTCGGCCCGCGGCTCCGGAGCCGTCCCGGACGGCAGCTCGGCACCGGTCCGGTCGACCGCCGCACCGGCGGCGCCCCCCGGCTCGTCGGCCCCGAAGCCGGACGAGTCGAGCACCCGGGCCACCGCGACAGCGATCACCGCGCCCACCAGAGGCGCGACGACGAAGAGCCACACGTGGGACAGCGGGTCGCCCCCGGCGAACAGGGCAGGGCCGACGGAGCGGGCCGGGTTCACCGACGTACCGGTGAGCGGGATGCCGACCAGGTGGACGGCGGTGAGCGTCAGGCCGATCGCCAGCCCCGCGAAGCCCGGGGCGGCGGCCCGGCCGGTCACCAGCAGGACGACCAGCACCAGCACGAAGGTCAGCAGGACCTCGAGGACGAAGGCCCCGCCCGCGCTGATGGTGGCGCCCCAGTCGTTGCTGCCCAGTGCACCGGTCTGGTCGGTCACGTCACCAAACCCGCTGGTCAGCAGTTCCAGCAGCGCCGCACCCGCGATCCCGCCGGCGAACTGGGCGACCCAGTACCCGGCGGCCTCACCCACGGTCATCCCGCCGGAGAGCAGGACGCCCAGGGTGACGGCGGGGTTGACGTGGCACCCCGAGACCGGGCCGATGGCATAGGCCAGGGCGAGGAGGACGAAGCCGAACGCGAAGGCCACCCCGACGGGGCCCAGCAGGTCGAAGCCGGCGACCGCGGAGCCGACCGCGAGGAAGACGAGCAGCGCTGTACCGAGGAACTCGGCGGCCAGCGAGCGGACGAGTGTGGGGGGCACGGGGTCTCACCTCCGGGATCGCCCGCAGGCACGCCCCCGAGCCGCCGGCGGCGGCCGCGCTACGGACCGCTCCCACCGTCGGGGCACGCGTCCCCCGTCTGCCAGGGACCTCCGCCTCCCCTTCAGGGGCCGGAGGGTGCCTGCCCGTAGAAGACCTGCTCCACGACCGTGCGCGCGTGCCGGGTGGTGCGGCCGTAGTCGTCGAGGAACTGCCCGGGGTCGACGTCGGGGCCGGCGCCGCTGGCCCGGGCGACCCCGGCCAACTCCACCCCGGGACGGGGCAGCTGGTCACTGGGCCGTCCGCGCACCAGGAAGACCGCGTTGCGGGCGCGGGTGGCCAGCTCCCAGGCCGCCCGCAGGGCCTCCCCCTGCTCCGCGTCCAGGTGCCCGGCGTCGACCAGGGCGGCGAGCGCGTCGACCGTCGAGGCGACCCGCAGCCGCGGGTCCCCGGCGGCGTGCTGCAGCTGCAGCAGCTGGACGGTCCACTCGACGTCGGCCAGCCCCCCGCGACCGAGCTTCGTGTGGGTCGCCGGATCGGCCCCACGGGGCAGCCGCTCGCGCTCCACCCGCGCCTTGATGCGGCGGATCTCGGCCACCTGATCCGCCGACAGCCCCGCGGCGGGGTACCGCAGTGGCTGGACCATGTCGACGAACGCGGCACCCAGGTCCTCGTCCCCGGCGACCGGCACCGCGCGCAGCAGCGCCTGCACCTCCCAGGTCGAGACCCAGCGCTCGTAGTACTCGCGGAAGGCCTGGAGACTGCGAACCAGGGCACCCTGCCGGCCCTCGGGCCGGAGATCGGCGTCGACCTCGAACGCGGGATCGGGCGCGGGCTCGCCCAGCAGCCGGCGCAGGGTGTGCGCCACGGCGTTCGCCGCCGCGCTCGCCTTCCCCTCGTCGGCGCCCTCGCGCGCCCGGTGCACGAACAGCACGTCGGCGTCGGAGCCGTAGCCCATCTCCGCCCCACCCAGCCGGCCCATGCCGATGACCGCCAGCTGCATCGGCACCTGCTCGACGCCGATACCGGACTGCGCGGCGTGTGCCCGGACGGCGAGGTCCAGCCCCACCTCGAGGGTGGCGACCGCGATGTCGGTGAGGGCCCGGCCCACCCGGACGACGTCCAGGCGGCCCAGCAGGTCGGCCGAGGACACCCGCAGCAGTTCCTGCCGGCGCAGGCCGCGGAGCACGCGGATGCCCGCTTCCGGGTCGGCGGCGCGGGCCGCCGCCTGCCGCCACGCCCGGGTGAGGGCGGCGGCCGAGCGCGGCTCGAGCTCCTCGTCGTCGGCCAGCAACCGCAGCGCCTCCGGCGCCCGGGTGAGCAGCTGGGCCACGTACTGGCTGGAGCCCAGCAGCTGCGACAGCCGCTCGGCGACCTGGCCCTCGTCGCGCAGCAGCCGGAGGAACCACTGGTTGCCGCCGAGCGCCTCGCTCACCTGTCGGTAGGCGAGCAGGCCGGCGTCGGGGTTCGGGCAGTCGGCCAGGGTCTGCAGCACCACCGGGAGCAGGTACTTCTGCATCGACGCCGACCGCGACACCCCGCCGGTGAGCGCACCCATGTGCCGCAGCGCCCCCTCGGGGTCGGCGAAGCCGAGCGCCCGCAGCCAGTCCCCCGCGGCCTTCGAGCCCAGCTGCGCGGCCTCGGCGGGGACCTTGGCCACGGCGGACAGCAGCGGGCGGTAGAAGAGCTTCTCGTGCAGCCGGCGGACCTCGCGGGTGTGCAGCGCCAGCTCCGCGTCGAGCACCGCGACGGCGTCGCCGCGCTGGTCGGGCTTGTAGCCCATCGACCGGGCCAGCCAGCGCAGCTGCTGCTCGTCGGTCGGCAGCAGGTGCGTGCGGCGGAGGCGGAGCAGCTGGAGCCGGTGCTCGACGGTGCGCAGGAACCGGTAGGAGGCGATCAGCGTCGCGGCGTCCTCCCGCCCGACGTACCCGCCAGCCGAGAGCGCCATGAGCGCGGGGAGGGTCCCGCCCACGCGGAGCGTCGGGTCGACGCGGCCGTGCACCAGCTGCAGCAGCTGGACGGCGAACTCGACGTCGCGCAGACCCCCGCGGCCGAGCTTGAGCTCCCGGTCGGCGTGGCCGGCCGGGATGTTGGCCTCCACCCGCCGGCGCATCGCCTGGACCTCGGCGACGAAGCCCGGACGGTTCCCCGCCTCCCACACCCGCGGGAAGAGCTCGTCGACGTAGGCCCGGCCCAGGTCCGGGTCGCCGGCCACGGGCCGCATCTTCAGCAGCGCCTGGAACTCCCAGGTGTGCGCCCACTTCTCGTAGTACGCGGCGTGCCCGGCCAGCGTGCGCACCAGCGCACCCGCCTTGCCCTCGGGGCGCAGCGCGGCGTCGACCTCCCACGCCGCCTCGCGGCAGACCCGCATCAGCGCCGCGGCCACCCGGGTGGCGCTGCTGATCGCGGGGGCCTCCGGATCGCTGGGGTCCACCGGCTCGGCGACGAAGACCACGTCGACGTCGCTGACGTAGTTCAGCTCGCGACCGCCGGTCTTGCCGAGCGCGATGACGGCGAGACGGCAGGGCGCGGCCGACGCCGGCTGCTCGGCGACGGCGACCGCCAGTCCGGCGGTGAGGACGGCGGCGGCGATGTCGGCCAGCTCCGCCGCGGCCTCCTCGGCGACCAGTCCGTCACCCAGATCGCGGCCGGCCAGCGAGAGGATCGCCCGGCGGTAGGCCAGCCGGAGCTCGGCCACCCGCTGCGGGCCGGCGTCCGGTGCCCCCTTCCCCAGCCGCACGCCCCACGGCGGGTCGTCGGGGTCGGCGCCGACCGCCGCGAGCATCTGCCGCTGCAGGCCCTGCGGCGAGGGCCGGGTGGCGCCCGCCCCCTCGTCGTCCAGGACCTCCCAGTCGCCGGGGTGGGCCGCCAGGTGGTCGGCCAGCCCGGAGCTGGCGCCGAGGACGGCGAGCAGCCGGGACCGCAGCCGCGCCGACCCCCGCAGGCGGGCCAGCAGCGAGGCCGCCGCGCCGCCGGTGGGGTCGTCCCGGTCGAGGGACTCGACCAGCCGGCGCAGCGAGAACAGCGCGAGGTCGGGATCGCCCGCGCGGGCGAGCGCGGAGACGACCGGGCCGGCCTCGGGATCGGCGGGCTCGTTGCGGTCGAGGTCCCACAGCCCGAGCGCGGGGTCGGAGAGGAGCTCGGCGGCCTTCTCGCCGTCCTGGAACCCGAACCGCACGAGCCGGACGACGGCCCGGCGCGGGATCTCCCGGGAGGCCGTCACCGGTGGGCCGCCGCGCCGCGCACGAGGTCGGCGAAGCGCGCGGCGAACGGTGCCCAGACGGCCTCGAGGTCGTCGGCGGCCGCCACGGCGCGCGCCTCGTGCTGGGCCGGGTCGTACGGCGAGGCCGCGACGCCCACCGGGTCGCTGTCGGCCCAGGCACGCACCATCTGCGGCGTCGTCTCGACGTGGAACTGCAGCCCGTAGCCGTGCCGCCCGACCCGGAAGGCCTGGTGGGGGTAGACCGGGCTGCCGGCCAGCAGCGTCGCGCCGGCGGGGAGCTCGGAGATCTCGTCGTGGTGCCACTGGACGACGTCCGGGGACAGCGGCAGCGGCCGGAACAACGGATCGGCGTCGGCGGCGTCCCGCTTGGCCACCAGGGTCACCCCGACCTCTGGCCCGGCCACTCCCACGCGCACCTGCCCACCGCCGGCCAGCGCCAGCATCTGGGCGCCCAGGCAGACGCCGAGCACCGGGGTGTCGGCGGCCGCCGCCTGGGCCAGCAGGTGGCGCACCCCGACCAGCTCCGGAAAGGTCCCGTCGTCGTCCAGCGACGACTGCGGGCCGCCCATCACCAGCAGCCCGTCGTGGCCGGTCAAGTCGGCGGGGAGCGTGTCGCCCTCGCGGACCGACCGCACGTCGAGCTCCAGACCCGCCGCGCTGAGCCACTCCCCCAGCCGCGCCGGCGGATCGGTCGGGCTCGGGACGGCGACGAGGAGCCGGGCGGGTCGGTCGGGCACGCCGTCGAGGTTAGCGGCGGCTCCCCGCCCGCGAACCGGCGTCGGCCCGGTGGCGGGGGAACGTGCCCCGGCAACCGACACCGCCTAGGCTCGCGCGGCCGTGTCGATCGCACCGGGGAGGCCTGCGGGATGGCGGTGACCACGCCCGAGCGCACCGAGCCGGTCGAGGCGACCCCGCAGACCGCCCGCCGGTCGGCTCTCGCGCGCTGGGTCCGCGCCGCCGCGGTGCTGATGGTGCTCACCCAGGTGGTGGTCCGCTGGCGGCTGGTGACCGGCCGGGAGTACTACGGCGACGACCTCCGGGTCCTGTACCTGGCCGACACCCACTCGCTGTTCGACCCGTCGTACCTGTTCTACGACTACGACGGGCACTTCATGCCCGGCGGGTTCCTCCTGGCCGGGGTCGTCGAGCGCCTGGCGCCGCTGGACTGGTCGGGCGCTGCCGCCTCGCTCGTCGTGATGCAGCTGCTCGCGTCGCTGGCCCTGCTCCGGCTGCTGCGGGTCCTCCTGGGCGACCGCCCGCTGATGCTCGCGCCGCTGGCCTTCGGGCTCTTCTCCCCCCTGACCCTCGGCTCGTTCACCTGGTGGGCCTCGGCGCTGAACAACATGCCGCTGCAGATCGGCGCGACGGTCTTCGTCACCGAGGCGATCCTGCTGGTGCGGACCGGCGCCCGCCGGCACGCGGTCCTCGGGACCGCGGCGCTGGCGCTGACCTACCTCTTCTACATCAAGACGGTGCTGGTCCCGCCGCTCGGCTTCGCGGTGGCCGTGCTGGTGCTCATGCGCGAGGGCCACCGTCGTTCGCTGTTCGTCGCGCTGCGCCGTGGGTGGGTCCTGTGGCTCGGCGCGTTCGTCGTGACGGCGGCGTGGGCGCTGGCCTACCTGGGCACCCGCACGGAGGAGGCGGCAGAGCGGGGGGACGTCGACGACGTCCTGCTGACCATCCGCACCGGCTTCCGCGTCATGGGCGCAGCCGTCCTGGGTGGGCCGTCGGACTGGGTCAACTCCCGGCCGGGGTCGCCGTACGCACCGGTGGAGCTGCGCACGGCGGTGATCGGCGGGCTGCTGGTGCTGGCCGTCTTCCTGTGGACGTGCGTGCGCCACCGGGGAGCGCTGCTCGTGTGGGCGGTGCTGGTCGTGGAGATCGCGGCGGGCCTGTTCCTCGCCGGGGTCGGGAGAGGGTCGCTCGGACTGGGCGCCTTCACCCCGCTCGCCTGCCGGTACTACGCCGTCGAAGCCGTGCTGCTGCCGCTGACCGCGGCGCTGCTGCTGACCCTGCCGAACCGGAGCGGCACCCGGCGCACTGCGTGGCCGTGGTGGGCCGGGCTCCCGGTCGCCGCGGCCACCGTCGCCTTCGTCGCGGTCGCCCTGACGTCGACCGCCGACCTCCTGCGCGCATGGCAGGTCGACCGGACGGGCGCCTGGCTGGAGACCGCGCGCGACTCGCTCGCCGCCGCCGGCCCGGCCCCGCTGCTGGACCAGACGGCGCCGGCCGACGTCGTCCCGCCGCTGGCGTACCCGAACAACCTGGTCTCGCGCCTGTTCTCGCCGTTCCCCGACCGCGCCGAGTTCGAGGACTGGACGTGGGACCTGCGGCTGTTCGACGAGTCCGGCCGGCTGGTGCCCGCCCAGGTGGTGCCCGGGCCCGCCGTGATCGAGGGCCCCGTGCCCGGCTGCGGCTGGCCGGCCGCGCCCGACGCCGGATCCACGGTCCCCCTGCAGGGACCCCTGCCCGCCTCCGACTGGACGGCACGGCTGGACTACACCGCCGACCGCGACGGCGAGATCAGCGTCGCGCTGGGCTCCGGAGACGCGGTCCGGGCCCCGGTGCGCCAGGGCACCGGGACCCTCTACCTGCGGCTGCCCGGCGAGGGGGCGTCGCTGCAGGTCACGACCGCGACCGCGGGCCTGGGCGTGTGCGTCCGGTCGGGACTCGTCGGGGACGTCGCCCCGATCTGAGTCACAGTCCGGGCAGGTACCGCTTCAGCTCGAACGGCGTGACGTTCTGCCGGTAGGAGTTGAACTCCTCCCACTTGTTGCGCAGGAAGAACTGGAAGACGTGCTCGCCGAGGGTCTCGGCCACCAGCTCGCTGCTCTGCATCGCGGTGAGCGCCTCGCCGAGGGACACCGGGAGGTCCTCGTACCCGGCCGCGCGCCGCTCGGTGTCGGTCAGCGACCAGACGTCGTCCTCGGCCTCCGGCGGCAGCTCGTACCCCTTCTCGATCCCGCGCAGGCCGGCGGCGAGCAGGACGGCGAAGGTGAGGTAGGGGTTGGACGCCGAGTCCGGTGACCGGACCTCGACCCGTGCCGACTGGCCCTTGTTCGGCTTGTAGCTGGGCAGCCGCACCAGCGCCGAGCGGTTGGCCCGGCCCCAGGTCGCCGCGGTGGGCGCCTCGGTGCCGGCGAGCAGCCGCCGGTAGGAGTTCACCGTCTGGTTGGTGACCGCGGTGACCTCGCGGGCGTGGGTCAGCAGGCCGGCGATGAACTGCTTGCCCGTCGTCGACAGGCGCATGGGGTCGGCCGGGTCGTGGAAGGCGTTGCGGTCGCCCTCGAACAGCGACAGGTGGGTGTGCATCGCCGAGCCGGCCAGCTCGGTGAACGGCTTGGGCATGAAGGTGGCGTGCACGCCCTGGGCGAGCGCGACCTCACGGACGACGTGCCGCAGGGTCATGATGTTGTCCGCCATCGACAGCGCGTCGGCGTAGCGCAGGTCGATCTCCTGCTGGCCGGGCGCGACCTCGTGGTGGCTGAACTCCACCGAGATGCCCATGGCCTCGAGCGCGAAGACGGCCTCGCGGCGGAAGTCGTGCGCCACGTTGTGCGTCGACAGGTCGAAGTAGCCGCCGGTGTCGGCCGGCTGGGGCGGGCTGCCGTCGGTCGGCAGGTCCTTGAGCAGGAAGAACTCGATCTCGGGATGGGTGTAGAAGGTGAACCCCATGTCGGCGGCCTTGCCCAGCGCGCGGCGCAGCACGTGCCGCGGGTCGGCCCACGACGGGGAGCCGTCGGGCAGCGTGATGTCGCAGAACATCCGCGCGGTGTCACTGGGCTTGCCGTTGCGGGCCGGCATCACCTGGAACGTGCCCGGGTCGGGCTTGGCGAGCATGTCGGACTCGTAGACACGCGCGAAGCCCTCGATCGCCGAGCCGTCGAACCCGATGCCCTCGGCGAAGGCGGCCTCGATCTCCGCAGGGGCGACGGCCACCGCCTTGAGGTAGCCCGAGACGTCGGTGAACCACAGCCGCACGAAGCGGATGTCGCGTTCCTCGAGGGTGCGCAGGACGAACTCCTGCTGTCGGTCCATGCTCGCCATGATCCAGTCCGCTCGTTGCCGTGATGTGAACCGCCGTGGTGTGTCGGCTCCCCCCAGCCTGCCTCGTCCGGGCGCAGCGCACACGGGGGTGGCTTTGCACCCGCCCGCGTGTCGGGGGTCCGGAGGACGTGAGCACCGGAACAGCCGACCCGCCTGGCCCCGTCCACGGGCGCGGAGTTGGATGGGCCCGTGAGCGAACAGGTGCAGCTCAGAGTGGCTCTCGCCCAGGTGGACACGCGGGTCGGCGACATCGCCGGCAACACCGAGCTCGTCGTCGACTGGGCGGCGCGGGCGGCGCGGGCCGACGCGCACGTCGTCGTGTTCCCCGAGATGACGCTGACCGGTTACCCGGCCGAGGACCTCGTGCTGCGCGAGTCCTTCGCCCGGGCCAGCGAGCACGCGCTGGTCGATCTCGCCACGACGCTGGACGAGAAGGGCCTGGGCGGGACGGCGGTGGTGGTCGGCTACCTGGCGCACACCGAGGGCCGTGGCCCCGCCGCGGTCGACGAGCCGCCGACAGCCGACGAGGACCGCCCCGCCGACGCCAACCCCCGCCACGGCGCCCCCCGCAACGCGGCCGCGCTGCTGTACGGCGGCGAGGTCGTCGTCCGCTACTACAAGCGGCACCTGCCCAACTACGGCGTCTTCGACGAGGCGCGCTACTTCGTCCCCGGCACGGAGCTGCCGGTGGTGCGGCTGCACGGCGTGGACGTCGCACTGACCGTCTGCGAGGACCTGTGGGTCGAGGGCGGGCCGTGCGGCGTCGCCGGTGAGGCCGGGGTGGACGTCGTCCTCTCCCCCAACGCCTCGCCCTACGAGCGGGCCAAGGACGACGCCCGGCTGCCGATGGTCCAGCGGCGTGCCGCCGAGGCACGGGCCTCGGTCGTGTACTGCAACCAGGTCGGCGGGCAGGACGAGCTGGTCTTCGACGGCGACTCCATGGCCGTCGCCCCCGACGGGACGCTGCTGGCCCGCGCGCCCCAGTTCGTCGAGCACCTGCTGACCGTCGACCTCGCGATCGACCCGTCCTCGGTGCCGGAGCGCCGCGAGGGGCGGATCGGCCCGATGACCGTGACGCGGCACGTGCTGTCCACCGAGCCGGTGCCGGCGTACGAGCCGCTGCCCGCCGCGGTGGCCGAGCCGCTGAGCGACTGCGAGGAGGTCTGGCGGGCCCTGGTCCTGGGGCTGCGCGACTTCATCGGGAAGAACGGCATGCCCTCGGTGGTGCTGGGTCTCTCCGGTGGCATCGACTCCGCGCTGGTCGCCGCGCTGGCCGTCGACGCGCTCGGCCCTGACCGGGTGTACGGCGTCGGGTTGCCCTCGAAGTGGTCGAGCGAGCACTCCCTCGCCGACGCCGAGGACCTCGCGCAGCGGACCGGCCTGCACTACACGGTGGTGCCGATCGCCCCGATGGTCGACGCCTACGAGTCCTCGGTGGAGCTCTCCGGTGTGGCCGCGGAGAACCTGCAGGCCCGCGTGCGCGGGACGCTGCTCATGGCGCTGTCCAACCAGCACGGGCACCTGCTGCTCACCACGGGCAACAAGAGCGAGGTCGCCGTCGGCTACTCGACGCTGTACGGCGACTCCGCCGGTGGGTTCGCGCCCATCAAGGACGTGCCGAAGACCCTGGTGTGGGAGCTGGCCCGCTGGCGGAACGCGTACGCGGCCGAGCGCGGGGAGACCGAGCCGATCCCGGCGAACTCGATCGAGAAGCCGCCGTCGGCCGAGCTCGCCCCCGGCCAGCAGGACTCGGACTCGCTGCCCTCCTACGAGGAGCTCGACGCGGTGGTCGCCGACTACGTCGACCGCGACCTCGGCATGGCCGAGCTGCTCGAGCGCGGACACGACCCGGAGATCGTGGCGCGGGTGCTCCGGCTGGTGGACACGGCGGAGTTCAAGCGCCGCCAGTCCGCCCCCGGCACCAAGATCAGCCTCAAGGCCTTCGGCCGGGACCGCCGGCTGCCGATCACCAACCGCTGGCGGGAGACCCTGCCGACCGTCGTCGAAGGAGCCAAGTGAACGAGCTCGCGAGTTCACCGGAGGACCTGTCGTGAGCGAGTCACCGCTGTACGGAGGGACCTCGACCGCACGGGTGCGGATCCACCACCTGCAGCAGGCCAAGGAGCGCGGCGAGAAGTGGTCGATGCTCACCGCCTACGACACCTACAGCGCGGCGATCTTCGAGGAGGCCGGCATCCCGGTGATGCTGGTCGGTGACTCCGCCGGCAACGTGGTGATGGGGCTGACCAGCACGGTGCCGGTCACGGTCGAGGACATCCTCTTCATGACCCGGGCGGTCACCCGCTCGACGAAGCGCGCGCTGATCGTGGCCGACATGCCCTTCGGCAGCTACGAGTCCGGCCCGCAGCAGGCCTTCGACACCGCCGTCCGCCTCATGAAGGAGGGCGGCGCGCAGGCGGTCAAGCTCGAGGGCGGGGTGCGGGTCGCCCCCCAGATCAGGCTGCTGCACGAGTCCGGCATCCCGGTCATGGCGCACATCGGCTTCACGCCGCAGAGCGAGCACGCCCTCGGCGGATTCCGGGTCCAGGGCCGCGGCGCCGGCGCCGAGCAGCTGCTGGCCGACGCCCGGGCGGTGCAGGAGGCGGGCGCGTTCGCCGTCGTCATGGAGATGGTGCCGGCCGAGATCGCCGGGCAGGTGACGACGGAGCTCACGATCCCGACGGTCGGCATCGGCGCCGGACCGGACTGCGACGCCCAGGTGCTGGTCTGGCCGGACATGGCCGGGCTCAACGGCGGCCGCGTGCCGAAGTTCGTGAAGAAGTACGCCGACGTGCGGGCGGAGCTGCTGCGCGCGGCGCAGGAGTTCGCCGACGAGGTCCGCGGCGGCGTCTTCCCGGACCCCGAGCACTCCTTCGAGTAGTCCGGCGCCAGGGGCACCTCGACCGACCGCGCCGGCTGGTTGGCTCCCGCTGTGCCCACCGACACCGGCTGGCGCAGCTCGCTCCCGCTGTCGGCGCCCCGGTGACCGAGGTCGACGAGGTGCTCACGCCGACGGAGCTGGCGTGGCGGAACCTGTACGAGCTGCCCTGGCGGCACCGGCACCCGGTGCTCTCCGCGCTGGTCGTTTTCCCGACGTTGCCGGAGCGATCGGACCGGCAACGTCGGGAGACCGCCCGCAGAGTCGGCTCACGCCCGACGGCGGCGACCGCGTTCCAGGGCCCGGTGCACCCGGGGCCCCAGGACCTGCGGGGTCAACTCGCGCCAGACCCACCGGACGACGCCCAGCTCCTGGTCGCGGAGCGCGTCCTCGCGGAGCTTCTCGTCGAAGACGGCGTCACCGGGCTCCTCCCCGGGCCGCAACAGCCGGCCGTACTTCACCCGCCCGTCGAACTCGCCGATCACCCGCTCGTCCTCCCACGCGAAGTCGACCCGCCCCAGCGAGGAGCCCGCCGCGTCGGTCACCCTCAGCTGCAGCGACGACGGCGAGAGCCCGAGTCCGTGCAGGAGCACGCGGCTGCGGCTCTCGCCGACGCTCTCGCTGCGACCGTCGGCGAAACGAGCAGCGCGTCCAGCCGCCCGGGCGCCGGGCACGCGGCCGAGCTCCGCCACTGCCTCGGTCAGGTCGAGCGGGTCGAGCCGACGCCGGAACAGGGCAGCGTCGAGCGTCACGACCGACGGCTCGAAGGGCAGGGTGCGGGCCAGGTCGAGGACGGTGCGGACGACGCTCGTGACGCGGACCCCGTCGACGAGCACCACCTCGTCGTCCCGCAGGCGGCTGACGTGGCAGTGCAGCGCGCGCCCCACCTCGGCCGTCGCAGGCGGGTTCCGGGTCACGTGGACGCGACCGAGGGGAACGCCCCAGAGCAGGAGCCCGTGGAGGACGGCGGCGGACTGGTGGCTGACCACGGCGGGCCGGCGGAGCGCTGCCAGCGTCGCCGTGACCAGCCGGCGGTGCCTCCGGCCGGCGTCGCGCGCGATCTCAGGAGGCACGTAGGCGCCGGGGCGTAGCCGGGTCAGCTCACCCCGGCGCAGCCGCCGATCGGGCTCGTCGTCCGACCACCCCTCGGCCAGGGCGGTCCGGCGAAGGACGAGGTCCGGCGGCTCCCAGGTCTCCATGGACCGACCGTGCCCCGGCCGGACCCTCCGCGGTCCCGAGCGCACCGGCCGGTGGACGGCCCACGTGGGTGTGGACGGCGGCCTTGCGGGTGGTTCCCCGACGTTGCCGGCGGGATCCGACCGGCGGGGTCCGGAAACCGCCCGCAGAGTCGCAGGGAGGAGGTCGCCCGGTGACGGTCAGACGTCGGTGACGCGGACGCCGGCGTGGACCTTGTACCGGCGGTTGACCGACACGAGGTTGATGGTCAGGGCCTCGACCTGGCGGGCGTTGCGCAGCCGGCCGGCGTAGATCCCGCGCATGCCCGGCAGCCGCCCGGCCAGCGCCTGGACCAGGTCGGTGGAGGGACGGTCGTCACCGACCACCATCACGTCGCCGTCCAGGGTGGGCTTCGACAGGTCCTCCAGGAGGACGGCGGAGAGGTGGTGGAACGCGCCGACCACGTGCGAGTCGGGCAGCAGCGCCGCCGCCTGCTGGGTGACGCTGCCCTCGGGGACGTCCAGCACGTACGCGCCGAGCTCGTCGAAGCCCATCGGCACCACGCAGTCGACGACGACCTTGCCGGCCAGCGGCTCGGCGAGCTCGGCCAGCGTGTCCGCGTGCCCGGCGAACGGCACCGCGACGATCACGAGGTCCGCGGCGCCGGCCACGTCGGCGTTCCCGCCACCGGTCACCGAGGCCTGCACCCCGCCGGCGGCCGACGCGCGCTCGGCGACCTGGGTGGCGACCTCCGCGGCGCGGTCGGCGTCACGGGAGCCCAGCAGGACCCGTTGTCCCGCGGCGGCCAGCCGGACCGCCAGCCCGCGACCCTGCGGCCCGGTGCCACCGAGCACCCCGACGACCAGTTCCTCCACGGCGCGTCCGTCCGACACGGTGCCTCCTCGCGACCCCGGACCGTCCTGGGGTTCGGCAGCGATCATGCCGGGCGGGTCAGTCGCCCTCCCACGCGCGGTCCTCCTGCGTGAGCTTCTGCTCCCGCTCGGCCACCGACTGCAGCGCGTGCTCGGCCTCGGCTCGGGTGGCGTACGGCCCGAGCCGGTGCCGCTCCGCGCAGCCGTCACGGGTCTCGACGGTGTGGTGCTTGAGGCAGTAGAACCACGGGCCCTCGGCCACGGACACCTCCCAGGTCACGGCCCCCGACGGGGACATCCACTGCAACGGACCGTAGGACCTCAACCCTTCCCGCGCCGGTCGTCGACGGGTCCGGCGGGGTGGCCGGTGTAGTCCCAGAGGCTGACCACCCCGACGCCGAGCCGGACGGAGAGGTCCTCGGCGAGCGGGACCGACTCGTCGGGCTGCGTCGCCGCCTCCGAGTCCGGACCGAAGACGGCCGCCATCTCCGCGCGGTGGGCCTCGGTGTCGCGCAGCACGTAGCGGACGCCGCCGCCGTCCGCGGGGAACACGACGACGGTGACCTCCTCGTTGAGCACGTAGACGTGCTCGGGGTCGGGCACCTCGTCAGACATCGACCATCACCTGGTCGTGCCGGGCGTAGAACGCCGTCATCTCCTCCGGCGAGGGGCGGCGGCCGCTGCGCCGCAGCTCGGCCATCTCCGCGAAGAACTCCTCCCGGGCGATGCCGGGGGTGAACAGGATGAGGAAGGTCGCCGGCTCGTCGGAGTCGTTGCGGAAGCCGTGCACCCCCCTCTCGTGCGCCAGCGCGAAGTCACCGGCGCGGCACGGCTGCCAGCGGTCCCCGGCGAAGAGCGTCAGTTCCCCCGAGACGACGTAGAACGACTCGGAGAACGTCTGGTGGTAGTGCGGAGCCGCGCCACCGGTGCGCGGGGCGAGGCGGTACTCGACCAGTCCGAAGCGGCCGGCCGTCACCGCGCCGGGGGCGACCATGCGCAGCGCCGCCGAGCCGGCCTCGACCATCGGGTGGTCGGCCAGGGTGCGGACGTCGACGAGGGCGGGATCCAGGAGCGTCACGGGTCCACCCTGCCCCCGATCGGGTCCCCCGCCCACCCCTCGGGGCGACATCCGGCGACGGCCGGCCCCCGCGGACCGGGGCCGGTACGGCATCCTCCACACCGTGACGGGGCGGGGGCCGGACGGCGGAGCACGGGATCGGACGACGGCCGGAGCCGGCCTCTGGCGGTCCGACCGCCCGGTCGCGGCGCTGACCATCGCCGTCCTGCTGATGACCGGCGCCGTCATGGGCTCGGTCAACCTCCTGCTGGCCGACGTCATCCGCCCCGCGGCGCGACCGGTGTACGTCGCCACCATGGTGCTGCTGGCCGTCGTCTCCACGGCGCTGTTCCTGCGCCCGCGGATCTCCCGCTGGACGATCTTCGGCCTGGTGATGCTGGGCGACCTCATCTACCTCGTGGTGGCGCTGTCCATCCAGGACCCGCTGCGCTACGCGACGCCGCTGATGATGCTGTTCGCCGCGTTCGTCGCCGCGTGGTTCCTCGACGGCTGGATGTTCGCCCTGCACCTGCTGGTGACGCCGGTGATCGTCGCCGTCGTGCTGGTCGGGAGCTACGACAACGTGCCGGGGCTGATCGTCCAGGTGTGCGTCGACTCCGGCGTGCTGGACCTCGCGGCCGCCGGCGTCTTCCTCCTGCGCCGCCGGATCGAGCGGCTGCTCGCGGCCACCCAGGAGCAGTCCCTGCGCGACCCGCTCACCGGTCTGAGCAACCGCCGGCACCTCGAGGAGCAGGCCGCCCGCGTGTGGCGGCAGGCGCGCCGCGACGGCGTCCGGGTGACGGCGATGGTGCTCGACCTGGACCACTTCAAGCAGCTCAACGACACCCACGGCCACGCCGCCGGCGACGCCGTCCTCCGGGCCGTCTCCCAGGCGCTGGCCACGACCGTGCGTCCCCAGGACGTGCTGGCCCGGCTCGGCGGCGAGGAGCTGGCGGTGCTGGGCATGGTGGGCGACGCCGGCGAGGCACACCGGCTGGCGGAGCGGCTGCGCGCCGCCGTCGCAGGCGCCCGGACCGAGACCGGTCAGGCGGTGACCGCCTCCATCGGGATCGCCGTGGCCCGGCCGGTGGACGGCGAGGACCCGGTGGACAGCCTCTGGCGGCTCCTCGACGGCGCCGACGCCGCGATGTACCAGGCGAAGCAGGCCGGGCGCGACCGTGTCGTCGCGGTGCTGACCCCGCGCCCCCGTCCGGCGCCGGCGGTGGAGGCCGCGGCCGAGCCGGAGACACGGGCCGGATAGGCCGGACTCCCGGTTCGCCGGGTGCCGCGGGCGGTTCTCTGCTTCCCTGTCCGTGTGGTCCGTGACCTCCTGCCCGCCCGGAGCGGGGACGTCGCACGCACGGTGCCCCTGCCGTTGCGCGAGCAGGCCGACGTCCGGGACCGCTGGCTGACCGAGCGGCTGCTGGAGCTGCTGCCCGACCTGATGGACGAGGCCGGCATCGACCTCTGGCTGGTCTCCGGGCGCGAGAACGCAGAGGACCCCGTGCTCGGCACGTTGCTGCCCGCGACCTGGCTCTCCGCCCGGCGCCGCACGATCCTCGTCCTGCACCGCAGCGACGACGGGGTCACGCCGGTCGCGGTCTCGCGCTACCCGGTGGGCCAGTTCCTGCCCGCCTGGTCTGCCGACGAGGTGCCGGGGCAGTCCGCCGAGCAGTCGCAGTGGGCCGCGGTGCGGCGCTTCGTCGACCAGGCCGCGCCCCGGGCGATCGGGATCGACGTCTCCCCCGGCTGCGCCGCAGCCGACGGCCTCTCCCACTCCGACCACGGGCAGCTGGTCGAGGCCCTCGGCCCGTGGGCCGACCGGCTGGTGTCGGCCGAGACGCTCGTCGTCCGCTGGCTGGAGACCCGGTTGCCGGAGGAGGTGACGGCCCTGCGGGCGCTGGACGCCCGGATCCAGGACGTCGTCGCGGAGGCCTACTCCCCCGCCGTCCTCCGGGTCGGCGAGACCTCGGCGGCGGATCTGGCCTGGTGGCTGCGGCAGCGCCTCACCGATCTGGGGCTGGCGCCCTGGTTCCACCCGGTCGTGGACCTGCAGCGGGCCGGCGTGCCACCGGTGGCCGCACGCGGCACGCTGCTCCCGGCCGTGCCCTACGACGAGCCGGTGCAGCCCGGTGACCTGGTGCACTGCGACGTCGGTGCGTCCACCCTCGGCCTCACCGGGGACCTGCAGCGGTCGGCGTACGTGTTGCGGCCCGGGGAGACGGCGGCCCCCGCCGGGCTGGCCGACGCCTTCGCGCTGGGCACGCGGCTGCAGGACCTCACCACCGGGCAGATGCGGCCCGGCCGCACCGGCGACGAGGTCCTCGCCGCCACCCGCGCCGCCGCCGCCGCCGAGTGCATCGACGGCGAGGTCTACTCGCACCCCATCGGCGTGCACGGCCACGGCGCGGGTCCGGAGATCGGCCTGTGGGACGAGCAGGACGGCGTCCCCGGTCCGGGCGGGCACCCGCTGCGCCCGGACACGGCGTTCGCGCTCGAGCTGTGCGTGCGCGCGCCGATCCCCGAGTGGGGCGGGCAGTGCGTCCGCATGGGACTGGAGGAGGGCGTGCTCCTCACCGCCGACGGGGTGGAGTACCTGGGCGGCCGGCAGGAGGAGCTGCTGCTCCTCCCCGCCGGCTGAGCGCCCGGGCTACTTCTTCTTCGCGGAGGACTTCGCGGAGGACTTCGACGACTTCTTCTTCCGCGCCGCCGCCGTCTCCTTGGTGTTGGCCTTCTGGATGGCGTCGACCAGTTCCTTCTTCTTCATGTCCGAGCGGCCGCGGATGTCCAGCTTCTTGGCCAGCTTCAGCAGGTGCTCCTTGGTGGCGTTGGCGTCGACGCCGCCCTTGGTCTTCTTGCCGGTGCCGCGACCGCCGGCGGCCTGGGCGTCGGAGGGGCCCTTCTTGCCGCCCTCCTTGGGCTCCCAGTGGTCGCCGACCTTCTCGTGGGTGTGCTTGACCGCCGACCACGCCGTCCGGTTGGCCCGCTCCTCGTCGCCGTAGGAGTCCAGCGCGGAGTCGTGCGCCTTGGCGAAGGTCCGCTGCGCCTTCTGGTCCGACCGCTTCAGGGTGCTCGGGATCTCGCTCTTCTTCGCGGTCCCGCTCTTCGTCGTCTTCGGCATGCGCGTTCCCTACCCCGCCCGGCCCGCGGGGATCACATGTCACCCAGGAAGGGGACCAGCGCCGCGACCAGCTCGTCGGGCGCCTCCTCGGCCACGTGGTGGCCGCTGTCGATCGCGTGCCCGCCACGGAGGTCGTCGGTCCAGTCCCGCCAGATCGCGCGGGGGTCGCCGTGCAGGTCCTCGAGGTCGTCGCGGGCCGACCACAGCACCAGGGTGGGGCAGCGCACCCGACGGCCCTCGGCCCGGTCCGCCTCCTCGTGCTCCCGGTCGACGGTGAGGCCGGCGCGGTAGTCCTCGAGCATCGCCCGGACGGTGTCCGGGTCCCGGATGGCGGCGAGGAAGTCGGCGTGGTTCTGGGGTCCCATCGCCTCGGCCTTCCCGGGCGCGTGTGCGCCGTACCAGGCCTCGGGATCGGCGCCGATCGCCTGCTCGGGCTTGCCCGGCTGGGCGAAGAAGAACCAGTGCCACCACGCCGTCGCGAAGCGTGCGTCGGCGCGGTCGAGGTGCTCGACGATCGGGACGCAGTCGACGACGGCGAGGTGGGTGACCGCCTCGGGGTGGTCCAGGGCGAGCCGCAGGGCGACGTAGCTGCCCCGGTCGTGCCCGACGACGGCGAACCGCTCGGAGCCCAGCTCCCGCATGAGGGTCACCACGTCCGCGGCCATCGCTCGCTTGGACGCCTGCGCGTGGTCCGGCCGCGGCGCGGGCGCGCTCGACCGGCCGTAGCCGCGCAGGTCGGGGCAGACGACGGTGTGCCCGGCCGCCACGAGCAGCGGCGCGACCCGGTGCCAGGTCGTGTGCGTGCGCGGGTGACCGTGCAGCAGCACGACGGGCGGGCCGTCGCCGCCGACCCGCACCCTGAGGGTGACGTCGTCGGCGACGGCGACCCGCCGCTCGTCGAACTCCGCGGAGAAGCTCACGCCTGGAAGCCGCTCCAGTACGCACGTTCGGCCTCCGTGAGGGGCCGGCTGGCGTCGGTGGCGAAGTCGAACAGCACCATCACGGCGTCGGCCCGGATGGCCACCTCGCCGTCCTGGGTCAGCTCCTGGCGCACGGTGAACGACTTCGTGCCCAGCCGGAGCACCCGGGTGCGCACGCACAACCGCTCCCCCACCCGGTAGCGCAGCTGGCGGAGGTAGTCGACCTCCAGCCGCGCCAGGATGATGTCCGGCTCGCGGCCGGCCACCGTCCCCGGGCTGCCCTGTGCCATGGCCAGCCGCGCGTCCTCGAGCGGGCCCAGCGCGCGGGCGTGGTTGACGTGCCCGTAGGCGTCGGCGTCACCCCAGCGCAGCTGGACCTCGTGCTCGTGGACGCGGTGCTCGGACGGCCCGCTCAGGGCAGGTCCGCCGTCTCCTCGGAGGTGCGGTGTGCGCCCTGGGCGTCGTCGGGGTCGGCGTGCACGGTGCGCTCCTCCGACTCGGCGAGGATGACCTCGGCGGCCACCTCCTCCATGCCGCTGCCCTTCAGCGCCTCCTCCTCGGGCAGCAACTGGGCGCGGGTCTCGACGTTGTGCTCGGTGACGTTCGCCAGCGCCTCGGGGCTGGGCTCCTTCATGGTGACCACGGCGTCCTCCTCAGAAGCGCTGCTGCTCGGTGCCCAGGCCCAGGGCCTCGGCGACCTCCTGCACGTTCTCGAACGTGCGGCCGGCGGGGAGTCGCTGCAGGTCGGCGAGCACCCGGTCGGAAGGAGTGCCCTCCTGGGCCTTGGCCACCAGGGCGTCGCGGTCGGCCGGCCACACCTCCTTGCCGAGTGCCTCGGCGATGGCGGCGCGGCGATCGATGCTGCCCTGGTCGGTGCCGGGGGACGTGGCGGCCTGGTGCGGGTCGGTCACGGGGTTCCTCTCGTTCGTGGGGACGGGGGTCACTGAGCCGACGGCGTGGAGTCGTCGGTGTAGCGCAGGATGGCGGCGACCGGGATGTCGCCGGGCATGGCCGCACGCGGGACGACGACGACCGCGGCGGCCGACGCCACGGCCGCGGCGATGAGCGCGCGGTCGGCCGGGACGGCGGTCCCGTGCGTGCCGAGGGCGTCCATGTCGGTCTGGCCGACGCCGAGGACGGTGGGCGAGTCGCCGACGAGGAGCTGCTCGTCGTCGGGCCGGTCGGCCAGCACGAGCGTCTCCACCTGGCCCTTGCGCAGTGCCTCGACGACCGACGCCGTCCCGGTCACCGCGAGGCCGTGGGCGCCCGCGGAGGCGATCTTCTCCACGGTCTCGGCCTCCTCGTGGGCCTCGTGCTCGGCGACCAGCTCGGCGGCGCGGCGGTCGACCGGCTCGCGGTCGGCGCCGGCAGCGCGGCCGCCCTCGTCGATCGAGACGACGAGGTCCTTCCACGAGTCACCGGCCAGGTCGGTGAGGATCTGCCGGGCCCGGACGTCGCCGGCGACCAGCACGAAACGGGCGCCGGTACGCCGGGCGAGGGACGTGACCTCGTCGGCGACCTTGCCGGCGTTCTCCTCCCACTGGTTCTCGGCGGTGTGCATGTACGTGTTGTGGGCCCAGCCGCCGACCTTGACCTTCCGCATGTGGAAGCTGTCGCCGTCCACCTGCTCCTCCTCGTCGGGGAGGCCGCGCAGGCCGGAGACCGTGATGTCCGCACCCACCCGGTCGGCCACGACGACGAGGTGGGGCACCCGGCCGGAGGACTGCCGGAGCACCGGCAGCAGGTCCGGGGACGGCGCGTACTCGGCGACCTCCTGGCGCGGGGAGTCGGCCAGGGCCTGGTCCAGCACCACGCTGCCGTCCGCGGCCACGACCAGCGCCCGGCCCCGCAGGGTGGCGACGTCGCCGCCGTCGTTGGCCTCGAGCAGCCGGCTCCGGACCACCTCGACGACCGATTCCGGCGCGCCCTGCTCCGTGAGCCGCTCGGCGATGGCCCGGACGCGGAGGCCGAGCTCGGTGTCGGCGTTCTCGGTCGTGTGCGTGACGTCGGCGCAGACCGTGGCGAAGGGCCCGGCGGCGGTGATCACCGGCTGCAGGAAGGACACGTCCATGACGGTGGGGCAACTCCTCGGTAGCACGAGTCCGGGCGGCCGCAGGGGCTGAGCGGCGCATCCCTCGTACGAGCCGCCTACCCACCGACCTGGGCCTCACACCCCGGTGTCGTCCCCGCCGGGCCGGGGTAGGCGCCGGACATGCCGCAGCACGACGAACTGCCGATCCCCGACTACGACCACCTGCAGACCGGAGCGCTGGTCTCCCGCATCCGCACGCTGGACGCGGCGGGTCTGCAGACCCTGCTGACCTACGAGCAGGGTCACGCCAACCGCATCCAGGTGGTCCAGGCCATGAAGCACCGGCTGTCGTCGCTCGAGGCCGGAGTGCAGCCCTCCGGTGGCGACCCGGCCGCGACCGGCGCCGACGATCCGGTCGCGGCCAGCACCGGCTCGAAGGTCTCGGAGGCCACGAGTGGGCCGCCGGTCAACCCGCCGTCCCACGGCGACCCGACCAACCCCGCGCAGCCCCGCTGACCGCACCTCTCTCCCACCGACGCGTTCGAGCGCCCGGCTCAGGCGGCGCGCGTCTCCCGAAGGGAGGCGAAGACGACGACGTTGTCCTCGTAGCTCCGGGCCGAGTTGTCGAAGTCGCCGCCGCAGGTGATCAGGCGCAGCTGCGGGTCCGGGGTGTTGCCGTAGACCTCGATGGTCGGGAACTCGTCCTTGGGGTGGACCTCGACCCGGTCCACCGTGAAGACCGCCACGGTCCCGTCGGCGCGCGAGACCTCGATCGGGTCACCGGGGGTCAGCGCCCCGAGGTCGTAGAAGACGCCCGGTCCGTACTCGGCGGAGTCGACGTGACCGAGGATCACGGCCGGGCCGACGGCGCCGGGCTCCGGGCCGGGCTCGTACCAGCCGGCGCGGTCGTCCCGCTCCAGCGGGGGGACCTCGACGGTGCCGTCGGGGTTCAGGCCGAGGTCCATCAGGTCGCTGGTGACGCCGATGGTCGGGACCGCCACCGACACTGGCGCCGCGACCGGTGCGGCCTCCGCGGTCGGCGTGCCGTCGGGTGACGGCGGAGGGGGCGCGGGGTCGTCCTCGCCCGGGGATGCCGCCGAGGAGCTCGTGCCGCCCGCCGCCGGCGACGGCTGCGGCGGGGACTGCTGCCCGGTGACCAGCACGACCAGGGCGACGACCCCGATCACCGCCAGGGCGAGAGCGGCGAGGAGCCAGGTGCGAGACGAACGGCGTGCGGTCACGGGGTCCTCCGGAGGCTGGGGAGCCGGCCGGGCCGTGCCGCGCGGGAGGAGGCTCCGCGCGACACGGCGTCCGGATCAGGCCTGGTCGGTGGCCTGGCGACGGCGGTAGGCGACGGCACCGGCCGCAGCCGCGCCGACGAGCGCGGCGGCACCGACGCCCATGGCGACCTGCTGCTCCATGCCGGCGGTGCTGCCGCCACCGGTCTCCGCGCCACCCGTGGGCGCGGTGCCCATCTGGGCGGCGTCGAAGGACCCGCAGGCGGCCGGAGCGGTGGCCTCCATGGGCAGCGACGGGTCGAGGTCGCTCATGACGTCGCCGTCGTAGGTGCCGCTGCCGTCCTTGTCGACGCCGTGCAGGACCAGCACCGCGGTGCCGGCCTCGAACGACGCGGCGACGTCGGGGGTGACCTCGAAGGTGCGCTCGTAGGCGATGGTGCCGTCGGTCGGGAACCGGTCGATCGCCAGGCCGCTGTCGGGGCTGGTGTCACCCGTGGTGGTCAGCGACGAGCCGATGGCCCCGTAGTAGGGCACGCCCTCGGAGACGCTGACGAAGCCGTCGCCGTTGGTGTCGTCGGCCTCGGTCGGACACGCGCCCTGGGCACCGATGTGGAAGTGCTGCGCGTGCGGCGCACCGGCCAGCAGACCGGAGGCGTTGATCATGACCGTGGCGGTGGTGCCGTCGATGGTCACCATGCCGGTGCCGCTGACGCCGGACTCGTTGAGCGCACCGAGGTCCGCCTGGTAGCTGTGCGCGCCCTCGTGGGCGGAGGCGCCGGTCATCGTCAGGAGCGGGAACGCCGCCGCGGCCAGGGCGACGGTGGGGAGTGCGAGTGCCTTGCGCATGGACTTCTCCTGGGGTTGAGAGGTGTGCACCGACGTCGCAGGGACGAGGGCGGTCCCGGCGCGGGCTGTTGCCGCGACCGGTCGGTCCGGCCGGCGCGTGGGGTGCGTCGACCGCGGTTCGGGCCCGGGGAAGGGGCCGGACGGCGACTCCGGCCCGGGGGCTCGACTGCCGTCTCTGCGGGGTCTTCGGCGACCGGGTCGGGATCGGTTCACCGCGACGTGTCCCCTGGTCCCCGCAGCACCGCCGAACCGGCGGGCCGTCGGCGTGCGAAGGCCGGACATGAGCCGACGACCCCCCGCCCCGGGAACACCTCTCCGGCGACTGCTGTCGACGCTCGCGCTCGGCACCGCGCTCTCCGTGGTGCTGGTCGGACTCGGCATCCCCGCCGCCTCGGCGCACGACGCGCTCACCGGCGCCACGCCGGCGGACGGCTCGTCGGTGACCACCGCGCCGGCGGAGGTGGCGCTGGAGTTCTCCGGTGTCGTCCAGGAGCTGGGCGCGGAGGTGGCCGTGACCGGACCGGACGGCACGGATGCGACCCGGGGAGCGGCCGAGGTCGTCGGCACGACCCTGACCCAGCCCCTCACCGCCGACCTGCCCGCCGGCGCCTACTCCGTCGCCTGGCGGGTGACCTCCGCCGACGGTCACCCCGTCTCCGGGACGCTGTCCTTCACCGTGGCCGGGGACCCGACCGGCACCCCGGCGCCGGTCAGCGAGGCCTCGGCCGGGCAGCCGGCCGGCTCGTCGTCGTCCGGCCTGGTCATCGGCCTCGGCGCCGCGGCGGTGCTCCTGCTCGCCCTCGTCCTGGGCGCCCGGCAGCTGCGCGGCCGCCGGTGACCGCCCTCCTCCCCGCGCCCGTCGTCGAGGGGACGGCGCCGGCGCGGCGGTCGACCGCGGGGCTGGGTGCCGCCGCCGGGCTCGGCCTGGGTGCCGTCCTGGTCCTCGCGCTCGTCGTGGGCGGCGCCGCCCCCACCTCGCCCGCCCCCGGCCTCTCCGCGCCCGGGCCGCTGGTCGACTGGGGTCTGCCGGTCGTGACGCTCGCCGTCCGGATCGCCGCGCTGGGCACGGTCGGCGCGCTGCTGTTCGCCGCCGTGCTGCTGCCCGGCCGGGTGCTGCCGGGCGCGTCGCGGCGCGCCGTCCGCGCCGCCTCCTGGTGGGCCGCCGCCTGGGGCGTGGCCGCCGTCGTGCAGGCCGTCCTGGCCCTCGCCCGGCTGGTGGGGGTGCCGCCGGGCCGGCTGACCGCGGAGTCGGCCCGGGTGTTCCTGGCCTCCGCGCCGGCCGGTGACGCCCTGTTCGGCTCGGTCGCCGCGGCCGTCGTCGTCGCGGTCGGGGCCCGGCGGTGCACCGGCTCCGGGACCGCCGGGGTGCTGCTGGTCGTCGCCGCCGCGGCGGGCCTGGTCTTCCCGACCGTGCTGACCGGTCACTCCGCCGCGGCCGAGGACCACCTGCTGACGACGGCCACGCTCGCCGTGCACGTGGTGGCCGCCTGCGTCTGGGTCAGCGGGCTGCTGGCCGTCCTGCTCCACGGGCGCGACGGCGCGGTCCTCCCCCGCGTCGCCGGCCGGTTCAGCGCCGTGGCGCTGGTCGCCGCGACCGCCGTCGGCGGCTCGGGCCTGCTCGCCGGCTGGCTGGTTCTCGCCGAGGGTGCCGGCCTCCTGGCCGGGCTCGCCTCGGGCTACGGCGTGCTGCTCGTCGGCAAGACGCTCGCCCTGGCGGCGCTGCTCGCCCTCGGCCGGCACCACCGCCGGCGCACGCTGCCCCGGCTCGCGGGGGGCGCGACCGGGAGCTTCCGCCGGTTCGCCGCCGTCGAGGTCGCCGTCATGCTGGCGACGGTCGCGCTGGCCGTCGCGCTCGCGGCCTCCCCGCCCCCTGCCGCGGCCGCGCCGCCGGCGGGGACCGCCGCGGCGGCGACCGGTCCGGCGCCGGCCGCGGACCCGGCGGAGGAGTTCAGCCCGCCGCCCGGGCACGACCACGGCGACCTGGTCGTGCCGGTCCTGGTCGACCCCGGTGGCTTCACCGTGACCGAGCCGGTGACGGCCGGCGCCGTGGTGACCGTGCACAACCCGACCGACACCGACGTCACCCTCACCGCCGAGGACGGCTCGTTCGACGCCGTCATCCCCTCCGGGTCCCTGACCTCGTTCCCGGCACCGGGGACACCGGGCAGCTACCCCTTCACCAGCCGGCACTCGGCGGAGTTCACCGGCGTCCTCGAGGTCCGCTGACGCCGGTCAGCCGACCGGCACGCCGGCGAGTCCGGCGGCGAGGCCGACGAGGGCGCAGACGCCGAGGGTGCGCAGCACCGACCAGCGCAGCCGGAACAGCAGCACCGCGGCCAGGACGGCGATCGCGACGGCCAGCCACCGCACCGAACCGGGCTCCGGCAGCTCCAGGCCCAGCGGGCCCCACTCGAGGCGCGAGCTGTCGCCGAAGAGCGTGTGGACGGCGAAGTAGACGCCGAGGTTCGCGATGACCCCGACGACGGCGGCGGTGATGCCGGTCAGCGCCGCCGACAGCGACCGGTTGCCCCGGAGCCGCTCCATGTAGGGGGCGCCGAGCAGCACGAACAGGAAGCTCGGCACGAACGTCACCCAGGTGACCAGCAGCGAGGCCAGGACGGCGGCCGCCCACGGGTCGAGCGAGCCCGGATCCCGGTAGGCACCCAGGAACGCGACGAACTGGACGACCATGATCAGCGGCCCCGGCGTGGTCTCCGCCAGCGCGAGACCGCGGACCATCTCCCCCGGCGCCAGCCAGCCGTACACCGACACCGCCTGCTGGGCGACGTAGGCGAGCACCGCGTAGGCACCGCCGAAGGTCACCACCGCCGTGCCCGAGAAGAACAGCGCCTGCTCGGTGAGGACGCCGCCGGTGCCGAGCAGCGCGACGAGCCCGATCGGCAGGCCCCACAGCAGCAGCCCGGCGAGCAGCACGCGCAGGGTCCGGCGGGTCGAGGGCGCCTCGGTGTGCAGGACGTCGTCCGAGACGACCGGCGGCGGACCGGAGTCGGTGGCCTCCGCCGCCCGCTCGGGCAGCGCGTCCGGCCGGAGCCGGCCCAGCGTCCAGCCGGCGAGCCCGGCCACCGCGACGACGACCGGGAAGGGCACCCCGAACAGAGCCAGCGCGAGGAAGGACGCGACGGCGATGGCGACGAGCGCTGGGCCGTTCAGCGCCTTCTTCGCCACCCGGACCACCGCCTGGACGACGATCGCGACCACGGCGGGCGCGAGGCCGGCGAAGAGCGCGAGGACCGCGGTCGTCGTCCCGAAGGCGACGTAGACCGCCGAGAGGGCGAGCAGGGCGACCACACCGGGGAGCACGAACAGTCCGCCGGCGACCAGCCCGCCCCGGGTGCCGTGCAGCAGCCAGCCGACGTAGGTGGCCAGCTGCTGGGCCTCCGGGCCGGGCAGCAGCATGCAGTAGTTCATGGCGTGCAGGAACCGGCGCTGCCCGATCCAGCGCTTCTCGTCGACGAGCGTGCGCTGCATGACCGCGATCTGGCCGGCCGGTCCGCCGAAGGTCTGCAGCGAGATCAGGAACCAGGCGCGGACGGCGGTGCGGAAGGGGATCACCGGTGCGGGCACCACCTGGTCGCTCATCGCGGGCAGCGTAGGCAGCGGAGGTGAACGGAGGGTGGCCGCCCCCGCGCGGGCAGCGCCGGGCCGGGGAGCGGAGCTCTGAACCCGGACCGGTGCCTGGCCGAGGAGTTCCCCCTCCACCCGGTCAGGCGTGGCGCTGCGCCACCGCGGTGACGTCCCGTCGATGGTCCACCCGGCGCGCGGAGCGCGCATCCCGAGGGCCGGCGCGCGGACCCCGGCGGGGGCGACGGACGAGTCGGCCTGTACGCCGGGAACGGTACGTCGACGTTCTGCCGAATATGGAGATCGACGGATTTGTGCGCTGAGCTGCGGTTTTCCAGTTGGACGCCGTTGGCGGGGGATGGTCTGAGTCGGAGAAGTTGCGGACAATCTGCGGACTGGCTGCGGGCTCAGGACTCCTGGGCGAGGGGCGATCCCGACGGCGTTGGTGACGGCGACCCCGCTCCACAGCCGGCCGAGGATGCCGGCTTCGACGGGTCGCCGGAAGGGCGCTGCGCGTCCCTGCGGGATGGGCCTGCGGCCCACCCTTCCCCCGACCCGTCGCAGCCGGATGAGAGCCGGTTGTGGGGAACGGCCAGGAGACTGTGGACTGTGATGACCTGACCGGTTACTCCGGGTCACTCAAAGCTCCGGGATCACCAGTCAGGTCATCACCACCCGGGGATCGCCGCGCGGGACGCGTACAAGGGGATCCCCAACTGGCAATGGCGGAACTCGGCCGCAAGCTGGTCAGCAAGAGCCAGCGGTCACCGATGGCCGTTCGCCTAGCGGACGGCGGTTCAAGTCGCCGACCGCGTCGAATCGCCCACCAAAGACGCAGCGGCTGATCACGCGGTCGTCGTCGGCGGGGCAACTCTGCACAATCCGCTTTCCCGGAGACTGTCGGAGGCCTGCGACAAGATGGATGACATGGACAGCGAGGACGCTCCGGAGGTCGCGGACCCCGTGGAAGCCCTGAATGCCTCGGTCGACCGGCCCGAGGGGCCGTGGGTCATGCCACGCGAGTACGACATCGGCGGGGTGCGCTGGTTCAGCGACGCTTCGCGGGAACTGGCCCGCGCTCTCCACCCGCTGCTGGCGCAGGTGACCCGCGAGGAATTGGCTGAGGGGCCACCGCCGCAGACCGAGGGCGCTCCGCTCCCGGAAGAGGCGTCGTCGCTCTACCGCCCGATGGCCATCCGGCACGAGTGGACGGTGTCGATCGAGGACGTGGCGGCGTTCAACCGGGACCAGTTTCTGGCAGACCTGTACGCGCTTGCCGACTCGATGGGCGGGCAGATGGTCCGCGGCATGCTGAGCACATCTCCGCCGTGACCGAGGAGCACGGCAACACCATCGACGCCGGGGGCCGTGACTTCTTCGACGTGGTCGCCGAAACCCTGGAGACGATTGAAATGACCTTCGATGACGAGGGTCGCCCCAACCTCACGATCGTCATGCACCCGGATCAGGCCGAGAAGTTGCGCGACAAGCAACCCACGCCCGAGCAGGAAGCGCGCCTCGACGCGATCCTGGAACGACGAAAGGAGGAGTGGCTTGCTTCGCGACGTCGTCGGGACCTTCCTTGACACCCTCACCGAGCGCGAGTTCGACGGCCCTCTGCTGGCACTCCTCCACGCTCGCGGCTTCACCGACATCCACTTCATCCACGGTGCCTTTGAGTTTGGGAAGGACGTCCTGGCCAAGAAGACCGACCCGGAAACGGGCGAGACACGGCAGTACGTCATCCAGTCCAAGGCCGGGGACATCGGCCAGCCGGAGTGGCGCGCGGTCCGCCCGCAGTTGGAGGAGTGCGAGTACAACACCGTCGGGCACCCGTCCTTCGATCCTGACCTCCCGCGCGTCGCGGTGCTGGTCACGACTGGCCGCCTGAAGGGCGCAGCCCCAACCGACGTCACCGAGTACCGCAAGTCGGTGGAGGCCAGGGGTCTCGCAGACCTGGAGATCTGGGAGAAGCCCGACCTCGTTGAGTGCCTGTGCGACGACCCGATCGTTGACGTGGCCGGAGACGAGGTACAGGCCGACCTCATGGGGATGCTGACGTCCGTGCGGGACGGCGGAGTCACCGACCGGCGCATCGAGATGTACACGCGGCGCTGGCTCCCGCCGACGGGCGCCGCCCCGCGCGCGTCGGTTGAGGCCGCGATCCTCGTCAATGCGCTGCTGCGGACCAAGCGGCTCGACCTAGCGATGAGCGTCGGCCTCCAGCTCGTCCGCGCGACCGAGCACGATCCTGCTGCTTCCGGCGACGCGAAATCGGCGGCGAAGCGGTTGGTTCTCGGACTGGCCTTGCAGATCTGCGACCAGACCGAGCCCTTGCTAAAGGACCCGCTCGACTTCGTTCGTTCAACGGTGAGCCAGTTGGCCATGTTGACGTACCCGGTGATCTGCTGCCGGGTGGCGGAAGCCCTCGCCCTCGGGCTGGCGCTGGCTCGAGAGGACGGGGACGGCGACGCGGCTACCCGGTTCGAGGAGGCGCTGCGCGGCTTGGCCAAGCAGCCCGGCGCCGCCCGGCCAGTTGGTGACCTCTTCGCGCCCTCGGTCGTCGCCGTCACCGTGATGCTCGCAACCTTCGACCCCATGGCGGCCAAGGCGTACCTCGGTCGGGTGGCGCGCTGGTTACTCGATCGATACGACGAGGATCTGGCCGGCCTCGGGTTGGCGTCTCTCGCTGAGGATGAGGAAAAGACCGCAGAGCGTCTGCTTGCGGGCTCGCTCGCGAGCACGACGATGGAGCGCCGGACGTCGAGTTACCTCGCCACCGTCGTCCTGGACCTCGCTCGCCACCTTGGAGACAAGGACTTGTACGAGGGTGTGCGCGACAACATCAACGCACTTCGCGTCGTTCCGCAGGCGACGAGCGCCGACGAGGGCAAGGCCCGGTGGAAACGGGGTGGCACAGACGTGTGGCCGCTGCCACGGGTCGAGTTCGAGCCGTGGGGTGTGCAGAGCGCGAGGTCACTCTTGAGCGCGCCAGTAGAGCCGGTGTTGTCCCTGATATTGGCATCAGCCTGTCGCTCGCGACACTACCCCGGTGGCTGGAGTGGCTTGACGTGATTGCCGCCGCGGGTTGGCAACAAGGATGTGCCCCCGGTCATCTCACACCTACGTTGACGCTCAATCTCGCGGAGGGAGTCTTCTTTGAGTTCGGAGGAGTCCGACATCGATCCGTCATGGTGGGCGGAAGCGTTTGCCAACTCGGACGATGACGGTCCCCGTCGCGTCGTTGAGCTTGCGAGCATGCGAATCGCAGACCTGGCGAAGGCCGCGCCTGCCGACAGCCTCCAGCGTGCCGTCCTAATCGCCTTGCACTTGGCAACCTCATCGATGCTCCGCCCCGAAGACTGGGATGAGCCGTTCAAGCCGATGATGGTGTGGGATGGCAAGCGCTCAGCGCTGCCAGACGATCTAGACGAGGCGCAACTCGACTTGCTGCGCCGCACCCTCCCGCTAGTCGAACAGCGGCCCATGCGAGCAAGGCTCGCCGATATCCTTTGGATGGCCGATCGCTCGGATCACGCCATGCTCGGACTGGCGATTGACACGTACCGCGCCGCTTCCCTTGATCCGGACGAGTGGCACCGAAACGGACACGCCGAATGGCAACGCGCGATTGAGCTCGCACGCCGCCGCGGTCGAGCAGAATTGGCGAGACTCCAGGAAATAAGCGCAGCCCTACACGCCCGCATCCTGAGCGGCGACCGCAGCGACGGGTTCGTGCTGTGCGACATGTCCGACATGCTGAAGCGATGTGCCAGCATGGATCCGCCTGAGCGCACCGCCTTGGCCGCAAAGTTCGTCGAACTTGCCGCAGCCGCCGCCGACGACGACAAGGCTCGTCTGGCACGACACCTGGAGCGTGCAGCCCAGCAGTGGCTGGCGTCCGTGGATGACCAACAGGGAGTGCACGCTTCATTAGAGCGCGTCGCCGATCTCTACGTCGCGGAGGCCGACGAACGACTGGCATCCGACAGTGGGGCAGCGATCGCCGCCGACCACTTCCTGGAGAAGGCGATCGCGACACTACGTACACTTCCCCGCAGCTACCGGATTGAGCATGGACACGACCATCGGCTCAGGGAACTCCGACAGCGCTTAGAGGACAGCCGCGAACTGGCACTCGAGTCCATGATGCGGATATCGACCGGCCCCATCGATCTCACCGAAGCGGTCATCGAGACCCGGCGCCGCGTATCAGGTCTCGCAGAGCTCGAGGCGTTGGTCGCGATGGCAACGATTTACCCGCTCACGGACGTCGCACGAGCCCGCGCGCACGCCGAAGAACTTGCCGAAGGCTCGCTCCGACACCTCCTCGGCAACGTCACCTACAGCTCCGACGGTCGGAAGGTCGCCTCCTCCGACGGCGCGGTCGACCATGCGGAGGCTGCCATTCAGTCCGACATGAGTCGGACGCTCCAGATATCGACCGGAATCGCGGTCACCGGCTTCATCATCCCTGCACACGAGGTTGTGACTTTCGAGCACCGGTACAACTTCGGTTTCCTGCAACGCGTATGCGCCGAGTCCCCCCTCGTACCGTCGGGACACGAGGATCTCTGGGCCCGCGGCCTCCGCCACGGCCTGAACGGCGACTTCGCCTCCGCCGCGGCCGTCCTAGTCCCTCAGATCGAACAACTGATCCGGGGCGTCCTCAAGCGCCGAGGGGTGCACACGCTGTTCGTTGACGCATACGGCGTGGAGTCGGAGAAGAGCCTGCCCTCGCTGCTTTCCATGCCGGAGACAGCGCAGATCCTCGGTGAGTCGCTCCAGTTCGAACTCCAGGCGATGCTGGTTGAACAGAATGGCCCCAATTTGCGACACAACGCCGCTCATGGACTGTTGGACGACGCCCAAGCGTGGAGCGCATCTTCGGTTTACGTTTGGTGGCTATGTCTGAAGTTGGTGGTCGTGCCCCTCTGGAACATGACGCAGCCAGCCAAGGACGAGGCGTCTGACGTAGGGGACTCCCCAGCTACGTCGGGCAGTGGCTCCGACACTCCGCCTGGCTCGTAGCGTCCCAGATTCGTTGCCACCACGCCGTCTCTACACCGCGACAGCGCACCAATCCTGTTGCTCAGTCGCGCCTCATGATCCCTGAAAGGCTCCAGTGGGGGGTGACACTCCTTGCAATGGCTGGGAGACCATTGGGGAGCCCTAGTACGCGCGGTAGCCCGACCGACCCGAGCAAGGATAACCCCAGCGATCCTTATGCGGATTCAGTCTGGTGCTGCTCGTCTTACGGGTGAAGCGCTTCCCGCAGTACGGACACTCGACCGTAAACGTCACACCCCCAGAACTCCGCGCGGCTCTGCCAGCAGCGGGAAACCGAGAGGAACTGCGCCCGGCGAAGGTGCTGACCCCTCCGCGCGTAGGCGCCTTGGACAACTCAACTTGGAATCGCGGCTGGAAGGCGATATCCGTATTAGCCATACCTTGGATACCGCTCCGAATGAACGACTTAATCCCAGGGCCAGTTCGTCCACCGGTGCGGTCGTACGCCCAGAAGTACTCTTGCGCGATACCGTCGCTCCGCCTGAGGGTGTAGGCGAGCGAATACGGCTCCACCAGCCGCTCGCGCCCTTGGTAAACCAGGCGCAGAAGGGTGAGGTCAGTGGCCGCCTGCAGGATGGCGTTACGGAGCTGGGGCGGGAAGTAGGCAGGCGCGTGTCCCGCGCCGTATCTGAACGGAGCAAACAGACTGGCGACGCCGGCCTTGAGTGTCTCGAGAGCATGGTCGAAAGAGAACAGAGATGCCTTCGGACAAACGATCTTTGACCAGTATTGACTCAACAGGTCGAGCGGCGTGTTGATCAGGACGTCCCGGGCCGTAACGGGGCTCCGCTCGAAGGCGCTCTTCCGAAGGAAGGTATGCACAACCTCGCCTCGATTCACGGGCAGATCCGACCGTACGAAGAGTCCATATACGAGGTCGAAGAGGTCATAGGCGTACCTGCGCGAGATGAGACACGCCAGCTTATCTGCCAGCGCCTCCTCCAGTTTCACGACCTTGACGTCGACGGCACAGTCGGCGGCATCGGAGTACGGGTGGATAAGGCTGCGGGTTTGAACGGGCAAGTGCAGGCGGTCGCCCTCAGTGACATCCAGGCGGACCTTGAGCGTCAGGTGGTCCGCATGGCCGCTGAAGTCGTTGAAGTACAAGCGCATCTTGTAGACGCGCTTGCTTGCGTCGATGAGCTGCTCTTTGACGATGGCGTTGCGGTCAAGATCGAACCGGACGCCTGTCCTGGCGTGCACGAGGGTGCAAACAGAGTTGAACCGAGTGAGTAGCTGCTCAGGATCAAGGACCCCTCGCGTCGAGAAGTCGAGGTCGTCCGAGAACCGAGTCTCAGGCAGCCAGGCCTTGCGGAGTGCGTTTCCGCCCTTGAGTACGAGTCCGTCGCTGGAGTCTTGGAAGAGACCGCTGAGGAGCCAGCCGAAGACGTAGTCACGCTGTACGTCGCTGATATGGAGTCCGAACTCCTCGGACTTCTCAACCAGCTCCTCCCGCTCGATCATGGTTCGCTCCGGGGTGGTCGGCACATTCTCTTGACATCAGCGTCGCACCGGACGCCTCCTCTGGACGCCGCGGCTCGCGGGCGCCGAGGGGCCGAGGCCGAAGGCCGGCCAAATACTGCTCTGGTGGCACCGGCGCCAGAGGCAGGCTGGGGTCACGAAGTCGGCATGCATCCATAGTTCAGCGGCGAACTCGTGCGCTTGCACGGTGGCAGGGGTACCCCCCGCGCCAAGGCGACCACCCGCCGCCTTCGGCAGGCGGCGCGCCCAGCGAGGCCCGCTGACCCCAGTCGCCTACCGTCAAGGTCGCATCCTGTGGGCACCCCACGACGAGAGGCGCACCCATGACCCAGCAGGGCCCCAACTTCCACGGCGACGCCGGCCGTCAGTTCGGCGCCATGGCAGCCCTCGAAGAGAGCATCGCCCAGGTCCGCCGGGACTACGCCGGGCAACCCGAGACCGAGGTTCTCGCCGAACTGCGACGCGTCCACGACGACATGGGTCTGCAGCTGGACCCGGACGGCGGGCGGGCGCTCGCCCGGGACATCGCGGCCGGCTAACACCGACACGGCGGAGGGGACGCCGTGGCCCGCATGGGGCGGATAACCGGGACATCCCGCCGGCCACTGGCAGCCTCGTCATCCGGCTGTCGCTCAACGTCCACGCCCCCGGGTCGCAGGCGGCCCCGTGACGCGAGCCGGCACATAGGCGGAGCTGATCGTCGTCTGCACCTATAGCCCCCAGCCACAGACGAGTTGCCTAATCAGCAATCGGCATCAATAGCCAACGACATGACGGCATCGAAGAGTTGCCGCCCACCACTGAAGCCATTCCCGCGCAAGCTCTCGTATTTACCGCAGAACGGCACGCATGCTACCAATAGAGGTAGTCCGGGCCCCGCTTCACGGGGCCCATCGCCGTTTCTAGGGGTGACCTATTGGTCATTATTGGGTGGCGTTGAGAATGCGCGGTGGGATGAAGGTGTACGCCGGGTCGGCGGCGGCGGCCCGGGCGTATCTGGAGGCCGACCGGGGCCGGGCCGATGACTACTACCTGACCGAGGGCACCGGACTGGCCCGCCGCTTCGTGGCCCGCGACGGACGCGTGGCCGAGCGGGCGCCGCTTACAGGGGAGACCTACGAAACCTGGGTGGCCGGCCGCGATCCGGACACCGGCGACCCGCGGGGGCGGCTGCGCACCGACGAGCGTGCGGTGCGGTTCGTCGAGGTGGTGGTCAACGGCCCGAAGTCCTGGTCGCTGGCCGCCGCGATGCATGACGACGTCGCGGCCGCCTACGACGCCGCCCAGGACCGCGCCGCCACCCAGATCATCGGCTGGCTCGCCGCCCACGCCACCACCCGGGTCGGCCCGCGCGGCGGCCAGGTGCAGGTGCGGGTGGGGATGCTAGAGGCGGTGACGGTGCGGCACTACACCTCCCGTGCCGGAGACCCGCACCGGCATCTGCACCTGCAGATCGGCGCCCGGGTGTTCGCCGCCGAACAATGGCGCGGGCTGCACACCGTTGGCATCCGCGACTTCCTCGCCGCGCTCAACGGAATCGGGCACGCTGCCGTCGTTTGCGATCCGCAGTTCCGGGCCGCACTCGCCTCGCACGGCTACACCCTGGATGCGACTGGAGAAATCCTGGAGCTTGCCGCCTACGTCGGCCCGTTCAGCGCAAGGGCGGCCCAGATCGGGCGCAACCTGGACCGTTACGAACGCGACTGGAGAGCGGCGCACCCCGGAGAACGGCCCGGTCCGGCGCTGCGGCGGGCCTGGGACGCCCGCGCCTGGGCCGAGGGGCGCCCGGACAAGGTCATCCCCCGCTCCGAGGCCGACCTCGTGGCGCGCTGGCGTGCCGAGCTGGGGTCGCTGGGCTATCGCGATCCCGCCCAGCCAGTCTCGCTGGCGCCGACGCCGATCGGCGCGCTCGACCGCGAGGCTGCCGTCGACACCGTGCTGACCCGGCTGGGCGCCGGCCGCTCGGCCTGGAACGGCGCCGACGTCCGCGGCGAGGTCGAGCGGCTGCTCGCCGCCGAGCAGATCGTCGCCGAGGCGGCGGTGCGCCTCGAGCTGGCCGAGGACCTCACCGCCCGCGCTCTCGGCCGGTGCGTTCCCCTGGTCGACCGGGAGGGAGTGCCGGAACACGTCCGGTCCTGGACCTCGCTGCCGGTGCTCGACGTGGAGGCCGACCTGCGCATCCGGTTCGCCGCCCGCGCCGGCCAGGCACCGCTGGGTGCACAGCGGCTGGCGCCGCTGCCGGCCGGCGTTGTCCGGGGCCTGGACGCCGGTCAGGCCGCCGCGGTCGCCGCCCTGACCGGCGACCGGCGTTTGATGGTCGTCGAGGGCGCGGCCGGCGCGGGCAAGACCACCACACTGGCCACCACCCGCGCCCTGCTCGAACGGCAGGGACGGCGGCTGGTCGTGGTCACCCCGACGCTAAAGGCCGCCCAGGTCGCCCGCGCCGAGGTCGGGGCGACCACCGGGTCGACGGCGTCCCTCATCTTCGCCCACGGCTGGCGCTGGAACGAGCACGGCCAGTGGACCCGACTCGCCCTCGGCGAGGTCGACCCGGTCACGCGCCGCATCCACACCGGGCCGACGGAAGGGACCCGGCTACGGCCCGACGATCTACTGATCGTCGACGAGGCCGGCATGCTCGACCAGGACACCGCCCGCGCTCTGCTCACCGTCGCCGACGAGGCCGGGGCCCGGCTGGCGCTGCTCGGCGACCGCCACCAGCTCGCCGCGGTCGGCCGCGGCGGTGTCCTGGACCTGGCCGCCGATCAGGTCGGCCCGGCCGCCCACGTGACTCTGGAAACGGTGCACCGCTTCCTGCGCACCGACGGCACCGGCCAGTCGGTTCCGGACGCCGAGTACGCCGAGCTGACGATGGCGATGCGGCGGGGTGACAACCCGGGTGTGGTGTTCGACGCCCTCCTCGCCCGCGGCCGGATCCACCTGCATCCCGACCACGCAGCGCTGCAGGACGCCCTGGCCGCGATCGCCGCCCGCGACCCCCAGGCGGCCGACGTCGCAGTGGTGGCGGACACCCGCGAACAGGTCAACGAACTCAACGCCGCTATCCGCCACCGGCTGGTCGCCGACGGCCGGGTCGACGACGCCCGGGCCGTGACCACGCGGGCGGGTCAGCGGATCGGCGCCGGCGACCGGATCGCCACCCGGCGCAACGACCGCGACCTGGAGGTGGCCAACCGAGACACGTGGACCGTCACCGCGGTCGGCCGGCGCGGTGGGCTGCTGGTCACCGCCGGCACGACCACCGGTGACGTCTCCCGGGGCGATGTCACCCCGGCCGGCGCACGGGTCCGGGTGCTGCCCGCCGACTACGTTACCGAGCACGTGGAGCTGGCCTACGCCAGCACCGCGCACGGCGTGCAGGGTGACAGCGTTCCCGCCGCGCACGTGGTGATCGGTGAGGCGACCGGCGCGGCCTCGGCCTACGTCGGCATGACCCGCGGGCGGTTGTCCAACACCGCGCACCTCGTCGCGGCCGACGTGGCCGAGGCCCGGGCGCAGTGGATCGCCGTCTTCGGCCGCGACCGGGCCGACCTCGGCCCCGGCCACGCGGCCCAGATGACCGCTCGAGAGGCCGCCCGCGACCGCCAGGACCGGCCGCGCCACCGGACGGCAGCCGCTCCCCCGCGGCCGATCGCACCCCCGCCCAGCGTCCCCCGGCCCGAGGCGGAGCGGCGGGGATCATCCCTCTCCCGCGGCGGCGCGACACCGGGCATCGGTCGATGACCAGGGCCGCCACCACCGGCCAGCCGCAAGCGGCCAGCAACAGGAGGAGAACCGGAGGATTTCGGAAGCCATCGGCGGTCGGCTGTCACCAATCGCGCCCGAATGGCGCCTTCTCTAGTGACGGAGCACATCCCACCCGAGCCCACCGGAGCCAGCGATGTCCGACGATCCCGCCCGCCGCGAGCCCGAACTGCTCACCATCACCGAGGCCGCCGAGCTGCTCCGCGCCCCGGTGGCCACCCTCCGGTACTGGCGCCACCTGGGCACAGGTCCGCGCAGCTTCCGGCTCGGCCGCCGCGTCATCTACCGCTCCGACGACCTGCACAGTTGGATCGACGATCAGCGTCGGCAGGCCACCACCGGCCGCTCTTGACCGGAGACATTGTGTCGGACAATACTAGCGCGTGGGAGATCCGGTTCACCCAGTCGGCGAGGAGGCACCGCATCGGCCGGGCCTCCGCCCGGCACGTGCTGGCCACGACCGACCCCACGCAGGTCACGACCAGCAGCGGCGCCGACGCCTGGCTCTACATCGGACCCGATGAACGGGGGCGAGAGCTGGAGATCATCGCGCTCGAGGTGGCCGACGCCGGGCAGCCGTACCTGCTCGTCATCCACGTCATGCCCACCCAGCTCCGAGGATGAGCCCCATGGCCGATCGAGTCCCGCCCACCGTCACTTCCAGCACGCCCATCGGTCCCGACGTCGACCTCGACGCCGAGGACGTCCGACTGGCCGACGGAAGCCGACTGACCGAGGACCGAGCAGCGGAGATCGTCGAGGAGGTCCGCCGTCGCGCCGGGCGACCGTCCCTGACCGGCGAGGCTGCCGCCTCACCACGCATCACCTTCCGCATCGCTCCCAGCACCCGCGACCGGGCCGCCGAGATCGCGGCCCAGGAGGGCAAGACGGTCTCCCAGCTGGCCCGCGAGGCACTCGAGGAGCGGGTCGCCGCAGGAGAACGACGAGCATGAGAGCGAGGCGATGAAGCGATGGCGTCGATCGCCAGACGTCCCGACGGCACGTACCGGCCGCGGTTCCGCGATGCCGCCGGTAAGGAGCACGCCCGGCACTTCAAGCGGAAAGTCGACGCGCAGCGGTGGCTCGACGAGATGACCGCCGCGATGGTCACCGGGCAGTACGTCGACCCCGCGGCCGGCCGGGTGACCTTCCGCGAGTACGCCGAGCGGTGGCGTGCCACCCAGGTGCACCGGCCCACCACCGCCGCCCACGTCGAGACGATGCTGCGCCGCCACGTCTATCCCAAGCTCGGCGACAAGCGGCTCGGCTCGGTGCTGCCCAGCGACATCCAGTCCCTCGTCAAGCATCTGTCCCTGGACCTCGCCCCAGCGACCGTGGGTGTGGTCCACCGGATTCTCGCGGGGATCTTCAAGGCCGCGGTCCGCGACCGCCGGATCGTCGCCTCGCCTTGCGAGGGCACCAAGCTGCCGAAGGTCCACCGGCAACGGATCGAACCGATGACGCTCGAGGCGGTCGAGACGCTGACCGACGCCATACCGGACAGATACCGTGCATTGGTCACCCTCGCGGCGGGCACGGGACTCCGGCAGGGCGAGGCCCTCGGACTCACCGTCGACCGCGTCGACTTCCTCCGTCGACAGCTCACCGTCGACCGCCAGCTCGTGACCATGCCGGACCGGGCGCCCTATCTCGCGCCGCCGAAGACGCAGGCGTCGATCCGGATGGTCCCACTGCCCCAGGTCGTCATCGACGCCCTGGCGGTCCACCTCGCCACGTGGCCGGCCGCCGAGTTCGTCTTCACCACCGAACTCGGCGACCCGATCCGCCGCACGGCGTTCTCCGCGGCCGTGTGGCGACCCGCGGTGCGACGTGCCGGGCTCAGCGGCGTGACGATGCACTCGCTGCGGCACTTCTACGCGAGCCTGCTCATCCGACACGGGGAGTCGGTGAAGACGGTCCAAGCCCGGCTGGGGCACGCGAGCGCCGCCGAAACGCTCGACACATACAGCCATCTCTGGCCCGACTCCGACGACCGGACCAGGGCCGCCGTCGACTCCGTCCTCGGCCGAGTTGCGGACTCCCTGCGGACTGACGCCGTCCGCTGAACCCATAAGCCCAGGTCAGCGACGGGCGACGGACGAGTCGGCCTGTACGCCGGGTTCTGTCCCCGGGTGCCTCGCGGCCTCCCGGTGTGCGGTCATCCATCTAGGCCTGTCGTTGCCGGCAGGCTCGAGCGGTCCACCCGCAGGCTCGGGCGGGCAGCCCTCGAACGCCTGCGCAGGACGACGTTCCCGCCGTCCCTCTCGACCTTGCTCCGGGTGGGGTTTACCGAGCCACACCGGTCACCCGGTGTGCGGTGGTCTCTTACACCGCCGTTTCACCCTTACCAGCCGTGTCTCCGGAGAGGCACCGCTGGCGGTCTGTTTTCTGTGGCACTGTCCCGCGGGTCACCCCGGGTCGCCGTTAACGACCACCCTGCCCTGTGGAGCCCGGACGTTCCTCGGCGACGGGGTCTCCCCCGCCGACGCGACCGCCCGGCCGACTCGTCCGTCGTGCCGTCAGTCTAGGCACCGCCGCCCGGCGGCGTCAGCCCGCGTAGAGGGCGAACCCGGCGTGCCGGCGACCGTCGGGACCCTCCGGCGCCGACATCTCCACCTGGCGGCGCGCCTGCTCCTCGACCGGATCGTCGGACAGCGCCGCCAGGTAGCGCCGGTGCTCGGTCAGGGAGGCCACTGCCGGCTCGACGCCGTCGGTGACGTCGACCGTGTGCGTGACGCCGGTCGGGGTGCTGACGGCGATCCAGCGCACGCCGCGCCACGGCTCGGGGTCGGCCAGCTCGGCGAAGATCCACTCGTTGGCCGCGTCGCCGACCGCGTCGACCGCGCAGCGTCCCAGCGCCCGGTGGTCGGCGCTGTTCCAGTACCCCGGGGCCACGCCCGGCGGCGTCCACGTCTCGCCCCGGTGCATGGTCACGACCAGCTCGGGCCGGTGCCGGCGGATCGCCGCAGCCAGGGAGCGGCGCAGCTCGAGGCCCTCGACGAGCCGGCCGTCGGGATGGCCCAGGAACTCCACGACGGAGACGCCGACGGCCGCCGCGGCCCGGCGCTGCTCCTCCTCGCGGACCGGCCCGGCGACCTCGGGCGGGCAGCCGGCGATGCCCGCCTCCCCGCTGGTCGCCAGGACGTAGCGGACGTCGCGCCCGGCCGCCGTCCACACCGCGACGGCGGCCGCGCAGCCGTACTCGACGTCGTCGGGATGGGCCACGATCACCAGGGCCCGCTGCCAGTCGTCGGGGAGCGGCTCGACGGAGGTCATGGCCCCGCATCCTGCCCGGTCAGCGGCCGCGCGCCACCCGCAGCGCGATCCCGATCATCGGCACCTGCAGCGGCAGCCGCAGCGCCGCGACGGCCAGCGGCAACGGCTTCTTCGGCACCACCCGGATCGTGTGCAGGTGCGCGGGCACGAAGGCCGCGAGCAGCCCCACCGCGGCCCAGCCACCGGCCCGGCGGGTGGCCGGCGCCGCCATCAGCACCGCCGTCCCGATCTCGGCCACCCCGCTGGCCAGCACCCAGCGCCGGGCGTCGCCCAGCTCCGGCGGCACCAGCCACTCGTAGGTGCGGGGGCGCACCAGGTGGACCACCCCGGACCCACCGAGTGCGGCTGCCAGCACCTTGGCCCTGCCCGGGAGTCCCATGGGCCCACCGTAGGGGCAGGCTCCCGGCTCGATCTCCTCCCCCCGAGGGGTGAACGCCGGTGTGCAACGGTCCACACCGGGCAGCGGCAGGCCGATGACCAGGCCATGCGCCTGCGCCCGCACGACCGGCTGCTGCCCGGTGCCCCCGTCTGGGGACTGGCCGTCACCGGGCTGTCCGCCGCCGTCCAGGTGGTGCTCGCGCTCCTGGGCCGGATGCCGGCGGTCGACACGCCGCTGCGGCTGCTCGTCGCGGTCCTGCCCTACCTGGGCCTCGCCGTCCTGCTGGGCTGGCGGGCCCGGTCCGTGCCGCACGACCGGGACGTGTGGGTGCGGATGTCCCGCGGCTGCCTGGTGCTCGTCGGGGTGATCGGCTGCCTCGGTCTGCTGCACGCCCTCGGTCTGGAGCGGGCCGTCCCCGACGCGTCCACCGTCGGCGTGCTGGTGGCGTTCCCCTTCTTCTACACCGGCCTCGTCCGCTGGAACCGCTACCGCACCAACCTCGCCGACCCCGGCGACCTGCTCAACGGCGCCGGCGGCGTCCTGGCCGTCGTCGCCGTCTGCGCGGTGCTGGCGGAGGGGCCCGCCCGTGGCACCGAGTGGCAGGAGCTCCGTTCCGTCGCCGTCCAGGTCGCCGTCGGGCTCGTCCTCGCGGGGACGGCTCTGTCGGCCGCCTTCCTCGGCGCCATGCGCCGCGACCCCCGCCCGTGGCTGGTCAGCGTCCCCTTCGCCACGATCACCGTCTCCGGCCTCGTCACCCTGTCCACCGGCGACGCACCCGCGTGGGGGTCACCGGCGTCGGCCGTCGGCGTGCTGTGCCTGGCGACGGCCGTCGCCCTGCGACCGACGCCCTCGACGCCGCAGCCGACCGACCCCATCGGCTCCACCGTCGGCGCCTTCGTGGTCATCGTCGCCTCCACCGTCGTCCTCGTCGCCGCCCAGCTGGGCGGCACGCCCACCGCGTCCTGGTGCGCCGCGCTGGCCGTCGCCTGCGCCGGGCTCCGCCTGCTGGTCAACGTGCGGGAACTGGCCGTGCTCGTGGTGACCCGCCGCGAGGCACTGACCGACGAGCTGACCGGGCTGGCCAACCGCCGGGCCGTGCTCCGCCGCACCGCGGAACTGCTCGACGGTGGTGTCCCCACCGCGTTCGCCCTGCTGGACCTGGACCGCTTCAAGGAGGTCAACGACGGCCTCGGCCACGGCGCCGGCGACGAGCTGCTGCAGCTGGTCACCCAGCGGCTCCGAGCGGTCGTGCGCGACAGCGACCTGCTGGGCCGCCTCGGCGGTGACGAGTTCGCCGTCGTGGCCGTCGTCGACCCCGGCGTGGCCCCGGAGGTCGCCGCCACCGCGCTGTGCCGGCGGCTGCAGGTGCAGTTCGCCGAGCCGTTCGCCCTGCACGGCATGTCGGTGCACGTGGGCGCCAGCATCGGCGCCACCACGTGGCGCGCCGACCAGGTCGGGCCCGTCGGCCCCACCCGCCTGCTGCGCGAGGCCGACGCCGCCATGTACGGCGCGAAGCGCTCCGGCAGGGGCACCGCGCTCTACGACGAGAGCGAGCACGCCGAGGGCGGGACGACGCTCGTGCTCGTGGAGGAGCTGCGCGCCGGGCTCCCCGCCGGGGAGCTGGTGCTGCACCACCAGCCGCAGGTCGACATCCGGACCGGGCGGGTCGAGGGAGTGGAGGCCCTCGTCCGGTGGGCGCACCCGACCCGCGGCCTGCTCGGGCCGGGCGAGTTCCTCCCGGTCGCCGAGGCGCACGGCCTGATGGGCGCGCTCACCGACCAGGTGCTGGCCGGTGCGGTCGCCCAGCTCGCCCAGTGGCAGGACCGCGGTTCGGACCTGCGCATGTCGGTGAACCTCTCGGCCAGCAACCTGCTGGACTCGCGCCTGCCGCGGCGGGTCGCCGCGCTGCTGGAGGAGTACGGCGTACCGGCTCGCTGCCTGACGCTGGAGGTCACCGAGACCGTGCTGCTGGCCGACTCCGAACGCAGCACCGCGGTGATCTCCGCCCTGCGCGACCTCGGCGTCGAGATCAGCATCGACGACTTCGGCACCGGCTACTGCTCGCTGGCCTACCTGCGGCAGCTGCCGGTGAACGAGCTCAAGCTCGACCGCTCCTTCACCGCCGACCTGGTCTCCGACGTCCGCACCGAGGCGATCGTCGCCAGCACCGTCGAACTGGCGCACCGGCTCGGCCTGCGCGTGGTCGCCGAGGGGGTCGAGGACGAGTGCACGCTGGCCCGCCTCTCCGCCCTCGGCTGCGACCAGAGCCAGGGCTACCTGCACTCGCCGCCGCTGCCGGCGGCGGAGCTCGAGGCGTGGGTGGCCGACCGCGGCGTCGCCGTCACCCTGGCGGGGCTCCCGTGAGCAGCCGCCCCGCGGCCCGGCTCCTACCCGGCGCCCCGCTGCCCCTGCTGGCCGTCATCGCGACCGGCGTCGCGCTCTCGGCGCTCGTCGCGGCGACGGACCTGTCCGCCGGGCTGGAACGGCACTCGCTGCTCCTCGCCGTGCCCGCCTCCGCCGGCCTCGTCGCCGTCCTCCTGTGGCGCGTCCGCCGGGTCGCGGCCGAGCGCGACGTCTGGTGGCGGCTGGCCCTCGGGGCCATCGCTCTGGGCGCCGTCACCGCGGGAGCGGCGCTGCTGCAGGCCGTCCCCGCCACGCACGACGCCGGTCCGGTCGTCGCCGCGTGGGCGCCGGCGCTGGCCTACGTCTTCCTCTACGGCGGCGTGGTGCGGTGGAACCGGTACGGGACCGAGGTCGCCGACCCGGACAACCTGCTCACCGGCGTCGCGGCCGCGCTCTCCTGGATGGCGCTGACGCAGGCGGCGGTGGACGGCATCGGGCGTCCGGAGTCCCTCACGGGCGCGCAGATCCAGCCGCTCGTGCTGCACATCGCGGTGGGACAGCTGCTCCTCATCACCACGCTGATGCAGCGGGTGCTCGGTGACCTGCGCCGGGACCTGCGGCCGGTGCTCATCGCCCTCGGCTTCGGCGGCATCGAGCTGACGGCCTGCCTCGTGCTGGCCGAACTCACCTCCCCCGCCTGGACGCCGGTGGCCGGCGCGCTCGCCTGCCTGCTCCTCGCCGTCGCGGCGACCCTGACGCCGAAGCCGGCGACGTCGCGGCCCAGCGACGCGGCGACCTCGATGGCCGGCGCCTTCGTCGTGATCGTCATCGGCACCGGAGCGCTCATCGCCTCGGCGGTGGGCACCCCCTCGGCCGTCGCGCTGACGCTCGGTGGGCTGGCCGTCCTCGGGGGCGCCGTGCGCCTCCTGATCGGCGTCCGCGACCTCGCCCAGCTCACCGAGACGCGCGCCGAGGCGCTCACCGACCAGCTCACCGGACTGCCCAACCGCCGCGCGGTGCTGCGCCGCATGGCCGAGGACGGCGCCGCGGGCACGGGCACCGTCTTCGCCCTCATGGACCTCGACCGGTTCAAGGAGGTCAACGACGGACTCGGGCACGCCGCCGGCGACGACCTGCTCCGCCAGGTGGCCCAGCGACTGGCCCCCGTGCTGCGCACCGGTGATCTCCTGGGCCGCCTCGGTGGCGACGAGTTCGCCGTCGTCGCCTCCGCGGAGCCCGGCGCCTCCCCCGAGGAGACCGCCGAGCAGCTGTGCCTGCGCCTGCGGGCCTGCTTCGACGAGCCGTTCCTGCTGGGCGCCCTCGACGTCCACGTCGGCGTGAGCATCGGTGTCACCACCGGCGTCCCCGCCGGCGACGACGAAGGCACCACCCGTCTCCTGCGCGAGGCCGACACCGCCATGTACGACGCCAAACGGGCCGGTGGCGGGCACGCCCTCTACGACGGTGCGCGGCACGCCGGCAACGGCGCGGCGCTGACCCTCGTCGAGGAGCTGCGCGCCGGCATCCGCGACGGCCAGCTCGAGCTGCACCACCAGCCGCAGGTCGACGTCGGGACCGGCCGGGTGCTCGGCGTCGAGGCGCTCGTGCGCTGGGCCCACCCGCGGCTGGGCCTGCTGGAGCCGGCCCGCTTCCTCGGTCTGGCCGAGGCACACGGGCTGATGGGCGCCCTCACCGACGAGGTCCTGGAGCAGGCGGTCCGGCAGCTGGCGGTCTGGCGGGTGCGCGACCCCGAGCTGCGCATGTCGGTCAACCTGTCGGCCAGCGACCTGGTCGACTCCGGGCTGCCGGCCCGCCTCGGCGGGCTGCTGGAGTCGCTCGGCGTCCCCCCGCGGTCCCTGACGCTCGAGGTCACCGAGGAGGTGCTGCTGCGCGACCCCGAGCGCAGCCGCCCGGTGGTGGCGGCCCTGCGGGCCCTCGGGACCGAGATCAGCATCGACGACTTCGGGACCGGCTACTGCTCGCTGGGGTACCTGCGCGAGCTGTCGGTCAGCGAGCTGAAGCTGGACCGCTCGTTCACCGCGGGCCTGCTCGAGGACGCCCCCACGGAGGCGATCGTCGCCAGCGTCATCGACCTGGCCCACCGGCTGGGGCTCCGGGTGGTCGCCGAGGGCGTCGAGGACGAGGTCACCCTCGCCCGGCTGGCCGCGCTCGGCTGCGACCAGTCCCAGGGCCACCTGCACGGCCGCCCGGCACCGGCCGACCTCCTCGACCTCGGTGCCCAGCCCGTCGGGAGCTGACCCCCCGCGGGCCGGCCGTACGCTGGCTCCCCGTGCCCGGCGTGGACCCGATCGCCCTCGCCGTCTCCGGCGCGGTGCTGGCGGCCACCCTGGCCGCCGCGGTCACGCCGCGGCCCCCGGTCCCGGCAGCGGTCGTCGCCGGCGCGGGCGCCGCGCTCCTGCTGGTGACCGGGCTGGTGGGCGCGGCCGATGCCGGGGACGCCGTCCGGGACGTCGCCCCGACGCTGGGCTTCCTCGTGCTGGTGCTCGTGCTGGCCGCGCTCGCGGATGCCGAGGGACTGTTCACCTGGGCCGCGGCGGCGACCGCCGCCCGCGCCGGCCGGTCGTCCCCCGCACTGCTCGGCCGGATCGGCCTGCTCGCCGCCGTCGTGACCGCGGTGCTGAGCCTGGACGCCACGGTCGTCCTGCTGGTCCCCGTCGTCATCGGCACGGCCGCCCGCATGGGCGTGCCGGGCCGCCCGCACGCCGTGCTGACCGGTCACCTGGCCAACAGCGCCTCGCTGCTGCTGCCGGTGTCCAACCTGACGAACCTGCTGGCCTTCGCGGCCACCGGGCTGACCTTCCTGCACTTCGCCGGCCTGATGCTCGGCCCGTGGCTGGTCGCCGGCGCGGTGGAGTACCTGGTGCTGCGATGGCTGTTCCGGGCGGACCTGTCCCGGCCGGCCCGGGCGGCCCAGGGCGCCGTGCCGCCGGTGCCCCGCCTGGCGGTCGTGGTCGTGGCCCTGACCGTGGCCGGGTTCGGGGCGGCCTCGCTGACCGGCGTGCCGCCGGCCTGGCCCGCCGCGCTGGGCGCGGCCGCCCTCGCGGCTCGCCGGCTCGGGGCCGGCACCAGCAGTCCGGCCGACCTGCTGCGGGCGGCCGACCTGCCGTTCGCCGCCTTCGTGACCGGGCTGACCGTCGTCGTGCTCGCGGTGCGGCGCAGCGGACTGGAGGCGGTCGTCGCCCGGATGGTGCCGGACGGGGACCACCTGCCCGCCCTGCTCGCCGTCGCCGCGATCGCCGCGCTGCTGGCGAACGTGCTGAACAACCTGCCGGCGACGCTCGCGCTGCTGCCGGTCGTCGCCGCCTCCGGCCCGCCCGCCGTGCTGGCGGCGTTGATCGGCGTCAACATCGGCCCCAACCTGACCTACGCCGGGTCGCTGGCCAACCTGCTGTGGCGGCGCGTGCTGGGCGCCGGGGCCCCGGCCGCCGGGCGGTTCACGCTGATCGGGCTGGCGACCGTCCCCCTGACGCTGGCGGCGGCGACGGCCGCGCTCTGGCTGGCGCTGCGGCTCTGACGGTCACTCGCCGCCGCGGCCGGGCTCGCCGATCGCGATCATCGCCTCGACCGCGCGGCGGGCACGGGCGGCGGTGTCCGGGTCGACGTCCACGACGCCGCGGCCGGTGCGCAGCGTGTCCAGCAGCTTGGCCGGCGTGATCATCTTCATGTAGCGGCAGGCGGCGCGGTCGTTCATCGGGATGAACTCGGTGCCGCTGTTGAGCGCCCGGAGCTGGTGCAGGATGCCGACCTCGGTCGCCACCAGCACCTGCCCGGCGGTGGTGTTCTTCGCCGCGTCGGCCATGCCGCCGGTGGACAGCACCCGGGTGCGCTCGGCCGGCAGGTCGCCGTGGCTGACCAGGTCGAGCACCGACGTGGTGCAGCCGCACTCGGGGTGCACCAGGATCTCGGCGTCCGGGTGCGCGGCGACCTGTGCGCGCACGTCGGAGGGGCTGATGCCGGCGTGCACGTGGCACTCCCCCGCCCAGACGTGGATGTCCTCCCGGCCGGTGACGCGCTTGACGTGCGCGCCGAGGAACTGGTCGGGGCAGAACAGGATCTCGCGGTCGGCTGGGATCGACCGGATGACGTCGGCGGCGTTGGACGACGTGCAGCAGATGTCGGTCTCCGCCTTCACCGCCGCCGTGGTGTTCACGTAGCTGACGACGACGGCCCCGGGGTGCTCGGCCTTCCACTCGCGGAGCTGCTCGGCGGTGATGCTGTCGGCCAGCGAGCAGCCGGCCTCCAGGTCCGGCAGCAGCACGGTCTTCTCCGGCGAGAGGATCTTCGCCGTCTCGGCCATGAAGTGGACCCCGCAGAACACAATCTCGCGGGCGTCGGTCTGCGCGGCGACCCGGGAGAGGTAGAGCGAGTCACCGGTGTGGTGGGCGACGTCCTGGATCTCGGGCACCTGGTAGTTGTGCGCGAGGATCACCGCGTCGCGCTCGTCGGCGAGCCGCCGGACCTCCGCGGCCCAGCTCTCGTACTCGGCGGGCGACAAGGTCCGCTCGTCCCCGGTCACGGCGGGGGTGGCGGGCGCGATCGTCGAGGTCACACGGTCTCCAGGGGGTCGGGCGGGGGCCACATGATCTCCCGCTCGGCACGGCGCGTCCGAAGCGGGGCACTCACTGCAACACCATCGGCCCACCCGACCTTCCCGGTGTCACCGGCGGACGTCGTAGACCAGGTGGAGCACCCGCCTCCCCCGCACCACCTCGACCGGGTCCTCCAGGAGCACCTCCGGGCCTCCCCCGCTGCCGAAGAAGCGCTTCCCCGACCCCAGGACGACCGGGACCAGGGCGAGGGCCACCTGGTCGACCAGGCCCGCGCGGAGCGCCTGTCCCCCCTTACGTCGCCGGCCGACACCGTGACGTCCCGGTCGCCGGCCAGCTCCCGCGCCCGCTCGATGCCGCTGCGGACGTCGGGCACGAAGGTGAACGGCGCCGTCCCGAGGTGCGGCCAGTCGTCGACCGGCCGGTGGGTGACGACGACGGCGTGCTCGCCGTTCGGTGGCACCCCGCCCCACCCGTTCGTGATGTCGAACAGGTGCCGGCCGCAGACCATGGCGCCCACGCGCCCGGCGAACTCCCGCATGTGCTCGGCCGTCGCCGCCGTCACCCGGAAGGGCCGGTCGGGATCGCTGAAGGTCAGCTCGACGTCGCCGTTGCCGTACCAGTCGAACAGCGGTCCGGGCATGTCGTCGTCCCGGCCCACGTAGCCGTCGAGGGACACCGCCGCGAACAGCACCACCTTGCCCATCGCACACCTCCGGTCGTCCGTTCCCCTCCAGGAGGACGGCCGGTGGCGCGCCGACTCATCGGTGCCGCGGTCAGGCCAGGTGCGACGAGTCGTTGACGAGCCGGACGGAGTGCCGGCCGTCGGTGGACCAGGCGACGGTCGACAGCGACGCCGCCGACAGGAAGATCCGGTGCACCACGGCGTCGTCCACGTCGAGACCGGCGGCGAGCATCAGCTTGATCGGCGTCACGTGGCTGACGAAGAGCACGGTCCGGCCGCGGTGCTCCTTCAGCACCCGGGCCCGCGCGCGAGCGACCCGCCGGGCGACGTCGGCGATCGACTCCCCGCCCGGAGCGGGGACGTCGACCTCGGTGAACAGGCGACGGGTGGCCAGCGGGTGCTTGGCGCGCGCCTCGTCGGCGCTGAGCCCCTCGAGGTCGCCGAAGTCCATCTCGACGAGGTCGTCGTCGAGCAGCACGGGGAGGCCGAGCCGCGCGGCGACCACCTCGGCGGTCTCCCGCGTGCGCCGCAGCGGCGATGCGACGACGACGTCCACGCCGAGCCCCGCCGCCCGCTCCGCCGCGGCCTCGGCCTCGGCGCGGCCGACCGCCGACAGCGGCAGGTCGTTGCGGCCGCTGAACCGGCGCTCCGGGGTGTGCTCGGTCTGCCCGTGCCGCAGCAGGTGCGTGACGGTGGTGACCGCCGGCGCGCGCTCGCCCGGGGCGGGCTGGACGTCGTCCTCGGTGGTGCTGGGCTCGGCGCCGGCGTCCCGGTGCACGGGCTTGCCGTCCATGGCGCTGTTGGCCAGCGCGTCGGCGGCGGAGTTCTGCGCCCTCGGGATCCAGGTGTAGCGGACCCGGCCCAGCTGCCGGGCGATCTGCTGGGCCTGCAGGGCCAGCTTCTTCATGTCGGGGTGCTTGACCTGCCAGCGCCCCGACATCTGCTCGACGACCAGCTTGGAGTCCATGCGGACCTCGACCTCGGCGGTCGGGGCCGCGCCACCGGTCAGGTCGAGCACCGCCTGCAGCCCGGCGACCAGCCCGCCGTACTCGGCGACGTTGTTGGTCGCCCGGCCGACGCTCGCCGCCCGCTCGGCCAGGACCCTGCCGGTTGCGGCATCGCGGACCAGCGCGCCGTAACCGGCCGGCCCCGGGTTGCCCCGTGACCCGCCATCGGCCTCGACGACGAACCGCTGGCTCACAGCCCGGACTCGGCGGTGCGCACCAGGATCCGGCCGCAGTTCTCGCAGCGGACGACCTCGTGCGGGTCGGCGTTGCGCACGGCGGCGAGCTCGCGGCCGTTGAGCTCGATCCGGCAGCCCTGGCACGCCCGCGCCTGGAGCAGCGCCGCGCCGGTCGTGCCGGTCTGGGTGCGGATCCGGTCGTACAGCGCGAGGAGGGCGGCGGGGATGCCACCGGCGGCGGAGAGGCGGGCCGCCTCGTGCTTCGTCGTCCCGTCGGCGATGTCGGCCAGGGCGTCGTCGCGCACCTGCTCGGCGCGGGTGAGCGCCTCCTGCGCGGCGGTGTGCGCCTCCTGCGCCCGGGCGAGCGCCGTCTCGGCTGTCTCGACCTGCTCCATGAGCTCGAGCTCCTGGTCCTCCAGGTCGCCCTGCCGGCGCTTCAACGACTGGAGCTCGTGCTGCAGGTCGGTCATCTGCTTGGCCGAGACGCTGCCGCCGTCCAGCAGCTTCTGGTCCTTGTCCGCGCGGGTCCGGACTGTCTGCACGTCGGCCTCGAGCCGGGCGACCTCGCGCTGGAGGTCGCGCACCTCGGTCTCGGTGCGGACGACGTCGGCGGCGGCGGCGCGCTCGGCCTCGGCCGCGGCCTCGACGGCGGCCGCCTCGGGCAGGGTGCGCCGCCGGTGCGCGAGCTGGGTGAGCGCGACGTCCTCGGCGGCGAGGGCCAGGAGCTTATGCTGGTCGAAGTGGTCGGCCTTCACCGGCTCAACCTACCCGCGGGGAGGCGGCGGTCTGGGCCACGTGCGCCGTCCACGGATCGGTGCGCTCCCGGGAGACGCCCACCGCGACCCGGCCGGCGAGGTCCGCGGCCAGCACCCGGGCCGCGACCGGCAGCCACGGCCACTCGGTGGCCCAGTGCGCGACGTCCACCAGCGCGGGCCCGGGCACCTCCCCCGCCTCGGACACCGGGTGGTGCTTCAGGTCGCTGGTGAGCAGGACGTCGGCCCCCGCCGCGGCGGCCTCGGGCAGCAGCGAGCCGCCGCTGCCACCGCACACCGCCACGGTGGCGACGACCCGGTCGGGGTCGCCGGCCACCCGCACGCCGCCCTCGGTGGCCGGGAGGGCCGTGGCCGCGACGGCGGCGAACTCGCGGAGCGTCACCGGCGACGGCAGGCGGCCGATCCGTCCCAGCCCGGCCGCCGGGTCCCCGCCCGTCGGCTGGAGCGGCACGACGTCGACCAGCCCCAGGACGTCGGCCAGCGCGTCGTTCACCCCGCAGCCGGGGGCACGGTCGGCGTTGGTGTGCGCCACGAACAGGCCCGAGCCGGCGCGGACCAGGCGGTGCACGAGCCGGCCCTTCGGGTCGTCGGCCGGGACGCCGTGCACCCCGGTGAGGAACAGCGGGTGGTGGGTGACCAGCAGCGTCGACCCGGCGGCCACCGCCTCGTCGACGACCGCGGCCACCGGGTCGACGGCGAACAGCACGCGCTCCACCGGGTCGTCGCGGTCGCCGCACACCAGCCCGACCGCGTCCCAGGGCTCGGCCAGGGCCGGGTCGTAGCGGGCCTCGAGCGCGGCGACGACCTCGCCCAGCGTCACGGTCACGGCTGGACGCTAACCGCCATCTCCGCCCGCCGGCCCTGCCGGTGCCGCTCGACCCACCCACGCCCCGGTCACGCGGTTCCCGGACTCCGCCGCTGGGCAGCCCCCCTCCGTGGCGGAGCGGGCACTGCGGGCACCGGCGTGGCTGGAGGAGCTGGTCCGCACCACGCCCCCGCCCGTGCCGTGGGCCGACGTCCTCCGCTTCGCCGTCACGGTGCCGATGCCGCTGGCCGTCGCGGTCCTCGTCGCGGGCGGGGTCTCCCCCGGGCCGGAGCTGGGCGCCGGGGTCTTCGGCACCACCGGCGCCCTGGCCGCGTGCCTGGCGCCGATGGGCGGCCCGCTGCGCGACCGGCTGCGCCGCACCACCGCGGCGACGACGTTCGGGGCCGTCGGCCTCCTCGTCGGGCAGTACGCCATCGGCGGCGGCTGGCTGCCGGTGCTCGTGATCGCCCTGGTGTCCGCGGCGGCCGCGTTCGTCAGCGCGGTGAACGCCGCCCTCTCGCTGGGCGCCCTGCAGCTGCTCGTCTACACCGCCCTGGCCTCCGGACTGGTCACCCCGCTGTCCGCGGCCGCCGAGGTCGGCTTCTTCTTCGCCGGGGCGGGATGGGCGCTGGTGACCACGCTGGTGCAGGCCGCCGTCGAGCGCGGCGACCCCGACCGCGCGGCCGTCGCCGAGGTGTTCACGCGGATCGGCGAGCTGCTCGCCCTGGCCGGCACCGGCGATCCCGACGACCTCGACGAGGCGCGCCGCCGGCTGACCACCGCCCTCAACGCCGCCTACGACCGCGTGATCCGCAGCCGCAGCTCCACCGCCGGCCGCAGCCGCCAGCTGTCCGAGCTGGCCGGCGTCCTCAACGCCGCCGCGCCGCTGGTCGAGGGGACCGTGGCCACCGTCCGGGCCGGGGTCGCCGCCGATCCGGACGACGTCGCCGCGGTGCACGCGCTCGCCGACGCCGTCACCGGCGCGCGCGAGCTGCCCGGCGAGCGGCCGCCGTCCCTGGAGGAGGGACCGCCCACCCGGCGGGCGGTCCGGCACGGCCTGCGGCTGGCGTGGAACGTCGTCGGCGATCCCGAGGAGCGGGCCGGCGCCGCGGTCGAGCTGCCCCGGCTCGACCGGCGCACCCGGCTGCGCGACCTGGGCGACCGCACGGTGGCCAGCCCCGACAGCCGCTCATTCGCCCTGCGCCTGGCGCTGTGCATGACGATCGCGGAGATCGCCCGCCAACTCCTGCCCCTGGAACGTCCCTACTGGGTGCTGCTGACCGTCGCGATCGTGCTCAAGCCGGACTTCGGCTCGGTGTTCACCCGCGCGGTGCAGCGCGGCGCGGGCACCCTCCTCGGGGTCCTCCTCGGCTCGCTGCTGCTGGCCGTCCTCCCCCGCGACGCGTGGGTGCTGGTCGCCCTCGCCGTCGCGGCCGGGCTGCTCCCCTGGGCCCGCGGTGCGAACTTCGGCCTCTTCTCGGTGTTCCAGACGCCGGTGATCATCCTGCTGCTCGACCTCGCACTGGCCGGCGGACCGGGACTGGTCGGCGCCCGGATGGTCGACACCGTCGTCGGCTGCCTGATCGTGCTCGTCGTCGGCTACGCGCTGTGGCCGCAGACCTGGCGGGCTCCGCTCGACGAGGCGCTGCGTGACGCCACCACGGCCCTGGAGGGGTTCGTCGGGACGGCCTTCGGCGGCGACGCGGCCGAGATCCGCCGCGCCCGCCGGCGCACCTACCGGGCGCTCACCGAGGTGCAGACCCAGCTGCAGCGGCGGCTGGCCGAGCCGCCTCCGATCAGCACCCGGGCGGCGGCCTGGTGGCCGGTGATCGTGCAGCTGGAGCGGACGGCGGACGCGGTCACCGAGGCCGTCATCGCCGTCCGCACCGGCGAGCCGGCGCCGGAGCAGGCGCAGGTCGCCGTGCTGTGCCGGGCGCTGCGGCAGCTGGAGGACGACGTCCGCGCCCACCGCGTCCCGGACGACGCGGAGATCCTGGCCGAGGGGGTGCTGGCCCCCGTCGCCCGCGAGGTGGACGCGGCCCGCCGGCTGGTGCGCGACGCCGCACCGGGACGCCGGACCCCCACCGCCTGACGCCGCGGTTGCCGCCCGGCGGGCGCGGGCACCGATGCCCCGTGCCCCTGCCGCCCGGCGTCGACGCGCCCGTCCCCGGTCCCCCCGGCCCACCTCCGCCCGGCTCCCGCACGGTGCGCACCGACGACGGCGTGGACCTGCACGTGGAGGTCGACGGCGACGAGCACGCGGAGCTGACCGTCGTCTTCTCGCACGGGTTCACCGCCCGGCTGGCGGAGTTCGACGTGCACCGGCCGGCCCTGCGCGGCCGTGTCCGGCTGGTGTTCTGGGACCAGCGCGGGCACGGCCGGTCGGGCTGGACCCGGCTGACCGCCGCCACCATCGACCGCACCGGCCGGGACCTCGGGCAGGTGCTCGACGCCGTCGTCCCCGAGGGTCCGGTCGTGCTGGCCGGGCACTCCATGGGCGGGATGAGCATCATGGCGCTGGCCCGGCAGCGCCCCGAGCTGTTCGGCCCCCGTGTGGTCGGCGCCTTCCTGCTGGCCACCTCCTCGGGCGGCCTGGTGAGCACCGGCCTGCTGGGCCGGTGGATCTCGCTGGTCCGCCGGCTGCACCTGCTGGGCCTGTGGCTGCGCGGGCTGCAGCTGGTCGCGCCGCTGCTCGAGCGCTTCCGGCGGCGCGGGACGGCGATCGGCCGGTGGTTCACCCGCCGCTACCTGTTCGGCCGGTCCGACGCCGAACCGGCCGACGTCCGGCTCGTGCAGGACCTGCTGGAGGAGACGCCGTACACGGTCACGCTGGCGTTCTGGGCCACGTTCCTCGACCACGACGAGACCGCGGCCCTGGCGGTGCTCGGCCGGGTGCCGACCACCGTCGTCGCCGCCACCGACGACCGGCTCACCCCGGTCGGGCACGGCCGCCGGCTGGCCGAGCTGCTGGGCGCCGACGCGGAGCTCGTGGTCGTCCCGGGCGCCGGGCACAGCGTCAACCTGACCCGCACCGACGTCGTCGACCGGGCGCTGTCGGACCTCCTCGACCGGGTGGAGGAGCGGCTCCGGGCGACCCCGCGCGCCGGCTGATCGAGGTCACACGGGCGCACCGCAACCCGGACCGCCCGGGCTCGTTCCTCCGATTGCGGCCGAGCAGAGGACGCGGTTGGCTCGCCGCACACCCGACGACGTGTGACGCGCCCCACTGCGGGCGACGAGGAGGCCACCGTGGACCGCTTGAGCCCGACGGACGCCGGCTTCTACTTCGCGGAGAGCGAGAACACCCCACTGCACGTGGGCTCGGTCGCCGTGTTCGAGGGACCGGCACCCACCTACGGGGAGGTCATCCGGCTGCTGCTGAGCAAGCTGCCGCTGGTCCCCCGCTACCGGCAGCGGGTGCGTCCGGTGCCCTTCCAGCTCGGCCGGCCGCTGTGGGTCGACGACCCGCACTTCCAGATCCTGTACCACGTGCGGCACACCGCGGTGCCCGGACCGGGGAACGAGGAGCAGCTGCGCAACCTCGCCGGGCGGGTGCTCGGCCAGCGGCTGGACCTGGCCAAGCCGCTGTGGGAGCTGTGGCTGGTGGAGGGTCTGGAGGAGGGCCGCTGGGCGATCATCTCCAAGGTCCACCACTGCATGATCGACGGCGTCGCCGGCACCGACCTGATGCAGCTGATGTTCGACATCACCCCGGACGCCAAGCACCCGGAGCCGCAGGACTGGACACCGCAGCGCAGCCCCTCCAGCGTCGAGCTCGTCGCCGGCGCGGTGCAGGACGCGCTCACCCAGCCGCTGCGCCACCTCACCGCCGGCGAGGCCGCCGGCGGCGGTGTCACCGGCGTCGCCCGGACCATCGCCTCCGCCGGCCGATCGCTGGTGGGGACCCTCCCGACCGTGGCGCGGCAGCTGGCCACGCCGATCGCCCGCTCGCTGTCCGGCCCGATCGGCCCGCACCGCCGGTGGGCGTGGACCGAGGCGGAGTTCGACGAGCTCAAGCCGATCCGGACGGCGCTGGGCGGCACGGTCAACGACGTCGTCCTCGCCGCGATCACCAACGGGTTCCGGGAGCTGCTGGAACGCCGTGGCTCGCTGACCGACGGCATGGTGGTCCGCTCCATGGTGCCGATCTCGATGCGCCAGGACACCGAGCGCGGGAAGCTCGACAACCGCATCTCGGCGGTGTTCGTCGACCTCCCGGTGGCCGAACCCGACCCGCTGGCGCGCCTGGAGTCGGTCCGCCGCCAGATGGACGAGTACAAGCAGCTGATGCAGCTGGTCGACGCCCGGTCGATCATCGCGATGGGCGACTTCGTGGCGCCCACGCTGCTGTCCCTGGGGGTGAAGGCCGCGCTCGGCGCGAGCCAGTTCTACTCCCAGGCCGTCACCACGAACGTGCCCGGACCGCGGGTGCCGCTGTACGTGCTGGGCCGGCGGATGCGCTCCGCCCACGCCTACGTGCCGATCGCCGGCGGGACCCGCGTCTCCATCGGCATCTTCAGCTACCTCAACACCATGACGTTCGGGATCAACGCCGACTTCGACGGCTTCCCCGACGTCGACGTCCTCTCCGCCGGCATCCGGCACGGGATCGACCAGCTGAAGGAGGCCGCCGGGACGGCGGCGCCGCAGGAGACCCCGGCGCCGGCGAAGCGGGCGGCACCGAAGCGGAAGAAGGCCGCCGCGTCCGGCTGAGGAAGGACCCCCGCCCGTGTGAGGGTGCGGCGGACGGGTAGCGCTGGGACATGGCCGAGACCAACCTGACCGTGGCCGTCACCGGCCCGACCGGCACCTTCGGCGCGGGCCTGGTCCCGCTGCTGCAGGACGACGACCGGGTCGGACGGATCGTGGGCATCGCCCGGCGGCCGTTCGACCCGGTCGAGCGCGGCTGGACGAAGATGGAGTACCGGCGCGGCGACGTCCGCGACCCCGAGGCGCTGGCCGAGGCGTTCGCCGACGCCGACGTCGTCGTCCACCTGGCGTTCCTGATCACCGGCAACGCGTCCCGGCAGACCACCCGGGCGATCAACGTCGACGGGACGCTGAACGTCTTCCGGGCCGCGGCCGCCGCGGGGGCCCGGCGGTTCGTGTACGCGTCGTCGGTCGCCGCGTACGGCTTCCACCCCGACACCCCCGAGCTGGTGGACGAGGACTGGCCGGTCCGCCCGGCCGCGCGGCTGTTCTACGCCCAGGAGAAGGCGGAGCTCGAGCATCTGCTGGCGGAGGAGGCCGAGAAGGCCCCCGACATGGCGCTGTACCTGCTGCGGCCGCCGGTCGTCGTCGGCCCGAACGTCGTCGGCGCCAAGGACGTCCTGCCCGGCCCGCTGGCGCCCCTGGGCCGGGCACTGTTCGGCCGGCCCCGGCGGCTGCCGGTGCCGGTCCCGGTCGCCGTCCCGGCGCTGCCGCTGCAGCTCATCCACGAGGAGGACGTCGGCCAGGCGCTGCAGCTCTGCGTGGTCGCCGCCGGTCCGCCCGGGGCCTACAACATCGCCGGCGACGGGGTCCTCACCGCCGCCGACGTCGCCCGGGAGTTCGGCGCGATCCCGCTGCCGCTGCCGGCCGGACCCGCGCAGGTGGCCGCCCGGGCGGTCGCCGGCCTGCCGTTCCTCCCGCCCGCGGCCGAGTGGGTCGAGGCGGCCAGCCGGCCGGTCATCATGAGCACCGCCCGCGCCCGCGAGCAGCTGGGGTGGCGACCCCGGTTCAGCGGCATCGAGGCGCTCCGGGACACCCTCCGCCCGCGCTGACCGCCCGGGGGCTCAGGAGGTCGGTACGAGCACCTCGCGCAGCACCGGCGCCAGCCCCCGCGAGTACGCGCTGGTCATGTGGAAGCCGTCCGCGTACACCGGCGTCGTCCCCACGAAGGACGGGCACCGCTCGTCCGCGGAGCAGAACCACCGCCTCGTCTGGACGTACTCGACCGCGGACACCGGCCTCCCGAGCGCCGCGACCGCCGCGCTCTCCAGCTCGACCCGTCGCACGTGGTCCCCGGAGGCGGTCGAGTCGCAGTCCGACGGGCTGCTGAACCGGGTCAGGCAGTCGAGCAGCCGCACGCCGCCCGGCGGGTCCGCGAGCACCACCACCCGCCCGGCCAGGTCCGCCAGCTGGTCCACCGTCCGGGCCTGCGCCTGGGTCCACTCCTGCAGTGCCGCCGAGCCGGTCGCGCCCGACCGGAGGCGGTCGACGGTGTTCCCGACGCTGGACATGATCACCAGGGCGGGGCGCAGCCGCTCGACCTCCGACATCGTCCAGCGGTGGTGGGCGTCGCACTCCTCCGGGAACGTCGCGGCGCTGGTCACGTGGACGACGGGCACCACCGCGGCGGGACAGGCGTGGTAGGTCATGACGACGACCTCCCAGCCCGGCAGTGCCGCGCGGATCCCGGTGATCCAGCTGAGCGCGATGGAGTCCCCGAGCAGCACGGCGGTCCGGTCGGGGCCGGCGTCGCCGTACGTGCAGGCGGCGAGGTTGGCCTCCGTGACGTCCAGGCACCCGTCGACCATCCACTCGTCGGGCGCGGCCAGGGGCCCGAGCCCCTCGAGGCCGGGCCGGAGCGCGGGCCACTCGGCGGCGTCGAGCGCGGCGTCGATGCCCGCGGCGAGGGTGTCCTCCGGGGTCTCTCCCGGCGCCGCCGCGAGGGAGGTCGCAGCCGGCATCGGCGACGGGTCCATCGTCCCGGGCCACCGCCAGGTCCCGCCGGTCGCCGCGGTCACCAGGGCGGCGGCGACGAGGGCCGCGACCGCGAGGACGGCGACACCGTGCCGCACGACGCCCGCCCGCGCCGGCGGCCGGTGCCGCCCGCGCCGGGCCGCCGGACCGCCCGGTCGCAGCCAGTTCGACCGCCGGATCGGCTGCTCGACGAGGTGGAACGACGCGACCGCTGCCAGGACGGTGATCCCCAGCGTCGCGGCGTAGTAGGTCGCGCCGGTCTCCGGGAACAGGGCCCGCCCGAGGACGATCACCGGGAAGTGCCACAGGTACAGCGAGTACGACGTCGCCCCGAGGTATCGGGCGACCGGGTTGGTGAGGACCGCCGGCCCGTGGGCGCTGCTCCCGGTGCCCGCGGCGACGACCAGCGCCGCACCCAGCACCGGGAGCAGCGCCCACGGCGCGGGGAACCCGTCGTCCTCGGGTACGACGAACGCGCCGGCCAGCACGGCGATCAGCCCGAGCCACGCCAGCGGGGTGCGCGTGCGGCCGGACAGGCGCGCCAGCCGGCCCGCCGCGACCGCCACCAGGGCGCCCACCCCCAGCTCCCACGCGCGCGTGGCGGTGGAGAAGTAGGCCCAGCTGGGACGGGTCGCGGTGTCCCAGAGCGCGTATCCCAGACCGCCCGCGGTCAGCGCGACCAGGACGACGGCCACGGTGGCCGTCCGCGACCGGGACGACCAGTTCCGCGCCCGGCCCACCCACAAGAGGAGCGCGAGCAGGACCGGCCAGACGACGTAGAACTGCTCCTCGACGGCCAGCGACCAGTAGTGCTGCACCGGCGACGTCGGCCCGTCCGCGGCGAGGTAGTCGGTGCCCTGGACGGCGAACCGCCAGTTCGCTCCGAAGAGGACCGCCCAGCCCACGTCGCCGAGGACCTGCTGTGCGCGGGCGGCGAAGTAGAGGAGCCAGGACGCCCCCGCGGTGACGCCGAGGACGAGTAGCGACGCGGGGACGATCCGCCGCACGCGGCGCCGGTAGAAGTCGGCGAAGGAGATCCGGCCGGTCCGCTCGTGCTCGCGCAGGAGCAGACCGGTGATCAGGAACCCGGAGAGGACGAAGAAGACGTCGACCCCGATGAAGCCCCCGGCCGGCCACCCGGTCAGGTGGTCGGCGACCACCAGCACGACGGCGACGGCGCGCAGCCCCTCGATGTCGGCCCGGAAGTGGTCGCTCCCGTCGGCCGGCAGGACGTCGGCGCGGGACAGCCCAGTGACATGTCCGTCACTGTGCGTGTTCGCGAACACTCGCCCCCCGTGGCGTCCTACCGCCGCGCCGCTGCGGCTCGGCCCAGAATCGTAACGGTCGGTGACCCCGCTCACCCGTCCCGGGAGGACGGGCGCACCCGATCCGGGGAGGTCAGCGGCGGTCGGCCGATCCGCCGTCCGCCGTCAGCAGGCGGGTGTCGCGCAGCCAGTCCAGCAGGTGACCGGCGGTCACCTCGGGCACCTGCAGCTGCGGGACGTGCCCGACGTCGGCGAGCTCGATGTAGCGCCAGTCGGGGTGACGCGCGGCGATGTCCCGTGCCGCCGCCACTGGCACCAGGCGGTCGCGGTCCCCGTGCACCAGCAGCACCGGCCCGGTGATCGAGGCCATGGCCTCCCGGTAGCGGCGCGGATCGGCCAGGACCCAGATGAGCGACCGCGCCGCGGCCAGGAATGCCTTGTCCATGCCGGCGACGTCGCGACGCTCCTCCAACAGCGTCACCGACCGGTCGATCACCTCCGCCGGCACCTGGTCGGGGTCCACGCCGCAGAGCTCCAGCATCTCGCGGACGCGCGCCAGCGGCGTCTTCCGCACCCGGTTCAGCCACAGGAACCGCTCGGCCAGGAACGGCACCGCGTAGACGGCGAACTGCAGCGCGACGGTCGGGTCCAGCGCCCGGCGCGGGCCGGGGACCGCCGGGTCCAGCAGCACGGTGCCGCACACCCGCTGCGGCGACCGCGCCGACGCGAACAGCGAGATCATCCCGCCCATCGAGTTGCCCACCAGCACCGCCGGGCCCTCGACGACCTCGCGCAGGAAGCGGTCCAGCACGAGGACGTTCGCCGGCACGCCGGCCCGGCGCGTACCCGGCTCGCTGCGGCCGAAGCCGGGCAGGTCGAGCGCGAGCACCCGGGCGTGCGGGGTGAGCAGGGGCGCCAGGAGGTCCCAGTTGAGGTGCGAGCCGCCCAGGCCGTGCACCAGCACGACCGTCGGTCCGCTGCGCGCACCACCGAAGTCGATGTAGTGCACCGGCCCGTCGAGGTCGACGGTCAGGGAGCGTCCGGGGACCTGCGTCTCGTCCACGGCCCCACCGTGGCATGCCGTCGTCCGCGGTGCCCGCCCAGGTCGGCGGGACGGATGGGGCGCCTGGGACGACCCTGTGTCGGAGGCCACAGGAGCTGCCGAGAACACGGTTGGGTCGCGGGGGGTGTGCCCGGCGGCCCGCGGTGGGTAGTCGGGTGGACGACCAACGCCGGTCGACGAGGAGGAACTCCGTGGCACGACAGCCCAGCGGCGGCCCTGCGCTCCCGCTCTACCTGAGCGAGCCCGGCCGCGCGGTGGCCGACTTCGGCCTGTACCTGGCGGCCCGCCCCCTCCTCCAGGCCCTCCCCCACGGGGACGGCCACCCGGTCCTCGTGCTGCCCGGTCTGCTGGCCGACGACAACTCGACGCGCACGTTGCGGGCGACGCTGCGGCGGCTGGACTACCGGGTCCACGGCTGGCGGCTGGGTCGCAACATCGGCCCGACCCCGACCTGCGTCGACGGCCTGCGCCGGCGGCTGGACGACCTCGCCGAACGCTACGGCAGCCCGGTGAGCCTGATCGGCTGGTCACTCGGCGGGATCTTCGCCCGCGAGCTGAGCCGGGCGACCCCCGACTCGGTCCGCCAGGTGATCACCCTCGGCAGCCCGTTCCGGCTCACCTGCGAGTCGCAGACCCGCGCCGCGAAGGTGTTCGCCCGGTTCTCCCACCTGCACGTGGACTCGGTGTCGTTCCCGCTGGAGAGCGAGTGCACCCCGCTGCCGGTGCCCGCCACGTCGATCTACTCGCACGCCGACGGGATCGTGCACTGGCAGACCTGCCTGGAGACCCCGGGTCCGCGGGCGGAGAACATCGCCGTGCACGCCAGCCACCTGGGCCTGGGGCACCACCCGGCCGCCATCTACGCGGTGGCCGACCGCCTGGCCCAGGCACAGGGCACCTGGGCACCGTTCCGCGCGCCGACGGTGCTGCGCCCGGTGTTCCCCCGGCCGGACGTCCCCGAGCCGTCGTCCCCCCTGGCGGCGCACGCTGCCTGAGGGCCGCTCACTTCAGGTAGATCTCCTGGACGATCGAGGCGACGTGCCGGCCCGCCGCGTCGAAGGCGGAGCCGAGCGCGACGCCCCGGCCGTGTGCCGTCGACAGCGGCTGCGACGTCAGCACGAACCACTCGTCGGCGCGCAGCGGCCGGTGGAACCACATCGTGTGGTTGACGCTCGTCGTCGCCACGGTGCCCGGGCCGCCCTCGCCGTCCGGCCCGCCGGCGTGCAGCCCGGTGGCGGTGATCGCGATGGTCGGCACCGCCATGTCCGAGACGAGGGTGAGCACCGCCGCGTGCCAGACCGGATCGGCCGGCAGGGGGTCCGCCGCCCGATACCAGGCCTGGACGTCGAGCGAGAGCGTGCCGTTGGCGCTGCCGGTCGCGTCGACGAACTCGATGCCGAAGCCGCCGTCGCGGTGCACCTCCAGCTCGCCGGACCCGACCCGGCCGGCCGGGAACCGCATGTCCGAGGGCACGTGGAAGTCGGCCCCGGCCTCGCGGGTCCGCTGGAACGACGCCTCCAGCGTCACCACCGTGCGCTCGCCCTGCCGGCCGACGACGCGACGGCTGGTCAGCGCACGGCCGTCCTTGACCCGGTCGACGGCGAACTCGATCGGCGAGCCGGCCCGGCCGCGCTGCGGGAACTCCCCGTGCAGGTGGTGCACCGCGTAGTCGTCGGGGACCGTGGCGTCGGCGGCCAGCAGCGCCTGCACCAGGAGCGCTCCGCCGAAGAGGGTCTCCCGCGCGAGCGGCGAGTCGCCGGAGACGGCGAACCGGTCCCCGCCGAGCGGCTCCACGCCCAGCGCACCGACGACCGCGGACACCGCCTGCTCCACCGCACACCTCGCACGTCGACGTCGGAACTGCTCCGGCGCCGACACCGGGTGGTGAGGGCGGGTCCGGGGGTGGGCGCGGCCGGGATCGAACCGGCGACCGCTCGCTTGTAAGGCGAGAGCTCTCCCGCTGAGCTACGCGCCCCGCACGCCCACAGTAGGTGGGCGGAGTGGATTCGTCGGCGTCCCGCCGACGAATCCACTCCGGCTCAGGCGGCGAGCTGCGCGACGGCGTCCTTCCAGCCGGTCTGCGCGCGGGCGTCGCCCGGCTGGTTCACCTCGGCGAAGCGGACGACGCCCTCGGCGTCGACGAGGAAGGTGCCGCGGACCGCCATGCCGGCCTTGTCGTTGAAGACGCCGTAGGCCTGCGCGGTCGCGCCGTGCGGCCAGAAGTCCGACAGCAGCGGGAAGGGCAGACCCTCCTGCGCCTTGAAGGCCTTGAGGCTGAACACCGGGTCGGTGCTGATGGCCACGACCTGGACACCGGCGTCGGTGTAGGTGGCGAGCTCGTCGCGCAGCTGGCAGAGCTCACCGGTGCAGATGCCGGAGAAGGCGAACGGGTAGAAGACGACCAGCACCGGCTTCCCCCGCAGCTCGGCGAGGGAGACGACCTGCTTGTCCTGGTCGGGGAGGCTGAACTCGGGGGCGCGGTCACCGACGGAGAGACTCATGCCCCGATCGTGCCGCACGCCCGTGACGTGCTGGAACGGCCCCCCGGTGAGGTACTGGAACCGGCCCCCTCGCAGGGGCCCGCGCCGAGCGGAGCGAGGCGTGGGGGGCGAGGGGGTCCTTGCTCAGCGGCGGCTGCGGGCAGCCTTCGGCGTGACCAGTCGGATGCCGGACCACTCCTTGGCCGCCGAGATGCTGCTGGTCTGCTGCAGTCCCGCAGTGGGCGCCACCTCGGTGACGTCGCCGGGCTCGACGTGGCCCGGCCGGCCCGACTTGGGGACCAGCAGCCACACCACGCCCTCGTCGGCCAGCGAGGTGAGGGCGTCGGTGAGGGCGTCGAACAGGTCGCCGTCGTCCTCGCGCCACCACAGCAGGACGACGTCGGCCACCTCGTCGGTGTCCTCGTCGACCATGTCGCTGCCGGAGACCTCGACGATGGAGTCGCGCAGGTCCTCGTCGGCGTCCTCGTCCCAGCCGAGCTCCTGCACGACCATGCCCGGCTTGATGCCCAGCCGGGCCGCCATGCTGGCGCTGCCCGAGTCGACGCTCATCCCTGCTGTTCCTCCATGGGTGTGGTGACGGCCCTCCGGCCGCCGGCGAGGTACCGCCCGGCCGTCGGCCGGGTCGGGGAGTGGTGGGTGCCGGGGGCCCGCCGCGCTGCGGGCGGGCGTGACGGGACGGACACGACCGGCGGGAGGGTCACCCGCTGCCTGGTCATGTCACCCCCCGTCGTCCTCCGGTGCTGGTGGTCCCGTCGATGGGGCCACGTGGGCGGAAGCGTAGGGCATGCGATGCCAAGCGCAAGGCCAAGTGCAGGGGCAGCGCGGGGCCGGGCGGGGAGGGCGGGGCCCCGCCACGACACGGGGAGTCCCGACAGATGGGCGCGTGCGTGACGGCGACGGCCGCGCGGCGGGAGGATGGGTCCATGAGCGCACCGCAACAGTCGGGCGGCGACCCCGCCCGTGACGGGGGCCAGCCCCGCTCCATCATCATGAGCGGCCTGCCCAGCCAGCTGATCGACACCGATCCGGAGGAGACCCAGGAGTGGGTCGACTCCCTCGATGCCGTCGTCGACAACGCCGGCCGCACCCGGGCCCGGTACCTGATGCTCCGGATGCTCGAGCGCAGTCGCGAGCAGCAGGTGGGTGTCCCCTCCCTGCGGAGCACGGACTACATCAACACGATCCCGCCGGAGCGCGAGCCGTGGTTCCCCGGCGACGAGCACGTGGAGCGGCGCATCCGCGCCTACATCCGCTGGAACGCCGCCATCATGGTGCACCGGGCGCAGCGCCCCGGGGTCGGCGTCGGCGGGCACATCTCCTCCTACGCCTCCTCCGCCTCGCTGTACGAGGTCGGCTTCAACCACTTCTTCCGCGGCAAGGACCACCCCGGCGGCGGCGACCAGATCTGGTTCCAGGGCCACGCCTCCCCCGGCATCTACGCCCGCGCCTTCCTCGAGGGCCGGCTGTCCGAGCAGCAGCTGGACGGGTTCCGGCAGGAGGTCAGCCACCCCGGCGGCGGCCTGTCGTCCTACCCGCACCCCCGGCTGATGCCGGACTTCTGGGAGTTCCCCACCGTCTCGATGGGTCTGGGGCCCCTCAACGCGATCTACCAGGCGCGGTTCAACCGCTACCTGCACGGCCGCGGCATCAAGGACACCTCCGACCAGCACGTCTGGGCGTTCCTCGGTGACGGCGAGATGGACGAGCCCGAGTCGCTCGGCGCCATCGGTCTGGCCGCCCGCGAGGAGCTGGACAACCTCACCTTCGTCGTCAACTGCAACCTGCAGCGGCTCGACGGTCCGGTGCGCGGCAACGGCAAGGTCATCCAGGAGCTGGAGTCGTTCTTCCGCGGCGCCGGCTGGAACGTCATCAAGGTGGTCTGGGGCCGCGAGTGGGACGCCCTGCTGGCCGCCGACCGCGACGGCGCGCTGGTCAACCTGATGAACACCACGCCCGACGGCGACTACCAGACCTACAAGGCCGAGGACGGCGCCTTCGTCCGCGAGCACTTCTTCGGCCGCGACCCGCGCACCCGCAAGCTCGTGGAGAACATGAGCGACAAGGAGGTCTGGGACCTCTCCCGCGGCGGCCACGACTACCGCAAGGTCTACGCGGCGTTCAAGGCGGCGGTGGAGCACAAGGGCCAGCCCACGGTCATCCTCGCGAAGACCATCAAGGGCTGGACGCTGGGCAGCCACTTCGAGGGCCGCAACTCCACGCACCAGATGAAGAAGCTGACCGCCGAGGACCTCGCGGCCTTCCGCGACCGGCTCTACCTGCCGATCCCCGACGAGGCGCTGGACAAGACCCTGCCGCCCTACTACAAGCCCGACCCGGACTCCGACGAGATGCAGTACATGCTCGAGCGGCGGCGGGCCCTGGGCGGGGCGGTGCCGCGGCGCCGGTCGGAGTTCAAGACGCTCAAGGCCCCCGAGGACAAGGCCCTCGACGTCCTGCGCCGCGGCTCCGGCAAGCAGGAGGTCGCGACGACGATGGCGTTCGTCCGGCTGCTCAAGGAGCTGCTCAAGGACTCCGAGCTGGGCCCGCGCTTCGTGCCGATCATCCCGGACGAGGCCCGCACCTTCGGCCTGGACTCCCTCTTCTCGTCGCACAAGATCTACAACCCCGCGGGGCAGCGGTACACCTCGGTGGACCGCGAGCTGATGCTGGCCTACAAGGAGTCCGAGCAGGGCGTGATCCTCCACGAGGGGATCAACGAGGCCGGGTCGACCGCCTCGTTCACCGCCGTCGGCACCTCGTACTCCACGCACGGCGAGCCGATGATCCCGATCTACATCTTCTACTCGATGTTCGGGTTCCAGCGGACCGGCGACGGGTTCTGGGCCGCGGCCGACCAGATGGCCCGCGGCTTCGTGCTGGGCGCCACCGCCGGGCGGACGACGCTCAACGGCGAGGGACTGCAGCACGAGGACGGCCACTCGCTGCTGCTGGCGCAGACGAACCCGGCGGTGGTCTCCTACGACCCGGCGTTCTCCTACGAGGTCGCGCACATCACCCGGGACGCGCTGCAGCGGATGTACGGCACCGACCCGGGCGCGCCGCTGGGCGGGCACCGCTCGCCGGACGTCATGTACTACCTGACGGTCTACAACGAGCCGTTCGTCCAGCCGGCCGAGCCCGAGGACCTCGACGTGCAGGGCCTGCTGGCCGGCATGTACCGCTACGCCCCCGGCACCGGGGACGGGCCGAAGGCGCAGGTGCTGGCCTCCGGCGTCGCGGTGCCGTGGGCGCTGCGTGCCCAGGAGCTGCTCCGCGAGGACTGGGGGGTGTCGGCCGACGTGTGGTCGGTGACCTCGTGGAACGAGCTGCGCCGGCAGGCGGACGAGTGCGAGGAGTGGAACCTCCTGCACCCGGGCGAGGAGGTGCGGGTCCCGTACGTCACCCACCGCCTGCAGGACGCGCCCGGCCCGGTCGTGGCGGTGTCGGACTGGATGCGGGCGGTCCCGGACCTCATCGCGCCGTACGTGCCCGGCGGCATGTCGACGCTGGGCACCGACGGGTTCGGCCTCTCCGACACCCGGCCGGCGCTGCGCCGGCACTTCCACGTGGACGCCGAGTCGATCGTCGTCCGCACGCTGGCCACGCTGGCCAAGCGCGGCGAGGTGGACGGCGACGTCGTCCGCCAGGCGGTGGAGAAGTACCAGGTCCGCGACGTGCAGGCCGCCCCGGCCGAGGAGCGCAGCGACCCCTCGCCGGCCACCTGAGGCATCGGAGTCGCTCGGTGACGGGATCCGTCACCGAGCGACTCCGCTCACGCCTCGCGGGAGCGCCGGGCGATGTCGCGGTAGACGGCGGCGCTGTGCTTGGGCGTCCGCCGCTGCGTGGCGTAGTCGACGTGGACCAGCCCGAAGCGCTGGGCGTAGCCGCGCGCCCACTCGAAGTTGTCCATGAGCGACCAGGCGAAGTACCCGCGGACGTCGGCTCCCTGCTCCATCGCGGCGGCCACCGCGGCGAGGTGGCGGACCAGGTAGTCGACCCGCTCCGGGTCCTCCACGCGGCCGTCGGCGCCGGGTGCGTCCGCCCAGGCCGAGCCGTTCTCGGTGATCACCATCGGCAGCGTGGGCGCGATGCCGCGCAGCCACAGCAGCAGGTCGGTGAAGGCCTCCGGGGTGACCGCCCAGCCCATCGTGGTCGTCGGTCCGGGGGGCGCGACGTCGTCGATCCGCTCGGCGCCGATGAAGGGCGTGGCCTTGCCCGTCGGCTCGGGCAGCGCGGAGACCACCGATCGGAAGTAGTAGTTGACACCCAGCCAGTCGACGGGGGTGGCGACGACGTCCAGGTCGCCGTCCTCCACGGGCAGGGGCGCGCCGGCCTCGGCGAGGTCGGCGACGACGTCGGCCGGGTACTCCCCCGTGACGACGGGCAGCAGGAACATCCGGTTCTGCTGGCCGTCGAGCCGCCGGGCCGCGTCGACGTCCGCCGGCGAGGCCGACGCCGCGGACATCGGCGTGAAGTTCAGCGTGATCCCGACCGAGTCCGCGCCGGCGGCGCGCAGCTCCCGGGTGGCCAGGCCGTGGCCGAGCAGCAGGTGGTGCACCGCCCGGGCCGCGGCCACCGGGTCGCGCCGGCCCGGGGCGTGCTGACCGGCCATGTACCCCAGCAGCGCGCTGCACATCGGCTCGTTCAGCGTCGACCAGTGCGGCACCCGGTCCCCCAGCGCCGAGTGGACGACGGCGGCGTAGTCGGCGAAGCGCAGGGCGGTGTCGCGGTCGGCCCAGCCGCCGCGGTCCTCCAGGGCCTGGGGCAGGTCCCAGTGGTAGAGGGTCAGCCACGGCGTGATGCCCGTGTCGAGCAGGCCGTCGACCAGCCGCCGGTAGAAGTCCAGGCCACGCTGCTCCACCCGCCCCGCGCCCGACGGCATCACCCGCGGCCAGGCCACGGAGAAGCGGTAGGCGTCCAGTCCGAGGTCGGCCATGAGCGCGATGTCCTCGGGATAGCGGCGGTAGTGGTCGCACGCGACGTCACCGGTGTCCCCCTCGTGGGTCCGGCCCGGCGTGTGGCTGAACGTGTCCCAGATCGAGGGCCCGCGGCCGTCGGCGTCGACGGCGCCTTCGATCTGGTAGGCCGCCGTCGCCGCACCGAAGGAGAAGCCGGGCGGGAAGGTCGGCGCGGCCTCGGCCACGGCACGGGGCTGGGTGGTGGTCATGCGGCAGGACTCCTCTGCGGGAGAGCGGGCGAGCGGAACAGACGCGACGGCCCCTGCAGGGGCCCGCCGCGAGCGAGCGAGTGGTGAGCGGCGGGGGTCAGTCCACGCGGCGCTGCGTCGTGGGGTCGAAGACGTGCAGGCGGCCCTCGCGGACGGTGATGTGCAACTGGTCGCCCTGTGCGGGCGCCGTGCGGGGCTCGGTGCGCACGACGACGTCGGAGGGGTGCAGGACGTCGTCGGTGTGCTCGGCGGCGAGCTTGGTGTAGAGGAAGGCGTCCGACCCGAGCTGCTCGACGACGTTGACCACCACGGGGACACCGGCGCCCGGGCCGACCAGCTGCACGTCCTCCGGGCGGAACCCGACGGTGACCCGGCCGGTGCCGGCGGCGGCGCGCGCCAGCTGGTCGCGGGGCACCGGCAGGACCGCGCCGCCCAGCCGGACCCCGCCCTCGACGGCCGGGCCGGTGACGACGTTCATCGCCGGTGAGCCGATGAACCCGGCGACGAAGACGTTGGCCGGGCGGTCGTAGAGGACGCCGGGGGCGTCGCACTGCTGGAGGACGCCGTCGCGGAGGACCGCGACCCGGTCGCCCAGGGTCATCGCCTCGACCTGGTCGTGGGTGACGTAGACCGTCGTCGTCCCCAGGCGCTGGACCAGCCGGGCGATCTGCGTGCGGGTCTGCACGCGCAGCTTGGCGTCGAGGTTGGACAGCGGCTCGTCCATCAGGAAGACCTGGGGGTCGCGGACGATCGCCCGCCCCATGGCGACCCGCTGGCGCTGTCCGCCGGAGAGCGCCTTGGGACGGCGGTGCAGGTAGTCCTCGAGGTCGAGGATCTTCGCCGCCTCGGCGACCCGCCGGGCGGTCTCGGCCCGACCCACTCCGGCGAGCTTGAGCGCGAAGCCCATGTTCGCCTCGACCGTCATGTGCGGGTAGAGGGCGTAGTTCTGGAAGACCATGGCGATGTCGCGGCTCTTGGGCGGGAGGTCGGTGACGTCGCGGTCGCCGATCAGGACCGCGCCCGAGTCGACCTCCTCCAGGCCGGCGAGCATCCGCAGCGAGGTGGACTTGCCGCAGCCGGACGGGCCGACGAGGACGAGGAACTCGCCGTCGCCGATGTGCAGGTCCAGGGCGTCGACGGCCGGTCGGTCGCTCTTGGGGTAGACGCGCGTCGCCTGCGCGAAGGTCACGGTCGACATGGGGAGGACACCTCTCCGGTGTGGGGGGACGGGACGGGGGTGGGTGGCGTCATCCCTTGACCGCGCCCTGCATGATCCCGCCGACGATGTGGCGGCCGAGGACGGTGAAGACGACGAGGATCGGCAGGGTCCCGATCAGCGTCCCGGCCATGATCACGGCCCGGTCGGGGACGTAGCCGCCGCCGAGACCGGCGAGGGCGACCTGGACGGTGGGGTTGTCGCTGGTCAGTGCGATGAGCGGCCAGAAGAAGTCGTTCCACGCGGTGAGGAAGGTCAGCATCGCGAGGACGGCCATCGCCGGGCGCGCGACGGGGACGACGATCGACCAGAAGATCCGGGTGGTCGAGGCGCCGTCCATCCGGCCGGCCTCGAGCAGCTCGTCGGGCAGCGCGGAGCTCAGGTACTGGCGCATGAAGAACACGCCGAAGGCGGTGACCAGGGTCGGCAGCACGACCGCCTGCAGCTGGTTCACCCACTCCAGCTCGGCGATCAGCAGGAACAGCGGGATGATCGCCAGCTGGGTCGGCACCATCATCGTGCCGATCACCAGGCCCAGCAGCACCTTGTTGCCGCGGAAGCGCAGCTTGGCGAAGGCGAAGCCGGCCAGGGTGCAGCAGAGGACGGTGCCCACGGTGATGCAGCCGGCGACGACGACCGTGTTCACCAGCGCCAGGGCTATGGGCGCCTCGTCCATGGCCCGGCCGATGTTGGTGAACAGGTCGGCGTCGGGCAGGAACGGCGGCGGGGTCGCCGCGATCTCGGCGTTGGTGTGCGAGCCGGCGACGGCGGTCCAGTACAGCGGGAAGACCGACACGAGGGCCGCGAGGACGAGCAGCACGTAGGTCAGCGGGCCGGCCTTCGTCACCCGCCCGACGCGGTGGCGGCGCCGGGGACGGGGCGGGACCGGTGCCGGCCGGCTGTCCGGGCCGGCGTCGTCGACGGGGGGTGGGGCGGTCACGGTCACGGAGCGCTCCTACCGCTCGGCCCGGGCGCGACAGCGGGCGAGCAGGGCCCAGCCGCCGACGACCACGAGGATGATCAGGAACATGGCCCACGCCGTGGCGGCCGCCTGGCCGAGGTGGAAGTTCGTCCACCCCTGGTCGTACATGAGCAGCCCGAGGGTCTGGTACTGGTTCGACGAGCCACCGTTGGTGGTCCCGTTGCCGCTGAACAGCAGCGGTTCGCCGAACAGCTGCACCGCGCCGATCGTGGAGACCACGATGGTGAACAGGATGGTCGGGCGCAGCCCCGGCACGGTCACGTGGAGGAACTGCTTCCACTTGCTGGCCCCGTCCAGAGCCGCCGCCTCGTAGAGGTCCTCGGGGATGGCCTGCATGGCCGCGAGGTAGATCAGCGCGTTGTACCCCGTCCAGCGCCAGATGACGATCACGGAGATGGCCAGCTGGCTGCTCCAGCTGCCGCCCTCCCAGTCGACCCGGTCGAACCCGACGGCCTCCAGGCCGGCGTTGATCAGGCCGTAGTCGCGGCCGAACAGCTGGCCGAACACCAGCGTCGCGGCGGCGATGCTCGTCGCGTAGGGCAGGAGCATCGCGACCCGGAAGAAGGTCCGGCCGCGCAGCGAGTAGTTCAGCAGGTGCGCCAGGCCGAGGGCCATCGCCAGCTGCGGGACGGTGGAGAGGACGCCGATCGTCAGGGTGTTGCGCGCGGCGTTCCAGAAGAACTCGTTGCTGAGCAGGTCGCTGTAGTTGGCCAAGCCCACCCACTGGGCGCCGTCCACGTCGCCCAGGTCGACGTCGTGCAGGGAGATCCAGGCCGTGTAGAGGAAGGGGTAGAGGCTGAAGCAGGCGAAGAGGACGAAGAACGGGGCGACGTAGGCGTAGCCCCAGCGGTTGCGGGTCAGCCGCGACGTGCGTCGTCGCTTGCCGGGGAGGACGGACGGGGCGGCGATCGACGCCACCTGCGGCTCGTCGCTGGCGATGGTCATGCGCTGGTCCTCGCTGGTGGGGCGGAGCCGGGGAGCGGGCAGAGGAGGGTGCGGCCGGCGGTGCCCGGGGGGTTGGTCGTCCACCCCCGGGCACCGCCGTGTCTCAGGCCGCGGCGTCCGGTCGACGGGTGCGCCGGGTGGGGGTCCGGGTCACCCGACGATGTCCTCGATCTCGGTCATCGCCTCGTCGAACGCGTCGTCCGGACTGGTGTCCTGCGTGGCCACGTTGGTGAGCGCGGAGCTGAACGCCTCCTGGATCTGCGTGTCGTACCGACTGATCGGGGTGAACCGCAGCTCGGCCGCGGCCTGCCCGAAGATCTGGCCGACCGGCGCGCCGTTGAAGTACTCGTTCGTCGCGCCGGAGACCTCGGGGTCCTCGGCGGCCACCCGGCTGGACGGGAAGTGCGCCTCGCGGGTGAACATCTTGATCTGCTGCTCCGGCGCGGTCAGCCACTGGACGCGCGCGATGGCCTCCTCGCGGTGCTCGGCGGACTCGGGGACGCCCAGCCAGGACCCGCCCCAGTTGGTGCTGCCGCCGGGCAGCGTCGCGACGTCCCACTGGCCCGAGGCGTCGTCACCGGCCTGGGAGGTGATGTAGCCGAGCATCCAGGCCGGGCAGGCCACGGTCGCGAACCCACCGTTGGCGAAGGCGCTGTTCCACTCGTCGCCGAACTGGGTCAGCCCGGCGGTGAGCCCCTCCTCGGCCGCGGCGCTCGCGTCCTCCCAGGCGGCCTGCACGCCGTCACTGGTGTCCGGGATCGGCTGCCCGTCCTCGTCGGCGTAGGCGAACTCGCCCTGGTAGACCGCCGCCGAGAAGATGCTGGCCGGGCTGTCGACGAACGACGTCCCCTCCGCCCGGCCCGGCGCGGCCGCGTACCGGCGGCCGAGCTCCAGATATCCGTCCCAGTCGGCCCACAGGGCGCTGAGCTCGTCCCGGTCGGTGGGCAGGCCGGCCTGCTCGAACAGGTCGCGGCGGTAGCACATCCCCTCCGGACCGGCGTCGGTGCCGAGCCCGATCACCCGGCCGTCCTCGCTGGTGGCCGGCTCGACCTTCCAGTCGTAGAAGTGGCCCAGGGTCTCGTCGGCGCCGTCCAGGGCGGCGAAGTCCACGAAGGCGTCGGCGTGGTTCTCGGTCAGGTCGGCGACGAACCCGATCTCGATGCCCTGGACGTCGGCCAGGCCGGAGTTGGCGGCCAGGCGGGTCTGCAGCGTCCGGTAGTAGTCGGCGGAGCGCTCGACGGAGGTCTCCTCGATGCGGATGTCCGGGTTCAGCTCCATGTACTCGTCGTAGAGCCCGGCCTCCTCGAAGCCGAACGTGCCGAACAGGCCGACGTTCAACGTGATCCGGCCGTCGTCCTCGGCGTCGGAGCCGCCGCACCCGGTGGCGAGCAGGGCGACGGCGAGTCCCACGCCGAGCGCCGCCCGGGACTTCCTGAGAACGGTCATCAGACCTCCTGGTCGTTCCCCGCGGACCTCTGCGTCCGCTGTGGGCTGAAGTGTGAGAGCGCTCTCACGAGGTCGGAGCACAGAGTGATGCGAGTCACTCAGCCGTGTCAAGAGGACCGGGCAGAGAGGTGGAGGAGGTTGCGTCGACGTGCCAACCTGTCCCCGCCGTGTCCTGTCCGGGGCACCCCGGCCGGGGAGGAGGAACCGCCCATGACGATCGGTGGACGCACGTCGCCGACGCTGGACGAGGTCGCCGAACTGGCCGGCGTCTCGCGCGCCACCGTCTCCCGCGTCATCAACGACTCGCCCCGGGTCAGCCCCGAGGCCCGCGAGGCGGTGCACAGCGCCGTCGCGCAGCTGCGCTACGTCCCCAACCGGATGGCCCGCAGCCTGGTGACCCGGCGGACCGACACGATCGCGCTGGTGCTGTCGGAGTCCAACAGCCAGGTCTTCACCGACCCGTTCTTCGCCAGCATGGTCCGGGAGCTGTCGGCCCGGCTGTCGGACACCGACCGCGCGCTCGTGCTGCTCGCCGCCCGCGACCGGGGCGAGCAGGAGAAGGTCGGCCGCTGGGTGCGCCAGGGGCACGTGGACGGCGTCGTGCTGGTGTCACTGCACCGCGACGACCTCCTGCCCGGTCTGCTGCGCGAGTCCAACGTGCCCCTGGTGCTGCTGGGCCGGCCGCTGGACGGCGCCGCCGTCAGCCACGTCGACACCGACAACGCGGCGGGGGCGGCGACCGCCACGGCGTACCTGGTCGCCGCGGGGCGGCGCCGGATCGCCACCGTCACCGGCCCCCTGGACATGATCGCGGGGGTCGACCGGTACGCCGGCTACCGCCGCGGGTTGGCCGACGCCGGCCTGCCCCTGCGCGAGGAGCTGGTGGAGGACGGCGACTTCACCGAGGCCGGCGGCGCGCGGGCGATGCGGGCCCTGCTCGAGCGCGCACCCGACCTGGACGCGGTCTTCGTCGCCTCGGACCCCATGGCCGTCGGCGCGCTGCGCGCCCTGCACGACGCCGGGCGCACGGTCCCCGGGGACGTCGCCGTGGTCGGGTTCGACGACGCGGTCGTCGCCGCCACGTCCGACCCGCCGCTGACCACCGTCGCGCAGCCGCTGGACGAGATGACCCGGCTGATGGTGGAGCTCCTGCTGCGTCAGGTCGAGGGCGACGCCGACGAGCCCGAGGTCCGCATCTGCGACACGCGCCTGGTGGTCCGCGCCTCGGCCTGAGCGCCCGTCCCGCCGGTCAGGGGGTCAGCGCCCGCAGGGCCATCGCGGCGTGGAGCGCGGCACCGGTCGGCAGCGGGCCCTCGTCGAACACCGCGAGGTTGGAGTGGTTCGGCGGCGCCTCGTCGGGGTCGACGCCGGCCGGCCGGGCGCCGATCCACGCCATCGCGCCGGGCACCCGCTCCAGCACGTAGGAGAAGTCCTCGGCCCCCATGAGCGGCTCGGCCATCGGCGGGACCGCGTCGGCGCCCAGCATCTCGACGGCGGTCGCGGTCACCTGCGCGGCGACCTCGGCCGCGTTGGCGGTCACCGGGTAGCCGGGGTCGTGCACGAACTCCGCCGGCATGTCGTGCGCGGCGGCCACGAGCTCGGCGACCCGCCGCACGGCGTCGACGACGTCGGCGCGGCGGCCGGCCGACAGCGTGCGGATCGTCCCCTCCAGGAAGGCGCTGTCGGGGATGACGTTGTTGGTCGACCCGGCCGCGATGTGCGCGACGGTCACGACGGCGGGGTCGGTGACCGGCACGCGGCGGGTGACCATCGACTGCAGCGCCAGCACGATCTCCGCGGCGACCGGGATCGGGTCCCGCGTGCGCGCCGGCTCCGACGCGTGCCCGCCCCGGCCGTGCAGGGTCAGCGTCCACTGGTCGGCGGCGGCCATGATCGGGCCGGGCCGGACGTGCACCGTCCCGCCGGCCAGCGTCGACGACGAGTGCAGCGCGAATGCCCCGGACACCGGCGCTTCGGGGACGACGTCGAGCAGCCCCTCCTCGAGCATGTACCGCGCGCCGTGGAAGCCCTCCTCCCCCGGCTGCACCATGAACACGACCTGCCCGGCGATGAGGTCCCGGCGCTCGGCCAGCAGCCGGGCCGCGCCGACGAGCATCGCCACGTGGGTGTCGTGCCCGCAGGCGTGCATCACCCCGGGGACCTCGGAGGCGAAGGGCAGCCCGGTGTCCTCCTGGACGGGGAGGGCGTCCATGTCGCCGCGCAGCAGGTACGTGGGCCCGGGCCGGGCGCCGCGCAGGACGCCGACGACGGAGGTGGTGCTGCGGCCGACGGTCAGCTCGACCGGCAGCTCGCCCAGCGCCTCCAGCACCGTGGCCTGCGTGCGCGGCAGGTGCAGGCCCATCTCGGGCTGGCGGTGCAGCCGGCGGCGCAGGTCGATCGTGCGGTCGGCGTCGGCCTCGGCGGCGGCCAGGAGCTCGGCTGGAGTCGACATGCGGGTCACTCTGCCCAGGAGGGGCGGCCGGCATCCACCTGCCAGACGACGACGGGGCCGGCGTCGCCGTCCCCGACCGCGATCCGCAGGCCCTCGGGGGCGGGGCCGGTGCCGACCCACAACCGCGCGTCCGGCCGGCCGAGGTCCACCCAGCCCGCGGCCGCGGCGACGACCTCGTGGGCCGCCGGCTCCCCCGGCGCGGCGGTGCGCAGGTAGCACTGCAGCACCCGCGCGCCGTCGTCCCCGGCGACCTCGTCGTGCGCCAGACCGGAACCGGCGCGCAGCACCGCGACGTCCCCCGCGACCAGGTCCGCACCGTCGCCCCAGCGGTGCCGCAGCGACCCGGCGAGGACGACGGCGACGACGTCCACGGCCGTGTGCTCGTGCAGGCCGTACCCGGCGCCGGGGCCCAGCCGGTCGTCGGCGATCCGCAGCAGCGGCCCCAGCGATCCGTCGGTGTTCTCCACCAGGACCCGCGACTCCAGCGCGGTCACGACCGCCGCTCCAGGGCTGCCGGGCCGCCGGGCAGGCCGCCGAGGAGCAGCGCGACGCCCAGCGACCAGCCGATGCCCAGCGCCCAGCCGCCGACGACGTCGGAGAGGAAGTGCACGCCCAGCCACATCCGGGTCAGTCCGACGAGCAGGACCAGCGCGATCCCGGCGGCCAGCGCTGCCCGGCGGGCGGCCGGGGCCAGCCGCGGCCACGCCAGCACGAGGCCCACGGTCACCAGCGTGGCGATCCCCGACGAGTGCCCGCTCGGGTAGCTGAGGCCCCCGTACTCCAGCCCGCCCGCCTCGAACGCCGGCCGGGCCCGGCCGATGAGCTCCTTGAGCCCGCCGTTCAGCGGTCCGATCAGCACGATCGCGGTCAGCACCCACGCGAGCGGGCGCCACCGCCGCTGCACCGCCAGCCAGACGAGGACCGGGGCGAACACCGCGAGGCGGAACCACATCACGCCCGGCGTGGTCAGCACCTCCAGCAGGCCGTCGAGGGCGCCGGACCGGTCGTCGCCGCTGTAGAGCGCGTGGCTGACCGCGGCGTCGAGCCGGACCTGCGGGTCGAGGTCCGCCAGCACGCCGATCCCGAGCGCGAGCACCACCGCGGCGCACGCCCCGACGACGCCGAGCACCCGGCGGCGGACGTCCGGCGGGGCGCCGGCGAGGAGCGACTGCACCGCCCCACTCTCCCCGACTCCCCGGCGCGTGACACGCTGACCGGCGTGGACGACCGCGCCGCCGCGCCCCGGCCCTCGGCCGGCACGCTGCGCCGGCTGGAGCGCGCGTCGGGGGCCATCGCGACGAAGGCCGTGGCGCGGATGGACGACCAGCTTCCCTGGTTCCGCACGATGCCGGCCGACCAGCGGTCCTGGGTGATGCTCGTGGCGCAGGCCGGCATCGCCTCGCTCGTCGAGTGGTGCCGGACGCCGGACCGCCCGCCGCGGCTGACCGGCGAGGTCTTCGGCGCCGCTCCCCGCGAGCTGGTGCGGGCGGTGCCGCTGAAGCAGACCGTGGACCTGGTCAAGGTCACCGTCGAGGTGCTCGACGACCACGTCCGGGAGGTCGCCGAGCCGGGCGACGCCGACGCGCTGCGCACCGCGGTCCTGCTCTTCAGCCGCGAGGTCGCGTTCGCCACCGCCCACGTCTACGCCACCTTCGCCGAGGACCGCGGCGCCTGGGACGCCCGGCTCGAGGCGCTCGTGGTCGACGCGCTCGTCCGGGGGGAGCGGTCGGAGGAGCTGCCGGGCCGGGCGGCGGCGCTGGGCTGGACGACGATGACCCCGGTGACCGTGCTGGTCGGCGGCGCGCCGTCGGACCGGGACGCGCACGCGGCGGCGCGGCGGGCCGCCCGCTCGATGCGTGCCGAGGTGCTGGTCGGGGTGCACGCCGAGCAGCTGGTCGTGGTCCTGGGTGGCGTCGACGACCTGTCGCCGGTCGCCGACCGCGTGGCCGAGGAGTTCGGGCCGGGGCCGGTGGTCGTCGGCCCGGTCGTCGAGGGTCTGGCCCGCGCACCGGAGTCCGCCGCCGCGGCGCTGGCCGGACTGCGCGCGGTACCCGCCTGGCCCGGGGCTCCCCGCCCGTGCCCCGCCGACGCCCTGCTGCCCGAGCGCGCCCTCGACGGTGACCCCCTCGCCCGGGTCGCCCTGGAGGAGCGGATCGCCCTCCCGCTGCAGGCGGCCGGCGGCGAGGTCCTGGAGACCGTCGGCGCCGTGCTGGCCAGCGGCGGCAACCTGGAGGCCAGCGCGCGGGTCCTGTTCGTGCACCCCAACACGGTCCGCTACCGGCTCAAGCGCGCCGCGGACCTGACCGGGTTCTGGGCGACCGACCCGCGCGGGGGCTGGACGCTGCAGGTGGCCCTGGCCCTGTCCCGGCTCGGCGGTGAGCGCTCCCTCTGGGCGTAGAGCCGCAGTGTGCTCTCCACCACGGCGAGCCGCCTGCTGGGGCCTGTCGGCACGCCGTCTTTGGAGGGTTCCTCCAAAGATCACCGGTGTGCTTTCGTGCCGCTCCCCATCCGTGCCGGAGCGCCCGGACTGGCACGGTGGAGGACGTGCTGGCCGTCCTCGCCCCCGGACAGGGTGCCCAGAAGCCCGGGATGCTCACCGAGTGGCTCGAGCTCCCCGGTGCCGAGTCCTTCTTCCGGTGGGCCGGCGCCATCGCCGATGCCGACCTCCTCACCCTCGGCACGACGGGGGACGCCGAGGCGATCAAGGACACCGCGGTCACCCAGCCGCTGGTCGTCGCGATGAGCCTGTTCGTCGCCCGCGAGCTGGGCGGGCTGCCCGGTCCGGTGCAGCACACGCCGCAGGCCGGGCGGGACGTCGTCATCGCCGGCCACAGCGTCGGCGAGCTGACCGCCGCCGCGCTGGCGGGGGTGCTGAGCGTCGAGGCCGCGATCGCGCTGACCGCCGTCCGCGGCCGGGCGATGGCCGCCGCGTGCGCGCTGACCCCGACCGGCATGGCCGCCGTCCTCGGTGGCGACCCCGACGAGCTGACCGCCGCGCTGGACCGGCACGGCCTGGTCGCCGCGAACCTCAACGGCGCGGGGCAGACCGTCGTCGCCGGGCCACTCGACGCGCTGGCCGCCCTCAAGGACGACCCACCGGCCAAGGCGCGGGTGATGCCGCTGTCGGTCGCCGGCGCGTTCCACACCGACTTCATGGCCCCGGCCCGCGAGCAGCTCGAGGGGCTGGTCGGCGGGCTGCGCCCGGCCGAGCCGAGCCGGCTGCTGCTGAGCAACGCCGACGGCGCGGCCGTGACCACCGGCGCCGAGGCGCTCTCCCGGCTGGTCAGCCAGGTCACCAGCCCGGTGCGCTTCGACGCGTGCCTGGCGACCATGCGCGACCTCGGCGTGACCGCCGCCATCGAGCTGCCCCCGGCCGGTGCCCTGGCTGGCCTCGCGAAGCGGGAGTGGAAGGGCTCGGGCGTCGAGGTGCTGGCCGTCAGCGGTCCCGCCGACCTGGACCGCGCCCGCGAGCTCATCGAGGCCGAGCGCGGCCGCGCCGAGGCCCAGTACGCCCCCGACTGGCGGGTCGTGGTCGCTCCCGCCCGCGGCACCGTCGCCCCGGCCGAGATCGCCGAGGGCACGCACGTCCCCGCCGGCGCGCCGCTGGGCTGCATCCGCAGCCGCCGGGAGGAGGTCGGGATGTCCGCGGGCTACGCGGGCGTCCTGGCCGAGTGGCTGGTCCAGGACGGCGACCTCGTCGACGCCGGTGACCCCATCGCCCGTCTCTACCCGGAGGTCACGTCGTGACTGCGATCCAGCTCAAGACGGGCGCCCCCGGCGCGCGGATCCTCGGGTTCGGCGGCTACCGGCCGCGTCGCCGGGTCACCAACGACGAGCTGTCGCAGACCATGGAGACCAACGACGAGTGGATCCAGAGCCGCGTCGGCATCGCCGAGCGCCGCTGGGCCTCCGACGACGAGACGCTCGTCGAGATGGCCGTCGCGGCCGGCGGCAAGGCCCTCGCCGCCAGCGGCGTGGCGCCCGACGACGTCGACATGGTCATCCTGGCCAGCGCCACCCTGGAGCACCCCATCCCGGGGATCGGACCGCAGGTCGCCCACCGGCTCGGCATCACCCGCCCCGGCGCCTTCGACCTCAACGCCGGGTGCGCGGGCTTCTGCTACTCCCTCGAGGTGGCCAGCAACGCCATCCGCTCCGGGTCGGCGCGGCACGTGCTGATCGTCGGCGCCGAGCGGCTCACCGACGTCATCGACCAGACCGACCGGGCCACCGCGGTGATCTTCGCCGACGGCGCCGGTGCCGCCGTGGTGGGCCCCGCGGACGAGCCCGGCATCGGTCCCGTGGCCTGGGGCAGCGACGGCGACCAGTCCTCCGCCATCGAGATGGCCGGCACCGGGCGGATCGCGATGGCCGGCCAGGCCGTCTACCGCTGGGCGACGACGCGGCTCACCGCCACGCTGGAGCAGGCGATGGCCGAGGCCGGCGTCACGGTCGACGACATCGACGTCTTCGCCCCGCACCAGGCGAACCTGCGGATCATCGAGTCGATGCACAAGCGGCTGGGCTTCCCGGAGCGCACCGTCGTCGCGCGCGACATCGTCCGGACCGGCAACACCTCGGCCGCGTCGATCCCGCTCGCGTTGGAGGCCCTGCTCGAGTCGGGCGAGGCGAAGAGCGGCGACCTGGCCCTGGTGCTCGGCTACGGCGCCGGCCTCACCTTCGCCGGCCAGGTGCTGCGGATCCCCTGAGCACGACCCACAGATCCCCCGGTTCACCCCGGGCCGGCACCGGGACCGCCCCGGGCCGACGCACGAACGAGAGAGAGGACCTCAGCGTGAGCGAGGACATCCAGGCTGGTCTTGCCGAGATCCTGGAGGAGGTCGCCGGGGTCGCCCCCGCCGACGCCACCCCCGAGAAGTCGTTCACCGAGGACCTCGACGTCGACTCGCTGTCGATGGTCGAGATCGCCACGGAGGTCGAGAACAAGTTCGGCGTCGCGATCCCCGACGACGAGCTCGCCAACATCAAGACCGTCGGCGACGCCATCAGCTACATCACCGCCAACCGCGGCTGACCCGTTCCTCGGCCGCCCGGTACCGCACACTCCCAGGAAGGACCCGTCATGAGCACCAATGACGACGTCGTCGTCACCGGCCTCGGCGCGACCACGCCGCTCGGTGGCGACGTCGCCAGCACCTGGGACGCGCTGCTGGCCGGGCGGTCGGGGGTCAGCCGCATCACCGACGACTGGATCACCGAGTTCCCGGCCCAGCTCGTCGCGCGGCTGGCCGAGGACCCCGCCTCGACGATCGACCGGGTCCGCGCCCGCCGGCTCGACCGCAGCCAGCAGGTCGCGGTCGTGGCCGCCGAGGAGGCGTGGCGCTCCTCCGGCGCGGCCGACGCGGGCGTCGCCCCCGAGCGGATCGCCGTCGTGTTCGGCACCGGCATCGGCGGCGCGCTGACCCTGCTCGGCCAGGACGACGTCCTGGAGGAGAAGGGCCCCAAGCGGGTCTCGCCCTTCACCATCCCGATGCTCATGCCCAACGGCCCCGCGGCCGCGGTCGGGCTCGCCGTCGGCGCGAAGGGCGGCGTGCACGCGCCGGTCAGCGCCTGCGCGTCGGGCGCCGAGGCCATCCGCTGGGGCCTGGACCTCATCCGGTTCGACCGCGCCGACGTCGTCCTCGTCGGTGGCGCCGAGGCCTGCGTGCACCCGCTCCCCATGGCCGGCTTCGCCGCGATGCGGGCGATGTCGACCCGCAACGACGAGCCCGAGCGCGCGTCCCGCCCGTTCGACAAGGGCCGGGACGGCTTCGTCCTCGGTGAGGGCGCAGCGGCGCTGGTGCTGGAGCGGGGCGACGCCGCCCGCGCCCGGGGCGCCACGATCCACGCCCGGCTGGCCGGCGCCGGCGCCACGGCCGACGGCTACGACCTCGTCGCCCCGCACCCCGAGGGCGAGGGCGCCGGCCGGGCCATCGCCGCCGCCCTGCGCGACGCGGACCTCTCCGCCACCGACGTCGGCCACGTGAACGCGCACGCGACGTCCACGCCGGTCGGCGACACGGCCGAGGCCGCGGCCATCCGCAGCGCCCTCGGCGAGCACGTGCTGGTCACCGCCACCAAGAGCCTGACCGGCCACCTGCTCGGCGCCGCCGGTGCGCTCGAGTCGGTGTTCACGATCCTCGCGCTGCGCGACCAGATCGTGCCGGCCACCGCCAACCTCGACGACCCGGACGACGACGCGGCCGTCCAGGCCCTCGACATCGTCCGCCGCGAACCGCGGAAGGCCCAGCTCACCGCCGCGGTCAACGACTCCTTCGGCTTCGGCGGCCACAACATCGCGCTGGTGTTCACCACCGCCTGAACCCCTGGGGTCCCCGTGACGACGCTCTCCCCCGCCCCGACACTGCCCGCCCCCGACCCGCGTGACCCCGAGGACCGGCTGGCCCGGTTCTTCGACCCCGGCTCGCTGCGACCCCTGGCCGCCCGCGACACCTCGGGCGTCCTCGCCGCCCGCGGGACCGTGGAGGGCTCGCCGGCCATCGCGTTCTGCACCGACGCCACCGTCATGGGCGGCGCGATGGGCCTGGACGGCTGCCGGCACATCGTCGACGCGATCGACACCGCGCTGCGCGAGCGGGTGCCGGTCGTCGGCATCTGGCACTCCGGCGGCGCGCGGCTGGCCGAGGGCGTCACCGCGCTGCACGCCGTCGGCGAGGTGTTCGCCGCGATGGTGCGCGCCTCCGGGCGGATCCCGCAGATCTCGGTGGTGCTCGGCCCGGCGGCCGGTGGCGCCGCGTACGGCCCCGCGCTGACCGACCTGGTGATCATGGGGCCGGCCGGCCGGGTGTTCGTGACTGGGCCGGACGTCGTCCGCTCGGTGACCGGCGAGGACGTCAACCAGGAGACGCTGGGCGGCCCGGACACCCACGGCCGGCGCAGCGGCGTCGTGCACGTGGTCACCGACACCGAGCCGGCCGCCCTGGCCACCGCCCGCCGCGCGGTCGACCTGCTCGCCGCCCAGGGCACCTTCGCCGGGGTGGCCGACGAGCCGGACGAGGACCTCGGGGCGCTGCTGCCCGAGCAGCGGCAGCGGGCCTACGACGTCAAGCCGCTGATCGGCGCGGTGCTCGACGAGCCGGGCCTGGAGCTGCACCCGCGGTGGGCGCCGAACGTGGTCACCGTGCTCGGCCGGCTGGCCGGGCGGACGGTCGGCGTCATCGCCAACAACCCGCTGCGCCTGGGCGGCTGCCTGGACTCGGCCTCGGCGGAGAAGGCCGCCCGCTTCGTGCGGATGTGCGACGCGTTCGGGGTGCCGCTGGTGGTCCTGGTCGACGTGCCCGGCTACCTGCCCGGCGTCGGCCAGGAGTGGGACGGCGTGGTCCGCCGTGGCGCGAAGCTGCTGCACGCGTTCGCCGAGGCCGTGGTGCCGCGGGTGACGCTGGTGACCCGGAAGTCCTACGGGGGCGCCTACATCGCGATGAACTCCCGGTCGCTGGGCGCGACGGCCGTCTTCGCCTGGCCCGGTGCCGAGGTCGCGGTCATGGGCGCCAAGGCCGCGGTCGGCATCCTGCACCGCAAGAAGCTGGCCGCGGTCCCCCAGGCCGAGCGCGACGCCCTGCACGCGGAGCTCGCCGCCGAGCACGAGCGGATCGCCGGCGGTGTCGACCGGGCCATCGAGATCGGCGTCGTGGACGAGGTCGTGGAGCCGGCGCAGACCCGGCGGCGGCTCATCGGCGCCCTGGCCGACGCCCGTCCGGGGCGCGGCGCCCACGGCAACATCCCGCTGTAGGGCGGGCGCCGCACCTGCTGGGATCAGGTGACCTGATCGTGGCGCGTCCTACCTCACGGCAGACGGTGAGGGAGGACGCGCTGCGGTGAGGGAGGACGTCGAGCCCGTCCGTGTCCAGAGGCCCGGACGCACGAAGATCGCCCGGGCGCCGCTTCCCCGACGACGCCCGGACGATCTGTGCTGAGCCTACGACGGCGGGCCGGAGCCCTCACGCCCTCGCGACCGGATCGTGACCCCCGCTCAGACGACCTGGTGCAGCCAGGTGATCGGGCTGCCGTCGCCGGCGTGGCGGTAGACCTCGAGGTCGGCGTCCCAGGCCGCACCGAGGAGCTGGTCGACGCCGTGGCGGAAGGCCTCGGCCGACGTGGCCGTCGCCGCGAGGTGCCGCAACTGCTGCTCGGTGACGATGAGGTCGCCGTTGGCGCTCGTCGGGGCACGGAAGACCCCGTGCCCGGGCACGTACGACATGCGCTCGCCGTCGTTGCCGTGGCTGGCCTCTTCGGTGACCTCGAAGCGCAGCATCGGCCATGCGCGCAGCGCGGCGACCAGCTTGGCGCCCGTCCCGGGAGAACCGGTCCAGGCGACCTCAGCACGGTACGAACCGTGTGCCGCGGGCTGGTCGGCCCACGACAGGGAGACCGGCGCGCCGACGACGCGCTCGAGCGCCCACTCGACGTGCTGGCAGAGCGCCTTCGGGCACGCGTGCACGAAGACGACACCCTGGGTAGACCGTCGCTGCACGAGGCACCTCCATCGACTCGATCTGTCTCGTCTTCCCCAACGGACATATCGATTCGGTGACGCGCTGTGTTCGCGATCGGAGACTCAGGGCTCCGGGCACCAGTGTGCCCGATGGTCCCCCGGTCGCGCCAGTGCGGACGGGGCGGATGGGTCACATGTGACTGTTCGTGACCGATCCGCGCACTCGTCGCAGGTCAGGGGCCATACCACGGCCCGCGGAGCGTCGTCCAGCGGGTCTGCCCTGCGTGCGCGACCCCCACCGTCGCATCGGCACGGCGTGTTCCAAGAACGACACGCCGCGTGGCCTGCGCCCCGCTGCCGGTCACGCTCGGTGATCGGCCGTGGTGTCCCGCGGCGACCAGGCGCCGGCGCCGGCCAGGTCGCGACCCACGCCGTTCCCGCCGGCCGCCTTGGCCCGGTACATGGCCTGGTCGGCCCGCAGGAGGACCTCGTGGTCGTCGTCGCCCGGCCGCACCACGGTCACGCCGACGCTGGCGGTCACCCCGACGGAGCGGCCGGCCCGGGCGACGTTCTCCCGGATGCGGTCGGCCAGCAGCGCCGCGTCGTCCTCCTCGGGGACGGCGGCCAGGACGGCGAACTCGTCGCCGCCGAGCCGCGCGACCGCGTCGGTCTCGCGGACGGCCGCGCCGAGGGCGCCGGTGACCGCACGGAGGACGGCGTCGCCGGCGGCGTGACCGTCGCGGTCGTTGACGCCCTTGAAGCCGTCGAGGTCGACGAGGCACACGACGGCCCGCTCCCCCGCACCTCCGATGACGGCGTGCAGCCGGTCGAGGAACGCCCGCCGGTTGAGGCACCCCGTGAGCGGGTCGGTGGCGGCCAGCGTCTCGTGCGTGCGCAGCAGGGCGGTCTGGCGGTCGTAGGACTCCCACGCGTTGGCCGACGCCAGGGCGCACAGCATCGTGAAGGTCGCCATGACGACGGCGACGAAGAGGCCGGAGACCCGCGGCTCGGGCAGGACGTCGACGGCGAGGTAGGAGACCACCATGAACCCGCCCATGCCGACCACGCCGGCGGGCTGGAAGGCGGCCGACATGAAGCCCAGCGTGAGGAACAGCAGGCAGATCAGGGCGCTGTCGGCCCCGCCGTCGACGCGCGTGCCGATGACGACGAGCACGGTGGTGCCCGCGCTCCAGCCGTAGAAGAGCAACGGCCCCCGGGTGTCCCGCATCATCGCGTGCAGGGGCAGGAGCAGGAGGAACGGGGCTCCGCCGATGGCGAGCGCGGCCGCGGTCAGCAGCGCCGGGTGCAGGTGCCCGGTCGTCGGGGTGAGGACGGCGTAGCCCAGCGAGGCGAAGCCGCCGAGCTCGGTGAGCAGGATCCCGAGGCGCACGTGGTGGACCCAGTAGGCGACGCGGTCGTCGTCCTCGGCGAGGGGGCGGTAGAGGGAGCGCCGCAGGACGGCCCTCACCCGCTCCCCGGCGCGCGGGGGCGCGTCGGCGGCACGCCGTCCCCCGCTGGGTGTGGTCACCCCACCGAGGTCGACGGAACCGGCCGGCAGCTTGACGCCGCTCTCCCCCGCAGGAGGGAGAGCCACGCCACGCCTGACGAGGGCGCGGCCCGGGTAACCGGCGGGCCATGGCGCGACTCGAGGACGCTCCGGGTGGACACGGCATGGCCGACGCGGGCCGCGAGGAGGTCGGCCGGCGGGTGCTGGGCGCCTGGGACGCCTTCATCGCCCAGGTGGAGGCGGTCGACCTGGAGCGGCCCACCCGGCTGCCGGGGTGGCGGGCGCACGAGGTGGCGGTCCACCTCGGCTGCTGGGACGACCACACCGCCCTGGCCGACCTCATCGCCTCGGCGCGGGCCGGGGGCGCGGGCACGCCGCCGGACGTGGACGGCACCAACGCCCGGGTGACGGCGGCCCACCGGGACGCCTCCCGCGACGAGGTGCTCGAGGCCCTGCACCTCAACCGCGAGGCGACGGCGCGCTACCTCGCCGAGGAGCCGGCCGAGCTCGACACCGCCCCGACGGTGGCCACGGTCGGCACCCTGCCGCTGCTGTCGGTCGTGCTGGGGCAGGCCTACGAGCTCGCCGTCCACGGACTGGACCTGGTGCCGCTCGGGGCTCCACCGGTGCCCGCCGAGGTCCTGCAGTCGGGTCTGGCCGCGCTGGCCGACGTGACGGGCGCCCTGGCGTCGTCCTGCGGGATCACCGGCGGCGTGACGCTGACGACGCCCGAGGGCGGCTGGGCGTTCGACGCCGACGAGCGTGGCTGGACCGTGCGCCGGGTGGCCGCCGGGGACCCGCCCGGCACCGCCGTCGAGGCGCCGGCCGCCCTGCTGCTGGAGGCGGCGTCGGGCCGGGTGAACCCGGTGGCGGCGCTGGCCCGGCGGCGGCTGAAGGTGCACGACATCGGCGGGCTGCTCACGCTGGCGCCGATCGTGTCGGCCGCTCCGGGGATCCCCGGCGGTCCGATCCTCTCGCTGGCCGCCCGCACGCTGGGCGGCGCGGGCGGTCTGCTGGGCCGGCTGCGCGGCCGCTGACGACCGTCAGCAGGCGCCGCCCAGCGAGATCCCGACCGAGGACAGCCACGGCACCGGGTTGACCCGGGAGGCGTAGAGCCCGCCGATGTGCACCTCGAAGTGCAGGTGCGGACCGGTGGACTGGCCCCGGTTGCCGACCTCGGCGATCTGCTGCCCGGCCGAGACGACGTCGCCGGCGGAGACGAAGAACTGGTTCACGTGGCCGTAGACGGTGATCGAGCCGTCGGAGTGCTGCACGTAGACCGCCAGCCCGAACCCGTTGGCGGGACCGGCCTGCAGGACGACGCCTCCGGCAGGGGTGAAGACCGGGGTGCCGATCGGCGCGGCGATGTCGACACCGTTGTGCATGGCGCCCCAGCGGCTGCCGTAGCAGGAGGTGACCCGGCCGTTCGTCGGCGCGACCGCACCCGCGGCGGCGGAGAGGTTGCTGGCCCCGGACGCGGCGGCGACCTGCGCGGCGTAGGCGGCCTCGGCGTCGGCCGCGCCCTGCAGGCGCAGCAGCTCGACCTGGGCGTCGCGCAGCCGGGCGTCCAGCTCGGCCTTGCGCGCGCTCACCGCGTCGACGTCGGCCTGCGCGGTGGCGAGGTGCTCGGCCGCGGCGGCCGCGGCGGCGTCCGCGGACTGCCGGGCCTGGTCGAGCTCGGTGACGGCGGCACGGGCGGCGGCGTCGGCCTGGGCGACCTCGGCCTCCGTCGCCTCGTGCTCCCGGAGGACGCCGGCACGCTGGTCGCCCAGGTACTCCAGGGTCGCGGCGCGCTGCAGCAGCTCCTCGGGGCTCTCCGCGTCGAGCAGGACGGCGGCCGAGCCGTACGCGTCACCACCGCCCATGAACACCTCGCGGCCGACGTCGGCCACCTCGTCCTCGGCCTCGACGACGGCCGACTGCGCGGCGGCCAGCTCGGCGGCGGTCCGGTCGGCGGCGACCTGGGCCTCGAGGAGCCGGACCTGGGCGACCAGCGCGGCGTCGGCGGCGGCCTCGGCCTCAACGGTCATCCGTTGCAGCTGCTCCTCGGCGGCACGCACCTCGGCGGAGACGGCCGCCACCTCGGCGGCCACGGCCTCCTGTGCCGCACGGGCCTCGGCGAGGTCGTCGGCGGGGGCCGCGGCGGCCCGTCCGCTCGGGGTGGCGACCAGGACAGCGGCCGCGGCTCCGGTGAGCAGGGCGGCACGGAGGCGGCGGGACAGGACGGGGTGGAACGGGCGGTGCAGGGTCGCCAACGCGGCGGCTCTCCAATTCTGCGGACCACCGGTCGGGAGGACGTCGTCCCCTCCACGTGCCGCTGCCCCCGTGTGCACGCGCGACCCCGGGACGGCGAGTCCCGGCCGTCCCGGCAGGTGGCGGGGACGGATCGGCGGGGCTCGCCGAGGTCCTCGAGGTGCGAGGCGCGTGGCCCGGCGGAGCCGCGAGCGACGGTACGCGAGATCCGGCCCGAGGTCACGGCGAGGTAACGACGAACACGATTCCGCACCTCTGGGTCCGCCGAAGACCTCGCCGCTCCGACCGGCGGCGTGCGTGGCAGGCTGTCGGCGCGGCCGGCCCGGGTCGCACGGGGCGGTAGCTCAGCCGGTCAGAGCATGGGACTCATAATCCCTGGGTCGTGGGTTCGAGCCCCACCCGCCCCACACCGCTACTTGTGTTGTTTCGCCTGATGCTTGACCACGGGGCTTCGGGTGAGGCGCGACAGTGTTGCGGTTGATGGTTGACAGCTGTTTCGGCTGATCCTTGACGCTCCCTCGATGAGGGAGTTGAGCGTGGCGGAACAGCGCTATCTGGCGGTGTTGGCGGTGATCGCCGAGGGCCATCCGGTGAGTTCGGTGGCCCAGCAGTGGGGTGTCTCGCGGCAGACGCTGCATGCCTGGTTGGCCCGGTATGAGGACGGCGGGCTGGAGGCGTTGGCTGATCGGTCGCATCGGCCGGCGTCGTGTCCGCATCAGATGGCGGCGGTGGTGGAGGCGGCGGTGCTGGAGTTGCGGCGTCAGCATCGGGCGTGGGGGCCGCGGCGGCTGGTGGTGGAGCTGGCCCGGCGGCAGGTGACGCCGGTGCCGAGTGAGGCGGGGGTGTATCGGGCGTTGAAGCGGGCCGGGCTGATCGAGCCCGGCGCCCGGCGGCGGCGCAAGGAGGCGTGGAAGCGCTGGGAGCGCGGGGCGCCGATGGAGTTGTGGCAGATGGATGTCGTGGGCGGCATCGGGCTGGCCGATGGGACCTCGGTCAAGGCGCTGACCGGGGTGGATGACCACTCGCGGTTCTGCGTGAGCGCGGTGCTGATGCCGCGGGAACGCACCCGGGCGGTCTGCGACGGACTGGCTTCGGCGTTACGCCGGCACGGGGTGCCGCAGCAGATCCTCACCGACAACGGAAAGGTGTTCACCGGCCGCTTCGGCCATCCGCCGACCGAGGTGCTGTTCGACCGGATCTGTCGGGAGAACGGCATCGAGCACCTGCTCACCGCGCCGCGGTCCCCGACCACCACCGGCAAGATCGAGCGATTCCACCGCAGCCTGCGCGCCGAGTGCCTGACCGGGCAGGTGTTCAGCTCGCTGCGCACCGCTCAGGCCGCGGTCGATGAGTGGGTGGAGTTCTACAACTCGTCCCGGCCACACCAGTCCCTGGACATGCAGACCCCGGCGAAACGCTTCGCGAACGGACCGGCAGCCACCGTGCTGCCCGACCAGCCCGAGCGCACCGGTGAGGACTGGGTGTCTCGCCGGGTGGCCAGCAACCGGGGTCGTCTGCGTGGCCTGGCAGCAGGTCAGCGTCGGCAAGCACCACGCCGGCGCCCGCTGCGACGTGCACGTCACCGACCAGCTCCTGCAGTTCTGGATCGGTAACGACCTGGCCAAGACCGTCGCCCGCACCAGCCGAGGGGAGGTCCGCAAGAAGCGGGCATCGATCCAACGAACGACGTCCTGAGCGTCAAGGATCAACCGACGTAGCTCCGTCAAGCATCAACCGAAGCTGGACAGCCCCACCGGTCCTAACCCCGCCTGTGGAGCACTCGGCGCGAGACCTCCCACCCGGAACTCAGGTGGCGAGATCACCGCCCCGGCTGCACGTCACCCGCCCACGAGCGGTCCGGGCAGTCGCCGGGCGCAGGAGCGCCCGCGCTAGAGCAGCGTCTCGACGTCGGTGAATGTGACCGGCGGGTGTGTGTCGCTGTTCGGGCTGGTCTGGAAAGCGAGCTTCCCGAGCTCAGAGCCCGGCATCGCGACGACCGTGGTGTACGTCGTCGAGGTGCCCGGCACCAGCTGCTGCGGCACGTTGTTGTCCGCGACGGCCCAGGCCCCAGCCTCGTATCGGTTCTCGCCATAGAAGACCTCGTCGGCCACATACAGCGTGCCGTCGGGGAACAGGAACGGCGCTTCTCCGCCGTTCCTGAACTCGACGACGATCGTGACCTGCGTGTCGTCGGGGGGCTCCGGGCCGCCGAACTCAAGGGGGCCGGCGGTCGCAGAGACGATCCGCGCCGTGACGCCGTCGGGCCACTCATACGGGCCGTCGGTGACAGAGACCTCGGCCGGCTCGTTGGCTTCCGCCTCGCCCTCTAGGAGCTCGGCGTCCTGCTCGTCGCTGCAGCCAAAGCCGATGCACTCCTCGGTCGGGCTCGCCGCCGACGGCCTATCGGCGTCGTCGCCGCCACCGCAGCCGCTCAGGACGACCACCGCCGCCAGTGCACTCGCCACAACCAGTCGGCGCATCGGACCCTCCCCCGTGTTGATGAGCGGGACGGTACCGGTCCTCTGCCGGAGACAGCCCGTGCGACTCCGCCTCGGAGCATGTCGGGATCGGCACAGCGGCCAGCTCAGCCGAGCTGGATTGAGGGTCGAGGCGTCAGGTGGGTGGCGACCGGGGCTCATGCCCTGGGCCGGTGACGACCGCTCAGAACCGAACAGTCGGCCAGGCGTCAGTGCCTGCACTGACCAGTTCAGCCGGTGATGGTCGCCCTGCGGCCGACGCTCGGCGAGCCGGTCTCATGATCCCTGGGTCGTGGGTTCGAGCCCCACCCGCTCCACACCGCTACGCGAGCTCCTGGCGGCGGACCATCTCGCCGACCCAGATCGGCACGTACGGCGAGGTGCAGCCCGGGGACGTCGGGTAGTCCTCTAGGACCCGCAGCCGCTCCCCGATGTCGAGCACGCGCGTGCGGTGCTCCGCGTGCTGGATGCCGATGTTCGCCAGGCACTCGTTCATCGCCCACTGCAGCCGGTCCGGGGCGTCCTTCATCTCCGCCTCGATGACGTCGAGCAGCCCAGCCAGATCCAGGCCCTCGGGGCTCTTCCCCACCCGCTCGGTCGTCAGCGCCCAGCCGGCGCTCGCCACCACCGGGTCCGCGTCGGCCAGCCAGGCCACGCGGAGCTCCTCGGCGTGCGGGCTCTTCTTCACCACGTAGTTCACGAGCCAGTCGTGCACCTTGGGCACGCGGGCCTCGCGCAGCATCGCGTCCAGCTCCTCACGACCGAACGCCCTCGGCCGGCAGATCAGCAGCGCCAGCAGCCGCGCCGCGGTGTCGCCGGTCGCCCACAGGTCGACGGCGAGGTCCTGCTGGGTCTTGAGCCGCTTGGCGATCGCGCGCAGGTCGCCGAGCTTCACGCCGTGGTCGTCGCCGTGGCGCTCGTTGACCTCGCGGGTGCGCGGGTCCTCCAGCCCGGCCAGCTCCGCCGTCACCTCGGCCACCGTCGTCCCGGACATCGCGCCCTCCCGTCGTCGGCCGCAGCCTAGGGCCCAGCACTGTCGGTACCAGCGGAGACGATGGGGACATGACCGCCTTCTTCCTCCCGCGCGCCACCGACGACGAGCAGGCGGAGCGGCTGTACGAGGCGCTGGCCGAGTTCGCCGGCTGCGAGCCGGCCCCGCCCGGTCGGCGCGTGCGGTGCGTGCAGTTCGACCAGGACGGCGCCCGCTGGACGGCGGAGGTCGGCGAGGAGCTGCGTGGGGTGCGGACGACGCAGCAGCTGCGCCGGGGCGAGCTGATCGAGCGCACCGAGACGTTGACCTCACCCACCCGCGTGCTGGCGATCTACCCCGGCACGCCGCTCGTCGTGGTCACCGACGCCCAGCCGATCACCGGCGCGTCCTCGGAGTGGGCCAACCCGTTCACCGCCGTCCCCGACCAGGTCGTCCTCTTCACCGGCTGACCGGTCCGACCGGCGGCCGGCGCGGACCACACCGACGATGAGGCGTGCCCATCGACGTCACGTCCGTCCACCCCGCCGCCCCCGCCCGCGTGCACGGCGTCCTCACCGACGAGTCGTTCCTGCGGGAGACGACCACCACGCTCGGCGCCCAGCTGCGCGAGGTCTCCACCGACGGCACGACGACGCGGGTCGCGATGCTCGCCCCGACCGCCGGCATCCCGGCGGTCTTCGCCCGGTTCGTCGCCCGGGAGGTGGCGGTGACCGACGTCCGCCGGTGGCGTCCCGACGGCGACGGCTGGCGCTGCGACCTCGAGGTCCGCGCCGAGGTCTTCGGACGCAGCGTGGAGGTCCTGGGCGAGCGGCGGCTCGAGCCCGTCGGCGACGGCGGCACCCGCTCCCTGGTCACCGCCGAGGCCCGCGTCGACGCGCCGCTGGTCGGCCGGCAGGCGGAGGGCGCGGTGCGCGAGCTCATCCGGGTCGTGCTGCGCCGGGAGGCCGAGGTCCTCGACGCCCGCCTGTCCGCCGGCTGACTCCTCCGGGGACGACGAGGGCCCGGCCGGCGCTGCTGCGCCGGCCGGGCCCGGTGGTCGAGAGGTGGGTCAGTTCGGCGGGCCGACGCAGACGACGGTGCCGTCCTCGCCCTCCTCGCCCTGCCAGAAGGCGCCGATGGTCTCCTCGAACTCGGCGCACTGGCTGAACGGGTCGGACTGGTAGTCGCTGAAGGAGACCTCGTCGTCGCCCAGGCCGATGACCTTGCCGTCGGCGTTGTCGTCGCAGTCGACGATCTCGATCTCGTCGATGCCCTCGGCCTTCACGCAGTCGCCGACCTCGGCCTCGTTGCTGCCGAAGAAGACGAACAGCGCCAGCGCCGCGGCCACCAGGACCACGGCGCCGATGACCGGGATGAGCCACTTCGGCGGGCCGGACTTCGGCTGCTGGAAGGGCTGCCCGGCACCCTGCTGCGGCGGGTACGGGGCGCCGCCCTGCGGCGGGTACGGGGCGCCGCCCGGCTGCGGCTGGTACTGCCCGGCCGGGGTGGCGCCGGGCGGGGTCGCACCACCCGGCGGCGGGGGCGGCGGCGGGTTGTAGCCACCCGAGGACCCGGCCGGCGGCTGGCCCCAGCCGGCTCCTCCGGCTCCCGGCTGCTGGTCGGGGCCGTTCGGGCCCGGCGGCGTGGTCATGCGGTACCTCCTGATCGACGGTGCGGTGCGCGCCACCGTGTCCGGCGGCGCGTCCGTGGCCCGGCCGTCGGACGGCCGGGCGCTTTCCGGGGAGCAGCATCGCAGCAACCCCGGACGACGTCCGCCATGCCTCCGCCCCACGCGCGTCGCGAACCCGCGCCGCAACCCGCCGTCGGGCGTAGCGTCCGCTCCCATGTCGGCCGACGCGGATGCCGGGAACCGCCTGCTGGGCGGCCGCTACGTGCTGACCGAGGTGATCGCCCGCGGGGGGATGGGCGTGGTCTGGCGCGCCACCGACCGGCTGCTGGACCGGCCCGTCGCGGTCAAGGAGGTCACCTACCCGGTGCACGTGACCGAGCACGAGCGCGAGGTGCTCCGCGAGCGGACCCTCCGCGAGGCGCGGAACGCGGCCAGCCTCGACCACCCGCACGTGACCACGGTGTTCGACGTCGTCGAGGAGGACGGCCGGCCCTGGCTGGTCATGGAGCACGTCCCCTCGCGCAGCCTCCAGCAGCTGGTCGAGGAGAACGGGCCGCTGCCGTGGCAGACCGTGGCGCGGGTCGGGCTCGACGTCCTCGCCGGCCTGGTCGCCGCCCACCGGGCCGGCATCGTGCACCGCGACGTGAAGCCGGGCAACGTCCTCGTCGACACCGCCGGCCGCGGGCACCTCACCGACTTCGGCATCGCGACCGCGACCGGCGACTCCTCGCTCACCACCACCGGCACGATGATCGGGTCGCCGTCCTACATGTCCCCCGAGCGCGCCCACGGCACCCAACCGGGAACCGCGTCGGACCTGTGGTCACTCGGCGCGACGCTCTACACCGCGCTGGAGGGCAGGCCCGCGTTCGCCAGGGACGAGCCCATGGCGACCCTCATGGCCGTGGTCTCGGAGCACCCGCCACCGATGCTGCACGCCGGCCCGCTCGAGCCGGTCGTCCGTGGCCTGCTCGTCAAGGACCCCGCCCTGCGGACGACGCCCGAGCAGGCGCAGGCGCAGCTCGAGGCGGCCCTCTCGGGGGCGCCGTCACCGGCGGCCTGGCCCCCACCGCGCCCGCCGTCCCCTGCCCCTGCCCGGCCGGCGGGCGCCGCGGCGGTCGGTGGCGACCGGGTGGAGCGGATCAGTGCCGAGGACCTCAGGGCGCTCGCCGCGGGCTCGGCCGCGCTCATCGGTTCGGTCGCCCGAGACGCCGCCGACCAGGCCCGGCACCTGGCCGACCGGCGCCGCGCCCGGAAGGCCGAACGCGCCGATCGCGCCGATCACCCGAAGCCGTCACGGCAGGCCGCCCCGCCCGTCGCCGCCCCGGCCCGGCCGCGCCGACGACGGTTCCGCTTCCGACGGCGCTGGGTGGTGGTCCCGGTCGTCGTCCTGGTGCTGGCGCTGCTGGCGGTCGTCGTCGGCGCGATCGCGCTCGTCGGGACGGCGCTCGAGCTGTTCTGAGCCCGCGCGCTCCCCCGGCTGCTGCGGCAGGCTCGGGGCATGACGACGCCCGAGCCCGAGCAGCCCCAGCCCCAGCCCCGCGACATCGCCCTGGAGCAGCCCACCCCGGAGCAGCTGGACCAGCTCGAGTCCGCCAGCGAGCCGGAGGAGGCCGACGGCGCCTGAATCAACCGCCGGCGAACAGCCGCTCGCCGGCCAGCCGTTCCCGCGCGACGTAGTACAGGGTCGTCCCGGGCGGCACCGCCCGCTCCCACGGGGGGCTGACCTCGAGCGCGCCCTCCGGGTCGCGCACGGCCAGCAGCGTGGCGCCGAAGCCGCGGCCCAGCCGGGTCGCGACGTCGCCCACGGACATCTCCCCGGCCCCGGCGGGGACCCGCGTCGAGTAGGTGTTGCCGTGCCCGCCGGCGGTCATCAGGTCGTTGTAGACCTGGGTCAGCCCGGGGTCGGCCGCCTCCTCCGACAGCAGGAACGGCATGTGCCACTGCACCACCTGCACGTCGGGGTTGACGTAGCGCAGCGTCTCCCGGCGGCCCAGGTCACGGACCGCGGCCACCAGGTGGATGCCCGGGTGCGCGTGGTCGACGGCGACGGCGATGGCGAGGGTCTCGTTGTCGTCCCGGCCGTCGACCACCGCGGTGCGGGCGCGGTCGACGCAGGCGCGCTCCATCACGTCGACGTGGGTCAGGTCGCCGCGGACGAAGTCGACGTCGGGCAGGTGCGGCAGCGGGTCCTCGGCCACCTCGTCCCACGCGCAGAGCACCACCCGGGTGCGCCGTTCCGCCGTCAGCTCGGCCACGATGCGCTCGGTCCGCCCCGGCGTGTAGCCGAGCAGCACCACGTGCCCTTCCACGTCCAGTGCGACCACTCCTCTCGTGCGCCGGCCCCGCACCGTCTGCAGGGCCGTGGTGAGCTGGGTGAACAGCAACGTCAACGTGACGATCCCGCCGACGATCACGTACGTGCCGACCACGCGACCGCCGGCCGACAGCGGGAAGTAGTCGCCGTACCCGACGGTCGCCGAGGTGACGACGAAGTACCACCAGTAGGCGCCCGGGTCGGCGATACCGCTGCCGGCGGGCTCCACCAGCGCCATCGCCGCCCAGCTGGTCAGGAAGACGAACACGGTCACCGCGAGCGGCAGACGCCAGCTGCGCAACCGCAGGCGCAGCAGCCGCGCCAGACGGGCGAACAGCAGGAACGGCACCGGGCCTCCCTGGTCGACGGCGGGGACGGACAGCAACGTAACCGGCGGCAGGCGTGACCCCGGGCGACAGGGGTACTGCGGGCCGGTGCACAGCAGCGCCGTCCTCACGTATGCCTTCTCCCAGGTGGAGGAGAGCCTCCGCGCCGGCCTGGACGGGCTGACCGCGGCCCAGCTGACCGCGCGCCCCGGCCCCGACGCCAACCCGGTGGCCTGGCTGGCCTGGCACCTGCTGCGCGTCCAGGACGACCACGTCGCCGAGGTCGCCGGCAGCGAGCAGGTCTGGACCGCCCAGGGCTTCGCCCGCCGCTTCGACCTCCCGGTCCACGACGCGGCGATCGGCTACGGCATGTCCGCCGACGAGGTCGCCGCCGTCCGGGTCGAGGACCCGGCCCTGCTGGTGGAGTACTCGGCCGCGGTGCACGCCCGGACGGCGGAGTTCCTCGCCGGCCTCTCCGACGACGACCTCGACCGCGTCGTCGACGAGTCCTACGACCCGCCGGTCACCCTCGGCGTCCGGCTGGTCAGCGTGCTCGGCGACGACCTGCAGCACCTCGGCCAGATCGGCTACGTGCGCGGCCTGATCGGCTGACCTGCGGCGCACCGCTCCCGGCCCTACCGTCCTCTCGTGACCAGCCCTGACTTCTACGCGCTCGAGGACCTCCTGGCGCCGGAGGAGATCGAGATCCGCGACCGGGTGCGCGCCTTCGGCGAGCGCGAGGTCACGCCGATCGTCAACGAGTACTGGGAGCGCGCCGAGTTCCCCGGCCAGCTGGTGCCGAGGCTGGCCGAGCTCGGCATCGCCGGCGGGACCATCGAGGGCTACGGCTGCCCCGGCATGAGCGCGGTGTCGGCCGGGCTGGTGGCCGCCGAGCTGGCCCGCGCCGACGGCAGCATCGGCACCTTCAACGGCGTGCACAGCTTCCTGGCCATGCAGTCGATCGCGATGCTCGGCTCGGAGGAGCAGCGGCAGCGCTGGCTGCCCGCGATGGCGCGGATGGAGACGATCGGCGCGTTCGGCCTGACCGAACCCCGGCACGGCTCCGACGCCGTCGGCCTGGAGACCTCCGCCCGCCGCGACGGCGACTCCTGGGTGCTCGACGGCCAGAAGAAGTGGATCGGCAACGGGTCCATCGCCGACCTCGTGCTGATCTGGGCCCGCGACGAGGACGGCGACGTCGGCGGGTACGTCGTCGAGAAGGGGACGCCGGGCTTCGAGGCCACCGTCATGACCGGCAAGACGGCGCTGCGTGCGGTGTGGCAGGCCGAGATCACCCTGACCGGCGTCCGGGTGCCGGCGGAGAACAGGCTCGCGGAGTGCCGGTCGTTCAAGGACGTCTCGACGGTCCTCGACCGCACCCGGTACACCGTCGCCTGGCGGGCGCTGGGCCTCGCGACCGCCTCCTACGAGCTGGCACTGGCCCACGCGCTGCAGCGGGAGCAGTTCGGCCAGCCCATCGCCGGCTACCAGCTCGTGCAGGACAAGCTGGCCCGGATGCTGGCCGAGATCACCTCGATGCAGCTCATGTGCTGGCGGCTGTCGAAGCTCGCCGACGCCGACCGGATGACGCCGGCGATGGCCTCGCTCGCGAAGATGAACCACGCCGCGAAGGCCCGCGCGATCGTCGCCGACGCCCGCGACATCCTCGGCGGCGACGGCATCCTGCTGGACCACCACGTCGCGCGGCACCACGCCGACATGGAGGCGGTCTTCACGTTCGAGGGCACCGACTCGGTGCAGGCCCTCATCGTCGGCCGGGAGATCACCGGCCTGTCGGCCATCAGCGGCCGACGGAAGAGCTAGACGGCGCGGAGCAGCGGGCCGGACCGGGTGGCCGGCGCGGCGGGGACGGCGGCAGGCGACACCGCGCTCAGCCGTACGCACTCCGGGCAGGCCGTGCGCCCGGTGCCCATGCGCTCCCAGCGCTGCGAGCCCCAGATCTGCACGACGGCACCGCACAGCGCCAGGTCGACGACGCCGTCGAGCTCACGGGCCGGCCGGTCGGCGACGACCGCGTGCCACGGCGTCTGGTCCGACGTCCCGTGCCACGACCACCGGTCCGGCCTGGCGAAACCGACGGCGTAGGTCTCCACGCAGACGTCGTGCCCACGGACCCACCGGTCCAAACCCCCACGGCGGTAACGGGTGTCCGGGTGTGGCCGACCCGACCCCGGGGAACCCCCGGGGCCCCGAGCCCAGGGACCCCCGCTCCCCTCCGGAGAAGCCATGACCGCCGCCCCCGAGCACGACGTCGTCGACCTGCTCAGCGCCGACCACCGCGAGTTCGACCGGCTCTTCCGGGAGCTGGAGGGCCTCCTCGGGCGGACCGGCGCCGACGACCTCCGGCGCAAGCGCGACCTCGTCGACGAGGTCACCATCGGCATCGTCAAGCACGCCGTCGCCGAGGAGACGCAGGTCTACCCGCGCGTGGAGGCCGACGTCGACCGGGAGGAGGCCGAGCGCTCCAAGCACGAGCACGGCGAGGCCGAGGAGACGATGAAGCGCCTCGAGCGGATGGACCCCGAGGACGCCGGCTTCGACGACGAGGTCCGCACGCTCATCCGGGAGATCCGCGAGCACGTGGTGCACGAAGAGGGCCGCATGTTCGCCGAGCTGCGGCGGGCCTTCTCGTCCGAGCAGCTCACCGCGATGGCCCGCGACGTCGAGCGGGTCAAGGCGATCGCCCCGACTCGCGCCCACCCGCTGACACCCAACGAGGCCGGCGTCCGCACGGTGCTCGGTCCGGTCGCCAGCCTGCTGGACCACCTGCGCGACGCCGTGAGCGGACGCGGCAGGCACTCCGGCTGAGGACCGCCGGCGTTACCGTCGGAGGGGACGACGACGACGAGGGAGGGAGCGGCCCGGTGGAGCCGGTGAGCCTGCTGATCGGAGCCGCGCTGCTGGCGGTGGGGTACGGCGCGGGGCTGCTGACCCGTCGCCGGCCGACCCCGCCGCCCCCGGCGCCGCCGCCCACGTGCGGCTGCGGCCACCCGCTCAGTCAGCACGACACCGAGACGAACACCTGCTACGCCGAGCTGCGCCGCGACACCTACGACAAGCGTGGGCGCTGGTCCGGGCACGCCTGGGTGCCGTGCACCTGCCGTCAGTACGTCGGCCCCCGGCCGATCGACGAGGTGTTCCTCCCCCGCCTGCTGCCCCCCGCCGCGGAGTGACCGACTCCCCCGCGGGCCGGCGGCGGGTGCTGCTCGCCGCGACCGAGCCGCTCCGTGCCCTGGCCAGCGCCGGCGGCCTCGCCGCGACCCTCCCGCTGCTCGCGCTGGCGCCGCGCGGGGACCGGCACCCGGTCCTGGTGCTGCCCGGCCTCATGGCCACCGACATGTCGACCACCGCGCTGCGCGGCTGGCTGCGCGCCCTCGGCCACCCGGTGGTCGGCTGGGAACTCGGCCGCAACCGCGGCCCCACCCCCGAGGTGGTCGACGCGCTGCCCGGGCTCGTCCAGCGGCTGGCCGACCGGCACGGCACCGCGGTGAGCATCGTCGGGCAGAGCCTCGGCGGGATCTTCGCCCGGCGGCTCGCGGCGCGGACCCCCGCCCAGGTGCGCCAGGTGATCTCCCTCGGCTCGCCGTTCTCCTCGGTGGTCACCGCCGCCGACGACACCCCGGGCTCCCGCGTCTACCGCCGGTTCGCCCCGCTGCACTCCAGCCGGCGGCTGTCGACAGCCGATCCGGCCCGGCCGCTGCCCGTGCCGAGCACATCGGTCTACTCCCGTTGGGACGGCGTCGTCGACTGGCGCGCCTGCCTGCAGCGGCCCGGGCCCCGGAGCGAGAACGTCGGCGTGCACGCCAGTCACCTGGGGATGGGCCACGACCCCGCCGTCCTGTGGGTCGTGGCCGACCGGCTGGCCCAGCCCGCCGACGCCTGGCGCCCCTTCCACCCGCCGCCCGGGCTCGCCCGGCTCTTCCCCGGCGAGCCCGGGGACCGCTAACGGCGGCGGGCCCGCAGGACGGCGTCGGCCATGTGCAGGTGCTCGCCCTCGTGCGCGCGGCCCATCCGCGGTCGCGCCTCGGCGACCAGCACCTCGAACTCGCCCGCCGGCAGCGCGGCGGCCAGCTGCTCGCCGGTGGCGAACAGGTCGGGGTCCTGGCCGTGCCGCACCGTGTGCAGGTCGCTCGGGTCGTGCTGCGCCACCAGGAGCGTGCCGCCCGGCGCCACTCCCGCGGCCAGCCGGGCGATGACCGCGTCCCGCACCCCGCCGGGCACGTGCAGGAACGCCGTCGTCACCAGGTCGAAGGCATGCCGGGGCGGCGCCCAGGTGGTGACGTCGGCGTACTGCCACCTCGTGCGCTCGGCGACCCCACGCTCCTCGGCCGCGGCGGCCGCGCGGGCGAGCGCGGTGCGCGACAGGTCGACCGCGGTCACCCGCCACCCCTGCTCGGCCAGCCAGAGCGCGTCGCCGCCGGTGCCGCAGCCGACGTCCAGCGCCGTCCCGGGCGGGAGGTCGGCGGTCTCGGCCACGAGCACGTCGTTGGGCCGGCCGCTCCAGTGCGCCTCCCCGGAGGCGTAGCGTTCCTCCCACCACTGCTCGTCGTAGACGGTCACGCGGCACCCACCTCGGTGCGGGCGGCGACGGCCGCGCGGGTCTCCTCCATCACGAGGTCCATGTTGATCTGCCCCGCGGCCGCGAGCCCCTGTGCCGCCGCGACGACCACCTGTGCGCGGACGTCGCCCGCGTTGCCGGCGATCCACACACCGGGCACCGACGTCGCGCCGTCCGCGCCGGTGGGCAGCACGCGGCCGAAGACGACGCCGTTCATCCCGACCTCCTCCGGGACGAGCCCCAGCTCGGCCAGCAGCTCCTCCGGTGCCCCGACCCTGGTCTGGGCGACCAGCGCCCGGCGCGGGACGACGGTGCCGTCGGCCAGCCGGACGCCGGAGAGCCGGCCGTCCGCGGTCTCCAGCCCGACGACCTCGCCGGTCACCACCTCGACGCCGCGGGCGGCGAGCTGCTCCCACTGCTCCTCGGTCGGCTCGGGGCCGGTGTGCAGGAAGAGGGTCACGTCCGGGGTCCACTGGCTCCACAGCAGTGCCGCGTGGGTGCTCATCGCGCTGCCCGACAGGATCCCGACCGGCTGGTCGCGCACCTCCCAGCCGTGGCAGTACGGGCAGTGCAGGACGTCGGTCCCCCACAGCTCGACCAGCCCGGGGACGTCGGGCAGCTCGTCGCGGACGCCCGTGGCCACCAGCAGCCGCCGCGCGACGACCGTGCCGCCGTCGGCCAGGGCCACCTCGAACCCGCCGTCCACGCGCCGCGCGCCGGTCACCCAGCCGTCGCGCACCTCGCCGCCGTACGCGGCGACCTCCGCCCGCCCCGCCGCGACGACCTCGGCCGGCGGCGTGCCGTCGCGGGTGAGGAAGTTGTGCACACCGGCCGCGGGCGCGTTGCGCGGCGTCCCCCCGTCCACCACCAGCACGCTGCGCCGCGCGCGGGCCAGCGCCAGCGCTCCGGACAGACCCGCCGCTCCGCCACCGATCACCAGGACATCGACTCGTTCGCTCATGCCGGCGAGGGTGCGCGCGACGTCGCCGTCTTGACAAACTTCCTTGCTGAAATGGCAAAGTGGACGCATGAGCGACGACGACGTCCTGGCGGCGGTGGGCCCCCGGCTGCGCGAACTGCGGACCAAGCGCGACGTGACGCTGACCCAGCTGTCGGAGACGACGGGTATCTCGGTGAGCACCCTCTCGCGGCTGGAGTCCGGCCAGCGCCGGCCCACCCTGGAGCTGCTCCTCCCCCTCGCCCGGGCGCACTCGGTACCGATCGACGAGCTGGTCGGCGCGCCCTCCACGCCCGACCCGCGGGTCGTCGCCCGGCCCTTCGAGAAGGGCGGCCACGTCTTCTGGCCGCTGACCCGGCGCCCGGGTGGGGTGCAGGCCTACAAGCAGGTCATCCCCCCGCACCACCCGCCCGGGGATCCGGAGCAGAAGACCCACGAGGGCCACGAGTGGCTGTACGTGCTCTCCGGCCGGGTGCGTCTGCTGCTCGGCGAGCACGACCTCGAGCTGCGCGCCGGCGAGGTGGCGGAGTTCGACACCCGGACGCCGCACTGGGTCGGCAACCCCGGCGACGTGCCGGCCGAGATCCTCAACCTCTACGGACCGCAGGGCGAGCGGATCCACGTGCGCGCCCAGCCGGCGCGGGGTACCGGCCGGGGATGAGCGGCAAGACGGCGGAGGACTACGCCGACGACTACACCGACCCGCAGCTGCGCGAGCGGCTCAAGGAGGAGATCAAGGCCGGGGACCGCGGTGGCCGTCCCGGGCAGTGGAGCGCGCGCACGAGCCAGCTCCTCACGTCCGAGTACGAGGCGGCCGGCGGGGGCTACCGGCACGAGGGCGAGCGCACGGACGCGCAACGGCACCTGCAGCAGTGGACCGGGCAGGACTGGCACACCGCAGACGGCGGCACGGACGCCCGGGACGGCTCGACCACGCACCGGTACCTGCCCGACGCCGCCTGGCAGCTGCTGACCGAGGACGAACGCGCCGCGACCGAGCGCGCGAAGCAGGACGGCGAGGGGCAGCACGTCCCGAACCCCGACGCCGCCCGCGAGGCGCGCGCGGCCGCGGAGCTGCTGGACCTCGCCGCCCCCGAGGCACGCGAGCGGGTGGCCGGGATGGACGCCGGGACCCTCGACCGCGCCGAGCGGGCCGAGCGCGAGGTGGGCCGCGACCGGAAGACGGTCCTCGAGGCGATCGACCACCGCCGACGCGACCTCGCCTGAGCCGTCGGTCCGCGTCGACCCTGCTGACGTAGGTTCCGGAGGGAGGTGCACGCATGAGCACGACCCTCGACCGGGACACCGCGGCGGCCCGCGTCTCGGCGTTCCCGCGCATCGCGGTGGACCGGCCGGACCTCAAGCACGCCGCCGTCGCCGTCTGCGTCGTCGAGGACGACGGCGTCCCCGCGCTCCTGATCACCCGCCGCGCGGCGCGCATGCGCAACCACGCGGGCCAGTGGGCGCTGCCCGGGGGCCGGCTCGACACCGGGGAGACCGCTGTCGAGGGAGCCCTGCGGGAGCTCGACGAGGAGGTCGGGCTGTCGCTGCCGGCGTCCACGGTGCTCGGCCTGCTCGACGACTACGTGACGCGATCGGGCTACGTGATGACCCCCGTCGTCTGCTGGGCCGGCGCGGTCGGCGAGCTCGTCCCGCAGGAGACCGAGGTGGCCCGCATCCACCGGATCCCGGTCGCCGACCTCGACGTCGAGCCGCGGCTGATCCGCATCCCCGAGTCCGAGCAGCCGGTCATCCAGCTCCCGCTGCTCGGCGGGTACGTGCACGCGCCGACCGCCGCGGTCGTGTACCAGTTCTGCCAGGTGGCCTGCCGGGGGCTGGGGACCCGGGTCGCCCACCTCGAGGCACCCGTCTTCGCCTGGCGCTGAGGCCGCGCCCCTCCCCTCCCCGTGGGGCATGGGTACCGATACCTGCGTCCTGGAGACCCGAGACGGGGGTATCGGTACCCATGCCCCGAAGAGGCGGGGTCGGCTACAGGAGCTCGAAGATGGTGGCGTTGGCCTGGCCGCCGCCCTCGCACATCGTCTGCAGGCCGTAGCGGATGCCGTTGTCGCGCATGTGGTGCAGCAGCGTCGTCGCGATACGCGCGCCGGAGCCCCCCAGCGGGTGACCGAGGGCGATGGCGCCGCCGTTGGGGTTGAGCGCCTTGGCGTCGGCGCCGATGTCGGCCAGCCAGGCCAGCGGCACCGGCGCGAAGGCCTCGTTCACCTCGAAGGCGCCGATCTCGTCCAGCGAGAGGCCCGAGCGCTGCAACGCCTTCTCCGTGGCCGGGATCGGCGCGGTCAGCATCATGATCGGGTCGGACCCGGCCAGGACGGCGGTGTGCACCCGCGCGATCGGGGTCAGCCCGAGCTCGCGCGCCTTCTCGCCGGTCGTCATGAGCAGCGCCGCGGACCCGTCGGAGATCTGCGAGGAGTTGCCGGCGGTGATGACGCCGCCCTCGGGCTTGAACACCGTCTTCAGGCCGGCCAGCACGTCGGCGGTCGTGCCCGGACGGATGCCCTCGTCCTCACCGACCACGGTGCCGTCGGGCAGGGTCACCGGGGCGATCTGCGACTCGAAGCGGCCCTCGGACCTCGCAGCGGCCGCCTTCTCGTGCGAGGCCACGGAGAACTCGTCGCACTGCTCGCGGGTGAAGCCCCACTTCTCGGCGATCAATTCCGCGCCGACGCCCTGGTTCGGGAAGGCGCCGTAGCGCTCCATGAACGCCTCGCCGAAGGGGTTCTGGTCCATCAGCGCGGTGCCCATCGGCACCCGGCTCATCGACTCCACGCCACCGGCCACGACGACGTCGTACTGGCCGGCGACCAGGCCGGCGGCGGCGAAGTGGATCGACTGCTGCGAGGAGCCGCACTGGCGGTCGATCGTCACGCCGGTCACGGTCTCGGGCCAGCCCGCGGCCAGCGCGGCGGTCCGGGCGATGTCGAAGGTCTGCTCGCCGACCTGCCCGACGCAGCCCCAGATGACGTCCTCGACGACGGCGGGGTCGACACCCGCGCGCTCGACCAGGGATCGCAGCACGTGCGCGGAGAGGTCGGCCGGGTGCACCCCCGACAGGCCGCCCTTGCGCCTGCCGACCGGCGTCCGGACGGCCTCGACGATGACTGCGTCACGCATGCTGTTCTCCCCTTCGAGAAGTCGTGCCGACCACTCTACGGAGACCGCGGTCACGCCACGGGGGTTCAGCCGACGGGAACGGCTCCCCGCGCCAGCCGGGCCAGCCGGTCGGCCGGCAGCTGGTGCAGCAGCTCCAGCCGCTGGCACGCCGCGCGGCCGGGCACCGCGATGCCCCGCTCCCAGGACCGCACCCGGCGGCCGGTCGTGCCCAGGCGCCGGCCGAGCTCCGCCGCGGAGAGGCCGGCCGTCGCCCGGAGCGCCTCGAGGACCGCGGGCAGGTCTGCGGGCACCCACGCCCGGCGCATCAGGATCGGCGGGACGGGGACCGCACCGGCCCGCAGCACCTCGGCCAGCGGTCGCCGGTAGCACCGGGCCAGCGACCGTGCCGCGGCCAGACCCGGCCGACGACGGCCGTGCTCGTAGCGGCGCAGGGTCCGGACGCTGATGCCGACGTGGTGCGCGGCTTCCTGCTGGCTCATGCCGGCCGCGGTCCTCAGGCGGGCCAGCGCGGGGATGCTGTCGGCGCGGGCCACCGGGGTCGCGCCCCGCTCCAGGAGCTCCGCCGGGGTCAGGCCCAGGGCCTCGGCCACCCGCTCCAGCCGGTCCTCCGGCACGCGGGTGCGGCCGTTCTCCCAGCGGTGCGCGGTCGTGGAGCCGATGCCGACGGCGAGGGCGAACTCCCGCTGCGTCCAGCCGGCGGCCCGGCGCAGCGCACCGAGGCCCGGCAGCGCCGCGCCGTCCCAGCGCCCCGCCGGGGTGTCCTCGAGCAGCCCGTCCAGCTGCTCGGGCGCGACCCGGAGGACCCGCGCCAGCGCCGGCCGATGCTCCGGGCTGGGCCGGCGGCAGCCGTTCTCCCAGCGGGAGACGCTCGCCGGCGTCACCCCGACCCGGTTGGCCACCTGGGTCATGGTCAGCCCGGCCGCGAGGCGGGCCCGGCACAGCGGCGAGGCGTGCCGGCCGCCCGAGGTGCGCTCGGTGCGCACCCGGTCCTCCCCCGCCACCGCGCGGGCCGTCAGGTCGTCCCAGCCGAACAGGCGGGCGAGGGCGGCCAGCTGGAGGGGCTGCGGCCGGCGGCCGAGCTCCCAGTTGCGGACGGTGGTGCGCGCGACGCCGAGCCGGCGCGCGAGGTCGCCGTGGGTCAGCCCGTGCACGGCCCGCCAGTCGCGGACGTGCGCCGCGAGCGTCGGGCCCTCCGGCACGGGGGCGACGGCGACGGGCGGCGCCCAGGGGGAAGCGGTCACGAGGATCGACCCCCGCGTGCGGGGCTCGGGACGATCGGCGGAACGGCGCTCATCGCAGACCTCGCTTCCGGGAGGGGGACCGGATCCCCCGGGGGGACGGGCGGCGCCCGCCGCACATGCTTACCGTAGACGTTTCGACAACTATCATACGGGTGGGCCCGGAGGGAAGGTCCGCCCGTCGACGGACTGCTCCGCACAGGTGGGGACGTCGCTCGACCAGGTGCCGGCCGGGCCCGCCGTGGGCCGGGGGCGATCCGAGCCGGACTAGGCTGGTCGACGCTCCTCGGAAGGAGGCCCGGCGTGTCGTCCACCCCCGCCCCGCAGACCCCCCGCAAGCGCCGTGCGCGCGGGTCGATCAGTGCTGCGGAGATCCTCGAGGGTGCCTACGAGCTCGCGTCCGAGGAGTCGCTCGAGGCGCTGAGCATGCCCCGCCTCGCGCAGCGGCTCGACGTCGGCGTCACCAGCATCTACTGGTACTTCCGCAGCAAGGACGAGCTCCTCGACACCCTCGCCGAGCGCGCGATGGCCGAGTTCGACCGGCGCATCGACATCCCCGACGACCTGCCGTGGGACGAGTACCTGCGCCGCTACTTCCGCAAGCAGCGGCGGATGTTCCGCGAGCACGAGCTGCTCTGCGACCTCATCGTGCTGCGCAGCTCCGGAACGCCCGAGGCGCACCGGCTCTCAGCCGAGCGGATCGACCGGGTGCTGCAGCTCCTCGTCGCCGCCGGCTTCCCGCCGGACGCGGCGATGAACGCCTACGCCGCCCTGTCGGTGTTCACCCGCGGGTCGGCGGCGCTGGCCCGGATCTCCGACGACGGCGCGGCGGTGGCCGAGCCGACCGCGGGGCCGTTCGAGGAGGCCCCCCGGCTGCGCGTGCTCGGTCAGCTGGAGCGGCCGCAGCTGCTGGCCATGACCGGGGACGAGGAGTTCGAGTTCGGCCTCGAGAACACCCTGCGCGGGCTGCGTGCGCTGCTGCAGGACCTGCTGGCCGACGAGCCCTGCACGCGGGCCGCCGCCCGCTGAACGGTCCCGACCCGGGAGGGGCGACCGCGACCGGCGCCTGGTAGGTGTGTCGGGTGACCGACATCCTCGACGTCCTCACCGTGGAACGGCTCGACACCGACGTCTTCCGCGGCCACCCGGTGCCCACGCACATGGCGCGGACGTACGGCGGACAGGTGGCCGGGCAGGCGATGATGGCCGCGGTCGGGACGGTCGAGCCCACCCAGCCGGTGCACTCCCTGCACGGCTACTTCCTCCGGCCGGGCCGGCCGCAGCAGCCGATCCTCCTGCTGGTCGACCGGCTGCGCACCGGACGCGGCTTCAGCACGCGGCAGGTCAACGCCGTCCAGGACGGCGAGACCATCTTCTCGATGTCGGCGTCGTTCCACACCGGCGACGAGGGCCCCGAGCACCAGGAGGCCGCGCCGGTCGTGCCCCGGCCCGAGGAGCTGCCCCGGGAGGACCCGCTGGGCGGCGCCTTCGCCGACGAGTGGCCGAACTGGGACGCCGTCCGGGTTCCCGAGCCCGACGGCGAGCGGGTCGACCGGCGCCCACGCCAGCTGTTCTGGGTGCGCTACCGCCACCGGCTGCCCGACGACCCCGCCGTCCACGTCGGGGCCCTGACCTACCTGAGCGACCTGTTCCTCATCGGGACGTCGACGCAGGTGCACGCGACCGAGCCGGGCCTGCAGTTCGCGACCCTGGACCACGCGCTGTGGTTCCTGCGGCCGTTCCGTGCCGACGAGTGGCTGCTGTACGACCAGGTCTCGCCCTCGGCCGGCGACGGCCGGAGCTACAACCAGGGGCGGATCACCGACCTGCGAGGCCGGCTGGTCGCGACCGTCGTCCAGGAGGGCCTCATGCGCCGCCCTCGGACGACACAGCCCCCGTCGGCCTAGGGCCGACGGGGGCTGTGGGGGTCGTTCCTCAGACGTGGATCAGCACGGCGCCGGACATGCCGCCGCCGGCGCACATCGTCGCGATGCCGTAGCCACCGCCGATCCGGCGCAGGTCGTTGACCAGCGTGGTCAGCATCCGGGCGCCGGAGGCCGAGATCGGGTGGCCCAGGCTGCAGCCGCTGCCGTGGATGTTGACCTTCTCCTCGTCGATGCCGAGCAGCTTGCAGGCGGCGACGGGCACGGAGGCGAAGGCCTCGTTGATCTCCCAGAGCGCGATGTCGGACACCGACAGCCCGGCGCGCTCGAGGACCTTCGGGATGCCGTCCAGGGGCGCCATGCCCGTCCGGCGCGGGTTGGTGCCGGTCGCCGCCCACGCCTTGACGGTGGCGAGGACCGGGAGGCCCTCGCTGCGGGCCAACTCGTCGCTGGCCAGGGTCAGCGCGGCCGCCGCGTCGTTGACGCCGCTGGCGTTGCCGGCGGTGATGGAGAAGCCCTCGATCTCCGGGTGCAGCACCTTCAGCGCGGCGAGCTTCTCCATGGTGGTGCCGCGGCGGGGGTGCTCGTCGACGGAGAAGTCGACGTAGCTGCCGTCCTTCTGCAGCGCCTTGATCGGCACGATCTCCTCGACGAGCAGGCCCGCGTCGATGGCCTCGACGGCACGCTGGTGGGAGCGCAGCGCCCAGGCGTCCATGTCCTCGCGGGTGAGACCGGCCTCGACCGCGGTGTTCCAGCCGACCGTGATCGACATGTCCTTGCTGGGCGCGTCGGGGGCGTCCTTGTGGATCGGCGGGAACCAGTCCACGACGTCCTCGGTGCCGGGCGCGCGGCGGGAGAAGCGCGGCGACAGCGACGACGCCTGGACGCCGCCGGCCACGATCGCGCGGTCCATGCCGGACCGGATGGACCCGGCGGCGATGGCGACCGAGGTCAGGCTGCCGGCGCAGTGCCGGTTGATCGCCAGGCCGGGGACGTGGTCCAGCCCGGCCTCGATGGCGACGTAGCGGGCGACCGCGCCGCCGCCGTACAGCGACTCGGCCAGGATGACGTCGTCGACCAGCTGCGGGTCGATGCCGGCGCGCTCGAGGTTCGCGGTGAGGACGACCTGCGCCATCTCCTCCGCCGTGGTGTCGGCGAGGGTGCCCTTGCGGGCCGTCCCGATCGCGGTTCGGGCGGCACTGACGATGACGGCCTCGGGCATGGGGCACCTCGATGTACTCGGGGGAACAGGTCGATGGGGAACCGGCGGACGTCCCGGAGCCCGTCTCGCAATGTAGAACGGCTTACGGTACGCAACAAGGAGGTCGCCCCGACGGCCTCGTGCACGGCCGCCGCCCCGCCGATCCGAGGGAGTCCGAGATGCAGGCCAGCGACCCGGTCGGGGTCCCGACCGGAGTGCCGACGCTTCCGGCCGCCGACCTCGCCGAGATGCCGCCCCCTCCCCTGGTGCTCGACGGGACCGGCCGCCCGGTCGAGCCGCTGCTGGTCGTCGACGCACGGGAGTTCGCCGAGCTGTCCGCGCCGGCCCGTCGCCGGGCGGTCACGGCGCTGCGCGGGAGCCGTCGCTGCACGGTCGCCGTCGCCACGGGCCGGGAGCGGGTCCCCGGCGAGCTGGCCCAGGCCGTCGACCTCGGGCTCACCGCGAACCCGGACTCGGCCGACGCGCGCACGGTCGCCGTCCCGGACCTCCACGCGGCCCTCGCCGGCCTGGGCGACCGTTTCGCGGCCACCCCGCTGGCCGCCCTGACCTACGTCTGGCTGCTCCGGCAGAGCGCCGGGCTGCCGGTCCCGGCCGCGCTGACCGCGGAGTCGGCGGCCTACTCCACGCTGCTCGCCGGCCCCGAGTTCGCCGGCTGGCTCGATGCCCGGGGGCCGGCCCGCGAGCCGGACGACCGCAGCCGCCGGGTCGTCTCGCAGCGGGTGGGCGACGTGCTGCACGTGCGGCTCGACCGGCCGGCCCGCCGCAACGCCGTCGACGCCGCCATGCGCGACGCGCTGCTCGCCGCGCTCGCCCCCGCCGAGTGGGACCCCCACCTGCTGGTCGAGATCACCGGGGCCGGCCCGGCGTTCTCCGCCGGGGGCGACCTCGACGAGTTCGGCTCGGCGCCGGACCCGGCGCGGGCGCACGTCGTGCGGCTGGGGGCCAGCGTCGCCGAGGCGGTCCACCGGATCCGTGACCGGGTGACGGTGCGGGTGCACGGCACCTGCCTGGGCGCGGGGTTCGAGCTGCCCTGCTTCGCCGGGCGGGTGCTCGCCGCGCCGGACACCCTCCTGGGGCTGCCGGAGCTGGCCATGGGGCTCATCCCGGGCGCCGGGGGCACGGTGAGCATCGTGCGCCGGGCCGGACGCTGGCGGGCGGCGTGGCTGGGCCTGACCGGCTCGCGGGTGGATGCTGCCACCGCCCGGGCCTGGGGCCTGGTCGACGAGGTGCTCGACGCCGTCCCCGTCCCCTTCTGAACGACGACGGCGGCGGCACCGGGATCCGGTGCCGCCGCCGTCCTCGACCGCTCAGCGCGGGGAGGGCTTCTCCGTCTGCCGCGCCCGGCCGGCCGGCGTGCCCGCGGTCCCCTCGCTCGAGGAGTCCTCGCCGAGGCGCCGCTCGAACCCGGCCGGGATGACCAGGTCCTCGCGCGACAGGTCGGCGATCGAGGGGTGACCGAGACCCAGGAGCGCCGAGCCGAGCCCGTCGCGCATCAGGTCCAGGACGTTCTCGACACCGGCCTGCCCGTTGGCCGCCAGGCCCCACAGGTAGGCGCGGCCGATCATCACGGCCCGGGCGCCGAGGGCCAGGGCCTTGGCGACGTCGGAGCCGCGGCGGATGCCGCCGTCGAGGAGCACCTCGACCTGGTCCCCGACGGCCTCCGCGATCACCGGCAGCGCGCGGATCGAGGCCGGCGTCCCGTCGAGGTTGTTGCCCCCGTGGTTGGACACGGAGATGGCGGTGGCACCGGCGTCGATGGCGCGCTTGGCGTCGTCCACCCGCATGACGCCCTTGAGCATGAACGGCGCCTCCGGCCACAGGCTGCGCAGCCAGGCCACGTCCTCCCAGGTCGGCATGGGCGACTGCATCCACTGGCCGTACGCGCCGAAGAACGTCGGCGCCGGGTCCCCGGGGGTGGCGACCATGTTCGGCACGGTCAGGTCGGGGATCTTCCCCGTCTTGACGAAGTCGAGCAGCCAGGCCGGCTTGAGGGCGACCTGCGGGGCGTAGCGGCGCATCGCCTCGAAGTTGATCTTCTCGGGGATGAAGGGGCTGCCCCAGTCCCGACCGTAGGAGAACGACCAGTCCAGCGTGGCGATCAGGCCCGCGGCGCCGGCCCGCTTGGCCCGCTCTACCTTGGCGGCCATGGTGTCCCGGTCACCGACCCAGTAGAGCTGGAAGAAGGTCTTCGGGTTCGCCGCGATGACCTCCTCCATCGGCTTGCTGGCCATCGACGACAGCCCCATCGCGGTGCCGCGGGCGGCGGCCGCGCGGGCGACGGCGACCTCGCCGTCGGGGTGCACCGCCTGGACGCCGGTCGGGCTGATCATCACCGGCAGGGAGATCTCCTGGCCCATCACGGTGGTGGCCATCTGCTTGGCGTTGGCCAGGCCGGCCGAGTGCGGGGCGAACCCGAGCTCGTCGAACGCCGCCAGGTTGTCGGCGGCCGTCAGGCCCTTCTCCGACCCCGCGACCAGGGCGCCGTAGACACCCTTGGGCAGCCGGCGCTTCGCCCGCCGCTGGGCCTCCGCCACCGTCTCGAACCACTTGCCCACTGCACACCCCTGTCGGTCGGTCCCGACCTCTCCCGGTCGGATGGCACTGAGTGCCACGGTAGAGATGCCGACCCCCCGCGTCCAGAGCCGCGAGTGACGCACACCTCCCGAGAGGGTCGTCCGAGAGGCGATCGCGCCTCCGGGGCCCGACGTCGAGCCGGATCAGTGGTTCAATGACTGTCGAACTCATCGCGGAACGGAGCTCCCATGGCCACACGGTCCGACCGGTCCGGTGACGACCGAGAGACACCCGGCGGCGCGAACGCCGACGGGCGCCACCGCGGCGTCGTGATGACCGGTCACGACGGAGACGACGGGACGAAGGCGTTCTACATCCTCATCGAGGCGCGCCCCGGCAAGACCGACGAGGTGCGCACGATGCTGGCCGACATCCTCGCGTGCGTGCAGGAGGAGCCGGCCACCGGTCCCTGGTACGCCGTCCAGCACTCGGCGACCACGTTCGCGATCTTCGAGGTGTTCCCCGACCTGGCCGGGCGACGAGCGCACGTGGCGGGCGGAGGCGGCGACATCTTCCGCGACCTCGACCGCATGAACGACATCCTCGCCGCACCCGCGCACGTGCAGAAGGTCGACGTCCTGCTGAGCAAGCAGGTCTTCACCGCGCAGACGCCGTGACCCGGGACGTCCTGCACCCGGACCTCGACCAGGTCGGCATCGCGGCGGTCCTGCACGGGTTCGCCGACCCGGTCCGCCTGCACATGGTCCGGACGATGCACGAGCTCGGAGAGTGCCAGTGCTCGCTGGTCTACGCCGGGCTCGGGCTGAGCAAGTCCAACGCCTCGCACCACTTCCGGGCACTCCGGGAGAGCGGCATCCTCCGGCGCACTCAGCGGGGCAGTCAGCAGTACGCGGCACTGCGCGCCGAAGAGCTCGAGGACCGCTTCCCGGGCCTCCTCGCCTCCGTGCTCGCCAACATCGACGCCGCGGAGCCCCGGGCGAGCGATCCGCGCACGACGTAGCGCAGGTCCCTCGTCACCACCAGGACAGGTCCTGGCGCCGTCGGCCGTGCCGCGCACTAGCGTCCGCCTCGACCTCACCACCGAGCCGCACCGGGAGCCACGCCGTGTCCGACCGCGGAACCGACTGGGCGGCGAGCGGGGTCGTCGCCCTGACCGGTGCCGCCGACGGGCCGCCGCTGCTCCCCCCGGGCCGGGCGGCGACCGTGGCCCGCGAGCTCGCCGACGGCATCGCGGCGACCACGTCCGGCACCGCGCACCCCGTGGTGCTCGACGGCGCCCGGCTGCTGTCCGAGCGCGCCGCGCTCACCGGCTCACCCCGCGCGGGCCGGGTCTCCGCCGGGGGCAGCTGCCGGCTCCTGCCCACCCTCGACGGCTGGGCGGCGGTCTCCTCCGCCCGCCCGTCCGACCCGCCGCTCCTCGGCGCCCTGGTCGAGCAGGAGGTCGGCGGGGACCCCTGGCCGGCGGTCGCGGGGTGGCTGCGGCACCGGACGGGCGCCGAGCTGGCCGCCCGCGCCGAGCTGCTGGGCGTGGCCGCCGCCCCGGTGCGCCCGCCGGACGTCGCGCCACCGCCCCTCCCCCGCCACCCGCCGCGGTCGGTGGAGGGACTGCTCGTCGTCGACTTCAGCGCGTTGTGGGCCGGACCGCTGGCCGCCTCGCTGCTCGGCCTCGCCGGTGCCCGGGTGGTCAAGGTCGAGGTCCCGGACCGGCTCGACGGCGCCCGCCGCGGGAACGCGGCGTTCTACCGGCTCCTGCACGCCGGGCACCGTTCGGTGCTGCTCGACCCGTCCACCCCCCGCGGCCGCGCCGCGATGGCCGCCCTGGTCGACGCCGCCGACATCGTGATCGAGGGGTCCCGGCCCCGCGCCCTCGCCGGCTTCGGGCTCGACGCCGAGGCCGCCGTCGCCGCGGGGACCACCTGGGTGTCGCTGACCGCCGGCGGGCGCTCCTCGGGCCGGGTCGGCTTCGGGGACGACGTCGCGGCCGGCGCCGGGCTGGTGGCCCGCGACGCCGACGGGGACCCGGTGTTCGTCGGCGACGCGATCGCCGACCCGCTGACCGGCCTCACCGCCGCCGCGCTGGCGATGACCGCCCCCGCGGACGGCTCCGGCGTGCTCTGGGACGTCGCCATGGCCGACGTCGTCGCCGCCACGCTCGACCGCGAGCTCACCGGGCCCTCCCCGGCCGCCCGCCGCTCCGGCGACGGGTGGGTGCTCGACAGCGCCAGCGGTCCCGTGCCGGTCGCCGACCCGCAGCCGCGCACGGTCGCCGGGCAGGCACCGGAGGCCGGCGCGGACACCACCGCGGTGCTGGCGGAGCTGGGGATCGCGTGAGCGGGCTGCTGTTCCGCGAGGTCACCCTGCTGGACGGGCGGCGGGTCGACGTCCGGGTGCGCGGCGACCGGGTCGTCGAGGTGGGTCCGGGCCTGGACGGCGCCGGCGAGGACGTCGTCCCCGGTGCCGGCGGCACGCTGGTGCCGGGGCTGGTCGACCACCACCTGCACCTGCACGCGATGGCCGCCGCCGAGCGGTCGGTGGCCTGCGGTCCGCCGGCGGTGGACGGGCCCGACGCCCTCCGCCGCGCACTGGCAGCGGCGCGGCCGGGCGCCGACGGCTGGGTGCGCGGCACCGGGTACGTGGAGTCGGTCGCATGGGACCTGGACGCCGCCGGCCTGGACCGGCTGCACGCCGGTCGCCCCGTGCGGCTCCAGCACCGCAGCGGCGCGCTGTGGACGGTCAACTCCGCCGGGGCCGCCCTCCTCGACCTCGCCGCGGCGACCCACCCCGGGGTCGAGCGCGACGCGGGCGGGCGCCCCACCGGTCGGCTGTGGCGCGCCGACGACTGGCTGCGCGACCGGCTCGGCGCCGACGGCCCGCCGGCGCTGGACGCGGTCGGCCGCCGGCTGACCGCCCTCGGCATCACCGCCGTCACCGACGCGACGCCCGACCTCTCCCCGGCGTCGGTGGCCGCGCTGGCCGCCGCCCGCGCGGACGGGACGCTCCTCCCGTCGGTCCACCTGCTCGGCGCGCCCCTGGACGCGGACCTCCCGGCCGGGCTCACGGCGGGGCCGCTGAAGATCGTGCTGGCCGACTCGGGACTGCCGGAGTTCGATCCCCTCGTCGAGCGCATCCGGGCCGCCCACGCCGCCGGCCGGCCGGTCGCGGTGCACGTCGTGAGCCGCGAGGCGCTGGCGCTGCTCCTGGCCGCCCTCGACGTCGCCGGGGGCCGGGCCGGTGACCGCATCGAGCACGGCGCGCTGGTCCCGGCCGACGTCGTGGCCGACCTCGCCCGGCGTGGCCTGCGGGTGGTCACCCAGCCGGGCTTCCTCGCCGACCGGGGCGACGACTACCTGCGCGACGTGCCGGCCGCCGACCACGACGACCTCTACCGCGCCGCCTCGCTCGCCGCGGCCGGCGTCCCGCTCGCCCTCTCCAGCGACGCCCCGTACGGCCCGCTGGACCCGTGGCGGGTCATCGCCGCCGCGGTGGACCGGCGCACGCGCTCCGGCGCGGTGGTGGCACCGGCCGAGCGGCTCGGCGCCGCCGCCGCGCTGGCCGGGTACCTGGCCCCGCCGGCCGACCCGGGGGGTGCGCCCCGGTCCGTGGCGGTGGGTGCGGGAGCCGACCTCGTGCTGCTGACCGGCACGCCCGACGACGTCCTGGACGCCCCCGCCGCCGAGCGGGTGCGCCTCGTCGCGGTGGCCGGGAGGACCGCGCACGCCTCCTGAACGACGCTCAGGAGTGCCTGTCTGCATCGACAGTTCCACATGTATGTTCCGACGTGGTGGCGTCGCCGTCGGAGCGGCCCGCGAGAGGAGCACCCGTGAGCGAGCTCGGACTGGTCCGCCCGGACATGGCAGCGATCGTCGGGCAGCCCTTCGGCGTCATGGAGTCCTATCCCGTCACGGCGTCGGACATCCGGCGCTGGGCGATCGCGGTCTACCACCCGGAGCAGCCGCCCGCGCACTACCTCGACCCGGCCGCGGAGGCGGAGGGCCGACTCGTGGCCCCCTTGGACATCAGCGTCTTCGCGTGGGCCGTGGCGCACCGCGAGCCCAACGCCCGGCAGATCGAGGTCGACCCGAAGTACACGGCGGTCGGCGCGATGGAGCACAACCTGGGCGTGCAGCCGCCGGACCTCTTCCGGGCCCTCAACGGCGGGCTGTCGGTGGACTACACCGGCGTCCGCATCCGGCCGGGCGACGTCATCCGTTCCTCGACGGTGATCGAGCGCTACGAGGAGAAGGAGAGCCGCCTCGGCGCCATGCTCGTCACCCACAACGCCACCACGTGGACCAACCAGGCGGGCGAGGAGATCAAGACCGCCCGCATGGCCCTCATCCGCTACTGACCGCGCCGACCGAGGAGCACCGATGACCGACGCCACCACGGAGGCGCCCGCCGGGGAGTTCGAGGTCGGGGCGGCGATCCCGCCGTTCACCCGTCCGGCCGGCTTCCACGCCTGGAACCGCTACGCCGCCGTCAACTACGAGTTCGTCGACATCCACATGGACGACGAGGCCGGCCGGGCCGCGGGCATGCCGGGCGCCATCGGCATGGGCAACCTCATCTGGGCGTGGATGCACTGCGCCGTCGAGCAGTGGGTCGGCGACCGCGGCCTGCTCGAGCACCTCGAGTGCCGGTTCAAGCAGCCTGCGCTCAAGACCGACACCATCACGATCACCGGCACGGTCACCGGGCGCAGCACCGCCGACGACGGCAGCACGCTGCTCGAGCTGGAGCTGTGGAGCGAGAACCAGACCGGCACCCGGACCGCGCCCGGTACCGCGCGGGTCCGCCTCCACCCCGGGAACTGAGCCGGACCTCGAGGACCCCCCACGCCCCGGCCTCGGTGCAGGGGCCCGCGCCGAGCGTGCGAGGCGTGGGGGGCAGCGAGGTCCTTACCGGATGAGGGTGCCGAGGTCGACCGGCAGCTGGACGCCGGTGATGTGCCGCGCGTCGTCCGAGGCCAGGAACGCGACCGCGGCCGCGATGTCCTCCGGCTGCGAGATGAAGTCCGGCAGCGTGCCCATGAAGATCGGGCCGAGCGTGTGCGCGTTCTCGGTGATGAGCTCGCTCATCCGGGCCGGCTGCATGCCAGTCTGCACGCCGTGCGGGTGCACGGTGTTGACCCGGATGTTGTGCTGGCCGAGCTCGTTGGCCATCGACTTCGCCATGCCGACGACGCCGTGCTTGCTCGCCGCGTAGTGGGCGAGGAACGGCAGCCCGCGGAGGCCGGCGACGGAGCTGGTGATGATGATCGATCCACCGGTCCCCTGCTGGATCAGCGTCGGGATGGTCGCCTTCATCGTGTAGAAGGTGCCGGTCAGGTTGACGTCGATCGTCTCCTGCCACTGCTCGACGGGGATCTCCCACGACCAGTTGGCCGGGCAGATGCCCGCGTTGGCGACCACGATGTCGAGCCGGCCGAGCTCCGCGACGCCGTCCTGGACCAGCTGCTCCAGTGCCGGCAGGTCACGGATGTCCACCTTGCGCGAGACGATCCGGCGGTCCTGCGCCTCGACCAGGCGGACGGTCTCGGCGAGGTCCTCCTCGGTCGGACCGGCGTAGTCGGTGGTCTGCGCGGTGACGCAGTTGTCGAGGGCGATGATGTCGGCACCCTCGGACGCCAGCCGGACGGCGTGCGCCCGGCCCTGGCCGCGGGCGGCGCCCGTGATGAGCGCGACCTTGCCGGCGAGCCTGTTGGCGGTCATGCAGTTCTCCTGTCGTGGTCCGGTGGCCGCGGCCGGACGATCCGGCCGCGGCAGAGGGGGTCCTTCTTCAGCCGTTGACCGCGGTCGCCGCATCGGACTGGGCCAGCACGCTCTCCCGCGAGGCGCCCTCGGCGATCATCGCGCGGTAGCGGACCAGCTTCGCCGGGGCTCCGAAGCCGACGACCCCCACGAGCACGCCGCCGGCGAAGTAGCCGACGACGGTGCCCTTGACCGGGCCGCCGTCCATACCGGTGCCGTGCAGCTGCACGACCTCCTCGGCCAGGTCCGTGCGGCCGAAGGTCTGGATCTTCATCCCGAACTGGTCGGACCAGACGTAGGGCACGGCCGGGGGCGGCGGCTGCTCACCGAGGATGTCGCAGGCGATGACGGCCGACTGGTCCACCGTGGTGGTCCAGTGCTCGTTGCGGTGGAACCGGTTGCGGGAGGCGTCCCACCAGGCGGCGATGTCGCCGAGCGCCCAGACGCCGCTGGTACCGAGGACGCGGCCGTTCGCGTCGCAGGCGACGCCGTCCTGGGTGTCGAGGCCGGCCGCGTCGAGCCAGCTGACGTCGGGCAGCGAGCCGATGCCCACGAGCACCAGGTCGGCGCCCAGGGTGGTGCCGTCGGAGAGCTCCACCGTGCGCTCGTCGACGAACCGGGCGATGCGGGTGTCGCAGCGCAGGTCGATGCCGGCCTCGGTGAACAGGCGGGCGGCCAGCGCACCGACCTCCCGGCCCAGCGCCCGCTCCACGGGGACGGGCAGGGCCTCGAGCACCGTCACCTGCACGTCCTTGGCGTGGGCGGCGCAGGCGACCTCCGCGCCGATGAACCCGGCACCCACGACGAGCAGCGACTGCAGCTGGTCGAAGGCGCCGCGCAGCGCGATGGCGTCGTCGAGGGTGCGCAGGGTGACGACACCGGCCGGCTGGTCCGGCAGCGTGCGGGCGGTGACGCCGGTGGCGAGGACGACGACGTCGCCGGCGAGCGAGGTGCCGTCCTCGAGCTCGACGGTGGTGCCGTTCAGGCCCACCGCGCGCGTCCCGAACACCGTCGTCACGTCGAGCGCGGCGAGGGCCTCGGCGTCCTTGAACGTGGCCTTCGTCGGCTCCCACGTGCCGTTGAGGATCTGCTTCGACAGCGGGGGCCGGTCGTAGGGCAGGTGCACCTCCGCGCCGACCAGGGTGATGCGGCCGGCGTGCCCGCGGGCGCGCAGCGCCTCGACGGTGCGCAGGCCGCCCAGGCCGGCACCGACGACGACGACGTGCTCGGGGATCTGCGACATCGCCGGGCGCCTCAGGCCGCGACCGGCTTGCGCCAGAAGGTGGCGAGCTGGGCCGCGGCGCCGCCGATGCCGAGCCCGGCGGCGAACAGCGCCGCGCGGGGGCCGGAGAACCGGTCCGTACCCAGCGCGCGGTCGACGCTCCAGCCGCCGGGACCCAGCGCCGCGAGGGCGACCGAGGCCACCGAGAGGTTGGCGACGTACTCCCAGCCCTCGGAGGTGATCCAGAAGCCGTTGGGGATGTGCACCGAGCGCGCGGCCACCGCGAGGGTGCCGACGACGGCCGAGGCCGCCAGTGGCGTGGCGGCACCGGCGACCAGCGCGGCACCCGAGCCGATCTCGACGACCGCGCTGGTGCGGGCCTGCAGCATCGGCTGCTTGAAGCCGATGGAGCCGAACCAGCCCGCGGTGCCCTTCAGCGTGCGGCCGTGCTTCACGCCGTGGGCGATCATCGTGCCGCCCACCGCGGTGCGCAGCAGGAACCGGGCCACTCCGACGCCGGTGCTGCCTGTCCTGTCCTTGCGGGCCACCGGACCCTCCCTCTCCGCGACCGGTCGCCCCGCGGGGGCCCCGGCCGTCGACATCGTTGGTGTACTGCGGCGTCGGCGACGCCGTCGGTGCGCGGCGACCGCGCCCGATCGGCCGCGGCGGGACCCCTCGCGATCCGGGAGGGGTCCCGCCGCAGGGCTCAGTCGGAGGCGGGCAGCGGCTGGGCCGTCTTCTGGGCCAGCGGGGTGCCGTTGACGGCGACGGCGTAGTCGCCCGGCTTCACGCACAGCAGCTCCAGGCCCAGGGCCTCGTCCGCGTAGCGCTTGCCCATGAGCACGCCGTTGCCGGCCTCGCCCTCGGCGGTGGCGCCGGCGGCGGGCGCCTCGCCCGGGCCGGTCATCGGCGCGCCACCGCAGGTGATGGTCACGTCGTCCTCCGGAGCCCGCACCACCACCAGCGACGTCGTGTCGACCGCGCTGCTCAGCGTCTGTCCGACCTTCAGCTTCATCAACCCACTCCTCGTTCGGTGTGCCACTGCTGCCCCGGCGGCGGACTCGCGGGTCGGCACCGCCGGGCGACGTCCACGACGTCGGTCTGTGTGTCCCGTCCCGGGACCGTTCCTCAGGGGACGACGAGCCCCACGAGCTTGACGTCGAGGTACTCGTCGATGCCCTCCGCGCCGCCCTCGCGGCCCAACCCGCTGACCCCGACCCCGCCGAAGGGCGCGGCCGCGGCCGTCGGGTTGATGTCGTTGACCCCGACGATGCCGAACCGCAGCGCCTCCGAGACCCGCACCGCGCGGCCGAGGTCCTGGGTGTAGACGTAGGACGCCAGCCCGTACTCGGTGTCGTTGGCCCGCTGGACCGCCTCGTCCTCGTCGTCGAACGGGATGAGCGCCGCCACGGGCCCGAAGGTCTCCTCGCGGTAGATGACCATGGACTCGTCGACGTCGGCGACCACGGTGGGGGCGAAGAACCGGCCGTCGGCGAACTCGCCCTCGGCGAGCCGGTTGCCGCCGGACAGCAGCCGGGCGCCCTTGGCGACCGCGTCGTCGACCTGCCGGGCCACCTTGTCGACGGCGGCCTCGTCGACCAGCGGGCCGATGCCCACCCCCTCGACCGTGCCGGCGCCGACCTTGAGCGCGGCGACCCGCGCGACGAGCGCCTCGGCGAAGGTGTCGAAGATGCCGCGTTGCACGTAGATCCGGTTGGGGCTGATGCACGCCTGGCCGGTGTTGAGGAACTTGACCAGGGCCGCGCCCTTGGCCGCGTGCACGGGGTCGGCATCGTCGAACACGATCATCGGGGCGTGGCCGCCGAGCTCCATGGAGACGCGCTTCATGGTCGCCGCCGCCCGCGCCGCCAGCGCCTTGCCCACCTCGGTGGAGCCGGTGAAGGTCAGCTTGCGCACCACCGGGGAGTCCAGCAGCCGGTCCCCCACCGCGGCCGGGCGGCTGGTGGTGACGAGGTTCGCCACGCCGCCGGGCAGGCCCGCCTCGGCCAGGACGTCGAAGACGGCGACGGCGCACAGGGGGGTCTGCTCGGCCGGCTTCAGCACGATGGTGCAACCGGCGGCGATGGCCGGGGCGACCTTGCGGGTGATCATCGAGATCGGGTAGTTCCACGGCGTGATGCCGGCGACCACACCGACCGGCTGGTGCATCACCATCAGCCGCTGCTCGGGGCGCGACGAGGGGATGGTGCTGCCGTAGACGCGCTTGGCCTCCTCGGCGAACCAGCTGAGGAAGTCCGCGGCGTAGCGCACCTCGTTGCGGGCGGCCTTGAGCGGCTTGCCCTGCTCGGCGGTCATGAGCGCGGCGAGCTCCTCGGCCCGCTCGGTCATCAGCCGGTGGGCGGTCCAGAGCACCTCGGCACGCTGGTAGGCGGTGGTCCGGCTCCACGAGGCGAAGGCGGCATCGGCAGCGGCGATGGCACGGTCGGCCTCGGCCGCCCCCGCGTCGGCGGCCCGGCCGATGACCCGGCCGTTGCTCGGGTCGGTGACGTCGAACGTGCGGCCGTCGTCCGCCGGGAGCCACTTCCCGTCGATGAAGAGCGTGTCCCCGTCGTGCGCCATGCCACCCATCCATGTTTTCAAAGGCATCACATCATCGGGGAGCATACGGCCCCACCGCCCCCCGGTCGATAGCCCGACCGGCGGGCAGCGGGGTCCTCCCTCAGGTGTCGGCGCGCAGGAGCAGGACGCCGCTGGGGGTCAGCCCGCCGCTGCTGACGACGGCGACGCGGGCGCCGTCCACCTGCCGCTCGCCGCCCTCGCCGCGGAGCTGGACCACCGCCTCGTGCACGAGGCCCATGCCGTGGGTGCGGCCGTGGGACAGCTGACCGCCGTGGGTGTTCAGCGGCAGGATCCCGTCGCGGGCGATGTTCTTCCCGCCCTCGAGGAAGTCCTTGGCCTCGCCGACGCCGCAGAAGCCCAGGCCCTCGAGCCAGGACAGACAGTTGAAGGTGAAGCCGTCGTAGAGCAGCGCCACGTCGACGTCGTCCGGGCGCAGGTCGGTCCGCGTCCACAGGTGCGCCGCCGGGCCGAAGACCTGCGGCTCGTGGGTGGAGGTGCTCTGGTCCCACTCCATGCGCTCGATGAGCTGGGTGCCGACCGCCTCCACGCGCACCGGCGGCTTCGCCAGGTCTCCGACGGCGTCGGCCGCGGAGACGATCACCGCGATGGCCCCGTCGACCGGGACGTCGTTGTCGTAGAGCCCGAACGGCGTGGTGGTCAGCCGGGCACCCAGGTAGTCGTCCATCGTCATCGGGTCCCGGTAGACCGCGGCCGGGTTGAGCGCGGCGTTGGCCCGCTGGTTGAGCGCGATCCAGCCCAGGGTCTCGCGGGTCGCGCCGTACTTGTGCATGTACCGGCCGGCGGTCTGCGCGAGCAGGTGCGCGGCGGACGTGGCGCCGAACGGCATGCCCCAGCCCATGTCGCCGCTCATCCGCCCCATGCCCGGCTTCAGGTAGCCGGTGCGCATGAGGGTCTCCTGGCTGGACTGCCACAGCGTGCGGAAGCACAGCACGTGGCGGGCCAGCCCGGCCGAGACCGCGGTCATCGCGGCGATCACCGAGCCGCCCGGGCCGAAGGTCTCGCCGCCGCCGTTGTACCAGGTGGGCCGGATCCGCAGCGCCGCCTCGAGGGCGGTCACGCCGCCCTCGCTGAAGCCGCTCTCCATCCCACCCCCGGGGTAGGTGGACAGCCCGTCGATGTCGTCCATCGTGAGGCCCGCGTCGGCCACCGCCTGCCGGCAGGCCTCGATGGTCAGGCTCAGCGGGTCGACCATCTGGCGGCGGGCGATCGTGGAGGCGCCGATGCCGGAGAGGACGGCGTCGTCCTCGAACTTGCGCGTGCCCAGCCGCGGGCGCACCAGGGAGCGCACCTGCTCGGCGGTCACCTCGTCCTCGGCCAGCGGCGCCGGCTCGGCGGGCTGCTCGGCGGCGGGCCGGAACAGCGGCAGCCAGACGTCCTCCTCCTGCTGGAAGACGACCTCCACCGCCATGCCCAGGCGCAGGGTGTCGGGCTCGGCCTCGACGATCCGCGTGGTCAGCTTGACCTGCGGGTCCTCCTCGAGGGACACCTGGGCGATCGGGAACGGGTTGCTCACCCCGGGGAACGGATAGTGGTGGTTCACCGTGAGCCCGAAGAGCGTGCCGCGGCCGGACACCTCGCGCACGGCCAGGTCGGTGCTCCGGCAGGAGGGGCAGATCGGCTTCGGTGGGTGGATCAGGCCGGAGCAGGAGGAGCACTCCTGGATCCGCAGCCGTCCGTCGGCCCCGGACTTCCAGTAGAACTCGTTCCAGGGCAGCACCAGCGGCAGCAGCGCCATCGGACGTCCTCTCTCTTTCCTCGCGGTCGGTGCTCGGGGGACGGCGGTGGGGGCCGCCGCCGGGGATCAGTCCTCGGCCGGCCGGGGCGGCAGTGCGGTGACCTCGGCCAGGTCGGGCACCGTGCCCTTGGGGAGGTTCACCGAGCCGCCCGGCGCGCCCACGCCGGTGAAGAAGGCGGCGTTGAACGCCGTGTACGTGGCCCACTCCTCCGGGAGGTCGTCCTCGTAGTAGATGGCCTCGACCGGGCACACCTGCACGCAGGCGCCGCAGTCCACGCACTCCTCGGGCTGGATGAACGCCATCCGGCCGCCCTCGTAGATGCAGTCGACGGGACAGGCGTCCACGCAGGAACGGTCGAGGACGTCGACGCAGGGCTCGGCGATCACGTAGGTCATGGGAGTGCTCCAGCTGAGTAGGAGGACCTCGTCCTCCTCACCCCTCGCACGCTCGGGATGAGCCTCTGGACGAGGCCGTGTTCGATGGGTGTCGGCGCGGCGACCGGGCCCGGGGGAACTCCTCCCCCGGGCCCGGCCCCGCGTCGGACTCGGCTTCAGCCGAGCTGTGCGCGCTCCTTGCGGACGGTGATCGGCTCGGCGAGACGCTGCTCGTCGACGACCCGCTGCAGGTTCGCGATGGTCTCCTCCAGCCCCGGGCCCTGGCGCTGCCCGGGGGTGAAGGTGGCCGGCAGGTGCCGCATGCCGTTGATGACCTGGGTCGTCTCGTAGTGCACCGTCCCCGCGGGGTCGCACACGTAGTCCGGCATCCGGTCGAGGACGGCCTTGGTCATCGTCTTGAAGCCGGCGCGGGCGACGTTCGAGCCGATGCACCGGTGGACCCCGAGGCCGAAGCTGGCGTGCCGGTTGCCCGTGCGGTCCAGCTTGATCTCGTGCGGGTCCGGGAACACCTGCTCGTCCCGGTTGGCCATGGCCCAGGACAGCCACAGCCGGTCACCCTCGCGGAACTGGACGCCGTCGATCTCGACGTCGTCGGACACCGTGCGACCGTCGCCCTGCGCCGGCGTGTAGTAGCGCAGGAACTCCTCGGTCGCGCTGTCGCGCAGGGTGTCCCACTCCCGGTGCAGCCGCTCGCGCTGGTCGGGGTGCTCCCCCAGCCACTCGAGGGCGTGGGCCGTGAGCGCGGTGGTGGTGTCGAAGCCACCGCCGATCAGCAGCATGACCACACCGACGATCTCGAGGTCGTCCTCGGGTCGCTCGCCCCCGAGGTCGGCGTTCATGATCGCGCTCAGCAGGCCCGGACGCGGGTTGGTCCGGGCCTCCTGGATCCGCCCGAACAGCGACATCCCCATCTGCATCGACAGCTCGCGGACGCGCGGGTAGTCGGGCGAGTGGATGGGCGTGTAGACGCTGGCGTGCGCCGGCTCGTTGTAGACGACCCAGTCCTCCAGCGGCAGGCCCAGCAGTGCCATGGTGAGCACCGCCGGGACGATGTTCGCCAGGTCCTCGACGAAGTCGATGGAGCCGCTCTCGATCCTCTCGTCGATCGCGGCCCGGGTGATCTCGTCGAGCACCGGCTGCCACCGCGCCACCGCCGCCGGCGACAGGTAGGGGTTCAGCGCGTTGCGGTAGTACCGCTGGCGCGGCGGGTCCATCTCGAGGAACCCGCCGATGGTCCCGCTGTTGCCCTCGGGCGGGGGGATGTTGATCCCCTTGTACCCGCGCCGCCGGTTGTGGATGTCGTGGTCGTTGGACAGCACGTCCGACCGGCGGGCCACGTCGAACAGCTCCTGGTTGCCGTTGACGAACCAGTAACCACCGTGGGTGTCGTTCCACGCGATCCGCGGCCCGGCGTGCAGACGCTGCGCCCAGTCGACGAACTCGGTCCGGTACTCCGGACCGTGCCGGTCCAGGACGATGCGCCGCCCCTCCTTGCGCGCGGCGTCGTCGGCGCGCGCGGTGGTCGTCTCGTCGATGCTCATCGGCCTGCCCTCCCCGCCGCCGTCACTCGGTGATGACGATGGCCTGCTCGGGACACGAGCGGGCGGCCTCGCGGGCGAGGTCCTCCTGCCCGGCGGGGACGTCCTCGTTGATCGCCCAGGCGTGGCCGTCCTCGTCGCTCAGCGCGAACAGGTTGGGCGCCGTCATGGCGCACAGGGTGTGGCCCTGGCAGATCTCGCTGTCGACACGGACCTTCATGGGGGTACTCCTCGCGGTTCGGACGTGCGGTCAGGAAGGGGTCAGACGTGGAAGTCGTGGAACTTCAGGTAGGAGCCGGCGTCCACCCGCAGCTGGAGACCGGTCACGTAGCGCGACTCGTCCGAGGCGAGGAAGAGCACCGCGTTGCTGATGTCGATCGGCTCGACGTAGGGCACCGGGAGCAGCTGCTGGGCCGGGAAGGCCAGCAGGGCGTCCTCGCGGGTGGGGTTCTCCAGGTCCGGCCGGAACGCCCGGTACATCGGGGCGCTGTTCAGCATGTTCGTGTTGCAGTTGGTCGGGTGCACGACGTTGGCGCGGATCATCCGCGGGGCGACGTTGCGCGCGATCTCGTGCATGAACTCCGACAGCTGCAGCTTGGCGTAGCTGTAGCCGGCGCCGCCGGGGTTCTCGCCGGCCTGCGCGATGCCCGCACCGGTCATGAAGGCCGCGGCCGAGCCGGTCGCGATGATCGAGGCGCCGTCGGGCAGGTGCGGCAGCGCGGCGTGGACGGCGTTGACGACACCCAGGAAGTTGGTGTCCACGACGTCGGTCCAGGCCTGCAGCTTGGGCTCGCCGCCCAGCGGCATGATGCCGGCGTTGGCGACGACGACGTCGACCTTGCCCAGCTCCGCGATGCCCTGCTCGAGGGCGGCGGCCAGCTGGCTGCGCTCCCGGACGTCGGCCTCGACGGTGACGATGCGGCGGTCGTGCGCCTCGACGAGCCGGGCGGTCTCCTTCAGGTCGTCCGGCGTGGACAGCGCGTACTCGTTGGTCGCGATGTCCTTGCAGATGTCGACCGCGATGATGTCGGCACCCTCCTCCGCCAGTCGCACCGCGTGGCTGCGACCCTGGCCGCGGGCGGCACCGGTGACGAAAGCGACCTTGCCCTCAACACGTCCCACTGGGATGTCTCCTGTTCTCGTTCTGATCGGTCTGCTGGCCCTGCGGTCAGTCGACCGCGGGGAAGGCGATGGTCTTGACCTCGAGGAAGTCCTCGAGACCCTCGGCGCCCCACTCGCGGCCGAGGCCGCTCTGCTTGTAGCCGCCGAAGGGGGACTGGACGTCGAACCACTGCGCGCCGTTGACGCCGACCGTGCCGGTGCGCAGCCGGCGGGCCACGCGCAGGGCGCGCTCGGGGTCGGCGCTGTAGACGGCGCCGGAGAGGCCGAAGATCGTGCTGTCGGCGATCCGGATCGCGTCCTCCTCGTCGTCGTAGGGCAGCACGACGAGGACCGGGCCGAAGATCTCCTCCTGCGCGACCGTGGACTTCGGGTCGACGTCGGCGATGAGGGTCGGCGGGACGAAGTAGCCCCGGTCGCGGTCCAGCGGCTCCCCGCCGTAGGCGATGCGGCCGCCCTCGTCCTTGGCCGACTGGATGTAGCGCATGATGCTGTCGCGCTGCCGGGCGTTGACCACGGGACCCATGACGGTGCCGGGCTCGGTCGGGTCGCCCCACGGGATGTGCGGCATGACCGCGGCGGCGATCGCGATCGCCTCCTCGTAGCGGGCGCGCGGCACCAGCATGCGGGTCAGCTGGGCGCAGCCCTGCCCGGCGTGCGCGCACACCCCGCCGGCCATCATCGGGATGATCGCCGGGAAGTCGGCGTCCTCGAGCAGGATCGCGGCGGACTTGCCACCGAGCTCGAGGGTGACCCGCTTGACCGTGGCGGCGGCCGCGGCCATGACCTTGCGGCCGGTCGCGGTGGAGCCGGTGAGGGTCACCTGGTCGACGTCGGGGTGGGTGGCCAGGATCTCGGCGACCGAGTTGTCGCTGGTGGTGACGACGTTGAGCACGCCGGCCGGGATGTCGGTGTGCTCGGCGGCGATGGCGCCGATCGCCAGGGCGCTCCACGGGGTGTCCGGGGCCGGCTTGAGCACGACGGTGCAGCCGGCGGCCAGCGCCCCCGCGATCTTGCAGATGTTCAGGTAGAAGGGGTAGTTCCACGGCGTGATCGCTGCGACGACGCCCGCCGCCTCGCGCCGGATGACCCGGTCGACCCGCGTGCCCATCAGTTCCTTGGTCGGGACCGGCCGCTCGAACTCGTAGGTCTCGAGCATGTCGATGTAGTGGTCGAAGAAGCCGATCGGCGCCTCGAGCTGGATGCCCTGGGTGAGCATCACCGGCGAGCCCGTCTCGGCGACCACCTGCCCGCGGAGGGTCTCCACCTCGGCGCGCAGCGCGTCCCGCAGCTGGACGAGGCAGCGCCGGCGCAGCTCCGTGTTCGTCGACCAGTCGGTGGTGTCGAACGCGCGCCGGGCCGCACCGATCGCCCGCTCGACGTCGGTGGCGTCGGCGTCGGGGACCGAGCCGATGACCTCCTCGGTCGCGGGGTTCACGTTGTCGAACGTCCGGCCCGTCCCGGCGGGCACGAGCTCGCCGTCGACGAGCATGCGGTCCACGGCGTAGGTCCCGGTGCTGGCCATGTCGGTCTCCTCCTCCAGAGGTGTCGCGGCGACGGTGCCGCGACGGGTGGACGGTGCGGGTCAGGCGCTCGCGTCGGCGAGCAGGAGGGCGCGGTGCTCGGGGAGCAGCAGGTCGGCGAGCACCTGGTGGGGGCCGTTCATCTCGCCGAGGTCGACGCCGAGCTGCGCGGCGACCTGCTTGACCACGGCGACGTCCTTGCCGACGAACTCGCCGACCGCCTTGCCGAAGGTGGCGATCGACCCGGCGTGGGCGGCTCCGGCCAGCGCCCTGCTGGTGCCGCTGCCGTTGGTGATGCCGCGCAGCACCGCCGCCTCGTCGAGGCCCAGCTCGCCGGCGAGGCGGACGGCCTCGGCGATGATCCCGATGTTGGCCGCGAAGACGGCGTTGTTCAGCAGCTTCACCTGCTGGCCGGCACCGGTCGTGCCCAGGTGCACGATCGGCTCGCCGTAGGCCGACAGCACCGGACGGGCCCGCTCAAGACCCGCCTCGGTCGCCCCGGTGTACAGGGTCACGGCGCCGGCCTCGATGTCGTGCGGCCCGCCGCTGATGGGGGCGTCCACCACCTCGACGTCCTTGGCCCGGCCGCGTTCGGCGATCGCCGTGGCCGTCAGCGGGCTGCCCGTCGTGTGGACGACGATCAGCGTGCCGGGCTCCAAGTGGTCGACCAGGTCGCCGTCGACGGCGATCTCGCGGACCTGGGTGTCGCTGTAGGGGCACAGCAGGACGGCCTGCGCGCCCCGCGCCACCGCGGCGACGTCCTCGACGGGGGTGGCGCCGAGCGCGGCCACGGCCTCGCGCGCGGCCTCGGACCGGTCCAGGACCTGCACCTGGTGACCGGCGCCGACCAGCCGGCCGATCATGGGCCGGCCGATGCGGCCGGCGCCGATGAAACCGAGCTTCACGCGTGCTCCTCGAAGTGGGGGTGGGTCAGGCGGGGAAGCGGAAGAGGCGGCGGGCGTTGACCTCCGCGATCAGCCGGGCCTCGTGGTCGGGGACGTCGACCAGCTGCTCCGCCAGGACCTTGCGGGTGTGCGGCCAGTTGGAGTCGGCGTGCGGGTAGTCGCCGGCGAAGAGGATCTGCTCGACGCCGATGGCGTACCGCTGGTCGATGCCGGCCTGGTCGGAGGTGAAGCAGCCGTAGACGTGGTCGCGGAAGAGCTCCGACGGCCGGCGCTCGGCGTCCACGCCGCACCAGAAGCGGTGCCGCTCCCAGGAGTAGTCGGTCCGTTCGAGGACGTAGGGGATCCAGCCGATCCCCGCCTCGGACAGCACCACCTGCAGCTGCGGGAACCGGTGGAACACCGGCGACATCAGCAGCTCGACGCACGCGACGACGGAGCTGACCCCGAACAGCGCGATGCTGACGAACGCGTCGGCGTCCCGGGCGACCCCCTGCGGGGCGCCGCAGGAGGCGAGGTTCATCGAGACCGGGAGCCCGGCCTCCTCGCACACGCGCAGCAGCGGGTCCCAGTGGTCGGTGCTGTACGAGGGCAGGCCCAGTCGGTGCGGGGCCTCGGGCAGGCTGACCGAGCGCGCACCCCGCGCCGCCGTCCGCTCGACCTCGGCCACCGCGGCCGGCACGTCCCAGAACGGCGTCAGCACGAGCGGGATCTGCCGGTCGGGGGCGTGGTCGCACCACTCGTCGAGGACGAAGTCGTTGTAGGCGCGCACGCACGCCGCGCCGAGTTCGGGGTCGCGGGCCCGGGAGAAGGTCGTGCCCGCGGCGCCGGCCAGGGTGGGGAAGCACAGCTGCGCCCACACGCCGTCGGCGTCCATGTCCCGGATCCGCTCGGCGATGTCGTGGCAGCCGGGGCGCATGTCCCGGTAGCCGCGCGGGCCGAGGTCGATCTCCCGCGGGTCCTCGCCGGCGACGACGTCCAGGCCGAAGTCGGTGACCGGCTCCCCCTCGAGGAGCCAGACGTCCCGGCCGTCGGCGCCGCGGTCGACCTGCGGGGCCACCTCGCGGTAGCGCAGCGGCAGCCGGTCCAGCCACACACGGGGGTGCTCGACGACGTGGTCGTCGGCGGAGACGACCTTCGTGTCGTCGGGCAGCATCGTCAGTCCCCCAGGATCGAGGAGCGGGTGGAGCGGTGGCGGGGAGCCGGCCGGGCGGACCCGGCCGGCTCCTCCTCCGGGGTCGTGCAGGTCACCGCTGGCAACCCATGGAGTCCAGCGCCGCGTCGGCGGCGACGAGGACCGTGCCGGGCTCCGCCCCCGCGGCCGTGGCGAGGTCGACGACCAGCCGGGCGTCCTTCTGCAGGAGCGGGCCGGCCATCGCGCCCAGCGGGCCGAGGACGAAGTCCGGGGTCCGGAGGACGTTGACCGCGAAGCTGTTGCCGCTGCCGTGGCTCAGCACGGTGCTCAGCTGCCCGGGGTCGACCTCCAGCGCCTTGGCCAGCGCGTACGCGCTCTCCAGGACGCCGAGGTTGGCCGTGAGCATCAGGTTGTTGATCAACTTCGCGCGCTGGCCGGCGCCGACCGGACCCAGGTGCACGATCGGGTCGGCGTAGGTGGCGAACACCGGCCGGACCCGCTCGAGGGTCTCGGCGTCCCCGCCGACCATGACCAGCAGCTTGCGGGCCTCCGCGGCCATGCCACCGCCGCTGACCGGGGCGTCGACGAGCGCGATGCCCCGCGCCCGCGCCTGCTCGGCCAGCCGCCGGCAGGTGTCCGGGTGCACGGTGCTGTGGATGACCACGACCCCGCCGGAGGCCATGGTCGACAGCAGCCCGTCGGGCCCGGCGACGACCTCCTCGACACCGGCGTCGTCCACCACGCAGACGCAGGCCACGTCCACCCGCGAACCGAGCTCGGCCGGGGACGACGCGTACTCGGCGGCGGTGTCGGAGTAGGCGTCCAGCGTCTCCTGCCGGCGGGCCCACAGGACGGTCGGGATGCCGTCCTCGACGATCCGGCGGGCCATCGGGCCGCCCTGGCTGCCCAGGCCGATGAAGCCGACCCGGTCGGCGGTGGGGGCGGTCACGTGACGGCGCCGGCGATCTTCAGCTGCAGGGCCTCCTCGTCGGAGAGCCCCAGCTCGGCCAGGATCTCGTCGGTGTGCTCGGCGAAGAGCGGGCCGCGGGTCAGCTTCGGGGCCTCCCGGTTGAAGTGCACCGGGTTGGTGATCAGCTTGCGCGGGTTGCCCTCGGCGTCGGTGACGTCGGCGACGTTGCCGGTCGCGACCAGCTGCGGGTCGTTGCCGACCTCGTAGGTGTTCTGCACGACCGCCCACTGGCCCTCCATCTGCTGGAAGGCGGGCAGCCACTCGTCCTTGGTCTTCGACGCGATGATCTCGGCGACGATCTCCCCGGCGACCTTCGAGTTCTGCATCAGCTTCTCGGCCGTGTCGAACCGCTCGTCGGTGGCCAGCTCCGGGTGACCGACCTTCGTGACGAAGTCGGGCCAGTACCGACCGGGCTGCAGCATGACCAGGGACAGGTAGCGGTCGTCCTTGGTCTTGTAGGTGCCGGTGAGCGGGTTGGAGATGTTGCCCGCCTTGGGGTCGAACTTCGGCAGCGGGCCGCCCGCCATCAGTGCGAGGCCGATGTTCATCTGGCCCGCCCAGGCGCCGACGCCGAGCAGCGAGATGTCGACCGTGGCCGCCTCGCCGGTGCGCTCGCGGGCGAACAGCGCCGCCGAGATCCCGCCGGCGATCGTCATGCCGCCGATGTTGTCGCCGTAGGCGCCACCGGGCTGCTGGATCAGGCCGTCGTAGCCGGGCGGGGTGCAGGTGTCGGCACCGCCGGCGCGGGCCCAGAAGGCCGTGCCGTCGTAGCCACCCTGCTCGGCCTCGGGGCCGGCGTAGCCGAAGGCCGAGCCGACCGCGTAGATGATCTTGGGGTTGATCTTCCGCACGTCCTCGACGTCGATGCCCAGCTTGCGCCGCGCCTCGGGCAGGAAGTTCGTCAGGAAGACGTCGCTGCTCTTGATGAGCTCCTCGAGCACCGCACGGGCCTCGGGCTTCTCCAGGGAGATGCCGAGGCTGCGCTTGCCGCGGTTGGGACCGTCCATGATCGGCGCGAAGCTGTTCTTGCCGGTGACGTCGTGACCCAGCGCCTTGACCAGGCCGCGCTGCGCGTCACCCCGCTCCGCGTGCTCGATCTTGATGACGTCCGCGCCCCAGTCGGCGAGCACGGCGCCGGCGGAGGGCACGAAGGTGAACTGGGCGACCTCGAGGACCCGGACGCCTTCCATCGGTCTCAACACGCGATGCAACCTCAGCTTCTCGACAGGGGGAACCGCCCGGCAGGACCCGCCGGGCGGTCAGGTGAGTCGGGGCATCCGTCCGGCCCTCGCGAGCCGTGCGTCCGCGCAGGTCATCGAGACCTCCCTCACGCCTGAGTCAAAAGGGAGTATATCCATCGAAGTGTCGAACTCAAGGGCCGGATGCGTCCTGGCTCACAGTTCCCCCGGGTGGGCGTCCGGACCGCGCGACGGCACCCTGACCAGGCCGTACGGGTCCCGCGACGGATGACCGGGAACGACGACCGGCCGGCCCCCGCAGCGCGACCGCGGTGCGGTCGAGCCGCCGGCAGCCGGCCGGTGGCGAGGTCCTCCCTCAGGCGGGCTGAGCGCTCGGCTCGCTCACGAGGGCCACCAGCTCGCGACGGACGACCTTGCCGGTGGGCGTGGTGGGGAACTCGTCGACGAACACCACGCGGTCGGGGGTCTTCGAGCCGCGCAGCCGCTCGCGCACCCACTGGCGCAGCTCGTCCTCGTCGACCTGCGCACCCGGGCGCAGCAGCACGAAGGCACCGATCACCTGGCCCCACTCGACGTCGGGCACCCCAGCGACGACGGCCTCCAGCACCGCCGGGTGCCGGCCCAGGACGTCCTCGATCTCGGCCGGGGCGATGTTCTCCCCGCCGCGGATGATCGTGTCGTCGGAGCGGCCGCGGACGAAGATGAAGCCGGCGTCGTCGACGTAGCCGCGGTCGCGGGTCGGGAACCAGCCGTCGGACTGCACCTTGCTGCCCTGCTCGAGGTACTCGCCGGCGACCTGCGGTCCACGGACGACGATGTCGCCGACCACGCCGGGGGCGCAGACGTTCCCCTCGTCGTCGTGCACCTCGATCTCGACCGACGGCAGCGCCCGGCCGACCGACCCGAGCCGGGCGCGCACCGCCGGGTCGTCGGAGGCGACGGCCTCGCGGTGGTCGTCGGGGCCGAGCACGGCGATGGAGGAGGCGGTCTCGGTCAGGCCGTAGGCGTTGACGAACCCCGTCTGCGGGAACAGGCCGAGCGCCTTCTCGATGATCTCGGCGGCGATCTTGGCCCCGCCGTAGGAGACCGAGCGCAGTGACGCCGGCCCCTCGGTGCCGCGGGACTCCAGCTCGGCCACGATCCGGGCCAGCATGGTGGGCACGACCATGGCGTGCGTGATGCCCTGCTCCTCGACGACGTCGAGCCAGTCGCCGGGGGTGAAGACGTCGAGGTAGACGACCCGGCGGCCGGCGTAGAGGTTCGACAGGCAGTTGGCGACCGCGGCGATGTGGTAGGGCGGGACGCTGACCAGGGTCGCGTCGGTCTCGTCCACGGACGCGAACTCCACCGACCCGAACAGGTAGGCCGTGAGGTTGCTGTGCCGCAGCACCGCGCTCTTCGGCGCGGCCGTCGTCCCGCTGGTCATCAGCAGGACGGCGACGGACTCGGAGTCGATCTCGTACGCCTGCAGCGGCGCGGCGTCCACGGCCGGCAGGGAGGCGAACTCCTCGATGCCGATGGTGCGGGCACCGGGCACGCGCTCGGGGGTGTCGGTGACCACGAGCGGCGCCGTCTGACGGCTCATGACCTCGGTGAGCTGCTCCTCGCCGAGCCGGTAGTTCAGCGGGAGGAACGGCACGCCGGCGAGCGTGGCGGCGAACAGCGCGACCGGGAAGGCCGCACCGTTCGGGCCGAGGTAGACCAGCCGGTCGGCCCCGAGGGAGGCCACGTGGGCGGCACCGGCGGTCGCCTTGGCGCGCAGCGTCGTCCCGGTCAGGCCGTCCTCCCGGTTGCCGATGAGGACGCGGTCGGGCATCCCGTCGGCCACCATGTCGAGGATCATCGCGAGGTTCATCGGGGACTCCGGGTGTTCTGCGGGGACGAGGCTGTCGGATGGGTGCCGGTGCGCGGCGGCGACGTGCCGGTCACGACCGTCCGCGCTTGACCTGGTTGAAGGGGACGTCGCGGTCGGCGGCGGGCTCGCGCGGCATGCCGAGCAGCCGCTCGCTGATCTGGTTGCGCGCCATCTCGCTGCTGCCACCGCCGAGGCTGGCGCCCTGACGGCTGAGGTAGGCCACCCCGGCACGGCCCGTGACGCCCTCCTCGGTGCCGACGCCCGCGGCGACCTGCGCGCCCGCGACGTCCATCGCGAGGTCGGTGCCGCGCTGCATCGCCTCGGCGTGGAACAGCCGCAGCAGTGAGGCGGCCGGCGCCGGGAGGGCACCGGTGCCGATGGCCCGGCTGACCCGGGCGACCATCTGGTTCTGCACGGTCTCCACGGCCAGCCACTCCCCCACCCGCTCGCGGACGCCGGGTTCGGCGGCGCGGCCGGTCGCGCGGGCGATGGTGAACGGCGACTGGCCGCCGAGGGCGCGGGGCCGTCCGGCGAGGCCGCTGACGTACGGGGACCCGCCGCCGACGGCGTTGCGCTCGTGGAACAGCTGCCGGGAGGCGACGGCCCAGCCGTCGTTGACCTCACCGACGACGGCCGACGCGGGGAGCTGCACGTCGGTGAAGAACTCCTCGCAGAACTCGCGGGAGCCGTTGACCATCTTGACCCGGTTCATGTGCAGGCCGGGGGCCGTCGTGGGGACCAGGAACATCGTCAGCCCGCGGTGCTTGGGGACGTCCCAGTTGGTGCGGGCCAGGCACAGGCCCCAGTCCGCGGCGTAGGCCGAGGTGCTCCAGGTCTTCTGCCCGTTGAGGATCCAGGTGTCGCCGTCGAGCTCGGCCCGGGTGAGCAGGCCGGCCAGGTCGGAGCCGCCGCTGGGCTCCGAGAGGAACTGGCAGAAGACCTCGTCACCGCGGATGGCGGCGCTGATCCGCTCGCGCTTCTGCTCCTCGGTGCCCATGTCGAGGATCGTCGCGGCGACGATGCTGAACGTGGGGATGTTGAGCTGCACCGGCATCTCGTAGCCGGCCGTCTCCTGCGTGAACGCCTTCTGGTGCGCCAGGGTCAGGCCCAGGCCGCCGTACTCCTGCGGGAAGCAGATCCCGGCGAAGCCACCGGCGTACAGGATCTTCTGCAACTCCCGGGCGCGCACCCACTCCTCGTCGTCGTCGCCCAGCGCGGGCGGCGGCAGGTCGGGGTCCAGGCGCGGCATGTTCTCGGCGAGCCACGTCCGGGCCCGCGCCCGGAACGACTCGACGCTCTCCGTCTCGGCGGTCGTCATCGGTGTCAGCCCTTCAGAGCGAGGAGAGGTCGGCGAGGCGGCGGCGGTGGTCCTCGGGGGTGCCGTAGAGCGCCCGGTCGGAGGTCGCCCGCCGCAGGTACAGGTGCAGGTCGTGCTCCCAGGTCACGCCGATGCCGCCGTGCAGCTGGACGCAGTCCTGCAGGATCCACTGGGCGCGCTCGGCGACGAAGGACTTGGCGACGCTGACCAGGAGGGGGGCGTCGGGCGAGCCCGACTGGACCGCCGCGGCCGCCGCCTGCGTGGTGGCGTGGCAGGCCTCCAGCCAGGTCCGCATGTCCGCGTACCGGTGCTTGAGCGCCTGGTAGGACGCCAGCGGCCGGCCGAAGGAGTACCGGTCGAAGCCCCACTGCACGGTCAGCGCGAACATCTTCTCCAGCCCGCCGCACATCTCGGCGCACTGGATGAGCAGGGCCACCTGCAGCTGCCGCTCCAGCACCTCCGCGGTCCCGGCGGGCGTGCCCACCAGCGCGTCGGCGCCGACGACGACGCCCTCGAGGCGGACCTCGGCCAGCGGGCGGGAGAGGTCCAGCGCCCACTGCGGCGAGGTGGTCACGCCGGCGGCGGCGGTGGGCACGAGGAACTGCGCGAGCCCCTCCGGTGTCGTCGCCGTGACCAGCAGGAGGTCGGCCTCGAGGCCGGCCTCGACGCGGTCCTTGGTCCCGTCCAGGCGCCAGCCCTCGCCGGTGGGGGTGGCGGTGACCCGGGCCGCCTCGGGCGCCCACTGGCCCCCGGGCTCGTACACCGCCCACGTGGCCACCTGCTCGCCCGCGGCGAGGGACTCGATGGTGGCCGAGTGGTCCGGTCCGGTGCCGTGCGCGGCGACCAGTCCGGCGAGGACGACGTTCACCGGCAGGAAGGGCCCGGGGGCGACGCCCGCACCGAGCTCCTCCGCCAGGAGCACGAGGTCGCGGACGCCCTCGCCGGACACGCTGCCGCCGCCGAGCTCCTCGGGGACGATCGTCGCGGCCCAGCCGAGCTCGGCGCCCCGCTGCCACGAGGCGCGGTCCCACGCGGCCTCGCCCACCTCCAGCCGGCGGAGCCGGTCCAGCGGGGAGTCCTTCTCGAGCAGCGACCGGGCCGAGGCCTGGAAGAGCTTCTGGTCGGCCGTGAGCTCGAGCTCCACCGCTTCTCCTGTTCTGGCGTCGAGTGGCTGGTCCAAGGCGCCGCCGACGGCGGGAGCCGGCGGCGTCCGGACGGAGCCGAGCCGGCACCCGGGCGGGCCCGGGCAGACCTCGCGAGCAGACCACGGTGCGAAGAGACTTGTCAATCTATCGAAGGCCGTGCGTTACTCCTCCTGCTCCACGGGCGCCGGGGCACACGCGTCGACCGCACGCGCACCGCCCTCGCGGCTCCCCGCGCCCTCGCCGACCGAGAACGAGGCTGACCTCTCCGCGATGACGTCCACCGACACGAGAAGCGCCGCCGACCCCGCGGCCGCCGGGGCCCCGGGCTCGCGCCCGCCGACGGTCGTGCGCCGCGACCGCGTGGTGATCCGCTTCGCCGGCGACTCCGGCGACGGCATGCAGCTGACCGGCGACCGCTTCACGTCGGAGACGGCGAGCTTCGGCAACGACCTGTCGACGCTGCCGAACTACCCCGCCGAGATCCGCGCCCCCGCCGGGACGCTGCCGGGCGTCTCCTCGTTCCAGGTGCACTTCGCCGACTTCGACATCCTGACGCCGGGTGACCGGCCGGACGTCCTGGTCGCGATGAACCCGGCGGCCCTGCGCGCCAACATCGGCGACCTGCCCAAGGGCGGCGTCGTCATCGTCAACACCGACGAGTTCACGTCTCGCAACCTCACCAAGGTCGGCTACGCGGCGAACCCGCTCGAGGACGACTCGCTGGCCGACTTCCAGGTCCACGCGATCCCGATGGCGACCCTGACCCGGGGCGCCCTGGAGTCCACGGGCCTGCCCAAGAAGGACGCCGAGCGGGCCAAGAACATGTTCGCCCTCGGCCTGCTGTCGTGGATGTACTCCCGGCCGCAGGAGGGCACCGAGCGGTTCCTGCGGGAGAAGTTCGCCAAGCGCCCGGAGCTGGCCGAGGCGAACGTCCTGGCGTTCCGCGCCGGGCACGCCTACGGCGAGACCACCGAGGCGTTCGCCGTGGTCTACGAGGTGGCGAAGGCGAAGCTGCCGGAGGGCACCTACCGCCAGATCACCGGCAACACGGCCCTGGCCTACGGCATCGTCGCGGCCACGCACGTCACCGGGCTGGAGGTCCTGCTCGGCACCTACCCGATCACCCCGGCGTCGGACATCCTCCACGAGGTCTCCCGGCACAAGGCGTTCGGCGTGACCACCGTCCAGGCCGAGGACGAGATCGCCGGCGTCGGCGCGGCTCTGGGCGCGTCCTTCGGCGGCGCCCTCGGCGTGACGACGACGTCGGGCCCGGGCATCGCGCTCAAGGCCGAGACGATCGGTCTGGCCGTCGCCCTCGAGCTGCCCCTGCTGGTCATCGACGTCCAGCGCGGCGGCCCCTCGACCGGCCTGCCCACGAAGACCGAGCAGGCGGACCTGCTCCAGGCACTGCACGGCCGCAACGGCGAGTCGCCGGTCCCGGTGATCGCGCCGCAGACCCCGGGCGACTGCTTCGACGCCGTCCTGGACGCCGTCCGCATGGCGGTGACCTACCGGACGCCGGTGATGCTGCTGTCCGACGGCGCGCTGGCCAACGGGTCCGAGCCATGGCAGGTGCCCGACGTCGCCGCGCTCCCCACGGTGGACCCCGCGTTCGCGACCGAGCCGAACGCACCGGACGGGTCCGGCGCCTTCTGGCCCTACCTGCGCGACCCCGAGACCCTGGCCCGCCCGTGGGCGGTGCCGGGCACGCCGGGCCTGGAGCACCGGGTCGGCGGTCTGGAGAAGGCCGACGGCTCCGGGGCCATCTCCTACGACCCCGCCAACCACGAGCGGATGGTGCACCTGCGGGCGGCGAAGGTCGCCGGGATCCCGGTGCCCGACCTGGAGGTCGACGACCCGAGCGGGGAGGCGCAGCTGCTCGTCCTCGGCTGGGGCTCCACCTACGGGCCGATCGGCGCCGCGGCCCGCCGCGTCCGGGCGATGGGCACGCCGGTGGCGACGGCGCACCTGCGTCACCTCAACCCCTTCCCCGCCAACCTCGGTGAGGTCCTCGCCCGCTACCCCGCCGTCCTCGTGCCCGAGATGAACCTCGGGCAGCTCGCCTCCCTGCTGCGCTCGCGCCACCTCGTGGACGTGCAGAGCTACACGAAGGTGACCGGCCAGCCGTTCAAGGCCGAGGAGCTGCAGGACGTCTTCCTCACGCACGTCCCGGGAGCCGCCTCGTGACCGCCATCGACCTCGGCATGCCGGCCCTCGGTGGCCTGGACCTCGTCCCGCAGGCGGAGTCGCCGCAGACGGCAAAGGACTTCACCTCCGACCAGGAGGTGCGGTGGTGCCCCGGGTGCGGTGACTACGCCGTGCTGGCCGCCGTCCGCTCCTTCATGCCGACGCTGGGCATCAAGCGGGAGAACACCGTCTTCGTCTCGGGCATCGGGTGCTCGTCGCGCTTCCCGTACTACATGGACACCTACGGGATGCACTCCATCCACGGCCGGGCCCCGGCGATCGCCACCGGCCTGGCCGTGGCCCGTCCGGACCTCTCGGTCTGGGTGGTGACCGGTGACGGCGACTCGCTGTCGATCGGGGGCAACCACCTGATCCACGCGCTGCGCCGCAACGTGAACCTGAAGATCCTGCTGTTCAACAACCGGATCTACGGGCTCACCAAGGGCCAGTACTCCCCCACCAGCGAGACCGGGAAGGTGACCAAGTCCTCCCCGATGGGCTCGGTGGACCACCCGTTCAACCCGGTGTCCCTGGCGCTGGGCGCCGAGGCCACCTTCGTCGGGCGGGCGATCGACTCCGACCGCAAGGGCCTGACCGCGGTCCTCCAGGCCGCCGCCGAGCACCGTGGCACCGCCCTGGTCGAGATCTTCCAGGACTGCCCGATCTTCAACGACGGCTCGTTCGACGTGCTGCGCCGGCCGGAGACCGCGCCCCAGCGGCTGATCCGCCTCACCGCCGGCGAGCCGATCCGCTTCGGGCCGGCCGGCGAGGACGGGCTGGGCGCGTACGCCGTCGTCCGCGAGGGCTTCGGCCTGCGGGTGGCCGAGGCGGCGGAGGTGGACCCGGCCGACGTCGTCGTCCACGACCCGGCCGACGTCCACCTGGCCTTCGCGCTGTCGCGGCTGTCGGACCAGGACCTGACCCACACGGTCACCGGCGTCTTCCGGGACGTGCGCCGCACGACCTACGACGACGCCGTCCGGGCCCAGGTCGGGGAGGCCCGCGCGGCCGCCGACCGGACCGGCGGACCCGACCTCCAGTCGGTGCTCCGCGGCCGGGACACCTGGACCGTCGGCGACTGAGCGTGCACCCGTCCCCGGCCCGGCCCCACGAGATCCCGGACTGTGGGACGGTTCACCGCGCTCCCGGCTGGGCAGAAGGACGTCGAACCGTTAGATTGACGTTCGTTGAACTACTGAGCGTGATCGGAATCCGGAGGGGCCCGCGTCATGACCCGTGAACCCGTCGCTGCGACGGAGGTCTTCAAGGCACTCGGAGACCCCATCCGGTGGAACATCGTGCAGCAGATGGCGCAGCAGGAGGAACTGGCCTGCAGCATCCTCGAGGACACGCTGCCGGTGTCGAAGCCGACCATCAGCTACCACACCAAGATCCTCACCCAGGCCGGGCTGATCGAGGTGCGCAAGCGGGGTCGCAACTACTTCTACTCCTTGCGTCGCGAGGTGCTGCGGTCGCTGATGGACGAGATGTGGCTGCTCGCCCCGGGCCCGCGCCTGGTGGCCGACGGCGGCGAGGAGCCGGCCGAGCGCTCCGAGCGGCCGGCGCTCAAGGCCGCGGTCGGGGACGACTCGTCCCGCTCCGCCGCCCTGCTGACCTGGTAGCCCACTCCTCTCCTCGACGGCGCGTGCCGCCCGCCCGGGTCCTCCCGGGTGGGCCGGCACGCGCCGTCGCCGTTGTGCCGTTGCCGTAGGGTCCACCCGCTCTCGGCAGGAAGGACGACCCATGGCGACCGACTCCGGCGACGCGGTGCTGGTGAGCGAACCGGCGACCGGCGTCCGGCTGATCACGCTCAACCGGCCCGGCGTGCGCAACGCGATGACCGCGGAGATGACCGTGGCGTGGGACCGCGCCCTCGACGAGGTCACCGCCGACCGCGACACCCGCGTCGTCGTCGTGACCGGCGGGGGCAGCTCGTTCTGCTCCGGCGCCGACCTCTCCTGGCTGGACCAGGGGTCCGACGAGGACGTCACCATCGACCGGCTCCGCGACCGGATGCTGCCCTTCTACCGCAGCTGGCTGCGGCCCCGGCAGCTGCCGTTCCCCGTGCTCGCCGCCGTCAACGGCGCCACCGTGGGGGCCGGCGTGTGCCTCGCCCTGGCCTGCGACCTGCGCTTCGCCGCCACCGGCGCACGGTTCAGCACCCCGTTCATCTACCGCGGCACGCACGGCGGGATGGGCGCGACCTGGCTGCTCCCGGAGGCCATCGGCGTCTCCCGTGCCCGCGAGATGCTCTTCACCGGCCGCGAGGTCGCCGCCGCGGAGGCACTGGACTGGGGCCTGGTCACCGAGGTCGCCGACGACGTGCTGCCGCACACCCTCGCCGTCGCCGAGCGACTGGCGCAGGCCGCGCCGATCGCCGCCCGTCTCACCAAGACCGGGCTGGAGCAGTCGGCCGCGGGGCTCGAGGCCTCCCTGCAGTGGGAGGCCATGGCCCAGCCGGTGACGATGACCACCGACGACCTGCACGAGGGCATCGCGGCGTTCCGGCAGAACCGGCCGCCCCGCTTCCTCGGCCGCTGACCCTGCGCCGGGGCGGCGCGCGTCGGCCGCGGCGGCCTCAGCCGACGGAGCGCAGGTGGCCGCGGCGCGGCCGGCCCACGGCGGCGGCCCGACCGGCCCGCCGACCGGCGGCGACCAGCAGCGCACTGTCCTCCGTCGGCACCGGTGCCGGTCCCGTCCGCTCCGCGAGGGCGGCGTAGAGACCCGGCACCTCGCCGGCGTCGCCGACGCACAGCTGGGCGGTGGCCGGGTCCACCCGGAGCTCGGCCAGCGCCTCGACCGAGGTCCCCGCACCGGTCGCGCGAGCGCACCACGCCCGGACCTCGAGCTCCGGAGTGGGAGCGGGCGCCCCGTCCCCGACCAGGCTGAGCCGTCGGCGCGGTCCGACGCCCGAGGGCCGCCGGGCCACCCCGGCGGCCCAGACCGCCGGCCCGACGAAGTCCCAGCCGGCCCGGTCGGTGCCGAGCACCACGGCGGACGCGGTGACGGTGCCGACCTCCGAGGCGTCGTGCCACACCGCCTCGGCGGCCCGGCGCAGCGTGCGGGCCAGCCCGGCCGACCACCGCGGCGTCCAGGAGCTCAGCCGGTCCAGCCACCAGTAGCGGGCACCGGACGCGGTGCACAGGTCCATCGCGGCGTACCCGACCCCGGCGACCCGGCCACCCTCGACGACGAGCTCGTGCACCGCCGTCTGCCGGCGCACCTCCACGCCCGCGGCCACCGCCTCGGCGCGCAGCGTCGACAGCGGGGGGACGGCAGCACCCGGACGCGACCGGAAGCGTCGGCGCACGCGCAGCGCGGGACGGTCGGCGACGGCCGGCACCACCGGTCGGACCCGGAGGCCGCGGCGGTCCAGCACGAGGACGCGAGCCCCGGCCCGGGCCGCCTCGAGCGCGGCGGCCGCACCGGCCACACCGAACCCGACGACCACGACGTCGTAGTCCTCCGTTGCCGACATCGGCCAGCCTCCTCGCCAGCGCGCCACGCCCTCCGGGGGACCCGGCGGTGTGGGCCGGATCACCCGGCACGGCGACCGTACGGAGCCCGGTGACACGTGTCAACGGTCACGTGGCACTTTGTGCCATCGTTACCGGAAAGGTCTCGGTACGGGCCTCGCCACGAGACCGGGCAGGTCAGGTCGTCTCGCCCTGGAGCACCGTGAACGTGCCCTCCGGAACGCTCCCCGCAGGCTCCTCCGCCCCACCGAGGGCGTGCCCGATCGCCTGCCGGATGGAGCTGACGGAGGTGCGGACGTCGAAGGTGACGGTGCTCAGCCGTGGTGTCACCAGCTGCCCGACGCTCCCCCCGCCGACGCCGACCACACCGACGTCGCCCGGGACCGCCGCCCGGAGCGCCAGCGCCGCGAACGCCACGGCGACCGCGACCTCGTCGTTCGAGCACGCGATGCCCACCGGGGCCCCGCGGGTGCGCAGGAGCTCGCACACCGCGGTCTGCGCGCCGGCGGCGTCCAGCGGCACGCTGATCGTGGCCGGCGCGGCCAGCCCGGCATCGGCGCAGACCTCGGCGACCACCGAGGCCCGCATCCGGCCGAACGGGTCGTCGCGCCGGTCGACGAGGTAGGCGTAGGCCAGGGTCGTGTACCCCCGCTCGAGGAGGTGCTCGGCCTGCCCTCGGGCGATGGCGTAGTTCCCCTCGTCGACTCCTCGCACGTTGCGCGGCCGCGGCGACAGCAACGGGCAGCCCTGCTCCTCGAGCGCGTCGAGGGCCGCCGGCGAGAGACTCCCGAGGTCCACCAGGCCGGCCGGCCGCAGCGTGTCGACCAGGTGCTGGAGGCGGGCGAGGTTGTCGGCCGGACCGCCACCGCGGTCGAAGTGGACGACGGTGTTGTAGCCGACGTCGTCGAGGTCGGCGGCGATCGCCTCGATGATGTCCTGCACGTTGGTCAGCGTGGTGTTGGGCACCGCGAGGACGACGAGGTCGCTGCGGCCGAGGACCAGCGAGCGGCCCGCGGCGGACGGCACGTACCCCAGCCGGGCGGCCGTCTCCCGCACCCGCTCGACCGTCTCCTCGGAGAAGCGGGTCACCTGGCCGTTGAGGATGTGGCTGACCGTGGACCGCGACACTCCGGCCACGCGGGCGACGTCCGCACTGGTCGCTCCCGGACGCCGGGACGTCGGGGGCAGCACCGCCAGACGCTCCGACTCGATCGACACCGACGACTCCCGGACGCTCGGGGCTCCCGCCTGGGTTCGCGGCAGCCGTACAGCGGCCCGGCACCGGTCGGGGCCGGCCGCGCGACGGCACAGTGTGACCTACGTCGTCGATTCGAAGTATTTACGACCTTCCACCGCTCGTCTACCTTCGGGGCAGCGTTCCCTCCGGAGCAGGTGGGCGCCTGGGCAGAACTGCGAGGTGAGCCGTGCCGGGACCGAGGCTCCCCGTACCCCAGGACCCCGTCGCGGCGTCCCTCCCCGGACCGCTCCCCGCGCGTGCCGACGCCTCCTCCGCCGTCGCCGCACCCGGCTGAGCCCCGCGTCCCCGCCGACCGGCACGCCGCGGCCCCCCGTCCCCGACCCCGGAACCCGAGGAGCACCGTCATGGCCCAGGGCCTGTTCATCGCCCACAGCAGCGCCGTCCCCGGCCGGGAGGCCGAGTACGAGCAGTGGTACGACGAGATCCACGTCCCGGACGTCCGGGCGGCGATCCCGTCGGTGACCGCGGTGCACCGCTACCGCCGGGTGGACCTGGCCGGCGGCGGGGGCGCTCCGCGCTACGTCGCGGTGTACGAGCTCGCCGACGCCGACGTCGCCACCGCGGCGGCCCAGCTGGGCGCCGCGGGGGCCGAGGGCCGGCTGCGCATGACCGACGCGATGGACGTCTCGGACAACCCGCCGGAGCTCCAGTGGTACGCCGCCACCGGCGCCACCGCGGTCTGAGTCCCGGTGCGGCAGCAGGCCCGGCGGACGGGTGACCACGGCATCGGCCAGATGGTCCACGTCATCCACGTCACCGAGGACGCGCAGGCGCTGCGCGAGTTCTACGAGCGCGTGCTCGGCGGATTCGTCTACAGCGGCGTCGACGGACCGGACTACCTCGACTGGGAGGACCGCTACGCCACGCTGCTCGTGGTCGGCGACCTCTGCGTCGAGACCATGGCGCCGAGGCTCCCGCCGGACCCCCGGTTCTCCGTGGCCCGCTTCCACACGAAGTACGGCCGCCACCTGCACTCGGTGGGCTACAAGGTCGACGACCTGGAGGGCCTGCAGCAGCGCCTCCTGGACCGCGGCATCTCGATCAGCAGTCCCGGTGGCGGGAAGCTCTCGGCGGTCGACCCCGACGCCGCCTACCTCTTCCCGAGCCCCCGTCAGACCGCCGGCCTGCTGGTGGAGCTGACCACCCACGACATGCGCGGCGACCCCCGGCTGCTGGACACCTGGTCGTCCCTGGTCGGCATGTGGCGCACGCACCCGCTCACCCTCGAGTGCCTGAGCTCGGTGGTCCTCGCCGTCGAGGACCTGGCCGCGGCCGTCGGCACCTACGTCGACGCGCTCCAGGCGGTCCCGCTCGCCTCCGGCACCGACGCGGAGCTCGACGCGCAGTTCCAGGTCCTGCAGCTGGGCGACTGCCTGCTGGAGATCGTGCAGCCCCGCTCCCCCGACTCCGACCTGGGCCGGCACGTCGCCCGGTGGGGCAACATGATCTACGGCCTGCGCTTCCTCGTCCGGGACGTCGACGCCGCCGAGCGGTGGCTGGCGCACAACGACGTCCGCACCACCCGGGTCCGCGACGACCTGCTGGTGACCCACCCCGACGACAGCCACGGCGCGCCGCTGTTCTTCGGCACCGCGCACGCGCACGACGGCCGGGCCGCGACGCGACCGGCCCCTCCCACGGACCCGCACACGACAGGGAAGAAGGACCAGCAGTGAAGAAGCAGGTGAAGGTCACCGGGGACTTCGGCCTCGGTCAGATGGTGCACGTCGTCCACATGGCCGACGACGCCCAGAAGCTGCGCGAGTTCTACGAGCGCGTCTTCGGCGGCTTCGTCTACATGGGCATCGAGGAGCCGAACTACCTCCCGGTCGAGGACCGGCACGCCACCCTCCTCATGATCTCCGACCTGTGCATCGAGACCATGTCGCCGGCTCAGCCGGTCAACGCGGAGCTGCCGGTCGGCAAGTTCTTCACGAAGTTCGGCACGCACCTGCACTCGGTCGGCTACAAGGTCGAGGACCTCGGCGGGCTCGTCGACCGGCTGGTCTCGAAGGGCATCTACATCGGCCGGCCCGGCGGTGGCCGGGTCGAGCACGCCGAGCCCGACCTCATCTACTGCTACCCCAGTCCCCGCGACACCTACGGGCTGATGGTCGAGCTGTGCATGCACGACATGCCCAACGACCCCCGTGACCAGGAGACCTGGTCGTCGCTGCACAAGATGTGGCTGTCGCACCCGCTCACCATCGAGCGCTTCTCGTACGTGACCCTGGGCGTGAAGAACCTGGACAAGGCCGTCGAGACCTACGTCGACGAGTTCCAGGCCATCCCCATCGAGCACGGCGTCGACCCGGACCTGCAGGCCCGGTACGCGACCCTGCAGCTCGGCGACTGCCTGCTGCAGATCGCCGAGCCGCAGTCCGCCGACTCCGACCTGGGCCGGCACGTCGCCCAGTGGGGCAACATGATCTACGGCCTGCGGTTCAAGGTCACCGACCTGGACTCCGCCGAAGCGTGGCTCACGACGCAGGGCGTGCGCTCGACCCGGCTCCGCGACACGCTGCTGATGACCGACCCCGAGGACTCCTTCAACGCCCCGATCTTCCTGAGCACCGAGGAGATCCACGGCGACCCCTTCGCCTGAGCGGGCTCGACGGGCCCGGGCGACGCGACGTCGTCCCGGGCCCGTCGCACGCCGGTGGCCGGGCGGACGACGTGCCTAGGATCCGCGGCGTGCAGGAGGATCCGCGGGACGTCGTCGCCCGCTACTGGGACGGGCTGTGGCACCGGCGGGACCTCGCGGTCGTCGACGAACTCATCGGCGACACCTACGTGCGGCACTCCTCGGCGGGCACGCTGACCCTGAGCCGGGCGGAGTTCAAGCGGGAGATCGCCGGCGCCTGGCGGCTGCTGCACGACGCGACCACCACCGTGGACGACCAGATCGCCGAGGGGGACCGCGTCTGGACCCGCGCCACTACCCAGGGGATCAACCTGGACACCGGTGCCATGACGGTGGTGACGTGGTTGACGGTCCACCGCCTGGACGGCGGCCGGATCGTGGAGTCCTGGACCGCGTCGCTGCCGGGGGTCGACTGGCGGCGGTGACCGGTCCGCGGGGTCAGCCGAGGTCGCGCAGCCGGTCGGTCCGCGCCAGGCGGCCCCGGGTCGCGAGCACGAAGACCGCCATCACGAGCAGCGTCACCAGCCCCATCCCGCCGAGCACCCAGCGCAGCCCCACCGCGTCGGCCAGCGCCCCGAGCGGCAGCGCGGCGATGCCGAAGGCGCCGAAGCTCAGCATCACCAGGCCCTGGATCCGGCCGTGGTAGGCCATGTCCGACAGGCCCAGCAACAGGGACTGGTTCGCCGTCTGGAACCCCAGGTTGGACCCGCCCACCACCAGCAGGACGACCACGGCCAGCCAGAACGTGGGAGCCAGGGCCAGCGCGCCCACGCCCGCGCCGAAGACGACGCCGGCGACCACGAAGGTCCGGGTCTGCGACCCGCGGTGCGACCGCCGTCCGAGCAGCAGGCCGGTGACGACGGCCCCCACGGCGGAGGTCGCCGACAGGACGCCGTAGCCGGCCGACCCCATGTCGAACAGCTCGCTGGCCACGGTCGGCAGGAACGCCAGGTAGGGCAGACCGGCCATCGTGACGCCGAAGCCGCACAGCAGCAGGGCGCCGAGCTCGGGCCGCCGGGTGACGTAGCTCAGGCCGTCGGCGAGCTCCCACAGCGGCGTGCCGACCGCGACGTCCCGCTGCCCGCCCGCCTTCGGCAGCGCCGCGGTCAGGACCAGCCCCAGGGCCGCCAGGGCGGCGCTGGCGAGGAAGACCGCCTCGAGCCCGATGCTGACCGAGCCGACCAGCACGCCCGCCGCCGCCGGGCCGACGACGCGGCTCACCTCGCCGTTCACCAGGAGCATGGAGACCGCCCCGGGCAGGGACCCCCGGGGGAGCACCTCGGCGAGGTAGGCCATGCGCGCGGGGCCGAAGAGGGCGAAGGCAGCGGCCTGGATCATCGACGAGCCGAGCAGCATCCAGTACGCGATGACGTCGAACGCCACGGCCAGCCCGATCCAGGCGCTGGAGGCGGCCAGCATCGCGATGGACACCTGGAGCACCAGGCGCTTGGGCAGCCGGTCCGCGGCCACCCCGCCCCACGGCGTGGAGACCAGCATCGCGACACCGAAGGCCAGCAGCACCCCACCCAGGGCGGCGTTCGAACCGGTCAGCTCGTAGGCCAGCCAGCCGCGGGCGATGGTCTGGGCCATGACGCCGAGGAAGATGACGGTGGCGTTGAGGTAGAGGACGGCGAAGGGCCGGATCCGCAGCAGCGCCATCGGCCGCAGCGGCGCCGGCGGCGCCTCGACCGGCTGTGCGGTCTCGCTCATCGCGTCCCTCGCAGGTGGGTGGGCGGGGGCCGCTCCGCGGAACGCCGCCTCGGCGGGAGCCCTTCGATACAGCAGTCATAACATGGTCGAAGGATCGCGGCCGGAGCCCCGGGCGTGCCGAGCGAGGAGGTCCCGTGGCGACAGCGGCCGAGCGAGCCGACGAGGTGCTCCCCGGGGATCCCGACCCGGCCGCCGGCCCCGGCGCTGACACCGTGATCACCGGGTCCCGCGTGGGCGGCGCCGACGGCGCCTCGGTCCGCGACATCCGCCGCCGGGTGGCCCGCCACCTCGTCGGCCGCGACCGCGAGCTCGACCTGCTGCTGGCCAGCGTCTCCGCCGGCCGGGACGTGCTGCTCGAGGGGCCGCCGGGGACGTCGAAGTCCACGCTGCTGCGCTCGATCACCACCGAGTGGGGCATCCCGCTGCTGTTCGTCGAGGGCAACGCCGACCTCACCCCGACCCGGCTGGTCGGCCACCACAGCCCCGCCCGGGTGCTGCGCGAGGACTACACCGCGGACAACTTCGTGCCCGGCCCGCTGGTCGAGGCCATGCGAGCCGGGGGGTTCCTCTACGTCGAGGAGTTCAACCGCGCGCCGGAGGACACCCTCAACACGCTGCTCACGGCGATGGCCGAGCGGCGCATCACCGTCCCCCGGGTCGGCACGGTCGAGGCGCTCCCGTCGTTCCGCGTGGTCGCCTCGATGAACCCCTACGACAACATCGGGACGACGCGGCTGTCGACGTCGGTGTACGACCGGCTGTGCCGCCTGGCCATCGACTACCAGGACGCCGAGGCCGAGCGCGGCATCGTCGGCCGGCGCACCGGTGTGGAGTCGCCCCGGCTGATCGCCGACGCCGTGGCCCTGACCCGGGCCACCCGGGAACGGGACGACGTCCGCCAGGGCAGCAGCGTGCGCGGGGCGATCGACCTCGCCCTGGTCGCCGCCCAGCTGGCCACCATGCGCGCGGTGGCCCTGCCCGACGAGCCGTCGGTCGCGCCGCCCCGCGGGCTGCCCGAGGCGTACACCGCGGTGGTCCTCGACGCGCTGATGCTGGCGCTGTCCGGCCGGATCTTCCTCGACGAGGCGCTGGAGTCCACCCCGGAGACCGTCCTGCGCGAGATCTGGGAGGACCACTTCCTCCTCCGGCCGTCGGCGGCAGAGCCCGGTTGAAGGACGATCGCCGCCGACTCCCCCGTCGAGCGGCGCACCGGCAACCGGCGTGAGGGGCCGGGCCGTACCCGGCCGCTGAAGCGCAAGCCGAAGCAGCTGACCGAGCAGCCGTCGCTGTTCACCCCGAGCTCGGGCGGCGGTGGCCTCACGTTGACCGGCGGGGACCGCCGCCGGACCAGGCAGGGCGCCACTCCCCCGGGTCGGACCGCCCGCGGCGCCACCGACGACGACGGCACGGTCATCGCCCTGGCCGACCTCGCCGCGGCCGACGCCGCGGAGGCGCGGGTGCGGCAGCGCGCGCGGGAGATCGCCCGCCGGCTGGCGGTGGCCCGGCCCCCACGGGAGCGCCGTCCCCGCCGCGGTGTCGGCGAGCTCACCAGCCTGCCGTGGAGCGGCGGCTCCGACGAGCTCGACCTCGAGCGCACCCTGGACGCGCTGGTCACCAAGCCCCTGCCCGACGACGACGACGTGGTCGTGCGCGAGCGGGTGCGCCGCCGGCGGTCGGTCGTCCTCGTGGTCGACGTCTCCGGGTCGATGCGCGGCGAGCGGATCCGCACCGCGGCCGCCACCGTCGGTGCGCTGGCCGGGGAGCTCGCCCGCGACCGGCTGTCCGTCGTCGCCTTCTGGTCCGACGCCGCGGTGCTGGTGCGGATGGGCGAGCCGGCCGATCCCGCCACGGTCCTCGACCTGCTGGTCCGGATGCCGGCGCAGGGGCTGACCAACGTCTCCTTCGCGCTGGAGACCGCCGCGGCCCAGCTGGCCGGCGTCCCGGCCCGCGACGGCCGGGTGCTGCTGCTGTCGGACTGCGTGCACAACGCCGGGCCCGATCCGCGGCTGGTCGCCGCCCGGCTGCCGCGGCTCGACGTCCTGCTGGACACCACCGGCGAGGACGACGTCGACCTGGGCCGCGATCTCGCGCGGGCCGGTCGCGGCCGGTGCCGGCTGGTCGCCGGTCACCGGGAGGTCGCCGCGGCGCTCACCTCGGTCTTCGCGCCCTGAAGAAGGACCTCCTCTCCCCCCACGCCTCGCACGCTCGGCGCGGGCCCCTGAGAGGAGGCCGTTCCATCCTCACGTGGCCCGAGGCGTCCCGAGCTTGCGGAAGTCCCAGCTGACCAGCTTCTCCGGGGTGATCCGCAACCACGCGTGCCGCCCGTCGGGGACGTAGGTGTCGGTGCCCCCGTACTTGCGGGCGAAGGCCTGCTCCACCGGGGCCAGCTCCGGGTCCTCGGCCTCGCTCCGGGGGACGTCGCCGACGACCTCGGCGCGGCCGGTGACCTCCACGCCGCGCAGCTCGGTGTACTCGACCCCGGCGTCGACGACCACGGCCACGCGGGGGTCGCGCGCCAGGTCGGTCCACCGCTGGCTGCGGGTGAGGGAGTTCAGCCACAGCGCGGCGCCGTCCCAGACGAACCACAGCGGGGCGACGTGCGGCCGGCCGTCGCCGCCCACGGTGGCCACGCGGCAGGTGCGCTCGGCGCCCAGGAAGTCGTCGACCTCCGCGGCGGTCATGGCGATGGCCCGGCCGCGGCGCTGCCCCTCCGGCGCGCTCATCGGCCCAGCACCAGCGACATGGCCTCGGCCCGGGTGGCGGCGCTCTCGCGGAACAGGCCGCGGACGGCCGAGGTGGTGGTCACCGCTCCCGGCTTGCGGATGCCGCGCATCCCCATGCACAGGTGCTCGGCCTGGATCACGACCAGCACGCCGCGCGGCTTGAGCACGTCGTGCAGCGCGTCGGCGATCTGCCGGGTCATCCGCTCCTGCACCTGCGGCCGGCGGGCGTAGACGTCGACCAGCCGGGCGAGCTTCGACAGGCCCGTCACCCGCCCGTCCTCGGACGGGATGTACGCGATGTGCGCCACGCCGTGGAAGGGGACCAGGTGGTGCTCGCAGGTGGAGTACATCGGGATGTCCTTCACCAGGACGAGCTCGTCGTGGTCCTCCTCGAACGTCGTCGCCAGGACCTCGGCCGGGTCCTGGGCGAGGCCGCCGAAGGTCTCCGCGTAGGCGCGGGCGACGCGTCCGGGGGTGTCCCGGAGCCCCGGGCGGTCGGGGTCCTCCCCCACGGCCAGCAGCAGCTCACGGACGGCCGCCTCGGCCCGGGCGGCGTCGAACGGGGGCCGCTCCCGGCGGTCGGGCCCGACGGTCGAGCGGTCGATCGCGGTCATGGGCGCCTCCTCGGCGTCGTGGCGCCGGCCGTGGGGCCCGGCGCTGGTTCGGCGTACGGCTTACCAGAGCCCGGGGGTGCGACAGGGCGCTCGCCGCGGACGACGACGGCCCGCCGGGAGGGATCCCGGCGGGCCGTCGTCGGAGGCGGTCGGCGGTCAGGCCGCCGTCGCGCCGCCCAGGTAGGCGTGCAGCAGTTCCTCGCCGGCCTCGTCGGCGCGGCCGGCCCAGGTCACGCTGCCGCGCTGCAGGATGATCGCCTGGTCGGCGAACCCGAGTGCCCGGCTCGCGAACTGCTCGATCATGACCACCGCGATGCCGGCGTCGCGCATCTTGCCGAGGCTGTCGAACACCACGTCGACGAGCTTGGGCGCCAGGCCCAGCGACATCTCGTCGGCGATCACGAGCTTCGGCGACACCATCAGCGCGCGGGCGAGGGAGAGCATCTGCTGCTCACCGCCGGACAGCGTGCCGGCGAGCTGCTTGCGCCGCTGGCCGAGCACCGGGAAGAGCTCGAAGGCGTGCTCGAGGCTCTCCTCCTTGCCGCTGCGCTGGGTGGTCAGCGCCATCCGCAGGTTCTCCAGGACGGTGAGCCCCGGGAAGACGCCGCGCCCCTCCGGCAGGTGCACCAGGCCGGCCCGGCGGATCTTCGTCGGCGACCACTTGGTGACGTCCTTGCCGTCGAACCAGATCTTCCCGCCGCACGACGGCACCAGGCCCGACAGCGCCCGGGCGAGCGTGCTCTTTCCGGCGCCGTTGGACCCCAGCACCGCGAGGGCGCTGTTGACCGGCACGTCGATGCTGACGTCGAACAGCGACTGGGCCGCGCCGTAGCGGACGGCCAGGTTCTCCACCCGCAGCAGCGACCCCGACCCGGTCCCCGACTCGTTCGTGGTCACGCCAGCTCCCCCTGCTCGATCTCGGCCTCGGCCCGCTGGACGGCGGGCTTCTCGATCTCCTCGCCGAGGTAGGCGGCCCGGACGGCGGGGTCCCGGCGGACCTCGGCCGGCGTGCCCCCGGCGATCTTGACGCCGAAGTCCAGGACGTGGACGGCGTCGGACATGCCGAGCACCAGCTCGACGTCGTGCTCGACCATCAGCAGCGAGACACCGTGGTCCCGGACGACGGACTTGAGCACCTCGGCGACCTCCTCGGTCTCCCGGACGTCGAGGCCCGAGGAGGGCTCGTCCAGGAGCAGCACCCGCGGCTCCCGCGCGAGGGCACGGGCGATCTCCAGCAGCCGGGCCGACCCCAGTGGCAGGCCCGCCGCCGGCCGGTGCTGGATCGCGCCCAGCTGCAGCGACTCGACGAGCTCGTCGACCCGCTGGTCCTCCGCCTTCGGGGAGCTCGCGAAGCCGCGGAAGTTGAGCAGGTCGGTCCAGATCCGGCTCTTGGCGTTCTTCATCCGGTAGGCCAGCACGAGGTGCTCGCGGACCGAGAGGGACGAGAACAGCTCCGGGTGCTGGAAGGTCCGCGCCAGGCCACGGGCGGCCCGCTTCTGCGGCGACGTCCCGGTGACGTCCTCGCCGTCCATGAAGACCCGGCCCGACGTCGGCCGCAGCAGCCCGGAGAGGACGGCGAAGAGCGTGCTCTTGCCGGCGCCGTTCGGGCCGACGAGACCGACGATCTGCTGGCTGCCGACCGCGAGGTCGACGTCCTTGTTCGCCACCAGGCCACCGAACCGGACGGTCACGCCGCGGGCCTCGAGACGCGGGGCCTCGGTGCCCGGGGTGGCCGCCTGGGGCGCGTGCAGTGCGGTGCTCATGCCTGTCCTCCGGCGGTGATCGTGGCGGCCTCACCGCGGGTGGCGGGCGTCAGCAGGGGGTCGTCGGTCTCGCTGCGGACCGGCCCGGAGGCGCCCGGGGTGCCCGGCGGGACGGGGGTCTCGCCGTCCGAGCCGCGGCGGCCGGTGATCTTCCGGACCAGGCTCATGATGTTGTTGCCGGTCTGGGCGACGACGCCCTCCGGGTGCAGGGCCAGGCCGAGGGCGCCGAGACCGAACAGGATGATCGGGATGTCGGCGTAGTCGTGGTCGACGTAGGTCTGGAAGACCTGCGGCATCATGATGAACATGACGCCCGCGATCAGCGCGGCGATGTTGGACCGGGCGCCCATGGTCACCAGGACCGCGAGCCACACCAGCCCACCGGCCGGGTCGAACGAGTCGGGCAGCGTGGACCCGTTGCTCATCGCGATGAACCCGCCGCCGACCGCGGCGGTGAAGGTGGCCAGGCCCGAGACCAGCACCTTCGTCTGGACGACGCTGATGCCGAGGGTCTTGGCGCCGTTCTCGCTGAAGCGGACCGCGCTCATCGCCAGGCCCGCCGTCGAGCGGCGGACGTTGACGATGAGGATCGCCAGGATCACGAAGACCGCCAGCGCCAGGTAGGCGAAGTCGTCGTTCGTCGTCGAGTACTCCGGCCGCGGCATCGGCTGCCCGGACCCGAAGTTGTAGTACGGGTCGCGGCGGAAGACGAGGGTCGTGATCAGCGACCCGAAGGTGAGCGTCACGAGGGCGACGTACAGGTTGCCCAGTCGGATGGTGAGCAGACCCAGGATGACGCCGACCGGCACGATGAAGACCGCCGCGACGAGCACCGCGACGAGCGGCTCCCAGCCCCAGTTGCGGACCAGCTCGGCCGACAGGACGGCGCCACCGCCGGCGAAGGTGATCTGGCTCAGCCACACCATGCCGCCCTCACCGGTGACGAGCGTGTAGGACAGCAGCGCGATCGCGATCGCGATGCCGGTGGCGAGCAGGCCCGACCAGAACTTGTCGAGCATGCCGGGCATCAGGAAGACGATGCCGACGATCACGACCCCGGCGAGGACCGACGGGTTGAGGATCCGGCGGTTGGAGCCACCGGTCACCGCCGAGACGACGCTCGGATCGCCGCCCTGCGTGGCGATCGCCCGGTCGAGGGCGCCACCGGCGACGAGGTCACCGGCCTGCCCGCGGAGGGCGTAGAAGAGCAGGAACAGCAGCATGAAGATGAACGGGATGGCGGGCTTGATGACCGCGCCGAACTCGCTCGAGGGGTCGATGAACTTCTCGAGGACGTTCGTCGTGACGCCCATGACCAGCGCGACGGCCACGGCCAGCGGCAGGCTGCGCAGCTTCGCGGCGACGACCGCGGCGAAGGCGGCCGACATCAGGAAGGTCATCGACTGGACCGAGAGGCCCTGCGTCGGCGCGAGCAGGATGCCGGCGAGCCCGGCGAGGGTGGCGCTGGCCGCCCAGACGCCCAGCGACACCCGGCCGGGGCTGGTCCCGCTCAGGCTGGTGAGCGCCTCGGAGTCGACGAGGGCCCGGACCTTGAGGCCCACGTTGGTGAACCGCAGCAGACCGACCCCGACGACGAGGACGACGACCAGGCCGATGTAGGTCGCCAGCTGGTCGGCGTTGATGGTCGAGCCGAAGACCTTGAAGACGTCCAGCGGACGCGGGGCCAGACCGGGCGCCTGCGTGTTGGTCGGCTGCTCCAGGACCAACTGCACGAGCGGCGGGAGGGCCACCGAGAGACCGACGGTGGCCATCAGCTTCACCAGCGTCGAGCGCAGCCGCAGGTGCCGGAACAGCACCGCGTACAGGAACATCCCGAGCGCCGGCGCGAAGACGAACAGCGACACGAGCGCCGAGGGGACGATCCCCCAGCCCTCCTCGACGAGGAGCCAGTAGTAGAAGCGCGCGACCGAGTAGGCCATGGCCGCGAACGCGAGGTTGAAGATGCCGGAGGCGACGTAGGTGATGACCAGGGAGCCGGCCGCTATCGCGTAGATGGACCCGAGGCCCAGGCCGGCGAGGACGTACGAGAGCACATCGACTCCATAGAACCGGGAGCAGCGGTGTGCCGGCACGACCTACGCCCCGCCGACATCACACAGGATGTGGGGCAGGGTGCTGGACTGTTCGATGCACGTCAACACCTCTACGCGTGTTGGGTGCCGACGCCGCCGATCCGAGACCCGACAGGTCCGACCGGCGCAGGTCGCTCAGCAGGTCAGATGGGACGTCACCTCACGTGGAACGGCGCTCGGCCGGGTCGCCCGGGCGGCGCCGCGGGACCGCGTCTCCATCACGACGAGATAACGATCTGGCAGTAACTGCCGCGTGGAACGGCCCCCCGGCGGTGACACCCACCACAGGGTCGTGCATGGTGCCGGGGGCGATCCTGCGATCGTTCGACAACTTTCATCGGATGGAGGCACCGAGGTATGCGCAGAAGAGGCGTGGCGCTGGTGGGCATGGCGTGTGCGACCGCCCTCGTCCTGTCGGCTTGCGGCAGCGACGACGAGGAGACCGGCGGCGGGGGCGGGGGCGGCGGTGGCGGCACCCTGAAGGTGGGCGTCCTCACCTCGCTCAGCGGCCCCGCGGCGACCGCGGCCGCGGGCTCGATCCGTGGGGCGGAGGCCCGCTTCGCCGCCTACGAGGAGGCCGGCGAGGGCTGCGCCGGTGACCTGGACTTCGAGCTGGTCCAGGCCGACGACACCACGAGCGCGCAGGGTGCCCTCGCCGGTGCCCAGAAGCTGGTCCAGCAGGACGAGGTCTTCTCGATCCTGACCATCAGCCCGTTCTTCGCCGGTGCCGCGCCGTACCTCACGACGCAGGCCAGCGACGTGCCGGTGTTCGGTGGGGCCTGGGACGGCGCGGAGCAGTGGACCGGTGAGGACAACAACCTCTTCAACTCCGGTCCCGTGCCCGACTACGAGACCGTGTACAGCTCCTACGGCGAGTTCTTCTCGGAGCAGGGTGCGACCAAGGTCGCCGGCATCGCGTACGTGAGCCCGAGCTCGCAGGCCGGCCTCGAGGCGGGTCTGGCCTCCATCGAGGACGCGGGCCTGGAGATCGGCTACACGAACAACAGCGTCCAGTTCGGCAGCACCGACGTGGGCCCGCTGGTGCTCGGGATCCTCGACTCCGGGGCCGACGCGGTCTACACGACCATCAACTTCGACACGTCGCTGGCGCTGGTCGCGGGCCTGAAGCAGGCCGGCTGGGACGGGACCTTCGTCTCCCCCACCGGCTACGGCGCCGACCTGCTGTCGTCCGAGCCGGCCGTCGAGATCGGCCAGGGCGTCATCTTCTCCAACGCCTTCACGCCGGTCGAGGTGGGCAGCGAGGCCACCCAGGCCATGCAGAGCGCGCTGCAGGCGGAGGGCAACGAGTCCGGCATCCCCGGCTTCTACGAGAGCCAGGGCTGGTTCGGCGCCGACCTCTTCCTGCACGGCCTCGAGGAGGCCGGCTGCGACACCGACCAGGCCGGCCTGATCTCCACCCTGCAGGGCGTCGACGACTGGGACGCCAACGGCCTGTACCCGCGCCCGGTCAAGCAGAGCACCACCGAGGTCGACGAGCAGTGCTCGTACTACGTGACGCTCGAGGGTGACTCGTTCGTGCCGCTCAGCGACGAGCCGCTCTGCGGGACCCCGGTCGACTGACCGACACTGGCACTCCCGGACGGCCCGGCACGCTCCCCGCGGAGCGGCCGGGCCGTTCGTCGTCAGCTGACACTCTCTGCCACGAGAAGTGGGCCAGATCACAGCGCTGTAACGATCCGCGGAGCAGACGTTAGGGAGATCACGGCACCTAGTGACACGCACCACACGAGGGGGCATCGTGCGCCAGGCGGTCCTGCGATCGTTCGACAACCTTCGTTCCGATGGGAGCTCTGGGGAATGCGCAGAAGAGGTATGGCAGCGATCGGCATCGCGTGCTCGGTCGCGCTGGTGCTGTCGGCGTGCGGCAGCGACGACGAGGAGGGCGGCGGCGGTGGCGGGGGCGGCGGGGGTGGCGGCGGGACGCGCGCCGAGGGGCCGGTCAAGGTCGGCATCCTGACCGCGCTCAGCGGCCCGGGGGCCACCGCGGCCCAGGGCGCGATCCGTGGGGCGGAGGCGCGGTTCGCGTCCTACGACGGCGAGTGCAGCGACGTGGAGATCGAGCTCGTCGAGGCCGACGACACCTCCAACCCGCAGGGCGCACTGGCCGGCGCGCAGAAGCTCGTCCAGCAGGACGAGGTGTTCGCGTTGATCAACGTCAGCGCGTTCTTCTACGGCGCCTCGCAGTGGCTCACCACGCAGGGCAGCGACGTGCCGGTGATCGGCGGCGCCTGGGACGGCGCGCAGGAGTGGGAGGCGACCGACGACAACCTCTTCACCTCCGGTTTCGTGCCGAACTACGACGTCGTCTACTCCGGCGCGGGCGAGTTCCTCGCCGAGCAGGGCGCGACGAAGGTCGCGGGCGTGGGTCTGTCCAGCCCCAGCTCGCAGGCCGGCCTCGAGGCCGGCATGGCCTCTGTCGACGCCGCCGGTCTGGAGCGCGGCTACGTCAACGACAGCGTGCCGTTCGGCAGCACCGACGTCGGCCCGCTGGTGCTGGGCATCCTCGAGTCGGGTGACGACGCGGTCTACACCACGATCAACTTCGACACCGGGCTCGCGCTCGTCGCGGGCCTGCGCCAGGGCGGCTGGGACGGCACGTTCATCTCGCCCACCGGCTACGGCGCCGACATCCTGCAGTCGGAGCCCGCGGTCGCCATCGGCCAGGGCGTGATCTTCTCCAACGCCTTCACCCCGGTCGAGGCCGAGACCGAGGCCACCGAGGCCCTCCGGACGGCGCTGCAGGAGAACACCGACAACGAGTCCGGCATCCCCGGCTTCTACGAGAGCCAGGGCTGGTTCGGTGCCGACCTGTTCCTGCACGGTCTCGAGGAGGCCGGCTGCGACGCCGACCAGGCGTCGTTCATCTCCACGATGCAGCAGGACGAGGACTGGGACGCGAACGGCCTCTACCCGCGGCCGATCCCGCAGACCACCACGGAGTACGACGAGCAGTGCTCGTTCTACGTGACCCTCGAGGGCGACGGCTTCGTGCCGCTCAACGACGGCGAGCCCTTCTGCGGCACGCCCGTCGAGTGACGCCGGTCCGCCGGCGTCCCGGGCACCCCTGACCGGACGCCGGCGGACTCCCGGCTCCCGCCGGCCGGCCCGGTCGGTCCCCCGTGGACCGGCCGGGCCGGCCGGGCGCCCGGGCCCGGCCGACGCGCCGCGGCGCGTACGGGGTCGGGCGGGGAGCATGGGTGGTCCTCCGGATGGGGCAGGGGTTCCGTCCGTTCGTGGCAGTTTCTGCCACACGGCAGACTATGCCATGTTTTGATGAGCTTCGACAGACCGGCTGAGGCCGGTCCGACACGACGAGGTGGCCGGCCATGGAGGGACTCCGCGAGCGCAAGCGCGCCCACGCGCGCGCCGCGACGGTGGACGCGGCGCTCCAGCTGTTCGCCGAGCACGGGTACGAGAAGGTCACGGTCGCCGACATCTGCGCCGCGGCGGCCATCGCCCCCCGCACCTTCTTCCGCTACTTCCCCTCCAAGAGCGACGTGCTCGCCGCGCCCGTCCAGGACCTCGCCGACCGGCTGGTGGAGACGGTGATGGCGGCACCGGCGGAGCTGGACGACATGGAGGTCCTGCGCCGGGCCCTGCGCGAGGTCGGTGAGCGCATCGTCGCGCAGGAGGGCCCGATGGGGGTGCTCTTCCGCCTGGTGCGCAACGCCGAGGAGGTCCGCACCTCCCCCTGGATGTCGCTCGAGGACCACGAGCTCCGGATCGCCGGCTACCTCACCTCACGCCGCCGGGAGGAGGGCACGCCCGACTGGCGCACCCGCGTGGACGTCGCCCGGCTGCTGGCCTCGTTCCGGGTCTGGCTGCACGACTTCGCAGAGCAGCGCACCCGGGATCCGCTCGGCTACCTCGACGAGGTGCTCGCCCACCGCTGAGGGGCTCACCCGGCGTCGCCGGTCGCGCGGCGGGCGACGCACTGCTCGGCGAAGGCGAGCACGCGCAGGTGGTAGGCCCGGGCCGTCCACCCGAGGCTGATGTTGTGGCCGGCGCCGGTCTCGATCGCGGTCTCGACGACCGGCGCGGCGGTGAACAGGGCGGCCACCTCGGCCAGCGCCCCGCGCCCGGGTGCCCACCACGCCTCGTGCTCGGCCAGCGCGTACCGGGTCGGGATCCGGACGTCGGCGGCCAGCCGCGGCAGCTCCTCGCCCCAGCCGTCGATGTCGGTGCCCTCGCTGGGCGTGCCCGGGACGGCCCGCCGCACGGCCCGGTGGCTGCCCGCCGGGTACAGCTCCTCGTGGCCCCAGATGAGCTGCCGCAGCGAGGACCCGCCCAGCCGGCCGTCCCCGGCCGCGGTGGCCTCGTGCACCGCGGGCGACCAGTGCAGGCCGGTGCCGGAGAAGTCCAGGCCGAGCAGCTCGCGCCCGCGGAGGTCGGCCGCCATCCGGATCCCGGAGATGCAGCCCATCGAGTGGGCCAGCACCAGGACGCCGGCGCCGCGGTCCCCGGTCCCGAGGACGCCGTCCAGCAGGGCGTAGAGCAGGTCGGTCCGCTCCGCCGCGGGCATCGCGCCCGCCCCGTCCCCCGGCACGTAGCCCGGCCGGTCGGGGGCGACGACGGTCCAGCCGAGAGCCGGCCCGAGCCGCAGCAGCGACAGGTCCGGGGCCAGCGGGTGGTCGAAGTACTCCTTGCCCGACGCGCCGCCGTGCAGCGCGAACACCACACCGCGCGGCCGCTCCGCCGTCGCCACCAGGACCGACACCGGGATCCCGAGCACCTCGGCCTCCACCAGCCGGGGCGGAGCCGGCGGCGCCGTCGCCGTCACGCCCAGAACTCCCGCACCCCGGCGAGCACCGCGTCGGCCTGCGCCCGGCCGGCGCGGGCCGAGGGCTCCCGCGTCCGCGGGTCGAGCGGGTTTGCGCCGAAGGCGGCGCGAGCGAGGTCGTCGGCGACCACGAGGTGCACCGCGGAACCGCGGCGGAGCTCGTCGAGCTCGGCGGCGAGGCCCGGCCCGAGGGGGCTGTCCGCGAAGCCCTCGACAGGCGCCACGACCAGGACCCGGTCGCAGCCGACGGCGAGGTCGGCGTTGGTCGCCGACCGCATCCCGCCGTCCATGTAGCGGCGCCCGCCGACGGTGATCGGCGGCCAGACCCCCGGCACCGCGCAGCTGGCGGTGACCGCGTCGAGCAGCGGGACCCCGGATCCGGCGTCGAAGGTGGTGAACGCACCGTCGGCGGTGTCGACGGCGGTCACCACCAGGCGCTCGGCCGGCCACGCCGGTTCGCCGATGCGCGAGGCGATGGCGGCCCGGCGGTCGGCCTCGGGAACGGTGTCGGCGTGCAGGGCGAGCTCGCCCACGCGCGCCCGCGCCTCCTGCTCCCCCGCCGCGCCGGCCAGCGCCGCGCCGATGCCGGTCATCAGCGCCACCAGGTCGACGTCGACGGTCGGCTCGTCCGGCGGCACCGGCTGCAGCTGCGTGGCGTAGAGCTGCTCGAGGTCGTGGCCACCGCGCACCAGCGCGCCGACGACGGATCCGGCCGACGTCCCCACGACGAGGTCGGCCGAACGCACGTCGACCCCCTGCACGGCGAGGCCCGACAGCAGGCCGATCTCCCAGGCCACGCCGGCGATGCCGCCCCCGCCGAGGACCAGCGCCCGGCTGGTCGTGCTGCCTCCGGCCATGCCCCGCCGCCCTCCGGCCTTCCTCCGTCGTCCGCGCCCGGGTCACGCTAGGGGGCGGCTTGCACCCGGTGCAAGCCACGTCCGGACCCGGGACCGCCTAGGGTCCCGGACCATGTCCGAGCCGACGCGGGAAGCCCAGCGGCTCCAGACGTGGCGCGGCATCCAGGCCGCCGCCATCCGCCTGGTCGCCGAGCGCGGCTTCGCGGCGGTCACGGTGGAGGACGTCGCCGCGGCGGCCGGCACCTCGCGGCGGACGTTCTTCAACTACTTCCCGACCAAGGTCGCCGCGCTGTTCGACCCCGACCCGGAGCTGGCCGACCGGTTGCAGGAGCTGGTGGACCGCGCCCCGCGGACCGGGGACGCCTGGGCCGACCTGTGCTGGATCTGCCGGGGCGTCGTCCCCCGCGGGGACGACGAGACCCTCGCCCTGCGCCGGCGGCTGGTCGGCGACTTCCCGGAGTTCACCGAGTACGTCGGTGCGGCCCACCGCTACGTGGAGCGGGCCCTCGCCACCTGGGCGCAGAGCCGCTTCCCCGCCGACCCGTTGCACGTGCGGCTGCTGACCGGCACGGCCGGGGCCGCCCTGAGCGCGGCGTTCCTCACCTGGCAGCCGGACGGGTCGACCGGGGAGTTCGCCGACCTGCTCGACCGGGCGCTCGCGTCGGTGCGGGTCGACCCGCCGGAGCCGGCTCAGCGGTAGCGGTCGACGAACGCGGCGAGCACCCGGGCCGGTTCGGTCACCACCGCCGCCGACACCCGGGCGACGAGCGCGTCCAGCTCGGCCGGCGGGAAGTAGCCCGCGTGCTGGTACACCCGCGCCCGCGTCACCAGTCCCGGGACGTCGAGCTCGGGGTGGAACTGGGTGGCGTAGACGTTGCGGCCGATCCGGAACATCTGCACGGGGCAGGTCGGCGACGAGGCCAGCAGGACCGCCGCCGGCGGGAGCACCCGGCAGGCCTCCTTGTGGCCGACCAGGGCGTCGAAGACCTCCGGCATGCCGGCCAGCAGCGGATCGGCCCGGCCCTCGGCGGTCAGGGTGACCGGCACGCACGACACCGGCTCGCCGTACGTGCGGTCCACCACCCCGCCCTGGTGGACCCCGAGCGTGCCGATGCCGTAGCAGGCGCCGAGGAACGGCTTGTCCGCCGGCACCACCCGGTCCAGCAGCGCGCAGAGCTCGGCCTCGACCCGCAGCTGCACCGCCGACTTCCCGGCGACCGGGTCGCTGGAGGTGAACGGGCTGCCGCCGACCAGGACCCCGGCGTAGTCGTCGAGGTCGAGGTCCGGCATCGGCCCGGCCTCCAGGCGCACCCGCCGCAGCTGCGCCTCCGGCAGATCGGTCGCGCGCAGGAAGGCGGCGTACTCGTCGTCGGCCGCCTCGTCCTCGGCCCGGGTGGCCAGGAGGAGGAAGGGCCGGGTCACGCCAGGGATGCTAGGTCCGTGCCGACGACCGGGCAGACCGCGCCGGCCGCGCCCTCCGCCGGTCCGTCGCCTCCTGACGTACCCTGCCGTCCGGTCCCCTGCCGCAGCGGCCTGCGGACGTGAGGGGAGCCCAGGGTGAGCGCACCGGCCGCGGACGGCTCCGTCCCCGCCGGGCTCGCCGCGCTGCTGGCCGAGGCGCTCGCCGGCGGCACCGGGCTCCCGGTGACCTGGCACGCGACGCACCCGGTCACGGGCGAGCCGATCGCGGTCACCGCCGGGGCGCTCCCCGCCCCGCCGTCCGAGGGGGTGCCCCCGGCGTCGGTGGACGCCCTGGCCGGCAGCCTCGACGTGACGGAGGCGGCCGGGCAGCTGGCCCGGCTCGTCGTCCCCGGGCTGGCCGACTGGGCGACGGTCACGGTCCTCGGTGACGACGGCGCCCCGGCCCGCTCGGCCGTCGCCCACCGCGACCCCGCGCTGGTCCCGGCCGTCGCGACCTACATCTCCCGCCGGGTCACCGCTCCCCGCGACCAGGCCTCCCTCGCCACCGCCCTGCGCTCGGGCGAGCCGGTGCAGATGCGCGAGATCGGCAGCGACCTCGGTCCCGACGCCCAGCCCGATCCGGAGGTGCGGGCCGCCTGGCGCGCCCTGGACCCGACGTCGTCGCTGTTCGTCCCCCTGGTGGCGCGCGGCGAGAGCTTCGGCGTGCTCTCGCTGGTCAACGGCGCCGACCGGCCTCCGCACGACGCCGCGGAGATCGCCGCGGCCGTGCGGGTGGCCCGCCGCGCGGCGGTGGCGCTGGACAACGCCCGCCTGTACGAGCGGCAGCTGCAGGTGGCCGAGACCCTCCAGCACAGCCTGCTGACCCCGCCTCCGCAGCCCGCCGGCCTGGCCCTCGCGGTGCGCTACCGGCCGGCCAGCCAGCACGCCCTGGTCGGTGGTGACTGGTACGACGCCTTCGAGCAGTCCGACGGCGCGACGTCGCTGGTGATCGGGGACGTCGTGGGCCACAACGTCGAGGCCGCGTCGGCGATGGCCCAGCTGCGCAGCGCCGTCCGGACGCTGGCCTACGACCGGCCCGACAGCCCCGCCGGCACCCTGGAGCGCGTCGACCGGGTGCTGGCCGGACTGCACGTCGGCACCCTGGCCACCGCCCTCGTCGCCCGGCTCGAGCGCCCCGGTGCGGACGGCAGCCGCACGCTGCGCTGGTCGTCGGCCGGGCACCTGCCGCCCCTGCTGGTGCACCCCGACGGGCGCACGCGGCTGCTCAGCACCCCGCCGGAGCGGATGCTCGGCACCGACGAGCCGGCGCGGCGCACCGACCACGAGGCCACCGTGGCGCCCGGCGACACGGTGCTGCTGTGCACCGACGGCCTGGTCGAGGCCGGCCGGGTGGGCATCGACGAGGGGCTGGCGCGGGTCGCCGACGCCGTGGTCGACCTCGCCGGCCTCGCGCCCGGCGCGCTGTGCGACCGGCTGCTGTCCCGGCTGGTCCCCGACCGCGCCGAGGACGACGTCGCCGTCCTCGCGGTCCGCTGCCTGCCGACCGGGGAGGACTGAGCGGCGGTCAGCCGGCGATGCGGGAGCACTCCGGGCAGCGCGCGTCCTCGCCGATGCGGTGCCAGGCGAGGTCGGCCACGGCGGTGACCAGGAGGCCGCACTCGGAGGCGGCCAGCCCGTCGACCACCGGCCGGGACACGGCGTGCGCGCGCCCGACCACCCGGTCGCTGTCAGCGGTCCCCCGGCGACCGGGGACGGCGGTCGGCGTGCCCGCGACGTAGAGGTCGGCTCCCATGGCACGACGATGCACCCCCGGAACGACACCGCGGTGTCCGCGCGGTGACCTGCCGGTGACGACACAGGCACGTCCGCGCGCCGGGGTGCGGTGCGGCCGTAGGGTCGGCGGGGTGAGTCGCGCGGCAGCCGGGTACCTCGCCGCCGAACTGCGCCGTGCCGGCCTGACCGACGTCGACGACTCCGGCCTGGCCCGGGCGCTGTACTCCTCCGACGGGTCGCTGTACCGCGTGCTGCCCCGCGCCGTCGTCCGGCCCCGGCACCCGGACGAGCTGGCCGGCGCGCTCGAGGTCTGCCGGTCGCTCGGCGTGCCGCTCACCGCCCGCGGCGCCGGCACCTCGATCGCCGGCAACGCGGTGGGGCCCGGCGTCGTCCTGGACACCAGCCGGTACCTGACCCGGGTGCGCGCCGTCGACCCCGAGGCGCGGACGGCGACGGTCGACCCCGGTGTCGTGCAGGCCGCGCTGCAGGCCACGGTCCGCCCGCACGGTCTGCGCTTCGGCCCCGATCCCAGCACGCACAACCGGTGCACGGTCGGCGGGATGATCGGCAACAACGCCTGCGGCTCCCGCGCCCTGGGCTACGGGCGGACGTCGGACAACGTCGTCGGCCTGGACGTGGTCACCGGCGGCGGGGAGCGGCTGACGCTCGGCCCCGGTGGGACCACCGGCGGCGCCACGCTGGACCGGCTGCGCGACCTGGTCGCCGGCGACCTGGCAGCCATCCGCACCGAGCTGGGCCGCTTCGGCCGGCAGGTCTCGGGCTACTCGCTGGAGCACCTGCTGCCCGAGCGCGGGTTCGACGTCGCCCGGGCGCTGGTGGGCAGCGAGGGCACGCTCGCGCTGGTGCTCGGTGCCACCGTGCGCCTGGTCGCCGACGCACCGGCCCGCGGGCTGGTCGTGTTCGGCTACCCGTCGATGGCCGAGGCGGCCGACGCCACCCCGGCGCTGCTCCGCCACTCCCCCACCGCCGTGGAGGGCCTGGACGAGCGGATCGTGCAGCGGCTGCGCGACGTCCCCGCGGCGACCGTGCCGGACCTGCCGCGCGGCGCCGGGTGGCTGGTCGTGGAGCTCACCGGCGACTCGGTCGCCGCGGTGGAGTCCACGGCACGCGGCGTCGTCGCCGACGCCGGCGCGGTGGACTCCCTCGTGGTCACCGACGTCGCCGAGGCGGCGGCGATCTGGCGGATCCGGGAGGACGGCGCGGGCCTGGCCGCGCGCACCTCCGACGGCCGCCCCGCGCACGCCGGCTGGGAGGACGCCGCGGTCCCGGTCGAGCGCCTCGGGACCTACCTGCGCGAGTTCGAGGCGCTGCTCGTCGACCACGACCTGCAGGGCGTGCCCTACGGCCACTTCGGCGACGGCTGCGTGCACGTGCGGATCGACTTCCCGTTCGGCCGCGAGCCCGACCGCGGCCGCGCGGCGTACCGGGCGTTCGTCACCGACGCCGCGGCCCTGGTCGCCCGGCACGGGGGGTCGATCTCCGGCGAGCACGGGGACGGCCGGGCCCGCGGTGAGCTGCTGGCCACCATGTACTCGGGCCGGGTCCTGTCGCTCTTCGAGCGGGTCAAGGCGGTCTTCGACCCCGACGACGTGCTCAACCCCGGCGTGCTGGTGCGCCCGGCACCGGTCGACGCCGACGTCCGCGTGGCCGCCGCGCCCCGGCTGACCACCGGCCTGGCGCTGGCCTACCCGCACGACGGCGGCGACTTCTCGAACGCCGTCCACCGCTGCACCGGTGTCGGCAAGTGCCGGGCGGACCTGACGGCGTCCGGCGGGGTGATGTGCCCGTCGTTCGTGGCGACCCGGGAGGAGAAGGACAGCACCCGCGGCCGCGCCCGCGTGCTGCAGGAGATGCTCGCTCCCGGCGGCCCGGTCACCGGCTGGCGCTCGCCGGAGGTGCACGAGGCGCTGGACCTGTGCCTGTCGTGCAAGGGGTGCTCGCGGGACTGCCCGACCGGCGTCGACATGGCCGCCTACAAGTCCGAGGTCCTGCACCAGACCTACCGCCGGCGGTTGCGCCCGCGCAGCCACTACGTGCTGGGGCGGCTGCCGTTCTGGTCCGACCTGGCCGCGCGGGTCCCCCGCCTGGCGAACGCGCTCACCGGCTCGCGACTGGGCGGCCGGCTGGCGCGCTGGACCGCCGGGGTGGACCAGCGGCGCTCGCTGCCCTCCTTCGCGCCGCGCACCTTCCGGGCCGAGTGGGCCGCCCGTCCGGCCGCGACCCACGACGGGCCGCCGGTCGCGCTCTGGGTCGACTCCTTCACCGACCACTTCGCGCCGTCGGTGGCGCACGCCGCGGTGGCGGTGCTGGAGGACGCCGGCTACCGGGTGCAGGTGACCGGCGCCGACACCTGCTGCGGGCTGACCTGGATCACCACCGGCCAGCTCGACGCCGCCCGCCGGGTGCTCGGCCCGACCGTCGCGGCGCTGACCCCGCTCGCCGCGGCCGGCGTGCCGATCGTGGGCCTGGAGCCCTCCTGCACCGCGGTGCTGCGCGGCGAGGCCCGGGACATGGTGACCGGCGGCGAGGCGGTCGCGGCGGCCACCCGGACGCTGGCCGAGCTGCTGCGCGAGACCCCGGGGTGGACGGCGCCGGACCTCACCGGGCTGCCGGTCGTGGCGCAGCCGCACTGCCACCACCACTCGGTCATGGGCTGGACGGCCGACGAGACGCTGCTGCGCGACGCCGGCGCCGACGTGCAGCGGCTGGGCGGCTGCTGCGGGCTGGCCGGCAACTGGGGCGTCGAGGTGGGCCACCACGACGTGTCGGTCGCGATCGCCGAGCACCAGCTGCTGCCGGCGGTGCGGGACCTCGGCGAGGACGGCGTGGTGCTGGCCGACGGCTTCTCCTGCCGCACGCAGCTCGACGACCTCGCCGGCCGCCGCGGGCTGCACCTGGCCGAGCTGCTGGCGCAGCGCCTCGGCCGGTAGCGCTCAGCGGCGGACGGCGCGCACCACCCGGCGGAGCCCGAGCCAGGTCACCGCTGCTCCGGCCACCCACGGGCCGGCGACGAGCACCGGGTCGATCGTCTGGTGCCGGGCGTCGACCCGGCCGCGGCGGGAGGCGACCGGGTGCGCGCCGGCCTCGGCGAGGACGCCGGTCTCGGTGACCGGGTTGTCCGGCCGCAGGGTGGCGAACGACCGCAGGTGCGCGCCGGTCGCCTCGACCCGGTCGCCGGCGATCAGCAGCAGCCAGTGCGCGAGCCGGGCCTCGCTGAAGCGCGCGTACGCGTGGCGGCGGATGGCGCCGGAGACCCCGTGCAGCGGCTGGGCGGTGCCGAAGACCGGGGTGATCGACGCGTGCTCGATGGAGCGCTCGCGGGGGCCGTGCCGCTCCGGCTGCTGGTCGGGGACCTCCCAGTGCGCGCCGGAGAGGTCCTCCTGCCACTGCAGCTTGGGCACCGAGGGGCGGTCTGCGGGGTCGAGGTCGACGCCCCAGAAGGGGATGCGCGCCTTGAGCTGCTCGGTCGTCTCGGGCAGCGGGGGCTTCTGCGGGGTGTAGGCCATGGTCGCTCTCCTCGCTCAGGCCGCGCCCGGCACGACGAGGGGCTTGATGACCCCGTCGAGCTTGGCGGAGAAGACGTGGTACCCCTCGGCGACGTGCTCGAGCGGGAACCGGTGGGTGACCAGCTCGGACGGGGTCAGGTGGCCGTTGCGCACGTGCTCGAACAGCCGCGGCCACTGGCGCTTCACCGGCGTCTGGTTCATCCGCAGCGTGAGCCCCTTGTTGAGGGCGTCGCCGAACTTGACCATGTTCGGGATCGGGCCGTAGGCGCCGACGACGGAGACGGTGCCGCCCTTGCGCACCGAGTCGATGGCCCAGTTGAGCGCGATCGGCGAGCCGCCCTGCAGCTTGAACTTCACGCCGCTGAGGTGCATGAGCAGGTTGCCGTCGGCCTCCGCGCCGACCGCGTCGATGGCGACGTCGGCACCGAGGTGGCCGGTCGTCTTCTTCATCTCCACGACGATGTCGTCGTACTCGGCGAAGTTGAACGTCTCGGCCTTGGCCCACGACCGGGCCGTCTCCAGCCGGTACTCGAGGTGGTCGACCACGATGACCCGGCCGGCGCCCATGAGCCAGGCCGACCGCGCGGCCACCAGGCCGACGATCCCGGCGCCGAAGACGACGACGACGTCGCCCTCGACGATCTCGCCGAGCTGGGCGCCGAAGTACCCGGTGGGGACGGCGTCGGTGAGCAGGACGGCGTCCTCGTCGCTCATCCAGTCCGGGATCCGGACGGGCCCGACGTCGGCGAACGGCACCCGCACGTACTCCGCCTGACCGCCGTCGTACCCGCCGGTGGTGTGCGAGTAGCCGTAGATGCCGCCGACCGCCGTGGCGTTCGGGTTCACGTTGTGGCAGTTGGAGTAGAGCCCGCGGGCGCAGAACCAGCAGGTGCCGCAGAAGATGTTGAACGGCACCATCACGCGGTCGCCGACCTGGAGGTTCTCGACCGACGGGCCGACCTGCTCGACGACGCCGATGAACTCGTGGCCGAAGGTGTGCCCGATCCGGGTGTCCGGCATGAGCCCGTGGTAGAGGTGCAGGTCCGAGCCGCAGATGGCGGCCAGGGTGACCCGCACGATCGCGTCGTTGGGGTGCTCGATCGTCGGGAGGTCCTTCTCCTCGACGCGGAGCTTGTACGGGCCCCGGTACACCATCGCTCGCATCGGCGGACGGACCTCCTCGTCGGACCGGGGGGTCCCGGCGCGCACGTATGTCGCCGGGTTGGCTCCCCGACGTCTCCGACCCTGCGCCGGTCACCGCCGCGCTGCCACTCGAGACGGGTCAGCGGCCGGCCAGCACGTCGTCCAGGGCGAGCCGGTCGGCGTCGTCGCGGTCGATCCGCCGCACGTCCTCGCCGCCCGCGATCAGCAGCGCCGGCCAGCGGAGCGCGTGCCGCCGCATGGCGCGGGAGGAGAGGCGCCGACCCCGTGCGGACTGGCCCTCCAGCGCCACCTCCGGCGGGACGTCGAGCAGCAGCACCCGGACCGTCCGGCCGGCGGCGCGGGCGGCGCGGAGCACCACGGCCCGCCAGGCGGGGCTCGTCCAGGGGTCGGTGAGGACGACGACCGGCGTGGGCCCGCGCACCGCGCGCAGCACCCGCCACCGGTGGGCGAGGTGGACGACCGGCCGCAGCAGGCGGTACGGCACCCGCACCCCGGCGTCGCGGAGCCGGGCGGCGACGTCCTCGGAGTCCAGCCCGGCCACCTCCGGTCCCTCGTGGGAGGACCACCGCCGCAGCACCGTCGTCTTCCCGCTCCCGGGCAGGCCGCCCACGACGACCAGGGTCTCCCCGTCGCGTGGCGGGCGCGGCAGCAGCAGCCCGACCGCGGGCGCCGTCGATCCGTTCGTCATGGCGGTCCCCTCTCCCCGGCGTCCACGCTCGGCGGTCCGCGTGCGAGGGAGCCGGGAGACGGCTGGGCGGCAGCTGTGAGTGGTGGGCGCGGCAGCGGTCGTCCCGATCGCCGCCCGCGGGACCCACAGCGGCGCCACGGGTGCGTGCCAGGTGGCGCACAGGCAAGGGACCGAACCTCCTGGCGACGGCTGGACGGTCCGGCCGACAGGAGGACATCGTGCGCAAGAAGCTGATCATCGCCGGCGCCACCGGGGCGCTGACCCTGGCCGGTCTCGGCGTCGCCCTGCCCGCGCTGGCCGACGACGACACCCCCGCCGCCGGGGCCACGTCGCCGGAGGACCGCATCCGGGACGCGCTCTCGGGCCTGGTCGACGACGGCTCGATCACCGCCGAGCAGGCCGACGAGGTGGCCACCACGCTGAGCGACGCCGGGCTGGGCGGCCACGGCGGTCCGGGCGGCTTCGGCGGCCGGCTCGCCCTCGACACCGCCGCCGAGGCGCTCGGCATGACCGAGGACGAGCTGCGCACCGCGCTGGAGGCCGACGACACCAGCCTGGCGGACGTGGCCGAGGCGCAGGGCGTGCCGGTCGACGACCTGGTCGCCGCGCTCGTCCAGGCCGCGCGGGACCACGTCGCCGAGGAGGTGGCGGAGGGCGACCTCACCCAGGAGGAGGCCGACCAGCGCCTCGCCGACCTCGAGCAGCGCGTCACCGAGCGGGTGAACAGCACCGACCTGCCCGGCCCGCGCGGCGGCCACGGCGGTCACGGCGGGCCCGGCGGGGAGGACGACGGCGACTGAGCCACCCACCGGAACGCGGCGGTCACCCCGGTGAGGTGACCGCCGCGTCGTCCGGCTCGGCTGCCGTCCCGGCGGGGATCGCACCCCGCGGACGGGCTGCGTCAGTGCGTCTGGGTCTGCCGCGCCATGTGGGCCTCGAAGCTGCCCGTCGCGTAGTTCTGCCCGTTGATGCGGGTGACACCCGGCTGGTACGGCGCCGTTCCGCCGCCTCCGCTGAACAGGCCCAGGAGTCCGAGGACCCCCCACATCGCCGCGAGCATGCCGATCGTCGCGCCCTGGGCCACGAGCCCGATGTTGATGAGCGCGCCGCCCAGCGCGGTGCCGAGGAACGAGGTCGTGAACTTGTGCTCGCGCATGAAACGCAGCACCCGCCGTACGCGGTACATGGTGGATCCCTCCCGTCGCGCGGACGCCGTGTCCGCGGCCGGGCTCATGGTGAGCGGCATCCGCTCCCCGGCGTCGACGCCTCGCCCGGAGGGGGACGGCTGGTGCTGCTGGGGCCGACGGCGTCCTCCGGACACGGCCGGCGCGGGCCCCACCTGCCTCGGTGGTCGGAGGAGATCCGTCGGCGTCACGCCCACGGGTCTCCTCCACACCTCGTTGACGGATGACGCTAACGATGTATCGTTAGCGTCATCCGATATCCCAGGAGGATCACCATGCACCCCATGCGAGGACACGCCGGCCATCCCGGCTCCCGACGCTTCCACCACCCCCGCGGCGGCTCCCCCGGCTTCGGCGAGGGCCGCCCCCTCGGCTCGCACCGGGGCGGCCCGCACCCCCGCGGCCGCCGTCCCCGCGGCGACGTCCGCACCGCTGTCCTGCAGCTGCTCACCGAGCAGCCCATGCACGGCTACCAGCTCATGCAGGCCATCGCCGAGCGAAGCGGCGGGCGCTGGACCCCCAGCCCCGGCGCGATCTACCCGACGATCAGCCAGCTCGAGGACGAGGGCCTGGTCACCGTGACCGCCGAGGCCGGCCGCAAGCTGGTCACCCTCACCGACGCCGGCCGCGCGCACGTCGAGGAGCGGCGGTCCACCTGGGCCGACCCCTTCTCCGGCGAGCAGGGCGCCACTGCCGGACCGGACCTGCGCGGACTGGTCATGAGCCTGCACGGCGCGGTCAAGGAGGTCGCCCGCACCGGCACCGACGCCCAGCGCGCGGCTGCCGCGGAGCTCCTGGCCGAGACCCGCCGGTCGCTGTACCTGCTGCTCGCCGACGGCGCGGCGCCCGGAGGTGCCGAGTGACCGCCCCGCTCACCGCCCGCGCCGACGTCGGCACCGCGACCCCCGAGCGGTACGCGAAGCAGCTGGCCGCCCACCTCGGCCGGCGCAGCGAGATCCGCGAGGAGGCCGACGGCGTCCGCATCGTGCTCGCCGTCGGCGACTGTCTGCTCCGGTCGCAGGAGGGCAGCCTCGAACTGCTGGCCACCGCGCCCGGGCCCGAGGAGCTCGAGCGGGTCCAGGCCGTCGTCGGCTCGCACCTGGAGCGCTTCGGTCAGCGCAGCGAGCTCCAGGTGGTCTGGCGGCGGGACTGAGCGGTCAGCTCCGCCGGGCCAGCGCCCGGTCGAGGAAGGCGGTCACGTCGGCGAGGACCTCGTCGGCGTTCGTCTCGTTGAACACCTCGTGCCGCGCTCCCGGGTAGACGCGCTCCTCGTGCCGCCCGCCGCCGAGGTGGGCGATGCCGACCCGGCTGCCTTCAACCGGCACCAGCTGGTCGTCCGCGCCGTGCACCCACATCAGCGGCAGGTCCCCGAGGTCCGGTCCGGCGTCGACGGCCGCGAGCGCCCGCTGCCACGCCTCGAGCATCGGCCGCTTGAACGGCCCGTGCCAGACCAGCGGGTCGGCGACGTAGGCCTCCCCCACCGCCGGGTCCCGGGACAGCGTCGTGCTGTCCAGCGGGACGTCGGGGATCTCCGGCAGGGCCAGCAGCGCGTCGGCCGTGGCGAAGGCGCCGACGACCGGCCCGGACAGGACGAGGGCCGCCAGGGTGGCGCCGTACCGCTGCGCGTACCGGGCGGAGATCAGCCCGCCCATCGAGTGCCCGACGAGGACGACCGGCAGCCCCGGGCGCTCGGCCCGGGCGCGCTCGTCGACGGCGTGGAGGTCGTCGACCACCCGCTCCACGTCGCCGAAGACGACCCGCTCGCCCTCGCTGCGGCCGTGGCCCATGTGGTCGAGGCCGTACACGACCGCGCCGTGCGCCACCAGCGCCGCGGCCACGTGCTCGTACCGGCCGACGTGCTCGCCGTAGCCGTGGGCCAGCAGCGCGACGTAGCGAGGGTCGCCGTCCCCCTGCCAGGTGCGGGCGGCCAGCCGGCCGGTCGATCCGTCCAGCGTCCAGTCCCGGGCCGTCGTCACGGCCCCGAGCCTAGGGCTGCCGGGCTCGGCAGGCAGGGCAGGCGGGCAGCCGCTTGGATGCGGGAGGGGCGACGCCGGAGTCGTCCTCGAGGCGGGACGGTGCCCCGATGTACATCTGCATCTGCCGGGCGGTGAGCAGCACGACCGTGCGGGCGGTCATCGCCGACGGCGCGCGCACCGTGCGCCAGGTCGCCGATGCCTGCGGGGCGGGGACGGACTGCGGGCGCTGCACCGCCCACGTCCGCGCCCTGCTCGAGGAGCGGCACGGCCCGCGTCCCCGGGGCCGGCTGCAGTCCGGCGAGACGACGGACCGTGACCGGTGACGGAAGGAGCGCAGCGATGGTCTACCTGGTGACGATCTTCCCGGTGGAGGACTACGACTCCTACGTCGCGGAACTCGAGCGGTCCGCCGACCGCTTCGCCCGTCTGGACGTGACCGCGTACTGGGTCTACCGGGCCACCGACGACGGCCGGGAGGTCATGAACGTCTTCCAGTTCCCGAGCACCGAGCACGCCAAGCGGTTCCTGCGCTCGCCGGAGGTCGACGTCCCCCGCTTCCTGGACTCGCTCACGCTCGAGATCTACCCGACGTTCTTCCTCGGCGAGCAGACGGTGTCCCGCGAGCTGACTCCTCCGCCCGGGACCGGACCGGCGTGACCCGGCCCCGGACGGCGAGGGTCAGACGTTCTGCGGGAAGCCGAGGTCCAGGCCGCCGTGGCTGGGGTCCAGCCAGCGGGAGGTCACGACCTTGCCGCGGGTGAAGAAGGAGATGCCCTCGGTCCCGTGGGCGTGCGAGTCGCCGAACAGCGAGTGCTTCCAGCCACCGAAGGAGTAGTAGGCCATCGGCACCGGGACCGGCACGTTGATGCCGATCATCCCGACCTCGACCTCGTTCTGGAACCGCCGGGCGGCGCCACCGTCGTTGGTGAAGATCGCGGTGCCGTTGCCGTACTCGTTGCCGTTGACCAGCTCGAGCGCCTGCTCGTAGGTGTCGACCCGCAGCACCGACAGCACCGGACCGAAGATCTCGTCGGTGTAGACGCTCATGTCGGTCGAGACGTTGTCCAGCAGCGTCGGCCCGAGCCAGAACCCGTCCGCGGCACCGTCCGGGCGCACCTCGCGGCCGTCGACGACGACCTTGGCCCCGGCGGCCTCACCGGCGTCCACGTAGGAGGACACCCTGTCCCGGTGCTCCCGGGTGACCAGCGGCCCCATGTCGCAGCCGCGCCGTCCGTCGCCGGTGCGCAGCGTGGCGGCCCGCTCGGCGATCCGCGCGACCAGGTCGTCGCCGATCCCGCCGACGGCGACCAGCGCGCTGATCGCCATGCACCGCTCCCCCGCCGACCCGAAACCGGCGTTGATGGCGGCGTCGGCGGCGAGGTCCAGGTCGGCGTCGGGCAGCACGACCATGTGGTTCTTCGCCCCGCCGAGGGCCTGCACCCGCTTGCCGGCGCGGGTGCCGTTCTCGTAGACGTACCGGGCGATCGGCGTCGACCCGACGAAGGACACCGCCTTGACGTCGGGGTGCTCCAGCAGCCGGTCGACCGAGACCTTGTCGCCCTGCACCACGTTGAACACGCCGTCGGGCAGGCCGGCCTGCTTCCACAGCTCGGCGATCCAGAGCGCCGCCGACGGGTCCTTCTCGCTCGGCTTGAGGACGACGGTGTTACCGGTGGCGATCGCGATGGGGAAGAACCACATCGGGACCATGGCCGGGAAGTTGAACGGGCTGATCACCGCCACCGGCCCGACGGGCTGGCGGACCGAGTGCACGTCGACGCCGGTCGAGGCGTTCTCCGTGAAGCCGCCCTTGACCAGGTGGGGCACCCCGCAGGCGAACTCGACGACCTCCTGGCCGCGGCTCACCTCGCCGAGCGCGTCGGAGAGGACCTTGCCGTGCTCGGCGGTGATGATCTCCGCCAGCTCCCCCTTGCGGGCGTTCAGCAGCTCCCGGAACGCGAACAGCACCGTCGTCCGCTTGGCCAGCGACATGTCCCGCCAGAGGGGGAACGCCCTCGTCGCCGCGGCGACCGCGGCGTCGACCTCGTCGACCGACGCCAGCACGACCTGACCGGTGACCTCGCCGGTCGCGGGGTCGGTGACCGGCGCGGTGCGGCCGGAGGTGCTCTCCCGGAGAGCTCCGTCGATCCAGTGCGGGATGGTTCCGGGCATGGCTGTACCTCGGTTCTCGGCGGCGTGGCTGCCGCGAGACTAGTGCTCGGCGCCGCGAAATGGACCAAAGGTTCGCTCCGCGCGACCGTCAGGCGCCCGGCCGGTAGGGCGGCGCGACGCCCCAGCCCCAGCGCGGCACCGGGGCGTGCTCGACGACGTCGGCGCCCTCGGCGGAGTTCTGCACCGCCAGCCGCGTGCCCCACTCGGCGTAGCCCATGAGCGCGGCACGGAGCTCGGGGTCGTCGGGCAGCCCGGCCTCGTCGGCGGCACGGGAGAGCAGGGTGACGAAGCGCAGCCGCTGCTCCGCGGTGATCCCCAGGTCGCGGTGGTGGCGCAGCATGTTCGCGTAGCCGCCCAGCGAGGCGGTGTACTCGGCCGGCCCGCCCATGACCTCGCACCACCAGGTGACGACGTCGCGCCGGTGCTGGTGCGACACCCGCCCCCCGAAGACCGGCGACAGCAGGTCGTCGTCCTCCACCAGGTCGTAGTAGCGCCCGAGCCAGCGCTCGAAGGCGGGGCGGCCGCCCGCCCAGTCGTGGATGGTCGGCGGATCTGCCGTCATGCCCTCCTCCTCCGGTCGCGGTGGCCGGACCCTTCCTGGCGCGCGGCGACCGCGGCGGACAGGACTAGGCCGCCGCCTTCTCCAGCACGTGGACGCCGCAGGCCGAGCCGAGGCCGATGACGTGCGCCAGCCCGACCCGCGCGCCCTCGATCTGCCGGTCGCCGGCCTCGCCGCGCAGGTGGGTGGCGACCTCCCAGACGTTGGCGATGCCGGTGGCGGAGACCGGATGCCCCTTGGACTGCAGGCCACCGGAGACGTTCACCGGGGTGCTGCCGTCGCGCCACGGAGCGCCGGACCGGAAGAAGTCCACCGCGCCCCCGGGCTCGCAGAGACCGAGGTTGTCGTAGTGCACGAGCTCCGCGGTGGCGAAGCAGTCGTGCAGCTCGACCAGGTCGAGGTCGCCCGGGCCCACGCCGGCCTGCTCGTAGGCAGTCGCCGCCGCCCGGCGGGTCAGGGTGTTGATGTCGGGCAGCACCTGGCAGCCGTCGGTCCACGGGTCGCTGGTCAGCACCGAGGCGCTGATCTTCACCGCCCGGCGCTGCTGCTCCAGCGACAGCGTGCGCAGCTTGGTCTCGCTCACCAGCACCGCAGCGGCCGCGCCGTCGCAGTTGGCCGAGCACATCGGCCGGGTGTTCGGGTAGGCGATCATGACGTCGTTCATGATCTCGTCGAGGGTGAGCCGCTTCTGGTAGGCGGCCATCGGGTTGAGCGTCGAGTGCGCGTGGTTCTTCTCGGAGATCCGGGCGAACAGCTCGAAGTCCGCTCCCCCGTACCGGTGCGCGTACTCCATGCCGATCTGGGCGAAGACGCCCGGCATGGTCTCGGTGCCGATCCGGCCGTCGAGCGGGGCGACCGCGCCGTAGCGCCCGTCCCGCACCCAGTGCCCGCCCTCCTCCCTGCGCGCGTTGCCGGTGAGCAGGCCGGCGCCGGACAGTTTCTCGACGCCGACCGCCATGCCGGTGTCGACCTCGCCGGACTTGATCGCCATGACCACGACCCGGAGCGCCGTGGCCCCGGTCGCGCAGGCGTTGGCGACGTTGTAGACCGGGATGCCGGTCTGCCCGATCTGCTTCTGCAGCAGCTGGCCGAAGCCGTTGCCCCCGATGAGGTTCCCGGCCGCGAGCACCCCGATGTCGCCGATGCCGACGCCGGCGTCACGCATGGCTCCGATCGCCGCCTCGGAGCCCAGGTCGAGGGTGTCCTTGTCCCGGTGCTTGCCGAACCGGGTCATCGAGATGCCCAGGATCCACACGTTCTCGGCCACGGAGCGCTCCTCTCAGGGAACCGGCTCGAAGCCGTAGCCCACGGCCTCGGTCCCGGCGGCGTCGGTGCCGACCGGCACCGTGGTCAGGCGCACCCGCATGCCGAGCGTGACGTGCTCGGGGTCGGGCGGGGTGTTGACGACGTTGCCCTTGACGCTGGTGCCGCCGCAGTCGACGACACCGGCCACGAAGGGCACCTCGACGCCCTCGGCGGCGAACTGCACGATCGTGAAGGTGGTCAGCTCGCCCTCGGTCGGCACGTCCGCCGAGCGGAAGTCCAGCTCCCCGCAGCTCGCGCAGGCGCTGCGGCGGTCGAAGTACCGGGCGCCGCAGCCGGTGCACTCGGCGGCCACGAGGTGCGGCTCGTCGTCGAGCACCAGATAGTCGACCAGCGGCACGCGCTGCATGAGTCCTCCACTCGTGCGGATGTGGCCGGGACCATAGCGAGGACGTTCATCGGGGCGACGCGGCGACGTCCCCGAAGTTTTGATTGATTCCGGACTGGGATCGCGCAAGGATGAGGTCGTGCCATCCACCATGGACCTGGAGCGCATGCTCCGGGACGCCGAACTGCGGGTCACCCGCCCCCGAGTGGCGGTGCTCTCCGCGGTGTACGACCACCCCCACGCCGACACCGAGTCGCTCATCGGCGCGACGCGGGAGCGGCTGGCGGACGTCTCCCACCAGGCGGTCTACGACGGCTTGCGCGTCCTCACCTCGGCCGGGCTGATCCGCCGGCTGCAGCCGACGGGATCGGTCGCGAGGTACGAGGCCCGCGTCGGGGACAACCACCACCACGTCGTGTGCCGGTCCTGCGGCGTGATCGTCGACGTCGACTGCGCCGTCGGCTACGCGCCGTGCCTGACCGCTGCCGACGACGCCGGCTTCCAGATCGACGAGGCCGAGGTCATCTACTGGGGGCGCTGCCCGGCCTGTGCGGCCGGGCGTCGTCCCGAACCACCCCACCGCAAGTGAGCAGAGAGAGGGAGACCGTGAGCAAGGAAGAAGACAAGGTCGAGACCGCCAGCACGAGCGAGAGCGAGAACCCGGCGATCCCCTCGCCGACCCAGCACAGCACCGGGCGTCCGCGGAGCAACCGCGACTGGTGGCCCAACCAGGTCGACCTGGACGTGCTGAACAAGCCCTCGAAGGACTCCGACCCGCTGGGTGCCGACTTCGACTACAAGGCGGCCGTCGCGACCCTGGACGTCGAGGCGGTCAAGCGCGACATCGTCGACGTCATGCGCACGTCGCAGGAGTGGTGGCCCTCGGACTGGGGCCACTACGGCCCGCTGTTCATCCGCATGTCGTGGCACGCCGCCGGCACGTACCGCATCGCGGACGGCCGGGGTGGCGGCGGCCAGGGCGGCCAGCGCTTCGCCCCGCTCAACAGCTGGCCGGACAACGCGAACCTGGACAAGGCCCGCCGCCTGCTGCTGCCCGTCAAGCAGAAGTACGGCCGCAAGCTCTCCTGGGCCGACCTGCTCGTGCTCGCCGGCAACGTCGCGCACGACGACATGGGCCTGAAGACCTTCGGCTTCGCCTTCGGTCGCGAGGACACCTGGCAGCCCGAGGAGACCTTCTGGGGTCCCGAGGACACCTGGCTCGGTGACGAGCGGTACGCCGACGAGGTCCCGCTCGACCTGGACGAGGGACCGCTCGCCGCGGTCACCATGGGTCTGATCTACGTCAACCCCGAGGGCCCGCGCGGCAGCGGCGACCCGCTGGCGTCCGGTCACGACATCAAGGTGACCTTCCGCCGCATGGGCATGACCGACGAGGAGACGGTCGCCCTCATCGCCGGCGGCCACACCTTCGGCAAGACCCACGGCGCCGGCAACCCCGAGCTGGTCGGTCCGGAGCCCGAGGGCTGCCCGGTGCACGGCAACGGCCTGGGCTGGATCAGCCAGTACGGCACCGGCAAGGGCGCCGACACCATCACCAGCGGTCTCGAGGGTGCCTGGACGCCCACGCCGACCACCTGGGACAACAGCTACTGGGACACGCTGTTCGGCTACGACTGGGAGCTCACCACGAGCCCGGCCGGCGCCAAGCAGTGGCAGCCGACCAACCCCGAGGCGCAGCAGCTCGTCCCCGACGCCCACATCGAGGGCAAGAAGAACCCCCCGATGATGTCGACCGCCGACATGGCTCTCATCAAGGACCCCGAGCTGCGGGCGATCTCGGAGCGCTTCAAGAACGACCCCGAGTACTTCGCCGACCAGTACGCGCGGGCGTGGTTCAAGCTGCTGCACCGCGACATGGGCCCGAAGACGCGCTACGTCGGTCCCGACGTCCCGGCCGAGGACCTCATCTGGCAGGACCCGGTTCCCGCGGTCGACCACGAGCTCGTGGGCGAGGCGGAGATCGCCGACCTCAAGCAGCGGCTGCTCGACTCCGGGCTGACCGTCTCGCAGCTGGTGCACACCGCCTGGTCCGCCGCCGCGTCCTACCGCGGCACGGACAAGCGCGGCGGCGCCAACGGTGCCCGCATCCGCCTCGAGCCGCAGATCAACTGGGCGGCCAACGCCGGCGTCCAGGAGGTCCTGCCGGTCCTCGAGCGGGTCAAGGCCGAGTTCGAGCAGACCGGCAAGAAGGTCTCGCTGGCCGACCTGATCGTCCTCGGCGGCAGCGCGGCGGTCGAGAAGGCCGCGGCCGACGCCGGCGTGAGCATCACCGTGCCGTTCCACCCGGGCCGCACGGACGCCACGCAGGAGCAGACCGACGTCGAGAACTTCAAGTGGCTCGAGACGCGGGCCGACGGCTTCCGCAACTGGATCGCCCCGGGCAGCAAGCTCCCCGCGGAGACCCTGCTGGTCGACAAGGCCTACATGCTGGAGCTCACGCCCAAGGAGATGACCGTGCTCGTCGGCGGTCTGCGGGTGCTCGGCGCCAACACCGGCGGCGTGCAGCACGGTGTCTTCACCGACCGCGTCGGGGTGCTCTCCCAGGACTTCTTCCGCAACCTGCTCGACCTGGGCATCCAGTGGCGGAGCGCGGTCGAGGGCGAGGGCGTCTACGAGGGTCTGGACGCCGACGGCAACGTCGTCCGCACCGCCACCGCAGCCGACCTGGTGTTCAACTCGAACTCCATCCTGCGCGGCATCGTCGAGGTCTACTCCTTCGACGACACCAAGGAGAAGTTCGTCCAGGACTTCGTCGAGGCGTGGGTCAAGGTCATGGAGCTCGACCGGTTCGACCTGCACAACTGATCGGGTCCCGGGGCCGGCCTGCACGGCCGGCCCTGGGCACCACAGCGGCCACACCGGGGCGCCGACGGGACCTCCGTCGGCGCCCCGCGCGCGTCCGGGGGACGCGTCCGGTAGGCAGTGAGCACCCACCCACCCCGACTCAGGAGGCGACCGACGTGACGGTGCGCAGTGCGGTCCGCTGGGCCACGACCCACGGTGCGATGCGACTGGCGATCCGCGCCCAGGTCCGCCGCGGCAACGCCGACGCCGAGGTGCTCAGCGACCCGGCGGTGCGCGAGGACCCGTACGGGCGCTACGAGCGGCTGCGGACGGCGGCCCCGTTCGCCGGCGGCGCGTTCGCGCGGGTCAGCGTCCACCACGACGTCTGCACCGAGGTGCTGCGCAGCGACGACTTCGGGGTGATCGGCGGGAACCGCGCCGACACGCTCCCCCCGGTGCTCGGCAAGGCGCTGCGGCTGGCCGGCCCGCGACCGAGCATCGGCCCGATCGACCCGCCGTCCATGCTCGCCGTCGACCCGCCGGAGCACACGCGCTACCGCAGGCTGGTCAGCCGCGCCTTCACCGCCCGCGCCGTCGCGCACCTGCGCGACCGCACCGGCGAGATCGCCGCGGAGCTCCTCGACGACCTCGAGCGCGACGCCGCCGGCGGGCAGCCGGTCGACCTGGTGGCGCGCTACGCCAGCCTGCTGCCGGTCACGGTCATCTCCGAGATGCTGGGCGTCCCGGTCGCCATGCGCGAACAGTTCCTCGCCTGGGGCGACGGCGCCACGCCGAGCCTCGACATGGGCCTGTCGTGGACGACGCACCGCAGCGTCGAGCGCAACCTCACCGAGCTGGACTCCTGGTTCCGCGGGCACCTGCGCCGGCTCCGGCAGGACCCCGGCGACGACCTGCTCTCCCAGCTGGCGGTCATGGCCGACGACGACGGCAGCGGGCTCACCGAGCAGGAGCTGGTGGCCACCGCCGCCCTGGTCTTCGGCGCCGGCTTCGAGACGACGGTCAACCTCATCGGCAGCGGCGCTGCGCTGCTGTTCGCGAACCCCGACCAGCGCCGGGTGCTGGTCGACGACCCGTCGCTGTGGCCCAACGCCGTCGACGAGATGCTGCGCGTCGAGTCACCGGTGCAGCGGACCGGACGGCGGGTCAAGCGGGACACCACCGTGCGGGGCGTGCAGCTGCGTGAGGGCGAGCTGGTGCTGCTCGGACTGGCCGCCGCCAACCGGGACCCGGAGGTGTTCGAGGACCCGCACCGCTTCGACGTCACCCGTGCCAACGCGCGCGACCACGTGGCGTTCTCCAGCGGCATCCACTTCTGCCTCGGCGCCGCACTGGCCCGGATGGAGGGCGAGGTGGCGCTGCGCGCGCTGTTCGAGCGGTTCCCCGACCTCGCGCCCGCCGGCAGGGGGACACGGCGGCGCACCATCATCCTGCGCGGTTACGAGCACCTCCCGGTCACGCTCGGCCGACCGGCCGAGCGCTCTACTGCTGTGCCGGCCGGTCCCGCCGCCACCTCGCCATGACGTCGAGGAAGTCGGGCACGCCCAGCAGGTGCGTCCCGCCGTCGGCCTGCAGCACGACACCGGTCACCCACGCCGCTGCACGGGAGCAGAGGAAGGCCACCACCTCCGCGATGTCCGACGCCTCCGCGACCCGGCCCAGCGGCGTGCGCTCCGCGAACGCCTGACCGAGCGGCCCGTCGACGACGGCGTCGGAGAACGTCTCGCTGCGGGTGGCGCCCGGGGCGACGCTGTTGACGCGGACCCCGCGCGGGCCGAACTCGGCCGCGGCCACGCGGGTCAGCTGGTCGAGGGCCGCCTTCGCCGCGGAGTAGGCCGCGTGCCCGGGGGTCACCCCGCCGAGACCGCCGTTGACCGAGCTGATGTTGACGATCGCCCCGGCGGCCTGCCCCTCGGGGCGGCGGCGGATGTACTCCCGCATGGCGAGGAACGCGCTCGTGGTGTTGCCGGTGAAGACCTGGGCCCAGGTGTCCTCGTCGAGGACCGCGATCGGCCGCAGCGGCCCACCACCGGCGTTGTTGACCAGCACGTCCACCCGTCCGAAGGCCCGCTCGGCCGCGTCGAAGGTGGCCGCGACATCGGCCGACGAGGTCGCGTCCCCGGGGACGGCGAGGACGCGGTCCTCCCCCACCTCCGCGCCGATCGACCGGGCGGCCTCCTCGAGGACGTCGGCCCGCCGGCCGGTGATCACCACCCGGGCGCCGTGCCGCGCCAGGGACCCGGCCACCCCGCGGCCGATCCCGCTGCTGCCACCGGTGACGACGGCGACGTCGCCCACGAGCTCGGTCACGGTCGCTCAGCTCGTGGCGTAGCCGCCGTTGACCGGGATGGTCTGCCCGGTGACCCAGGAGGCCTCCTCGCTGACCAGCCAGGCCACCGCGGCGGCGACGTCGCTGCCCTTGCCCAGCCGCGGCACCGCGTAGGCGCGGAGCTGCTTGAGCGCCATGTCGGACGCCTCGTCCATGCCGGCGTTGTTCTGGGTGGCCAGCGAGATGCTGTTGCAGGTGATGCCGTGCCGGCCGACCTCCTTGGCCAGCGAGCGCATCAGCGCCGGCCCGGCGCCCTTGGAGGCGGCATAGGTGGCGATCAGCTTGTCGCCCACCCGGGCCGACTCCGAGCTGATCGTGACGACCCGCCCCCAGCCCCGCTCGAGCATCCCGGGCAGGGCGGTGTGCGTGCAGTTCATCGGGCCGTAGACGTTGAGGTCGACGAACGCCTTCCAGGTGGCCGGGTCCTCGTCGACGAACTTCTTCATCTGGATCCCGGTGATCGGGATCCCCGCGTTGTTGACCAGGATGTCGATCGGCCCGAAGAGCCCGAACGCCTCGCGGACGGCATCGAGGTCGGTCACGTCGGCGACCACCGGCTCGGCCTTGCCGCCGGCGGCGCGGATCTCCTCGACCACGCGCTCGGCCCGGTCGGCGAACAGGTCGTTGACGCCGACGGTGATGCCGCGGGCGGCCAGCACCCGGGCCGTCTCCGCGCCGACGTTCTGCCCGGCCCCCGTGATCAGTGCGGTCTGTCCGGTCTGCTCAGCCACAGCGTCGTCCCTCTCGCTCGCCTCCGTCGGCCGGTGTGTCGCCGATCACCGGCACCCTAGGGCCGGGGAGCGAGCCGTCCCGGCCGGACGGGCACCGACGACCCCCGGGACGGACGTGGGCCGCTCTCCGGCGCGCGCAGGCACGACCGGAGCATCACGCGCACGTGACCGCAGGCCCGGCCACACCGCGCCCGGTCGCGACCCGGGTGTCGCGACGTCGTCCGGGTCACTCCGGGGCGATCAGGTCTGCGTTCAGCGAGTGCCGGGGCCGGCCGGCGAGCGCGTCGACGAGTTCGCGGGCGCCCTCGGTCCCGGCGGCGCGACGGGCTTCGGCGGTCTGCCCGGCCAGGTGGGAGTAGACCGTGATGCCGTCGACACCCCGCAGGGGGCTGTCCGCCGGCAGGGGCTCGGTCGCGGTGACGTCCAGCGCCGCGCCGGCCAGCCGCCCGGCGCGGACCGCGGCCGCGAGGGCGGCCTCGTCGACGATGCCGCCGCGAGCGGTGTTGACCAGGTGCGCGGTGGGCTTCATGAGCGCCAGCGCGTCGGCGTCCAGCAGTCCCCGGGTGGCCGGTGTCAGGGCGGTGTGCACGGAGACGAGGTCGGACGCCGCCAGCAGCTCCGGGAGCTCCACGAACCCGACCTCCGCCTCGCCGCGCTCCCCGGCCGGCACGCCCGTGGTGCAGAGGACGGTGAGCCCGAAGGCCCGCGCGAGCGGGACGACGGCCCGGGCGGAGGCCCCGTAGCCGCTGAGCCCGAGGACCTTGCCGCGCAGCTCGGAGCCGTCCTCGCGCGGCCACCCACCGTCGGCGACCCCGATCGCCACCGGCACCAGCCGGCGCGCCTGTGCCAGCAGCAGCGCCATCGTGTACTCGGCGACGGCGACGGCGTTGATCCCGGGCAGGTTGCTGACGGAGACGCCGGCCTCGGTCGCGGCGGCCACGTCGACGGAGTCGTATCCCACGCCGGTGCGCACGAGCGCCCGGAGGTCCGGCGACCGCCGCAGGACGTCGGCGGTGACCGGCTCGTTGGCGATGAGCGCGCCGACCGCGCCCTCGAGCGCGGCCACGAGGTCCTCGGGGTCCCGCCGACCGCGCAGGGGCCGGTGGCGGGTGGCGTACCCCGCGGCGCGCAGGATCTGGTCCACCTCGTCACCGGGCTGCAGGTAGTCGGTCGTCACGAGGACGGTGGGCGCGGTCATCCGCACACCTCGACACGACCGCGCAGTCCCAGCTGATGGTCTACTCCGCCGCCGCGGGGCTCGGCACCCCACCGCGGCGGATCGGCCACGAGGAGGCCACCGTCACCCGCGGCCAGGTCGGCTACGAGTTCGCCGGCTGGTTCCAGTTCCAGCCCATCTGGGAGCGGATCAGCC
>NZ_QOHG01000007.1 GCF_003319125.1 Blastococcus sp. TF02A-26 | reverse complement strand
GAGGACCTCCGGAGCTCGTGGAATGGGTGCCTTCAGCAGCTCCACTCCACGTCCGGAGGTCCTCCCCGAACAAGATCAATCAGATCGTGTCGTCACACGTCCTCGACCAACGTCTCCGGTCAGTACAGCTAGCCGCGCAGGGAGAAGCGGGCGAGGATCGCGCGGGCCTCCTCGGCGCGGCTCGGGTCGCACATCACGTCGTACCTGCTCGCGGTGATCCGGCTGGTGCTCGTGAAGTCGCGGCGGCCCTGCGTGGCCGCGTACCCCATCCCGCCGAAGGCCGCGCCGAAGACCAGCCCGATGAGCAGGCCCGACAGGACCGAGCCGAGCCAGTTGCTCCCGTCCTCGGCGAAGATCCCGAGCAGCAGACCGACGAACAGACCCCACCAGGCGCCGGCGGCCGCACCGGCGGCCAGGGCCCGGCCCCAGGTCATCCGGCCGGTGACCTTCTCGATCATCCGGAGGTCGGTCCCGATGATGGTCACGTTCTCGACGGGGAACTTCTGGTCCGACAGGTGGTCGACCGCGGCCTGCGCGCGTTCGTAGCTGTCATAGGACCCGACCTGGACGCCGCCTAGGGGCATCGACACCGACATGGACATGCGCACCTCCTACCCGTGACAACGGGCCTCACGCAGGTGCTGTTCCGGTCAGCGGTGGCGGCGGACCCCGAAGACGATGTCCTCCCAGGCCGGGACCCGGGCGCGGGGGTCCTCGTCCTCACCGTCGGGACGACCCAGGACGACGGTGTCGTGCTCGGCGATGTCGTCGAGGTCGACCGCGTCGTCGGCGGCACGGCGGTGCGCCTCGGCCGGGACCTCGGCGGGCTCGTGCTGCTCGACCGGCTCGGCCGGGGGCACGTGCTCGGTGACGACGCCGACCGGGCGGGAGCGGTGCAGCGGGGACGCCGGCAGCCCGGCGGGGACGTCGGGGACGACGCGGACCAGCCGGGTGCCCTCGGCGAAGTCGGTGGTGGCCGCGTCCACGGGGGCGACGACCCGGCCGCGCATGTCGTAGGCCCAGCGGGTGAGGCCGGACTTCGCGCCGGCGTGCCAGGCCGCGGTCACCTGCCACACACCGTCGGACCCGCGGGCGGAGTCCCACCGGACGGCGTCCAGGTCGCTGCCGAGCAGCCGCAGTCGCTCGGCCATGAACTGCTGCAGCGGGGAGGTGATCGAGCCGTCGGAGAGCCGGACGCGCGCCTCGCGGGCCTGGTCGGCGATCCGCTCGCGCTCCTGCAGCACCGGGCCGGCGAAGCGCAGCACCCGGTCGACCCGGATGCCCGCGGCCTCGGCGACCTGCTCCGGGGTCTCGCCGGACCGGATGCGAGCCTGGATGACCCGCGGCGGCAGGCTCATGCCCAGGTCGACGTCGATCTGGCCCAGCCGGCGGGCGTCACCGCGCGCGGCGGCCCGGAGGCGGTCGTCGACCGGCAGCTCGAAGCGCTCGCCCTCGTCGCCGGGCTCGGTGCCCTCGGCGACCAGCACGAGGCTGGAGCCGTCGTCGGACAGCCCCACGAGGCGCAGCGAGCGCATGGGCGTCCTCCGTCGTCCTGTCGGAGCCGGGATGGCTCCGCGCCCGAGGCTATCGACGGGGACCGAGCCTCCTCGGCTGCCACGCCCGGCGTGGCGGGAGTTGTTGTCGTGGACATCTCGACGCAACACCGCCCGCGCACTGTGGCACGTGGGGCGGCTGAGCCGGCCGCACCGCGCCGCCGGAGCGCCTCCGGAGTGCGTGCCGGGACACACCACCCGGGCGTGCGACCCTCCCGCGGGCCGCTGCGCAGAGCCGCTGCCCAGACCCCCGCTCCGAGCCGAGGAGGTGCCGTGGCCAGCCCCCTGTTCCACCCGTCGTCCCCCGTCGTCCCCGAGCCGTTCGGCGCCTCGCCCGCCGGCCTGCCGACCGAGGTGCGGCTGGCCGTCGCCGAGATCGCCGGCGCCGCCGGCGCGTGGTGCCCGGCGCTGTCCCCGGCCGGGAACCGGGTCGCGTACGTGACCGACCGCTCCGGCATCCCGCGGCTGGAGGTGCTGCCGGTGGGCGGCTCCGCGCCCACGCTGCCGCTGGTCCTCTCCGGCCCCGACCAGGAGGTCGTCTCGGTCGCCTGGGCGCCCGACGGCGAGTGGCTGGCGTACCTGGTCAGCCCCAGCGGGTCGATCTGCGCGGAGCTGCACGTCGTCCGCCCCGACGGCAGCGACGCCCGGCTGGTCGCCGGCGGGGACCCGCGCGCCACGGTGTTCGCCGGGCACTGGACCCGCCCGGGCCACTACGTCTGCTCGATCGCCCCGGGCACGGGGCCGGACGCCGACGTCGTCCTCGTCGACGTCGTCACCGGCGCGCAGCGCACCCTCGCCCGCGGGGGCTTCCTGTCGGTCACGGCCGTCTCCGCCGACGAGCGGTGGCTGCTCGCCCGTCGCGGCCCGCGGGGCCACCGGCACGTCGTCCTCGTCGAGGTGGCCACCGGCCGCACCCGGCGGGTGATCCCGCTCGACGCCCCCGGCGGGATCGCCTCCGAGGACGGCCGGTTCGCCCCCGACGGCCGGTCGGTGCTGCTGCGGGCCTCCCTGCCCGGCCCGGCCTTCGCCGATCGCGCCGGCCTGGTCGAGGTGCCGCTGTCCGACGACGGCGAGCTGGGGGAGGCCCGTGTCGTCCTCTGCCGGCCCGACGCCGACCTCGACGCCTACGCCCTGCGCACCGGCGGCACCGTGCTCGCCGTCTGGAACGCCGGCGGGGTCACCGAGCTGCAGGTGCACGGTGGGGCCGACGGCGCGCTGGTCGAGCGCCTCGACCTGCCCGAGCCGGTCCTGCCCGGCTGGTCCCTGGCCGCGGACGGCTCGACGATGGTCGCCGAGCTCACCGGCCCGCACACGCCCCGCGGACTGTGGGCGGTGTCGCTGGACGGGGCCGAGGCGCCGGCCCGGCTGCCCTCGCTGCCGCGCCGTCCCGACCGGGCGTTGTCGGTGGACCCGGTCCGCGTCGACTACCGCGCCGCCGACGGCACCCCGCTGCACGGCTGGCTCTACACCCCGCCGGACGTGCACGGCCCCGACCGCACGGTCGTCAGCTTCCACGGCGGCCCCGAGGGCCAGGAGCGGCCGGCGTGGTCGCCGGTCGCGCAGTCACTGGTCGCCGCCGGCTTCACCGTGTTCGCGCCCAACGTGCGCGGCTCCGGTGGGCAGGGGCGGGCGTTCATGTGCGCCGACGACGGCGCCGCCCGGGAGGCCTCGTTCGACGACGTCCCGGCCACGGTGCGCTTCCTGCTCGACGCGGGCATCGCCGCACCCGGCCGGGTCGGCGCGCACGGGTGGTCCTACGGCGGCTACCTGACGCTGGTCGCACTCACCCGGTGGCCGGACCTCTTCGCCGCCGGGGTGTCCCTGGCCGGGATGAGCGACCTGCGCACGTTCTTCGCCGCCACCGAGCCGTGGATGGCCGCCGCGTCGGTGACCGAGTACGGCGACCCGGTGGCCGACCGGGACCTGCTCGCGGCGCTCTCGCCGATGACCGCCCTGGACCGGCTGACCGCGCCGGTGCTGCTCGCCCACGGCGACCGCGACACCAACGTGCCGGTCGCCGAGTCGGTGCAGGCCCACCAGGCGTTGCAGGCTCTCGGCGCGCGCAGCGAGCTGCTCCTGCTGCCGGGCGAGGGGCACACCATCGTCGGCCGCGAGCGGGTCGTCGAGCTCGCCGAGCGCGTGGTCACCTTCTTCGACCGCTGGGTCTGACGAAGGACAGACCTGCTCCGGCTACACCGGGACGGCGCCGGCGGGGACGGCCTCGGGCGCGCGGGCCGTGGCGTACGCCGCGCCGAGCCGCCGGTAGGCGGGGCTGGCGAACGCCACGAGGACGGTGAGGACGCCGATCAGGCCGGTCACCACGAAGACCAGGGCGATGCCCCGCGTCGGGCCCGTGCCGAACCAGTCGCCGATCGCCCGCGCGCCGGCGCCGTCGGTCATGAACGGGATGACGACGAATTCGGTCAGCGGTGCCATGAGGAACGCCGTCAGCGGTGAGGCCGCCTGCTCGACGCTCTGCGCGAAGCCGAAGACCCGGCCCTGCCGCTCGTAGGGCACCACCCGCTGCAGGACCGTCTGCTCGGCGGCCTCGGCGAAGGGCATGACCGTCATGAACACGGCCATCGCGACGGTGAGGGTGAGCACCGAGGAGGCGAGCGGGAACAGCATCGTCACGGCCCACATCGCCACGTTGACCAGCAGCAGCACCCGGATCGGCCGGCTGCCCAGCCCGACCCGGGCGACCAGGAGCCCACCGACGATCAGGAGGGCCGACAGCGCTCCCCAGAGCAGCCCCCACGCCTGCACCGACATGAGCGAGAGGCCGTAGGGGTCCATCAGCGCCATGAAGGCGCCGCCGAGGAAGTTGTTGAAGCAGCTGAACAGGATCAGCGGCAGCAGCCCGGGCACCCCGCAGACCAGGCGGAGCGTGCCGCGCAGGTCGACACGGGACTCCGGGGTCGCGTCCTCGGCGCCGTCGGTCCCGTCCGCCGCGACGCGGTCGTCCGGGACCTGGATCCGGGTGAGGTGGAGGATCGACAGCACGAGCACGGTCAGGGCGAGGGTCAGGACGGCGGTCATCCCGCCGAAGGCCACCAGCAGCCCGCTGATCACCGAGGTGACCAGCATGGACAGGCCGGACGCCGACCCGACGAGCCCGTTCGCCCGGTCCCGGCGGTCCTCCGGGACGCGCAGCGTGACCAGGGTCGACAGCGCGATGGTGCGCGGGTTGCCGGTGATCACGCCGAGCATGAGCAGGACGACGAAGCACCACAGCGGCACGCTGCCCGCCGTCCGGAAGTCCTCCGCGGGGGACATCGCGTGGACGGCGGCCGCCAGTCCGTAGAACACGGCCGAGGCGAGGGCCGAGACCTGCAGGACGGTGTGCTTGCGGTGGTGGTCGACCAGGCTGCCGAACCAGATGCCGGTTCCGGCGGTCGCGACCAGGAAGATCCCGGCGATCATGCCGGTGGCGAACACCGATCCCGTCTCCAGGAACACCCAGAAGGTGACGGCGAACCACACGGTGTAGTTGACGACCGACACCAGCAGGTTGTTGACCAGCAGGTGCGCGAAGACCCGCTCGGGTCCCGAGCGCAGGTCGAGTGCGGGAGCCCGGTCGCTCACGGTGTCCTCCTCCGTCGTCCGCACCGACTGGTGCTCAGGAGGTCAGACGCCGCCGCGGGGCCGGACTCATCGGTCGTCGGAGTGCGGGAGCGCCGGTTCCCTGCGCTCCCGCACTCCGCTCAGAGGCGCTCGGCGACGTGGTCGATGCAGGCGGTCAGCGCGCTGACGTCGTCGGGGTCGACGGCGGGGAACATGCCCACGCGCAGCTGGTTGCGGCCGAGCTTGCGGTAGGGCTCGACGTCGACCACGCCGTTGGCCCGCAGCACCTTGGCGATCTGCGCCGCGTCCACGCCGTCGGCGAAGTCCACCGTGCCGACGACCAGCGACCGCTCGGCCGGCTCGGCGACGAACGGGGTGGCGATCTCCGACTTCTCGGCCCAGCCGTACAGCCGGCCGGAGGACTCGCGGGTGCGGTCGACCGCGCCGGAGAGCCCGCCGAGACCGTTGAGCCAGTCGATCTGGTCGGCCAGCAGGAACAGCGTCGCCACCGCGGGGGTGTTGTACGTCTGGTCCTTGCCGGAGTTGTCGACGGCGATGGAGAGGTCGAGGAACCCCGGGATCCACCGGCCCGAGGCCTTGATCTCCGCGACGCGGGCCAGCGCCTCCGGGGACATGAGCGCCACCCACAGCCCGCCGTCGGCCGCGAAGGCCTTCTGCGGGGCGAAGTAGTAGACGTCGGCCTGGGCGACGTCCACCGGCAGACCGCCGGCGCCGCTCGTGGCGTCGATCAGCACGAGCGCGTCGTCGTCGGCGCCCTCGGGACGCTCGACCGGTGCCATGACGCCGGTCGAGGTCTCGTTGTGCGCCCAGCCGTAGGCGTCGATGCCCGCCTCGCCGGTCGGGAGCGCCAGCGTCCCGGGCTCGGCCTTGGCGATCACCGGGTTCCCCAGGAACGGCGCCTCCTTGACCCCGGAGGCGAACTTCGACGAGAACTCGCCGTAGGTGCCGAACGCGGCCCGGTCGCGGATGAGCCCGAACGCGGCCGCGTCCCAGAAGGCCGTCGTCCCGCCGTTGCCGAGGACGACCTCGTACCCCTCCGGCAGGCCGAAGAGCTCGCCGAGACCCTCCCGCACCCGCTTGACGAGGTTCTTCACCGGCGCCTGGCGGTGCGAGGTGCCCATGACGGCCGCCCCGTCGGTGGCCAGCGCCTGCAGCGCCTCGGGGCGGACCTTCGACGGGCCACACCCGAAGCGCCCGTCCTTCGGCAGCAGGTCCGCGGGGATGGTGATGCTCATCGAGGGTCTCTCCTGGGGTGCTGGGCCGGACTCAGGCGGGGGAGGCCTGGCTGATCGTCTTGGTCTGGACGTTCTCCCAGCCCTCGACCTCCTCGGGCTTGCGCGGGTCGGGGCCGACGTAGCGGGCCGACGGGCGCACGAGGCGGCCGGTGTTCTTCTGCTCGAGGATGTGCGCGCACCAGCCGGCGGTGCGGGCGCAGGTGAACATCGAGGTGAACATGTGGCTGGGCACCTCGGCGAAGTCCAGGACGATGGCCGCCCAGAACTCGACGTTGGTCTCCACCGGACGGTCGGGACGGCGCTCGCGCAGCTCCTTGAGCGCGGCCTGCTCCAGGGCGCGGGCGGCCTCGAAGCGCGGGGCGCCGAGCTCCTCGGAGGTGCGGCGGAGCACGCGGGCGCGGGGGTCCTCGGCGCGGTAGACGCGGTGACCGAAGCCCATCAACCGCTCCTTGCGGTCGAGCAGGTCCTTCACGTACTTCTCGGCGTCGCCGGTCCGCTCCACCTCGTCGAGCATGTGGAGCACGCGGGACGGCGCGCCGCCGTGCAGCGGGCCGGACATCGCGCCGATGGCGCCGGACATCGCGGCGGCGACGTCGGCACCGGTGGAGGCGATGACGCGGGCGGTGAACGTCGAGGCGTTCATGCCGTGCTCGGCCGCGGAGGTCCAGTAGGCGTCGACGGCCGCGACGTGGCGGGGGTCGGGCTCCCCGCGCCAGCGGACCATGAAGCGCTCGACGATGGTCTTCGCCTCGTCGACGCGGGCCTGCGGGACGGCGGGGGTGCCGATGCCGCGGGCGGACTGCGCGACGTAGGACAGCGCCATGACCGCGGCGCGGGCCAGCTGCTCGCGGGCCTCCTCGGCGGAGATGTCCAGCAGCGGGCGGTAGCCCCAGAACGGCGCGAGCATCGCCAGCGCCGCCTGGACGTCGACGCGCACGTCGCCGCTGTGCACCGGGATCGGGAACGGCTCGGCCGGCGGCAGCCCCGGACCGAACTTGCCGTCCACGAGCAGCGCCCAGACGTTGCCGAAGGTGACCTTGCCGACGAGGTCCTCGATGTCGACGCCTCGATAGCGCAGGGCGCCGCCGTCCTTGTCGGGTTCGGCGATCTCGGTCTCGAAGGCGATGACGCCTTCCAGTCCGGGTACGAAGTCGTCGGCCATCTCGCATGCTCCTCTGCGCGCGGGATCGTGCGCCGGGTCGCGGCGCACGACAACGGTCGAACCATAGGCCCGACCCCCGCGGCGGACGCAGCCGGGGAGTGCGGTGGCAGCATCGGACGGGTGCCCGACCTCTCCCGCATGCGCAGGGACTACGACCGGCCGGTGCTCCGGGAGGGCGACCTCGCGGGCACCTGGGTCGAGCAGTTCGACCGCTGGTTCGCCGACGTGGTCGCCGCCGGGATCGACGACCCGAACGCCGTCGTCGTCGCCACCGCCGACGCCGACGGCGCCCCCGACGCCCGCATCGTGCTCGTGAAGGGCTACGACGAGGGCGGCTTCGTCTTCGGCACCAGCTACGCCTCGGCGAAGGGCGCGGAGCTGGCCGTCAACCCGCGCGCGGCGCTGGTCTTCCCCTGGCACGCGCTGCAGCGGCAGGTGCGGGTGACCGGCCGGGTGGAGCGCATCGGCGACGCCGCCTCGGACCAGCTCTGGGACCCGCGGCCGCGCGAGGCGCAGCTGGCCGCCGTCGCGTCGGTGCAGTCGACCGTCGTGGACTCCCGCGACGAGCTCGAGGCGCGCGTGCGGCTGCTGGACGACGAGACGCCCGACGGCCCGGTGCCCCGACCGGCCACGTGGGGCGGCTACCGCGTCGTCCCGGAGACCGTCGAGTTCTGGCAGGGCGGCCCCGGGCGGCTGCACGACCGGCTGCGGTTCGTCCGCTCCGCCCAGGGGCACGACGGAGCGGAGGGCGGCGGCTGGCTCGTGCAGCGCCTCGCTCCATGACGGGTCCGGTGGATCCGGTCGAGGGAGCGGGCAAGACGGCCGAACCGGTGCCGGCGCCACGGCGGCGGCGCTGGGCGATCGACACCAGCCCCCTGCAGAACGCGCATTACCGGCGGCTGTTCTGGGGCATCGCGGCGACGATGCTCGGCCAGCAGATGACGCTGGTCGCCGTCCCGTACCAGGTCTACGACCTCACCGGTTCCTCGCTGATGGTCGGCATCACCTCGATCGTGGCGCTGGTGCCGCTGGTCGTCTTCGGCCTGCTCGGCGGCGCGATCGCCGACGCGATGGACCGCCGCCGGCTCATGCTGGTGACCGCGACCGGTTCGGCGGTGACCAGCGCCCTGCTCGCGGTCCAGGCGCTGCTCCCCGGGGGCGGCAACATCTGGCTGCTCTGGGTGCTGACCGCGGCGGTCTCCGGGTTCAGCGCGGTCAACCAGCCCGCCCGGAGCGCGGTGATCCCGGCGCTGGTCGGGCCGGCCGGGGTGCCGGCGGCCAACGCGCTGTCGATGACCGTGCGCCAGGTCGGCGTCATCGTCGGCCCGCTGCTGGCCGGGGTGCTGATCGCCCTCGGCGACCTGTTCCTCGCCTACGCGGTCGACGCCGTCGGCTTCCTGATCGCGCTGGCACTGCTGCGCGGGCTGCCGTCGCTGCCGCCGGCCGGGGTGACCGGACCGCTGCGGCTGGGCTCCGCGGTCCGCGGGGTCGGGGAGGGCTTCGCCTTCCTGCGCACCCAGCCGGTGCTGCTGATGACGTTCGTCGTCGACATCATCGCGATGGTCTTCGCCTGGCCGCAGGCGGTCTTCCCCGAGCTGACCGACACCCGCTTCGCCGACTCGCCGAACGCGCTGGGCTGGCTGTTCGCCGGCATCTCCATCGGCGCGCTGCTCATGGGGCTGACGTCGGGCTGGGTCTCGCGGGTCGAGCGGCAGGGCGCCGTGGTGCTGGTCGCGATCGTCGTGTGGGGCGTGGCGATCATCGGGTTCGGGCTGGCGCCGTCGCTGTGGCTCGCGGTGCTCTGCCTCGCCGTCGCCGGAGCAGGGGACATGGTGAGTGCGGTGCTGCGCTCCTCGATGCTCCAGACGGCCGCGCCGGACGAGATGCGGGGCCGGATGCAGGGCGTCTTCATCGTCGTGGTCGCCGGCGGACCGCGGCTGGGCGACCTGCGCGCGGGAGCGATGGCCAGCGCGGCAGGGGTGAGCGTGGCGATGGTCTCCGGCGGCATCGCCACCGTCGCCATGGTCGTGGTGGCGCTGGCGGTGCCCTCGTTCTGGCTCTTCCGCGCCTCGCGGGCGGTGGGCGCGGAGACAGGCGGAGCCCGGCCGGGCTCGCCCGCCCCCGAGAGTGGCGAGGGCCGACCGGGCTCCACCCCGTCGTAACGAGCGGGGCCGGGGGAGGGTACTAGAACGTTCCGTAACAGCGACAGGTGTCACATCCCGGCGGTCAGGCCAGGGCCGCAGCGACCACCCGGAGGTCGGCCACCAGCGCGTCGAAGGCCGCCGGACGGGCCTCCTCCGGCGTCCGGAGCACCGCCGAGGGATGCGTGGTGGCGAGCATCCACGTCTGGTGCGGGGCGTCCTCGTCGTCGTCGGCCGGATCGACCGCGGCGACCCCCGGCGGTGTCCAGGGCAGCAGCTGCCCGCGGTCCTTGGTGATCCGGAAGGACGGCGAGATGAGCGCCTTGGCCGCGGTCGCGCCGAGGCACACGACGACCTCGGGCTTGAGCACCTCGAACTCCGCCTCCAGCCACGGGCGGCAGGCGCGCAGGTGCTCGGGACCCGGTGACTGGTGGATGCGCCGCTTGCCGGTCGGCGTGAACCGGAAGTGCTTGACGGCGTTGGTCACGTAGGCGTCGCGCCGGTCGATCCCGGCCTCGTCCAGCGCGCGGTCGAGCAACCGCCCGGCCGGGCCGACGAACGGCTCGCCCCTGCGGTCCTCCTGGTCGCCGGGCTGCTCGCCGACGAACACGATCCGCGCGGTCTCCGGGCCCTCGCCGAACACCGTCTGCGTGGCCGGCTCCCAGAGCTCGCACGCGCGGCAGCCGGCCGCCGCCGTCCGCAGCCCGGGCAGGCCCACGCCGGACGGGGGATCGGCCGGCACGTTCTCCTGGCTCATGCCCCGATGACACCGCAGTCGTCGCGGCGGCGCTCGGCGGCGCGGGCCCGACGGATGGCGACCGCACCCCAGACGGCGCCGACCAGCAGTACGCCGGCGACGACCAGCAGCAGGTCGCGCCCGTAGTCCCGCGGGAGGAACGAGGGGTTCGCCTCGTCGGCGCCGTACCCGAGCACGAAGGGCAGCGCGACGACGGTCAGGACGCCGCTCACCACGGCGGCGACCAGCGCCGGGGCGCGGGCGGGTGCCGGGAGCCACCGCGCGGCCGCCCACCCCAGGGCGAGCCACACCGGGACCACCACCAGGTCGTGCACGAGCGCGCTGCCGACGAACCACCGCAGCCACGAGTCCAGCGGGATGCGGTCGCCGGCGGTCAGCAGGCCGTACCCGCCGTAGGCGACGGCGGCCAGACCCGGCAGCACGAAGAGCCAGCGCCACCAGGGGCCGGCCGCCGACGTGGCCGGGCGCGACGGGTCGGAGGCGTACGGGTCGTCCGGCACCAGCGGAGCGGCGCGGGCGTCGAGGGTCCGGTCGCTCTCGTCGGAGAGGCTCATGCCGGGGTCACCTGCGCCACCCACTTGGTCTGCATGACCCCGGGCCGGTTCGGGGCGATGAGGCGTACCGGGTAGCCGTGGTCCGGGCTCAGCCGCTCGCCGTTCACCCCGGTCGCCAGCAGGGTCAGCGGGCTCCGGGCGTGCGGCGGCGCCACCGTCGACACCCGGTACAGCCCGCCGGTCTGCAGCGACTCCACGGTGACCTCGGTCTCGCGGGGCAGACCCGCCTCCTCGAGGAGGTCGCCGAGCCGGACCCCGGTCCAGGTGGCGTCCGCGCTCCAGCCCTCCACGCAGGTGATCGGCAGGCGCACGGTGCGCTGCGGGAACGCGGCCAGGTCGTCCAGGGTGAGCTCCAGCCGCTGCGGGCCGTCCACCACCAGCCGGTAGTCGGCGCCGACCGACTCGGTGCCGGCGGCACGGGCGGTCTGGCGGACCGGCAGCCCCTGCGGTCCGACCCCGGGCTCCCGGGGCGCGAACAGCGACACCGGCGACAGCGGCGTCAGCGTCTGGCCGACCGTGGTGAGCGTGACCGCCCCGACGCCCAGACCGGTGGCCAGCACGAAGGCCCGCCGGGAGACGGGGGCGGCCTCGGCGGCCGCGTCCACCCCTGCCCGCTCGTGCGCCTGCTCCGGGGTGAGGCCCGCGGCGGCGCCGGGGGAGCCGCGGCGGGCGAGGCCCCGCCGGATCTCCGGGGCCTTCGCGCCCACGTGGACCAGCACGGCGCCGATGGCGATCCAGCCGGTCCAGTAGTGGGCCGCCGTGAAGAAGAAGCCCCACGGGTACCACTCGGAGATGTTGACCAGCCCGGTCAGCAGCTGCATGACCGAGGCGCCGACCAGCACGAGGATCGACAGCCGGCTGACCGCCCGGGAGGGCGAGCCGGCCGGCGGCCACTCGAAGAGCTTCGGGTAGACGGTCCACAGCTTGGCCAGCAGCAGCGGGATGGCGGCCAGCCCCGTGGCCACGTGCACGCCCTGGGTGACCCGGTAGAGCCACACCGGGGACGCCGGCCAGACGAACCACCCCGGCGGGTTCTGGATCAGGTGGCTGATCAGCCCGGTGACGAAGCAGACGGCGAACGCGAGGCCCAGCCAGACCCCGACCCGGGCGGCGCGGCGCTCGGAGTGCAGCGGGCTGGAGAAGGCGCCGTCCCGGAACGGACCGCGGCGTGCCGCCCCGGGTGGTCCGGGGAGCCGGGCACCGAGCAGGCGGTCCAGCCGGCTGCTCATCCGCGGGCGACCAGCGAGGCCGCGACGTCGTCCACCACCCGGCGGGTGCGGCTTCCGGCCGGGCACTGTGCCGCGACGGCGACCGCCTCGGCGAAGTGGTCCACGTCGGTGAGCTCCGGGAGGTCGTGCACGGCGAGACCGGCGGCGGCCAGGGCCTCCCGGGTGTGGTCGCAGGTGTCGTCCCGGGACATGGGCACCGACGGCAGCACCCAGGCGGACTCCGCGGTGTGCAGGCCGAGCGACCACCAGCCGCCGTCCGGAGCGGGCCCGAGCACCGCCGTCCCCGGGCCGCCGTCGAGCAGGCGGGCCAGACAGTCGGTCAGCAGCTCCGGCGTCACCTGCGGTGTGTCCATGCCGATCAGCAGCGTGGGCAGCGCCGCCGGCCGCATCGCGGCGGCGAACGCGGCCGCCAGGCGGGTGCCGAGGTCGCCCTCGACCTGCGGGACGACGACCAGCCCGTCGAGGTCGAGCTCCCCGCGCGGGCCGTCGAGCGCCACCACCCGCCGCACGTCCGGCACCGCGCGGACGGCGTCGAGGGTGTCGCCGACCGACGCGGCGGCGATCGCGGCGGCCTGCTCGGGGGTGCACGGCGGGGAGAGCCGCGTCTTGCTCCGGCCCGGGACCGGTGCCTTGGTGATGACCAGGAGCTGGGCCGCGGTCACCGGTACAGCACCGCGCGCATGTCGCGGATCGTCCGCACCGTGCCCAGCACGGTGCCGGTCACCTTCGACCGGCTGCCCTCGGTGCGGACGGCGTAGTCGGTGTCGACCTCCCGGACCCGCCAGCCGGCGTCGGACGCGGCGGTGACCATCTCCAGCGGGTAGCCGAACCGGCGGTCGGTGAGCCCGAGACCGAGCAGGGCCTCCCGCCGCGCGGCCCGCATCGGACCGAGGTCGTGCAGCCGCAGGCCGGTGCGCCGCCGGAGCATGCGGGCCAGGGCGAGGTTGGCGACCCGGGCGTGCGGCGGCCAGGCGCCGCGGGCCGGACGGCGCCGGCCGAGAACCAGGTCGGCGGTGCCGGCGAGGACGGGGTCGGCCACGCGCGGCAGCTGGGCGGGGTCCATCGACCCGTCGGCGTCGCAGAAGCAGACGACGTCGGCCGTCGCCGCCTCCAGCCCGGCGTGGGCCGCGGCGCCGAACCCCCGCTGCGGAACGGCGACGACGGTCGCGCCGTGCCGGGCGGCGACCTCGGCCGAGCCGTCCGTCGAGCCGTTGTCGGCGACGACGGCCCGGTAGCCGGCCGGCAGCCGGGACAGCACCCACGGCAGGGAGGCGGCCTCGTCCAGGCAGGGCAGGACGACGTCGACGGTGGCCGGCTCGGGATCGGCTGGGGAAGTCATCTCCGGGTGTTCGTACCGGAGCGGGGAACGGTTCGCTCGTCCGGCAGAACAGGGCGGTCGCCTCTACCTTCGGGCCGGTGACCGGCGCCGCGACCGACCTCGAGGCCGGCCGGCCGGCGCGGGCGGCCCGGCGGCGCCGCTGGGCCGGACCGCTCGCCGTGGCGGTCGCCGCCGTCTTCGTGCTGGTCGTCGGGCTGGTCGGCCGCGAACTGGCCCGCGACGGCGTCGTCCTGCACCTGCAGGGCGGGTACGTGCTGCGCGCGATCCCCGACGTCGTGGTCGGCCCGCGGGTCTGGCTGCCGCTGCTCGTGGGCGCGGCCGGGGTGCTCTGGGGGCCGGCGCTGGCGACCCGGCTGCGCTGGGGCGTCCTGCTGGCCGGCAGCGTCGCGGCCGCGGCCGGATGGGCGGTCGCGCTCGCCCTGGCCAGCGGCGCGGACCGGCTGACCGCCCCGCTGGACAGCCCGTACGAGTACCCGGCGGACGTCGGGCGGGTGGGCTCGCTGGGCGACCTGCTGTCGACCTTCAACGACTCCGTCGCGGCCGACAGCGCGCAGCCGTGGAGCACGCACGTCTCGGGCCACCCGCCGGGTGCGCTGCTGGCCTTCGTCGCCCTGGACCGCCTCGGTCTCGACGGGCTGGGCTTCGCGGCGGCGATGTGCGTGCTCGGCGGTGCGCTCGCCGTCCCGGCCGTCCTGGTGGGCGTGCGCGCCGTCGCCGACGAGTCCACCGCCCGCGTGGTCGCGCCGTTCGCGGTGCTGGCCCCCACGGCGCTGTGGGTGGCGACCAGCGCCGACGCCCTGTTCGCCGGGGTCGCCGCGTGGGGCGTGGCACTGCTCGCCGTCGGCGCCCGGCACGGCGGGAGCCGCCGCGGGGACCTGTCCGCCGCCGCCGGGGGGCTGCTGCTCGGGCTCGCCCTGCACCTGTCGTTCGGGCTCGCGTCGCTGGGTCTGCTGGCCCTCGGAGTGGTGGTGGTGCGATGGCGACGGCTCGGCGTGGGCGGGGTGGTGCGGGTGCTGGCGGTCGCCGCCGTGGGGGTGGCGGCGGTCTTCGCGCTGTTCGCGGTGGGCGGCTACTCGTGGTTCGAAGGGCTGTCGGCGGTCGCCGACCGGGTGCGTTCGGGTCCGTCCTACGCCGACCGGCCGATGGCCTTCTTCCTGTTCGCGAACCTGGCCGCCGCGGCGATCGCGGTCGGGCCGGCGGCCGTCGCCGGCCTGGGCTCCCTGCGCCGCAGCGCCCTCGCCGTCGTCCCCCTGGCCGCGGTCGCCGGGATGCTCGTCAGCGACGTCACCGGCCTGGTGCGCGGGGAGACCGAGCGCATCTGGCTGCCGTTCACCGTCTGGGTGCTCGTGGCCACGGCGTACCTGCCGCGGGAGCAACGCCGCTGGTGGCTGGCCGCCGGGGCACTGCTGGCGGTCGGCGTGGAGGTCGCGGTCCGCACCGAGTGGTGAGCCGGCCTCAGGGTGCGGCGCGCAGCGGAGCGGTGGCGAACGCCCGCATCCCGTCGGCGAAGGAGGTCCGGGCGCGGAAGCCGAGTTCCTCGGTGGCCCGCCGCGGGCTGGCCACCACGTGCCGCACGTCGCCCACCCGGTACCGGCCGGTCACCTCGGGAGCCGGTCCACCGAAGGCCTCGGCCAGGGCGGCGGCCATGTCACCGACGGTGTGCGGCTCCCCGGACGCCACGTTGTAGGTCCGGAGCGTCCCCTCCGGTGGTCCGGCGGTCAGCGCCAGCCGGTTGGCCTCGGCCACGTCGGTGACGTGCACGAAGTCCCGTTGCTGTCCGCCGTCCTCGAAGACCTGCGGGGGCCGGCCGGCCTCGAGCGCGCTGCGGAAGATGGCGGCGACCCCGGCGTAGGGGGTGTCGCGCGGCATGTGCGGCCCGTAGACGTTGTGGTACCGCAGCGAGACCGCGGTCCCGCCGGTGGAGGCGGCCCAGGCGGCGGTCAGGTGCTCCTGGGCCAGCTTCGTGGCGGCGTAGGTGTTGCGCGGGTCGGCCGGCGTCTCCTCCGGCACGGGCGCCCAGGCCAGCGCCCGGCCGCAGCGCGGGCAGGACGGCTCGAAGCGGCCGGCGTCCAGATCGCCGCGGGAGCGCGGGGGCGCGGGGACGACCCCGTCGACGGGGCACGCGTAGCGGCCCTCGCCGTAGACCACCATCGAGCCGGCCAGCACCAGCCGCCCGACGTCCGCGCGGGCCATCGCCGCCAGCAGCACCGCGGTGCCGAGGTCGTTGATCCCGGCGTACTCGGGCATGTCCTGCACGTCGACGCCCAGCCCGACCATCGCCGCCTGGTGCGAGACCGCGTCGACGCCGTCGAGGGCGCCGTCGACCACGTCCCGGTCGCGGACGTCGCCGTGCACGAACTCCACGCCGTCCGGGATCGGCGGCGGTCCGTCCCGGCGCGGGTGCACGGCGGGCAGCAGCGCGTCGAGGACGCGGACCTCGTGACCGGCGTCGCGCAGGACGCCGGCCACGTGCGAGCCGATGAAGCCGGATCCTCCGGTGACGAGGACGCGCACGGTCAGGACGCCAGATCCAGGTCGCCGGCCGCCGCCTCGAGGCGCACCAGGGAGGCGAACCAGCGGTCGCCGTCCCGCCACAGCTCGGCCACGACCAGGTCGGCCGCGGCGGCGGTCTCGTGCGCGGCGTCCGTGCCCACGAGGGCCCAGTCGAACCAGTCGCCGTGCAGGCCGTCGCGCTCGAGCCGGACCCGCGCGATCCGGCGGCCCGTGCCGGGCGGGGACAGCTCCACGACGACGCGGCCGTCCGGCGCGATGAGCTCGCCGCAGCGGGCCAGCAGGGCCACGGGGTCGCCGCCGATGCCGATGTTGCCGTCGGCGAGGACCACGCTGTCCCACCGGCCCTCTCCCGGCACCGGGTCGAACAGCGAGCGGTGCAGCACCGGTCCGCCGGCGGCCCGGGCGATGTCCACCGCCGCGGCGGAGCTGTCGACGCCGGCCCCGTGCCGGCCCTGGCGGGCCAGCTCGGCCACCAGCCGGCCCGGTCCGCAGCCGACGTCCAGCACCGCGCCGGGACAGTGCTGCAGGAGCTCCCGGTCGACCCGGTCGGCCGGCGCGCACCACCGGCGCAGGTCCGCGCCCAGCGGGTGCCGCGCGCCGTCCTGGGTCCGGGTGAACCAGTCGTCGGCGGAGCCGGGGTCGACCGCTGCGTCGAGGGCAGCTGCGTAGGTGTCGAGCGCGCCGGAGGTCATGGCAGGCGTTCGTGGCGCGGGGCCGGGCCGGTTCACGCGGGCTCCTGTTCTCGCGCGCCCGGGCACCCGGCACCGCGTCGCTCCCTGCCCTTCCCCGCCGGCATCCGGTCCACGCCCTAGGTTCGGGGTGTCCACGGGGACGGATCCAGGGGGTGTAGGTGCTCGAGTTCGACGGCCTGTACAAGAGCTACGGCGCGAACCGCGTGCTCGACGGGGTCGGTTTCACCGTCGCGCCGGGCTCGATGTTCGGGTTCTGCGGGGCCAACGGCGCCGGCAAGACGACGACGATGCGGATCGCCCTCGGGCTGGTCCGCGCCGACGCCGGGGAGGTGCGCTGGCGCGGGGCCGCACTGGATGCCGCGGCCCGCCGCCGGATCGGCTACATGCCGGAGGAACGCGGGCTGTACCCGAAGATGCGCGTCGGCGAGCAGCTGACGTACTTCGCGCGGCTGCACGGCATGGACGGCGCCGCCGCCGCCCGGGCCGCCGAGCACTGGGCCGAGCGGCTGGGTCTGGGCGACCGGCGCAAGGACGCGGTGGAGAAGCTGTCGCTGGGCAACCAGCAGCGGGTGCAGCTGGCCGCGGCGCTGGTCAGCCGCCCGGAGGTGCTCATCCTCGACGAGCCGTTCTCCGGGCTGGACCCCGTCGGCGTCGACTCGCTGGCCGAGGCGTTGCTGGAGCAGTGCCGCGACGGCGTGCCGGTGGTGTTCTCCAGCCACCAGCTCGACCTGGTCGAGCGGCTGTGCGACTCGGTCGGGATCCTCGCCCGCGGCCGCATGGTCGCCAGCGGCACCGTCGAGGAGCTGCGCCGCCGCGAGGCAGGCCGGCTGCTGCGGGTCGTCGCGCCCGAGGCCCCGCAGGGCTGGGCGGCGACGGTCCCGGGGGTGCGGGTCGTCTCCCAGCAGGCCGGCGACACCCTGCTGGAGCTGGCGGCCGGCACCGACGACCAGACGGTGCTCGCCGCGGCGCTGCGCACCGGACGGGTCACGCACTTCGCCTGGCGGGAGCCGACGCTGGTCGAGCTGTTCCGGGAGGCGGTCGCCGACCCGGCGCCGGTCCCGGCCGGCGAGGGGGTGGCGGCATGAGCGAGCCGAGGCCGCTGGGCAGCTCGGCGCTGGTCCGGCTCGTCGCCGGGCGGGAGATCGCCACCCGGCTGCGGGACAAGAACTTCATCATCAGCTCGATCGTGATCATCGTGGTCCTGATCGGCGTGATGGCCTTCCAGGTGGTCGTCGGCTCCGGTTCCGACGAGAGTCGGGTGGGCGTCGTCGGCGACGCCTCCGAGCTCGGCCCGGCGATCCAGGCGCAGGGCGAGGCCGTCGGGGTCGACGTCACGATCGTGCCGCTGGAGGACGAGGCCGCGGCCCGCCAGGCGGTCGACGACGAGGACGTCGACGGCGCGCTGGTGGGCGGCACCGGCGCCGCCCCGGAGCTCCTGGTGAAGGATCGGGACTCCACGATGGAGGCCGTCGTCAACGGCGCGGTGGCCGGCGTCGCCGTCGCCCAGCAGCTGGCCGACGCCGGGGTCGACCTCACCGCCGTCCCGGAGGTCGCGGTCTCCTCGCTGGAGTCGGGCGACGACGACGGCGAACGGGTGGTCGTCGCGCTCATCGGCGTCGGCGTCCTCTACGGCCTGCTGATCCTGTTCGGCCAGTTCGTCGCGCAGGGCGTGGTCGAGGAGAAGTCCAGCCGGGTGGTGGAGCTGCTGCTGGCGACCATGCGGCCGTGGCAGCTGCTCGCCGGCAAGATCCTCGGCCTGGGCGTGCTGGGGCTGGCGCAGATCGTCGTCATCGGGGTCATCGGCGTGGTCGGGGCGTTGGCCTTCGACGTCGTGGACGTCCCGGGCGACCTGATCAGCACCGTCGTCTCGGTCGTGCTCTGGTTCGTCCTCGGGTACGCGTTCTACGCCTCGGTGTTCGCCGTCGCCGCCTCGCTGGTGAGCCGCCAGGAGGACCTCGGCACCGTGCTCACGCCCACCACGCTCGTGCTCGTCGCCGGGTTCTTCGTCGGGCTGCAGGCCGCCGGGGACCCCGACAGCACGCTGGCCTCCGTCACCTCCTACGTGCCGGGTCTCTCGCCGCTGGTGATGCCGGTCCGGCAGGCGGCGGGGGAGGCTGCGGCGTGGGAGGTCGCGCTGGCCGTCGTCCTGATGCTCGTCGCCATCGCGCTCGTCGTGCGGCTGGGCGGGCGGGTCTACGCCGGGGCGTTGCTGCGCACCAGCGGCAAGACCAAGCTCCGCGAGGCGCTCCGCGCCGAGCGCGCCTGAGACGCCCGGGGGTCGGTTGGCCGCGACCGGCCCCGGGTAGCGGCCCGCCATGGCGATGCAGCTGGGCTACACGATGATGACGGAGCAGGCCGGCCCGACGGACCTGGTGAGCCACGTGGTCGGGGCCGAGGAGGCCGGCTTCGACTTCGCGGTCAGCAGCGACCACTTCTTCCCGTGGCTGGAGGAGATGGGCCACTCGCCCAACGCCTGGGTCACCCTCGGCGCGGCCGCGCAGGCCACCAGCCGCATCCCGCTGATGACCTACGTGACCTGCCCGAGCTTCCGGTACCACCCGGCGATCGTCGCCCAGCAGGCCGCGACGCTGCAGATCCTGTCCGGCGGCCGGTTCACCCTCGGCATCGGCGCTGGTGAGAACCTCAACGAGCACGTCGTCGGTGCGGGGTGGCCCCCGGCCGACGTCCGCCACGAGATGCTCGTCGAGGCGCTGCAGATCATCCGCGAGCTGTTCGACGGCGAGGGGCACGTCAACTTCCGCGGCGACCACTTCGACGTCGAGTCCGCCAAGCTCTGGGACCTGCCCGACAAGCGGGTGCCGATCGGCGTCGCCGTCTCCGGGCAGCAGTCCTGCGGCATCGCCGGCGAGCTGGGCGACGCGATGATCGCCACCGAGCCGCGCACCGAGCTGGGGGAGTGGTTCGACGACGCCGGCGGCGTCGGCAAGCCCCGGATCGCGCAGATGCCGATCAGCTACGACACCGACCGCGACGCAGCGGTCGAGCGGGCGCACCGGCTGTTCCGCTGGTTCGGCCTCGGCTGGAAGGTCAACGCCGAGCTCCCCGGGCCGTCGGCGTTCGACTCGGCCAGCCAGTTCGTCCGCCCCGAGGACGTCTCCGGCAGCATCCCGTGCGGTGCCGACGTCGACGCCGTGATCGAGGGTGCCCGCGAGTACGCCGACGCCGGCTTCACCCACCTGGCGCTGGTGCAGATCGGCGGCGACCAGCAGGCGCCCTACCTGGAGTGGGCGCAGCGCGAGCTCATGCCGGCCTGGCGGGGCGCCTTCGGGAGCTGACCCCGCTCGGGGGAGACACGTTCGGGTCAGGTCACCATCTCGGAGGACGCCGGGGAGCGATCGGGCACCGCACGATGATCGGCATGACCGAGGACCTGCACGAGCGCCTCCGGCACCTGCCGGCCGCCGACGCGCCCGCGCTCATCGCCCTCGGCCGTGAGCTGCTGGACCACGGCCGGCTGCCGGAGGCCGAGGAGTGCTTCCGCCGCGCAGCCGCCATGGGCGACGCCGTCGCGGCCTTCGCGCTGGGCAACACGCTGGCCGCCCAGGAGCGCTGGACCGAGGCGAGCGCCGCCTACGAGGAGGCGCTGGCCGGTGGCGAGGCGCACGCCTGGCACACGCTGGGCGTCGTCCTCGACGAGATGGGCGACGAGGAGGGGGCGCTGGCCGCCTGGCGTGGCGCGGCCGACGCCGGTGACACCCGCGCCGCCGCCGTCCTCGCCTCGCGCGAGTGGTGCCGCACGCAGGACCCGGCGCTCGAGGACGCCCTGCGCGCGGCCGCCGAGGAGTTCCCGCCGGCGCGCGCGGACCTCGCCGACCTGCTGCGGGAGACCGACCGGGCCGTCGAGGCGCGCTTCGTGCTCGAGGTGGGCGCCAAGCGGGGCGAGGCGGTGGCCTGGCTGCCGCTGGGCAACCTCTACTGCGACGAGCTGGGCGACGACGAAGCGGCCGAGGAGGCCTACCGCAGCGGGATCGCCGCCGGCGACGTCCGCTGCCACCACAACCTCGGCGTGCTCCTGGTCGGCCGCGGGGACCACGCGGGCGCCACCGAGCAGTTCGGCCTCGGCGCCGCGGCCGGCGACGAGCTCGCGCTGGCCGCCCTCCGCCTGTTCCAGGACTGAGGCATGGGAAGCCATCCGCACGTCCTGGGCGCTCCGGACGTGCGTATCGCTTCCCATGCCTCCTCGAGGCGAGTCAGGGGAGCTGGCGGAGGGCGCCGAGCGGGCCGCGGTAGGACGACGCCGCGGGACCGGTGACCCCCGGTCGCGCGGTGAACAGCCGCCCGGCGTCGGGCTGCGCCGCGAGGTCGTCGGCCGACATCCCCTCGGTCGACGTCGTCACCACCAGCAGGTCCCGGCCCGGCCCGGCGAAGCAGCACGCCGAGGTCTGCGCGACCGGCACCGCCACCACCGCGAGCAGCTCGCCGTCGGGTGAGTACCGGCGCACCTGCCCGCCGCCCCACAGCGCCGTCCAGAGGCAGCCCTCGTCGTCGACCGTGAGCCCGTCGGCCACGGCGTCGGAGGAGAAGTCCAGCAGCACCCGGCCGGCGGACAGGGTCCCGGCCGCGACGTCGTAGTCGAAGGCGCGCAGCAGGCCCGGACCGGAGTCCGCGAGGTAGAACGTGCCGCCGTCGGGGGACCAGCCCAGGCCGTTGGAGACGGTCAGCCCGTCGAGCAGCGTGCGGACAGTGCCGTCGAGGTCCAGGCAGTACAGCGCGCCGGCGCCGGGCCGCTGGTCGAAGGCCATGGTCCCGGCGAGGAAGCGGCCGGCCGGGTCGCACGCGGCGTCGTTCATCCGCGTGCCGCCGGACTCCTCGCTGCCGCCCTCCCCGGCCAGCTCCAGCAGCACGCGCGCGTCGCCGTCCTCGGCCAGGTACGTGAAGCCGCCGCCGGCGGCCAGCAGCCAGCCCCCGCCGGCCACCGGGGCGACGGCGCCCACCGTGTCCCCACCGGGCGAGGCGGCCACCTCGTGCACCCCGCCGTCCGCGCCCACCGTCGCCCGTCGCAGCAGGCCGCCGGTGATGTCGACCCACAGCAGCTCGCCCCGCTCGGCGTCCCACCGCGGGCCCTCGCCGTGCTCGGCGGCGGACGGGGCGGCGGGGATCGCGGTCAGGCGCTGCATGCCCCCGGTCCTCCCCACGTCACCCGCCCGTCACACGGGCGGCGGCATACTCCGGCCATGTCCGAAGCCACCGTGGACGTCGCCGACCTCAGACCGAACGGCCGGGAGGAGGACGCCGGCACCGACGCCCCGCTGCGCGACGACATCCGCCTGCTGGGCCGGGTGCTGGGCGAGGTGATCGCCGAGCAGACCGGCGACGAGGTCCTCGAGCTGGTCGAGCGGACCCGGGTGGCCGCCTTCGGGGTGCGCCGCTCCGACGTCGACCGCGCGGAGCTCGCCGCCGCGCTCGGGCAGCTCGACGTCCGCGAGGCCAACCACGTCATCCGGGCGTTCAGCCACTTCTCGCTGCTGGCCAACCTCGCCGAGGACATCCACCACGAGCGGCGACGGCGCTTCCACCGGCGCAGCGGGTCGCCGCCGCAGCCGGGCAGCCTCGCCGCCAGCTTCGACCTCCTCGACGAGGCCGACCTCGACGCGGGCACGGTCGCCGGGGCGCTGACCGGCGCGCTCGTCGTCCCGGTCGTCACCGCCCACCCCACCGAGGTGCGCCGCAAGACGGTCACCCAGGTGCAACGGCAGGTCACCGAGCTCATCCGGCAGCGTGACCGCTCCACCGACGACCTCGCCGCGGACCCGGAGTGGGCGGGGAAGCTCTGGCGGTCGGTGCTGACGCTCTGGCAGACGGCGCTGCTGCGGCTGTCGCGGCTGCGGCTGCAGGACGAGATCGACGAGGCGCTGCGCTACTACGAGCTGTCGCTGTTCGAGGTCGTCCCGGCGATCAACGCGCAGCTGCGCCGGGCGCTGCAGGAGCGCTGGCCCGACGCCGGGCTGCTGGACGAGCCGATGCTCCGGCCGGGCTCCTGGATCGGCGGCGACCGGGACGGCAACCCCTTCGTCACCGCCGACGCCGTCCGCCGGGCCACGACCCGCCAGGCGGAGACGGCGCTGGGCCACCACCTGGCCGAGCTGGTCGAGCTGCGCACCGAGCTGTCGATGTCCGACCGGCTGGTGACGCCCACCGAGGAGCTTCGGGAGCTGGCCGCGCGCTCCGGGGACGAGTCGCCGTTCCGCGCCGACGAGCCCTACCGGCGGGCGCTCATCGGCGTGCACGCCCGGCTGGCCGCGACCGCGCAGCGGGTGCTGGGCCGGGTCCCGGACGACGCCCCGGCCGGGCCGGGCGAGCCCTACGCCGAGCCCGCCGAGCTGCTCGCGGACCTCGCCGTCGTCGACGCCTCGCTGCGCAGCCACGGGGCCGGGGCGCTGGCCGACGACCGGCTGACCCGGCTCCGGGAGGCGGTGGAGGTCTTCGGCTTCCACCTGTGCGGCCTGGACATGCGGCAGAACTCCTCGGTGCACGAGGAGGTCCTCGCCGAGCTCCTCGCCTGGGCCGGTGCCTGCGCGGACTACACGGCCCTCGACGAGGAGGCACGGGTCGAGCTGCTCGCCGGGGAGCTGCGGCTGCGCCGGCCGCTGGTCCGGCCCGACGCCGAGCTCTCGGACCTCGCCCGCGGGGAGCTGGACCTGCTGCGCGCGGCGGCCGACCAGATCGCGCTGCTCGGTCCGCAGGCGATCCCGAACTACGTGATCAGCATGTGCGAGTCGGTCAGCGACGTGCTCGAGGTCGCCGTCCTGCTCAAGGAGGTCGGGCTGCTCGAGCTCGACGCGGACGGCCGACCTTCCTGCCCGGTGGGCATCTCGCCGCTGTTCGAGACGATCGACGACCTCCAGCGCGCCGGGACGACGACGGCGGCGATGCTCGCCCAACCTCTGTACCGGGCGATGGTGGCCGGCCGCGGTGGCCTCCAGGAGGTGATGCTCGGCTACTCCGACAGCAACAAGGACGGCGGCTACCTCGCGGCGAACTGGGCGCTGTACCGCGCCGAGCTGGCGCTGGTCGACGTCACCCGCGAGGTCGGGGTGCGGCTGCGGCTGTTCCACGGCCGGGGCGGCACCGTCGGCCGCGGCGGCGGACCCAGCTACGAGGCGATCCGCGCCCAGCCGCCCGGCGCGGTGGCCGGCTCGCTGCGGATCACCGAGCAGGGCGAGGTCATCGCGGCCAAGTACGCCGACCCCGACCTCGCCCGCCGCAACCTCGAGGCGCTGGTCGCGGCCACCCTGGAGTCCAGCCTGCTCGACGTCGAGGGGCTGGGCGACGGGGCCGAGGACGCCTACGCGCTGCTGGACGACCTGGCCGAGCGGGCCCGGCGGGCCTACAGCGCGCTGGTGCACGAGACGCCGGGGTTCGTCGAGTGGTTCCGCGCCGCGACCCCGATCCGCGAGCTGGCCGAGCTGAACATCGGCAGCCGGCCGCCCTCCCGCAAGGCCGGCGACCGGATCACCGACCTGCGGGCCATCCCGTGGGTCTTCAGCTGGTCGCAGGCGCGGATCATGCTGCCCGGCTGGTACGGGACCGGCTCGGCGCTGGAGAGCTACGTGGCCGGCGACGACGCGAAGCTGCAGCGGCTCCGGGACCTGCACGAGCGGTGGCCGTTCCTCCGCACCGTCCTGTCCAACATGGGCATGGTGCTGGCCAAGACCGACCTCGGCCTGGCCGCGCGCTACGCCGGGCTGGTACCCGACGAGGAGCTCCGGGCGCGGGTGTTCGACCAGATCACGGCCGAGCACGACCGCACGTGCCGGATGCTGCTCGCGGTCACCGGGGACGACGAGCTGCTCACCGACAACCCCTCGCTGGCCCGATCGATCCGCAACCGCTTCCCGTACCTGGAGCCGCTGCACCACCTGCAGGTGGAGATGTTGCGCCGCCGGCGGGACGGTGACGACGACGAGCTGGTCCGCCGCAACATCCAGCTGACGATCAACGGCATCGCCACCGCCCTGCGCAACTCGGGCTAGAGCGCAGGCACCGGGAGGCGGGAGCGGTCCAGCCAGCGCGCCAGCCGGGCGCCGTCCCACGGCCGGCGCCGGCGCGCGGTGGCGAGGGCGAGCCCGCGGGGCAGCTCCAGGGCGGCCAGCGCGATGCCGGCGGCGCCGGGGAGGTCACCGCCGCGCAGGTGGCGGACGACGGTGCGCGGCCGACCGGCGAGCAAGGGGAGGGTCTCCGCGACCGGCCGGACGGCGTGCTGCGGGACCAGCACCTGCACCGTCCGGGCGTAGTGCCACTCGCGCAGGAACACCCCCCACGCGCTGCGGCCGCCCTTGCCATGCGTGAACCGGGTGTCCGGGACGCGCAGCAGCAGGTGCCCGGCCGCCCGCAGCCGGCGGGAGGCGTCGCGGTCCTCGTTGTAGAAGAAGTAGACGGGGTCGAAGCCGCCGGCGGCGAGGAACTCCGCCCGGCGCACCAGCAGGGCGGTGCCGCCGAGCTCGTCGGCCGGCCGGGGCGGACCGGGCGGGTCGTCGTCCTCCCCGGGACCGTGCACCGCGGGCGCCGCCCACAGGGCCCGCGGCTCGGCGTCGAGGACCTCGGCCAGCCGGCGGAGCATGTCCGGCCGCGGCTCGCCGTCGGAGTTGACGAGGGCGACGTAGCGGCCGCGGCACGCGTCGATGGCGAGGTCCATCGCGCGGGCGAAGCCCAGGTTGCGGGGCGAGCTGAGCACCCGCCGGTCCGCGGCCGGGTAGCGGGTCCGCAGCTCGGCCCGGGCGGCCGCCGACGTCGCCGGGTCGGGGGCGTTCTCCACCAGCAGGGCGCGTCCCCGCCACGCCGGCCCGGTGGCCGCCGCAACCGCCGCGTGGTGCCGGGTCAGCAGCTCCGGCGGCTCGCGGTGGACCAGGAAGACGACGTCGACGTCGTCGAGGGAGGCGCGGGCGGTCGTCACGCCGTCGCACTACCCCGGCGGCCGGCCGGTAGCGCTGCGGGACGGCGGCTGACCGGGCAGGGTCGACACCGTGGGCAGTGGGGGAGCAGCAGCAGAGGGTGTCGTCGTCGCGGCCACCGGGGGCGAGGTGCTCCAACGGGCGGCCGCCGACCTGGCCCTCGCGCCGGCGGCCCTCGCGCCCGCGGTGAGCGACCCGGCCTACCGGCTGCTGGCCGGGGGCCCGGGGGAGGCGGTCCTGCTGCGCCGGCAGTGGACGGTCGAGGGGACCCCGGAGGCGGTGGTGCTCGCGTCCGCGGGCATGGAGCCCGACCACCCCGCGGTGCTCGCGACGGCCGTCGGCTGGGGATGCGACCGGGTGCGGGACCGGCCCGGCGGCCGCGGCGTCGTGCCGGTGGCACTGCCGGGGCCGGCCGACTCCCTCGTCGAGCGGTTCCTGGCCGCGGCCGCCCTGGCCGCCACCCGCGTGGAGACCGCGGTCGCGCTCGCCCGCGGCACCGGGGAGGACCGCGTCAAGGCCGACGGGAGCCCGTCGCTGGCCGCCGACGAAGCCGCGCACACCGCCGCCGCCGGGGTGCTCGGTGCGCTGGACGTGCCGGTGCTCAGCGAGGAGCGGCTCGACGTGGCGGTCGACCCCGAGGCGCCGTGGATCGTCCTCGACCCGCTGGACGGCACCGGCAACTTCCGGGCCGGGCTGCCGCCGTGGGCGTTCTCCGCCGGTCTGGTGCACGCCGGCCGGCCGGTCGCGGGCGTGGTGGTCGACCTCTCCTCGGGGCGGCGCTGGATCGGGGCCGAGGGCGTCGGTGCGCGCCGCGACGACGTCCCGATCTCCCCGCGGGCGGGCACCACCGTCGTCGTCCCCAGCGCGCCGGGCGGCTCGGCGGTCGGCGTCCCGAGCACCGCCCGGCGGATCCGGGTGACCGGCTGCACCGCGGTGGAGATCTGCCTGGTGGCCGACGGGTCCGCGGTCGCGTGGCACGACCTGGACCGCTCCGGCACCCACGTGCACGACGTCGCCGGCGGCCTGGCCGTGCTCGCCGCGGCGGGGGGTGTGGCGCTGACCGCCGACGGCGGCCCGCTGCGGCTGAGCCCGGACACCGAGGCGAAGATCCGCTTCGTCGCGGCCGGCACGGTGGACCTGGCCGGGGAGCTCATCGCCGCCGTCGAGCGGCGCTGACCTCAGCTGTCGGCGGCGGCCTCCGCCTCGGCCTCGATCTCCGCTGCGCGGGCCGCCGCGAGCAGGTCGTCGCGGTCGTGGATCGTCGTCCGCTGGCGGCCGCGGGTGGCACCCAGCGCGGTCTCGGCGGCGTCGATGGCCTTCCAGTTCGGCAGCAGCACCGGGTCGGCGCCGCGGGCGCGCAGCGTGCGCACCAGGTCGTCCTCGTCGCCGTGCGGGGCGATGGTCCCCTCCTGCACGTCGGCCAGGAGGGTGGCCACGGTCTCGCGGGCGTCGTGCTTGTTCGTGCCGACGACGCCCGTGGGCCCGCGCTTGATCCAGCCGGCGACGTACTCCCCGGCCGACGGGGCGCCGTCGCGCAGCACCCGGCCGGCCTCGTTCGGCACCGTGTTCGAGGAGGTGTCCAGCGGCAGCCCGGGCAGCGGCAGGCCCCGGTAGCCGACCGAGCGGACGACGAGGTCCGCGGGCAGCGTCGTGTACTCGCCGGTCCCCGTCGCGCGGCCGTCCGCGTCGACGGCGGTGCGCTCCACCTCGACGCCGGTGACGCGGTCCTCGCCGACGATCCGGGCCGGCCGGGCGAAGAAGCGCAGCGTGATCGTGGCCCGCCCCGGCTCGGCGGTGTTGGGCGCGTAGCCGCGCAGCACCTTGATGTTGCGCGCCTTGAGCCGGTCCGCCGGCGGCGGCTCCTCCTCGCCGGGCAGGTCGGCGCCGTCGACGAGCACCGTGGCACCGGCCAGCTCGCCCAGCTCGTCGAGCTCCTTGGTCGTGAAGCTCGCCTGCGCCGGACCGCGCCGGCCCAGCACCGTCACCGACTCCACCGGCGCGGCGGCGAGCGCGTCGAGGACGTGCTGCGGCATGTCGGTGGGGTCGAGCTCCTCGGGGGTGCGCACCAGCACCCGGGCCACGTCGAGCGCCACGTTGCCGACGCCGATCACGATCGCGTTGCGCACGCCCTGCAGGGCCGCCTCGATCCGCTCCCGGTCGGCGTCGGGGTGACCGCAGTACCAGCCCACGAGGTCGGTGGCGGCGATGCTGCCGGGCAGGTCCTCGCCCTCGATGGACAGCGCCCGGTCACGGGAGGCGCCGTAGGTGTAGACGACCGCGTCGACGTGCCGCCGCAGCTCCTCCAGGGAGAGGTCGGTGCCGATCTCGACGTTGCCGACGAAGCGCACGTGCTCGTGGTCCAGCACCCCGTGCAGGGTGTCGCGCAGGGCGCGCATGCGCAGGTGGTCGGGGGCGATCCCGTGCCGGACCAGACCGAAGGGCGTGGGCAGCCGGTCGATCAGGTCGACGGCGACCGGGACGTCGTCCTGGCGGGTCAGTGCCTCGGCGGCGTAGATGCCGGCGGGCCCCGCTCCGACGACCGCGACCCGGAGGCGACGGGGGGCGGGTGTGCTGGCAGTCTCCTCGGCGTCCGACATGATCGGCATCCTGACCCGCGGGGCCGGGATGCGCCAACCACCGGTCCCGTCGGGCCTGTCGCCACCGCTGCCGTTGGAGGACCCGCATGTCCGTCGTCGTCGTCGCCCACATCCGCCCGCTGCCCGAGCACCTCGACGCCGTGAAGCAGGCTTTCCTGGACATCCTCCCCGAGGTGCACGCCGAGCCCGGTTGCGAGCTCTACGCGCTGCACGAGGCCGACGGGGTCCTGGTGATGATCGAGAAGTGGGAGAGCCGGGAGGCGCTGAACACGCACATGACGGCGCCGGCGCTGACCGCGATCGGCCCGAAGCTGGCCGGCAAGGTCAGTGGCGCCCCCGAGGTCCAGCTCCTCGACCCGCTGCCCGCCGGTACCAAGGGCGCCCTCTAGGCCCCGGCGTCGGGCGGCGGCCCCAACCGCCGCCGCTCGACCGCGCTCGTCGCCGTCACCACACTCATCGGCGGCACGTCCCCCGCGACGACGGCGCCCGCGCCCACCACCGAGCCGCGGCCGATCGTCACGCCGGGGGTGACGGTGGCGGCGGCGCCGATCCAGACGTCGTCCTCGATGACGATGGGCGCGTACGTGAGGAAGTCGAACCGCTCGGCGGGGTCGACGGGGTGGCCGGCGGTGCTCAGCGTGACCCGCGGCCCGATCAGGACCCGGTCGCCGATGGTGATCCCGCCGAGGTCCATGAACCAGCACCCCTGGTTGACGAAGACGCGCTCCCCGAACGACGTCCGGAGCCCGTGGTCGCAGTAGAAGGGCGGCAGGACCGTGAGGTCGTCGGGGACCGGTCCGCCGAAGATCTCGGTCAGCAGCGCCCGGCGGCCGTCGAGGTCGTCGAACGGCAGGGCGTTGAGGCGTGCGGTCAGCGTCATGACCACCTGCACCCGCTGGGCGAAGGCCCGCGACTCGGGCGTCCGTGTCGGCATGCGCCGCTCGTTCCGCACCACGGGGCGACCCTCGCACGCTGGTCGGACAGGAGCGGAGTCGTTGGGTGACGGAAACCGTCACCCAACGACTCCGCTCAGACCGCCTGGCAGACGGGGCACCAGTAGAGGTTGCGGCCCACCATCTCCTGGGTCCGCACCTCGGTGCCGCAGATCCGGCAGGGCAGCCCGGTCCGCCGGTAGACGTAGTGCGCGTCCTCCCGGGAGGCCGGGCCACGCTTGCGGCTGCGGTCCTCCGCTCGCGTGGTGACGATCCGGCCGAGGCGGACGCCGGAGCGCATCAGCGTGACCAGGTCGGCCCACAGCGCGGCCCACTCCTCGGCGCCGACGTCGCGGCCGGGGCGGAACGGCGAGATGCCGTGCCGGAAGAGGATCTCCGCGCGGTAGACGTTGCCGACGCCGGCGAGCACCGACTGGTCCATGAGCAGCGCGCCGACGGCGGTGCGGCTGCGGGCGATCCGGGCGTGGGCGACGGCGCCGTCCCGGCTGCGGGCGCGGAGCGGGTCGGGTCCCAGCCGGTCGAGGATCCTGTCGACCTCGGGGGTGGTCAGCACCTCGCAGGCCGTGGCTCCGCGCAGGTCGGTCCACACGCCCTGGCCGTCGGGACCCGGGCCCTCCCAGCGCATCCGGAGGGCGCCGCGCGGGGGAGGGGGCATGCCGACGCCGCTGGTGTAGGTGCCGTAGAGCCCCAGGTGGACGTGGAGGGTGTCGGCGCCGAAGCAGGCGAAGAGGTGCTTGCCGTAGCTGGTGACCTCCTCGAGCACCCGGCCGTCGAGCAGCTCGGCGCCCGCGGCGAAGCGGCCCTGCGGGCTGGTCACGTGCACCGGCCGGCCGGCGAACGCCTCCTGCTGCTCGCGGGCCAGCCGGAACAGGGTGTGGCCCTCAGGCACGGCGCACCCGCTCGAACCGGTCGAGCGCGACCCTGCGCTCGTGCGCGTGGTCCACGATCGGCTCGGGATAGCCCGCGGGCACGCCGCCGGGCGCCGTCCACGGTTCGTGCACGTACCGGGAGTCCAGGTCGCGCAGCTCGGGCACCCAGCGCTTCACGTACTCGCCGTCGGGGTCGAACTTCTTCCCCTGGGTGACCGGGTTGAAGACCCGGTAGTACGGCGAGGCGTCGGTGCCGGTCCCGGCGACCCACTGCCAGCCGTGGTTGTTGCTCGCGAGGTCGCCGTCGACCAGGTGCTGCATGAAGTACCGCGCTCCCCGTGTCCACTCCTGGTGCAGGTCCTTGACCAGGAACGAGGCCACGATCATCCGCACCCGGTTGTGCACGTAGGCCTCACCCAGCAGCTGGCGCATCCCGGCGTCGACGATCGGGAAGCCGGTGCGACCGGTCTCCCAGGCCCGGACGAGTTCCTCGGCGTGCGGACCGGAGTCGTAGCCGATCGACTGCAGCTCCGGGCGCAGGTACTCCCTCGCCGACTCGGGCCGGTGCCACAGCACGTCGGCGTAGAACTCCCGCCAGGCCAGCTCGTCGGTGTAACGGCGCACGGCCTCGTTCTGGTCCTCGGAGGCGAGGTCGGCCAGCAGTGTGCGTGGGTGGATCGTCCCGTACTTCAGGTGCGGCGAGAGCCGGCTCGTGCCGTTCCCGGCCGGGAGGTTGCGTCCCTCCGCGTAGCCGGTGAGCCGCTGCTCCCGGAACCGGTCCCAGGCCGCGTGCGCGGCGGCCTCGCCGGCCGGCGGCAGCTCGGTGGCGCCGAGGTCCTGCGCCGGGGGCAGGTCCTCCGTCCGTGGGCCGGAGCACCAGGGGACGTCGTCCGGGTGCGGAGCCGGGGCGGGCCAGCCGTGCTCGCGCCAGGCGCGGGCGAACGGGGAGAAGACCTGGAACGGGCTGCCGTCGCGCTTGGTCACCAGCCCCGGGCCCACCGCGTACGGCGAGCCGGTCCGGACGAACGCGACCTCACCGAGGGCCCGCTCGACGGCGGCGTCGCGGCGGCGGCCGTAGGGGCCGGTGTCGGCCGAGACGTGCACGGAGCCGGCCCCCACCTCGCGGGCCACGGCCGGGACGACGTCGGCCGGGTCGCCGGAGCGGATGACCAGTGCGCCGCCGCTCGCCTCGCGGAGCTCGGCCAGGCAGCGGCGGAGGTACTCGCGCCGGGGTGTGCCCGAGGGCTCCCACAGCCGCGGGTCGACGACGAACAGCGGCAGCACCTCGTCGGCGGCCTCGATGGCGGCGAGCAGGGCCGGGTGGTCACCGAGGCGCAGGTCGCGGCGGAACCACAGGACGCTGGGGGGCACCCGCGCCACGCTATGTGCGATTCCGGTTGTGCGCAGTCGAAGGACCTCGGTGCCCGCCCACGCCTCGCACGCTCGGCGCGGGCCCCTGCACCGAGGCCGGGAAGGGCTACGCCTGGGCGGTGGCCAGCCCGAAGTGCGGGCGGTCGTCGCCCCGCACCAGGTCCATGTAGTCCGGGTGCTGCTGGATGTAGTGCCGGATGAAGGAGCAGTACGGCAGGACGTGCAGGCCGCGCTCGCGTGCCGCGTCGAGGACCCCGGCGACCAGCGCGGAGCCGATGCCACGGCCGCCCACGGACGGGTCGACCTCGGTGTGCGGGAGCGTCATCACGCCGTTCTCGACGTGGTAGCTGGCGAGGCCGACGACGCGCTCGCCCAGCCGGACCTCGAACCGCCCCTTGTCGGGGACGTCGACCACACTCGTCTCCATCGTGCGCTGCCCACCCTCTCCCGGCCGCCGGCGCCGTTGCCGGGGCTCGATGTGCGTACGCAAAAGGTAACGCCTCGGACACGGCGCGAGTTGCCGGTTCGGATCCGAGGGCGCGTCGGAACCGCCCGACCGGGTGGCACCCGGGAGGGCGGGTACGGCCCGGTCGTCCCCCGTCGAGGGACGACCGGGCCGGGTCGGCCTACTCGAAGACGTCCTTGACCTTCTCGCCCGCCTGCTTGAGGTTGCCGGTCGTCTGGTCGGCCTTGCCCTCCGCCTGCAGGTCGCGGTCGCCGGTCGCGTCGCCCGTCGTCTCCTTGGCCTTCCCGGTGAGTTCCTCGGCCTTGTTCTTCATCTTGTCCATCGCACTCATGCCGGGGTGGTGCCCGCCGCCGGAGCCGTCCACCCGGCTCGACGCGCTTCGTCATGAGATCGCAAGATCGGCGCGGGGTGCATCCTCTGGCCGTGTCACATCCGCGGCCCCGGCGGTGCTGTACCTGATGTGGACCTGGTGCAGCACGAGCGGTGGACGGTGCCTCCCCTCGCCGTCCCGGCGTCCCGAGGGCGCGTGAGGGAGCGCGTCCGGGCGGACCTCGAGGAGGTCTTCCGCGCCCACTACCCGCGGGTGGTCGGCGTGGCCGCCCGGGTGCTCGGCTCGCGCGACCAGGCCGAGGACGTCGCCCAGGAGGTGTTCCTCGACTTCGGTCGCTCCTCGGTGCCGGCGGCCGAGGCCGGTGGCTGGCTGAGCGTGGCCGCCGCGCACACCGCGCTGAACCTCCTCCGGTCCGGCCGGCGGCGCACCGCCCGGGAGGACGCCGTCGGTCGGCAGCAGCCGGCCGAGGTCCCCGACGTGGCCGACGCCGTCGTCTCGCGCGAGGAGCACGGCCGGGTCCGCGCCGCCCTCGCCCGGCTGCCGCGCAAGCAGGCGGTCGCCCTGGTCCTGCGGCACAGCGGCCTGAGCTACGACGAGGTGGCGGCCGCCCTCGATCTGTCCGTCGGCAGCGTCGGCACCACCGTGCGACGCGCCGAGTCCGCACTGCGCAAGGAGATGGTCCGCGATGCGTCATCCGACTGAGGGCGTCCTGCGCCGGCTGGTCGACGAGCCGGTCGGTGTCCCTGACGCCGACCGCGCGCACGTCGCCGGCTGCGCCACCTGCCTCGCCGGCCTCGATGCAGCCCGCGCCGACGCCCGGGCCGCCGCCGCAGTGCTGCCCGCCCCCGACGTGCCGGTCGACGTCGACGCCGCCTGGATGCGGCTGCGTTCGGCCGCCCCGGCCGGGCGGACGGCGGCGCCGGCCCGCCGCCGGTGGGCACCCGCGCTCCGCGGTCCGGCCGCCGCTGCACTGGGCGCGGTCGTCGTTCTCTCCGGCGCCGGGGTCGCCGCGGCCAACGACTGGCTGCCGATCTTCCGCACCGAGCAGGTGCAGCCGGTGGAGCTGAGCGAGGGCGACCTCGTGGCACTGCCCGACCTGTCCGACTTCGGCGACCTCGAGGTCACCGGGGACGAGGAGCCCACCTCGGTGCCCGACGCCGCGGCCGCCGAGGAGCGGACCGGCCTGGCGGTGCCGGAGGCCGGCGACCTCCCGACCGGCGTGACCGGGGATCCCGAGTACCTCGTCGTCGACCCGCTGAGGGCGGTGTTCACCTTCTCGGCGGAGGAGGCGGCGCAGGCCGCCGACGCCGCGGGGGAGGAGCTGCCGGCTCCGCCGCCCGGGCTCGACGGCAGCCGGGTGCAGCTCTCGGCCGGCCCCGCCGTCGCCGCCGTCTGGCGGCAGCCCTCCGGCATCCCGGTGTTCGCCGTGGGGCGGGCGGTCGCGCCGACCGCCGAGTCCGACGGCGTGCCGTTCGAGACGGTGCGCGACTACCTGCTCTCGCTCCCGAGCCTGCCCGACGACGTCGCCGACCAGCTGCGCGAGTTCTCGGCCGACGCGCGGACGCTGCCGCTGCCCGTGCCCGAGGGGATGGTTACCAGCTCGACCGCCGACGTCGACGGCGTGCCGGCCACCGTGCTGCAGTCCCGGGACGGCGTGGTCGCCGGCGTGGTCTGGGTGGAGGACGGCGTGCTCACCGCGGTCGCCGGTGCGGTGAGCGCCGACGAGGTCCTCGCCGTCGCCCGCGGCCTGCGCTGACCGTGGCGGCGGAGGACACCCGGAGCGCGGCCGAGCTGGTCGCGGACCTGCCGGACTCCCCGGCGGTGTGGTGCTCGGGACTGCGCAAGCGGTACCGGCGCCGGACGGCGGTCGACGGTGTCTCGTTCGCCGTCGGCCGCGGCGAGGTGGTCGGGCTGCTCGGGCCCAACGGTGCCGGCAAGACCAGCGTGATCAAGATGCTGCTGGGGCTGGTCCGGGCGGACGCGGGCGAGGTCATGGTGCTGGGCCGGCCGGGCAGCGACCCGGCCTCCCGGCAGCGGGTGGGCTACCTCCCCGAGCTGTTCCGCTACCAGCCGTGGCTCACCGCCGCGGAGGTCCTGGCGCTGCACGCCCGACTGGCCGGAGTGCCGATGACCGGGGCGGAGGGGCGCGAGCGGCTGGCGACCGTCGGCCTGGACGGACGCGCCGCCGACCGCGTCGGCGGCTTCTCCAAGGGGATGCAGCAGCGGCTGGGCCTGGCCGTCGCGCTGGTCGGCCGCCCGGAACTCGTGGTCCTCGACGAGCCGACCAGCGCGCTGGACCCGATCGGCCGGGTCGACGTGCGCGACCTGGTGCTGTCGCTCAAGGCGCGGGGCGTGGCGGTGCTGCTCAACTCGCACCTGATCGGCGAGGTGGAGCGGGTCTGCGACCGGGTGGTGATCCTCGACCAGGGCCGGGTGGCGGCGGCCGGCACGCTCGCCGAGCTGCTCGGCCGGCGCGAGGTGAAGCTGCACCTCACCGGGGTGGACGCCCGCGCCGAGGCGCGGCTGCGCGCGGCCGGGGAGGTCTCCGGCGGCGGCGACCGCTTCACGGTGGTGCTGCCGGCCGAGGACGACGGCCGGTCGGTGCCGGCGCTGGTGGCCGACCTGGTCGCGCTCGGGGTCGGGGTGCACGCGGTGGAGCCCGCCCGGATCAGCCTCGAGGAGCGGTTGCTCGGCATCCTGCGCGCCGGGCACGGTCCGGGGGAGCAACGGTGAGCGCCGTCCTCACCATCGCGCGGCTGACCGTCCGGGAGGCCGCCCGCCGGCGCGTGCTGTGGGCGCTGGCCGTCCTCACCGTCGCGCTGCTGGTCCTCAGCGGCTGGGGGTTCTCCCGGCTGACCGGGCTGGACACCGAGTTCGGCGACCTCACCTCCGGCCAGGCCCGGCTGATCGCCTCCCAGCTGCTCAACCTGGTGATGTTCGGGCTGAGCCTGATCGCCGCGCTGGGCACCGCGTTCCTGGCCGGGCCGACCGTCTCCGGCGAGATCGAGTCGGGGATGGCGCTGTCGGTCATGGCCCGACCGATCCGGCGCACGACCCTGCTGCTGGGCAAGTGGCTCGGCCTGGTCGCCGTCGGCTGCGGCTACGTCGTGGTGGCCGGGCTCGCCCAGTTCCTCGTCGTCCGGTGGGCGGTCGGCTACTGGCCGCCGGACCCCGCCGGTGGGCTGGCCCTGCTGGCCGCGCAGACCATCGTGCTGCTCACCCTGGGCCTGCTGCTGTCGAGCGTCATCTCGCCGATGGCCTCCGGCGTGGTCGCCGTGGGGCTGTTCGGCGCCACCTGGGTCGCGGGGATCGTCGGCAACGTCGGGCAGGTGCTCGGCAACGAGGGCGTGGAGCGGGTCGGCACGGTGTCGCGGGTGCTGCTGCCCACCGACGGCTTGTGGCGCGGTGCGATGCACGCGTTCCAGGACCCCTCCGCCCTGGCCACCATGGGCAGCGAGGGCGCCGGCTTCCCGTTCCTCAGCGAGGCGCCGCTCGCCGTCCCCTACCTGCTCTGGGCCCTCGCCTGGATCGCGCTGGTCTGGGCGCTGACGGCGGTCACGCTCGACCGCCGCGACGTCTGAAGGACCCCGTCCCCCTCATCCCTCGCAGGCTCGGGACGAGCCTCTGGACGGGGCCGTCAGCGCGCAGGTGACGAGGTGACGCCGCGGTTCGCCGTCGGGGGGCGCCAGCCGGTGGTGTCGCGGCGCGGGACCGCGGACTGCACCGGCATCGGGTCGGGCTCGTCCAGCGGTCCGCCGCGGTCGGCGGAGAGGTCGGCCGGGTCCAGCGTGATGGACCGGAACCGGCCCTCGACCAGCGCCGGGGCGAGCTCGGGCTGCGTGGCGCGCACGTGGTCGCCCGCCGTCGCCACGAGGAAGTCGCAGGGCGTGCTCGCCGGAGAGCCCAGGTACGGGTGCGAACTGGCCCCGGTCATGGGGAACCACGGCAGGCCCATCGCCTGGACCAGCTGCAGCACGCCGTCGTCGAGGATCGTGACGAGCCCGTCGACGCCACAGTTGCGGGAGTACTGCCAGATGCCGTGGCACAGCGCGAGGCTGACCTCGGCGCCCGCGGCACCGGCGCGGAACCGGGGGTCGACGGCGAGCGTGGCGACGTCCCAGACCACGCGGCCGGTGAGGCCCTTCGCCTCGAGAGCCTCGGCGGGCGGGAGGTGCCACGGGTCGCCGGCCATGTCGACCAGTGTCTTCAGCGTGCCGGCGTCGTCGGGGGTGATCAGCCGGGCGGTGCCCAGCGCCGACCCGTCGGCGTCGTCGACGACGACGACGAAGCGGGAGAGCGCCTCGTAGGGGCCGTACTCCTGCTCCATGACGTCCGGGGTGTTCCCGAAGGCCTCCAGGAACACCTGCGCTTCGACCCGCCGGGCGGCGTCGCGCTCGGCGGGGGTGTGCGCGATCAGCAGCCGGAGCGCCACCTCAGAAGGACTTCGCGACGATCGTGCCCGCGGAGAAGAACTCGCGGGTGAAGGCGACGGCGACGTCGGGGTCGAACGCCTTGCACGTGTAGATGTCGACCGAGAAGAACAGCCGCGGCTGCTCCCACGCGTAGAAATGGGCGCCGGAGGTCTCCCAGTGGATCCACCCGGCCCAGCCGTAGAGGTCCGAGCGGTGGGTCACCGGCTCCAGCAGCTGCACCATGTCGACCTCGCGCGACAGCGCCGAGAGGTACTGCCGGATCTGCTCGTCGTCGACGGGGCCGGCCGGGACGCCCTCGATCACCAGGCGTTGCCGGAGGATCTCCGGGGCGAGCTCGTACCACCCCCTGGAGCCCGGCTGGGGAGGGGTGCTGTCACCGCTGCGCGGCGGCGAGCTGACCAGGGCGGAGAAGGTCGAGGACGGGTGCACGCGCCCATGGTGCATGACTGTGGGTGACGAGTCAGTTCCGCTACGCCTGATCGGACGACATCAACCGCACGTTGGTGGTCAGTTCGCGCGCACTCCGGAGCTCAGGTCGGGGATCAGCGTGGTACTCAACACACCGGCGTCGGAGGCGGCCAACCACGAGAGGAAGTCGCCCACGGGCATGGGGCGGGCGATCGCGAAGCCCTGCGCGACGTCGCAGCCCAGCCGGGCGAGCGTCGCGCTCGTCGCCAGTGTCTCCACGCCCTCGGCGACCAGGGTGAGGCCGAGGTCGTGGGCCAGCGCGACGGTGTGCTGGACGATCGCCGCGGCCCGGGGGTCGCGGTCGACGTCGGCGGTCAGCGACCGGTCCAGCTTGAGCTCGTCGGCCGGCAGGTGCCGCAGGTAGGCGAGCGAGCTGTACCCGGTGCCGTAGTCGTCGATCGACGTCCGCACGCCGATGCGGCGCAGGTCGCCGAGCACCGTGCGGCCCCGCTCGGCGTCGGTCATCAGGGTGTCCTCGACCAGTTCGAGGGTCAGGGCCTCGCTGGGCAGACCGTGGCGCTGCAGCGCGGCGGCCACCTTCTCCGGCAGGTCGAGGTCGGTGACGTTGGCCGCGGAGAGGTTCACCGCGACCGGGACCCGGCGCTCGGGCCACCAGAGGGCGACCGCCTCGAGCGCCAGCTCGAGCACGCGGTCGGTCAGCGGGCGCAGCAGTCCGGCCTGCTCGGCGGCGGGCAGCAGGTGGGCGGGGGAGAGCAGACCCCGGGTGGGGTGGTTCCACCGGATGAGCGCCTCGGCGCCGACGACGCTGCCGTCGTGCAGGCTCGTCTGCGGCTGCAGGTGGATGACGAGCTCGTCGCTCCCCAGCGCGGTGCGCAGCTCCTCCATGGTGCGGAGCCGATCGCTGCCGGCGGTGCCGGTCACGGGGTCGGGGACGTAGACGTGCACGCCCACGCGGTCGTTCTTCGCGGTGTACATCGCCACGTCGGCGCAGTGCAGCAGTTCCTGCACGGTCGCGGCCGGGGCGGGCGTCGTCGCCACACCGATGCTGACGCCGACGTGCAGCCGGACGCCGGACACGGTGAACGGCTCGAGGAGGAGCTCGCGCAGGCGCTCGGCCAGGAGCTGGGCCTGCTGGACGCCGGTCCCGGGCAGCAGGACGGCGAACTCGTCGCCCCCGAGGCGGGCCAGGACGTCCTGCGAGCGGAGGGACCCGCGCAGCCGCGGGCCGATCAGGCGCAGCAGCTCGTCGCCGGCGGTGTGCCCGAGGCTGTCGTTGACCTCCTTGAAGCCGTCCATGTCGAGCAGCAGGAAGGCAGCCGGCTGCTCCGGGGTCGCTGCGGCCACGATGCGCTCGGCGTCCTCCAGCAGCGAGCGACGGTTGGGCAGGCCGGTGAGCTCGTCGGTGCGCGACTCGCGCTTGACCTGGTTGAAGCTGCGCACCTCGCGGAAGGTGACGCCGATGCGGGCGAGCCCGGCCAGCACGGAGCCGATGGCCAGCCACGCCGAGACGGCGGGCAGCGGCTGGGACCAGCCGGCCGCGAGGACGGCGAGGGCGGCGACGATGCAGACCAGGGGCAGCGCCAGCAGCCGCCACCCCAGGCGCGAGCCGGGGCGGTCCACGGGGACCGGCCGCTCCTGCGCGCCCGTCGCCGCCGCGGCGGCCAGGACCACGCACACCAGCCAGCCGAGCTCGAGCGGACCGCCGTCGACGTAGGTGTCGTGCACCTTGAGGGCGAACAGGACCAGGTCGGACGCGCAGATGAAGCACAGCCCGACGCCGAGCAGGAACAGCGTGCGGTCCAGCCGCACGCCGAGGATCGACCCGACGCCGACGAGCACGCCGATGAGGAGCACGGTCGTGATCGGGGGGACGAGGTCGGCGGCCGGCACGACCTGCTCGCCCGGTCCGGGGAAGAGGTAGGGGCCGAGCAGGAAGGCGACGCCGGCGGCGAGGCTCCCCAGTGCGCCGATGACGCCGTCCAGCCACATGCTGGGGTGGAACCGGGGGACCCGGGTGCGGATCAGGACGTAGATCGGCACGTACATCGCCAGGTAGGCCAGCATCGAGACGGCGTTGGCCAGACCGGACGCCGGCCCGCTGCCCTCCAGCCCGGAGGACAGCACGCGCAGGGCGTTGCCGAGCGCCCCCAGCAGCATCGCGGCGGCCAGCCCGTGCCAGGCCAGCCGCTCGGGACGCACGCGTCGGGCCGCGGCGATGCACGCCGCCGCCGAGGCCAGGTACGGGAGGTTGTAGAGGACGACGTCGTAGGTCCGGTCCCAGACGGGGCTGAACGGCCGCCCCCACAGGCCGGTCGCGTAGAGCGCCGTCAGGCCGAGCGTCAGGAAGAGCAGGGAGAACGGTCGCCACCGGGTGGTGGTGACACGCTGCTGCCGTCTCGACATGCACCGGACATCGGCGCGGCGGACCAAGATCTCCAACCGAGACTCCCCCCTCGTCACCCGGAGGGGTGAGTCGCCGGTCTCAGTCGATCCCGTCCCGGGCGGTCAGCCAACCCCGGATGGCGCGGTAGACGCGGGGGTCGTTCTGCAGGTCGAAGTGGTTGAGGCCGCCGATGCGGGTGACGTGGTCGGGCGGGAAGGCCAGCCGGTCGTCGTCCCCGGTGTCGCCGCTGGCGCTGAGCGGCGGGACCAGCAGGTCCCCGAGCAGGCCGGCGGTGCGCGCCGAGGGGTCCCGGGTCAGCGTGGCGAGGACGACGAAGTGGCGGGCGCCGTCGGACAGGGGCACGTGCGTGTGCGCCGCGGCCTCCCGCGCGTCGAGGTCGCGGCCGCTCCAGTCGGCCTCGACCAGGGTGCCGTGGCGCAGGTCCTTGATGCCGACGCTGCGCGCGGCGAGCACCCGCGACAGCGGACGGGTCTCGGGCAGCCGGGCGAGCAGTCCGGTCAGCGCGTGCGCGCCGCGCTCCAGGGGCGCACCGAGGTGCGGGCTCCCGAGGGTGATCGTGTCGCGGACCAGCGGCGTCCACGGGCCCGCGTCCGCGGTGCCGCTGCCGGCGGAGTGGAGGGCGGCGCGCGCGATCAGCCCGCCCATCGAGTGCCCGATGAGGACGACGTCCCGGACCGGGAGCGGCCAGCCCGCCACGAGGTCGGCGAGCAGCGTGGCGAGCTGGCGGCCGTTGTCGGAGAGGTGCAGGCCGGTGTTGTAGCGGACGAACACCGGCGTCAGGCCCAGATCGCGGTGCAGCAGGGTGCCGTAGTTGGTGCCGGGCGCGCCGTGGTGGCGCTGCGACCGGCGGTCCCAGGAGGCCTCCGTCTCGGTCAGGCCGTGCAGGAAGACCACCAGGCGGTCGCCGGCGTCCGGGAACGCCGCGGCGAGGTCGGCGGGCGTCGTCGGCACCGGGCGGCCGGCGACGCGGACGGTCATCGGGGTGGCGAGACCGGGGGCGCGCCGGGCCACGGAGTCGCCGTAGATCCCGTTGAGCACGCCGAGGGCCCGCCGGCCCGCGGGGGACCCGTCGAGCGGGCGGTCGTCGGCCGCGACGGTCGCGACGGCCCCGACGGCGCGGGCGCCGGCACCGAGGGCGAACCGCACGCCGCCGTAGGCCAGCCCCGAGATCGCGTCGTACGCCACGCGGAACGGCGCGCCGACCGGGCCGACGACGCCGAACGCCCGGCCGGCGATGCCCGCCTGGAACTCGGAGACCCGGCGGGTGAACCCGCCCAGGCCCATCCCCGCCAGCTCCGAGAGCCCGAGCACCTCGTCGCGCCGCACGGCGTCCCCCTCACCTCGCGCCGAGGGTGCCCCGGACTTCCACCGGTGGCAAAGCGGAGAACTGGACGATGGGCGGTGGGTCGCCCGCCGCGGGGGCTGTCAGCTCGTCGCTGGGTCCGGGCCGACGGTGGGTGGGACGACCTGGGGGCCGGCCTCGTCCGGACGCGGCCGGTCCTGGCGGTGCAGGCGGATGGCGACGAGGGCGACGTCGTCCTCGGGGGTGGTCTCGACGAGTCGCGCGATGACCTCGTCGCACAGCTCGTCCAGGGGGCGGTCGGCCAGGTCCGCCGCGGCGGCGCGGAGCCGTTCCATGCCGTCGTCGAGGTCGGCGCCGCGTCGTTCGATGAGCCCGTCGGTGTACAGGAGCACGGTGGTGTCGCGGTCCAGCGTGACGACGGAGTCGCTCCGCGGGGTGGTGTGGTCCACGCCGAGCATGAGCTCGCCGTGCCAGCTGGCCAGCTCCGCGACCGTCCCGTCGGGGTGGATGACCAGCGGTGGGGGATGGCCGGCGTTGGCCCAGCGCATCCGGGTGATGCCGCGGCGCAGGTCGGCGGGTGTCTGCTCGAAGCGTGCCAGCGCAGCCGTGGCGTAGGTCTGCAGCTGCAGTTGCGCGATGGCGCCGTCCAACTGGCGGAGCACCTGGGCCGGGCCGGCGTCGCCGGTGACCGCGATGCCCCGCAGCATGCTCCGGAGCTGTCCCATCGCCGCCGCCGCTGCGGTGTCGTGCCCGACGACGTCGCCGATCACGAGCGTCGTGGCGCCGTCGGGCTGCACGAAGGCGTCGTACCAGTCGCCGCCGACCCGGGCGGCCTCGGCGGCCGGCATGTACCGCACGACGATCTCCGCGTGGTCGGGCTCGGGCGGGGCGGTCAGCATGCTCCGTTGGAGCTCCTCGGCCAGGTGGCGCTGCTGTTCGTAGAGGCGGGCGTTGTCGAGCGCCAGCCCGATGCGCTGGGCGACCTCGGTGGCCGTCGCGAGGTCCGCCGGATCCGCCGTCCGGTGTCGGTCGACGCCGAGGGTGAGGATGCCGAGCACCCGGTCAGGACCCTTGATGGGCAGTGCCGTCATGGCGCCGGGGGCCAGTGCCTGCAGCGCCTGCCGCGCCTCGCCGCTCGCGACGGCGTCGAGCGCTCGGCCGGTCAGCCGGCCGCCGGTCGTCGTGACGGGCGCACCGGTGGCCAGCGCGCGCAGTGCCGGTGACGTGGTGGGGGAGGACTGCTGGGCGGCCGCGGCGAAGCGCCGGACGAGCCCGGTCCTGGTGGGGTCCACGTGCCAGCTGCCGGCGTCCTGGAGGCTGCCGTCCGGAGCCACCAGCGAGATCGTCGCCCAGCTGGCCAGCGCCGGGACCAGGAGCCGGGGGATGCGGGGGACGGCCGCGGAGGCGTGCAGCGTGCCGGCCAGCTCGGCGCTCACCCGCGCGAGCGCGGCGAGTCGCTCGACGGCCTGTCGGCGGGCGCTGACCTCCGTGAAGTAGAGCCACAGCCCCTGCGCCGTCGGCACCGCCTGCACCTCGAACCACTGGTTGAGGGGCTCGGGGTAGAAGGCCTCGACCGTCCGCGGCTCGCGGCGCGCGACGGCCTCCCGGTAGGCCTCTCCGACCTCGTTGTCGGCGTTGGCCGGGAAGGCCTCCCAGTAGGAGCGGCCGAGGACGTCCGCCCGGGTGTACCCCGTCATCCGTTCCGCGGCGTCGTTGAGGAAGCGCACGGTCCACTCGGTGTCGAGCTCGATGAGCCCGATCGGCATCGTGTCGAGGGTCTGCGTGTCGCCGTCGGTCTCGGTGCCGGGGTCGTCACCGCTCCGCCACCAGCGCGCCACGCCACCCCCCGATACCGCCCGCTCTGTTGCGGACTTGACGACTTTATCAAGTCCTTGGTGCCACCGCTGCAGACGTACGATGGGGTCCATGCCGTTCACTCCTGGCCGGCCGCTCGCCGAAGCCAAGGCGGACCTCTTCAAGGCGTTGGCGCATCCGGCACGGATCCGCGTCCTCGAGCTGCTGGCCGAGCGGGAGCGCACCATCGGTGAGCTGGCGGAGGGGACCGGTCTGGAGCTCTCGCACCTGTCCCAGCAGGTGACCGTGCTGAGACGGGCCGGGATCGTGACCGGCCGCCGGGCCGGCAACAACGTCATCTGCTGCCTGAGCGACCCGCAGACCGCCGAGCTGCTCGCCGTCGCACGCCGCCTGCTGACGGCCAACCTGCGGCAGGGGCAGGCGCTCCTCGACGCACTTGACGGCGCCCAGGACGCCGTGGCCTCGATCGACACCGCCCGTCCGGAGCGCTGAGCCGCTGCGGCTCGAGCCGTACCGCAAGACCGACCCGCGCACCTGCGGACCTCGGTGGGGTACCGACCGTTGCTCTGATCCACCGTGGCCGTGCAGCTGGATCGTGGCGCGGCTCAGCGGCGGCGGGCAGTCGAACTGCGTGAGCGCGACCGCGACCGTCCCCTGGTCGCTCACTGGCGCGTCGTAGGGGCGTCAGATCACCAGGCCGTCGGTCCCAGGACGCACGACGGCCCGGTGCGGGTATCGATCTCGCACCCGGTCGTCGTCGCTCGATCCGGGCAGGGTCAGCTGCCCGACGTGTCAGGCACGACCTGTCCGCCTGCCCACTCCGCGGACAACCCGTCGATGAGCCAGGTGTGCTGGCCGCCCGCCGCGGTCTCGATGAGATAGAAGGTCATGGTCTTGTCGAGGCCGATCAGGACCGGCTCCGAATCCCGGTTCGCGCGCACGTTCACGTGCTGGGTGAAGGTCAGCGCCAGCCGGCCGCCATTGGTCTCGTCGAACGCAGCAGATGCGTCCCCGATGGTGTGGTCGACGATCGCCGGGCCCTCGGCCCGGAAGGAGGAGTTGCCACCGATCAGGCTGGTGTATGTGATCGACTTCAGCCGGTCGTTGGCTCCCGCGTCCCCGGCGAAGGCTCCGGCGACCGTGGCCCGGTAGTCCTCAGCCATCGCGTGGGACATGTGGTCGATGACGCCGGGGCCTTCGTAGTCGGCCGGGGTCTCCACCGAGTTGTGATCCATGTGCTCGATCACGAAGGAGTTCCGCTCGGCGAACTGCGTCGTCAGGTCGTAGGCGGCCTGCACCTGGTCGGCACCGAAGATGTCGACCGCCGGGCCGGAGAACGTCGTGGACTCGACAGTGGCGGGTTCGACCGCGGACGTCTCCGCAGGAGCAGTGCTGGTCGGCGCCACAGACGTGCTGGTCGGCGCGCTGGCGGCCACCTCGTCGTCAGAGCCGCCGCCACAGGCACTGAGGACCAGCGCGCCGGCGAGCAGCAGCGTGATGCTCCGGGCGCGGCGGGTGGTCACGTGGCGCATGTTCGGTTCTCCTCGTGCAGGGGTGGCTCGGCAGTGTGGCGGCCGCGGGTTCGCCGGTCAGGCGAGTGCTCGCCGTGACGCGGAGCCATCGGTCTCGTCGTGCAGACCATCGGCGGCGGAGAGCGGGACCTTCACGCTGATCACCCGCCCGGGGTGGCGCCCGTCTCCAGTGGCGGACCTGCTGCCGCGGTGGAGGACGCATCCGCAGCGGCGATCGTCGGTCGACCTGTGGCGATGCGAGTGCCCCCGGCAGGATTCGAACCTGCGACACACGGTTTAGGAAACCGATGCTCTATCCCCTGAGCTACGGGGGCGCGGCCGTCACGATCCCACAGTCGCGCCCCGTCCCCGGAGCGGACTCCCGGGTCAGCCGACCGGCCGGGCGCTCAGCTGGGACAGCCGCAGGGTGACCGGCGGGCTCGTGACGCTGCTCGAGGTGGGCCGTCACCCCGACCGCGCCGACGGGTCTGCAAGCCGGCGCCGCTGTCGGTGACCTGCAACTGCCAGGCGACCGGCACCGGCTGGTCGGCGCGCCACACCGTGAGCCGCAGCCGGGTGGGGCCGGTGCCGGCGGCCCGCCGTCCCCGGGTCCGCCCGATCGGGGGGACCGCCGTCCGTGGGCCTGGAGGTCAGGCGGCGCGGCCGGCGGTCTTCTCGACCAGCTCCACGATGGTGGCGGGCCGGTCGGACTGGGGTGCGTGTCCCGCCGCGAGCAGCGGCCGGAACCGGGATCCGGGGATCCACGGCAGGTAGCGGACCGTCTGGCCCGAGGCGATCCAGTCCGCGGTGCCCTGGACGAGCGTGACCGGGCAGTCGATCCGGTCCATGCCGCGGGGCACGTCCAACAGCAGTGCCCACAGCAGGGTCCGCCAGTAGTCCCGGGAGTCGGCGAAACCCTCGCGCACTCCCAGCGTCTCCTCCGGGGAGGCGCTCCACGGACGGGCCTTCAGGGTCGCCAGCAGCGCCGTCCGCCCGAGGGCCGACCGGGACAGGGGCTCGATCAGCGGCGACACGGTCCGTCCGACCACGCGGGCGACGGCCATGCCGGTGCCCTGCACCAGTCGCTCCGGCGGAACGTTGAGGCCCGACGGCGCGATCGCCACGACCGAGCGTGCGCGACCCCGCTTGGCGAGCTCCAGGCCCAGCCGGGCACCGAGGGAGTTGCCCAGCACGTGCACCCGCTCCACGTCCTCGGCGTCGAGGGTGCGCTCGACGACGTCGGTCAGGGCGGTGACCGTGGGACGGCCGTCCAGCGCCGGGGACCCGCCCACGCCGGGGAGGTCGACGTTCAGCACGTCGAAGGAGGCCGACAGGGCCGGCGCGACGGAGGTGAAGTCCCGGCGCGAGCTGCCCCAGCCGTGCAGCAGGAGGAGGGGGTCGCCGGCGCCGGTGCGGACGACGGAGAGCGGTGCGGTCACCGGTCCTCGGTACCCGTGGTCGCCGACGGGCAGGCGGTGAGGCCGAACACGTACGTGCCGGCGCGGCCGGAGGACGGTGGGGCGCACTACCGTCGGACCATGGCTGGGCTGCTGGCGGCGGTGGCACTGGTGGTCGTGCTCGCGCTCGTCCTCGTCTGGGTCACCTGGCCGGAGCGGCGCCTGCTGGGCCCGGCGTCCGGCGCGCGGGCCGCCCTGACCCGGCGGGACCGGGCGCGGTTGGCCGCGGCCGTCGCCACCGCCCGCTGGGCCCCGGCCCACGACGAGGTGGACGGCCGCACGCGGGTGCTGGTGCGCCGGGCCTGCACCGGACCCGACGGGCTGCCCGTCGTCCTCGAGGAGCGGGTGTTCGCCACCTTCTCGGCCGACGACCCGGCCTGGGAGGCGCAGTTCACCGAGGCGATGGCCGGCGCCCGGTTCCGGTGCGGCTACCTCAACAGCGAGGAGCGGGACGCGTAGTCGCCCTCGTTCACCGTGCGGCCCCCTCACGGCGGCGGTGTGATGAGGCGCCCGGCCGGCCGGTGCCTCTGGCGAGCCTGGACCCCGGTCGACGGGGTACCCGGCTCCGCGGCCCGGCTAGTAGCCGTGAGCGGTGGCGAGTCGCTTGGGCGCCTTGTTCCGCCAGGCGGCGGTGACCAGCCGCCGAAGTTCGTCATCGCCGATCCGGGACAGGTCCACTCGGATGCCGATGAACCGTTCACCACGTAGCACCAGCTCGCAGGCGTCTGGTGTGTCCGCAGCGAGACGCTCAGCGTTGTCCCGGTCCGCGTGGAGCACCGCGTGGCCGGACGGCTGCAGCACGGCGAACGGCTTGTCCGCCACCCGATAGGCAGGCAGCCCGAAATGGGTGTGCTGCTCCACCGCGGGTAGCGCCAGGGCGATGTCTGCGATCGTGTCCGGACCGGTCACGGCGCTCGAGCGTAGCGGCGTCGGGCGACGTGATCATGTCCCTGCCATCTCCCTCTCCCGTGAGGGGCCGGCCGGGTAGGGGTGACGGCAGGATGACGGGCATGGGCCCGGTCGTCGCCACCGCAGAACACGTCGTCCGCGCTCCGGCCGAGCAGGTGCGCGCCGGACTCGCCGACTACGAAGGGGTGCGCCGCCGGGCGCTTCCCGAGCAGTTCTCCGACTACCGGGTCGAGTCCGGAGGGCGAGGGGCCGGCACCCGCGTCGCCTGGCGGTTCGCCGCCACGTCCAAGCGCGTGCGCGAGCAGCTGGTCCAGGTCTCGCAGCCCGACGCCGACACGCTCGTCGAGCGCGACACCCGATCCTCCATGGTGACCACCTGGACCGTGCACCCGGCCGACGCGGGGGCCACGACCGTCCGCGTGCGGACCACCTGGGACGGCGCCGGTGGCATCGGCGGCTTCTTCGAGCGCACCTTCGCGCCCAAGGGTCTGCGCCGGGTGTACCTGGACCTGCTCGGCCGCCTGGAGCGGGAGTTGGGCGCGTCGGCCTGACCTTCCCTCGCGGTCGGCGGCGCACGACCGATCCGCGGGGGACCATGGGCCGGTGAGTTCCGCAGTGCCCGCCGTCCAGTCCGCCGTCCCGGCCCTGGCGGACCTGGCCGACCTCGTCGGCGACGGCGACGTGCTGGTCCTCTCCGGCGCCGGCCTGTCGACCGACTCCGGCATCCCCGACTACCGCGGAGCCAGCGGGTCGCTGCGCCGGCACACCCCCATGACGTGGCAGACGTTCCGCCGCGACCCCCGCGGGCGGCACCGCTACTGGGCGCGCAGCTTCGTCGGCTGGCGGCAGATGCGCGACGCCCGCCCGAACGCCGGTCACCGGGCGGTCGCCGACCTGCAGGCGGCCGGCCTGCTCAGCGGTGTCATCACGCAGAACGTCGATGGGCTGCACCAGGCCGCCGGCGCCCGCGCCGTCGTGGAGCTGCACGGCGGGCTGGACCGCACGATCTGCCTGGAGTGCGGCGACGTCGCCTCGCGTGCGGACCTCGACGCGCGGCTCCGGGCGGCGAACCCGGACTTCGGGCCGCGGGCCGACGAGGTGAACCCGGACGGCGACGCCGAGCTGCCGGACGAGGTGCTCGACGGGTTCGTGATGGTCGACTGCCTCGCCTGCGGCGGCGGGCCGCTCAAGCCCGACGTCGTCTTCTTCGGCGAGACCGTGCCGCGCGACCGGGTGGACCACTGCTTCCGGCTGCTCGAGGACTCGGGCTGCCTGCTGGTCCTCGGCTCCTCCCTGACCGTGATGAGCGGCTACCGGTTCGTGCTGAGGGCCGCCGAGCTCGGCATCCCGGTCGGCGTCGTCAACCTGGGGGAGACCCGCGGCGACGCGAAGGTCGACGTGAAGGTGGACGCCCCGCTGGGCGAGGTGCTGCCCGAGCTCGTGACCCGCCTGACGTGACCCGCGAGGTCTCCCGCACCGACGACGGGCGCTGGATCGTCGTCGACGGCCGGCGGTGGCGGACCGCCGATCCGGCGCTGCCCGACGACGTCCGGGCCCGGCTGCTGCACCACCTCGGCGTCGGCCGGTCCGGGGTGCGCGCCGCCGGTCGCGCCGACGACGCGACCGCTCTGGCCGCCGCGCGGGCCCGCGTCCAGCTGGCCAAGACCGGGCTGGGGGAGCGCGGCGAGGCGTGGTGGGAGCAGGACGACGACGCCCGGCGCACGCGCTGGGAGACGGCGTTGCGTGATCTGGAGGCCCTCGACTGAGCGGGCGGCCGGGCCCGACCTCGGCGAGGATCGACGGCGATGCAGACCTTCCTGCCGGTGGCCGACTTCGCCGAGAGCGCGCGGCTGCTGGACTCCCCTCGGCTGGGCAAGCAGCGGGTGGAGACCCTCCAGGTGCTCCGTGCGCTGGAACTCCCCGACTACGGCTGGGTCTCGCACCCGGTCGTGCGGATGTGGCGTGGCCGTACCCCTGCACTCGTGGCCTACGGACTGGCGATGGTGCGGGTCTGGCGGGAGCGGGGGTTCGCCGACAGCACGTTCACGCAGATCGGCGAGTTCGCCCCCGAGGTGGTCGAGGCCTCGCAGGAGGAGCTCGCCGCCGCCGGTCTGCTGCCCTCGTGGCTGGGTGATCCGGCGCTGCACCTGTCGCACCGGTCGAACTTGCTGGCCAAGGAGCCGGAGTTCTACCGGCCGCGGTTCACCGTGCTGTTCGGCTCGGAGCCCGACGACCTGCCCTACGTCTGGCCCGAGCCCGACGACGTGCCCCCGCCGCCGGAGCCCGACGGCGTGCGGGTGTGGGTCGTGCGGCCGCGCAACCACAACGAGCTGGGCGCGTGCCTGGCCGCCGGAGTGGTCGGGCTGGGCACCCAGTCGGGGATCGACGTCGACGCCACCGGGCTCGATCCGGCGGAACTGCGCGCCCTGTCCAAGGAGCTGACCGGACGTCGCCCGGCCAAGGACCTCCGCCAGCTGTCGACCTTCCTCGACGAGATGCGGCCCGGCGACCGGGTGGGGTTGCCGATCGAGCACGGCGCCGGGCTGCTGCTGGGCGAGGTGGTCGGGAACTACCGGTTCCAGGGCCGGGAGCTGCTCCCGCACCGCCGTCCGGCCCGGTGGGACCGCGTCGTCCCGCGGTCGGCCGCGCTCCCGCCGGCCACTCTGCAGGACCCCCGGGCGCTGTTCTCCGTCGTCCTCGACCCGGCGCACGTGACGGGCGGGTGACCGATCAACCCTCGCCGCCCTCCGCGGGGAGCGCGACGAACCGCTCGGCGTCGATGAGGGGGTCGAGCTCCGCGTAGGGGGCAGCGGAGACGACCTCGCGGAGCGAGGCCGATCCCTCGATCGCCTCCACGGTGAGGCCGCTCGGCACGAGGTTGCCCGCTTCGAGCACCGCGCCGGGGTCACCTCCGGGGGTGTCGGCCACGTAGCCGCAGGACCGGGAGAGGTCGTCGACGAGGTAGCACTGCGCCGGCCCGGCCAGACCCATGACGTGGGTCAGCTCGGGGTCCCGCTCCACGGCGTCGCGGGGCATCACACCCGGGCTGAGGAAGACGTAGACCGGGCGGTCGAGGGGGAAGCCGTTGACGTTGGAGGTGCTGGGGAAGCTCTGGACGAACTCGACGAGCGGCTGGTCGCCCCGCATCTGCCCGACGACGATCGCGCCGGCCGCCACGAGGATCGAGCCCCGCTGCTCCTCGGCGACCCGCGCTGGGGCGTCGTCCACGCGTACGTCGCGGTAGACCTCGTCGGGCACGAATTCCCAGACCACGAGCTCCGAGGGGAGCTCCGGGTCCGTCGATGCCGACACGACCACGGGCCCGCCGACGAATCGGCCGCGGGCGACGACGTAGGACTCCCGGATCAGCTCCGAGGCCGTCGCCGGGGTGTCGTAGCTCGCGTCGAAGAGCGACACCGCCGGCAGCTCGGGGGTCGCCGGCTGCTCCTCCTCGGCGGACGCGCAGCCCCCGAGCAGGAGACCGCACAGGACCACGACAACGCCTCGCCCGGGCCTCATGCCGTCCAGACGTGCAGCGAGACCGATTCGTTCCGGCGCCCGGGCTCAGCCGAACTCGGCGGTCAGCCGCTCCACGGCGGCCGCCCGGTGGGCCGGTCGGGAGGCGGCGAGCACCGCCGTCCACGCCGCCGCGTGCATGCGGCGCAGCTCCAGCCAGGGAGCGAGCTCGGCGTCGGACGGCGAGCCGGGGAGCCCGTCGAGCGCGGCCCGGCCGTCGAGGCGGCTGGTCAGTCGCAGGCAGGCGAGGTCCCACTCTCGCGGGCCGGGGCAGGTGTCCTCGAGATCGGTCCAGCGCCAGCCGCCGGGCGTGGCGAGCAGGTTCCCCGGGTGGGCGTCGCCGTGCAGCGCGACCACCTCGCCGGCCAGCCGCGGGCGGAGGGTGGCGAGCCGTTCGCCGAGCCGCCGGCACTGGGCCGGGGTCGCGCCCCAGCGCGCACCGTCTGCGGCGAAGGCCGCCAGGTCGAGCAGCGGCCGGTCCAGCGGCTCCCCGGCCGGGAGGACCCGCACCAGGTGCTCGTGCAGCTCGGCCAGCGCCGTCGCGGCCTCCCGCGGCCCGGGGCGGTCGGGGAGCACCTCGACGTGCTGCCAGAACGACAGCACCAGCCCGTCGCGCACGTGCGGCCCCGGCGGCACGACCGCGCTCGGCCGGACGACGGCGGCACCGGCCGCGGCGAGGGCGCCCGCCAGCGCCACCTCGCGGCCGAACGGGACGGTGGCGTCGGGTCGCAGCTCCGTCGTCCGCGTCGCCACCCGCGCCACCACCGGCGCCGGCGCGAGGTGGACGACAACGTTGACGCCGTCGGCGAGCACCCGCGGAGTGGGGGAGGGGACGCCGGCGTCGGCGGCCACGGCCCGCGCGGCGGCGACCGCGGCCGCCGCGGTCACGACGAGGGCAGGGGCACGTTCTGCAGCCGCACCTGACCGCGGGCGACGAGCTTGCCGTCCTCGGCGCGGGTGAGCGCGACCTGCCACAGCTGCAGGGTGCGGCCCTGCTGGATCGGCTCGGCGACGACGTCCAGCCGCCCGGCGGTCATCGGACGGACGAAGTCGGTGTTGTTGTTGACCCCGACGGCGAACTGACCGCGGTCGGCCACGGCCGTGCTGGCCCCGATGCTCGCCGCGGACTCGATCACCGCGCAGTACAGCCCGCCGTGCACCACACCCCACGGCGTGTGCTGCTGCGCCCCGGTCTCCACCGTGCCGGTGACCCGGGTGCCGGTGGCCTCGGTGACGTCGAAGGCGGTGGCCGCCACGAACGGGCTGGCCGCGGTCAGGTCGACCGGCGGCAGCTCGGCGGTCACGCGGCGTCCCAGACCAGGCAGAAGGGGTGGCCCACCGGGTCGGCGTAGACGCGGAAGTCGCCGCCGCCGCCGGGCAGCTTCCGGGCGCCCAGGGCCAGGGCCTTCGGCTCGGCCTCCTCGATGTCGGTCACGAAGACGTCGAGGTGGAACTGCTGCGGCCGGTCGGGGTCCGGCCAGTCCGGTGGCTGCAGGTCCGGCGCCTGCTGGAACGCCAGCCGGTGGCCCTGGCCGGTGACCACCACCCAGTCGTCACCCGGACCGCCCTTGCTCACCTCCATCCCCAGCAGCTCGGCGTAGAACGAGGCGAGCGCGTGCGCGTCGGGCGCGTCCAGGACGACGGAGTGCAACCGGCCGATCATGGCCTCCATCCTGGCTGCGCCGGCACCGGTCGGCCCAGCGGGGATCCGGCCAGGAAGCGCACCGATCCGGCCGCCGACCCGCACCTCCCGTGCGGAATGGCGGTATCGCCCGGGAGGCGGACGCCTCCGGGCGTGACGGAGGATCGGGGCGTGCCCGACGCCGCCTCCGCCCCCCGCCTCGGCTCGCTGACCTGGCTCCCCGCGGCCGACCACGCCGAGCTGCTCGGCCCGCCGGTCGCCGCCGCGCTGCCCGCACTCGCCGGCGCGGCCTGGGTCGCCACGATCGACGACGACCTCGCCGACACGGCAGCCTTCACCGAGGCCTACGGGGTGCCCCTGGCCGCTTCGGCCAACTGCGTGGTGGTCGCCGCCCGCCGTGCCGGGCAGACGGTGCTCGCCGCCTGCCTGGTACCGGCCACCACCCGCGCCGACGTCAACGGACTGGTCCGCCGGCATCTCGGCGCCCGCAAGGCGTCGTTCGCGCCGCAGGACGTCGCCGTCGCCGAGAGCGGCATGGCCTACGGCGGCATCACCCCGGTGGGGCTGCCCGCGGGGTGGCCGGTGCTGGTCGACGCCGCGGTGGCCGCCGCCGACCTCGTCGTCGTGGGGTCGGGGACCCGGGGCAGCAAGCTCGCGGTGCCCGGGCCGGTGCTCGCCGCGCTGCCCGGCGCCGAGGTGCTGGAGGGCCTGGGCCGGCCGGTGCCGGAGGAAGCCCAGCCGCGACCCGCCGAGCCGGTCCGCGAGCGGGCGCCCGACGACCGCGACCTCGGCTGGGGCGAGCGGCCCGCGGACCCCTCCGACGACGACCGCCGCTACCTGGAGGACCGCCCGCCCCACTGGGGCAGCGACTAGAGCTGGCCCGGCAGGGTCGTCGTCCCGGGGCCCGACGGATCGGGGCCGGGGCCTGCACCCTGCTGTGCCCGCAGCAGGTCGCGGATCTCCACCAGCAGCTCCACCTGGGTGGGCGCCACCGGGCCGGCCTCCTCACCGTGCTTGCGCCGCTCGATGATCTTCTTCATCGGCAGCACCACGAGGAAGTACACGACCGCCGCGGTGATCACGAAGGTGATCACCTGGCTGATGAAGGCGCCGTAGTCGAACGTCTGGTCGTCGATCTCGAACGTGCCGCCCACCTCCCCGCCGCCGCTCACCAGCGCGATGAGCGGGGTGAGGAACGAGTCGGTGAAGGCGCTCACCACGGCGGTGAACGCCGCGCCGATGACGACTGCGACGGCGAGGTCGACGACGTTGCCGCGCAGCAGGAAGTCCCTGAATCCCTTCAGCATGGGCGCCATTGGCCCACACCGTGGCGCGACCCGGCACGTCGACCCGCTGGTCAGGGCGGCGGCAGGCTCAGCGTGAGCGTCGAGGTGGTCGCGGCGGCGGCCAGGTCGGCGGCGGTACCGGCGTCGACCGCGAGGAGGAGAAGCCCGGCGGCCGGGTCGTCCGACGGCGGCGCGGCCATGAGCACCAGTGCACCGGCGGCGACCACGCGGGCACGGGCCTCGCCCTCGGTGGTCGCGAGGACGTCGACGCGGTCCCCGGCGCGGGGGAGCGCGCTCACCGCGACGTCGGCCGGGCGCACCGGGGCCGCCACCGTGCCGGCGGGCAGGAGCGAGGTCAGTCCCGAGCCCACCAACCGGACGTCGGTGACGGCCTCCCCGGCGCGGACCGCTCCGGCGAGGGCGCGCCCGACCAGCTCGGCCGGGTCGTCGGCGGCGCCGCCGGGTGCGGCCGGCATCCGCGTGACGACGAGGTGGCCGGCGTCCAGCGCGGTCCCCGCGGGCAGGTCGGCCGCGGCGGTGACCACCGGCACCCCCGGATCGGGACCGGCGGGCTCGTCGGGCCCGGGGCGCAGCGCGAGCAGCAGCGCGCCGAGGGCGAGCAGGCCGGCCAGGCACTGACGCACGAGGTGGACGACGGACCGGGGGCGGCGCAGGCGGACCATGCCCCCCACCGTCCGCGGCCGGCTCCCCGGGGAGGGAGCCGGCCGCGGAGGTGTGGATGCGCGTGCGGGCTGTGGACGGCGCCCGCGCCCGCCGGTCAGCCGGCGCTGGCGGCCTTCGACGTGCTGCCGGAGGACGAGGAGGTCGAGGAGGACGAGGAACTCGTCGACTCCTTCTTGGTGCTGCTGCCGCTGTCCAGGCTCGACGAGGTCGACGAGGTCGACGAGGAGGACTCGCTCGACGAGGTGCTGCCGCGGCTGTCGGTGCGGTAGAAGCCCGAGCCCTTGAAGACGACGCCGACCGAGCCGTAGACCTTGCGCACCGGGGCGCCGCACTCGGGGCACTCGCTCACGGGCGCGTCGGTGAAGGACTGCACGACCTCGAACTCGTGCTTGCCGTCGGGGTTGGTGCAGGCGTACTGGTAGGTCGGCACGGCGGGATGCTCCTGGTCGGGCTGGGGTCGGGCGACGCCGGGCTGGCACTCTCACCCGGCGACTGCCAATGATGCGCCACCGTTCGCCGTCCGTCCATCACCCACGGGCGGCCCCCGGGTTCAGCGCACGGGCCGCAGCGCGTCCCGGGTCAGCGCGCCGACCGTCGGGTAGCCGTTGATGGCCATCGTCAGGTCGGTCTCGCCGAGCAGGCACTTGAGCACGTGCTCGATGCCGGCCTGACCGCCGACGGCCAGCCCGTAGGCGTAGGGGCGGCCGACCGCCACGGCACGGGCGCCCATCGCGAGCGCCTTGACGACGTCGGCACCGCCGCGCACGCCGGAGTCGAAGACGACCGGCGCGTCGCCGGCCGCGTCGACCACCTCGGGGAGGCAGTCGAGCGCCGGCAGCCCGCCGTTGGCCTGGCGGCCGCCGTGGGTGGAGCAGTGGATGCCGTCGATCCCGGCGTCGATGGCTCGCCGCGCGTCGTCGGGGGAGCAGATGCCCTTGAGCAGGATCGGCAGCGACGTGAGCGAGCGCAGCCAGGCGAGGTCGTCCCAGCTCAGGCTCTGGTTGCCGAACAGCATCGCCCACAGCCCCACGGCGGCCTGCGGGTCCTCCTCCGGCGGGGCGGACAGCCGCGACCGGAAGACGGGGTCGGAGGTGTAGTTGGCCAGGCACAGGCCCTTCAGCTGGGGGAAGCTGGCGATCGCCAGGTCCCGCGGCCGCCAGCCGAGGGTGAGCGTGTCGAGGGTGATCACGATGGCCGTGAAGCCGGCCGCCTCGGCCCGCCGGACCAGGCTCTCGGTCAGCTCGCGGTCGTTCGGCGGGTAGAGCTGGAACCAGCCGGGGGTGTCACCCAGCGCGGCGGCGACGTCCTCCATCGGGTCCTGCGACAGCGTCGACGCGATCATCGGCACGCCCGTCGCCGCCGACGCCCGGGCCGTCGTGAGGTCGCCGTGCCCCTCGGGCTCGCAGATCCCGATCACGCCGACCGGCGCGAGCATGAGCGGCGTCGCGAACCGCTGGCCGAACAGCTCCACCGACAGGTCGCGCTCGGCGGCGCCGGCGAGCATCCGTGGCATCAGCCCCCAGCGGGTGAAGGCGGTGACGTTCGCGCGCTGGGTGTGCTCGTCGCCGGCGCCGCCCGCGACGTAGGACCAGACCTCCGTCGACATGGCGTCGGCGGCTGCCGCCTCGAGCGTGGCGTAGTCCATGGGCAGCGCCGGCTTCCCGCCGGTGAGCCCCTCGAGGTAGATGCCGAACTGCCAGTCCCCGTGGTTGGCCACGTGCACGCTCCTTCGTCCCGGACGGTCCCCGTGCAGCCTCGCAGGCGCCGGGCCCGTCCGCGGGGTCAGGTCACCCGGAAGCGCAGCGAGGTGCGGACGCCGATCTCCTCGACGCCGATCTTCTCCAGGGAGTGCGGCCCCACGCCCGCGAAGAGCGGGAGGCCCGCGCCCAGGAGGACCGGCATGACGTCGACCCGCAGCTCGTCGACGAGCCCGGCGGCCAGCAGCTGGCGGTTGACGTCGGCGCCGCCGACCACGGTCACAGCGCGGTCACCGGCTGCCTGCTTCGCGCGGTCGACCGCCGTCTCCAGCCCGTCGGTCACGAAGGTGAAGGACAACCGGTCGGTGCCCTTCGGCGTCTTCTCCGGCGGGGTGTGCGTGAGCACGAAGATCGGCACCTGGAACTCGTAGCCCTCGTCGGCCCAGGAGTCGGGGTCGCCGCCCATCTCGAACGTCCGCCGGCCCATGAGCACCGCGCCGGTCTCGTCCTGCATGGACGTCATGTAGTCGGACCGGCCCAGGACGTCGAAGTCCTCGTACAGCGGCCCGGAGCTGCCCTCGGCGTCCTCCACGAACCCGTCCAGCGACATGGTCATGCCCGCGATCACTCGTCCCATGGAGGTCATGACCGGGCCGGCGTGCGGGAGTCATCGGTCGACCGCCCCCCGGGGCGGGCGATCGGCGGACTCAGTCGTCCTCGAGGACGAAGTCGGCGGCCCGCCAGGCCATGGCCATCATCGGGGCGTTCAGGTTGCCCGAGATCATGGCCGGGAGGACCGAGGTGTCGATGACGCGCAGGCCCTGCACGCCGCGCACCCGCAGCCGGCTGTCGACGACGTCGGTGTCACCCGGGCCCATCGCGCAGGCGCCGGAGGCGTGGTAGCCCGGGCCGCCGTACAGGAAGCCCGACTCCAGGATGTCCTCGTCGCTCTTCACGACCGCACCCGGCTGGATCTCCATCATCACCTTGTCGGCGATCGGCGACTGCTGGATGACCTCCCGCATCTTCCGGAACATGCCGACCGAGACCTCGCGGTCGTGGTCGGAGGTGAGGTAGCCGGGGTCCAGCCGCAGCGGCATGTCCGGGTCGTCCGACTGGATGTGCGCCGAGCCCAGGCTCGTCGGGCGCAGGGCGAACCCGAGCATCGAGAAGCCGGGCCGGTTCTCGACGGCGAACTTGGTCGGCGCCCACCCCATGGTGAACGGCGTGACCAGCACCTGGGCGTCGGGCCGGGTGGCCGACTCCGTGGCCCGGAAGAACGCGAGCATCTCGTAGGCCGGGGTGCCGATCGGGCCCTGGCGGTCGACCAGGTACTTGGCACCGGTCACGCCCTGGCGGACGACGTTGGCGAGCACCTTGTTGTAGCCGATGTTGTCGGTGATCCGGACCTGCAGCGGGAAGCAGCGGTGCTCGCGCAGCCCCTCGCCGACCTGCGGGCTGTCGACGCGGACGTCGATCCCGACGCCGCTCAGCACCTCGCGCGGGCCGATGCCCGACAGCTGCAGCAGCTGTGGGGAGCCGAGGTTGCCCGCCGAGAGGATGACCTCCTTGCGGGCCCGGAACTCCGTCGTCGCGCCGTCGGCGCGGGCGCTGACCCCGACCGCACGATCGCCCTCGAACAGCACCTTGGTCACCTGGACACCGCTGCCCACGGTGAGGTTCGGCCGCTTCTCGACCGGGTGCAGGAACGCCTTCGCCGCGCTCTGCCGCAGGCCGCGCTTGATGCTGCCGGGGGTGTAGCCGATCCGCTCCTCGTCGGAGGAGTTGATGTCGTCGGTGCGCTTCACGCCCACGGCGCCGTAGGCGTCCATCAGCAGTTCGCTGAGCTCCTCGGGCTTCGTCCGCACCGTGACGCCGAGCGGCCCGCCTTCACCGCGCATCGGCGAGGAACCGAGGTTGTGGTCCTCCATCTGCTTGTAGATGGGGAGGATCTCGTCCCAGCCCCAGCCGGGGTTCCCCAGCTCGACCAGGTTGTCGAAGTCGGCCTGCGACCCGCGGTTGTAGACCATGCCGTTGACCGAGCTGGAGCCCCCGATCATCTTGCCGCGGGTCCAGTACTCGGTCTGCTGGCGCGGACCGAACGGCACGGTGGGGTTGATCCACATCTTGTCCGGGCCGAGGAAGGCCAGCCCCTTGGGCACGTGCACCCACGGGTTGCGGTCGCCGCCGCCGGCCTCGATCAGCAGCACCGACGTCCCCGGGTCGGCGCTCAGCCGGTTGGCCAGCACGCAGCCGGCGGAACCGGCTCCGACGATGACGTAGTCGTAGCGACTCATGGGACGTGCCTCCTCAGGACGTGCGGGAGGACGAATGTTCCACAACCATCGAACTGTTGTAAACGGGAGTGGTCGACGCGGACGGCCGATCGCCGCCGTACCGTCTGCGGCCGTACCGTCTGCGGCGTGGCGACCCGGTGGCTCGACGAGGAGCAGCAGCGGGCCTGGCGTGCGTGGCTGAGCGTCAGCGAGCTCGTCCCCCGCGTCCTCGACGCGCAGCTGCAGCGCGACGCGGGCCTGACGCACGCGGCCTACGTCGTCCTGGCGATGCTCTCCGAGGCGCCGGGCCGGGCCCGGCGGATGAGCGACCTGGCCCGCCGGGCGAACCAGTCGCAGAGCCGGCTCTCGCACACCGTCGGCCGGTTGGAGGAGCGCGGCTGGGTGCGCCGCGAGCGGGCCGCGGACGACGGCCGGGGCAACCTCGCCGTCCTCACCGATGCCGGCTGGGACGTCGTGCAGCAGGTCGCCCCCGGCCATGTCGAGGCGGTCCGCAGTGCCGTGTTCGACCCGCTGTCGGCGGACCGCACGCGCGCGCTGCGCGAGGCGCTGGAGCAGGTGCTCGAGGGCCTCGACCCCGACCACAGCCTGCGCGTCGAGCACGGCGCGGACACTGCCGAGGAGCGCTGACCCCTCGTCAGGTCAGGTGCCGGAGGAAGGACTGCGGGGAGCGGAGGAACTGGGCCCAGTTCGCGGTGAGCTCCAGCCCGTCCCACGTCGCCTCCCGCAGGCCCCAGGGCCCGACCTCGAGCAGGTGCGCCCCCGGGAGCGCGGCGAGCACGGGGGAGTGGGTGGCCACGACCACCTGCGCGCCGCGGGCCACCAGCTCGGTCAACGAGGCCACGAGCGACAGCGTGGCGGTGAAGGACAACGCGGCGTCCGGCTCGTCCAGCAGGTAGAGGCCGGGGCGGGTGGCGCGGTCGTGGAAGAGCGTCAGGAACGCCTCGCCGTGCGAGAGCTCGTGGAAGGTCGCCTCGGAGGGGTTGCCGTCGCTGCGGGTCTCCTCCAGGTAGCTGTACAGGCCGTGCAGCGTCTCGTCGCGCAGCAGGTAGGCCCAACGCGGAGCGCCGGGCCCCCGCTCCACGATCAATCCGAGCGAGCCCGGCTCGCTGGGGCGCGTGCTGTAGCGGGCGTTCACCGACCCGCCCTCCGCGTTCAGCCCGACCGCCGCGGCGACGACCTCGACCAGCGTCGACTTGCCCGAGCCGTTCTCGCCGACGAGCACGGTCGCGCCGGCCGGTAGCTCCAGGCCCTCGCGCAGCAGCTGGGCCACGGCCGGGACCGTGGCGGGCCACACGTCGGCCGGGATCGCCTCGGCGCCCGGGTCGGGGCGCAGTCGTCGGACGGGGCGGCGGTCCACGGCGGACATCCTCTCCGGCTCGCTCGTGCTCTGCTCCCGGTGGGGAGCAGAGCGCGAGCGAGCGGAGGAGACCTATCGGCCGAGGTGGCGGTAGCGGTGCAGACGGCTGCGGAAGCGCTCGTTGTCGTCGCGGCCCAGCAGCCCGGCCAGTTCCTCGCCGAGCACCCGGCCCAGCCGCAGGCAGAACTCCTGCGGCTCGTCGGCGGCGTCGGGGCGCTCCGGCACCACCCGGTCGACGATCCCGGCCCGCCACAGCTCGGTGGCCCGCACCCCCTGGTCCGCGGCCATCTCGTCGGCGCGGTCGACCGTCCGGTGCACGATCACGCTCGCGCCCTCCGGTGGCAGCGGCCCGAGCCAGCCGTTGGCCGCCGACAGCACCCGGTCGGCCGGCACCAGCGCGAGCGCGCCGCCGCCGGTGCCCTGCCCCAGCAGGACGGCGATCGTCGGCGCCTTGAGCATCACCAGGTCCTGCAGGCAGCGGGCGATCTCGGCGGCCAGCCCGCCCTCCTCGGCCTCCTGCGACAGGGCGGCGCCCGGGGTGTCGATGAGCGTCACCAGCGGCAACCGCAGCTCGGCGGCCAGCCGCATGCCCCGCCGGGCCTCGCGCAACGCCGCCGGACCGAGCGGGGCCGAGAGCGACTGCCCGCGCCGGTCCTGGCCGAGCACGACGCAGGGCGCCCCGCCGAAGCGCGCCAGTGCCAGCAGCAGGCCGGGGTCCTTCTCGCCGGCGCCGGTGCCGGACAGCCCGACGACGTCGGTGGCCGCGGTCCGCAGCAACCGGCGCACCCCCGGCCGGTCGGCGCGCCGCGAGGCGGTGACGACGTCCCAGGCCGAGCGTCCGTCCTCCGGGTCGTCCGTGTCCGTGCCGTCCTCGGCGGTCGGCCGCTCGGCGCCGGCGACGTCCTGGTGCCAGGTGCGCCGGGCGGCGAGCACGTTGAGCGCCCGGTCGGCGACGTCGGCGATGTCCTCGTGCGCCACGACCGCGTCGATCAGGCCCATCTCCGCCATGTGCTCGGCGGTCTGCACGCCCTCGGGGAACGGCTCGCCGTAGAGGGCCTCGTACACCCGGGGCCCGAGGAAACCGATGGAGGCGCCGGGCTCGGCGATCGTCACGTGGCCCAGCGACCCCCACGAGGCGAGCACCCCGCCGAACGTGGGGTGCCGCAGGTAGACCAGGTAGGGGAGCCCGGCCTCCTTGTGGCGCGCGATGGCGGCGGTGATGCCGATCATCTGCAGGAAGGCGACGGTGCCCTCCTGCATACGTGTGCCTCCGGAGACAGGAGCGGCCAGCAGCGGCAGCCCCTCCTCGGTCGCCCGCTCCACGGCGGCGATCAACCGCTCGGCCGCGGCCACCCCGATCGACCCGGCGAGGAAGCCGAACTCCCCGGCGACGACGGCGACGCGGCGGCCGCGCAGCAGCCCCTCGCCGGTGATGATCGACTCGTCCTGGCGGGTCTTCTCCGCGGCCCTCGCCAGCTCGGCGGCGTACTGCGGGCTGACGTCGCGCGCCGCGACGGGGGCGTCCCACGACACCCACGAACCCGGGTCCAGGACCCGGTCGCGGAGCGTGCGGGCGTCGGTGGTGCTCATGTGGTCCCCTCGGTCAGCCAGGCGCGGAGCTCGGAGTCTGACGCGCCCAGCAGCGGGGGAGCGGCGTGGTCCCGCCTCGTCGTCTCCGTCTCGCCCTCCGGGCCGGCGGCGAAGAACCGCAGCGGCGGGCCGGGCAGCTGCAGCCGGCCGAGGGTCTCGTGCTCGACGTCGACCAGCAGTCCCTGCGACCGGACCTGGTCCCAGCCGTAGACCTCGTCGAGGGTGCGCACCTTGCCGGCGGGGATGCCGGCGGCGTCCAGCCGGGCCAGCAGCGTGGGCGCGTCGATGTCGGCGAAGGTCCGCTCGAGCAGCGCGATCACCCGCTCGCGGTTGCCCACCCGCTCGCCGTTCGTGGCCAGCCCGTCGGCGTCGGGGTCCAGACCGAACTCCGCGCACAGCCGCCGCCACAGCGACTCCGACCCGCAGGAGAGCTGCACGCTGCCGCCGGCGCAGCGGAACAGCCCGTACGGCGCGATCGAGGGGTGGTGGTTGCCCTGCGCCCGGTTCACCTGGCCGCCGACCGTCCACGCCGTCCCCTGGAAGGCGTGCACGCCGACGATCGCGGCGAGCAGCGAGGTGCGCACCACCTGGCCGCGGCCGGTGCGCTCCCGCTCCAGCAGCGCCGCCAGCACGCCGTAGGCGCCGTAGATGCCGGCCAGCAGGTCGCCGATCGGCACGCCCACCCGCTGCGGGTCGTCGGGGCCGGGACCGGTCAGCGACATCAGCCCGGCCTCGCCCTGCGCGATCTGGTCGTAGCCGGCGCGGCCGCCCTCCGGACCGTCGTGGCCGAACCCGCTGATGGCCAGCGTCACCAGCCGCGGGTTGAGCTCGGCGAGCACGTCGGTGCCGAAGCCGAGACGGGCCAGCGTGCCCGGGCGGAAGTTCTCCAACAGCACGTCGGCGCGGCGGACCAGCTCCCGGAGCAGCTCCTTGTCGCCGTCGTCCTTGAGGTCGAGGGTCAGCGACTCCTTGTTGCGGTTGGCCGACAGGAAGTAGGTCGACTCCCGGTCACCACCGCCGTCGGGCTGCACGAAGGGCGGGCCCCAGCCCCGGGTGTCGTCCCCGCTCCCGGGGCTCTCGACCTTGATCACGCGGGCGCCGAGGTCCCCGAGCATCATCCCGGCGTGCGGGCCGGCCAGCGCCCGGGTCAGGTCGACGACGAGGACGCCGTCCAGCGGTCCGGGCACGGTCTGCTCCGATCGGTCTAGAGCCAGCCCGGCACGACGAACACCAGCCAGGCCAGGAACGGTCCGGCGGTGACGACGACGCCGCTGTAGGCCAGCAGCTGCTTGTAGAAGCGGTCACGGTCGACGTCCTGCGCGTTGGCCAGGACCAGCGCGCCGTTGGTCGAGAAGGGGCTGACGTCGACGATGGTCGAGGCGACCGACAGGGCCACCACCACCCCCACGGCGCCGATGTCCCCGGCGAGCAGGAACGGGACGGCGAGGGAGATGGCGACACCGATGATCGCCGTCGAGCTGGCGAAGGCCGACACCACCCCACCGATGTAGGCCAGCAGCAGGGCGACGACGAGCGGCACCCCCAGGCCGGTGACCGCCTCGCCGACGTAGTCGATCGTGCCGGCCTCCTGCAGCACGAAGACGAAGGTCAGCACACCGGCGATCAGCAGCACCGTCGACCAGCTGATCTGGGTCACCGCGCCCTTGTGCTGCTGCGCCGACAGCATGGCCAGCACCACGGCGACGGTGATCGACACCAGCCCGATGTCCAGGTCGAACACCAGCGCGAGGACGGCGACGGTGGCCAGCCCGACCAGCGTGAGCACCTGCTCGAGGGTCACCCGCGAGGTGTGCGGCAGGACGTCGTCGTCCCCCTCGCCGCCGACCGCGGGGCCGGTGGCGGCTCCGTGCCCGCGGACCACGGCGCCGTGCGGGTGGTCGGCGCCGACCTCGGCGTGCGTGTCGACCCGGCGGCCCAGCAGCTCGCGGCCGCCGAAGAGGACGAACAGCACCAGCGCGATGGCGAGGTTGAAGAACAGGCTGGCGAGGAAGACGGTGACCGGGCTGCTGGGCAGCCCCTCGTCCTCGACGATCGTGTTCACGGTGACGCCGTAGACGCTGATCGGGGAGAACCCGCCGCCCTGCGCGCCGTGCACGACCATCATGCCCATGAGCAGCGGGTTGATCCCGTACCGCGCGGCGAAGCCGAGGGCGATCGGCGCGATGATCGCCACCGCCGCGGGGGAGAGGGCGCCGATCGCCGTCAGCAGCGCGGTGACCGCGAACATGATCCAGGGGATCGCCGCGACGTAGCCGCCCACGATGCGTACCGCGCCGCGCACCATCAGGTCGACGGTCCCGTTGTTCTGCGCGATGGCGAACAGGTACGTGACGCCGATCAGGGTCACGACGAGCTCGGCGGGGAAGCCGGCGAGGATCTCGTCGGAGGTCAGGCCGACCGACAGCGTCCCGACCAGGAACGCCGCGACGAAGGCCAGCGCCCCCATGTTGATCGGCAGGAACGTCGCGACCGCGAAGATCGCCACCAGGGCCAGGATCGAGACGATCTCGGGGGACACGGGAGGGCTCCAGCCGTCGGGAACGGGCTGGCGCCACGGTGTCAGGTACTCGCGGGTAGCGCCTGCCAGCCGCCGGACGGGGTCACGACGGCGGCGACCCGCCGGTCGTGCGGCTCGACGGGGAGCTCGTCGAGCAGTTCGTCGTCGTGCACCAGCGCGACGAGCAGGGCGTCGGGGCGGGCGTGCAGCAGGGCCCGGTCGTAGTAGCCGCCGCCGCGACCCAGCCGCACCCCGGAGCGGTCCACCGCCACCGCCGGGAGCACGACCGCGTCCGCCGTCCCGACGGCGGTCGGCCCCAGCCGGGGGCCCACGGGCTCCATGAGCCCGTACCGGCCGGGGGTCAGACGCCCGGTGTCCACGGCCCAGCGCAGCTCGGGATCGCCCTCGTGGACGACGGGGAGCAGGATCCGGGCGGCGAGCTGGGTGTACGCCGCCGGGAGCCGGCCGTGCCCGGGCTCGTACTCGTCCGGGCAGAAGGCGGCGATGGTGCGGAACCCGGCCAGGCCCCGCAGCAGCGCCGTGGTCACCGCCGCCGCCGCGGCCGCCCGTTCCGGCGCCGGCCGCTGCTGTCGTCGCACCAGCAGCTGCTGGCGCAGAGCGGCCTTCGCCGCCCCCACCGGGCCGGGGGGAGTCACCGGCGCAGGTTAGGGCACCGGGCCGCTGGCTACGCTCGCGCCCATGTCTGTCCCGAGCGCGCGCGCCGCCCGCAAGGCCGTCATCCCCGTCGCCGGGATGGGCACCCGCTTCCTGCCCGCCACGAAGGCCGTGCCCAAGGAGCTGCTGCCGGTCGTGGACCGGCCCGCGCTGCAGTACATCGTCGAGGAGGCCGCCCGCGCCGGGCTCGGCGAGGTGCTCATGGTCACCGGTCGCAACAAGGCCGCCATCGAGGACTTCTTCGACCGGACGCCGGAGCTCGAGGCCGCGCTCGAGAAGAAGGGCGACCAGGGCCGGCTGGACGCCGTCCACGAGTCCACCGACGTCGCGCAGGTGCACTTCGTCCGCCAGGGCGAGGCCCGCGGGCTCGGCCACGCCGTCCTGCAGGCTGCGGCCTTCGTCGGGGACGAGCCGTTCGCCGTCCTGCTGGGCGACGACCTCATCGACGCCCGCGACCACCTGCTCGAGCAGATGCTCGCGGTGCAGGCCGAGCACGGCGGCTGCGTGGTCGCGCTGCTCGACGTCGGGCGGGAGAACATCGACAAGTACGGCGCGGTCGCGATCCGGGAGGACGTCCAGGAGGGCGTCGTCACCATCACCGGCCTGGTCGAGAAGCCGCCGGTGGACGAGGCGCCCAGCAGCCTGGCGATCATCGGCCGCTACGTGCTCGCCCCCGAGGTGTTCGGCGTGCTCCGGGAGACCGCCCCCGGTCGCGGCGGGGAGATCCAGCTGACCGACGCGCTGGCCACCCTCGTCGAGCGCGGTGAGCCGGTGCACGGCGTGGTCTTCGACGGCCGCCGCTACGACACCGGCGACAAGCTCGACTACCTCAAGGCCGTCGTCCGCCTGGCCGTCGAGCGCGACGACCTCGGGCCGCCGCTGCGGGCCTGGCTGACCGAGTTCGTGGCCGAGCTGCCCGCCGAGGGCGCGTCGCAGGCCTGACCTCGGCGCCGCAGGGGGGAGCATCGACCGTCGTGATGGGTGTGGACGACGACAGCTCTGCGACGACCGTGCGGCAGCACCGGGAGACGACGGCGCTGGACCTGCGCTCCGGAGCCGTGACGCCGGCCGGCGGCGGGGTCCAGCACACCGCGCAGATCGACCCCGGCGCGATGCCGCCGCCGCCCGGGCAGCCGGAGCTGCCGCGCACCGTGGAGTCCCACCTCGACGAGATCCTCGGCGTGGTGCCCCAGCCCGACCCGATCGAGCTGGCCGTGCTCGACGCCCAGGGGCTGCTGTGCGCCGAGGAGGTCGTCAGCAAGCGGGCGCTGCCCGCCTACGACCAGTCCGCGCTCGACGGCTACGCCGTCCGTGCCGAGGACGTGGCCGCGGCGGCGGTCCAGAACCCGGTCCAGCTGTCCGTGGTGGGGGAGACCGTCGCCGGGTCCGCCGGCCCGACCTCGATCGGTCCCGGCCTGGCGCACAAGGTGGCCGCCGGCGCGCTGCTCCCGGGCGGCGCCGACGCCGTCGTCCCCGCCGTCTGGACCGACGGCGGCGTGGTCACCGTGACCGTGCACGCCGGCGTGGCCCCCGGCAACTACGTCCGCCGCACCGGGGACGACGTCGCCGCCGGTACCCCCGCGGTGGCGGTCGGCACGCCGATCGGGCCGGCGCAGATCAGCCTGCTGGCCGCCGTCGGCCGCGAGCGGGTGCTGGTCCGCCCCCGGCCGCGGGTCGGGATCCTCTCCGGCGGCGGTGAGCTGGTCGACATCGCTAGCGACCCGGCGCCCGGTCAGGCCGTCGACGTCAACAGCTACGCGCTGGCCGCGGCCGCCCGGGACGCCGGCGCCGACGCCTACCGGTCGGGCATCCTCCCGTCCGACGCGCGCCGGCTCTCGGAGGTCCTGGAGAGCCAGACGCTGCGCAGCGACCTGATCCTCATCTCGGGCACCTTCCCCGACCAGGGCGACATGGTGCGCGAGGCGCTGGCCGCGCTGGGCGACGTGCGCTTCCGTCCCGTGACGATGCACCCCGGGTCCGTGCAGGCCTTCGGCCGGATCGGCCGGGACCCCGTGCCGGTCATCGTCGTGCCCGGAGAGCCGGTGGCGGCGCTGGTGGCCTTCGAGGTGTTCGTCCGGCCGGCGATCCGGCTGATGCTGGGCAAGCGGCAGCTGTTCCGCCGCACCGTGCAGGCGATCTGCGCGCAGCCGGTCTACTCGCCGCTGGGCTACCGGCAGTACCTGCACGGCCAGGTCATGCGCCACCCCGACGGCGGCTACGTGGTCGAGCCCCTCGGGGACGGCGACGAGGCGATGCTCGCCCGCATGGCCCGTGCCAACTGCCTGATCGTCGTCGACGAGGACGTCACCGAGGTGGCCGCCGGCGGGCTGGTCACGGTCATGCCGCTGCTGCTCGGCGGCTGAGGTGCTGGCCGATCCCGCGCTGCGCCCCGGCTGGCCCGCGACGCTGCGCGAGGGGGCCGTCGAGCTGCACCCGCTGCGCCGCTCGGACGCCGCGGAGTGGAGCCGGGTGCGGCTGGCCAACGAGGACTGGCTGACCCGCTGGGAACCCAGCGGCAACCAGCCGTGGGCCCGCCGGCACACCCCGACGGCCTACCGGGCGGTGCGCCGCCGTGTGCTCCAGCGCGCCCGCCTCGGCCTGACGCTGCCGTTCACCGTGCGCGTCGACGGCCGGCTCGCCGGGCAGGTCACCCTCGACAACGTGGTCCGCGGCGCGATGCGCTCGGGCAACATCGGCTACTGGATCGACCGGTCGGTGTCCGGCCGCGGCGTCGCCTCGCTGGCGGTCGCGCTGGTGTGCGACCACGCGTTCGGGCCGGTGGGACTGCACCGTGTGCAGGCCGACATCCGGCCGGAGAACGGGCCGAGCCAGCGGCTGGTGGAACGGCTGGGCTTCCAGCGCGAGGGGCTGTTCCGCCGGTACCTGGACATCGACGGCGACTGGCGGGACCACTACACCTACGCGCTGCTGGCCGAGGACCTGCCGGGGGGCGTGGTGGCCCGCTGGCGGGCCGGCGGCCGTGGTTGAGCGGCGGCGTTCGCGGGTATCCCTGGTGGCGCCGCCTAGCACGGAACCCACCGGTCCCCGTCGGTCGCCGTGTCGACACGCCGCCCGGACGGCACTCCAGTCACACAACACTCCGGCGACACACCGCGCGCCTCCCTCGAATGGGCGAGCGAGCTGCATAACCTGCCGCGGCAAGTTACTCGTGTGACGGGTGGTGTTCTCCATGGGATCAGGTGTGCTGCTCGCGGCTCTGGTCGTCCTCTGGTTCGTCGTGCTGGTGCCGATGGTGGTGACCCGCGGCGACGAGCGGACGCGTCCGGTGACGGGCGACTCCGGTCGCACGCTCCAGCGGCGCCGGGTCGTCGACCCGGTGGTGCACGCGGACACCGAGCGCGTCTCGGTCGACCGCGTGCGGCTGCTCGAGACCGGTGAGCTGAAGGTCGACGTGCACGCCGTGCGGCGGCGCACGCTGGCCGGCCTGGTCGCGCTGGCGGTGATCGCCGCCGTGGCCGCGCTCCTCGTCGCCCCGTGGATCTGGGCGGTGCAGGCGCTGCTGGACGTCGCCGTGGTCGGCTACCTCGTGGTGCTGCGCGCCGCGGCCCGTCGCGAGCAGGCCGCCGCCCGCCGCGCCGCGCGGATGGCCGCCCGCCGCGCCGCCCGCCCGGCGCCGGTCGAGGTGGCCGAGGAGTTCGTCGAGGAGTCGCCCGAGGTCGAGGAGTCGCACGAGGCCGCGCCGGTGCACCACACCGTCGGCCTGCGCCACCCGAGCCTCCCGCTGGCCCCGGTGCACCCGCTGCGCCCCGGCCGCGTCGTCGGCGCCCGCACCGGCGCCCCGGCCGGCTGGCAGAACAGCGCCGTCGTCGGCCTGGACGACGACGACATCGGTTTCGCCGACATCGACGAGTACCAGCCGCGTCGGGTCGCCAACCTCTGAGCGCGACACCCCGGCGCCGCCACCCCGTGGCGGCGCCGGGACCCGCGCGCGGTACTCTCGACTCCCGTCAGGGGCTGTAGCGCAGTCCGGTAGCGCACCTCGTTCGCATCGAGGGGGTCAGGGGTTCGAATCCCCTCAGCTCCACCCCGACACCCAGGGCGTCCTCCACCCGGAGGGCGCCCTGAGTCGTTCCGGGGGCGGGTGCGGTCGAGGAGGGACGGCGATGGTGCACGAGAACAGGGTGAGCGGCGGGGTGGAGACGGTGTCCGGTGACCGGCTGCTGCCCGAGGCCGCGCGGATCGCCGAGCACCTGCTGGCCGTGCAGCAGCGGGTCAACGACCAGGTCGACCTGCTCCAGGCGAGCCTCATGCCCGACGTCCGGCGCCGGCTGGGGCTGGGCGAGGTGGAGACGGTCGACGTCTCCGACCTGGTCAACGCGCGGATCGCCGGGCTCAGCGTCGTCGTCACGCCCGAGGCGGTGGCCACGGTGCTGCCGCTGTCGGCGGCGTCGGCCGCCACGACGCGCGCCGGCCGGCGGGCCATGACCGGCATCGTCACCGGCACCGACCGGCGGCTGGCCGTCATCGCCGGCCCCTGCTCGATCCACGACCCGGCGGCGGCGCTGGAGTACGCCGCGTTCCTGGCCCGGATGCGGGAGCGGCAGGCGGAGGACCTCGAGATCCTCATGCGCACCTACACCGAGAAGCCCCGCACCGAGGTGGACTGGAAGGGCTTCGCCTACGACCCCTACCTCGACGGGTCGAACCGGATCAGCGTCGGCCTGGTGGCCACGCGCATGCTCATGGGACGGATCACCGAGCTGGGGATCCCGGTCGCCGCCGAGCCGCTGAACGCGCTGACGCCGCAGTACGTGAACGGGCTGGTCACCTACAACGGGGTCGGCGCCCGCAACGTCACCGACCAGACCGCCCGCGAGCGGGTGTCGGGCTTCTCCGCCGTCGTCGGCTTCAAGAACTCGCCGGAGGGCAGCATCGAGGTCGCCGTCCAGGCGGTGGTGTCGGCCCGCGCGCCGCACGAGTTCCTCGGCGTCGACCGCCACGGGATGACCGCCCAGCTCTCCACGACGGGCAACGAGACCGGCCACGTGATCCTGCGCGGGGACAAGAACGGCCCCAACTACTCGGCCGAGCACGTCGCGGCGACCCGGGCGGCCCTGCGCGCCCGTGGCCTGCCCGAGGTGGTCGTCGTCGACGCCTCGCACGGCAACAGCCAGAAGAACCACCTGCGGCAGATCGACGTGGTGCACGACCTCGCGGGGCACATCTCCGGCGGCGAGCCGGCGATCCGCGGGGTGATGATCGAGAGCAACCTCGTCGCCGGCCGGCAGGACCTGGACCAGCGGGACCCGGGGTCGCTCGAGTACGGCAAGAGCGTCACCGACGCGTGCGTGGACCCCGAGACCACCGAGGCGCTACTGGCGGAGCTGGCGGCGGCCTCCCGCGCCCGTCGCGCGGCCGGCTGACGCCTAGCTCGCGCCGCGGAAGTCCGGCGTCCGCTTCTCGACGAACGCGCGGACGCCCTCGCGCCCCTCCGGGTCGGCCGCGGACTCGGCGATGAGCTGCGCCTCCTCGTCCAGCTGCTGCTCCAGCGTGCGGATGGCGGCCTGGCGCACCAGCGACCGGGTGCGGACCATCGCGCGGACCGGCCCGGCGGCCACCTGCTGTGCGAGCGCGGTGGTGGTGGCGTGCACCTCGTCGTCCTCCACCAGGCGCGCCACGAGCCCAGCGGCGTGCGCCTCGGCGGCGGTGAGCGAGCCGTTGGTCAGGCACAGGTCGAGGGTGCGCGGCGCCCCGAGCGCGCGGGTCAGCGCCCAGGACGTGCCGCCGTCGGGGGAGAGGCCGATCGTCCCGTAGGCGGGGCGGATCTTGGTCGAGCGCGCGCACACGACGATGTCGCAGGCGCCGATCAACCCGACCGCGGCGCCGGCGACCGCGCCCTGGATACCGGCGACCACCGGGACCGGGCAGTAGAGGACCGCCCGGACGACGCGGTGCCAGGCGTGCGCGAGGTCCCCGACGAACCGGCCGGGGTCGGCGGACTCGGCGAACAACCGCACGTTCCCCCCGACGCTGAACCGTGGCCCGTTGGCCAGCAGCAGCACCGTGCGGGTCGCCTCCGGCCGGCCCTCGAAGGCGGCGAGCAGCCCGTCGGCGAGCTCGGGGTCGATCGCGTTCCCCGTCTCCGGCCGGTCGATGGTGATCCGCCAGACGTCGCCGTCGGCCGTGGTGGTCACCGCGGGTCGTGCAGCGCTGGTCATCGTCGTCGTCCCCTCGTCGGCCGGTGCTGCCAACCTAGGGCGGACGTCAGGCGCGCGCCCGGGCGTGCTCGGCCTGGACCTCGCTGTCCACGGCAGCCGGGGCGCCGCCGAACTCGTCGCCCACCTCGCCGGCGACCTCCTCGCTGCCCTCGATCCCGAGCCGGGCGTCCGCGGCGGCGAGCATGCGGTGCCCGGTCGCGAGCACCGCGATGCCGAGGACGACGGCGACGGCGCCGACGACGAAGGGGACGTGGATGTCCCAGGCGTCGACCATCCTCCCCGCGACGTAGGGCGCCAGACCGCCGCCGATGAACCGCACGAAGCCGTAGGCGGCCGAGGCGACGGGCCGCTCGACCGGGGCGACCAGCATGACCGCCTGGGTCGTCAGCGTGTTGTTGATCCCGACCACGACGCCCGAGGCGATCACGCAGGCGATCAGCGCCCAGCGGGTGTCGGTGAACAGCCCGATGAGCAGCAGCAGGACGGCGAACAGGCCCAGCGCGCCGTACAGCGACGGGGCGGTGCCGAAGCGGGCCTGCAGCCGCGGGGCGCCGACCACGGAGAAGAAGGCGACGAGCAGTCCCCAGCCGAAGAAGACGAAGCCGAGCTGGATCGCGTCGAGCTCCATCGGGTACGGCGCATAGCCGAGCATCGTGAAGAAGCCCCAGTTGTAGAGCAGTGCGGTGACGCCCATCGTCAGGAGGCTGCGGTGCCGCAGCGCCTTCAGCGGCGCCAGCAGCGAGGTCTTCTGCGCGGGCTTCGGGATCTCGTCGAGCAGCACGACGGTGGCGATCAGCGCGATGGCCATGAGCGCGGCGACGCCGAAGAAGGGCCCGCGCCAGCTGATGTCGCCCAGCAGGCCGCCGATCAGCGGTCCCGCCGCGATGCCCAGGCCCAGGGCGGCCTCGTAGAGCACGATCGCGCCGGCGAACCCACCCGTGGCCGAGGCCACGATGACCGCCAGCGAGGTGGCGATGAACAGCGCGTTGCCCAGCCCCCAGCCGGCCCGGAACCCGACGATGCCGTCGATCGAGTCGGTCAGCCCGGCCAGGGCGGAGAAGACGACGATGACCGCCAGGCCGGTGACCAGCGTCTTCTTGGCGCCGATCCGGCTGGACACCCACCCGGTGCCGAGCATGGCGACGGCGGTGACCACCAGGTAGCTGGTGAACAGGAGGCTGACCTGGCTGGGCGTGGCGTCCAGTTGCTCGGACAGCGCCGGCAGGATCGGGTCCACCAGGCCGATCCCCATGAAGCTGACGACGCAGGCGAAGGCGACGGCGTAGACGGCCTTCGGCTGCCGGAAGGTGCTCGATCCCGAGCTGGCTGCGTGCGACACGTCTACTGGTTGTACTACCCAACCATCCCGGGGTGCCAGTGGACGATCAGAACCATGACGGGAACCACATCCGCGCCAGCCACTCGCCGTGGGACAGCGGCTGCCCGGTGAGCACCGGGTAGAAGTAGACGAACGTCGCCGCGACGACGCCGACGTAGAGGCAGACCACGCCGAGCCCCACCTGGCGGCGGAACCGGGAAGCGCCGGGGGGACCGAGCACGTCCTGCAGCGCCAGGACGACGGCGAGCACGAAGAACGGCAGGACCGGAGCGGCGTAGAAGGCGAACATCGTGCGCTCGGGGTTGAGGAACCACGTCCCCCACCCGGCGGCCACCATGACCGCGACCAGGATCGCGACCGGGTCCCGCCGCGCGACGATCCGCCAGACCAGCCACAGCAGCGCCGGCGCGAAGGCGAACCACAGCGTCGGCGTCCCGACCATGAGGATGTAGCGGACCACCTGGTCGCCGGCGGAGTCGGTGAGGCCCTGCGGGTTCCACAGCAGGATCGGCCGGCCGTTGACCAGCCACGTCCAGGGCCCGGACTCCCACGGGTGCGGCGAGGAGAGCCCGTTGTGGAACTCCAGCCACTCCGCGTGCTGGTGCCACAGCGACCGCACGGAGTCCGGCACCCAGCCGAACGCGGTGTCGGGGTTCTGCTGGGCCCATGCCTTGCCCTGCGAGGTCTCACCCAGGAACCAGCCGGTGAAGCTGGCGACGTAGGTGAGCACCGGGACCGCGGCCAGCGCCCAGGCGGCCCCCGGCAGGCCACGGCGCAGCGCCACCAGCGTGGGCCGGGGGACGCCCGCCTCGCGCCAGGCCGCACGGTCCCAGAACAGCGACAGCACGGCCGCGGCGGCGAGGAAGTACGCACCGCTCCACTTGACCGAGCACGCGCAGCCGAAGAGGAACCCCGCGGCGATCCGCCAGCCGCGGGGACCGAGCCGGAAGCCCGACCGGGGCACCTCGCCGAGCGCGCGGACCCGGGCCCGCACCCGGTCCCGGTCCACCACCAGGCAGGCCACCGCGGAGACGACGAAGACCTGCAGGAAGACGTCGAGCAGGCCGATCCGGCTGAGGCTGAACGCGAAGCCGTCCAGGGCCATCAGCAACCCGGCGAGCAGCCCGAGGAACGTCGAGCCGGTGAGCCGCCGGGTCAGCCGGACCAGGACGACGACGGCGATCGTGCCGGCCACCGCGGAGGGGAACCGCCAGCCGAAGGAGTCGTAGCCGAACGTCTTGATCCCGAGCGCGATCAGCCACTTGCCCAGCGGCGGGTGGACGATGAACGTGTAGCCGCGGTTGTACTCGTGGCCCCAGGTGAGCAGCTCCTGCGCCTCGGGCGGGTAGTAGGCCTCGTCGAAGAGCAGGTCGCGCGGGTAGCTGAGGTCCCAGAGCCGGGTGGCCAGGGTGAGGACGCCGAGGACCGCGGTCAGCGCCCAGGCCAGCCGGTTGTCGCCGGGCAGCGGGGGGATGCGGTCCAGCCGTCGTCCCGGCAGGCGCCGGCGTGGCAGCGGTGCCGGCGGTCCGGACTCCGCGCGTTCGGGAGCCAGCACCGCCATGGCGACAGGGTATGTGGGTCGCCCGGGCCGACCGCCGTGACAGGCTCGACGCCGTGAGTGGACGGTTGGTGCTCGGTGGGGCGCCGCTCGGGCAGCCCGGCGACGTCGGCCCGCGGCTGCGGTCGGTGATGGAGACCGCCGACGTCCTCGCCGTCGAGGACACCCGCCGGCTGCACCGCCTGGCCACCGACCTCGAGGTGACGCTCACCGGACGGGTGGTGACCTTCCACGAGTCGGTGGAGCGCGCCCGCCTGCCCGGGTTGCTGGAGGCGCTCACCGGCGGGGCCACCGTCCTGCTCCTCACCGACGCCGGCATGCCGTCGGTCTCGGATCCCGGCTACACGCTGGTCCGCGCTGCCATCGACGCCGGCATCGACGTGACCTCGGTCCCCGGCCCGTCGGCGGTGACGACGGCGCTGGCGGTCAGCGGGCTGCCCGTCGACCGGTTCTGCTTCGAGGGGTTCCTCCCGCGCAAGGGCGGCGAGCGGCGGTCGACGCTGACCGCGCTGGCCGGCGAGCGGCGGACGATGGTCTTCTTCGAGTCCCCGCACCGGCTGGCCGACGCGCTCACCGACGCCGCCGCGGCCTTCGGGTCCGACCGGCCCGCCGCCGTCTGCCGCGAGCTGACCAAGACCTACGAGGAGGTCCGGCGCGGTCCGCTGGCGGCGCTGGCGGAGTGGGCGGCCGAGGGGGTGCGCGGGGAGATCACGCTCGTCGTGGGCGGGGCGCCCGAGGTGGCCATCCCGCTCACCCCCGCCGAGCTGGCGGCGGAGGTGGCGGCGGAGGAGGCGGCCGGCGCCACCCGCAAGGACGCGATCCGCGCCGTCGTCGTCCGCACCGGGCTGCCGCGCCGCACCGTCTACGACGCCGTCGTCGCCGCGAAGGGGTCCTGACCGGCTGTCGAGGCATGGGAAGCGATCCCCGCGTCTTGAGGCCGCCGACGTGCGGATCGCTTCCCATGCCTGGCGGTTGTCAGCCCACGCGAAGCTGGGCGGCACGCGCCGCGTACACCTCGAGGACGCGGCGGCGCACCAAGTCCGGGTCGCGCACGACATCGGCGTAGGTGAAGCGGAGCACCACCCACCCCAGTGCGGCGAGAGCCGTGTCCCGAGCCAGGTCACGACGTCGGTCCTCGGGGGACGTGTGGTGCTTCGCGCCGTCCAGTTCGACGGCCAGCTTCACCTCGGGCCACGACCGGTCGAGCCGGACGGCGCCCTGCGGTAGGACGACGCGGTGCTGTCCGACGCTCCGGGGGAGCGAGCGGTGCCGGAAGACGTTCAGGACACCCAACGCCTCCAGTTCGCTCTGGCACCCGTCCGCGATCAGATCGATGGCCTGCGCCAACGCGCGATGACCGCCGACGTTGGGCCGCTCCGCGAGGGCTTGCTCGAGCCCCCGCGCGGTGACGAGACCGCGGCGGGCGGCGTCGAGGAGGAGTGGACGACGGTCGGGGACCGGCAGCAGCGGCCAGGCATCCACCAGGGTCCGCGGCAGGGCGGTGACCCGAAACCCGTTCCTCGTGACGCACTGTGGTCCGTCGGGGCGGAAGCGCAGCCGACGATGCACGACGAGATCCGTCGCTCCGGCTCTGCGCACGGCGTGGTCGACAGTGAGGTGTACCGGACGGCGGAAGGCCACGAGGCCCCACACCGCCAGCGCCGTCGTGTGACTCAGCGCGGCGACCGGGCCGGCATGGCGGAGGGCAGCTCGGAGCAGCAGGTCGTCAGTCGTCGGCTCGGCGACGCGGCAGTACACGTGCGGGAAGAGCCGGCGGAGCGCCCGGCGTCCGATGTAGCCGTCCACGACGGTCTCCGGGACGTGGGCGAGCAGTTCCCGCCGAGTCGCCAGACCGCCGTTGCGCTCGAGGACCTCGTTGATGTGTTCACGCCACTGCACCGCGGCAGCCTCACCGACGTCGTCCTCGGGCCGGCGTGGTCGACTCGACCTGTGGACAACCGGCGCGCTGATGGACAGCCGAGAACTCGACACGGGGGTCGAGGCATGGGAAGCGATCCCCATGTCCACGGCCGTCAGACGTGGGGATGGCTTCCCATGCCTTGGTTGTGCTCGCCCGCTACAGCCAGCCGTTGCGCTTGAAGCCGCGGTACAGCCAGATGCAGGAGACGGCGATCAGCAGCAGCACGAGCGGGTAGCCGATCCGCCAGTGCAGCTCCGGCATGAACTCGAAGTTCATCCCGTAGATCCCGGCGATCGCGGTGGGGACGGCGATGATGCCCGCCCACGCCGAGATCTTGCGCATGTCCTCGTTGTCGGCCATCTGGGTCCGGGCCAGCGACGCCTGCAGGATCGACGACAGCAGCTCGTCCAGCCCGGTGACGGCGTCACGCACGCGGATGGCGTGGTCCTGCACGTCGCGGAAGTAGGAGCGCATCGCGTCGGGGACGACGTCGATCTGCCGCTCGGAGAGCTTCTGCAGCGGCACCTCCAGCGGCGCGACCGCCCGGCGCAGCGCCATCAGCTCCCGCTTGAGCTGGTACAGCCGGCCGATGTCGTCGGTGCGCTCGGGGCTGAACACCGAGGCCTCGAGCTCGTCGACGTCGTCCTGCACGGCGTCGGCGACCTCCACGAAGGTGTCCACCACCAGGTCGGCCACCGCGTAGAGGACGGCGGCCGGCCCCAGGCACAGCAGGTCGCGCTGCTCCTCCAGCCGGTGGCGCAGCTCGGCGAGGTCGCCGTGCCGGCCGTGCCGGACGGTGATCACGTAGTGCTCGCCGAGGAAGACCATGACCTCACCGGTGTCGACGACCTCGCTGGTCGCCGTCAGCCGGTCGTGCTCCACGTAGGTCGCCGTCTTGAGCACCATGAACAGGTCCTCGTCGTAGCGCTCGAGCTTCGGTCGCTGGTGGGCGAAGACGGCGTCCTCCACCGCCAGCGGGTGCAGCCCGTACCGGTCGGCGATCGACTCCAGCTCGTCCTCGGTCGGCTCGTACAGCCCCAGCCACACGTAGCCGCCCTGCTCGACGGCGGCGGCCAGCGCCTCGCCGGGCTCCACCGGTGCCTGCCGGCGGCCGTCGACGTAGACGGCGCAGTCGACGACGGCGTCCTGACCCGGAGGCCGGCTCGGGGTCGTGCGCGGTGCCCCGGCCGGTCGTGGACGGGTCGTGGGGAGCTGCAGGTCCGGAGGGCCGGCGGTGGACGACGGCCCGTCGGGCGCGGCCTCGCGGGACGGGTCGGTCGCGGTCACGGCACGCCTCCACGCTCGCGGATCGGGGAGGTCAGCGTAGGCATGCGCGTCCGGCCCACCCGTGCCACGCTGCCCGGGACGAACGGGCAGCTCGTCCGGGGGGCCGGGAGGGACGTCGTGACCAGCAGCGCCGACCGCAGGAACACCGCCCGCGTGAAGTCCGTCGAGGACTCGATCCGCGACACCGAGGAACCGGAGCACCGGCTCAGGAAGAACCTCTCGGCGCTGGACCTCACGGTCTTCGGCGTCGGGGTGATCATCGGCACCGGCATCTTCGTGCTCACCGGCGAGGTGGCGCGGACGACGGCGGGGCCGGCGGTGCGCTCTCGTTCGTCATCGCCGGCGTCGTCTGCGCGCTGGCCGCCGTCTGCTACGCCGAGTTCGCCTCGACGGTGCCGGTCGCGGGGTCGGCCTACACGTTCAGCTACGCCACCCTCGGCGAGCTGCTGGCCTGGGTCATCGGCTGGGACCTCGTGCTGGAGCTGGCCCTCGGTGCCGCGACCGTGGCCCGCGGGTGGTCCGGCTACCTGAACCAGTTGCTGGGCGACGCCGGGCTGTCGCTGCCGACGTCCATCGCGGGGGAGGACGCGACGGTCAACATCCCGGCCATCGTCATCGCCCTGGTGATGACCGGGGTGCTGGTGCTGGGGATCAAGCTGTCCTCGCGGGTCACCGCGGTCATCGTGGCGATCAAGGTCGCCATCGTGCTGCTGATCATCGTGCTCGGCTTCTTCTACACGGAGGCCGAGAACTACAGCCCGTTCGTCCCGCCGTCGGAGGGTGCCGCGGACGGCGAGAGCGGCTGGCGCAGCCCGCTGATCCAGCTGCTCGGCTTCACCCAGGGGACCTTCGGCTGGGGCGGGGTCATCGCCGGCGCCTCGATCGTCTTCTTCGCCTTCATCGGCTTCGACATCGTGGCCACCGCCGCCGAGGAGACGAAGAACCCCAAGCGCGACCTGCCCCGCGGGATCCTCGGCTCGCTGGCGATCTGCACCCTGCTGTACGTGGCGGTGTCGCTCGTGGTGGTGGGCATGCAGCCCCTACTCCGAGCTCTCGACCGAGGCGCCGCTGGCGGAGGCGTTCTCGAGCGTCGGGCTCGACTTCGCCTCCACGCTGATCTCGGTCGGGGCGCTGGCCGGCCTGACCTCGGTGGTCATGATCCTGATGCTCGGCCAGTCCCGGATCCTGTTCGCGATGAGCCGCGACCACCTGCTGCCGCCGGGCCTGGGCGTGGTGCACCACCGCTACGGCACCCCCTACCGCATCACCATCGCCACGGGTGTCGCCGTGGCCCTGCTCGCGGGCTTCCTGCCGATCGGCACGCTCGCCGAGCTGGTCAACATCGGCACGCTGTTCGCCTTCGTGCTCGTCTCGATCGCGGTGATCGTCCTGCGCCGCACCCGGCCGGACCTGCCGCGGGCCTTCAGGGTCCCCTTCGTGCCGGTCCTGCCGATCCTCTCGGCGCTGGCCTGCCTGTACCTGATGCTCAACCTCCCGGCCGACACGTGGGTCCGCTTCGCCGGCTGGATGGCGCTCGGGTTCGTCGTCTACGTGGTCTACGGGCGGCGGTACAGCCGGCTGGCCGGCGCCGAGGGGGAGGCCGCGGCGGCGCGCGCCACCGCCGACCGCGGGGCGCGCGGCGGCTGACCCGATGGGGTGAGTCCGCGCCCGCGGCCGTACAGCGGGGCGGCGCGGGGGACGACCTGACCGGGGACCGACCGTCCCCGTCCCGAAGGCATCCCCGTGGCGAGCACCACCCCCGACGTCCGAGCCGACGCCGCACACCCGATCCCCCCGGTCACCGTGCTGGCGGCCGCGGGGATCGCGCTGCTGCAGGCGGTGGCCGTGGTCGCCGCCGCGCTCACCGGCCTCGACGGGCTGTTCCGGTCCTCCGGCGGGTCGTCCGGCGCCGTGGCGGCGCTGTGGCTCCTCGGGCTCGCGGCCTGGGCGGTGTTCGGCGCCGGCGGCGGACTGTTGCTGGTCGACGGCTCCGGGTCCCGCCTCCTGGTCGTCGTCGCCTGCACGGAACTCGCCGTCCTCGTCGTCGCGTTCCTCGTGGCCCTGGCGACCCCGTCCCTCGACGCGCTGGGTCCGGGCCTGCCCGTCCCCGCCCTGGCCCTGAGTGCGGTCGCGGTGCCGGTCGGCAAGATGCTGCTGGCCACCGCCCCCTCGGCGACGGCGTGGGTGGCCGCCGGCCCCCGGCCGCGGGAGCGGGCGCCCGAGCTCTCCGAGGACCAGCGCACGCTGCGCGTCGCCACGGTCGCGGTCATCGGCGTGGCGCTGCTCGCGGTGGTCCTCACGAACCCGGCCGATGCGGGCACGGGCACACCGTCCCCGGTCTCGACCAGCCAGCACTGAGCGGGGCTCCAGCGCGGCTCACTACTCTCGTGACGTGAGTGATCGTCACATCCTGACCGCGGTGGCCTGGCCCTACGCCAACGGTCCGCGGCACATCGGCCACGTCTCCGGCTTCGGCGTCCCCTCCGACGTCTTCAGCCGCTACCACCGGATGGTGGGGGACCGGGTGCTGATGGTCAGTGGCACCGACGAGCACGGGACGCCGATCACGGTGGCCGCGGACGCCGAGGGTGTCACCCCGCGCGAGATCGCCGACCGGAACAACCGGATCATCACCGGGGACCTGCAGTCCCTCGGGCTGAGCTACGACCTGTTCACGCGGACGACGACGGCCAACCACGCCGCGGTCAGCCAGGAGATCTTCCTCGGGCTGCTGAAGAACGGGTACGTCTTCCCGAAGACCACCCTCGGCGCGATCAGCCCCTCGACCGGCCGCACCCTGCCCGACCGCTACATCGAGGGCACCTGCCCGATCTGCGGCTACGACGGCGCCCGCGGCGACCAGTGCGACAACTGCGGCAACCAGCTCGACCCGACCGACCTGATCAACCCGGTCAGCAAGATCAACGGGGAGACGCCGAGGTTCGTCGAGAGCGAGCACTACTTCCTCGACCTGCCCGCGTTCACCCGCGCCCTGGGGGACTGGCTGGCGACCCGCAAGAGCTGGCGCCCGAACGTCCTGAACTTCAGCGTCAACCTGCTGGAGGACCTCAAGCCGCGCAGCTACACCCGCGACATCGACTGGGGTGTGCCGGTGCCCCTCGACGGCTGGCGCGACCGGCCCGACAAGCGGATCTACGTGTGGTTCGACGCCGTCGTCGGCTACCTGTCCGCGTCGATCGAGTGGGCCCGCCGGTCCGGGGACCCCGACGCCTGGCGGCAGTGGTGGCAGACGCCGGACGCCGACGCCTACTACTTCATGGGCAAGGACAACATCGTCTTCCACTCCGAGATCTGGCCGGCCCAGCTGCTCGGTTACAACGGCGAGGGCGACAAGGGCGGCACCCCCGGGTCCCTGGGCCGGCTCAACCTGCCCACCGAGGTCGTCTCCAGCGAGTTCCTGACGATGGAGGGGCGGAAGTTCTCCTCCTCCCGCCAGGTCGTCATCTACGTGCGCGACTTCCTCGCCCGCTACGACGCCGACGCGCTGCGCTACTTCATCGCCGCAGCCGGACCCGAGTCGCAGGACACCGACTTCACCTGGGCGGAGTTCCGCCGCCGCAACAACGACGAGCTGGTCGCCGGCTGGGGCAACCTGGTCAACCGGTCGGTCTCGATGGCCGCGAAGAACGTCGGCGCGGTGCCCACCCCCGGCGAGCTGACCGACGCCGACCGCGCCCTGCTGGCGACGACGTCCGGGGCCTTCGCGCCGATCGGCGACCTGCTGGCGCGCAACCGGCAGAAGGCCGCGGCGGCCGAGGCGATGCGCGTGGTGGGCGAGGCCAACAAGTACCTGTCGGACCAGGCGCCGTGGAAGCTCAAGGAGGACCCGGCCCGCCGGGACACGGTGCTGCACACCGCGCTGCAGGCGATCAGCGACTGCAACGCGCTGCTCACGCCGTTCCTCCCGCACTCGGCGCAGCAGATCCACGAGCTGCTCGGCGGCACGGGGGTCTGGTCCCCGGCCCCGCGGATCGACGAGGTCACCGACCTCGACGACGGGTCGCCCTACCCGGTCATCACCGGCGACTACGACTCCGCGCAGGCGGTGTGGACGTCCCGGCCGCTGCAGCCGGGGACGCCGCTCGCGCCGCCCACCCCGGTGTTCACGAAGCTCGACGAGTCGATCGTGGAGGAGGAGCTGGCCCGGCTGGAGGGCGGGAAGTGAGACTTTCGCGCGCGAAAGTGTCCTCGGGGCGGCTGTCGTGAGCCGGTCGTCGTCCTCCCGCGCGAACCGGCGCGGGGAGCTCCCGCCGGACCCGGAGCCCCTCCCGGCGCCGGTCGTCGACAGCCACACCCACCTGGACATCGCCGTCGGCGGCTTCGACCGGGCGCCCGACGCGGCGGAGGTCGACGCGCAGGTGGCGGCGGCGGAGGCGGTCGGGGTGCCCCGGCTGGTGCAGGTCGGCGTCGACGTCCCCTCCTCGCGGTGGTCGGCGGAGCTGGCGGCCCGGCACCCGAACGTCCTGGCCGCCGTCGCCGTCCACCCCAACGAGGCGGGGTCCTGGGTGGACGACGGCGGCGACATGGACACGGCCCTGGCCGAGATCGACCGGCTGGCCGCACAGCCACGGGTGCGGGCGGTGGGGGAGACCGGGCTCGACCGGTTCCGCACCGGCCCGGAGGGCTGGGCCGCCCAGGAGGCGTCGTTCCGCGCGCACATCCGGATCGCGAAGGAGCGGGGCAAGGCCCTCGTGATCCACGACCGCGACGCCCACGACGAGATCCTCCGGGTGCTCGACGACGAGGGGGCGCCCGAGCGCACCGTGTTCCACTGCTTCTCCGGCGACGCCGCGTTCGCCCGTGCCTGCGTCGCACGGGGGCACGTGCTCTCCTTCGCCGGCACGCTGACCTTCGCCAACGCCGGCTACCTGCGCGAGGCGGCGGCGCTCACCCCGCTGGACCAGTTGCTGGTCGAGACCGACGCCCCGTTCCTGACGCCCGTGCCGTACCGCGGCCGGCCCAACGCCTCCCGGCTCGTCCCGCACACCGTGCGCACGCTGGCCGAGGTCACCGGGGTCGACCTCGAGCAGCTCTGCGCCGCTCTCACCGCGACCGCCGAGCGCGTCTTCGGTCCCTGGGAGGACTGAGCGGCCGCGGCCGCCACCGCGGCGGCAGACAGGGGCACACTGGCAGGCGTGGGTCGCCTCATCGCCGTCGTGCTGTTCATCGCCGTGCTGGTGCCTGGTGTCCTGCTCGCCCGCGCCTGGGCCCTGGCCGGAGGCCGTCGGGCGGTCGCCTCGGCGTCGGTCGAGTTCACCTCGCCGACGGCGGAGGCGCGCGACACCGTGCAGCGGCAGGCCACCCACGGACGCCGCGTGCGCCGGATCGGGCTGCTGCTCGGCCTGGTCGCGGTGGCCGGCAGCGTGGCCGTCTTCGCGGAGGCCTCGGTCTTCCTGTGGGCGCCGGCCGTGGCGCTGGGGCTGCTGATCGGGGTCGTGCTGGCCGAGGCCACCCGCCCGCGGCCGCGCTGGACCACGGGCACCCCGCCGCGGCGTCCCCGCCGGTCCGAGCAGATCTCGCTGTGGTTGCTGTGGACGATGCGCGTCGTCGTCGCGGCCGAGGTCGTCACCGCCGTGCTGATGTGGCAGCGCGACGAGCTGCCCGACCGGGTCGCGTGGGTGGCCCTGGGGGCGCCGCTGGCCGCCTGGCTCCTCGCCGAGGTCGCCCTGCTGCGCGCCCTGGTCCGGCCGCTGCCGGCCGAGGGCGCCGACGTCCCGGTCGACGAGGCGCTGCGCACCTGGACGGCGCACCTGGTCAGCGCCGCCGCGAGCGTCGTCGCGCTGCTCCCGCTGGGCTTCCTGCTGCTGGTCGCCGGCGTGCGGCTCGGCGACCGGGTGACCGACGGCGTCGACCTCTCGCCGGTCGCGCTGGTGGCCGGCGGCTTCTCGGCCCTGGCCGCCGGGCTCGCCGTCGCCGCCTTCCTGGTGACCTGGCTGCGGCCGGTGCAGCTGTCGGAGCGGGCACTGGCCGGCTGACGGGTCTACCCGCCTGTGCCCGCGACCACGCGGTGACCTCTGTCACGCAGTGTCCGGCACGCCGAGTCGCCGATACCCGGTGCGACCCGGCCCGTCGATCACTGACCGTGTCGGCGCGCCTACATGTCGACGTGTCGTCCCCATGGTCCACTCCACACGCACCGTTGCCACCCGTATCGCGCCCGTTATCGTGTCGTGACCAGCCGGGGTGGGGACCGACCTCGGGCGGCGTCGCCCGGAGCCATCGCTGGCCCCGGGCAGGCCGTCCGGAGACGGGGCCGCCCGGCGGGCCGCCAGCCGGCGGCGCGCCGGTGGGCCGCCCTCTGCCCGGTTCCGTGACCCCGTGGAAGTGTCGTGCCTCGCAGCCTCAAGCTCCCCCTCCTCGCCCTGGTCCTGCTCGGGCTCGTCGGTGGCGTCGTGGCGTTCTACGCCGCGCAGAAGACGCTGACCCTGACCGTCGACGGGCAGGTCCAGGAGGTCAGCACCTACGCCGACACCGTCGGTGAGGTGCTCGAGGAGGAGGGCCTGGAGCCGCGGTCGCACGACGTCGTCCTGCCCGACACCGGCGCCTCGGTCTCCGACGGCGACACCGTCGTGCTGAACCGGGCCCGGCCCCTGCAGCTGACGGTCGACGGCCGGTCCAGCGAGGTCTACGTGACCGCCCTGTCCGTCGACGGGGCGCTCGAGCAGCTCGGCCTGCGCGCCGAGGGCCTGGTCGTCTCGGCCAGCCGCAGCGAGCGCCTGCCGCTGGACGGCATGGCCCTGTCGATCTCGACCCCCAAGCCGGTCACCCTCGTCGCCGACGGCCAGCAGCGCGTCGTGACGACGACGGCGCCGACCGTCGCCGACCTGCTCGCCGAGCAGGGCATCACGCTCGCCGAGACCGACCGCACCAGCATGTACCCGACCCAGCCGCTGCTCGCGGGCATGCGCCTGCAGGTCTTCCGCGTCCAGGTGAGCGACGTCGTCGAGACCGTCGCCATCCCGCACGGGACCGTCGAGACGCCGGATCCGGCCGCCTTCGAGGGCGACGACGAGGTCACGCAGGAGGGCGTCGACGGCCAGCAGTCGATCACCTGGCGCGTCACCGTCGTCGACGGTGTCGAGACCGGCCGCCAGCAGGTCGCCACCACCGTGACCGCACAGCCGGTCGACGAGCTCGTCACGGTCGGCACCAAGCCGCGCCCGGCCGCGTCGGTCGCCGCGGACGGCCTCAACTGGGCGGCGCTGGCGCAGTGCGAGTCCGGCGGCCGGCCGAACGCCGTCAGCGCCACCGGCCGCTACCGCGGCATGTACCAGTTCTCGAACGCCACCTGGGCGTCCGTCGGGGGCAGCGGGGACCCGGCCGCCGCCTCGGTCGAGGAGCAGACGATGCGGGCCCAGATGCTGTACGCCCGGTCCGGTGCCGGACAGTGGACCTGTGGGCACCACCTCTTCGACTGAGCCGACCCGCTGAGCACTCCGCCTCCCGACCCGTCCGACGGGCTGCTGGGCCCGGCCGCCATCCGCGACCTCGCCCAGCAGCTCGACCTGCGGCCGACGAAGTCGCTCGGGCAGAACTTCCTGCACGACGCCAACACCATCCGGCGGATCGTGCGCACCGCTGAGCTGCGCCCCGAGGACGTCGTCCTGGAGGTCGGTCCCGGCCTCGGTTCCCTCACGCTCGGGCTGCTGCCGGCCGCGGCGTCGGTGACGGCCGTGGAGATCGACCCGCGGCTGGCCGCGCGGCTGCCGCGGACGGTCGCCGAGCGTGCCCCCGGGCTGGCCGACCGGTTGCGGGTCGTGGAGGCCGACGCGCTACGGGTGCGGGAGCTGCCCGGGCCGCCACCCACCGCGCTGGTGGCCAACCTGCCGTACAACGTGGCCGTGCCCGTGCTGCTGAACCTGCTGGAGCTGCTGCCGACGCTGCGGCGCGCCCTCGTCCTGGTGCAGGCCGAGGTGGCCGAGCGACTGGCCGCGCCGCCCGGGTCGCCGGCCTACGGCGTCCCGTCGGTCAAGGCCGCCTGGTACGGGGAGGTGCGCCGAGCGGGCGCGGTCGGCCGGCGGGTGTTCTGGCCCGAGCCGAACGTCGACTCCGGGCTCGTGGCGCTCGACCGCCGTCCGCCGCCGCCCGGTGACCGTGCCGCCACCTTCGCCGTCGTCGACGCCGCCTTCGCGACCCGCCGCAAGGGTCTGCGCGCCGCCCTCGCCGGGTGGGCCGGCAGCCCGGCGGCCGCCGAGGCCCGGCTGCGGGCCGCCGGGATCGACCCCGCCACGCGCGGCGAGCGGCTGTCGGTGACCGACTTCGCCCGCCTGGCCGCCACCGCGGCGGACCCGGCCGGCGGCGGCTCGGCATGAGCCCCGCGTCGCACGGCGGCCCGGGGCGGATCAGCGGCGACGGCGCGGTCGTGGCCCGCGCGCCCGCCAAGGTCAACGTCCACCTGGCCGTGGCGCCCCTGGGCGCCGACGGCTACCACGAGCTGCGCACGGTCTTCCTCGCCGTCTCGCTCTTCGACACCGTCACGGTGCGCCCGGCCGGGGATCTCTCGATCGAGCTGACCGGCGAGTTCGCCGGCGGCCGGTCAGGGCCCGACCGGGTGCCGACGGACCGCCGCAACATCGTGTGGCGGGCTGCGGAGCTGCTGGCCGAGCACGCCGGGGTGCCGGCCGAGGCCGCCGTCACCATCGACAAGTCGATCCCCGCCGCGGCGGGGCTGGCGGGCGGCAGCGCCGACGCCGCGGCCGCCCTCGTCGCGCTGGACACGCTGTGGGGCACCCACGCCACCCGCGGGGACCTCGCGCGCCTGGCCGCCCAGCTCGGCAGCGACGTCCCGTTCAGCCTGCTCGGCGGGGTGGCCCTCGGCTCCGGGCGCGGGGACCGGCTGAGCCCGGTGCTCGCCCGACGCCGCTGGGACTGGGTGCTGGGCATCGCGGGCGCGGGGCTGTCCACCCCGGCGGTCTACGGCGAGCTCGACCGGCTGCGGGCGGCGGGGGAGCTGCCGCCGGGGGAGTTGCTCGCCTCGCCCGACCCGGTGGTCGCCGCCCTGCGCAGCGGCCCGGTCGAGGCCCTCGCCGCGGCGCTGGCGAACGACCTGCAGGCGCCGGCGATCAGCCTGCGGCCGGACCTGCAGCAGGCGCTGGACGCCGCGACGGACGCCGGTGCCGCCGCGGCGCTGGTCAGCGGCTCCGGGCCCACCGTCGCCGCGCTGGCCGCCGACGAGGACGGCGCGGCGGCACTGGCGGCCCGCATGGCCGACCGCGGTCCCTTCCGGACGGTGCGCGCCGTCCACGGCCCGGTCCCGGGCGCCCGCCTCGTCGGCTGACGGCCCCGGTGCAGGGGCCCGCCGCGAGCTGGCGAGCGGTGGGGGGCAGCGGGGTCCTCGCTCAGTCGGAGAGGCGGGGGCGGGACTCCAGGTGCCCCATGCCGTTCCAGGCGAGGTTCACCAGGTGCGCGGCGACGTCCCGCTTGCCGCGGGACCGGTCCTCCAGCCACCACGCGCCGACCAGCGCGACCATCCCGACCAGGGCCTGGCTGTAGAGCCCGGCCAGCCGGGGGTCGTAGCCGTTGCGGGTGAACTGCGCGGCGAGCAGGTGCTCCACCTGGTGCGCGGCCTCGCCGAGCAGGGACGAGTAGTGCCCGGCGGCGTCGCTGATCGGGGAGTCGCGGGAGAGGACGCGGAACCCGTCGGTGTCCTCCTCGATGTAGTCGAGGAGGACGAGGGCGGCCCGCTCCAGCAGCTCCCGCGGGTGACCGCCGGCGGAGAGGGCGTCGGCGAACCGGTCGAGCAGCCGGCGCATCTCCTGCTCGACGACGACGGCGTACAGCCCCTCCTTGCCGCCGAAGTGCCCGTAGACGACCGGCTTGCTCACCGAGGCCCGCGCGGCCAGCTCCTCGATCGAGGTGGCCTCGTAGCCGCGCCGGCCGAACAGCTCCCGGCCGATGTCGATGAGCTGCTGGCGGCGCTGGGCGCCGGTCATGCGCACCCGCGGCCGGGTGCCGCCGGACCCGAGTGCTCCCTCGGGGCGGCGCCGCCCGGGCGCCCGCGCAGCGGCGGGGCGCCCGGGCGGGGGGACGTTCGCGGGCGTGCTCAGCCCGCGGCCTGGACGGGCGCCCGCTTGGCCGCGAGCCGCACGGGGTCGGGCCACTTGACGCTGTGCGCCCAGCCGAGCTTCTCGAAGACCCAGATCACCCGGGCGCTCATGTCGACCTGGCCGCGCAGCACGCCGTGCCGCGCCGAGGTCGGATCGACGTGGTGCAGGTTGTGCCACGACTCGCCGCCGCTGAGGATCGCCAGGGGCCAGACGTTGGTGGCGCGGTCGCGCGAGGCGAACGGCCGGGAGCCGAGCACGTGGCAGATCGAGTTGACCGACCAGGTCACGTGGTGCAGCAGCGCCGTCCGCACCAGGCCGGCCCAGAAGAACGCCGACAGGGCCCCGGCCCACGTGCCGGTGACCAGCCCGCCGATGACGGCGGGCAGCGCCAGGCTGAGGAACGCCCAGACGACGAACAGGCGGCTGACGACCCGCAGGCCCTTGTCCTTGAGCAGGTCGGGGGCGTAGCGCTCGGGGTTGGTCTGGCGGCGGTCGAAGAGCCAGCCCAGGTGCGCGTGCCAGATGCCCTTCATCAGGGACCGGGTGTCCGTGCCGTATCGCCAGGGGGAGTGCGGGTCACCCTCGCGGTCGGAGAACGCGTGGTGCCGACGGTGGTCGGCGACCCACTGCACGACCGGGCCCTCGATGGCCATGCACCCGATGATCGCCATCCCGTAGCGCAGCGGCTTCCCCGCCTTGAACGAGCCATGGGTGAAGTACCGGTGGTAGCCGACGGTCACGCCGAGCAGCGGGATGAAGTAGAAGGCGACCAGCAGGCCGAGGTCCAGCCAGGACATCCCCCAGCCCCAGACGACGGGGACGATCGCGGCCAGTGCCAGGAAGGGGACGATGACGAACAGGTAGAGCGTGATCTGCTCGACCGCGCCCTTCTCCTTGCCGTAGGCGTTGGCCGGCAGGCCGGCGTCCGGGTCGGCCGGCCGGATCGGGGCCGAGGGCCGGGTGAGGGCGGGAGCGGACAGAACGGCCTCCAAGGGTGACGAACCGGTCGGCCGCCGCAGCGTCCCCGACCGTGGTTACGGCTCCGTAACCTACGTGCCGGTGGGAGGGTCCGCCCGGTGGGGTGGGAACCCCCTGTTCAGCGCCCCGGGGCCCCGCTGCGGGCGTGCCGCGGGCGCGCGATCGGTGCGGAGCGGGGGGCGCCGTCACCTAGGCTGCCCGTGGCGCCGGTGCCGGTGCCCCGCGGCGTCCGGACCGGCCGGCGCGGATGGGGGATGGGGTAATCGGCAGCCCGCCGGCCTTTGGAGCCGTGCAGTCTCGGTTCGAGTCCGAGTCCCCCAGCAGCCGTCATCGGCAGCACCGCGGCGAGTGCCCAGCGGTGCACCCGCCCGCCCCGCCGTCCCGAGGAGATCCGTGAGCCAGCCCCGCCCGGGAGACGACCGCCCCGACCAGACCGACGGGGAGGGGATCGCCGCCGTCGTCGTGCTCGCCGCCGGACAGGGCACCCGCATGCGCTCGGCCACCCCCAAGGTGCTGCACCCCCTCGGCGGTCGCAGCATGCTCGGCCACGTCCTCGCGGCCGCCGCGCCGCTGGGGGCCGGCCGCACGCTCGTCGTCGTCGGCGCGGGCCGCGAGGCGGTCGTCGAGCACCTGGCCGCCGTGGCGCCGCAGGCCCGGCCGGTGGTGCAGGAGGAGCAGCGCGGGTCCGGCCACGCCGCGCAGGTGGCGCTGGACGCCGTGCCGGACCTCGAGGGTGCGGTGCTCGTCTGCAACGGGGACTCGCCGCTGCTCACCGCGCGGACGCTCGCCGCGCTGGCCGCCGCGCACCGGGAGGCGGGGAGCGTCTTCACCGTGCTGACCGCGGAGGTCGAGGACCCGACCGGCCTCGGCCGAATCGTCCGCGACGGCGACGGCCGGCCACGCGCCATCGTCGAGGAACGGGACGCCACGGAGGAGCAGCGGGCCATCCGCGAGGTCAACGCCGGCGTGTACGTGGCGAACGCGGGCACTCTGCGCCGCGTGCTGGCCGGGCTCTCGACCGACAACGCGCAGGGCGAGCAGTACCTGACCGACGCGCTGGCGCCGCTGGTGGAGGGCGGCGCGCCGGTCGCCGCGGTGCGGGCCGACGACCCGGTCGACGTGCTCGGCTGCAACGACCGCCGCGAGCTGGCCGCGCGCCGCCGGGTGCTCAACGACCGGGTGCTGGACGAGCTGATGGTCGCCGGTGTCACCGTCGTCGACCCGGCGACGACGTGGGTGGACGTCACGGTGACCGTGGACGCCGACGCGGTGCTCCAGCCGGGGACCCAGCTGCACGGGACGACGCGGGTCGCCGGGGGTGCGGTGGTCGGACCGGACACCACCCTCACCGACTGCGAGGTGGGGGAGGGGGCGTCGGTCGTCCGCTCGCACTGCAGCGGCGCCGTCATCGGCCCGGCAGCGACTGTGGGCCCGTTCAGCTACCTCCGGCCGGGTTCCCGGCTCGCCCGGGGCGCGAAGGTGGGCGCCTTCGTCGAGACGAAGAACGTCGAGCTCGGCGAGGGCTCGAAGGTGCCGCACCTGTCCTACGTGGGGGACGCGACCATCGGGACCGGCTCGAACATCGGTGCCGCGACGGTCTTCGTGAACTACGACGGTGTGGAGAAGCACCGCACCACCGTCGGGGACCACGTGCGCATCGGCTCCGACACGATGCTCGTGGCGCCGGTCACCGTGGGCGACGGCGCCTACACCGCGGCCGGGTCGGTGATCACCACCGACGTCCCCCCGGGGGCGATGGGCGTCGCACGGGCCAAGCAGCGGAATGTGGCAGGCTGGGTGGGCCGCCGCCGCCCGGGCACCGCAGCCGCGCAGGCCGCAGCGGCGGCCGGGGATGCAGGTGCCGCGCCAGCGGAAGACACTCGTCCCGGGACCGGCGAGGGCCGGCCCACGGCCTCCGGCACGACTCTCGACCAGTAGGGGCACCGATCCGATGAGCGCCATCCGGCAGTCCACCAACAAGAGCCTCATGCTCTTCTCCGGCCGGGCGTTCCCCGAGCTGGCCGACGAGATCGCCGGGCACCTGGGCGTCACCCCCACCCCGACCGCGGCCTACGAGTTCGCCAACGGCGAGCTGTTCGTGCGGTTCGAGGAGTCGGTACGCGGCTGCGACGCGTTCGTGGTGCAGAGCCACACGGCGCCGCTGAACACCTGGCTGATGGAACAGCTGATCATGGTCGACGCGCTCAAGCGGGCCTCGGCCAAGCGGATCACCGTCGTCGCGCCGTTCTTCCCCTACGCGCGGCAGGACAAGAAGCACCGCGGCCGCGAGCCGATCTCCGCCCGCCTGGTGGCCGACCTGTTCAAGACCGCCGGCGCCGACCGGCTGATGACCGTCGACCTGCACACCGCGCAGATCCAGGGCTTCTTCGACGGCCCGGTCGACCACCTCTTCGCCCTCGACCTCCTGGTCGAGCACGTCTGCGCCCGCTGGGGCGACCGCGACATCACGGTGGTCTCGCCCGACGCCGGCCGGGTGCGGGTCTCCGAGCGCTGGAGCGACAAGCTCGGCGGCACCCCGCTGGCCTTCATCCACAAGACCCGCGACCCGATGCGGCCCAACGAGGTCGTCGCCAACCGCGTCGTCGGTGAGGTCGAGGGCCGGGTCTGCATCATCGTCGACGACATGATCGACACCGGCGGCACGATCGTGAAGGCCGCCGAGACGCTGTTCGAGGCCGGCGCCGCCGACGTGATCGTCACCGCCACCCACGGCGTGCTCTCCGGCCCGGCCGTCGACCGGCTCAAGAACAGCCGGATCAGCGAGGTCGTCGTCACCAACACGCTGCCCATCGAGCCCGAGCGCCAGTTCGACAAGCTCACCGTCCTCTCGATCGCCCCGCTCCTGGCGCGCGCGATCAAGGAGGTCTTCGAGGACGGCTCCGTGACCAGCCTCTTCGACGGCGCCTCGTGATCTGCGGTCCTCCGGACCGCACCGCGGCCACGTGCCGTCCCGACCTGCGCTGAGCCCCTCCCGTCCCGTCTCGGGGGACCCTCCGGGCCCCCACTCGGCGGAACCCGCTTCACGGAGTGCTTCGCCGGCCCTGCGTCGGGAGCCCTCCGGGCCCCGCTCCGCAGGACCGAGTACGCTTGACCGGCCCGGCGAGGGAGATCCGATCTCCGTTATCGACGTGCGTGTGCTCCGGAAGGTGTGCCGCGCTCGTGTGCGCCGGCCCCAGACCCGAGAGATCCAGGAGCACACCACCGTGGCTGACTACCGCCTCGTCGCCGAGGCCCGCACCGAGTTCGGCAAGGGCAGCGCCCGCCGCACCCGTCGTGCCGGTCGCATCCCCGCCGTCCTCTACGGGCACGGCCAGGACGTCGTCCACCTGTCGCTGCCGGCCCGCGAGTTCGCCGCGGTGCTGCGCAACGGCGGTGGCAACGCGCTGATCACCGTCGTCCTCGACGGCACCGAGCACCTGGCCCTGACCAAGGCCGTGCAGCGCGACCCGCTGACCCGCGAGCACGAGCACGTCGACCTGCTGACCGTCCGCCGCGGCGAGAAGACCACGGTCGACGTCCCGATCGTGGTCGTCGGCGAGCCCGGCGTGGACGCGATCCCGAACCACCAGCTGAACACCGTCTCGATCGAGGCCGACGCGACCCGTCTGCCCGACTCCATCGAGGTCGACGTCACCGGCCGGACCGCCGGTCAGAACATCACCGCCGCGGACCTGGTCCTGCCGGCCGGTTCGACGCTGGTCACCGACCCGGAGGCGCTGGTCATCGGCTTCCTGGGCGCGCCGACCGCCGAGGCCCTCGAGGCCGAGCTCGCCGAGGCCGAGGCCGAGGCCGGCATCGAGCGCGAGGAGTCCGACTCCGCCGCCGAGGGCACCGGCGAGGGCGACGTCGTCCCCGAGCCGCAGGACCAGGGCAGCGGCGAGTCGATGGACGCGGCCGAGAACAGCTGAGGCATCCGCTGACCGAGAGCACGACCCGCAGGGGCGCCGGCACCGCCGGCGCCCCTGTGGCGTCTCCGTCACCAGCACCGCCCTCCGAGGGCCCCTTCCTCGTGGTGGGCCTGGGCAACCCCGGTCCGGCCTACGCCGGCAACCGGCACAACGTCGGCGCGATGGTGCTCGACGAGTTGGCCGCCCGCGCCGGCGTGAAGCTCTCGCCGGGCAAGGGCGCCCGGTCCCGCGCCCTCGTCGGCGAGGGCCGGCTGGCCGGGCGGCGGGTGGTCCTGGCCCGGCCCACCTGCTACATGAACGAGTCGGGCGGTCCCGTGCGCGGGCTGCTCGACTACTCGAAGATCCCGGCCGACGACCTCGTCGTCGTGCACGACGAGCTCGACATCCCCTTCGCGGCCGTGCGGCTCAAGCGCGGGGGAGGCGAGGGCGGTCACAACGGGCTCCGGTCCATCAGCCGGTCCACCGGCACCAAGGACTACCTCCGGGTGCGGGTCGGCATCGGCCGGCCACCCGGGCGGCAGGACCCGGCGGACTTCGTGCTCAAGGACTTCTCGGCGACCGAGCGCAAGGAGCTCGAGCTGCTGATCGCCGAGGCCGCCGACGCCACCGAGGAGCTGCTGGCCCGGGGCCTGGAGGCCGCGCAGAACGTGGTGCACCCCCGCACCTGAGGTCACCGGTCACGCTGCGTGGTGAACGGGTGACGAGATCTGCCCCCCTTCGGGGTGAACGTCACCCTGCGGGTTGACCCTGAGATCACCGACTGTGATGGTCATCCGTGGCGCGGAGTCGCCGTGGACCGCAAACCCGCACGTCAGGCGCGTGTCCACGCGGTGACTCCGACCACACACTGTCACGTCGGTGTCCGGGGGGAACCGTGCTGCTGGATCGGGATCAGGTCAGGTTGGGAGCCACCTCGCTGCAGGCGGCCGCGGCCCCGTCGGTGCAGTTCGCACCGCGCGCCACCGTCCGCCGCACGCCCCCGGCGTGGGCCCGCCGCTACACGCTGGCCCTGGTCCTCCTCGAGTCCCTGGCCGCCGCGGTCGCCGGGGGCGCGGTGCTCCTCACCCACCGCGACTCGCTGTCGGCGCAGCAGCCGCTGCTCTGGGCCGTGGTCGCGCTGGTCCTCGGGTGGCCGGCGCTGCTGGCCGCCAACGGCGCCTACTCCGAGCGGGCGTACGGCACCGGCAGCGACGAGTACCGCCACGTCGGCCGGGCCGGGCTGCTGCTGATCGCCGCCCTGGGCCTCATCTCCTACGCGGCCGCTCTCGACCTCTCCCGCGGCCTCGTGGTCGTCGCCGTCCCGGCGCTGACCGTCGCGACCCTGCTCGTGCGGTTCGCCGCCCGCTGCTGGCTGCGCCGGCTGCGCGCGCTCGGGTCCTGCACGACCCGCGTGATCGTCGTCGGCCGCGGCGGGGCGGTCCTCGAGCTGGCGGAGCGGGTGCGCCGGGAGCGGTTCGCCGGCATGGACGTCGTCGCCGCCTGCGTCACGCCGGAGAGCCGCGACCTCGTCGCGGCCGGCCTGGGCGTGCCCGTCGGTGGCCTGGACGACGTCGTGGCGATGGCCCGGGACCTCGGCGCGGAGACCATCGCGGTGACCTCGGCGAGCGAGACCGCCGCCCAGTACCTCCGCCAGCTCTCCTGGCAGCTCGAGGGCACCGGCATCGAACTGCTCGTGGCCCCGGGTCTGATCGAGGTCGCCGGTCCGCGGCTGCACATCCGTCCCTTCGAGGGCCTGCCGCTGCTCGCCGTCGAGCAGCCTCGGTTCGAGGGGTGGCGCCGCGTCGTCAAGGGCGGCCTGGACCGCAGCGTCGCCGCGCTGGCGCTGCTGCTCATGGCCCCGGTCCTGCTGGGGATCGCCCTCGCGGTCCGGCTGACCAGCGCCGGCCCGGTGCTCTACCGGCAGGAGCGGGTGGGCGTGAACGGGCAGACGTTCACGATGCTCAAGTTCCGCAGCATGGTCGCCGACGCCGACCGCCAGGTGGAGGCGCTGAGCGCGGACAACATCTCCGACGGCCTCCTGTTCAAGATGCGCGTCGACCCGCGGGTCACCCCCGTGGGGCGCTGGCTGCGCCGGCTGTCGCTGGACGAGCTGCCGCAGCTGTTCAACGTGCTGGGCGGATCCATGTCCCTGGTCGGGCCCAGGCCGCCGTTGCCGGGTGAGGTCGCGCGCTACGACACGCAGATCAGCCGCCGGCTGCTGGTGAAGCCCGGGCTCACCGGTCTCTGGCAGATCTCCGGTCGCAGTGACCTGCCGTGGGAGGAGGCCGTTCGCCTGGACCTGCGGTACGTGGAGAACTGGTCGATGGCCATGGACCTGCTGATCCTGGTCAAGACGTTCCGGGCGGTGCTCAGCCGCGCCGGGGCCTACTGACCGGTTCACCCTCACCCCTCCGAGGGAGGAACCCCGGACGGGCCCGCTCCAGCATGAGGAGCTCCCTGCCGATCGGGTGGGGACACGCTGTCGACGAACGGATTCCGATGGACCGCATGAGCATCGCCATGGTCGGGACGCGTGGCGTCCCCGCGCGATACGGTGGCTTCGAGACCGCAGTCGAGGAGATCGGCCGCCGCCTGGCCGACGCCGGCCACCGCGTCGTCGTCTACTGCCGCACGGTCCCCGGTGTCACCGAGACCCGGCCCCGCCGGCACCTGGGCATGGAGCTCGTCCACCTGCCCGCCGCGCGGAAGCGCTCGCTGGAGACCCTCAGCCACACCGCGCTGTCCGTCGCGCACCTCGTCGCGCACCGCACCGACGCCGCCTTCGTGTTCAACGCCGCCAACGCCCCGCTGCTCCCGGTCCTGCGCGCCGCCCGGATCCCGGTCGCGACGCACGTCGACGGCCTCGAGTGGCGGCGGGCCAAGTGGGGTGGCGCCGGCCGGCGCTACTACCGCGCCGCGGAGAGCCTCGCCGTCCGCTGGTCCGACGCGCTCGTCGCCGACGCGCAGGGCATCGCGGACTACTACCGCGACGCCTTCGACGCGCCGACCACCCTGCTGACCTACGGTGCGCCGGTCATCGAGCCGGGATCGGACAAGCTCGCCGAGCTCGGTCTCGAACGGGGTGGCTACCACCTCGTGGTGGCCCGGTTCGAGCCGGAGAACCACGTCGACCTCATCGTCGACGGCTACACCCGCAGTGACGCGGCCAAGCCGCTGGTCGTCGTCGGCTCGGCTCCCTACGCCGACGAGTACACCCGCCGGGTGCACGCCCTCGCCGACGACCGCGTGCGCTTCCTCGGCGGGGTCTGGGACCAGGACCTGCTCGACCAGCTGTACGCCCACTGCGCCACGTACCTGCACGGCCACTCGGTGGGCGGGACCAACCCCTCGCTGCTGCGCGCCATCGGCGCCGGTGCCGCCGTCACCGCCTTCGACGTCTCCTTCAACCGCGAGGTCATCGCCGACGCCGGCCGCTTCTTCCGCACCCCCGAGGACGTCGCCCGGGAGATCGCCGCGGTCGAGGCCGATCCCGTCGGCACCCGTCGCGCCGGTCGCCGGTCCCGCGAGCTGGCCCTCCGCTACGACTGGGACGCGGTCGCCGCCGGCTACGAGGAGCTCGCCGCGACGCTCGCGGCCCGCCGGTTCCCGCGTCGCCGGCCCAGCGGACGCCGCCGGCCGACCGAGGCCGACCTGCCGCCGACCCGTCCGAGCACCACGCTGCCGGACAACGTGGTGCAGCTGCCCACCCCGGCCGGACCGTCGCACTGGGAGCACATGCCGGCGGCACAGCAGTGAGCCGCACCGCACGAAGCACCGATGAGCACGAGGTCGCCCCGACGGGGCGCGGGGGAGGGGACGACGTGGCGGTAGCCGATCGCAGGGGTGGTGGTTCCGAGCCTCCGGCACGGCGCCGGTGGCTCCTCGTCACCGGCGTGGCCGTGCTGGTGGCCCTCGTGGCCCTGGTCGTCGCGCTGGTCGGCGGCGGGGACGACGACCGCGAGACCGCGGCCGGCGACCCGGCCCCGACGTCGGCGACCGCCACCGAGCCCTCGTTGGGCGCGGGCGCTCCCGGCGCGGACGCGACCCCGCCGGAGGTGGCCCCGGAGTCCGGGGCCGACGAGCCGCCCGCCAGCCTGGCGCCGGTCGCCCTCGACCAGGAGGCCGACGCCGGTGACGGCGTCACCGCGAGGGTGATCGGGCTGGAGGCGATCGAGGGCACCGGTACCGGACGCGGGAACGTGTCCGGCCCCGCGTTGCGCCTGACGGTCGGCATCACGAACGGCTCCGGAGACGCGATCGACCTCGGCAGCGTCGCCGTCAACCTGGCCTACGGCGTCGATGCCGTGCCGGCCTCGCCGCTGAACGACCCCTCCCAGGCCCCCCTCTCGGGGTCGCTCGACACAGGGGAGACCGGCGAGGGCGTGTACGTGTTCAGCGTGCCGCAGGACGCCCGCGGCACCGTCTCGGTCTCCGTGGGCTACCGCGCGGGCGCGCCGTTCATGGTCTTCACCGGCGCCGCCGCCTGACCGTCCCCCGAACCGCACACCGCAGGGCCCCGGCGACCGCCGGGGCCCTGCGGGGTTTCCGGGTGCGTGTGTGTCACCCAGAGTGATGATCGTGACCGGCAACAGGCGGGCTGAGCAGGCTTGTCACCGCATCGGGGGATCCCAGGGCCACGTTCGTCACGCTTAGTGTTCACGGGCCTGGCCGCTGGACGGTCATGCGCACGACGCGACACAACGGGGGACATTTCGTCATGTCTGTACGCACGACCGCATCAGCCCGGGCCCTCGTGGCCGGGTTCCTGGCCACGCTCCTGTTCGTCGGGGTGCTCGGTGGCATCGTCCCGGGCACCGCCCGCGCGGATTCCGCGCCGGTCGACCCGGTGAACCCGACCACGCCCACCACCGTCACCGCCGACGCGCTGCCCACGGTGCAGATCAACGGTGTCGCCTGGTCCCAGGTCGTGGTGGGGAACACGGTCTACGTCGGCGGCAGCTTCACCACCGCCCGTCCCGCCGGCGCACCCGCGGGCACCGGAGAGGTGCGACGCAGCCACCTGTTGGCCTACGACATCCGCACCGGCGAGCTGATCACCTCCTTCGCGCCCACCCTCAACGCGCAGGTGATGTCGGTCGCGGCGTCGCCGGACGGTTCCCGCGTCTACGTCGGCGGCGACTTCGACGTCGTCGACGGGCAGTCGCGGCCGCACGTCGCCGCGTTCAGCACCGCCACGGGCCAGCTCGTCCCCGACTTCCGGCCCGTCGTCAACTCCCAGGTGAGCGCCATCGCCGCCACCAACTCCACCGTCTACCTCGGCGGCTGGCTGAGCGCCGTCGGCTCGGTCGCGCGCAACCGCCTGGCCGCCGTCCGTGCCTCGGACGGGGCGCTGCTGTCCTGGGCCCCCCAGCCCGGCGGCACGGTCAACACCGTCACCTCCCTCGTGGTGGCCGGCACCAACCAGGTCGTCGTGGGCGGCCGCTTCGCCTCCATGAACGGTGCCGCGGGCGCGGGTGTCGCGGCCGTCGACGCGACCTCGGGCGCGACGAAGCCGTTCGCGGTGAACCAGATCATCACCAACCAGGGCAACGCGGCCGGCATCACCAGCCTCACCGTGTCCGACGGCGTCGTCTACGGCACCGGCTACGACTTCGGTGGCCCGGGGAACCTCGAGGACACCTTCGCCGCGCGGGCGGACGGCGGCGCGCCCGTCTGGTTCTCCGACTGCCGCGGTGACCACTACTCGGCCTACGTGATGCGCGGCGTCGTCTACACCGCCTCGCACGCCCACGACTGCGCCAACATCGGTGGTTTCCCGCAGTTCGACCCCTGGATCCACATGTTCGGCAACGCCCGCACCGTCGCCGCGACCGGGACCAACCAGCGGATCAGCGACCTGCGCGGCAACACCCGCCTGGCCGGCCAGCCGGCGCCCTCCCTCCTCCCGTGGGACCCGACCTTCCAGTCCGGCACCTACACCGGTCAGGCCCAGGCGGGCTGGACGGTCACCGGCAACGGTGACTACCTCGCCTTCGGTGGCGAGTTCCCGACGGTGAACGGCGTGCCGCAGCAGGGCCTGGTGCGCTTCGCCGTGCCGGCCCTGGCCCCGAACAAGGTCGGCCCGGCGACGACGAAGCCGTTCGCGCTGACCGCCACGCCGGTGCCCGGTGCGGTGCGGCTGAGCTGGCCGTCGGTGGCCGACCGGGACAACGAGTACCTGACCTACCGCGTCTACCGCGACTCGGACGCCGTGGCGCCGGTCTGCGAGACCACCCGGCCGACCCGCTGGTGGAGCCTGCCCACGTTCGCCTGCGCCGACACCGGCGCCGCCGCGGGCTCGCACCGCTGGCTCGTGGCGGTCAGCGACCCGTTCGGCAACCGGCTCAGCTCCACCTGGGTCACCGCGAACGTCCCGGCCGCCAGCAGCGGCACGGCGCGGCCCTACGCCCGGGCCGTCATCGCCGACGGCGCGATCGACCACTGGTACCTCGGTGAGCCCTCGGGCAGCGTCGGCTACGACTACGCCGGCACCTCGGACCTGACCCTGGGCAGCGGCGTGAGCCGCGGGGCAGCGGGTGCGATCTCCGGCGACGCCAACACCGCGTCGACCTTCAACGGCACCTCCAACGGCCGCGCCTCCACCGGCACGGCGATCCCCGGCCCGCAGACCTTCAGCGTCGAGGCGTGGTTCCAGACCACGTCGCGCACCGGCGGCAAGATCGTCGGCTTCGGGACCTCGAACACCGGCCTGAGCACGGCCTACGACCGGCACATCTTCATGGACGCCGCCGGGAAGGTGCACTTCGGCATCTGGACCGGTGACTACCTGCAGCTCACCGGGGCCTCGACCTACAACGACGGCAAGTGGCACCACGTCGCCGCGACCATGAACTCCGCCGGCGTCTCGCTGTACGTCGACGGCGTCCTCGTGGCCTCGCGGGCCGGCACCTACCGCGCCCAGGTCATGAACGGCTACTGGCGGATCGGTGGCGACAGCGCCTGGCCCAACGCCGGCGCCGCGTGGTTCAACGGCCGCATCGACGAGGTCGCGGTGTACCCGTCGGCTCTCTCGGCCGGCCAGGTCGCCAGCCACAACGCGCTGGGTCGCGGGCAGAACCTGGCCCCGGCCGCGTCGTTCACGTCCTCGACCTCGGACCTGACCGCCCGCTTCGACGGCCAGGGCTCGACCGACCCCGAGGGCGCCGTCCAGGCCTACGCCTGGGACTTCGGTGACAACACCACGGGGACCGGTGCCACCGCTGCGCACACCTACGCCGCGGCCGGCACGTACACCGTGCGCCTCACCGTGACCGACGGCGGCGGCCTCACCGCCACGACGACCCGGCAGGTCACCGTGACCGCGCCGCCGACGGGTCCGGGCTCCATCGCCGCGGACTCCTTCGAGCGCGACCGCAGCTTCGGCTGGGGCATCGCCGAGCGCGGCGGGTCGTGGACCACGGCCGGGACGACGTCGGTGACCGGCGGCGCCGGGCAGCTCTCCGGCAACACCGGTCAGGGTGCGACGGCGACGCTGTCGGAGATCAGCCGCACCGACGTGGCCGTGCAGGCCGCGGTGACGTTGCCGGCCCTCTCCACCGGTGGCGGGACCTTCGTCTACCTGACCACCCAGCGGATCGGGACCACGGACTACCACGCGAACCTGCGGTTCCGTCCCGACGGCCAGGTCGAGGTGTTCCTCGCCCGGCAGGTGAACGGCGCGGAGACGATCCTCGGTGGCTACCTGCTGCCCGGTGGCTACGCCGCCGGCACGTCCCTCACCGTGCGGTTCGAGACCAGCGGGACCGCGCCGACGACCCTCAAGGTCAAGGTGTGGCGCACCGGCTCGACCGAGCCGACGGCCTGGGGTCTGACCCAGACCGACGCCACGGCGGAGCTGCAGCGTGCCGGTGCCGTCTCGGTGGGCATGTACGTCTCCGGTACCGCGACGGCCGTCTCCACGGTGCGCATGGACGACCTGCGGGCCGAGCCGGCCGGCACGGTCGTGGTCCGGCCGAACCAGGCTCCGACGGCGCAGTTCACCGCGTCGGCGACGGACCTGGCCGTGGCCGTGGACGGCTCCGGCTCCACCGACGACGAGGGCGTCACCGCCTACGCGTGGGACTTCGGCGACAGCAGCACCGCCACCGGGGCCACGACGTCGCACACCTACACCGCCGCGGGCACCTACACCGTGCGGTTGACGGTGACCGACGCCGCCGGGCTGACCGGCACCACCACGCGGACGGTGACGGTCACGGCCCCGCCGCCGCCGCCGGCCGGCGCGCCCCTCGCCGCGGACTCGTTCGAGCGCACCGTGGCCTCCGGCTGGGGCACCGCCCAGGTCGGTGGGGCGTGGACCACGGGCGGCCCCGCCTCGGTGACCGGCGGTGCCGGTCAGCTCTCCGGGGGTGCCGGCCAGGGCGCTGCTGCCCGGCTGCCCGGGCTGAACCGGACCGACGTGGTCGTGCAGACGACCGTGACGCTGCCGCAGCTGACGACCGGCAACGGGACCTATGTCAGCGTGGCCGCGCAGAGCGTCGGGTCCAGCGACTACCGGGTGAAGTTCCGGTTCCGCGCCGACGGCCAGGTCGAGATGATGCTCGCCCGCACCGAGAACGGGGTGGAGACCGTCCTCGGCGGGTCGCTGGTGACCGGCGGGTACGCCGCCGGCACGCCGCTGACCGTCCGGTTCGAGACCAGCGGCACCGCGCCCACGACCCTCCGGGTCAAGGCGTGGCGGACCGGTACCACCGAGCCGGCGACCTGGACCCTGACGGCGACGGACGCCACCGCTGCCCTGCAGCGCCCGGGGGGTCTGCTCCTGGAGACCTACACCTCCGGTGCCGCGACGGCGCCCTCGGTGGTCCGCTTCGACGACCTGCGGGTCGACCCGGCGGGCACCGTCGTGCCGAACCCGAACCCGAACCCGAACCCGAACCCCAACCCGAACCCGAATCCGAACCCGCAGCCGACCAACCAGGCGCCGGTGGCCGCGATCGCGGCGACCACCTCCGGCCTGACGGTGGCCGTGGACGGCGCGGGGTCCACCGACGACGCCGGCGTGACCGGCTACGCGTGGGACTTCGGTGACGGCAGCACGGGCACGGGTGCCACCGCGACGCGCACCTACGCCGCGGCCGGCACCTACACCGTGCGGCTGACGGTGACCGACGCCGCCGGGCTGACCGGGACCACCACCCGTGCCGTGACGGTCACGGCGCCGGTGCCCCCGGCCGCCGGTACCCCCGTCGCCGCCGACGCCTTCGAGCGTGCGGTGACCGGTGGGTGGGGGACCGCGGACGTGGGCGGCGCCTGGACCGTCGAGGGCGTCGCCGCCCACGCCTCGGTCGTCGTCGGGGCCGGGCAGCTGGCCAGCACGGCGGGTCAGACCACCACCGCGCAGCTCGCGGCCACCCCCGTCCAGGACACCGCCGTCCAGGTCGAGGTGGTGCTCCCGGAGGCGCCCACCGGCGGCGGGACCTACGTCAGCCTCGGTGCGCGCCGGGTCGGCGCCAGCGACTACCGCGTCAAGATGGGGTTCTTCCCCAACGGCACGGTGGACGTGATGCTGACCCGCTACGTGGACGGCGTGGAGACGGTGCTCGACGGCTACCGGTTGGACGGCACCTACGTCCCCGGCACCACGCTCGTCGTCCGCTACGAGGCGACCGGCAGCGGCACCACCACGCTGCGGGCCAAGGTCTGGCGGGCGGGCACCGACGAGCCGGCGGCCTGGGCGATGACCCGGACCGACACCACCGCTGCGCTGCAGCGGCCGGGCGCGGTGTTCTTCCAGCAGTACGCCTCGGGCAGCGCCACGGGTCCCATCGTGGTCCGGTTCGACGACCTGTGGGTCGGCGTCCCGGGCGCGGTGCCGCCGCGGCCGTGACCGACCTCGCCGCCGCCGCGCCGGTACCTCGGGTGCGGCGGCGGGGCCCGGGCCCGGGCGATGATCGTCCGATGCTCGGGGTGGTGGTGGTCAACTACGGGTCCAGCGGCCTGCTGCGGCGCAACCTCGCCGCGGCCGGTCCGCTCGGGCCCGACGTCCGTGTCGTGGTCGTCGACAACCTCAGCACCGTGCAGGAGCGGGCGGCGGTGGGGGAGCTGGCCGCCGCGCACGGCTGGGAGCTGGTCGGCCTGCCGGACAACCGGGGCTTCGGGGTCGCGTCCAACGCCGGCATCGCCCGCGCCCGGGAGCTGGGCTGCGTCACCTTCTGCTGCCTCAACCCCGACGCCTCGGTGACCCCGGAGGTGCTCGCCGCGCTGCGCGCGGCGAGCCTCGCCGAGCCGCGGGCCCTCCTGGCCCCCCGGATCGTCGACTCCTCGGGCGCCACGGTCTTCGCCGGGTCCACCGTCGGGCTGCGGGACGGGCGTACCGGCGCCCCCGGCAGCCCCGCCCGGTCGACGGGGCCGGTCGAGGACTGGCTGACCGGGGCCTGCCTGGTCGTGTCGGCGGAGATGGTGGACCGGCTGGGCGGGTTCGCCGAGGACTACTTCCTCTACTGGGAGGACGTCGACCTCAGCCACCGGGCGCTGGCGGCCGGCGGATCCCTCGTGGTCCGCTCCGACCTGGTCGCCGTGCACGACGAGGGCGGCACGCAGGGCGAGCGGGAGGGGACGGCGAAGTCCGACCTCTACTACCGCTACAACTGCCGCAACCGCCTCGTCTTCGCCGCCCGCAACCTGCCCCGGCGCCAGGTGCTCGGGTGGCTGGTGCGCACCCCGCGGGTCAGCTGGGAGATCCTGCTGCGCGGCGGGCGCCGGCAGCTGCTGCGGTCGCCGCGACCACTGCTGGCCGTGCTCCGCGGCAGCCTGGAGGGTGCGGGCGTCGCCCTCGCCGCCCTGGTCCGCCGGCCCTCCTCCCCGCCCGTTGGGGGGAGGCGCGCGCCGGTTCCGCGGTGATGGGATGGACGCGTGACCGTTGCGACCGCGTCCCCCGCGACTCCCGGGACGACCGCTGAGGGCCGGGTGCCGGTCACCGTCGCCGTGCCCACCTTCCGCCGTCCCGAGGACCTGCGCGATCTCCTGCCGCGGGTGCTCGAGCACGCGGCCGGGGTGACGGCCGCCGGCGGACATGCCGTCGACGTCCTCGTCGTCGACAACGACCCGGCGCGCAGCGCCGCGGCCGTGGCGGCCGCCGTGCCCGGCGTGCGGTACGTGGCCGAGCCCACGCCCGGGATCGCCGCGGTGCGCAACCGCGCGCTCGACGAGGCGGCCGGCTCCCGGCTGCTGGTCTTCATCGACGACGACGAGCGACCCCTCGCCGGCTGGCTCGAGACGCTGCTGGCCACCTGGGCCGCGTCGGAGGCCGCGGCGGTCGTGGGCCGGGTGTCGGCCGAGTTCTCCGGCCCCGTCCACCCGTGGGTCGTCGCCGGCGGGCTGTGGGACCGACCGCGGATGCCGACCGGCACCCCGGTGCCGGTCGCCGCGACGGGCAACCTGCTCCTCGACCTGGAGCAGGTGCGCGCCTCGGGCACGCGGTTCGAGTCGGCGCTCGGGCTCGGCGGCGGGGAGGACAACCTCTTCAGCAGGTCGCTGGTGGCGGCGGGACGGCAGCTGGTCTGGTGCGACGAGTCCGTCGCCGTCGACCGCGTGCCGGCCGAGCGGCTGACCCGCCGGTGGCTGCTCACCCGGGCCTGGAGCCACGGGAACACCGCCGCGCTCGTGGAGCTGCGGCTCGCCGGCGGCGCCGGGGCGCGCCTGCGGGTCCGTGCGCGCGCGCTCGGCGGCGGGCTGCTGCGGCTGGGCGGTGGCGCGGCGCGCTGGACGCTGGGCGCTGCGGTCCGCTCGGACCGGCACCAGGCCCGCGGCGCCCGTGCGGCGTTCCGCGGGGCCGGCATGGTCGGGGGAGCGCTCGGGGTGGTCTACGAGGAGTACGCCCGGCAGGGGCGGCGCTGGCGGCTGGCGCGGGTGGCGGCGCGATGACGCCGTCGGCCGGGAGCGTGCTGCGGGCCGCCCGCCGGGGCGCGCTGACGGCGGGCCGCCGCACCGCGGGGCGCGCGGTCGGCTCCGTCGTCGAGGTGCGCACGGCCGACCCCGTCGTGGCCCTCACCTTCGACGACGGGCCCGAACCGGGTGGGACCGACCGGGTCCTCGCCGCCCTGGCCGACGCCGGGGCCACCGCGACCTTCTTCGTGCTGCTGACTCGCGTGCGTCGGCACCGGGGCCTGCTCGACGAGCTGGTCGCCGCCGGGCACGAGGTCGCGCTGCACGGCGTGGACCACCGCGCCCTCCCCGATCTGCCGCCCGGGGAGGTCGCGCCCACGCTCCGCGCCGGCCGCGCCGAGCTCGAGGACGCCGCCGGTCGTGCCGTGCGCTGGTACCGGCCGCCGTACGGGCGGCAGACCCCGCGCACCTGGCGCGCGGCCACCCGGGCCGGGCTGACCCCGGTGCTGTGGGGGCCGACGACCTGGGACTGGCGTGAGGCGACCCACGAGCAGCGGCTGGCCAAGGCGCGAGAGGGCGCCCGCCGCGGCGCGGTCGTGCTGGCCCACGACGGCTTCGCCGGCCCCGAGGACGGCGCGTTCGACGGTCCGGCGCCGGACCTGGACCGCGGCCGGCTGGTCACCGACGTGCTCGCCGGGTACGCCGCCGACGGGTTGCGCGCCCGCTCGCTCGGGGAGGTCCTGGACGCCGGGACCGCCGTCCGCGAGGCGCGCTTCAGCCGCTGACGGCGGCGCGCAGGCCGGCCGGGTTCAGCGGCGCAGGGCGGCGCCCGCCCGCCGGTAGGCGGCCGCGTGCGCCCGGCCCGCGTCGACCCACTCGCGCCGGGACAGGTCCGGCGGGGCCGCCGGGGGCTGCGCGCGCAGCCGTGCGAGCGTCCCGGTCAGGTCGTCCCCGCTGAGCGGCGGGCGGAAGGTGTGGACCCAGCCGGGGCCCACCTCCTGGGCGAGCCGGCGGTTGGCCGCGTTGTCCGGCACCAGCACCGGGGTGTCCAGCGACAGCGCGGCCAGCGCGCCCCCGGAGTTGTGCATCTCCCGGTAGGGCAGCACCACCAGCTCGGCCTCGGAGACCTCGGCCACCAGCTCGGCGTCGGTCAGGAAGTCCAGGGCCAGCGTGATCCGCGGGTCCGGTCCGGCCGCCGACCGCAGCCGCGTCGCCAGCTCGGCCGAGGTCGGCCGGCCGGCGACGCGCAGGGTGAGCTCGTCGTCGGTCGTCTGCCGGAAGGCGTCGATCAACCCGTCCACGCCCTTGTAGTGCCGCACCTGGCCGACGAAGGACAGCCGGCCCCGGCGGCGCTCCCGCCGGGGGTGCGGCGCGTACCAGTCGCGGTAGTGGCCGTGCACGACCGTCTCGACCGGCGTGCCGCCGTCGAGCTCGGTGGTCTCGTTGATCCGGATGCGCAGCGTCGTCCAGCGCTCGGCCCAGCGCAGCAGCGCGACCTCGCGGCGGGAGATGCCCGCCGGCAGCTCGAGGTTGTGGACGGTCCGGACCAGCGGCCGGCGGGTGAGCCTCAGCCGGAGCAGGAAGAGGGCGAACAGCACCTGGCGGACGGCCTTCTTGACCGGGCTCGCCCCGTCGACCAGCACCTCGGGCCAGTGGGCGTGGAATGCGTCGTACCGGGCGGTCAGCGCGCGCCGCCAGGTGAAGGTCAGCACCCGGGTGCCCGGCACCTCGTCGAGGGCGTCCCGGAGCATGACGACGTAGGGGTTCGTGGTCGGCCGCGGTTCCGGGAACGACTGCAGCACGGTGAACGGCCGTCCGTCCGGCGGACTGCTCTGCACGGGATCTCCAGGAGCCTGAGGAACGACCCCGGCGGGGTCGGGCGGACCCGTCCATCCTGCCGCTCGGAGCGCCGCCGGTCCTCGCCCCTTGGGGTGAGCGACCGCCGCCGACCGGGCCCTTCCGGCACCGGGCCGTGCTTGTATGCGATCGCTCCCGAGGCCGGTGCGGCCGCGGTCCCGGACGAGAGACAGCGATGCCCACCCACGACCTCGGCACCCGCGCGGCACGGGGGATCGTGGTGTCGGTGGCCGGCCAGGGCCTCCGGATCGGCATCCAGGTCCTCTCCGTGCTCCTGCTCGCCCGCCTGCTGGCGCCCGGCGACTACGGCCTGCTCGCGATGGTCGTGGCCGTGATCGGCGTCGCCGAGGTCTTCCGCGACCTGGGACTGACCACGGCCGCCATCCGCGCCCGGCAGCTCTCGGCGGCGCAGCGGACCAACCTCTTCTGGATCAGCACCGCGCTGGGGGCGGTGCTCTCGACCGCGGCGTTCCTCGCTGCGCCGCTGGTCGCGGCGCTGTTCGACCGGACCGAGCTCGAGGACATGACACGGGCGCTGGCCTGGGTGTTCGTGCTCAGCGGGGTCGCCGCCCAGTACCGGGCGGACCTGACCCGCCGGATGCGGTTCGGGGTCCTCGCCCTGGCCGACGTGCTGGCGCCGCTGGCCGGCCTCGGGGTGGCCCTCGCTCTCGCTCTCGGCGGCGCCGGGTACTGGGCGCTGGTCACCCAGCAGCTGGTCCAGTACGGCGTCATGACCGTCGCGGTGGTCGTCGCGGGCCGCTGGCTGCCCGGCCGGCCGTCCCGCCGGACCCCGATGGACGACCTCCTGCGCTTCGGGGCCGGCCTGGTCGGCATCGAGCTGATCGGCTACGCCGGCCGCAACGCCGACAGCCTGCTGATCGGCGCCCGGTTCGGCGCCACCGACCTGGGTCTCTACAACCGCGTCCACCAGCTGCTGATGGTGCCGCTCGGGCAGCTGCGCGTGCCGACGACGCAGGTGGCGCTCCCGGTGCTCGGCCGGCTGCAGGACGACGAGCGACGGTGGGCGGAGTTCGTCCGCCGGGGCCAGCTCGCGCTCGGGTACACGTTGGTGGCCGGGCTGGGGATCGTCGTCGGGACGGCCGGCCCGGTCGTCGCCGTGTTCCTGGGGGACCGGTGGACCGAGACGGTGCCGCTGCTGCGGTGGCTGGCCGTCGGCGGGGCCTGCCAGACGCTGGCCTTCGTCGGTTACTGGGTCTACCTGTCCCGCGGGCTGACCGGTGCCCTGACCCGCTTCTCGCTGTTCGAGACCGGCGTCCGGCTGGTCGCCATCGCCGTCGGCAGCGCGTGGGGTGTCGTCGGCCTGGCCGCCGGGTTCGCGCTCGCGCCGGCCCTGACCTGGCCGATCAGCCTGTGGTGGCTGTCCCGCCTGGCCCCGATCCCGCGTGCCCAGCTGGTGGCCGGCGCGCTGCGGGTCCTGACGGTCACCGGGGTCGTGGCCGCGGCGTCGGCGGGGGTGACCGCGCTGCTGGGGGATGCCCCGGCGCCGCTCGTCCTCGTCCTCGCCGCCGGCGCAGGTGCCGCCGCCTACCTCGCGATCACCGTCTGGGGCCCGTTCCGCGCCGACCTCCGCGAGGTCCGGTCCGCGGTGCGCGAGGGCCTCCGCGGCCGACGGGCCCCGGCGCCGGAGCCCGGCTCCTCGCCCGACCCCGGCGCCGTGGCGGCGGTGCCGGCCGCGGCCGGGCTGCCGGTCGCCGCGTCCTCGGTCGCCGGTGCGGGGGAGGCGTCGTGCCCGGCCCGCTGATCGACCTCCTCGTCCCGCTCGCCGGCGCTGCGCTCGTGGTCGCCGCCGGGACCCTCCTGCTGCGGCGCAGCCCCCGGCTGGCCCTCGTCGTCTGGCTGGTCGTCCTCTGCTTCGTCCCCGTGTGGGCCGGATCGGACCTGGGCCTGCCGCAGGAGCCGCAGGTCGCGGCCACCCTGGGTCTGCTCGTCGCGCTGCTGTCGCTGCGCGGGTCGCTGCCGGTGCGGCTCACGGTCGTCGACCTGCTGGTCATGGGGTTCGTGGTGTCGGCGCTGCTGCCGGTCCTGACCGGGTGGGGCACCTCCCGGGAACTGGACGTCCTGGTCCTGCGCTGGGCCGGCGCCTACGCCCTGGGGCGGGTGGTCGGCCGGCGGGTGCGTCCCGAGCACGTCTACACGGCGGTCGCGGTGTGCTTCACCGTGGTCGCCGCCCTGACCCTCCTCGAGTGGCTCACCGACTGGAACCCCTTCCTGCTGGTGCCGGGGGAGGGACCGCTCGCCGACACCTGGGCCTGGATCCAGGAGCGGGGCGGGGTGGCCCGCGCGGAGGGGGCGTTCGGCCACTCCATCGCGCTCGGCGGGAGCCTGGCCCTCGCCGTGCCGATGGTGCTGGTCAGCCCGCTGCGGGTGCCCGTGCGCATGGCGATGGTGGTGCTGCTGGGCGCTGCGTCCGCGGTGACCTTCAGCCGGATCGGGCTGGGCACCCTGACCCTCGGCCTGCTGCTCGTCGTGGTCTTCCTGCGGACAGGGCTGTCGCGCCGGATGCGGGCGCTGGTCGCTGGCGGCCTGGTCGCCGGCGCCGCCGCGGCCGCGCCGCTGGTCAGCACGGTGTTCGAGGCGGCCGGCGACGAGGCGACGGGCAGCGCGGACTACCGCAGCGACCTGCTGGACCTGCTCGGCCAGGTGCGCCCGCTGGGACTGTCGCCCTCCTACTTCCTCGCGGCGACGGGCGAGTCCTCGTTCGGCACGTTCCGCTCCATCGACAACGCGCTGCTGCTGGCCGGGCTGAACTACGGCTGGATCCCGCTGCTCTTCGTGCTGGCCGCGCTCGCCGTCGCCGTCGGGGCCGTGCTGCGCCGCCGCGCGACCGCGGCCACCATCGCCGTCGTCGCGCAGCTGCCCGCGCTGGGCACGGTCGCCCTGATCACCCAGTACGCCTCCTGGCTGTGGTTCGTCGCCGGGCTGGCGGTGGCCACCCAGGTGCTCGCCACCGCGGGACGCCCGGACGGCGACCTGCGCGAGGACGCTCCGGGACCGGTCCCGGAGGAGCGCCGCGAGCCGTCACTCCTTGTGGGGAGCAGGGGCGAGATCGGTCGCCGGGGCCATTACCGTTCGGACGAGGCGTGACCGTGCAGGCCGCCGCTGCGGGGGGAGAGACAGACGTGGGTTTCGTCGGATACCTGATGCTGCTGCGCCGACGTGCGTGGGGCGTGGCCGCCTCGGTCGTCCTCGGCGTGGGCTCCGCGCTGGTGCTGAGCTTGCTGGCGACCCCGGTCTACACGTCGACCGCAACGCTGTTCTTCTCGCTGCAGAACGGGGACACCGCCAGCGACCTGGCCCAGGGCGGCACGTTCACCCGCGATCAGATCGCCTCCTACGCCACCCTGGCGACGACGCCCACGGTGCTGGACCCGGTGATCGAGCGGCTCGACCTCGACGTCGACGCGGTGGACCTGGCCGGCCGGGTGTCGGCCGCGGCGCGCAACGAGACGGTGGTGCTCGAGATCTCCGTGGACGACACCGATCCCGAGCAGGCGGCCGCCATCGCCCGCGCCGTCTCCGATCAGCTGATCGTGGCCGTCGAGGACGTCGCGCCGGAGGACTCCGAGGGCCGGACCACCGCGCGGGTGACCACCGTGAGCCCCGCGCAGGTGCCGACGGCGCCGTCCTCGCCCGACACCGCGTTGAACGTCCTCGCCGGCCTGGTCGGCGGTGTCGCCCTGGGCCTGCTGTACGCCTGGCTGTGCGAACGCCTGGACAACCGGGTGCGCTCCGCCGAGGACCTCGAGCGGATCACCGACCTGCCGCTGCTGGCGACGCTGGACACCCCGCCCGGCGCGGACGGTCGCCGCGACCTCGTGGTCGTCTCCGCGCCGCGCAGCGCCGCCGCCGAGGCGATCCGGTCGCTGCGCACCGCCGTGCAGTTCACCGCCCGTCCCGGGCAGTCGCTGACGCTGCTCGTCACCTCTGCCAACTCCGCGGAGGGCAAGTCCACCGTCGCGGCCAACCTGGCCGTCTCGCTGTCGGAGACCGGGCTGCGGGTCGCGCTCGTCGACGCCGACCTGCGCCGGCCCTCGGTCGCCCAGGTCTTCGACCTCGAGGGCGCGGCCGGCCTCACCACGGTGCTCATCGGGCAGGCCGAGCTCGACGACGTGCTCCAGGAGTGGGGTGCCTCCGGCCTGCACGTGCTGGCCACCGGTCCGCTGCCGCCCAACCCGAGCGAGCTGCTCTCGTCGCCGGGCATGGCCGAGGTGCTCGAGCGGCTGGGCCGGACCCACGACGTCGTCCTCGTCGACGGCGCGCCCCTGCTCCCGGTGACCGACTCCTCCATCGTGGCGCGGCTCGTGTCGGGCACGATCGTGGTCGGCGACGCCAGCCGTACCCGCCGGCCGGCGCTGGTTCGCGCGCTCGGCATCCTGGACCGGGTGGAGGCGCGCGTCGTGGGCGTGGTCCTGACCCACGTCCGCCAGCGGGCCGCCGAGGTCTACGGCTACGAGCCGCTGGAACCGGCGGAGGACGCCGAACCCCTGCTGTCCCGGCTGCGCCGCCGGGGTCGGGTCGCCCTGACCCTGCTCGCCGGCCGGTCCGGGCAGGCCGCGACCGCCGAGCCCGAGCAGGAGCCGGTCGCCGTGCCGCGGCCGACGACCACCGCGGGTCGGTGACCGGACCGACCCGGAGCGCGCGCGGCGAGGCCGCCGCCGCGGGGGTCGGGCTCCTCGTCGTCTGCACCGCGAACGTCTGCCGGTCCCCGGTGGCCGCGGCGCTGCTGGCGTCCCGGCTGGCCGAGGCGGGCGTCGTCGTGACCAGCGCCGGCACCCGCGCGCTGGACGGGGAGCCGGTGGACCCGCCGATGGCGGCGCTGCTCGAGACCGCCGGCCTGCCGGTCGGCCGCACGGCCGCCCGGCAGCTGCGGCCGGACCTCGCGCGCGGTGCCGCGCTCGTGCTGACCATGACCAGGGAGCACCGTTCCGCGGTCGTCCGGGAGGCGCCCGCGGCCGTCCGGCGCACCTTCCTGCTGACCGAGGCAGCGCGGATCGCCGAGTCCCTGGCCGCCACCGGATGGCCCGCCGAGGCGGGCACGGATCCCGGCAGCCGCCTGGCCGCGATCCCGTCGCTGGCCGCGCCGCACCGTGCCGCTGCTGCGGCGGCCGAGGAGGTGCCCGACCCGTACCGGCGCTCGGCAGCGGACTACTGGGCCTCGTACGCCCTCATCGCCGACACCGTCGACCGGCTGGTCCGCGCGGTCGGCTGAGCCGGGGGCGGGCGGGGACGCCGCGACGCTCGACGGGCTCAGGCGGAGACGTCGGCGGTGGAACGGCCGGGGAGCACCGCGTCCCGGAGCGCCGCCGCGTAGGCGGGCAGGGAGAAGCGGGCCCGGGCGTCGGCGCGACCGGCCGCGCCCAGCGCGGTGGCCAGCTCGGTGTCGGTCAGGAGCCGGAGGACGGCGTCGGCCAGCGCACGCGGGTCGTCGGGGCGCACGAGCAGGCCCGTCTCGCCGTCCCGGACGACCTCGGGGAGCCCGCCCACCGCGGAGACCACCACCGGGCGGCCGTGCAGCATGCCCTCGACCGCGACCAGCCCGAAGGGCTCCACACGCGAGGGGACGAGGACGACGTCGGCGGCGGCGACGTGCGGAGCCGGATCGCAGAACCCGGTGAACACGGTGGCGTCGGCGACGCCCAGGTCCCGCGCCTGGACCCGCAGCCCCTCCTCGACGTGCTCGTAGCCGGGGTAGCTGTCGCCGACCAGGGTGAGCGTCACGTCGTGCCCGGCCTCCCGGACCAGCGCGGTGGCGGCGACGGCGACGTCCTGCCCCTTGCGCTCGGACAGCCGGCCGACCACGACGAGGCGGCGCGGCCCGGCCGCGGCGGGGGCGGTGGTGGCCGGCGGCTGCGGCTCGCGCACGCCGTTGTGCACCACGCGGGTCCGGCGGGCGATCCGGTCGCCCAGCGCCGAGCGGATCCAGCCCAGGCAGTCACGGCTGTTGGCGACGACCGCCTGCGCGGCCCACAGGGGCGACAGCAGCACGGTGCTGGCCAGCCGGGGCCACTGCGGCTCGCTCTCGTGCACGTGGCAGACGACCCGGACCCCGGCCAGCCGCCCGGCGAGCAGCCACTGCGGCGCGGCGACGGTGCTGACGTACAGGACGGCGGGACGTTCCCGGCGCAGCCAGCGGGTCTGCGCGCCCAGCGACCGCAGGAACCGCACGCCGAAGACCAGCACCCGCCATGGGGAGCGCAGCTCCACCTTGCGCAGCACGGGGAACGGCCGCAGGAGGTGCGCGACGTCCCGCTCGGCGAGCGCGTCCACCAGCGGCCCCGGCTGCGGCAGGACCGCGAGGACGCCCGGCGCGAACGCCGCCACGCCCTCGAGGAACATCCGGTCGCTGCCGTACAGGTCGGTGTGCGGGTGGACGGCGATGACGTCCCACCCGCTGCCGCGGGTGGCCACGCTCAGCGGTTCTTCGCGGTGGCGCTGCCCAGGACGCGGGTCTTGATCCGGACCGCCCGGTCGTAGTGCCGCGCGAACGTCCGCTTGAACACCCCGGCCGCCTCCGGTGCCCAGCCGGTGGTGCGCGCGACGACGCTGCCCTCGGGCACCAGCTCGTAGGCGTAGGTGGCGATGGACTTGCGGGTCACCCCCGGCGGAAGGCTCATCCGCGCGAACCCGTGGTAGGTCCGGTCGTCGGTGACCATGATCAGGCCGCGGTTGAACAGCGGCTCGATCGCGCGGGTCTCGCCGTCGGCGCCGTTCTTCACCAGGAGCCGGCCGTCGTACTCGGGCCGCCAGTCCTCGTTGAGGTAGAGCAGGACGTTGAGCGTGCGCTTCCAGTCCGGGTGCAGCGGGTGCATGTTGAAGTCGACGTGGGTGTCGAGGAACCCGCCGTCCCCGCTCTGGTGGAAGCCGCCACCGTGGAAGGCCGGGTCGACGAACAGCTCGGTACCGGTCAGCGTCGAGATGAAGCGCTGGAACTCCGGGCCCATCAGCGCGTCGTAGAAGGCGCGACTCGTGGGGCCCTGCTCCGCGACGCTGGACAGCTCGTGCTTGTTGCCGAAGACGTAGTCCCGCGAGCGCGGCATCGCGTCCGGCGCCGGGAACTCGGCCAGCAGTGCCCGCGCGGTCGCGGTGTCGAGGAAGTCGTCGATCACCAGCAGGGGGAAGGGGGAGGCCGTCCGGAACCGTTCGGCGAGCTCCTCGGCCCGGTCGATCCATGCGTTGAACATCGAGCTACTCCCTGCTGGGCGACGTGCGCCACGGTCCTCCTGGCGCGCGAGGACGGGCCTCGCGGAGCCCGGACGGTAGCCCCGCCGGGGACCCGGTCACCACGGTCGCTGACCCCTTCGGGTGGGGCCGGGCGGGCCCCCGGGCGGCGCCCGGCCCCCGCACCGCCCCGATGGGGTGAGGCGTCCTCCGCGAGACCCCCGGTGCGGTCGCGAGCGGGGGAGACTCCCGGGACCCGACACCCGAGGACACCGGAGGACCCCGTGCTGCAGGACGACGTGGTGGCCGAGCAGGCGGTGCCCGCGGCCGCGCCGGCGCTGCGTCCGGCGCCGGGGGAGACCGTCGCCGACACCGTGCGCCGCCTGGTCGTGGCGCAGAAGGGGGCGAAGGGTGCGCCCGCCTACGGCCGCTTCGTCAACCGCCCGCTGGGCCGGGTGCTGGCCGCGCTCGCCTTCCACCGCGGGATGACGCCCGACGGGGTCACCGCCCTGAGCGCCACCGCCACCTTCTCCGGCATCGCCGCGATCGCACTGGCGCCGCACTCCGTGTGGACCGGCCTGCTCGTCGCCGCGGCCCTGGTGCTCGGGTACGCCCTCGACTCCGCCGACGGCCAGCTGGCCCGGCTCCGCGGTGGCGGCTCCCCGGCGGGCGAGTGGCTGGACCACATGGTCGACGCCGCCAAGATCGGCTCCCTGCACCTCGCGGTGCTGGTGGGCCTGTACCGCGACGGCGACCTGGACGACCGCTGGCTGCTGGTCCCGCTCGCCTTCTCCCTCGTCGCCGTCGTGCACTTCTTCGCCACGCTGCTCAACGAGGCGCTCCGGGCCGGGCACGGGGCGGTCACGCGAGCCGCCCCGACGGGGGAGCGGCCGAGCGTCGTCCGCTCCCTGGTCGTGCTGCCCACCGACTACGGGGTGCTGTGCCTGGTCTTCGCGCTGCTGGGTTCCACCACCTGGTTCCTCGCCGGCTACGGCGTCCTCCTGGCCGGGACGGCCGGGTACCTGCTGCTGGCGCTCCCGCGCTGGCGCGGGGAGATGAGCCGCCTCGGCCCTCGCCCGGCAGGCGCCTGAGCGCACCTCCCTTCGGGTGAACCCACCCCGGGAGATGGTGACGCAGCGTCATCTCCCCTGGTCGACTGGGCCTTCCAGCGACAACGGGGGATGGACATGACGCTGATCGGCTACGCACCGGGTGCCTACGACCTGTTCCACATCGGGCACCTGAACATCCTGCGGCACGCGGCCGAGCACTGCGACCGCCTGATCGCCGGCGTCGTGTCCGACGAGATGCTCCTCCGGACGAAGGGCCGGCTGCCGGTCGTGCCGCTCGCGGAGCGGATGGAGATCGTGCGCAGCCTCCGCTTCGTCGACGACGTCCACGCCGAGGTGGTCCCCGACAAGCTCGACACGTGGCGCGAGGTGCGCTTCGACGTGATCTTCAAGGGCGACGACTGGCGGGGCACCGCCAAGGGCGCGACGTTGGAGCGCGACTTCGCCCGGGTCGGAGTCGAGGTCCGCTACTTCCCGTACACGATGCACACCTCCAGCACGGTGCTGCGGCGCGCGCTCGACCTGCTCGAGGGGGTCGCCCCGGCTCCCGCCGCCGCCGTCCGTCGCGGAGCCGGCCGGTGACACCTCCCGTCCGGCGCGGGACGGCCGGCACCGGCCGATGACCGCGACCGACGTGGGGGCCCGGGTGCCGGGCGCGCCGGGTGCCGGACCCGTCCCCGCCGGACCGATCCGCGACGTCGCGCGGTTGCGGGCCCTCGACGGGCTGCGGGGCGTGGCGGCGCTCGTCGTCGTGGTGCACCACCTGCTGCTGGTCCTCCCGGCCGTCTCCGACGTCGTCGACGTCGACGGCACGGGGGCGGAGCAGCCCACGGCCTGGTCGGCGCAGTGGTGGCTGGCCCGGACCCCGCTGCGGCTGGTCTGGGCCGGCGAGGAGGCGGTGCTCCTCTTCTTCGTGCTCAGCGGCCTGGTCCTGACGCTGCCCGTGCTGCGCGGCTGGGGCCGCCGCGACTGGATGTCGTACTACGCGCGGCGCCTGGTCCGGCTCTACCTGCCGGTGTGGGCCGCGGTGGTGTTCGCCCTCGGCCTGGCGCTGGCCGTGACGCGCGACGTGACGGCGGAGAGCGGCTGGATGGCGATCCACCGCCCTCCGACCCTGCGGGCGCTCGCCTTCGACGGCACGCTGCTGTTCGGCACCTCCAACCTCGACAGCCCGCTGTGGTCACTGCGCTGGGAGGTCTGGTTCTCGCTCCTGCTGCCGCTGGTGGTGGCACTGGTCTGCGCGATCCGGATCGGCCGGTGGTGGCCCGCCGTCGTCACCGGGCTGGCGCTCGGCTCGGCCGCGGCGCGGCTGCCGGGCGTGGGGGAGGGCCTGCCGGCCGGTGAACTGGTGCAGGGCCTGCTGACCTACCTGCCCGTCTTCGGCATCGGCGTCGTCCTCGCCTCGGCGCTGCCCGAGGTGACCGCGCTGGCCGCCGGCGTCGGCGCCGCGGGGCGGGCACGTCCGGCCGCGCTGTTCGCCGCCGCCCTCCTGCTCACGGTCGCCCCCGCACTGGGGGACGCCGGCACCGCGCCGGCCCCCACCGCCGTCGCGCTCCGTGCCGCCGGGTTGCTGGGCGTCGTGGGACTGATCCTCCTGGCCCTCGGCTGGCCTGCCCTGCGGCGGGGGCTGGAGCGGCGTCCCGTGCAGTGGCTCGGGAGCCGGTCGTTCAGCCTGTACCTGGTGCACGAGCCGCTGCTGGTCGCCGCGGCGCTGCTCCTGGGCGGACCGTCGGTGGCCCAGTGGGGCCTGGTCGCCGTCCCCGTGCTCCTGCTCGCCCTGGTCACCGCCGAGGTGTTCCACCGCGCCGTGGAGGGGCCGGCCCACCGGCTGGCCCGGCGGGTGGGGGAGTGGCCGCGCCGGCCCGCGGCAGCTGTCGCAGTCGCGGACTAACCTCGACTGCCGGGCCCCCGCCGCACTCGGCGGCACTCCGCGGGGGCCGGCGATCCTGTGGGAGTTCGATCTCGTGTCCCTGCGCGGCGTGCTCGACGTCGTCCTGACCGACCCCGGCCTGGCCCGGGTGGTGGCCGCGGCCGGCTCGGCCGGGATGGCGGTCACCGCCCCACCGCCGGTGCAGCCCCTGGTCGCGGCGGCGCTCGCCGCCCCGGCACCGGGGGCCGGCGTCCCCGTGCTGGTCGTCACCGCCGGTGAGCGCGACGCCGACGCGACCGCCGACCTGCTGCGCTGCTTCGTCCCCGGCCGCCGGGTCGAGGTCTTCCCCGCGTGGGAGACGCTGCCGCACGAGCGCCTGTCGCCGCGCGCGGACACCGTCGGCCGCCGCCTCGCCGTCCTCCGCGACCTGACCCACCCCGGCGACCGGCCGCCGGTCGACGTCCTGGTGGCGCCGGTCCGCAGCGTCCTGCAGCCGCTGGCCCCGGGCCTGGGCGACCTGACCCCGGTGGAGCTGCGGCCCGGCCAGGAGGCCGACCTCGACGACGTCGCCCGGGCGCTGGCCGATGCCGCGTACACCCGCGTGGAGCTGGTGGAGAAGCGCGGCGAGTTCGCCGTCCGCGGCGGTCTGCTCGACGTCTTCCCGCCGACCGAGCCGCACCCGGTCCGCGTCGAGTTCTGGGGCGACGAGGTCGACGAGCTGCGCTACTTCTCCGCCGCCGACCAGCGCTCCCTCGACGAGCGCCCCGAGCGCCTGTGGGCGCCGCCGTGCCGCGAGCTGCTGCTCACCGACGCCGTCCGCGCCCGGGCGGTGGAGCTGGCCACCGAGCACCCGGCGCTCGCCGAGCTGCTGGGCAAGCTCGCCGAGGGCATCGCCGTCGAGGGCATGGAGTCGCTCACCCCGGCGCTGCTGGGCGACGAGCCGATGCAGCTGCTCACCGACCTCGTGCCCCGCGGCACCCACGTGCTGGTGTGCGACCCCGAGCGGGTGCGCAGCCGCGCGGCGGACCTCGTCCGCACCGCCGAGGAGTTCCTCGCCGCCAGCTGGGCCACCGCCGCGGAGTCCGGCGAGGCGCCCCTGGACCTGGGGGCCTCCTCCTTCCGCGACCTCGAGGACGTCGAGTCCGCCGCCCGCGGCCGCGGGCTGCCGTGGTGGACGACGGGGTCGTTCACGCTCGCGGCGGAGGACGACGACACCCACGTCACCCTCGACGCCACGACCGTCGACCGGTTCGCCGGTGACGTGCCGAAGGCGATCGAGACGATGCGCGGCTGGCACCGGGAGGGGTGGCGGGTCGTCGTCACCTTCGCCGGTCCGGGCCCCGCCCAGCGCGCCGCCGACCAGTTCGCGGAGGCCGAGCTGGGCGCTTCGCTGGTGCCGGGCATCGAGTCCGCGCCGGAGCCGCGGCTGACCACGGTCACCCAGGGGAACCTGGAGTCGGGCTTCGCCTTCCCCGGCGTGGGGCTGGCGCTGCTGACCGAGCACGACCTCACCGGCTCGCGCGGCACCACGATGCGCGACGCGGTGAAGATGCCGGCCCGCCGCCGCAACGCCGTGGACCTGGTCCAGCTGCAGCCGGGCGACCTCGTCGTCCACGAGCACCACGGCATCGGCCGGTACGTGGAGATGATCAGCCGCACCGTCAACGGCGGGCAGCGCGACTACCTGATCGTCGAGTACGCGCCGGGCAAGCGGAACCAGCCACCGGACCGGCTGTTCGTGCCCACCGACTCCCTGGACCAGCTGACCCGCTACGTCGGCGGCGAGGCCCCGGCGCTGTCCAAGCTCGGCGGCGCCGACTGGCAGAAGACCAAGGGCCAGGCGCGCAAGGCGGTCAAGCAGATCGCCGCCGAGCTGATCCGCCTCTACTCCGCGCGGATGGCCACGAAGGGGCACGCCTTCGGCCCGGACACCGTCTGGCAGCGCGAGCTCGAGGACGCCTTCCCCTTCCAGGAGACGCCCGACCAGCTGGCCGCGATCGACGAGGTCAAGGGCGACATGCAGAACCCGGTCCCGATGGACCGGATCATCTGCGGCGACGTCGGCTACGGGAAGACCGAGATCGCCGTCCGTGCGGCGTTCAAGGCGGTGCAGGACGGCAAGCAGGTCGCCGTCCTGGTGCCGACGACGCTGCTGGCCAACCAGCACTTCAAGACGTTCTCCGAGCGGTTCGCCCAGTTCCCGGTGACCGTCAAGGTGCTGTCGCGGTTCCAGTCCGACGCCGAGAGCAGCGAGACGCTGCGCCAGCTGGCCGCCGGCGAGGTCGACGTCCTCGTCGGCACGCACCGGCTGCTGCAGCCGACCACCCGGTTCAAGGACCTCGGGCTGGTGATCGTCGACGAGGAGCAGCGCTTCGGCGTCGAGCACAAGGAGTACCTGAAGACGATGCGGACGGCGGTCGACGTCCTCTCGATGTCGGCCACCCCCATCCCGCGCACCCTGGAGATGTCGCTGACCGGCATCCGGGAGATGTCGACGATCCTCACGCCGCCCGAGGAGCGGCACCCGGTGCTGACCTACGTCGGCGCGTGGGAGGACAAGCAGATGGCCGCGGCGATCCGCCGGGAGCTGCTGCGCGACGGCCAGGTGTTCGTGATCCACAACCGGGTGCAGTCGATCGACAAGGCCGCGGCGAAGATCCGCCACCTGGTGCCCGAGGCCCGCGTCGCCGTCGGCCACGGGCAGATGAAGGAGCACGAGCTCGAGCGGATCATGGTCGGCTTCTGGGAGAAGGAGTACGACGTCCTCGTCGCGACCACGATCGTCGAGTCCGGCCTGGACATCCCCAACGCCAACACCCTGATCGTCGACCGGGCCGACACCTTCGGCCTCTCCCAGCTGCACCAGATCCGCGGGCGCGTCGGCCGTGGGCGGGAGCGGGCGTACGCCTACTTCACCTACGACCCGACGCGGACGCTGACCGAGACCTCCGTCGACCGGCTGACCACGATCGCGAACAACACCGACCTCGGTGCCGGCATGGCGGTCGCGATGAAGGACCTGGAGATCCGCGGGTCGGGCAACCTGCTCGGTGGCGAGCAGTCCGGGCACATCGCCGGCGTCGGCTTCGACCTGTACGTCCGGCTGGTCGGCGAGGCCGTGGCCGACTACCGCGCCCAGGTCACCGGCGAGGAGGCTCCGGCCGAGCCGGTCGAGGTCCGGGTCGACCTGCCGGTCGACGCGCACCTGCCGCACGACTACGTGCCCGGCGAGCGGCTGCGGATGGAGGCCTACCGCAAGGTGGCCTCGGTGCAGGACGACGAGCAGGCGCAGGCCGTGCTCGACGAGCTGACCGACCGGTACGGCGCCCCGCCGGCGCCGGTGCTGAACCTGCTCGCCGTCGCCCGGTTCCGGGTGGCGATGCGGTCGCTGGGCATCACCGAGGTGTCGCTGCAGGGCCGGGTCATCCGGGTCGGCCCGGTCGACCTGCCGGAGTCCAAGCAGATGCGGCTGGCCCGCCTGGCCGAGGGCGCGACGTACAAGGCCGCGGCGTCGACCATCTCGCTCAAGGTGCCCGTGGGCCCGGACCGGCGGACCCCGCTGCGCGACGTCGCGCTGCTGGAGAACCTGCACGCGACGCTGACGGCGGTGCTGGACCGGCCCGTCGCGGTCGCCTGAGCGGCGACGCCGGTCAGACGGCCGCGGCGGGGGAGGCGGCGGGGGAGAAGGACTTCAACCGCCGGGCCGGGACCCCGCCGTACACCCCGTAGGACTCGCAGCGACCGGCGACCACGGCGCCGGCGGCGATGATCACCTCGGCCTCGATGACGGCGCCGGGCAGGACGACCGCCCGGGCCCCGATCCACACCTTGTCGCCGATGGTCACCTCGCGGCCCTCGGCGCCGAAGGTCCACGAGCCCGTCTCGTCGATCGGGTGGTGGCTGGTGAGGATCATGACCTCGGGGCCGAGGTGGCACTCCCTGCCGATGACGACCGGGGCCACTGCCTCGATGGACACCCGGTGGTTCATGTAGGAACCGCGGCCGACGCGGAGGTTGGCGTGCACGCCGGAGAACCGGAAGCCGCGGCCGGGCGCGGCCTCCAGCCGGGCACCGGCCCAGCTCATCAGGCGCTGCCGCCACCGCTTCGGCGTGTACGAGCAGCCGGCCAGCTCGGCCAGGGCGACCGAGCGCAGCTTCTTCAGGTCCACGTCGATCATGGTGGCCGACGGGGCGCCCCCCGCGGATCCCTCGTCAGGAGGAGAACCGCGTCCGGTCCGCGTCGCCCGGCCGGCTGCGACGGCGATCACAGGGGGTGTGGGAGTCTCGCCGTCGTGCGCACGCGTCGACCCGCCGTCCTCGCCCTCGCCCTGCTGGCCGCCGTCGGCCTCGCGGGCTGCCGGACCTCCCCGAACGTCGCGGCCTACGTCGGCGACGAGACGGTGACCGTCGACGAGCTGGACCGGGCGGTCCAGGCCCACCGCGAGGACCCCGACGTCACCGCCGGCGAGGGCTCGGACTACCGCCGGACGATCCTCACCGAGCTGGTCCGCAGCGAGGTGTTCTCCTCCGCGGCCGAGCACTTCGGCGTCCCGCGCGACCCCGGCGGGCTGGAGGACCTGCTCACCCGGCTCCTCGGCGGCACGCCCCCCGAGGAGTACTTCGCCCAGGCCGGCGCGCAGGGCTACAGCCGGGAGGACGCCCTCGAGCGGGTCCGGCAGGTCGCCGTGCTGCAGGCCATCGCGGTGGCCGAGGGGGAGGCGGAGGAGCCGACCGAGAACTCGCTGCGCGCGACCTACCAGCAGCGCCTGGCCGAGCAGCCGGCGCAGCTGGACCTGGGTTACGTGAACGTCCCGGACCAGGAGACCGCGGACGCGGTGGTCGCCGCTCTGCAGGCCGACCCGGCGAGCTACGCCGCCGTCGCGCAGCCCTACCTCGACCAGGCGACGCTCCCGCAGCCGAAGACGGTCGCCGTCGAGGAGCTGACGTCGGAGCTGCCGCCCGACCTCGCCGCCCGGGTGGCGACCACGCCGCCGGGCACCGTCTTCGCCACCCCCGTCGAGCAGCTGCCCGGGGTGCTGGTCGTCGTCGTCGCCCCGGCGACCGTCCCGCCCTTCGAGGAGGTGCGGGCGCAGCTGGAGGCCGCCGCGACGAACGCGGCCGCGGACGCCGGGGCGGCCCTGCTCGCCGAGTACGAGGCGACCCTCGACATCGACGTGAACCCCCGGTACGGCTCCTTCGACGAGGGCGGCGTCGTCCGCTCCGAGGGCGGCGTGGTGCAGCTGCTCGGGACCGAGGACTGACGCCGGTGCCGGTCGCACTCGTCGTCACCACCAGTCCGCGGCTGCCCGGGCTCCTGGGCCCGGCGGGCTGGCGGGCCGTCGCCGCCGGTGGCGTCCTGGCCGCCGTCCCCGGGGCGGCCGCCACCGCGGCCGCGCTGCGCGCCGAGGGGTTCGCGGTGATCGACGTCCCGGACCTCGCCGCGGCCGCGGCGCTGCCCGGCGACGTGGTCTGCCTGGTCCCGGTGGGGGAGGAGCCCGGCGGCGCGCCCGTCGTCGCGGGCACCCCGGAGCCGGCCGGGGTGCGGCTGCTGGACGTCGTCACGGTGATGGACCGGCTGCGCTCGCCCGGCGGCTGCCCCTGGGATGCCGAGCAGACTCACGCCTCGCTGCGCGGGTACCTGCTGGAGGAGGCGCACGAGGCCTACGACGCGATCGTGGACGACGACGCCGCGGCCATGCGCGAGGAACTGGGCGACGTGCTGCTGCAGGTCGTCTTCCACGCCCGGGTGGCCGCCGAGGGCGGGCCCGACCGCCGGTTCGACGTGGACGACGTGGCCGGCGACCTGGTCGACAAGCTGGTCCGCCGGCACCCGCACGTCTTCGGGGACGCCGGGCCGCGGGACGTCGCGCAGGTCGAGGCGGGCTGGGACGAGATCAAGAAGGCGGAGAAGCAGCGCCGGTCCCCGACGGAGGGCGTCTCCCGCTCGCAGCCGGCAGCCTCCTGGGGTGCCGCGCTCGTGCGCCGGGCGGGGAGGGCGGGCCTGCCCACGCCGGCGCCGGCCGAGCTGACGACGGCGAGCCCCGAGGAGCTCGGGGAGCGGCTGCTCGCCGTGGTCGCCGCCGCGACGGCCCGGGGCTGGGACGTCGAGGACGCGCTGCGCGAGGCGGTCCGCCGCTACGCCGGGGAGCTCGACGCCGAGGCCGCGGCCCGCTCGTCGGACTGACGCCGCCGGGGCTCGCCGGGCCGGCGGGCGGCACCGACGAGGGTCACCACGTGGGCCACCGTCACGCTGAGCGCGACCAGCTCACCGCCGTCCTCGAGCGTGCCGAGGACACCGGCCCAGGAGCCGTCCCGGCCCATGGCGTGCACCTGGTCGACGACGATCCCGCAGAAGGCGTAGACGGCGACCGGCACGGCCAGGCGCAGGCTCGCCCTCTGCGTCTCCCGGTCGCTGCGCCGGTGCAGCGCCACGAGCCACACCAGCGGCGCGACCGCGAGCAGCCCCCACACGACCAGCTCGCCCAGGTCGTCGGCCCGGAGCCCCGCCACCCCGTCGGGCAGACCCAGCCCATCGGCGGCCCGGTCCCCGAGCGTCTCGTGCAGGCGGACGCTGTCGTCGACCAGGACGAGCGCGAAGACCGCGGCCCAGGCGGTCCACACCCGCGCCCCGCCGAGCCGCGACACGGTCAGGAGGAGCACCACCAGGACGAGCTGGTGCAGGTACCCGACGTACTCGACCAGTCCGCCGTCGGTCTCGAGGGACAGCGCGCCGTCGCCCGGACCCGCGCCGGGGGAGTCGACGGCGGCGGACGCCGCGACCAGCGCCACGTCCACGGCGAGCAGCACGACCAGCACCACGGGGGACAGCCGCAGGCCCCGCACCGACCAGCGCGCCGGCCCGTCCGGGTGCCCGGTCTGCGTCTCGGCGGTCATCTGCGGCTCCTCACCACCCCGGCGTCGGTGCCGGGCCTCGGGGGAGTGAAGGGAACGGACGGGCACAGGGCAAGGCGCCCCGCCGTCCTCCTCCTGGCGAGGGGCGCGAGCGGCGGGCCCGGGAGTCGTTACGCTGCCCCCCGTGGCCAGCATCGACGCAGTAGGCGCGCGCGAGATCCTCGACTCCCGCGGGAACCCGACGGTGGAGGTCGAGGTCGCCCTCGACGACGGGACGATCGCCCGTGCGGCGGTGCCCAGCGGCGCCTCCACCGGTGCCTTCGAGGCGGTGGAGCTGCGCGACGGCGGCGAGCGCTACGGCGGCAAGGGCGTGACCAAGGCCGTCGACGGCGTCCTCGACGTCATCGGGCCCGAGCTGGTCGGCTACGAGGCCAGCGAGCAGCGCCTGGTCGACCAGCGGCTGCTGGACCTCGACGGCACGCCGGACAAGTCGCGCCTGGGCGCCAACGCCATCCTCGGTGTCAGCCTGGCGGTGGCCCGGGCCGCCGCGGAGTCGGCCAGCCTGCCGCTGTTCCGCTACGTCGGTGGTCCCTCGGCGCACCTGCTGCCGGTGCCGATGATGAACATCCTCAACGGCGGCGCCCACGCCGACAGCAACGTCGACGTGCAGGAGTTCATGATCGCCCCGATCGGCGCGGCGACCTTCGCCGAGGCGCTGGCCGTGGGCACGGAGACCTACCACGCGCTGAAGTCGGTGCTGAAGGGCCGCGGACTGTCCACCGGCCTGGGCGACGAGGGTGGCTTCGCGCCGGACCTGCCCAGCAACCGCGACGCGCTGGACCTCATCGCCGAGGCCGTCGAGAAGGCCGGCTACACGGTCGGCACCGACATCGCCTTCGCGCTCGACGTCGCCGCCACCGAGTTCCACTCCGACGGCGGCTACGACTTCGAGGGCCAGACCCGATCGGCGGAGTACCTCACCGACTACTACCGCGAGCTGGTCGACGCCTACCCGATCGTCTCGATCGAGGACCCGCTGTCCGAGGAGGACTGGGACGGCTGGATCGCGCTGACCGCCGCCCTCGGGGACCGCGTGCAGCTCGTCGGCGACGACCTGTTCGTCACCAACCCCGCCCGGCTGGCCGACGGCATCGAGCGCAAGGCGGCCAACGCGCTGCTGGTCAAGGTCAACCAGATCGGCACGCTCACCGAGACCCTCGACGCGGTCAACCTGGCCCACCGCAGCGGCTACCGCTCGATGATGAGCCACCGCTCCGGCGAGACCGAGGACACCACGATCGCCGACCTCGCCGTCGCCACCGACTGCGGCCAGATCAAGACCGGCGCCCCGGCCCGCAGCGAGCGCGTCGCCAAGTACAACCAGCTGCTGCGCATCGAGGAGGAGCTCGACGACGCCGCGCGCTACGCCGGCGCGGCGGCCTTCCCGCGGCTGGCCGCTCGCGGCTGACCGCGGCGACCGACATGGCAGGTCCCTCGGACCGGCGCGGTCCCCGGCGGGGGCCGCGCCGGGCGGGCACCGGCCGGCCGCTGGCGCATGCGGCGTCCCGGCCGCTGCCCACGGGCCGGGTCACCGGCGCCGGCAGCCGCCCCGAGGCGCGCCGTCCCGGCCGCCGGACCCGGCCGGCGTCGACGCCGGCCCGTCCGCGCAACCAGCTCTTCACCGGTCGCGGCGTCCTGCTCGTCGGGCTGGTGCTGCTCCTGGCGCTGACCCTGGCCGGACCGGTGCAGCAGTACCTGGCCGGCCGGGCCGAGATCGCCCGGCTGGCGGCCGAGGGCGCCGAGCTCGACGCGCGGATCGCCGAGCAGGAGGCCCGCCTCGCCGAGCTGCGCGACCCGGCGGTGCTGGCCCGCGAGGCCCGCGAGCGGTTCTTCTACGTGGCCGAGGGCGACCGGCTGGTGCGGGTGGTCGACGAGGCCGAGGCCGAGGGGGACGCCGGAACGGTCCCGGAGGCGGCCGACCCCGGCCCGCAGACCTGGTACGACGCGCTGATGGACTCGGTCGCGACGGCCGACGACCTGGGGGACGAGTGACGATCCCCGCCGGAGGGCCGGTGCGGGAACCGGTCACCGAGGAGGACCGGGACGTCGTCGCCCGCCAGCTCGGCCGGCCACCGCGGGCGCTCGCGGCGGTGGCGCACCGGTGCCCGTGCGGCCAACCCGACGTCGTCGAGACCTCGCCCAGGCTCGAGGACGGCACGCCGTTCCCGACGCTGTACTACCTGACCTGCCCGCGGGCCAACGCCGCCGCCAGCCGGCTGGAGTCGGCCGGCCGGATGCGCGAGTGGCAGGACGAGCTGGGCACCGATCCGGAGCTCGCCGCGGCCTACCTGGCCGCGCACGAGGCCTATTTGGCGACCCGCGACGCCGCCGCCCGCCCCGGCGAGGCGGTGCTCGAGACGCGCAGCACCGCGGGCGGCATGCCGGACCGGGTCAAGTGCCTGCACGCGCTGGCCGGGCACGCCCTGGCAGCGGGGCCCGGCGTCAACCCGATCGGCGACCGCGCGGTCGCCGAGATGGGGGAGTGGTGGGCGAAGGGGCCCTGCGCGCTCCCCGACCAGCAGGAGGACGCATGAGCCGGGTGGCGGCCATCGACTGCGGCACCAACTCCATCCGGCTGCTCGTCGCCGACGTGCCGGATCAGGGCGCGCACACCGACCTGCTGCGGCGGATGGAGGTCGTCCGCCTCGGGGAGGGCGTCGACGCCACCGGCCGGCTGTCCGACGCGGCGATCGAGCGCACCCGCCGCGTGCTGGCCGAGTACGCCGCGCAGGCCCGCGAGCTGGGCGCGACGGCGGTGCGGATGGTCGCCACCAGCGCCAGTCGCGACGCGGCCAACCGGGCCGACTTCGAGCAGATGGTGCTGACCACCCTCGGCCGGCTGCCCGACGTCGTCCCCGGGGCGGAGGAGGCGGAGCTGTCCTTCCTCGGGGCCACGGCCTCGCTCGACGCCGCGGTGACCGCGCACGGCGGGACCCCGCCGGCCGCCCCCTACCTGGTCGTCGACATCGGCGGCGGGTCCACCGAGTTCGTGCTCGGCGACGCCACCGGCGTGCGGGCGGCCCGCTCGGTGGACATCGGGTGCGTCCGGCTCACCGAGCGGCACCTGCACTCGGACCCGCCGGACTCCGAGGAGATCCAGCGGACCGAGGCCGACGTCCGGGCCGCGCTCGCCGACGTCCTCGCCGTCGTCCCGGTGGGGGAGGCCGCCACGCTCGTCGGGCTGGCCGGGTCGGTCACCACGGTGGCCGCGCTGGCCCTGGGGCTGCCGGAGTACGACGACACCGCCATCCACGGCTCGCGGATCCCGGTCGGCGCCGTCCGGTCGGTGACCGCCGGACTGCTCACCGCCACCCGGGCGCGACGGGCGGCGATGCCGGTCATGCACCCCGGCCGGGTCGAGGTCATCGGCGCCGGCGCCCTCATCCTGCGCGTGATCATGGACGCGCTGGCGCTGGACTCGGTGGTCGTCAGCGAGCACGACATCCTCGACGGCATCGCGATCCGGCTCGCCCGGGGATGAAGGCGCTCGACGACGGGGGCTTCCCGGTCACCCGCACGGCGGCGGGGGTCGCGCGGTCGGCGAGGGCGGCGGGTGACCTGGCCGTCCTCGACGCGCGCATCTCCGGCTGCCGGGCCTGCCCGCGGCTGGTCGCCTGGCGGGAGGAGGTCGCGCAGGTCAAGCGCGCGTCCTTCCGCGACGAGGACTACTGGGGCCGCCCGGTGCCCGGCCTCGGCCCGGCGGACGCGCGGATCGCGGTCGTCGGCCTGGCCCCGGCGGCGCACGGCGGGAACCGCACCGGCCGGGTGTTCACCGGCGACCGCAGCGGGGACTGGATCTTCGCCGCGCTCTGGCGGGCGGGACTGGCGAACCAGCCGACCTCCACCCACGTCGGGGACGGCCTGGAGCTCACCGACGTCCGGGTCGCCGCCGCCGTCCGCTGCGCGCCGCCGGCCAACGCCCCCACCCCGGAGGAGCGCGACACCTGCTCGCCCTGGCTGGCGCGCGAACTGGCGCTGCTGCCCCGGCTGCGGGTCGTCGTGGTGCTCGGCGGCTTCGGGTGGACGGCGCTGTGGCCGGTGCTCGCGGGCGCTGGGTACGCGCTGCCCCGCCCGCGACCGGCCTTCGGGCACGGCGTGGAAGTGACCCTCGAGGGGCCGCGCGGACCGCTGACCCTGCTGGGCAGCTACCACGTCAGCCAGCAGAACACGTTCACCGGCAAGCTGACCGAACCGATGCTCGACGCGGTGCTGAGCCGGGCCACGGAGCTCGCCGGCGGTTAGCCTCGGCTCCCGCGCCCCCGTAGCCCAACCGGCAGAGGCAGGCCCCTTAAAAGGGTCCGAGTGTGGGTTCGAACCCCACCGGGGGCACCCGCGCGAGGGACCTCCGCCGACTCAGGAACGCGGCGGGCACCTGCGGCGTTGTAGAAACCGAGTGGGGTGCAGGACCGTCGGCCCCACGACCGCCAGTCACCTCGAGGAGATGACGATGCCCAGCTCCAACCCGGCCTTCGGTCGGGGCTTCGCGAACGCCACCAACGGCGCCGCGGGCCAGCAGTACGCCAACTGGGGTGCCCCCCAGCCGTACGGCGCCCCGACCCAGGACCCGTACTCCGCGCCGGCTCCGTACGCGCGCACCACCACCCGCTACATGACGATGGACGACGTCGTCCAGAAGACGGGCCTGTCGTTCCTCGTCACCGTCGTCTCCGCCGCCGTCACCTGGGCGTTCCTGCCGCAGGACACCGCCCTCGGGCTGGCCCTGCCGGCGGTGCTGATCGCGTTCGTGCTGGGCCTGGTGATCGCGTTCAAGCAGATCGCCAACCCGGCTGCCACCCTGGCCTACGGCGCCCTGTACGGCGTCGCGCTGGGTGCGATCAGCGAGGCCTTCAACGACCTGTACCCCGGCATCGTGATGCAGGCGGTGGTCGGCACCTTCGGTGTCTTCGCCGGCATGCTCGTCGTCTACAAGACCGGCGCCATCCGGGTCACCCCGAAGCTGACCCGCTGGATCGTCGGCGCGATGTTCGGTGTCCTGGCGCTGATCCTGGTCAACTTCGTCGTCAGCATCTTCGCCGGCGGCGACGCGCTCGGCCTGCGTGACGGCGGCCCGGTCGCCATCCTGTTCAGCCTCGTCGTCATCGGTGTCGCGGCGTTCTCGCTGCTGCTCGACTTCGACATGGCCGACGAGGCGATCCGGCGCGGCGCCCCGGCGAAGTTCGCCTGGTACATCGCCTTCGGCCTCCTGGTCACGGTCGTCTGGCTGTACCTGGAGATCCTGCGCCTGCTGTCCTACCTGCAGAGCGACTGAGTCCAGCAGCTCTCCCCGGTGGCCCGGTCCCCTCGTGGGGCCGGGCCACCGGCATGTCCGGGGTCTGCGCCTCCGCGTGCGACGAACTCGTGGCCATGCCCCGCTCATCGCCCCGTGTTCGTCGCACTCGGCGCGCGCCGCACCCCGGACGCACGACGGCCCGGCTCCCGCGAGGGGAGCCGGGCCGTCGTCGTCAGGCGGGGGAGAGCGTCAGGAGAGGCGCTCCAGCACCATCGCCATGCCCATGCCGCCACCGACGCACATGGTCTCCAGCCCGAAGGTCTTGTCCTTGGTCTGCAGGCCGTTGATCAGCGTGCCGGTGATGCGGGCGCCGGTCATGCCGAACGGGTGGCCGACGGCGATCGCGCCGCCGTGCACGTTCAACCGGTCGATGTCGATGCCCAGGTCGCGGTAGCTCGGGATGACCTGCGCGGCGAACGCCTCGTTGATCTCGACGAGGTCGATGTCGCCGATGCTCATCCCGGCCCGCTGCAGGGCCAGCTCCGAGGCCGCCACCGGGCCGTAGCCCATGATCTCCGGCGACAGGCCGGTGACCGCGGTGGAGACGACCCGGGCCAGCGGCGTCAGGCCCAGCTCGCGGGCCTTCGTGTCGCTCATGACCACGACGGCGGCGGCGCCGTCGTTGAGCGGGCAGGAGTTGCCGGCGGTGGCCCGGCCGTCGGGGCGGAACACCGGCTTGAGGCTCTGCAGCCCCTCCAGCGTCGTGCCGGCGCGCGGGCTGTCGTCGGTGCTGACGACCGTGCCGTCCGGCGTGGTGACCGGGGTGATCTCCCGCTCCCAGAAGCCCTCGGCGGCGGCCTGCGCGTAGAGGGTCTGGCTGCGCAGGGCGAACTCGTCCATGTCCGCGCGCGAGACGTCCTTGTACAGGGCCAGGTTCTCGGCGGTCTGCCCCATGGCGATGTAGACCTCGGGGACGTCGCCGTTGTCCCGCGGGTCGGTCCAGGAGTCGGCGCCGCTCTCGGCCACCTTGGCCACGCGCGCCTTGGCGGCGTCGAACACCGGGTTCTCGGTGTCGGGCAGCGAGTCGCTGTTGCCCTTGACGAACCGCGACACGGTCTCCACACCGGCGGAGATGAAGACGTCGCCCTCGCCGGCCTTGATCGCGTGCATGGCCATGCGGGTGGTCTGCAGCGACGAGGAGCAGTAGCGGGTGATCGTCGTCCCCGGCAGGTGGTCCATGCCGAGCAGGACGCTGACGACGCGGCCCATGTTGTGGCCCTGCTCGCCGCCGGGCAGGCCGCAGCCGAGGATCAGGTCGTCGATGTCGGTGGGGTCGAGCGCCGGGACCTTGTCCAGCGCGGCGCGCACGATCGTCGCGGCGAGGTCGTCGGGCCGCAGGTCCTTGAGCGAGCCCTTGAACGCCCGTCCGATGGGCGAGCGCGCGGTGGCGACGATGACGGCTTCGGGCATGGGTCCTCCACGGCGAGGGGATGGTGCGGTCCTCGCGAAACTACCCCTGGGTACGCCGCCCGGCTGACGCGCACCCTCCGCGGCCTGGTGCCGTGGCCGGACGGGTCACCCCAAGGGATGGCACCCCCTCCGCGGACGGGCCGCATGCGGAGGATCCGCCTCTAGCCTTCCGGCATGCGCGCACCCATCCGAGGCATCCGTGGTCGCTGGCCGGCATGGCTGGAGCAGCGGCAGCCCCGGCTCTTCCGCGTCGATCCGCGCGTCCTGCTGGACGAGGCCCCCTCCGCCGAGGCGTTCCGCGACGTCATGTCGTCGATCCACGTCGGCGCCACGATCAAGATCACCGGCATCGACCGGCACGGTCCCGCCGACGACCTCCTGCTGCAGCACGTCGACCTCGACGGCGCGCGGATCGTCGACATCGGTGCGTCGGACGGGTCGACGTCCGTCGACCTGGTGCGCCGCCTCCCGGGCTTCTCCTCGTACGTGATGGCCGACCTCTACCTCCGGCTCGACGCCGTGTCCGTCGGCCGTCGCGTCGTCTTCACCGACCCCGACGGCCAGTGCGTCCTCGTGGCCGGCCCCCGGGTCGTCGCCTGGCCGTCGCTGTCACGGACCGTCCGGTTCGCGTACGCGGGCGTGATCGCCCGTGCGCGCCGGGGGGTCCCCCGCGAGGTCCTCCTGCTGGGGCCCGACGCGCGTGAGCTGATGCGCACGGACGACAGGGTCAGCGCCCGCGTCCACGACGTCTTCCAGCCGTGGTCGGGCGAGACCCCGGACGTCATCAAGGTGGCCAACGTGCTGCGCCGGCTGTACTTCAGCGACGCGGAGATCAGTCGCGCCCTCCGCGCGCTGCTGGCGAGCCTGGCGGACGGCGGTCACCTGCTGGTCCTCGACAACCCCCGGATCCCCGGGGTGGCGATCCGGGCGGGGCTGTACCGGCGGACGGGTGACCGGTTCTCGCTGGTGGCCCGGACCGAGGACGCGCCGGAGATCGCCGACCTGATCGAGACGTCGGAGCTCGTTCCCAGCTGAGCGCCGCGGGCGTCAGCGCGCGGGCACCTGCTCCGCCTGCTCGGCCTCGTCCGAGGTCGGCAGTTCCGGGGGCCGCCGCAGCCGCAGCCGCGCCCAGGGCCCGCGCGGCCCGGTCCCCGAGCCGCGGACCTCCGTCGGCTGCACCTCCGTGCCGGGGCGGTCGGCGGCGCGCGCGGCGGCCCGCTCGACCGGGCGCACCGTGTCGCGGCGCAGCTTCCGCAGCCCGCGGTCGGCGGCGGCCGGCCAGACGCCCAGCGCATCGGCCAGCGAGGGCAGGATGACCGCCGCCGCCGCGGCGTAGCCGTGCGCGCTCGGGTGGAACTCGTCGTCGCCGAACATCGCGTGGTCGCGGGCGAACGTGGGCCCGAGGATCGAGCCGAGGGAGACGGTCCGCCCGCCGGCCTCGACCACCGCGACCGTCTGCGCCGCAGCCATCTGCCGGCTCCAGTGCCGGGCGAACTGCCGCAGCGGCTGGGCGATCGGACGGATCGTGCCCAGGTCGGGGCAGGTCGCGACGACGACCTCGGCGCCGATCTCCCGGAACCGCCGGACTGCGTCGGCCTGGTAGGCCACCGACACCGCCGGCGCGGTGCGGGTCGTGACGTCGTTCGCGCCGATCATGATCAGGACGGCGTCGGGCTTCTCCACCAGCGCCTTCTCGACCTGCTCCGGCAGCTCGCGGGACTCCGCGCCGGAGACGGCGACGTTGACCAGCCGCACCGGCCGCTCGGCCAGTTCGGCCAGCGCCGCGGCCAGCAGCACCCCGGGGGTCTCGGCGGCGCGGTGCACGCCCAGGCCGACGCCGGTCGAGTCCCCGAGCACCGCGAGCACGAGCGGCTTGCCACGGCCCCGCCCGTAGACGCCGTTGCCCGACGGCGGCAGCTCCTTGGTGGTGCGGGCGGCGATGGCCCGGCGGGCCATCTTGGCCTCGCCGCGCAGGAGGAGGACGAGCCCACCGAGCGTGGCCCCGAGCCCGCCGCCCAGACCGGCGGCCGCGGTCAGCCGACGTGTCGTGCCCGCTCCGCTCACCGCCGCCCCCGATCGCTGTCCCCGTGCCACGACTGTCCCGCAGGTTAGCCGCCGCCTACGGTTCCCCCGTGCCAGATTCCCCCTTCGGGGTCACCGCCAGCGGAACCGCGGGTGAACGCTCGCAGCTCATCGTCGACACCCTCGTGGAGGCGTTCTCCGACCTCATGCGGGCCGACGCCGACGCCTTCCGGACGAAGTTCCGCAAGATGGCCGCCGACCCGTTCGCGTTCTACCGCGGCAGTGCCTGCCTCTTCTACGCCGACATGGCGCGGTTCGACGACCGCTGGAGCGACGAGCGCACCAGCCGCGTCTGGATCCAGGGCGACCTGCACGCGGAGAACTTCGGTACCTACATGGACGCCCAGGGCCGGATCGTGTTCGACGTCAACGACTTCGACGAGGCCTACCTCGGCCACGTGAGCTGGGACCTGCGCCGGTTCGCGGCCAGCTTCGCCCTGATCGCGTGGAGCAAGGCGCTCGGCGACGAGGTGATCGGCGAGCTGCTGCGCACCTACCTGACCGCCTACCTCGACCAGGTCGAGGCGTTCACCCGCTCCGACGACGACCGGTCGTTCGCGCTGACCCGCGACAACACCGAGGGCGCCGTCCGCGACACGATCCTCGCGACCACCGCGCGCAGCCGGCTCGGCCTGCTGGACCGCATGACCGTCGTCGAGGGCTTCGAGCGGCGGTTCGCCGACACCGGCCGCAACCGCCGGCTCGACGACGACGAGCGGGGCCGGGTCATGGCGGCCCTGGAGCGGTACCGGACGACGCTCGTGCCGCCGCGGCGCCGGCGCGACGTCACCTTCGACGTGAAGGACGTCGTCGGCACCGGCGGGTTCGGCATCGGCAGCGCCGGGCTGCCCGCCTACAACGTGCTGCTGGAGGGCTACGACCAGGCGCTGGAGAACGACGTCGTCCTGTCGCTGAAGCAGGGCAACGTCGCCGCGCCCAGCCGGATCGTCCGCGACCCCGAGGTGCGCGACGCCTTCGAGCACGAGGGCCACCGCACCGCGGTGAGCCGCCGCGCCCTCCAGGCCAACGCCTCGCAGTTCCTCGGCTGGACCGAGGTCGACGGCGTCGGCTTCGTCGTCGCCGAGCTCTCGCCCTACGAGGTCGACCTGGAGTGGGACGACCTGACCGAGCCCGAGGAGATGGCGCCGGTGCTGACCCAGCTGGGTCGGGCGACGGCGAAGATGCGCTGCGTCGGGGACGCCGACAGCGACCACACCCTGGTGCCCTTCCAGACGGAGGAGGCGATCACCGCCCTCGTGGGGGACCGGCGGGAGGAGTTCCTCGCCGACCTGGTCGAGTTCGCGCACGGCTACGCGCGGCGGGCGCAGGAGGACCACCGGCTGTTCGTCGACGCCTTCCGCGCGGGCGCCATCCCGGGCATCAGCTCCAGCGGCGCGCACCCGCTGCGCTGAGCCCCGCCGCGGCCGCCGTTCACCCGGCCAGGTGACGGCTCCGGGTGGCCTCCCGGCTCCGCCAGCCGACGTCCTGGCCACGGGATAGCGTGGGCGCGACCAGGGGCTCGAGCCAGCGACCAGGAGGACGGCACCGGTGTCGGACGACCAGGACCACCAGCGCCCCGACGGCCAGGAGCGCGCGGGTGCGCCGGTGCCGCCGGCGGAGCCGACGCGGGAGGTCAGCCTCCGCCCGGGTCCGGCTCCCGGTCGCCCCGCGGAACCGCAGGCCGGCGAGCCCGCCTGGCAGCAGCCCGGGTGGTCGGCGCCGAACGGGTCCGGCGAGCCGCCGGCAGCCGGCGAGCAGCCCGCGTGGCAGACCGGTCCGGCCGGTCCCGCGCCGTGGGAGCAGTCCGCACCCGGCGCGCCGGCGTGGGAGGGCCCCGCCTGGACCGGCCCGGCGGCCGCGCCGCAGCAGGTGGCGCCTCCGGCTCCCCAGCAGGCTCCTCAGCAGCAGTTCGTCCCGCCGGTGCCGCCGCAGCACGCACCGCCGCACCTCCAGCAGGTCCCCGTGCAGCAGCCGCCGTTCCCCGGCCCCGGGGTGCCCGCCGGTCCGCCGCCGGAGCTGACGAGCGCGACGCTGCTGCGTCCGGCGCCCGAGGCGCCGCAGCGCGGCTGGCGGCGGTTCGTGCACCGGATGACCGGCGGCAGCGTCAACCCGGGGCTGTCCCCGGCGGAGATCGCGCACCGCGAGCTGCTGGCCCGGGTCCGGACGCCGGTCCGGGGCAGCAACCGCATCGCCGTCGTCTCCCTCAAGGGCGGCATCGGCAAGACGACGACGACCTGCTGCCTCGGCCTCACCCTCGCCACCCACCGCGGCGACCGCGTCGTGGCGGTCGACGCCAACCCCGACGCCGGCACGCTGGCCGAGCGGCTCACCAACGTCACCGACGTGACGGTGCGCGACCTGCTCGCCAACCTCGACCGGATCAGCTCGTTCACCGACGTGTCGGCGTACACCTCGCTCGCCGGGCGGCTGCAGGTCCTGGCCAGCGACCAGGACCCCGCGGCGTCGGAGGCGTTCAGCGAGGACGAGTACCGCCGCGTCGCCGAGGTCCTCGCCCGCTACTTCAACATCATCCTGACCGACTCCGGCACCGGCCTGCTGCACTCGGCGATGTCGGGCACCCTCGCGCTCGCCGACTCGCTGGTGGTCGTCGGGGCGCCGTCGGTCGACGGCGCCAGCCGGGCCAGCAAGACGCTGGACTGGCTGGTGGCGCACGGGCACGAGGAGCTGGTGGCCCGCTCGGTCGCGGTCATCTCCAGCGTGCGGCCGCGTACCGGGGACGTCGACGTCGACCTGCTGCGCCGGCACTTCGCCGCCCGGTGCCGGGCGGTCGTGGAGATCCCCTACGACGAGCACCTGGTCAGCGGCGGACTGGTCGACCTGGAGCGGGTCGGGGCACCGGCGCGGCAGGCGTACCTGGAGCTGGCGGCCGCGGTCGCCGACGGGTTCGCGCTGCCGCCGCTGACCCGCGCGGCCGCGGCCGGCTGAGGCGCGTCCACCCGACAGGGGGACGCGTCGGCCGCCCGCCGGGGGGAGGGCGCCCGCGGGCCGTATCTTCGGAGCCGTGACGCAGCCGCCCGCCCCCGGCCGGCCGCCGCACCCCACGCCGGCGGAGCCGACTCGGCCGGTCGTGCTCCCCAGCCCCACGGCGCCGGCCGCGCCTCCCGCTCCTCCGCAGGCGCCACCGCAGGGCCCGCCGCCGCAGGGCCCCCCCATGGCACCGGTGCCGCCGCAGGGACCGCCGATTGCCGGTCCGCTGCCGCCTCCCGGGGCGCCGCACCTGGACCCGGCGATCGCCGGGCTGACCGCCGTGCCCGCCCGGCGCCGCCGGCTGTTCGGCCGCGGTGTCGACGACCTGGACTCCGAGCCCTCGCCGGCCGAGCTGGAGGTCCTGCGCGCCAGCCTGGCCACGCCGGTGCCCTCCCCCCGACGGATCGGGGTGGTGGCGATGAAGGGCGGGGTCGGCAAGACGACGCTCGCGGTCCTGCTGGCCTCCACCCTCGCCCGGTCCCGGCCCGACCCGGTGCTGCTGTTCGACGCCGACACGACCTTCGGGTCGATGGCGCTGCGCACCGGCGCGCCCCAGGCCGCCGGGGTGTCCGACCTCGCCCGGGCCGGCGACCCGGGCCGCTTCGACGTCCTCGCCACGGCGCTGGGTCGCTCGCCCGACGGCGTCTTCGTGCTGCCCAGCGGCCGGGACCCGGAGCAGAGCGCGGCGCTGGACGAGCCCACCTACGTGGCCGCGATGAACGCCGTCTACCGCTGGTTCCCGGTGATGGTGACCGACTGCGGCGCCGGCGTCGCCAGCCCGCTGATGCGCCGGGTCGTGTCGGGCTGCCACACGCTGGTGCTGGCCACCTCGCCGAGCATCGACGGGCTGCTGGCCACCCACAACGTGCTGCGCTGGCTGGTCGAGCGCGGCTCGGCGGACCTGGCGCGGCGCAGCGTCGTCGCCCTGACCGACGTGCCCGCGCAGGGCGCCGTGGTCGACCTGGCCGAGGCCCGCCGCCGGTTCGCCGGCGCGGTCGGTGACGTCGTCACCGTCCCCAGCGACCGGGCGTTGACCGTCGGCGGGCCGGTGCAGCTGGACGCCCTGGCGCCGCGCACCCGCGCCGCGGCCGTCCGGCTGGCCGCGGGCGTGCTGAACGCCGCGCTGACCGCGCCCTGACGGCTCAGCCGGTGGCGGCGAGGACGTCGTCGGCGGTGAGGGCCCGCAGCTCGTCCAGCGTCGGCCGGCGACCCAGCCCGCGCAGCCGGGAGGACTGCTCCTTGCGCAGCCGCTCGAAGAGCTTCCGGGCGTCGCGGGCGTTGCCGAAGTCCGCGCCCCGCTGCATCGTCGCGAAGTGCCGGTACAGCAGCGGCTCGGCGTCGTCGTCCAGCACGTAGTCCCCGGCGGTCACCATCCGGCTGATGATCAGCACGAGCTCCTCGGGCGAGTAGTCCTCGAACTCGATCGTCTTGACGAACCGCGAGGCCAGGCCGGGGTTGGCGTCGAGGAAGTCCTGCATCTCGGCGGTGTAGCCGGCGGCGATGACCGCGAGGTCGTCGCGGCGGTCCTCCATCAGCTTGACGATGGTGTCGATCGCCTCCTGGCCGAAGTCCGCACCGCCGCCCCCCGCCTGCCGGGACAGCGTGTAGGCCTCGTCGAGGAACACCACCCCGCCCACCGCGGAGTCGAAGACGGCGGCGGTCTTCTCCGCCGTGTGGCCGATGTACTGGCCGACCAGGTCGCGGCGGGAGACCTCGCGCAGCGGCCCGCCGGGCAGCGCGCCCAGCGCCGCCAGCAGCTGGCCGTAGATGCGCCCGACGGTCGTCTTGCCCGTCCCGGGAGCGCCGGCGAAGACCAGGTGGTGGCTGCCGCCGCCGACGGCCAGCCCGGCCGCGCGGCGCCACTCGTTCACCTGGATCTCGTCGATGATCGCGCGGACCTCCGCCTTGACCCCGGCGAGGCCGACCATGGCGTCCAGCTCGGCGAGCAGCTCCGCGACCCGCTCGGGGTCCCCGCCGCTGCCCCCGGAGGCACCCACCCCCACGGCGGCGGCCGCGGGAGCGGAGACGACCTCGACCTCGGCGTCCGGGTCGACGTCGACCTCGGGGCCGCCGGTGGTCTCCACGCGGCAGGCCTCGACCCGGCCCGACGTCCCGGCGGCGAACGCGATGCCCGCCGCCCCGGTGTCGTGCACGTGGCAGCGGACCAGCTGGACGCTGCTGCCCTGGGCCACCGCGACGCCCGGGCCCGTGCTCCGCCCGATCTCGCAGGACTCCAGGGTGGGCCGGGCCGACTGGTAGGCGTACACCCCGCGGCTGCCCGCACCGGACACCACGCAGTCGCGCAGCACGGGGTCGGCGCCCAGGCGCAGCACCACCGCGTCGTCGGCGCTGTCGCTGACCGTGGTGCCGCTGATCGTGCCGCTGCAGTCCTCCAGGACCAGCCCCTGCTGGGCTCCGGTGACGGTGCAGTCCTCGACGGTCAGCCGGCAGCGGTCGGTGGCACGCAGGCCGGCGCCCCACCCCGCCTCCAGGCGGCAGCCGGCGAGGGTCAGCTCGGCCTCGGCGGCGTCGACCACGTGCGCCTCGGCGCCGGCCAGCACCAGTCCACGGAGGACGACGGTGCCGCGGCGGGCCCGCACGGTCGGCTCGTAGCCGGTGCCGGAGATCCGCACCACGGCGTCGCCGTCCAGGGCGGTGCCCTCGGCGGCGACGACGGCGACGTCCCGGCCGGTCAGGTCGAGGGTCTCGGCGTAGGAGCCCGCGTCCACCACGACGGTGTCGCCGTCGGCGGCGTCCAGCAGCGCCTCGCCGAGGGTCGGGTAGCAGCCGGGACGGGTGGCGGACACCTGCAGACGTCGACTCATCGGGCTCGCAGTCGTCGGGAGCAGCGGACCCGTCGACCCTACCGGCCCCTAGGGTGGGGCCCGATGGACGAGCACGGAGGCAGCGGGCCGGACCCGGACGCCTTCGCGCCGGCCTGGGCCGCCGCCGCGCGGGCCGGGGACGACGCCGCCCGCCTGGCGCTGCTCCGCGGGGCCGACCTCCTGCTGCCGCTGCCGCCCGGAGGGGCGCCCGCGTGGGTCACCCTGCCGGTCGCCGACCGCAGCTGGGTGCCGGCCTGGACCTCCGTCGAGGCGATGGGAGCCGCGCTCGCCGGCACCCCGGCGGCGGAGTGGACCCGGACGCCCCGGGTGGCCGGCTTCCTCGACCTGGCGGCGGGGTGGCCCGACCCGCGGTTCGGGCTGGCCGTCGACCTCGGTACCGAGCACCCGCTGTTCCTGGAGCCGGGCGCGCTGGCCCGGCTGGCCGTGCCGGACCTCGCCGACGAGCTGGCGGCCGCCCCGGGGACGGTGGCCGTCGTCCAGCAGCTCGTCCCCCTGGGCGGCATCGACCCGCTGCTGTCGGGTCGGCACACCCGCGTCTCGGGGTACGTGCAGGCGACCGTCGACGTCGCCCACATCGGCGCGCCCACCGTGCTGCTGGCCGCGCTGGGCCGGGCGGCCGAGGAGCGGGACCTGGTCACCGCCGACGGCTCGGTGCACCTGCTCCGCTGGCCGGTGCTCGGGCCCGAGCTGTACCCCGTCGCCCGTGGCGGGCTCGACGAGGAGAGCCGCGACGCGGTGGCCGGGTGGCTGGTGGAGGAGCCGCCGTTCGGCGGGCTGGGGCTGTCGCCGGGCGGGCGGGTGCCGGTGCGGGAGTACCGGGTGGACGGCGTGGCACTGCCGCACCGGACCGGGCTGTACGAGCTCGACGTGCACGGCCGCGAGACCTGCCGCGCGCGCTACGACGCGGTGCGCGGGCTGTGGCAGCTGGTCGTTCCCGCAGGGGGAGCGCCGTGACGCCCGCGGGGTACCGGGCGCGCTGGCGGGGGCTGGACCACCGCGCCGCGCCGGAGCTGCGGGAGGACGGCTGGTGGGTGGTGCTGGTCGACGAGAACCCGGCCGAGGACTTCGAGCCGCTCGGCCCCGACGGGCCGTGGGTCCGCGCGGTGCCGGTGCGCGACTGCGACGCCGTGGTGCACGTGCGTCGCGTCGGCACGTGGCGCGGGGTGCCGTGCTCGGTCCACGACGAGCGGTCCGGCGAGCTGCTGGTCCACTACGCCGGCGGCTCGGTGCCCGAGGCGCAGGCCCTCGGGTTCACCCGCCTCGCCCGCGGGGTGCACGCGCGCTGGGTGTCCCGCGACGAGGTGCGCGGTCAGCGCGAGGAGAGCGTCCCGCTGTCCTGCTGACGCGGCCCGGCGGTCAGGACGGCGCGCCGCTGGCGGCGGTCAGCCACTGCTCGACCGAGGTGACGGAGTGCCGGACCACCACGGCGCCGGCCCGGGCGGCGACCAGGAGCCGGTCGCCGGTGGGGGGCACCCGCAGTGCCGTCTCCTCCAGGTTCAGCGCCCGCGCCAGCCGTCGGACCTCGGCGCCCGACAGTGCTCGGGAGACGATGACGTCGGCGCCGGCCAGCGCCGCCTGGCTCCACTCGCTCGCGCCGTCCACGCAGGTCAGCACGGCCGACCAGCGGCCCAGACGGCGCGGCTCTCCGGCGGCCGCGGCGTCGTGGTCCAGCACCAGCAGCCGCGGCGCCTCCGGCGTCCCGGCCAGCTCGTCGGTGGGGTGTTCCCCGGGCGCCGGCGACGGCGGCGCCGACTCCCCGCCGCGCTGCTCCAGCACGGTGACCAGCCCGCTGGTCCCGGCGGCGAGCCGGGCGAAGGCCTGCCACGCGCTCGGCCGCGAGCTCTCGACCACCACGCGGGCCCGCAGCGCCAGCGCGCGCAGCACCAGCCGCTGGGCCAGCGCCAGCCCGCCCACGCACACCGCCGACGTGGGCTCGGGGCGGAACAGCACCAGCGGCACGGGGGCGCCGGCCTCGTCCGTGCCGATCAGCAGCCCGCCGCCCCCGGTCGAGGCGGTGAGCCCGGCGCCGGCCACGGCGTCGCGGTGCACGGCGGGGAGCCGGGGCGCGGGGACGGTCCCCGGCGGCGCGCCGGCGGTCACCGGAGGAACCCGCCCAGCGGCAGCGTCGCGGCCACCCCGGCGGCCTGCCGACCGTCGAGCCGGCCCAGCGGCACGCCCGCGGAGGCGAACGCCGCGGCCACGGTGGCCGGGTCGTCCCCGTCGGCCAGCGCGGTGCGGACGACGGCCTGCAGCTCCAGCGAGCTCTCGTCGGGACGGCGGGCGGCGACGGTGATGGTGGTCGCGACCCCGGCCCGCCCGGCGCCGTCCCGGGCCCGGGTCAGGACGGCGGCCGGGTCCACGTCGCCGCCGAGGTCCAGGGAAGCGGTCTGCCAGCGGCGCGGGCCGGCCTGCCAGTGCCGCCAGCCGTCGGTCACGCGGTGCGGGAGCGGCCCGGCGTCGGGACCCAGCAGCCCGAGCACACCGAGGACGGCGTCGTCGGGCCCGACCGGGACCGCGCGCAGCCCGTCCCGGCGCAGCCGCCGCAGCACCCGGCGGGTGGCGTTGACCAGGTCGGTGCGCAGCGTGTCGGGGTCGTCGTCGGCCGGGGTGCGTAGGACCTGCAGGGCGACCCAGCAGCGCCGCTGCGCCGGGACCGAGCCGCCGGTCAGCTCCTGGTAGGACAGCGACGCCGGGTCCTGCGCGGCACGCGAGGGGACCAGCGTCTGCTCGAGGACCTGCACGGTGAAGCGCGCGCCGCCCTCGTCCGCGGCGGGCAGCAGCTGGGTCAGCGCGGGCAGCTCGCGGCGCGCGGACACGAACGGCAGCGGTCCGGCGGGGGACACCTCCACCGCCACCGCCAGCCCGCCGGCCGAGGTCCACAGCGCGGCGGTCCCGCCGTCCAGCTCGACCCGGTCCAGCCAGGCTCCGTCGGCGACGGCGTCCAGCAGGGCGTCCGCGGTCGCTGCGGGGTCGCCGACGGGCAGCAGCACGCTGCGGCGCCGGCCGAACCGGTGGCGCAGCCACAGGTCGGCCCACTGCCAGGCCCACCGCCCCCGCAGCCGGACGACGGCGAGCAGCACGACGACCAGCGCGACCGCGGCCACCGGCACCAGCACCGCCGGCGGCTGCCGGTGCACCGCGAGCACCGCGGCGACGGCGCCCTGGACCGCGAGCAGCTGCCCCGTGGCCGCTCCGCCGGGCACCCGCCGGCGCACGTCCGGACGCCGCACCGGGGGCCGGGACGGCGGGGTCGGGGTGCGCGCGGCGAGCGGCGGACCGTCGGGCGGGGCGGCGGCCGCGGCCGAGACGGCGGCGGACGCGGCGCGGGGCACGGTCCAGGCGGCGGTCGAGCCCTGGCCGATGACCCCGGCCGCGGCCTGCCCGGCGGCGGTCCTCGTCGGCGCCGCCGCCGCGGTCCGCGCTGCGGTCGGCGCCGGACCCGCGGCCGCCGGGGCCCCCGGCGGAGCCGGGACGGCGGGCCGGGGCGCGGCGGTGGGCGTGCCGGCCGGGGGCGCCCAGGACGCGGGCGGCCGGGGAACGGCGTCGGGGGAGCTCACGAGCGCTCCGCGCCGAGTGCGGGGCCGGGCCGGCCGGCCGGGTCGCGCTCGGCCGGCCGGGACACCACGCCGGTGCCGGCGTCGTCGACGTCGAAGAGCTCGGCGTCGCCCACCTGCTCGGCCGGCCGTTCGGCGTCGGTGCGCGGGCGGGCGGGTCCGGAGGTGCGGGGACCGGTCGAGGGAGCGGGGCCGGCGGCCCGACCGTCCAGCCCGGGGCGCACGGCCGACTCCCCGGCGCCCCGCACGGGTGCGGCGCCGGCGCGACGGCCGGCCAGGCCGGGGGAGGTGGCGCGCTGCGCGCCCTGCGGACCGCCGGGCGGGGGACCGCCGGCGGAGGTCGTGCCCGGAGGGAGGCCACGGCTGCCCTGCAGGGGGCGGGGCACCGCGCCGCCGGGGGGCGGTGCGGCGCCGGGGCCGGCCGGGGTCCCGCCGGGGGGCCCGCCCGCGGTGCGACCGGGCAGGGCCGGCGCACCGGGCGGCGCCCCGGGCGGCCCGCCGAGGGAGCCGGGACGGGCCGGGGCCCCGCCGCCCGGGCCGGTGCGGCCGGGCAGCTGGGGTGGCGCGGCCGCGCCGGGACCGGGTGGAGGAGCGGCCGGACCGCCCCGCCCGGGCAGCTGCGGGGTACCGGCGGGTCCACCGCCGGCAGCACCCGGGAGCGGCGGGGCCGGAGGACCGGAGACGCGCCCGGACAGGCCGCGGGGCACGCCGGGGGGTGCGGCGGGTGCGCCCGGGGCGGGCGCGGGCCGGGGACCGGCGGCCGGCGCCCCGGCCGGTGCCGGCGGGGGTGCGGCGACGGGCACCCGGGCGCCGAGGGGCACGCCGACGGGGGGCGCGACCGGAGCCGGGCTCCCGGCCGGCGGGCTCGCGGGGGCAGGGGTCGCCGGCGGCGCGGTGGGGGCCTGGCCGGGGCGGGCGGCGGGAGGGACGGCCGGCGGCGGCGCCGGAGGCGCCGGAGGCGCCGGCGGCCGGACGACCGTGGCGGGCGGGGTGCCGGGGGCGGGTGCCGGCGGGGGGACGCCGGGAGCGGCGCCCGGCGGGGGAGCCGGGGCCGGTGCGGGAGCCGGCGGCGGCGCCGGAGCCGCCGCCGGCGGCGGTGCGGGGGCCGGTGCGGGCGCGGCGCCGGGCGGCGCGGGGCGCCCACCCGGCGCGCCGGGGGGTGCCGGCGGGGCGTTGCCGAAGAGCCCGGCCAGTGCCGCGTCGGAGGGGACGGCGGCGTTGGTCAGGTGCGCCGGGAAGGCCGGGCCGGCGTCCTCGAGGGACGACGCCGCGGTGCTGTAGTCGTTGAGCAGCGGCTCGACGACCTTCCGCTGCGCCTCCTCGGTGAAGGCGCGGTTGTTCTTCTCCAGCCGGTCGTCACCGATGTCGGAGAAGCTGATGCCGAGGCCCCACTCCTCGTTGTCGGTGCGCTGGATCTCCTGCGCCCGGGCGTCGAAGCGGTTCCAGATCTCCTGCATGGTGACCTGCGCGTCGCCGACCCCGTCGGCCAGCGCCCGGAGCACCGAGGCGGTGTCCCGGGCGTGCTGGGCGCGGTCCTCGAGACTGGTGACCGCCTCGGCGACGCGGAGCTGGAACAGGTCGGCGGCCTCGGACGTCCACTGCGGGTCCAGCGTGCGGGCGGCCCGGCGCAGGTCCGCGGCGTGCGCGACGAACTGGGCGTGCAGGTCGTCCCAGCCGTCGGCGGCCTGCTCGATGGAGGCGACGTCCTCCATCATGACCCGGGGGTAGAGGTCGGCGATCGTCAGGAGGCGGAGGTCGACGCCACCGCCCCCGTCGGCGGATTCGGACATGCGTCCGGTCAGGCCACCGTGCCGGCGGAGGTGCCCGAGGTGCCGTCCAGCGGGCCCGGCGCCAGGATCACCGGCTGCTCGGCGGCCGGGTCGTACTGCTCGTCGCGCACGGCGTCGCTCTCGCGCCAGTCGTCGCGGTCGTCGCCGTTGAGCTCGGCCAGGTCCTGGTAGTGGCTCTCGACCTGGCTCTGCGCCGCGGTGAAGGGGTCGACCTCGCACACCTCGGCGTCGCCGGTGCTGGGAACCGGGACGACGTCGTCGGTCCAGGAGGGCTCGCGCTGCTGCGACAGGGCGCCGGGGGGCAGACCCATCTGGCGCTCGAGCCGGGCCAGGCGCGCCGCCTCCGCGGCGGCGGCCTGCTCGGCGGCGGCCTGCTGCGAGGCGATGGTCGGCGTGCCCGGGGGCGGGGTGAACGAGCCCTGGACGCTGGCCATCTGCGCCTGCTGGCTGGTGTCGCCGGCCTCGTAGTTCGCCGCCACGGTCGCCGCGGTGTAGGAGAGGGCGAGGAGGCCGCTGCCGACGTCGGCGATGTAGGCCGCGGCGGCCTCGGCGGCCGCCGAGTGCGCGCCGGCGGCCGCGCGGGCCTCCGACGCCCCGCTGGCGCCGAGGTTGGCGCCCAGCACCGGCATCGCCGCGCCCTGGACCGCCTCGGTGAACCGGGGGCCCTGCTCCATGGCGCTGCGGCCGAAGGTCCGCACGGCCTCCGGGACGACCTCCGTACCGTCCGCCACGTCGCCTCCTCCAGCACTCGCCGCCCAGGCGCCGGGCGGCTCGGTCGGGGCCGATGCTAGTCGGAGCACCCCACCGCCGCCGGTCCGCGCGCTCAGCCGGGCGGCTCGGACCAGGCCAGTTGCACCAGCTGGGTGCCACCCCGACGGGTGACCAGCCAGCCCCGGCCGGGCGGCATCGGCTGCGGCTTCACCGTGCCGACGAGCGCGCCCTCCTCCTTGGCGCCGGAGAGGACGATGCCGGGGCCGGCGAGCTCGCGCAGCCGCATGAGCACCGGCTCGAACAGCGCCCGGCCGGCTCCGCCGCTGCGCCGGGTGACCACCAGGTGCAACCCGACGTCCCGGCCCTGGGCGAGGAAGTCCAGCAGCGGTGCGAGGGGGTTCTGCGCACCGGTGGCCACCAGGTCGTAGTCGTCGACCAACAAGTAGAGCTCGGGCCCGGTCCACCAGCTCCGGTCGCGCAGCTGCTCGGCGGTGACGTCGGGCCCGGGCAGGCGGCCGCGCATGACGCCCGCGACCTCGGTGATCATCTCCTGGGCGCTGGCCGACGAGGTGCCGTAGGCGAGCAGGTGCTCCGGGCTGATCGCCCCCAGCAGGCTGCGCCGGTAGTCCAGGGCGATGACCCGGACCTCGGCCGGCGTGTGCTGCTCGGTGAGCCGCCGGGCGAACGACCGCAGGAAGGCGCTCTTGCCCGACTCGGCGTCGCCGAAGACCACCAGGTGGGGATCGCTGGACAGGTCCAGGTGGACGGTGGACAGGTCGTCCTCGGCGATGCCCACGGCGATGCCGCGGTTGGGGTCGGCGAGCAGGTCGCCGTAGCCCACCTCGGGCGGGAGCAGCCGGACCGGCGGCGCCCCGGGGCCCCGCCACGCCCGGGCGACCTCGTCGACCAGGTGCGCCGTGCCGTCGGCGAGGTCGTCGGTCTCCTGGACGCCGTCCAGCCGGGGCAGCGCGGTGAGCACGTGGAACTTCTCGGCGTTCAGGCCGCGGCCGGGGGCGTCGGCCGGCACGTTCGTGGCCGTGCGGCGGTCCAGCAGGGAGTCCGAGGGGTCGCCGAGCCGCAGCTCCAGCCGGGTGCCGAACAGGTCCCGGATCCCGGGGCGCAGGTCCATCCAGCGGGCGGCCGCGGCGACGACGTGGATGCCGTAGGACAGGCCGCGGGTGGCGAGGTCGGTGATCAGCGGCTCGAGGTCCTCGAACTCCCCGCGGACGGTCGCCCAGCCGTCCACCACCAGGAAGACGTCGCCGAACGGGTCGTCGGTGACCCGGCCCTGGCGCAGGCCGCGCCGGTAGGCGGCCATGCCCTCGATCCCGAGCCCGGCGAATCGGGCCTCCCGCTGGGCCAGCAGGGTCCGCAGCTCGGCCACGGTGCGGCGGACGACGTCCACGTCGGTCCGGCCGGCGACGGCGCCGACGTGCGGCAGCCCGCGCAGCGCGCCCAGCGCCCCGCCGCCGAAGTCGAAGCAGTAGAACTGCGCCTCTCGCGGGGTGTGGGTCAGCGCCAGCGAGGCGACCAGCGAGCGCAGCAGGGTGCTCTTGCCGCTCTGCGGCCCGCCGACGACGACCGCGTGCCCACCGGCGCCGGACAGGTCCAGCACCAGCGGGTCGCGCCGCTGGTCGGCCGGGCGGTCGACCACACCGACGTGCGCCCGCAGCGTGCCGGTGACGTCGGGGTTGTCCACGGTCAGCCCGCGCTGCGGATCGGTCACCAGCGGGGGCAGCAGCTGGTCCAGCGTCGGGGGCTCCCGCAGCGGCGGCAGCCACACCGGGTGGGCCGGCGCGCCGCGGCCGTCGAGCCGGTCGACCAGGATGTCGAGCAGGCTCTCGCCGAGGGCCTCGGCCTCGGCCGGCGACGGCTCCTCGTCCTCGGGCGCGGTGTCGACCGGCGGAGCGAGGTACTGGGTGTCGAACGGCAGCACGGCCAGGCCGGGGGAGCGGCCGTCGGGGTCGCGCCGCTCGGTCGCCCGCCGGTAGGTGCCCGAGACGTAGGCCGCGCGGAACCGCTCCAGCGGGTCGGTGCCGAACTTGACGTAGCCGTAGCCCGGGGCCCGCGGCAGCTCGAACGCGTCGGGTGCGTTGAGCACCACGCGGCTCTCCATCGCGGAGTTGGTGCGCAGGGCGATGCGGTAGGACAGATGGGTGTCCAGGCCGCGCAGGCGGCCCTCCTCGAGCCGTTGCGAGGCCAGCAGCAGGTGGACGCCGAGGGACCGGCCCACCCGGCCGATCTGCACGAACATGTCGATGAAGTCGGGCTTGGCCGACAGCAGCTCGCTGAACTCGTCGCAGATGATGAGCAGGCTCGGGACGGGCGCCAGCGGGACGCCGGAGAGCCGGGCTCGCTCGTAGTCGCGCAGCGAGGCGTAGTTGCCGGCCGACCGGAGCAGCTCCTGCCGGCGGACCAGCTCGCCGTTGATGGCGTCGGTCATGCGGTCGACCAGCGGCAGCTCGTCGGCCAGGTTGGTGATCACCGCCGAGGTGTGCGGCAGCCGCTCGAGCCGGCTGAACGTGGCGCCGCCCTTGAAGTCGCTCAGGACGAAGTTCAGCGTCTCGGAGTCGTGGGTGCAGGCCAGCGCGAGGACCAGCGTCCGCAGCAGCTCCGACTTGCCCGACCCGGTGGCGCCCACGAGCAGCCCGTGCGGTCCGACGCCGTCCTGCGCGGACTCCTTGAGGTCGAGCTCGATCGGCGCGCCGTCGGGGCCCACCCCGATCGGCACGCGGAGCAGGTCGCGGTTGGGCCGGGGCGCCCAGCCGGCGGTGACGTCGAAGGCGAACGGGTCGCCGATGCCCAGCAGGTCGGCGAGGTCGGTGGTGGTGCTCATCGACTTCTCGCCGCGGCCGCCGGTGGAGAGGCGGAGCGGGGCCAGCTGGCGGGCCAGGGCCTCGATCTGCGCCTCGCCGAGCGCGTCGGCCCGGCCGATGAGGGTCTCGCCGTCGGTCGTGCGGCTGGTCAGCGCGCCGGAGTCGTCGACCTGCAGGACCAGGGTTCCGCGGTCGAGCAGCCGCGGGGCGGGGCTGCTCAGGTCCAGGACGGTGACCCCCTCCATCCCGCCCTCGGTGGCCAGGTGGTCGGAGCCCGCCGTCTCCCCGCCGTCCAGGACGACGACGACGTGCGGGCCGCCCACCGTCCCGACCGGCCCCGTCGGGTTGAACCGCGGCCGGGTGGCCAGCAGGTCGTCGAGCTGGGCCTCCAGCGCCGGCAGCGTGGGGGCGACCAGCCGCACCCGCCCCAGGGCGTCGGAGCGCTCCGGGTGCAGCGCGTGCGGCAGCCACTTCGCCCACTCCCACGCGGCACGCTGCTCGGGCCCGGCGCAGACGGCGACCAGGACGTCGTCCGGGCTGTGGTGCACCGCCAGCTGGGCCACGACGGCACGGACCAGCGCCCGGACGCGGTCCTCGGGACCGAGCAGGTGGACCCGTCCGAAGCCGTTGACCGCCATCGCGACCGGCAGCTCGGGCACCGCCGACCAGGTGAGCACGAACCGCCGCAGGGCGCCGGCGCACAGCGGCTCGAGCTCCTCGAGCGGTCCGGTCTGCGGGGGCACGACCGGCGTGGCCAGCGCCTGCGGGCCCAGCCCGATGCGGACGGCGCCGAAGTCGGCGTGGTCGGCGCGGCGTTCCCACAGCCGGTGGCTGGCCGCGGTCGTCCAGAGCTGGTCGGGCTCGGGGTGGCGGTAGAGCATGGCCCGCCGCTGCTGGTCGGCCGCCCGTTGCGCGGACCGCCGCTGCAGGGCCAGGTGGCGCATGTAGGCCCGGCGCTTGGCCGCCATCTCCTTCTTGCCGGGGCCGCCGCCGTTGAGGAAGCCCATGGCGACCATGCCGAGCGCCGAGACGCCGAACAGCCCGCCGGCCATGTAGCCGAGCGGGCCGCTTCGGCCGCCGGTGAACAGCAGCGCCATGGCGCCGGCCCCGGCCAGCATGGGCAGCACCATGAGCATCTGCGACCAGCGGCGGCCGGTGTCGGCGGGCAGCTCCGGCGGCGGGTCGAGGACGATCTCGCCGGCGGGCAGGTCCGGGGCCTCGCGGCGCGGTCGGCGGTGCACGACGACGGTGCTCACCGGCCGGATCACCTCCCCGGAGGAACTTCCCGTGCGGCGGGCTGCCGGCTCGGACCCCGCCGTATCGTAGGCGAGCTGTCGCCCGCCGTAGTCCCTGACGAGGAGAGCCGATGTCGCCCGAACAGGGGATCCCGGGCGCGCGCGGGGCCGGCCGGTGACCCGCGCGATCAGCGGCGGGCTGGCGCGGATCACCGTGGCCGCGCCCGACCGTCGGGTGGACGTCGCGCTGCCCGACGCCGTGCCCGTCGCCGAGCTGCTGCCCACGCTGCTGCGGCACGCCGGCACCGGCCTGGCCGACGCCGGCCAGGAGCACGGCGGCTGGGCGCTGCGGCGGGTCGACGGCACCGTCGTCGACCCCGGCCGCTCGCTGGCCGGCCAGGAGGTGCGCGACGGCGAGGTGCTCCACCTCGTGCCGCGCCAGCGCGAGTGGCCCGAGCTCGACTACGACGACGTCGTCGACGCGATCGCCCGCAGCGCGCGCGAGCGCAGCCGGACGTGGGGCAGCGCGGCCACCCGCCGGGCCGGCGTGGCGGTCGCGGCCGTCGCGCTGGTGCTGGCGCTCCTCGCCGCGCTCGGCGCCGGGACCGACCGGACGACGGCCGGGAGCGTCGCGCTCGGGGTGGCGGCCCTGGCGCTGCTGACCGCCGGGGTGCTGGCGCGCGCGCTGGGCGACGCCGGCGCCGCGGTGGTGCTCGGGGTCGTGGCCATCGCCGGTGCGGCGGCCGGTGCCGCCGTCGTCGGGCTGGGGGACCGTGGGCTCATCTCGCCCGGACCCTGGCAGGTCGTCGCCGGCTCGGTCACCGGCGCCTGCGTCTCGCTCCTGGTGCTGGGCCTGGTGTCGGTGCACGCCCAGTACGCCGTCGCCGGGGCGACCGCGGGGCTGCTCGGGGCGGTCGCCGGCCTCGCCGCCGTCACCGACGCGGTCGACGCCGTCGACGCCGCGGCGCTGGTCCTCGTGCTGGCGGTGGCGGCCATCCCCGCCGCCCCGCTGCTGGCCGTCCGGCTGGGCAAGGTCCCGATGCCGGTGCTGCCGGCCACGACCGAGGAGCTGCTGACCGACCGGCCGCAGGTGTCGCGGGCCCGGGTGGCCGCGCAGGTGCGGCGGTCCGACGAACTGCTCACCGGCATGCTCGCCGGCGCCGGGCTGGTCGCGGTGGTCGCCGCGGCCGTGCTGGTGGCCGACCGCCGCTGGACGGCACTGCTGCTCGTCGGGCTGGCCGCGGTCGGCACGCTGCTGCGGGCGCGGCTGTTCCCCGCCGTCCGGCACCGGGTGAGCCTCCTCGTCCCCGGCCTGGTCGGGCTGGGCCTGCTCGCCGCGGCCGGGACCTCGCTGTCGGCGTCGACGCGGCTGGCGGTGCTCGTGCCGGCCCTGGTGCTGGCCGCGCTCGTGTCGCTCGCGGCGGGGCTGCGCTTCGCCGACCGACGGCCGAGCCCGTACCTGGGACGGGTGGCCGACGTGCTGGAGGTGCTGGTCGTGCTGGCGCTGGTGCCGGTCGCCTGCCTGCTGGTCGGTCTGTACGGGTACCTCCGCGGGCTCTACGGCTGAGGCGCGGGGATGGCGAGCCGTCGGGACCTGTTCCAGGCCCACCAGTTCATGGTGCAGCGGGTGGTCTCCGGGCTGGTGCTCCGGGAGAGCGACCCCCCGCAGAGCCCACTGCGCCGGATGGGCGGCACCGTCTTCGCCGGCGTGATGGTGGCGGTGCTGTCGCTGGCGGTCGCCGGCGTCATCGGGGTGATCTCCCCCGGCGGCAACACCACCTGGCAGGAGTCCGGCGCGGTGATCCTCGAGGAGGGCACCGGCGCCCGGTACGTCTGGCTGGCCGACGAGGACGGCGTGGAGCACCTGCACCCGGTGGTCAACTTCGCCTCCGGCGCGCTGCTCACCGGCGGGACCGACGTCGTCTCGGTGTCCGCGGCGTCCCTGGCCGACGCCCCCCGCGGGCGCCGGCTCGGCATCGTCGGTGGTCCCGACGGGCTGCCGGAGCCCGGGCGGCTGGCCGACGGCGGCTGGACGCTGTGCTCGGCTCCCGCCCGGCTGGACAGCGGTGAGCAGCAGCCCCTGACCGCGGTGGTGGTCGGGAGCACGTCGTCGGGCGGAGTGGCCCTCGGCGAGCGGGCGGTGCTCGTGCGGGACGTCGAACGGGGGACGTTGCACCTGGTGTGGCAGGGCCACCAGTACCCGGTGCCCGACGAGGACGCCGTCCTGGAGGGGCTCACGCTGCGCACCCAGCCGCAGGTCGAGGTCGGGACGGCGTGGCTGTCCGGACTGCCCGCGGGGGAGCCGCTCCAGCCGGAGCCGGTGGCCGGCCGGGGCGCGGCCAGCGCGGCGGTGGCCGGTGCCGTCGTCGGCCAGGTGCGGGTCGTGCGGTCCGGGGACGGCGCGCAGTACTACCAGGTGGCGGCCGACCGGATCGTCGAGATCACCGAGGTGCAGGCGGCGGTGCTCCTCGCCGCGCCGGAGACCGCGGCCCAGGCGTACGGCGGTGCGGTGGCCGAGGCGCTGCCCCTGACCGCGGCGGAGGCCAACGCGGCGCCCCGCGAGGAGCTGCCCGACGCGGTGCCGACCGATCCGCCGGCCGCCCCGCCGGCCATGGCCGAGGTCGTCGGTCCGGAGGACACCGTGTGCGCCGGCTTCTCCGGCGCCACTGCGACGCCGTCGATCGCCGTGGGCGCCACGGTGGACACCACCGGTGCGTCGCCGAGCCCCCGGCAGGCCGACGCCGGGACCGTGCTGGCCGACCTCGTCGTCGTCGCGCCGGGCTCCGGGGCGCTGGTCGAGGCGCGGCCGTCCGGCGAGGCCTCCCGGGGCGCGCTGTTCCTGGTCACGGACGAGGGCTGGGCCTACCCGGTGCCCTCGGAGGACGCCGCCGCACGGCTCGGGTACGGCGGGGTGGAGCCGGTGGCCATGCCCGACCAGCTGGTCGCCCGCGTGCCCACCGGACCGGCCCTGACGGTGACCGCGGCGGGAGCACCCGCCCTGGGCTGACGCACCCGTTCGGGGGACGGCGGGACCGGCGCTCCGGTCGTCGGACGCCGGAGCGCCGGGTAGGTTCGCGATCGCTGAGGAAGCCGGGAGAGGTCGCGGACACCGATCCGACGCTCGCCCGGACCGATCGAGCGGTGCCGCACGGCGTCGCACACCGAGGGCAGGAGCGAGGCATGGCACAGGGGACGACGACCGACTCGGCCACGATGGCCCAGTTCGCCAACCGGGCGACGGAGGTCTCGGCGAGCCTGACGCAGATGCTCACCACACTGATGAACAACCTGTCCGGGCTCGAGGGCTCGTGGCGCGGGCTGGGTGGCACGGCGTTCGCCGCCACCAAGGCCACCGTGCAGACCGAGACGACCCGGCTGAACACCGCGCTCAGCGGGATCGCGGCCGACGTGGGCACGGCCGGCACCAACTACGCCAACGCCGACAGCGAGCAGCAGTCGCAGATGAGCTCGGTCAACAACCAGACCAGCGGCATCACCAGCGGCCTGACCGGCGTCTGAGTCCGAGCAGCGAGAGGGAGAGCAGCGATGAGCAGCGGCGGCGTCTACGCGGTCAACTGGGGCCAGCAGCAGGAAGCGGCCTCCATGGTCAGCAGCGCGGTGTCCACCATGGACGCCCAGCTAGCCGACCTCAACAACCAGGTCAACAACCTGATCGGCACCTGGGACAGCGACGCGCGCGAGGCCTACCTGGCGCGCCAGCAGCAGTGGAACAGCGCCTCGGACAACATCAAGGCGGCGCTCCAGCAGTTCGTCACCGGACTCAACTCGGCGGCCGACACCTCCTCGAGCACCGAGTCCACGAACGTGGGCGTCGTCAGCGGCTGACCGACCGGTCCCCGCTCCGCACGGGCCGCCCCGGATCTGTCCGGGGCGGCCCGTGGCGTCTGCGGGGCGGCTCAGCTCCGCGCGTCGGTGCGGTCGAACAGCGCCGACGGCGGTACGAAGCCGGGTGGCTCGTCCGGCGCCGCGGCCGGCGGCCGCACGCCCACCCGCCAGCTCCGCCGGCGCGCCCGGGGGAGGGCCCAGCCGGCCGCGGCGGCCAGCGCGCCCGCCCCCACCACGCCGAGCACCACCCACGTCGAGCGGTCGTCGGCCGCCTCCCGGGCCTCGGCGGCGGCCTCCGCGGCCGGGTCGCGGGGCGGCGGACGGTAGGGGGCACCGGCCACCGGACCCACCTCGGTGGTCGGCTCGGTGAGCGCGCGGCCGGGCGCGAGCAGTCCCGCGCCGTAGCCGGCCTCCCCGGGAGCGGGCAGCGCCGTGGCGGCGAGCCGGTCGGCGACCGCGGCCACCCGCGCCGGACCGCCCGGCAGCCCGAGGTCGGGGTCGGCGACGAGCAGCGCCGCGGTGGCCGCGACGAGGGCCGCGGCGGGCGCGGTGCCCGAGTACACCTGCTGCGCCGTCGTCCCGGTGGAGACGACGTCCCCGCCGGGCGCGGCCAGGTCGACGTAGGGCCCGATCGCCGAGGTCGGGAGCCGCAGGCCGGTGGAGTCGACGGCCGCCACCCCGAGCACCCCCTCGTAGGCCGCGGGCAGCGGGACGAACGGCGTCGGCCGGGTCTCGCCGTCGCGCTCGCGGTCATGGGCGTCCCCGACCGGCGCGACGACGACGACCCCGGCGGCCACCGCCCGGGCGACGGCCGCGGCCAGCTCGGGGGAGTCGGTGTAGGCGACGACGCCGAAGAGCACGACCTGCGCACCGGCGGCGACCGCGGTGTCCAGGCCCACGGCCAGCCGCACCGGGTCGACCGGCTCGTCGCCGGGCGTGCCGACCGGCTCCTCGGTCACCTGGATCGGCAGCACCTGCGCGTCGGGCGCCAGGCCACGGAGCCCGACGCCGGTCGAGGCGCCGGCGACGACCAGCCCCGCCAGCCCGCTCGCCGACGGCGTGCAGTCGACGTCGGCGGCGCCGCCGTGGACCAGGTCCAGGCCGGGGAGGACGCGCCCGGCCAGCTGCGGGTGCGACGCCTGGACGCCGGTGCCGAGGATCGCCACCGTGACCCCGGCGCCGGTGCTGAACGGCCACACCTCGCCGGCCGGGTCCCAGTCCAGCTGGGACCAGGGCACGTCCTCCACGAGGGAGTCCGCCCGTGGCGGCTGCTCGCAGACCTGGGTCGCCGCGGCGGGGGAGGCGACCAGCGGTGCGGAGGTCGACAGCGCCGCCGTCACGGCCGCGACGACCGCCCACCGCGACGTCGTCGGCCCGCTCCGGCGCGGGGAGCGACGGTTCACCCCATCGGGCACGAACGTCTCACCTCCCCGTCGCGGGCGTCCCGTTCGCGCTGTCGCGGGCGGGTGCAGTCAGTATCGTTCGACGGGCACGTCCGCGAAGGTCAGGGAGGGGGCGACCGTGAGCCAGCCCGAGCGTGGCGAGGTCGCGGCCCTCCGCGAGTACGCCGGACAGCTGCAGGACCGGCTGCACCGGATGATGGAGCAGGGGCCCCGTCTGGCCGAGCGGGCGCGGGCCGTGCAGGCCACCGAGACCTCCGACGACGGGCTGGTGTCGGTCACCGTCGGCCCCCGGGGCGACCTGCTGCGGCTGGACCTGGACCCCCGGATCTACCGCCGTCCCGACTCCCGCCGGCTGGCCGACACGATCACCGAGACGGTCCACCGCGCCGCGCGCGCGGCGCAGGACCGGGTGGTCGAGGTGTTCGCCCCCGTCGTCGGCGAGGAGCAGCTGCGCGCGACGCTGGACGGCGACACGGAGACGCTCACGTCGATCATGACCGAGCAGATGCGGGGCGGGAGGTGATGTCGGATGTCCTATGACGAGGTGCGCGTGGACCCCGCCGTCGCGGCGGGCGGCGTGCTGGCCTGGCAGGCGGCCGCCGAGGCGCTCCAGGCGCGGGTGCGCGAGGCGACCAGCGCGATCGAGTCGGCCCACGGCACGCAGCCGTGGGGTGGCGACTCCGCCGGGGAGCAGTTCTCCGGCGCCTACCTGGAGAGCGCCCCGACCGTGGCCCAGGGCGTACCGGCGACGGCCGACCAGCTCGTCGAGCTGGGCGACGGCGTCGAGCTGGCCATCCAGAGGTCGCTGGACTCCGACGCCGAGCAGGCGGCGGAGGTGACCGTCGAGGTCGAGAGCGGCCTGTAGCGACCCCGCCCCGCCGTCGGCGGGGCGAGCGGGCCGGGGCCATCGGGGCGCGGGCTCGTCCCGGACGAGTCAGGAGGTGGAGTGGAGCACCCCGGCGACGTCGAGAGCCCCTTCGCCTGGCTCGGGGGCTCCGACGGGTGGTGGAACGACCTCCTGTCGATGATCTTCGCCGGCAGCACGTGGCCCGAGGGCAGCGAGTCGGCCATGTGGGAGCTGTCCGACCAGTGGCGGGAGCTCGGTGAGGCGCTGGCCGCGAGCTCCGAGGAGCTGCAGGCGGCGGCGACGCAGCTGATGGCCGGCTGGGACGCCCCCGCGACCGAGACCTTCGCCGACCTCGCCCAGCAGCTCATCGCCTCGCCCGACTCCGGCCTGGTCGCGCACATGCAGAACGTCGCGATGATGGCCGAGCAGACCAGCGGGTTCGCGCTGGAGACGCAGTACGCCAAGATCTCGATCAACGTGGCCGTGGCGGTGGCCGTCGCCGCGGCCTTCGTCGCGCTGATGACCGCCTGGCTCGGCGGTGTCTCCCTGGCGGCGCTGGGGCCGATCGCGCTGACCGGGCGGACCGCGGTGTCGGCGGCGGTGCAGAAGCTCGTGGCGGCCGCGGGTCGCAGCTTCGCCACCCGGGCGGTCACCCGGGCCACGGCCCGGGGGCTCGGCACGCAGCTGGCCGGTGCTGCGGGTCGCGGTGCGGTGCAGCGGGTGGTCACCCACCGCCTCACCCACGAGGTCGTCGAGGAGGTCCTCGAGGAGACCGCCATCGACGTCATCAGCCAGGGGATCCAGGTCGTCAACGGCGACCGCACCGACTGGAACTGGACCTCGACCGGCATCTCGGCCGTCGCCGGAGGCACCGGCGGGCTGATCGGCGCCGGCGCGGTCGCCCCAGCGCTCGCCCGGCTCCGGGGCACGCGTGGCCTGAACCGGGTGGACGACCTGGGTCGGGACGCGGCCGGCAACTCGCTGCCGGGGCTGCGCAACTCCGGGCTGCGGACGATGGACGGCCTGGCGACGACGGCGGCGACCAACACCGTCGCGTCGCCGGCCGGCAGCGTCGTCGGCAACCTCGTGGTGACCGGTCAGCTGGTGCTGCCGACCGGTGGCGACTTCCTCGGCGCCGCGCTCGGTGCGGCCGGCCGGTACGGCACGATCAGCCCCTTCAACCCGTCGGTCATCCGGGCGGTGGTGGACCCGGTCGGCGCGCTGTCGAACCTGCAGATGGACACGGCGGCCGGCCTGCTCGGCCGCGCCGACGCGGCGCCGTCGACGGCGCCGGGGGTCGGCGCCGCTCCTCCCGCCGGTGGCGCCGGCTCGGGCTCGGGTCCGGTGGGCCCGACCGGCTCGGGCCCGGGTTCGGCGGGCTCGACCGGCTCGGGCTCCGGTACGGCCGGCTCGACGGGCTCGACCTCCGGTGCCGGCCCTGCGTCGTCCGGTGGCGCGACCGCGCCGGGCTCCCAGGGAGCCGCCTCCCCGGCGCCCGCCCACGGCGGGGCAGCGGCGGCACCCGACGCCGCACCGGCGCAGTCGCAGGCGCCGGAGTCCGCTCCCGCGCAGTCGGCGGCGCCGGCGTCCACCGCTGCGGACGCCGGTCCGTCCCCTGCGACCGCGCCGACGGCGGAGACGCCGTCCCCGGGGACGGCGACCGCGTCGGACGCGGCACCGTCGGCGAGCCCGCCGGCCGCTGCTCCGTCTGACGCTGCTCCGTCGGATGCCGGTCCGGCTGCGACCGCCGCGCCGGTCGACGCGACCGCGCCCCCGACCGCGACGGGCGCCGACACCGCCGGTCTCCCAGCGCCCGTGGCGGCGGCGTCGACGGACGCGGGCAGCCCGGTCGTCGCGTCAGGTCCTCCCGCCGAGGGCACTGGCGCTCCTCCCGCGACGGGAGCCACCTCGACGCCGGCCGCAGGGACCACCCCGGCCCCGGGCGGGACGGCGCCCGCGAACCAGGGGAGTGGCGCGACGCCCGGCGCGCAGCGCACCGACGGCGGTACCGGCACGCCGGCCTCCGACGGCGCTCCGGTGGAGACGTCGCCGAGCACTCCCGGCGAGGTCGGCCACACCGCAGCGGACAGCGCCCCCGCCGACAGCGCCCCCGCCGACACGGCGCCGGCCGACAGCGCCTCCACCGACTCGGCGCCGGCCGACAGCCCGGCGGGCACCCCACCGGCCGGGCCGCCTCCCACGCCGTCCACCCTCGCCGACGGCAGCCCCGCCGACGGCAGCCCCGCCCCGGCGCCGCCGACCCCGGCCGCGGCGCAGGCCCAGATCGCCGCGGCGGTGTCGGTGGACGCCCTCGTCGACCGGCTGGCCGAGCAGAGTGCCCGCGACGGGACCCGCACGTTCTCCCGGGCGGAGGTCGAGGCCGCCCTGCGCGCGCGGGTGGCCGGCCAGCGCAGCGCTCCGGTCATCCCGGACGACGGAGCTCCCTCCGGCGACCCTGCGGGGACCGGACCGGTCAGCGAGTCCGGTGGCCAGGTGCGACCGAGGAACGTGCTGGACCCCGACGTCCAGGAGGAGTGGGCGGGGCGGGTGTACGCGGCCCTGGTCGCCGACCCCTCCGTCGTCCCGACGATGGAGCAGGCGCTCCGGGACACCGCCCGGCTCGACGGCAGCACCGGCTTCTCGCGGGCCGAGCTCGAGCAGGTGCTCCGGCACGTCGTCGTCGACGAGCACCTGCTCAACGACCCGGAGACGAACCTGCCCACCCGCGTGGCCCGGTTCGACCCCGACGCGGACATGGCCGAGGCGTTCCTGCGGGTGCTGCGCGGCCGGCCGACGCCCGCCGACGTCCTGCTGCTCGAGCACGAGGTGGCCGAGGCGCAGTACCTGGCCGCGCAGCCGGATGCCACCTACCGGCAGGCCCATGCCTACGCGAACCGGCGGGCCGACTGGGAGGCCCAGACCCGGGAGCGCACGGGCGAGACGATCGAGGGATGGGAGGTCGCCGGTGGCGATCCACGTGGTGTACCGCAAGGTGGCCGAGACGCCGGAGTCGGTGGAGTACCGGTACGGCCCGACCGAGGACCAGCTGGAGACGACGCTGGTGATCGACCCGCGTCGGCCGACGGAGACACCGACGGTCGGGGCGGACGAACCGCTGATGCCGCCGGTGGTACGCGGGCTGGTCAAACGGCAGCGGGCGACGGGGACGTGGCCCGAGCGCGGGGTGATCGAGCACTAGGCGAGGCCGGCCGGCCCCCGGGGGACCCGGCTGCGACGAGGGGTCCTGGCGAGCTGGGAGCAGCTCCTCGGAGCGGAGCCGAGGTCGGCGGCGACCCGCGGGGAGAGCGGACCCGCGAGTCGGGAGCCGGCCGCTGGTCCGTGGACGACCCGGCCGTCTGGGAGCGGGCCGAGCAGGCCTACGACCGGTTCCGTGCCGACGACTCCGACATCGACCGCATCGCGGCGAACCTGGCGGGCACCCTGCGGGCCGACGGCGTCCGGCGCTTCGACGCGGCGGACGTCGCGGTGGTCAAACAGCACGTCATGCGCGACGAGCACACCTTGATCGACCCGGACACCGGCGCTCCGACACGGCGTCGGTTCGACGCCGACCCGAAGATCGCCGAGGCATGGCTCCGGATGCAGTCGGGTGCGCCGGCACCCAGCGACGTCACGCTCCTCGAGCACGAGCTGCTCGAGGCGTCCCTCATGCGCGCCGATGCCGACCTGACCTACCGCGCGGCTCACGCGCGTGCCAACGTCGATCACGACTGGGAGTCGCTGGTCTACCCGGAGCCGGCCCGCGGGCCCGGCGGAACAGGAGCAGAGCGTGGCGGTTCTCGTGTTCTGGACGAAGGCGGAGGAGACCGCGACGGCGGTGAGCTACACCTTCGGCCCGAGCCCCGAGGAGCAGCCGGCGCGGCTGACGGTCGACAAGTCGACGGGGGAGCTGACGTCGGTGACCGGTCCGTTCGACCACCTGGCTCCGGTGGTGGTCGGGAAGTCGCGCGCGACGGTGTCGCGGACGGGGAGCTGGCCGGACCGGGGCGGGCACCAGGGCTGAACCTCGGCCGCGACGCCGGAGGTGCTGATGCGGCCGCCGCCGGGGCCGACGAGACCGGCCCCGACCCGGGCTCCGGCCCCGGCTCCGGCCCGACCGGTCGCTCGGGCGACGTCCCGGTCCGGCTGGTGGACGGCACGCTGCACACCCCGAGCACGGGGCTGGACACGGTGCAGCTGCCGCCCTCGTTCTCCGACTCGGTCGCCGACCACCTGCCCGACGGCATGACCGCCGCGGAGTTCGACCGGCTCCGGGTGCAGCGCGCCGAGGATCTGACCGAACTGCAGCGGGAGCAGCTGCGGAGCATCCGCGAGAGCGTGCGGTTCCCTCCCGACACGCTGGTCCAGCGGGTCATGCCGCGTGCCCACGCCGACAGCTACCTGTCCGGTGCCACGTTCACCGACGCGCAGGGCACCGTCACCTTCCGGCACACCCACGCCGCGGGTTTCGTCGCGCGGCTGGGGGACGTCGCGGACCTGCGGACGGTGCCCGACGTGATCGAGGGCCTGCGGCTGGACTACGAGCCCGGTCCCTTCCTGGGCAGCGTCGAGTCGGTCGCGACCCTGCGCTTCCCGCTCCCGCCCACCGCCCGGGTCGCGGCGCCCTACGCCCCGGTCATGGGCGGGGAGCACGAGCAGCCGGCGCCGTTCACCGGGAACGGCTTCACCATGAGCGCGCGGCACCGGGTGCCCGAGGCGGTTCCTGCCGCGCCGGTCGAGCTGCCCGACGGCGCCGAGCTGTGGTCCGTGGCCGCCGACGGCACCGAGACCCTGCTCGGGGTCTACGACGGCTTCGAACGGACCTGGATCGGCGTCGCGCCGGACCAGGACCCGCATCCCGACCCGCAGGAGGATCACGACGGTGGAACCGCAGCACCCGGACGGCCTGTACGTGGAGTGGCAGGGACGGACCTATCGGGGCTCGAACAGCGGGGACCCGGCGACCCTGCTGGTGTTCTCGGAGAGCCAGGAGGACCCGCAGTTCACGCCGGGTCGGGGCGGCCGGGGATGGCGCCGCCTGGTGCCGACCAGCGAGGCGCGCCTGGTGCAGCTGAGCTCGCGGTGCCGGTGGCGGGGCGAGGTGTTCTGGGTGCTGTCCCGCAGCAGCCCGCCGGGTCACCTGCGGCTGAGCTGGACCGGGACGGACCCGGCGCGGGCCGACGCCCTGGGGCTGACACGGGTGGACAAGTTCGCGTGGGAGGTGACGGTCCCCGAGTCGGAGGTGACCGACATGGAGCAGGTCCGCACGACGGCCTGAGCCCGGACGACGGATCGGGGCCTGACGCCGGCGCCTGGCAGGCCCATCAGCAGGGGGACGATGGCAGTGCGCTACTCGGTCCGGGAGACGTTCCCGGCGATGACGGGCGGGCCGAGGGTCCTGGGCGTGCTCCTCGACGGGACGACCCCGGACGGGGTGACCCTGCTCCTCGAGGCGACCGGAGCGCCGATCCGGGCACCCTCCTTCGATCGGCACACGCGGAGCACGGAGGAGGAACTCCGGATGGGGCTCCTGCTGCACCCGGAGGACGCGCTGACGCCCGGCTCGACGCTGGTCAGCCCACCGGAGGCCTGAGCGACCCCGCTCCGCAGGACGGCTCGCGCGAACCCGGTCCCGCCGACCCCACCGGCGTCCCGCGGCCGGTCGTGGAACCGGGCCGGTACCTCGACCCGGGGGACGAGGTCGCGGCCCGCCTGCGGGAGGCGCACGAGCGCGCGAACGACGTCCGGCAGTGGCTGGGCGGCATCAACCCGAACTGGACGGCCATCCCGGCGCAGGACCCGGCGGCCGGGCCGTGGCGCTACAACTGCGGGGACTGCTCGCGGCGCTTCGCCGACGCCTACCAGGGGCTCGACGTGTCGCCGGCGTGGGGCGACACGCGCCTCGGCGAGACCGCGGAGATGTGGCAGTGGGCCGGCGCCGAGCCGGCGAGCACGCTCTCCGACGACGACGGCAGCGACCCCGCGGAGTTCACCCGCCGGGCCTGGGACGCACTCGAGCGGTCGCTCGCCGACCTGCCGCCGGGCACGGTCGCCATCGTCGGCGTCGACTGGTCCGACGGCGGCGGGCACTGGTTCGACGCCGTCCGGACCGAGGCGGGCACGTGGTGGGTGGACGCACAGACCGGCGAGGCGAGTCCGTGGCCGCCCGGTTACGGGGACCCGATCCGGGTGCTCGAGGCAGTGGCACGGCGTCCGGGTGGGCGCTGGGAGGGAGTGGACGTTGTCCGAGCCGCAGGGACCGGAGGAGGCCGCGCTGACAGCGGTCCGCGAGTGGCTGCGGTCGAGCGAGACGCCGCAGCAGTTCCGGGAGGCGTGGGTGACCCGGCCGTACCGGGACGCGACGCTGGTCGCCCCGGCGCAGCCGAAGCGGGGGGCGCCGCTGTTCCTGGTCCTCGGGAGCGTCGTCCAGATGGTGCCCTCGGCCCGGACGCAGTCGATGGAGCAGCACTACGACGAGCTGGTGGGCCGGCAGACAGGGGCTCCCTGACCCGACCGTCGACGGACGCGGCCGTCGCGCTGGCCCGGCAGCTGGAGCAGCAGGCCCTCGCGGCCCTGACGGCCGAGCAGCGTGCGGAGCTGGACGCGTCGGTGCGGCAGGTCGAGGCCGTCGCCGACGAGGTGACCGCCCGGCTGGGCGCCCTGGTCTCGGCCGCCGCCACCGCCACCGGCGTCGGCATGCGACTGGAGGGGCTGGGACACCGCGTCAAGACGGCGGCCTCGTTGGCCAGGAAGGTCGAGGCCGACGTGCACGCCGGGGTCCCGCTGGCCGAGGCGCTGGAGGAGATCGGCGACCGACTCCGCTTCACCGTCGTGACCTCCGCGGAGGACTACACCTCGGCGGTCACCGAGGTGGTCGGCCGGCTCCAGGACCTCGGGTCCCCGTCGGTGAAGAACCTCTGGCGGGAGGGGAACCGGTTCCTCGGCCTGAACGTGACGGTGCAGCCGGCCGACGGCCCCGCCTTCGAGGTGCAGTTCCCGACCGAGGAGTCCTACCGGGTCGGCGCCGCGACCCACGGCGACTACGAGGTGTTCCGCCTCGGACACGAGGTGGCCGGTCCGCTGGCGCTGCCGCCGGCCCTGGGCCGGATCCTCGACGCCAACCGGGCGGCGGGGCTGGACACCGCGATCCCGGCAGGGGTGGAGGATGCGTTCGGCGCCGCGGTCGACACGGGCGCCGCGCGGACGGTCCGCCGTCAGCCGGACATGGTCGCGCGGTACGTCGCCGCGGTCGCCGCGCTCGGCACGTCGATCGAGGCGCACCTCGAGTCGGAGGGCGTGACCGCCGGGACGGCGACCGAGCTCGCCAGGGTGATCCGGGGAGAGGACGAAGGTGCGGACGAGAGCACGAGTGGTCTACCGGGAGGTCCGGGGAGCGCGGAGCCGGACGCTGCGGAGCATCCACGTGGTCCACCCGGGACCCTGGTCACGCGCGATGCTGCTGAACCCGGCCGAGGGCAGGTGGGTGTTCGATCCGGGAGTGGTGCAGCGGGCACTGATCCAGGACCTGGACGCCGGGACGGACGCGATCACCGAGGTGGACCGGACGCGGGCCGAGGAACTGGCCGCGGAACTGGGGACGACGCTGCCCGGCGAGCAGGAGCTGATCGACCGGATGGAAGCGGAGGACACCCGGGACCGGCAGCTCCCGACCGACTGACCGGCCGGGAGGCGGACTCCCGCGCCGAGCTGGCCGAGCTGCGGCAGCGCATGACGGCGCTGTCGCCGCTCACCCGCGTGCGGGCCGGCGGCCGAGCGGCGGCGCTGCTGCGGTCGCTGCAGCTGGTCCAGGGCGTGGCGGATCCGGCCACCGGTCAGGTCTCCGGCGCCTCACCCGGCTTCGCGGAGCGGCTGGCGGCGCTGCCGCCGGACACCCGCGCCGACGTCCTGACCCTCAACCAGGCGCTGGGCTGGTCCGGGGTGCCCGACGCCGTCGCCGGGCGCTGGGCCACCGCGGTCCGCGTCGTCTTCGGTGGCGGTGCCCCCGCCGTGCTGGCGCAGGTGCCCGCGCTCGCCATCGGTCTGCTGTCCGGGGACGCCGGCCGGGCGCTGACCGCCGTCACCAGCGCGGCGGCCGGGCTCGCCGGATCGGTGGGCGCCGGCTTCGCCGACCGGGCACTGGCCCGGCAGACCGCCCGCCTGCAGGCCCACGACCTCGCCCGCCAGGGGCTGACCCCGGCGGTCCGCTCGGTCCTGGCCGCGGCGCGGGCCCGGCTGGACGGCGACCTGACGACGGCCGCGGCGGAGCTGGCGCAGCTGGAGACCCGGCGATCCACCGCCCCGGCGCGACCCCGCGGCCCCCGGCGCCTCGCCGGCCGGTGGACCGGCGGCCGGGTCCCCGGGGCACCCGCAGCCGCGTCCGGCCCGGTCGCCGCCCAGCTGGCCGCCGGACCGACGGGCGCCCCCGGTCTCGACGCGGACGCGCGGCTGCCCCGGCTGGGCGCGTGGCTGGCGAAGGCGGCCGCGGCACCGGCCTTCGGCCTGGTCGGTCTCGGCGTCCTCGCCGTCACCGCGCTGCCGGTCTCGACGACGCTGGCGGCGGGTCTGGGGGTGTCGCTCGGCGCCGCCGCGTTCGCCTCGGTCGCCCAGCGGGCCCTGGCCGCCCAGGCGGCGCGGCTGGACGTGGCCCGGACGACGCTGCTCGACGCCCGGACGGCGACGCTGGCCCGGGCCACCGCGGACCGGGAGATCGCCGACGCCGTGGCGCAGCGGGACCGGGCGCGGTCCCGGTTGGACGCCGTCGACGGGCGGCCCGTCGGGCCCGTTCCTCCGCCGGCCCAGGGGGACCGGCTGGTGCCCGGCCGGACCTCGGGGGTGATCACCGAGGCCGACCTGACCCCCGCCGACCGGCAGCGGCTCCAGCGGGTGGAGGCCGACGCCCGCGCTCTCGCCGAGCTGCCGCCCGGTGCCTCCCGCGCCACGGTGACCGCGCTGACCGAGCGGCTGCGGGCCTCCGCCGCCGAGGCCGGGATGACGAGCGACGCGGCGGTGGACACCGGCGGCGATCCGGACCGCTCCGGCTGGCCGCGGCGCCGGGTGCTCCTGGCCCCCGCGCTGCTGGACGTCCTGCAGCGCCTCGACGAGGTCCCCTCCGCCGTCCCCGGGCTCGCCGCCCACCTGGGCGCCGCCGCCGTCGGCACCGCGCTGCCCGGCGCGCTCAGCGCGACGATCGCCGCGTCGGCGGCGGTCGGGCTCGGGCCGCTGGCCCTGATCACCATCGGGCTCGCGCCGGCCGCGGCGGCCGCGGCCTCGGCGGTCCGCACCCACCGGGCCGCGGTCGCCGTGGAGACCGCGAAGAACCGGTCCCGCAGCGCGGACCTGCCCGGCCCCGCCCGGGCGTTGCTGGACACCGAGCTCGCCGACCTGCGCGCCGAGACCGCCACCCTGGTCGAGGCGGCCGACGCGCGCGCGGAGTCCACCCCGCCCCCGGGCGACCGGCGGGAGCGGGCGCTGGCCCGGGCGCGCACCACGCTCGGCCCGGACGCCGCCGCCCGCCTCGCCCGCCGGCCGGCGGACCCCCCGCCCGCGCCCGTCCCCGTGAAGCCGCCGGTCACCGCGCCCTGGCTGGAGTCGACCGCGACGGCGGTGGCCGGGCCCGTGGTCACCGCGACCGCCGCCCTGGCCGCCTGGCAGGTCCTGCACGCGGCGCACTTCGGGCCGATCTGGTCGCCGGCGACCTGGACCGCCCTCGTCGCCGGCACCCCGGCCGCGACCAGTGCCACGGTGGTCGCGGCCACCGTCGTCGCCGTCGGCGCGACCGCCCTCACCGACAGCACCGAGACCCTGCTCAGCCGGTCGAAGGCCCGCGCCGAGCAGCAGCGGTCCGCGGCCCTGACGGTGCACGAGCACGTGCTCGCGCGGGCCGCGCGCGACGCCCTGCTCGACGCCGACCGCGTCCGGCTCGGCGAGCTGCGGCGACAGCTGGCCGAGCGCCGTGCCGAGCTGGGTGCCGGCCGGATCGCCGCCGAACTCGGCAGCGGCGCCGCGTCCGACCCCGGCACCGCGCTGTTCACCTGGGCACGCGCGGTCGCCTGGCTCGCGGGCCAGGTCGAGGGCGTCGTCCGTCTCGTCGCCCGGCGGGCGCCGGCCGGCGGACCGGTGCACCGCGCCGCCCTGGACCGGCTCGCCGCCGGGCTGCCGGCCACACGCCCGGCCGACGCGGCCGGCACCCTCGCCGTGGTGCTCGACGAGCTCGAGCGCACGCCGCCGGCTCCGGCCGACGGCGGCCTCCCGACCGGGCCGGAGCTGCAGCGGGTGGTCGACGCCGCCGCCACGGTCGGGTCCCCGGCCCGCGCCGGGCGGACCGGCATCGACTGGGCGTACGTCACCGCGGTCGCCAACGCCACGGGCTGGTGGCGGGACGACGAGGAGGCGGTGGGGCTGCGCCCGGTGCGCCCGGTGCCGGGGTTCCGGCCGCCGCCCCAGCAGTCGAAGCCGGAGCCGTCGAAGCCCCAGCCGGCGCAGCAGGAGCAGTCGGCGCCGTCGGAGCGCCAGCCGTCGGAGCCCCGGCCGTCGGAGCCGGAGCAGGCCGAGCGGGGACCGTCGGCGCCGTCGCCCGCCCCGGGGCCCGCGGCGGCGCCGCGCGCGTCGACGCCACAGGCACGACCGGCACCGGCAGCAGCGCCGTCCCCGCCGGTGCTGGACGAGCCGTGGTCCGACGGCACCGGCCACACCCGGACGACGCTGGTGACCGTGGTGTCGCCGGGCGGTGCGGTCGTCCCGCTGGTGGTCAGCTGGGTGGAGGCCGTCGGTTCCCCGCCTGCCCTGGTGCTCGCCGAGCTGCCCGGCCGGCCCTTCTGGTGGGGCGTGCCGGTGGCGCTGCAGCAGGCCGTCGACGCCGCCCTCGCCGCGCTGACCCCGCCGGCCGACCGGTTGCCGCACGCGGTGGTGCTCGGGCAGCGCCAGGGCGACCCCGACCCGTCCCGGTCGGGTCGGCTCCCCTTCGAGCTGGCCGTCCTGCCGGTCGAGGTCGGCGGTGGGACCGCCGTCCCGGTCCCGGGGCGGTCGGTGCGGCCGCTGCCGGCCGGTGACGTCGCCATCGCGGCGACCGCCTGGCGGCTGCGACCGGCCGCCGAGCTGCTGTCCGCGCTGAACCGGCCGAGGACCCCGGCCGGCTGACCTACCGCGCGGCCGGCTCGCCGACGTCGAGGTGCCCGCACCCGGCGGCGAGGAACCGCGGGACGACGCTCCACAGCCGGGCCAGCGGTCCCGCCCGCTCGGCGGCGGTCGCCACCGTCGTCCGGTCGGGGTCCTGGAACGCGCGGAGCACGGCGGCCGCGGACCACAGGTCGGCGGCGTACACCGCGGCGAGCCAGACCTCGGCGTCCGCCGCGGACACCGTCAGGCCGGCGCCGCCCGGGACCCCGAACACGAGCGCGTCCGCCCGGCTGCCGGCGCACGAGCCGAGCGCCCGGGCACGCACCCGCGCGGACACCGGGACCACCGCGGGGTCCTCCGGCCGGACCCGGACGAGGAGGTCCCGGGCGAGCAGCCGGTCGACGTGCTCGGGCTCCAGCCGGGCGCGGGCCACCCGCTGCTCGAGGAGGGCGGCGTCACCGGGGAGCGGGTCGTCGGGCCGGGGCCGGGCGAGGTCCCAGACGGCGGCCTCCGCCGGGTCCAGCAGCTCGGCGGCGTCCCCCCGGCGGACCACGCCCGGCACGGGACCGGAGCCGTCGAGGCCGTGCAGCGGGCCCAGTCGGTGGCCGACGGGGAGCACGAGGCCCGGCCAGCTCATCGGACCTCGCCCGCGGGGTGCAGGGCGACCACCGACGAGCCGCACAACCGGGGGAGCGCGCCCGCCAGCCGGCGGAGCAGGGCGTCGCCGTCGGCGTCCTCCGGCGCGGGGACGCCCGCCTGCCGGGCCAGCGCGGCCAGTTCCGAGCAGGCGGTGCGCAGATCGGGCCAGCGCCCGGCCAGCGACACGGCGTCGTACAGGACGCGGGGGAGGCGGGCGAGCTCGGTGCCGCCCAGCCCGTAGCGGAACACCGTCGGCTCCTCGGGGGTGTTGCCCCAGCCCTCGGCGAGCGGCAGCAGGGTCAGCCGCTCGGCGGCCGGTCCGGGGTCGGCCGGGTCGATGCCGGCCACGAGGTCCAGCGCGGCCAGGCTCGCGAGCACGTCGTCGACCTCGGCGGCGGGGAGGTCGACCGCGGCGGCGACGTCGGCCGCCGTCCAAGGGGCGCCCTCGGGGTGCACCGGGGACCCGTGCGCGGCCCGCCAGACGCGCAGCTGACGGGCGTCCAGGACGCGGATGCTGTGCCCGGTCAGCACGCCGGCGCCGTCCGGCCAGAGCTCGGCGCACCAGCCGAGGGCCAGCACCCCCGGCCCGGGCGCCCGCGTCACGGTGCGGTTCCGGGCAGCCGGACGTCCAGCCAGCCGGCGCCGACGCAGAGCAGGTCGTGCAGCCAGCCGACGAGGTCTCCGACGACGGCGGCCGGGTCGGTCTCGGCCGGCACCGGGTCGGGGTCGTCCGCGGCCGCCCCGGCGAGGAACTCCGCGGCGGCGCGCAGGTCCCCGAAGAGCGGGGCGAGGCTCCAGAACTCGTAGACCCGGGGCGCGACCTCCCGGATCGGCGCCGAGCCGACGAGCCCGATCGCGCCGTTGCCGGACTGCTGGTAGCCCAGCCCGCCGAGCAGGCTGTACCAGCGGTGCCCGCGGGCGAAGCCGCTGGCGTCGGCGGGGTCGACCAGTGCCAGCAGCCCGCGGCCGGTCAGGTCGGTCAGGATCCGGGCGACCTCCGCCGGCTCGATCGCCGAGGCCAGCCGGGTCAGCTGTGCGCTGTCGGTGGGGAGCAGACCGGCCAGCTGCGGCACGCCGTGCGCGAGGCTCCACACCTCGAACTCGGGGCCGTCGGCGAGCAGGTGCACCTGCTCGCCGACCCGCACGCGGTGCCCCCGGACCGGCGCACCGGCGGCGGGGACCAGCGCGCCGAGGTACTGCCCGACCGGCAGCACCAGCCGGGCGTCGTCCGCGGCGGTCACGCTGCTGCCGTCCGGGGAACGGCCCGGTCCAGGTGCACGGCGCCCACCGACAGCAGCGTGGGGAGCGCATCGAGCACCCGCCCGAGCAGGACGACCGGATCACGGACGTCGTCGGCGGACGGGCGCGGCGCGGCCGCCACCTGCTGCACCGTCGTCCAGAGGTCGGTGTCGAGGTGCCCGAGCACGACCACCTCGTACACCGCCTCGTCGACGTGCACGAGCGGCTGGCCGGGCAGACCCAGTGACCAGGCGGCGGGCTCCTCCGCGCTGTTGCCCAGCGGCAGCAGCGCGACCATGACGCGGACCCGCTCGGCCAGGGCGAGGGCTCCGGCGGCGTCGGCGGGGGCCTCGACCACCAGGCCGTCGTCGGCCAGGCCGGTCAGGACCTCCCGGGCGTCGGGGAGACCGGCGGCGGTCGCCTGCAGCAGCACGTCGTCCGCCGTCCACGGACCGGAGACCCCCGGCAGCCCGTGCGCCAGCGCCCACACCGCCCACTGCACCGGGTCGACCTGCCGCAGCTCGTCACCGACCCGGACGTCGAACACGAGGCCGCCGTCCCGCTGGCCGAGCGACTGCCCGAGCGGGAACAGCGCGCGGCCTGCCCGCGATCCGGCCTCCACGCTCATCCAGGCGACCCTAGCGAGGGCGGCGTGGCTCAGCCGAGCAGGTCGGGCCGGGCGGCGCGCACCCAGGCGCCCAGCTGCCCGCTGCGCCAGTCGTCCTCGAACAACCCGACCACGACGACGGCGCGCCCCCGCGGGTCCGGCGCGAACAGCGAGCGGTGCCCCGCCTCCACGGTGGTGGCGCCCGCGCCGGCGAGCGCGTCGGTGCGCCGCGACATGGTCGCGCGCGCGAACCGCGCCGCGGCCCGCCCGGTGTCCCCGATGCCCCGGGCGGTCGGGCCGGCCACGTCCCCGGCGGTCAGCTCGGTGATGCCCGACCACGGCAGGGTGGTGGCGGCGTGCGGCTCGCGGACGTGCAGGCCGACGGCCGAGACGGTCAGCGCCACCCCGTCCCACTCCGCGGCGAACTGCCGCTGCCTGACGCGGTCCATGGCGACCACCACGGCGCCACCGACGGCGACCCCGACGAGCACGGGGGCCACCCCGTCCAGCGCGGTCGCGCTCAGCCGCCCGGCCAGGAAGAACGCCAGCAGGAACGCGACGGCCAGGACGGGGAGCCCGCGACGCCGGATGTCGCCGTAGGCGAGCACCACCGGGAACACCTGCGTCGCGGGCAGCCGGGGACCGGTCATCGGCCGCGGCGCCCCCGGCGGGTCCGCAGGTAGTCCGCGACCACGTACTCGCCCAGCTTGTCGCCGTCCGGGGTGAACACCCGCCCGCCGGCGCGCTGGGTGATGTCGTGGACGAAGTGCACGAGTGCGGGCTCGGGGTCGAGGGCGAAGACGTTCATCGTCGCCCCGGACCGGGCCACCTTCTCCACCTCGGCGACGGTGCGGGCGATCGTCTCCGGCATGGGTGGCCAGCAGAAGAACGGCGTCCCGTCCGGCTCCAGGTGCGCGGTCGGCTCGCCGTCGGTGACCACGAGGACGACCGGCTCGGCGTCGCGGTGCCGGGCGAGGAAGCGGCGGGCCAGCATCAGCCCGTGCTGCAGGTTGGTGCCCTGCAGCGTGTCCACGCTCAGCTCGGCGAGCGCCTCCGGCCGCAGCACCTGCGCCACCGACGAGAAGCCGATGATCTGGATCGCGTCCTGCGGGAACTTCGTCGTCACCAGCGAGTGCAGCGCCATGGCCGTCGACTTGGCCGCGCCCCACGTGCCGCGCAGCGCCATCGAGTACGACAGGTCGACCAGCAGGGCGACCGCGGCGCCGGTGCGCCGCTCGGTCTCGACGACCTCGAAGTCCTCGACGGCGATGCGGACGGCCCGTCGGCCGCCCGGTCGCTCCTCGCCGGCGTTGCGGAGGACGGCGTTGCGGACCGTCCGGACGACGTCCAGCGGCTGCTCGTCACCGAACTGCCACTCCCGCGAGCTGCCGGTGAGCTCACCCGCGGACCCCGCGTCGGCGACGTCGTGGTCGCCGCGGCCGGCCGAGTCCAGCCGGGCGAAGACCCGCCTGAGCGCGGTCGCCCCGAGCCGGCGGACCGCCTTGGGGGAGAGCTCCAGCTTGCCGTCGGTCCGGTTGAGGTAGCCCTGCCGCTCGAGCTCGCGCTCCAGCTGGCGCAGGGCGGCGAGGTCGTCGACCGCCTCGCGGCCGAGGGCCTGCTCGAGCAGCTCCTCGTCGACGTCGGCCAGGGAGGCCCCCGCGTACCCCTGGGAGAGCTGGCTGGACAGCGCCTCCAGGTCGGCGAGCTCCGCGACGGCGCTGGTGGCGTCGCCGAGCCCGAGCGACTGCTCGCCGTCGGGCACCTGCCCGCGCTGGCCCCACGGCAGGTCCGGCCGCGCCTGGCGCAGCGCGTCCTGCAGGTGGGCCATCTCGCTGGCCAGGCCCATGTCCTGCATCGTCTGCGCCATCAGGTCCGACAGCTCGGCCCGCTGCTCGGGGGAGAGGCCGGCCATCATCCGTTCCTGGGCGGCGGCCCGGCGGGCGAGGGAGTCGATCAGCTCCTCGACCGACTGCGGGTCGTCGGGGAAGAACTGCCCGTGCTTCTCCATGAACTGCTGGAACTGCTCGTCGGTGTCCTCGCCGCGGTTGTGCGCGTCGACCAGCCGGGAGAGGTCGGCGACCATGTCGCGGACGGCCTGCATGTCCTGCTCGGTCGCGTTCTCCAGCGCCTGCTTCATCGAGGCGAAGGAGCTGTCGAGCACCTCGCGGCGCAGCGTGTCCTGGATCTGCTGGTAGGCCTGCCGGGCCTCCTCGCTGCGCCACTGGTAGTCCTTGAGCTCCCGGACGGCGCCCGCGGTGTCCTGCGGCAGCGCGTCGAGCTCGGCCTCGGCGAGGCGGGCCGAGTCGTCCGGGTCGGGGAACAGCTCGCGGCGCTCGGCCTCCAGCGCCCTGTCCAGCAGCTCCCGGACCTCCTGCAGCGTGCCGTCCATCCGGCCGGCCTGGCGGGCCTGCCGCAGCCGGTCGCGCACGCTGCGGCGGAGTTCGTCGAGCCCGCGCCGGCCGTTCATGCCGCGGCGCAGCAGCTCCCGCATCGCCTCCTTGACACCGCTGCCGGCGAGGACGGAGTCACCGATCTCGTCGACGGCGTCGCCCAGGTCGTACGGCGCCGCGAGCGGGTCGGGCCCGCCCCGCCAGCGGCCGTACCGGTACCCCTTGCCGGGGCGGGGACGCGACACCTCAGGCCCCGTACACGGTGCGGGCGCCGTCGGTGTCCTTGGCGAGCCGGCGGGTCAGGTACAGCCCCTCGAGCGCGAACTCGACCGCGGCGGCGGCCTGCTCGGCGGACTGCTCGCCCTCGGGCACGCCGAGCCGGCCCAGCAGCTCGGCCAGCTTCGGGATGGTGCCCAGCTGCCCGAGCAGGGCCGCGGCCGGCACCAGCTCGCCGGACTCCACGGTCTCCCCGCCGGTGAAGTGCTCCTGCAGGCCGGTCAGGTCCAGCCCGGCGCAGCGGGCGCGGAAGGTCTGCGCGGTGGCCTGGCGGAGCAGGTGCTCGAGGACCTCCAGCTCCCGGTCGTCGTCCGGGTCGCTGCCGGCGTCGGCGAACTCGACCTTGCCGCGGCTGGCCGGGACGACCGCGGGCAGGTCCACCACCCGCGCGACCGGCCGGGTCTCCCCGGCGACGGCGGCGCGGCGGACGGCGGAGCCGGCGAGGGTCTCCAGCGCCGCGATCGCGAACCGGGCGCTGACCCCGGAGCGCTGGTCGACCGAGCCGGACTCGCGGACCAGCCGGGTGAACCGGGCGATGATCTCGACGAGGTGCTCCGGCACGACCGGGTTGTCCAGGCTCGGCTGGTCGTCCGGGGCGCCGAGGCCGCTGGTGTGCGCCTCCTGGTGCAGCAGCCGGATCTCGTCGGCCAGCTCGATCGGGTAGTGCGTGCGGACCTCGGTGCCGAAGCGGTCCTTGAGCGGGGTGATGATCCGCCCGCGGTTGGTGTAGTCCTCGGGGTTGGCGCTGGCGACCAGCAGCAGGTCCAGCGGCAGCCGCACGCGGTAGCCGCGGATCTGGATGTCGCGCTCCTCGAGCACGTTGAGCAGCGCGACCTGGATGCGCTCGGCGAGGTCGGGCAGCTCGTTGACGCTGAAGATGCCGCGGTTGGTGCGCGGCACCAGCCCGTAGTGCACCGTCTCCGGATCGCCCAGCGTGCGGCCCTCGGCGACCTTGATCGGGTCGACGTCGCCGATCAGGTCGCCGACGCTGGTGTCGGGGGTGGCGAGCTTCTCGCCGAAGCGCTCGCTGCGGTGCAGCCAGGTGACCGGGGTGGCGTCGCCGTGCTCGGCGATCTGCCGGTGCGCCCACACCGAGATCGGGTGCAGCGGGTGCTCGTTGAGCTCGCTGCCGGCCAGCACCGGCGTCCACTCGTCGAGCAGGCCGACCAGGGTGCGGATGAGGCGGGTCTTGCCCTGGCCGCGCTCGCCGAGCAGGACGAGGTCGTGGCCGGCGATGAGGGCCCGCTCGACCTCGGGGACGACGGTGTCCTCGAACCCGACGATGCCGGGCAGCGAGGGCTCGCCGGCGGCCAGCCGCGCCAGCAGGTTGGCCCGGATCTCGGCCTTGACCGGCCGGAAGGCGGCGCCGCTCGCGCGGAGCTCGCCGAGGGTCGTCGGAGCAGGGGCGTCGGGGGCGGGGGGAGCGGGTGCCGTGGAGGCGGGGTCCGTCACCCCGCCAAAGGTACGACTCCGCAGGTGGTCGCGGCCACGGGTCGGCAGCGCCCGATGAGTTCCGGCGTCGGCCGCGGTCGGACCGGGCATGCAGTGGACACGCGTGCCGCGGAATCGGTTCGGGAACTGTCGGTGCCTCGCCCTAGCGTGCGGCGCATGACTCCCGCCATCGTCGTCGAGGGGCTCGTCAAGCGCTTCGGTGCCACCACCGCGCTGGCCGGCGTGGACCTCAGCGTCCCCGAGGGCAGCGTCCTCGGTCTGCTGGGCCCCAACGGGGCGGGCAAGACGACCGTCGTCCGCACCCTCGCCACGTTGCTGCAGCCCGACGAGGGGCGCGTGGAGGTGGTCGGGCTCGACGTGGTCCGCGACGCCGCGCAGGTGCGGGCCGCGATCGGGCTGACCGGCCAGTACGCCGCGGTCGACGAGTACCTGACCGGCGCCGAGAACCTGGAGATGGTCGGCCGGCTCTACCGGCTGGGCCGGCGGGAGGCCCGGTCACGGGCCGCGGAGCTGCTGGAGCGCTTCGACCTCGTGGGCGCCGCGTCGCGCCCGGCGAAGACCTACTCCGGCGGCATGCGCCGCCGGCTCGACATCGCGGCCTCGCTCATCGCCCGCCCACGGGTGCTGTTCCTCGACGAGCCGACGACCGGGCTGGACCCGCGCAGCCGGCTGGGCATGTGGGAGTTCATCGCCGACCTCGCCGACGGCGGGACGACGATCCTGCTCACGACCCAGTACCTGGAGGAGGCCGACCGGCTGGCCGACTCCATGGTGGTCATCGACCGGGGCCGGGTCATCGCCCGCGGCACCGGTGACGAGCTGAAGGCCCAGGTCGGCGGGCAGCGGCTGGAGCTCACCGTCGGCCGCGGTCCCGACGTCGCCCTGGTCCGCGACCGGCTGCGGCCGCTCGCGGCCGGTGAGGCGCAGGTCGACGAGCAGACCCGCCGGATCAGCATGCCGGTGAGCGGTGGCACCGACGCCCTCGCCGAGGCCCTGCGGCGGCTGGAGGGCAGCGGCGTCGAGGTCCTCGACGTGGGGCTGCGCCGGCCCGACCTCGACGACGTGTTCCTCACCCTGACCGGCCGCGGCACCGAGGAGGCCGAGTCCCCCGACGCCGCGGAACAGGCCGGCCGCGAGCCCGCCACGACCGCAGGAGGTGCCCGATGAGCGCCCTGTCCGCGGTGGTCGCCGACAGCGCGACCATCACCCGCCGCAACCTCATCAAGGTCAAGCGGGTCCCCGACTTGATCGTGTTCGCGACCCTGTCGCCGATCATGTTCGTGCTGCTCTTCCGCTACGTCTTCGGAGGCGCGATCGACGTGCCCGGCGACGTGAGCTACGCGGAGTTCCTGCTCCCCGGGATCTTCGCCCAGACGATCGTGCTCGGGAGCACGACCACCGGGGCCAGCCTCGCCGAGGACCTGCAGAAGGGGTTGATCGACCGCTTCCGGTCGCTGCCGATGTCGCGTGCGGCGGTACTGATCGGGCGCACGGTCGCCGACCTCGGCCTCAACGCCATCTCGATCGTCGTCATGGCGCTGACCGGACTGGTGGTCGGCTGGCGGATCAACAGCTCGGTGCCGGAGGCCATCGGCGGCTTCCTGGTACTGCTGCTCTTCGCCTACGCGATCAGCTGGCTGATGGCAGTGGTGGGGCTGCTCGTCCGCACACCGGAGGTCGTCAACAACGCGAGCTTCATGGTGATCTTCCCGCTGACCTTCGTGGCCAACACCTTCGTGCCGCTGGAGAGCTTCCCGTCGGTGCTGCAGACCTTCGCCGAGTGGAACCCCGTGTCCGCCGTCGTCCAGGCCGCCCGCGACCTGTTCGGCAACTCGGTGGCCGGTGCGCCGGCCCCCGACGCGTGGTCGCTGCAGCACCCGGTGGTCTACACGCTGCTGTGGACCGTCGGCTTCCTCGCGGTGTTCGTGCCGCTGGCGGTGCGGCTGTACTCCCGGACCTCCACCCGCTGAGCCGGGGGCGGAGGATGGCCCGGTGACCGATGCCGGGCCGTCCTCCGCCAACCCGCTGCTCGAGCCCTCCCCGCTGCCGTTCGAGCTGCCGCCGTTCGCCGACATCACGCTGGAGCACTGCCGTGAGGCCGTGCTGGCCGGCATGGCCGAGCACCGCGCCCAGGTCGAGGCGATCACCGGCTCGGCGGAGCCGCCGTCGTTCGAGAACACCGTCGTCGCGCTGGAGCGCGCCGGCCGGCTGCTCCGCCGGGCGAACGCGGTCCTCGGCAACCTCTCGTCGTCGATGTCGACGCCGCGGCTGCGGGAGATCGAGCGCGAGCTCGCCCCGGTGCAGTCCGCCCACTCCGACGCCATCCGGCTGGACCCCGCGCTGTTCGCCCGCATCGACGCCGTCCACGCGGGCCGGGAGACCGCCGGGCTGGACGCCGAGTCGCTGCGCCTGGTCGAGCGCTACCACCTGGACTTCGTGCTCGCCGGTGCCCGGCTGGACGAGGGCGGTCGCGCCCGGCTGACCGAGCTCAACGCCCAGCTGTCGGAGCTGTCGACGACCTTCGCGCAGAACCTGCAGGTGGCCACCGAGGCCGCCGCCGTGCGGGTGGACGACGTCGCCGAGCTCGACGGGCTGGGGGACGAGGAGATCGCCACCGCCGCCCGCGCCGCCGCCGACCGGGGCCTGGACGGCTACCTCCTCACGCTGGTGCTGCCGACGGGGCAGCCGGTGCTCGCCAAGCTGCGCGACCGCGAACTGCGCCGGCGGGTGTTCGAGGCCTCGGTCGGCCGGGCGTCGTCCGGCGAGCACGACAACGGACCGGTCGCGGTCCGGATCGCCCGGCTGCGGGCCGAGCGGGCCCGGTTGCTCGGGTTCGACAGCCACGCCGACCTGGTACTGGCCGACCAGACCGCGGGGACGGCGGAGGCCGTCGACGCGATGCTCGCCACGATGGTCGGCCCGTCGGTCGCCAACGCCCGGGCCGAGGCCGCCGCCCTCGCCGAGCTCGCCGCCGCGGACGGGGTCGAGCTCGCCGCCTGGGACTGGGCCTTCTACAGCGAGCGGGTGCGGGCCGAGCGCTACGCCGTCGACACCGCGGCGCTGCGGCCCTACTTCGAGCTGGACCGGGTGCTGGTCGACGGCGTCTTCCACGCCGCCGAGCTCCTCTACGGCTACCGGTTCACCCCGCGGCCCGAGCTGGCCGGCTACCACCCCGACGTCCGGGTCTGGGAGGTCAGCGACGCCGACGGCGCTCCGGTCGGGCTCTACCTCGGTGACTTCTTCGCGCGCGAGGGCAAGCGCGGTGGGGCGTGGATGAGCAGCTTCGTGTCGCAGTCCCGGCTGCTCGACACCCGGCCCGTCGTCGTCAACAACCTCAACGTCAACCGGGCCGCTCCGGGCCAGCCGACGCTGCTGACCCTCACCGAGGTCGACACGCTGTTCCACGAGTTCGGCCACACGCTGCACGCGCTCAGCTCGGCGGTCACCTACCCGCGGTTCGCCGGCACCGCGGTGCCCCGGGACTTCGTCGAGTTCCCCAGCCAGGTCAACGAGATGTGGGCGATGTGGCCGGAGGTCCGTGACCACTACGCCCGCCACGTGGACACCGGCGAACCGCTGCCGGCCGAGGTGGTGGCGGCACTGGACGCCGCGGCGCTGTGGGGCGAGGGCTTCGCGACGCAGGAGTACCTCGCGGCGACGCTGCTCGACCAGGCATGGCACCGGATCACCTCGGAGACCGAGATCGGCGACCCGGCGGAGTTCGAGGCCCGCGCGCTCGAGGCGGCCGGGGTGGCGTCCGACCTCGTCCCGCCGCGCTACCGCACGACCTACTTCCAGCACGTCTTCGCCGGTGGCTACTCGGCCGGTTACTACTCCTACATCTGGTCGGAGGTCCTCGACGCCGACACCGTGGAGTGGTTCCGGGAGAACGGTGGGCTGCGGCGGGAGAACGGCGACGTCTTCCGCAGCCGGCTGCTCGCCGTCGGTGGGTCGGTGGACCCGCTGGACGCCTTCCGCGCGGTCCGCGGCCGCGACGCCGACCCCGCGCCGCTGCTCCGCCGTCGAGGTCTCGCCGCCTGACCTCCTCCGCAGTCGCAGCCCGGGCCGGCTCCCGTTGCGGGTGTTCTCCGTGCTCCGCGGGTGCTGCAGCACCCGCGACCCGTGAGCAACACCCGCAACGCGCGCGTCCGGCGCACTCCTCCGGTGTTCCGCGCGCTCCTGCGCCGCTGCAGCACCGCGAGAGCTGGGGCAACACCCAGGAGTGGCGTCACGACCGGCGCACACGGTGCGCCGGCGGTGTCAGAGCCAGGGGAGCGAGAGCACCAGGTCCAAGTCGTCGGGGGCGTCGCCGTCGCGGACCAGCCGGTTGGGCTGGCGGTGGCCGCACGCCGTGCAGCGGTGCACCACCTGCCAGCCCTTGCCGGACTTCTCCACCAGCCCGATCGGCTGCATCAGCTGCCGGCACTCGCTCGCCCGGTCACCGGGCAGGTCGTCGACGTGCAGCGACCACAGGCAGTACGGGCAGTGGTTGCGGTAGTGCCCGTCGGTGTTCGCCGGGACGGCGACGTGGCAGTGGCCGCACTCGAAGCCGGTGTTCTCGGCGCGGCGGGAGCGCGCCATGCGCGGGCGGTCCGCCCCGGTCAGGGGACGAACGGCTCGATGGCGACGACGTCGACGGTGATGTCCCGGCCGTTGGGCGCCTGGTACGTGACCGTGGCCCCCGGCGCCGCACCCATGATCGCCGCGCCCAGGGCGGACTCCGGCGAGTAGACGGTGAGGTCGGTCGTGCCGGCGATCTCGCGGGAGCCCAGCAGGAACTTCTCGGTCTCGTCGTCGCCCTTGAAGCGGATCGTGATCACGGTGCCCGTCGCCGCCTCGGTGACCTCCGTGGGCGCGTCACCGACGGTCGCCTTGCGCAGGATGTCGGTGAGCTGCCGGATGCGGCCCTCCTGCTTGCCCTGCTCCTCCTTGGCCGCGTGGTAGCCGCCGTTCTCCTTGAGGTCGCCCTCCTCGCGGCGGGCGTTGATCTCGGCGGCCATCGCCGGACGGTTCGCCACCAGCTGGTCGAGCTCGGCCTTCAGCCGGTCGTGGGCCTCCTGGGTCAGCCAGATGCCCTGCTCGTTCTCAGTGGGGGTGGACACGCGTCGGTACTCCTGCGGTTGGGGGGTCACCGTCCGGTCGGACGGCGCTCATGGTGATCGTCCAAGCTAACACCGGCGTCGGAGCCGCTGCACGCATCGACGGGAGTTGCGGAACCTACCCGGTCCCGGCGTGACGCGCGGCACACCACACCCGTCCGGGTGCCTGCCCGCCGCCGCCTGCCCCCGCAGCGGGGGATGATGGCCCGGTGACCGACGCAGACCAGCTCCGGCTGCTCGCCGTGCACGCCCACCCCGACGACGAGTCGAGCAAGGGCGCCGCGACGATGGCCAAGTACGTCGCCGAGGGCGCCCGCGTCATGGTGGCCACGTGCACCGGCGGCGAGCGCGGCTCGGTGCTCAACCCGGCCCTCGACAAGCCGGAGGTGTGGGAGCGGCTGCCGCAGATCCGCACCGAGGAGATGGCCCGCGCGCGGGAGATCCTCGGCGTGGAGCAGGAGTTCCTCGGCTTCGTCGACTCCGGGCTCCCCGAGGGCGACCCGCTGCCGCCGCTGCCCGAGGGGTGTTTCGCCCTCGTGCCGCTGGAGGAGGCCGCGGCGCCGCTCGTCGCGCTCATCCGCCGCTTCCGGCCGCACGTCGTCACCACCTACGACGAGCGCGGCGGCTACCCGCACCCCGACCACATCAAGACGCACGAGATCTCGGTGCACGCCTTCGAGGCCGCCGGTGATCCCGACCGCTACCCGGAGCTCGGCGAGCCCTGGCAGCCGAGCAAGCTCTACTACCACATGAGCTTCACGCTGCCCCGGACGCGAGCGCTGCACGAGGCGGTCCTCGCCTCCGGCGGCGAGTCCCCGTACGCGGAGTGGCTGGAGAACTGGGACCCGGAGAACGACATCTCCCACCGGGTCACCACGAAGGTCCCGTGCGCGGAGTACTTCGACGTCCGTGATGCCGCCCTCATCGCGCACGCCACGCAGATCGACCCGACCGGCCGGTGGTTCGCCGTCCCGATGGACCTGCAGCAGCGGGTCTGGCCCACCGAGGACTACGAGCTGGCCCGCTCCCTGGTCGACGCCCCCGTGCCCGAGGACGACCTGTTCGCAGGCATCCGCAGCGAGGTGACGGTCCGATGATGATCCTGTGGGCGGCCGACCAGCAGCAGGTCCCCGACGACGTCGGCAAGTCCGGTCCGTTCGGCCTGCTGCTGCTGGTGCTCGGCCTCATCGCCGTCGGGTTCCTGGTGCGCTCGATGACCCGCCACCTCAAGCGGGTGCCGGCGAGCTTCGAGCCCGTGGAGGACCGGCCGGACGTCGCCGTCCCCGACACCCCGGAGCAGTTGCTGCGCGAGGGCCGGGAGGAGCCGGGCGAGGACGTGCTCGACGCCCTCCGGCGGGCACCCCGGGCGATCGAGCCGCCGCGCGACGGCGAGCGGGGCAGCGGCTCCACCGGCTGACCGGGCACGACGGCCCGGGCGCGGTCCCCGGGAGGGACGGCGCCCGGGCCGCCGTTCACCAGCTGTGCGCGACGTCCACCACGAGCCGGGCGTCGTCGCCCGGGCCGGCGAGGAGCGACACGCGGTAGGGCAGCCGGGCCCGCACGCCCAGCCCGATCGTGCTCTGCCCCTCGAACGACTGCCCCCACGCCACCTGGCGGAAGGTGCGGTAGCCGGAGACGTCCTCGGCCTCGGCGTCGTCGACCGGGTCGTAGGTCGCCGTCCCGCCTGCGTGCGCCGGGCGGGCGACGACGATCTGCAGGTCGGCCGCGCCACGCAGGGGCACCGCGTCCCCGGTGCCGTCCTCCCGGAACTGGGGCACGTAGTCGACGCCGTAGCCGACGGCGCTCCCGTTCGCGCCGTCGATGTCGACGACGAGACGGTCGAAGCACGCGTGCCGGCCGGTGCGGATCTCGTCGACGGTGCCGGCGCCCGTGCCGCCGGCGGACTCCGGCAGGGACCCCCAGGCGGTGGAGCAGCCGGGTGCCGCGGACGCGGGCGCGGCGAGGGTGGTGACCCCGAGGACGGCTCCACCGGCGAGGGTGACGGCGAGCCGGCGGACGGTGCGAGAACGCTGGGACATGGCGACCTCCTGAGGGTGGATCGGATGTCCGGCAGAGTCCGCCGACGCGCCGGATAGCAGCAATGGCCGTGGATGTCCACGACCGCCGGAAGCCGGGCGTGTCGGTTGGCAACGTCCTGCATCCGTCATCGCGCGATCACGCCGTGATCCGGCGACATGTCACATGCCGGGGCCGGCGCTCGACGGGCGGGCGGGATACCCCAGTGACATGGTGGGGATGGTGTGGGTTATCTTTCCGCCCATGCCTCCGCTGCCCCTCCTCGTGGCCGACCGCCACGTCGACAACGGGTGGCTGAGCAGCGCTCTCTGTCCGTCGGCCTAGAGCCGACGCGCCCCCTCCCACCCCCCGGCGCGCGGTCCGTCGACGTGCGCCCCCTGGCCCCGTGGCTCCCGTCGTCGCCGTGCGCTCACGCCCAGACGAGGACCCATGACCACCCATCGCACGACCCGCCGCCGCGCTCTCGCCCTCATGGCCCTGGTGCCGCTCGCCGCCGCACTGGCCGCCTGCGGGGACGACGGCGACTCCGGCAGCTCCGGCGGCTCGGGCGTCGCCGAGGAGCTCCGGCTCGGCTACTTCGCCAACGTGACGCACGCGGCCGCCCTGATCGGCGTCGACCAGGGCCTGTTCGCCGAGGAGCTCGGCGACACGACGCTGTCCACCCAGGTGTTCAACGCCGGCCCGGACGTCGTGGAGGCGGTGTTCGGCGGTGCGCTGGACATCGCCTACATCGGCCCCAGCCCGGCGATCAACGCCTACGGCCAGAGCGACGGCGACGCCGTCCGCATCATCTCCGGCGCCGCCTCCGGTGGTGCGCAGCTCGTCGTCCGCGAGGGCATCGACTCCCCGGAGGACCTCCGGGGCGCCACGCTGGCCACGCCGCAGCTCGGCAACACCCAGGACGTCGCCCTGCGCACCTGGCTCACCGAGCAGGGCCTGGAGAACAGCATCGAGGGCGGCGGCGACGTGACGATCTCCCCGACCCCGAACGCCGACACCCTGGGGCTGTTCCAGGAGGGCGAGTTCGACGGCGCGTGGCTGCCCGAGCCGTGGGCCTCGCGGCTGGTGCTCGAGGCCGGCGCGAAGGTGCTGGTCGACGAGCGCGACCTGTGGGACGACGGCCAGTTCGTCACCACGAACATCATCGTGCGCACCGAGTTCCTCGAGCAGAACCCGGAGACGGTGGACGCCTTCCTGCGCGCCCACGTCGCCGCCGTCCAGCTCGGCGAGGACGACCCGGACGCCGCCAAGACCGCGGTCAACGCGGGGCTCGAGGCCGCCGGCAGCTCGCCGCTGGACGCCGAGGTGCTCGACCGCGCCTGGAGCAACCTCTCGGTCACCTGGGACCCGCTGGCCTCGACGCTGGAGGAGTCCGCGCAGCACAGCTTCGACGCCGGCACCACGCCGGAACTCGTGGACATCGAGGGCATCTACGACCTCCGTCCGCTGAACGCCGTCCTCTCCGACCTCGACCTGGAGCCGGTGTCCGCCGGCGGCCTGGGCGAGGACTGACCCCTCCCGCCAGGAAGGCACCCCCATGTCCACGGAACAGCTGGTCGCCGCCGGTCCGCAGGCCCGTCCTGCGCACCGGAGCGCGGCCGACGCCCCGCCCGCCGTCCGGGTCGAGGGCGTCTCCCAGGTCTTCGAGCGCGACCGGCCGCCGGTGCTCGACGGCGTCGACCTGACCGTGGCCCCGGGGGAGTTCGTCTGCCTGGTCGGCGCGTCCGGGTGCGGCAAGTCGACGTTGCTCAACCTGCTCGCCGGACTCGTCGAGCCGACCGCCGGGCGCGTGGAGGTCAGCGCCCGGCGGCCGGCCCTCATGTTCCAGGAGCCCGCCCTGCTCCCGTGGCTGACCGCCAGCGGGAACGTGGAGCTGGCGCTCAAGGCCCGCGGCGTGAAGCGCGCGGAGCGGCGCACCGAGGCCGCCCGGCTGCTGTCGCTGGTCAACCTCGCCGACCAGGGCGGCAAGCGGGTGCACGAGCTGTCCGGGGGCATGCGCCAGCGGGTCGCCCTGGCGCGTTCCCTCGCGCAGGACAGCAAGGTCCTGCTGATGGACGAGCCGTTCGCCGCGCTCGACGCCATCACCCGTGACGTGCTGCACGTCGAGCTGGCCCGGGTGTGGGCCGAGCAGCAGCTGTCGGTCGTCTTCGTGACCCACAACGTCCGCGAGGCCGTGCGACTGGGGTCGCGGGTGGTCCTCATGGGCTCGCGGCCGGGCCGCATCGTGCGGGAGTGGCAGGTCGACCTGCCGCAGCCGCGGACCATCGAGTCGCCCGGGGTCAGCGCGCTCGCCGCGGAGATCACCCACGAGCTGCACCGGGAGATCAGCCGCCATGGCCACTAGCACCAGCCCGCACGGGAACCGGACGACGGACGGGCCGCCGGTCGGCGCCCGGCAGCTCGAGGCAGGGCTCGACGCCCTCGACACCGCCGCGACGCTGCCGCCGGGCCCGAGCCTGGGCAGGCGGTTCGTCCGGACGGTCCTCCCGCCGATCTTCTTCCTCGCCGCGCTCGTCGGCGTGTGGCAGCTGGCCTACGAGGCCGAGGTGAAGCCGTCGTACGCGCTGCCCTCGCCGGGCGACGTGGCCGAGGTGTTCTGGGAGCGGATCACCGACGGCAGCGCGTTCGAGGCGGTCTGGACCAGCCTCAGCCGCGGCGCCGTCGGCTTCGCCCTGTCGCTGGTCATCGGCACCGCGCTCGGCCTCGCCATGTGGTGGAGCCGGTGGCTGCGGGCGGCCATCGGGCCGATCGTCAGCGGGCTGCAGAGCCTGCCCTCGGTCGCCTGGGTGCCGGCCGCCATCATCTGGTTCCAGCTGACCGACGCCGCGATCTACACGGTGGTGCTGCTCGGCGCCGCGCCGTCCATCGCGAACGGGCTGCTCAGCGGCATGAAGCAGGTGCCGCCGCTGTTCGACCGCGTCGGCCGTGTGCTCGGGCTCTCGACCCTCGGCCGCACCCGGCACGTGCTCCTGCCGGCGGCGCTGCCGGGCTACCTCGGCGGACTCCGCCAGGGGTGGGCCTTCGCCTGGCGGTCGCTCATGGCCGCCGAGCTCATCACCTACTCGCCGCAGCTGGGCCAGGGCCTGGGGCAGCTGCTCAACGTCGGCCGCGAGCTCTCCCAGATGTCGCTGGTCATCACGTCGATCGCCCTGATCCTGGCGGTCGGCATCGCGATCGAGCTGCTCGTCTTCGCCCCGCTGGAGCGGCGCGTCCTGGTCCGCCGGGGGCTGACCGTCCGCTGACCGGCAGAGGCCCGGCCCCGTCCGCTCAGGGCGTAGCCGGGCCCCTGTCGGCAGAGCCCTGTCCGGCCTACCTTGTAAGCGTGTAATCATTACGCCGCTCCGAGGAGGCTGTTCCCATGCACGCACACCGCTTCGCCGACGCCCCGTTCGGGACCGGTCGCGGCCCCTGGGCCCGCGCCCGGGGTACCGGACGCGGCCGCGGACAGGACGCGCCGCCCCCCGTGGAGCGCGCCGAGGTCGCCGGCTGGTTCGCCGGCCGGCTGCCCGACGCCTGGTTCGCCGGCCCGGTCGAGCTGACCATCGACCGCGACGAGATCACCGTGGTCGGACCCCTGGCCGAGCCGGAGGCGGGGGAGGGCGATGCCGCTGCCGCCCGCGCCGGCCGGATCGCCCGGTTCCGCGAGGAGACCCGCGAGCAGCGGATGGCCGTCGCGGACGCCGCGCAGGAGCGCTACGGCCGGTCGGTGGCGTGGGGAGCGACCTGCGGCGACACCCGCGAGCTGTTCACCACGCTCTCGGTCCCGGTGATGACGCGGCTGCGCCAGCCGGAGCGCCTGGTCCTCGACACGCTCGTCGACGCCGGCGTCGCCCGGTCGCGGTCGGAGGCGCTGGCCTGGGCGGTGCGGCTGGTGGGCCGCAACGCCGACGACTGGCTCACCGAGCTGCGGAACGCCATGACCGCGGTCGAGGAGGTGCGGGCGCGCGGGCCCCGGGCCGACTGAGGCACGCTGGCCGGGTGGTCCTCCCGCTGCTGCGCACCGTCTACGGCGACTTCGCCCGGCTGCTCGCCGAGCTGGCGCCCGAGGAGCAGTGGCGGCCCACCGGGTGCGCCGGCTGGACGCCGGTCGACCTCGCCTGGCACATGCTCGCCGACGCCCGGCGCGGGCTGGTCGCGCTCTCCACGCCCGCGGAGGGCCCGGCCGGCACCGACGCCGTCGGCTACTGGCGGTCGTGGCAGCCCACCGCGGAGGACGACGACCGCGACCTCTGGGCCACCCGTGTCTCGGCGAGCGTGACCGGCGGGCTGGCCGCCATCCGCGAGCCGTACGCCGAGACCACCGCGGCGGTGCTGGTGTCGGCGGGCCGGGTCTCCGGGGACGACCTCGTCGCCACCCAGGGCCACGTGCTGAGCGTCGCCGACCTGCTCTCCACGCTCGTGGTCGAGGCCGCCGTCCACCACCTCGACCTGGTCGCCCACCTGGACCGGCCGGGGCCGGCCGCCGGACCGCTGGCCGAGGTCCGCCGGGTGCTGGAGGCCCTGCTCGGGGAGCCGCTCCCGGCGGAGTGGGACGACGCCACCGCCGCTCGGCGCGGCACCGGCCGGGAGCCCCTGACCGAGGCCGACCGCGTGGCCCTGGGCGAGGCGGCCGACCGGCTCCCGCTGTTCGGGTAGGACACTGGGCCGGTGAGCAGCGCCGTCGTCCCGCCGACCACCACCGACGTCCTGGTGGTCGGCGCCGGGCCGGCCGGCTCGGCGGCGGCCGCCTGGGCCGCGCGGGCGGGGCACGAGGTCGTGCTGGCCGACGCCGCCGTCTTCCCCCGGGACAAGGCCTGCGGCGACGGGCTGACCCCGCGGGCGATCGCCGAGCTGGACCGGCTCGAGCTGGGGGACTGGGCCCGCTCCCGGGCCCGCAACCGCGGCCTGCGCGCGGCCGGGTTCGGCCAGGAGTGGCAGCTGCCCTGGCCCGGGGGCGAGTTCCCCGACCACGGCAGCGCCGTGCCCCGCACCGAGCTCGACGCCCGCATCCGCGCGTGCGCCCTGACCGCCGGCGCGACCCCGCTGGAGGGCGCCCGCGCGGTCGACGTCGAACGGGACGGCGACCGCGTGACCGGGGTGGTCCTCGAGACGTCCACCGGCACGGTGACCGTGGGCTGCGAGCGGCTGGTCGTCGCCGACGGGGTGCGCTCCCCGCTGGGGCGGGTGCTCGGCCGCGAGTGGCACCGGGACACCGCCTACGGCGTCGCCGCCCGCGGCTACGTGCCCTCCGGCCGGGCCGACGACGAGTGGATCTCCTCCCACCTGGAGCTGCGCGGCACGGGCGGCGAGCTGCTGTCCGGCTACGGCTGGGTCTTCCCGCTGGGCGCGGATGCCGGCGAGGTGAACATCGGGGTCGGGACGCTGGCGACGGCGAAGCGGCCCGCCAACATCCAGCTCAAGCCGCTGCTCGAGGCCTACGCCGCGGCCCGGCGCGAGGACTGGCAGCTGGAGGGGCCCGTCCGGGCGCCGGCCTCGGCGCTGCTGCCCATGGGCGGCGCCGTCTCCGGGGTGGCCGGGCCGAACTGGGCGCTGGTCGGGGACGCCGCCGGCTGCGTCAACCCGCTCAACGGCGAGGGGATCGACTACGGCCTGGAGACCGGGCGCACCGTCGTCGACCTGTTCGACCAGCCGGACTGGACGGCCGCGTGGCCGGCGACCCTCCGGGAGCACTACGGCGAGGCGTTCTCCATCGCCCGCCGGCTGGCCGGGCTGCTCACCGTGCCGCGGTTCCTCCCCGCGGCCGGGCCGGTCGGGATGCGCTCGCGCGCGCTCATGACGGTCGCCCTGCGGGTGATGGGCAACCTGGTGTCCGACGCCGACCGGGACGTCGTCGCCCGGCTGTGGCGGGCGGCGGGCAGGGGCTCGACGCGGCTGGACGACCGCCGCCCGTTCAGCTGAACGGGCTGTTGTAGACCGCGAAGTAGACGGCGATGTAGTGGCAGATGGCCGCCACGATCGTCATCGCGTGGAAGACCTCGTGGTAGCCGAAGACCCCGGGCCACGGGTTGGGCTTCTTGATGCCGTAGGCGATGCCGCCGAGCGTGTACAGCACGCCGCCGGTGGCCAGCAGGACCAGCGACGCCACCCCGGCGATGTGCAGGATGTCGGTCAGGATGAAGACGGCGACCCAGCCCAGCCCGATGTAGAGCGGCACGCCCAGCCAGCGGGGGGCGGTGGGCCAGGTGAGCTTGAGCGAGACGCCGGCGATCGCGCCCGCCCACACCAGCGCCAGGATCCAGTACCCCATCGGCTGGTCCACGGCGAGCAGGGCGAACGGCGTGTAGGTCCCGGCGATGAACAGGAAGATCATCGAGTGGTCGAGCCGCTTCATGATCTTCCAGCCGCGGGGGGACCAGCGGCGGCGGTGGTACAGCGCGCTGATGCCGAACAGCCCGCAGATGGTCGCGCAGTAGACCGCGACGGAGAACCCGGCCCGGGCGCCCTGCACCGAGGCCAGCGGGATGAGCACGGCGCCGGCGACGATCGCGCCGAAGAAGGCGAACAGGTGCAGCCAGCCGCGCATCCGGGGTCGGGTGTCGGGGTGGTCCCAGTCGGCGTCGTCACCGAAGTCGGCGGCGGTCCACCTGGGTCCGGTGACCTGCTGGACCTGCTCGCCCTCCTCCCGGACGGCGGTGAGGGCCTGGCCGGCAGGTGCCTGGATCTCGGCTCCGTCCGCCTCGACCAGGATCTCGTCCCGTGGCTCGGGCGCAGCACTCATGGTCCGAGGTTACGGAGCCGTAGGGAGCGCTGCACCCTCCCGCGGCTGTGAGCTCCCTGTCAGCGCCGGTCGGCTCCGGCGGTCGCCAGTCACTAGGGTGACGGCGTGGGGGTGCGTCAGTTCGTGCGCGATCTGCTCACCCAGGTGTACGAGCGGCGTCTGGCCCGCGGGCTCCTCGGCGCCGACACCCCCCGCCACGTCGGCGTGATCGTCGACGGCAACCGCCGCTGGGCGCGCTCCATCGGCCTCGAGGACCCGAACGCGGGCCACCGTCGCGGCGCCGACCGGATCGCCTCGCTCCTCGGCTGGTGCGACGAGGCCGGGGTCGAGGTGGTCACGCTCTTCCTGCTCTCCACCGACAACCTGACCCGCCCCGAGCCGGAGCTGCTGCCGCTGCTGCGGATCATCGAGGGCGTCGCCGAGGACCTGTCGGCTCCCGACCGGCGCTGGCAGCTGCACCCGGTGGGTGCCCTCGAGCTGCTCCCGGCCGAGACCGTCGCCGTCCTCAAGCAGGCCGAGGAGGCCACCCGTGACCGGCCCGGCGCGACGGTGAACCTGGCCGTCGGCTACGGCGGTCGGCGCGAGATCGCCGACGCCGTCCGCTCGCTGCTGGCCGAGCACGCCGCGCGCGGGACGTCGCTCGACGAGCTCGTGGGGATGCTCGACGTCGAGCACATCGCCGAGCACCTCTACACCCGCGGCCAGCCCGACCCCGACCTGGTGATCCGCACCAGCGGCGAGCAGCGGCTCTCCGGGTTCCTGCTCTGGCAGACCGCCCACTCCGAGTTCTACTTCACCGACGTCTACTGGCCGGAGTTCCGCCGCGTCGACTTCCTGCGGGCGCTGCGCGCCTACTCGGCCCGGCACCGCCGCTTCGGTGGCTGAGCGGCCGGCTGAGAGACTCCCTCGCATGACTTCCGCGCCGGTCGACGTCGCCCGCGAGTACGTCCGCCTCGGCCTGCGGTTCGACCGGCTGGAGAGCGGGTTCGTCGACGCCTACACCGGTGACCCGCGGATCCGGGCGGCGGTCGAGGACGAGCCCGCGCCCACTCCGCAGGGGCTGCGGGACCAGGCGCGGACGCTGCTCGGCGAGCTCGACGCGGCGCGCCTGCCGGCCGACCGCACGGCGTTCCTGCGCGGCCAGCTGACCGGTCTGGAGTGCAGCGCTCGGAAGATGAGCGGCGAGCCGGTCGCCTTCCGCGACGAGGTGCGCAGCTACTTCCAGGTGGACGTCGAGCTGGGCGACCCGGCGCACTACGCGGCCGCGCACGCCGCGCTCGAGGAGCTGCTCCCGGGCGACGGCACCCTCGCCGAGCGGTACGCCCGGCACCGCCGCCGCGAGGAGTGCCCGCCGCAGCGGCTCGAGGTCGCCGTCCAGGCGCTGTCCAGCGCGCTGCGCGACCGGGTGCGTTCCGGTTACGGGCTGCCCGAGGCCGAGACCGTGCGGTACGAGGTGGTCACCGACAAGCCGTGGTCGGGCTTCAACTACTACGAGGGCGCCTACCGCTCCCGGGTCGCCATCAACGCCGACCTGCCGCACCGGCTCAGCCAGCTCCCGCACCTGGTGGCTCACGAGTCCTACCCCGGCCACCACACCGAGCACTGCCGCAAGGAGCAGGGCCTCGTGGAGCGGGCCGGCCGGGTCGAGCACACCGTGTTCCTGGTCAACACCCCCGAGTGCCTCATGGCCGAGGGCCTGGCCGACCTGGGCGTCGACGCCGCGGTCGGTGAGGGGTGGGGTCGCTGGTCGGCCGAGGTCCTCGGCGACCTGGGCCTGCGGTTCGACGGCGACCTCGCCGAGCGGATCGCCGCCGCCACGGCGCCGCTCAACCGGGTCCGCCAGGACGCCGCGCTGATGCTGCACGACCGCGGCGCCGACCCCGACGACGTGGTGGCGCACCTGCAGCGGTGGTCGCTGGTCAGCGACGAGCGGGCGCGCCAGCAGCTCCGGTTCCTCACCCACCCGCTGTGGCGGGCCTACATCACCACCTACGTGGAGGGCTTCGAGCTGCTCTCCGGGTGGCTGTCCGCCCGCCCCGCGGAGCAGTCCGCGGCCGACCGCTTCCTACGCCTGCTGGACGAGCCGCTCACCCCGGCCGTCGTCGCCGGCGAGCTGCAGGCCGCCTGAGGGCCGGGCGGGCGAGGACACGGTGCGGCGCGACCCCGGCGAGGCCCGGCTGCTCGGCCTGTGGACGGCGGGATGCCTCGCCGTCCTGCTGCTGGCCGGGATCCTGTGGGTCGGCGACCTCGCGCTGCAGTGGCCGGTGCTCCTGGTCCCGCTCGTCTGGGCGCTGGTGGCCGTCCGCCCGCGGCGCCGGGGACCCGCCCCGACCTGGGACGACGACCCCTATCCGGCCACCCGGGAGGCGCCGACGCTGCCTCCGCCGCCGGACCGGCCGTATCGCCGGGAGTGGTGAGACCGGGCGCCCGCCCCTGCCGAGGCGGCAGCACGAACGGCAGAGTGGACACGTGTCCACGACCCGGTTGCTGCTGCTGGGCGCCGTGCGGGTGTTCCAGCCGGTGCACGGCTACCTGCTGCGCCGGGAGCTGCTGAGCTGGCAGGTCGAGGACTGGGCGCACGTCAAGCCCGGGTCCATCTACTCCGGGCTCCGGACCCTGGTGAGCCACGGGCTCCTCGACGAGGTCCCCGGCGACCCGGTGTCCTACCGGCTCACCCCGGACGGCGAGGTGGAGTTCCGCCGGCTGCTGGCGGCGGCGCTGCGGGAGCCCGACCCCGGGGACGCGACCAGGCTGCTGGGCGGGCTCTGCTTCATGACGGCCCTGCCGCGGGCCGACGTCCGGGAGGCCCTGCGGGCGCGGACCCTGCTGCTCGAGGCCATGAGCTCGTCGGCGTCGGCGACGGTGCGGTCGATCGAGGAGACCCGCCTGGCCCCGGCGCCGGCGGTCGAGCTCTCCGCGCTGATCGCGCACCGGCTGACCGCTGAGCTGGCCTGGGTGGAGCAGCTGTGCGGCCGGCTCGACGCCGGGCACTACCGCTTCGCGGGTGAGCCGGGTGCCCCGGACGTGCCGGTCGACGGACTGTGGCCGCCGGCGCTCCGCGAATTGCCTTGACGACGCCGTAGTCAAACTTGAACACTGCCGGGGTGATCCACGCCCGCGGCCTGGCCCGCACGTTCCGGAAGAGGAAGCAGGAGGTCCACGCCGTCACCGGGGTGGACCTCGACGTGGCGGCCGGCGAGATCGTCGGCTTCCTCGGACCCAACGGCGCCGGCAAGACGACGACGCTGCGCATGCTCACCACGCTGCTCACCCCCACGGCCGGCACGGCCACCGTCGCCGGCTGCGACCTGGTCGCCGACCCGGTCGGGGTCCGCCGGCGGATCGGCTACGTCTCGCAGAGCGGCTCGACCGCGCCCGAGGCGCGTGCCGGGGAGGAGGTCGTCGACCACGCCCGCCTCTACGGCGTCAGCACGGCCGACGCGGTCACCCGCGGCCGGCAGCTGTTCCGCGACCTCGACCTCGACGGCCTGTGGGAGCGCCAGCCCAAGGCCATGTCGGGCGGACAGCGTCGCCGGCTCGACATCGCCATGGGGCTCGTGCACGACCCCGGGCTGGTCTTCCTCGACGAGCCCACCACCGGCCTCGACCCACAGGCCCGGGCCAACCTGTGGGAGCACATCCGTGGTCTGCGCGACGAGCGGGGGACGACGGTCTTCCTCACCACCCACTACCTCGACGAGGCCGACGCCCTCTGCGACCGCATCCTCGTCATCGACCGCGGCGCCATCGTCGCCGAGGGCACCCCGGACGCGCTGAAGTCCGGCGTCGGCGGCGACGTGCTCACCGTGACCGTCGCCGACCCGGCCCGCGCGGCCGACGTCGCCCGGCTGGTCGGCGCGCTGCCGGGCGCGGAGTCGCCGCAGGTGGAGGGCGCCCGGGTGGTCGGCCGGGTGCCCGCCGGTGGGCGCGCGCTGGTCGGCCTGGTCCGCGAGCTGGACGCCGCCGGCATCGACGTCGCCGGGGTGGAGAGCCGCCGGCCCAGCCTGGACGACGTCTTCCTCGGGCTGACCGGCCGGTCGCTGCGCGAGGAGGGCGCCCCCGCGGCCGCCGAGGAGGTGCCGGCGTGAACGCCGTCGCCCGCGACACCTGGACCGTCTTCGCCCGCGCCATGCGGCTGTCGCTGCGCAACCCGGCCTGGGTGGTGATCGGCCTGCTGCAGCCGATCCTCTACATCGTGCTGTTCGGGCCGCTGCTCGAGCCGCTGTCCGGCCAGCTCGGCGGGGAGAACGCCTACTCGGTGTTCGTGCCCGGCATCCTCGTGCAGCTGGGCATCTTCGGGGCGCTGTTCGTCGGCTTCGGCCTGATCGCCGAGTACCGCGCCGGTGTGGTCGAGAGCCAGCGGGTCACCCCGGCCAGCCGGACGGCGCTGCTGCTCGGGCGGGTGCTGCGCGACGTCGTCGTGCTGCTCGTGCAGGGCGTGCTGCTCGTGCTGGTGTCGATCCCGCTGGGGCTGCGCGCGCCGGTGATGGGCGTGGTGCTGACGCTGGTGGTGATCGCACTGCTGGGTGCGGCCTTCGCCTCCGTCTCGTACGCGCTGGCCCTGACGCTGAAGAGCGAGGACGCCTTCGCGCCGCTGCTCAACGCCTTCGTGCTCCCGGTGCTGCTGCTGTCGGGGATCCTGCTGCCGATGACGCTGGCGCCCGGCTGGTTGCAGGCGATCAGCGACGTCGTCCCGATCAAGCACGTCGTGGAGGGTGCGCGGGAGCTGTTCGACGGCGACTACGGCGCCTCGGCCGTGTGGTGGGGCGTCGGCCTGACGGTGGCGATGGCGGTGCTCGGCTGGGTCTACGGGGTGCGGCGGTTCCGGCGGGAGAACGGCTGACCGGTCGCTGGGGCGGGTGGTGCGGCTGGTGCCCTCTTCGGGGGACACGTGGCCTCCCGGACACGCTTCTGTCACCTGGCGGGCCTAGCGTCCGGGGTGGACGACGGGGATCCCTCCGCCGTCCACGGGAGGCCCGGTTGGTGCTGACGTGTTCGTCGACCAGGGGGGCCGGTGCCCGGCCTCTGTGCCGGGGCCCGGCCGCCTTCGAGCCGGGGCGCGCTGTGCGCCCCAGGGGAGCCGACTCGTGAGCACTCGCCGTCGCACCTTCGTCCTCGACACCTCCGTCCTGCTCTCCGACCCGGGCGCGCTGCGCCGTTTCGGTGACTCGGACGTGGTGCTCCCGCTGGTCGTGATCGGGGAGCTGGAGGACAAGCGGCACCACCCGGAGCTGGGGTGGTTCGCCCGGCAGGCCCTCCGCACCCTCGACGACCTGCGCCTGGCGCACGGCCGGCTCGACGCCCCGGTGCCGATCGGCGACGACGGCGGCACGCTGCACGTCGAGCTGAACCACAGCGACCCCTCGGTGCTGCCGGCCGGGTTCCGCAACGACAGCAACGACAGCCGGATCATGGTCGTGGCGCTGAACCTGCGCGCCGAGGGTCGCGACGTCTGCCTCATCACCAAGGACGTGCCGCTGCGGGTCAAGGCCGCCGCGGTCGGCCTGGACACCGACGAGTACCGGGTCATGGAGGCCGTCGACGCCGGCTGGACGGGGATGGCCGAGCTGTCCCTGGACGACCACGAGCTCGAGGGCCTGTACGACGCGGGGGAGACCTACGTCCCGTCGGCCGCGGAGCTCCCCGCGCACACCGGCCTGGTGCTGCTCTCCTCCCGTGGCTCGGCGCTGGGACGGGTGACGCCGGACAAGCAGGTGCGCCTCGTGCGGGGCGACCGGGAGGCGTTCGGGCTGCACGGACGCTCCGCCGAGCAGCGCATCGCCCTGGACCTGCTGCTCGACCCGGAGATCGGCATCGTGTCGCTCGGTGGCCGGGCCGGCACCGGCAAGTCGGCGCTCGCGCTGTGCGCCGGGCTGGAGTCGGTGATGGAGCGGCGGGCGCACAAGAAGGTCGTGATCTTCCGGCCGCTGTACGCCGTCGGCGGCCAGGAGCTCGGCTACCTGCCGGGCAGCGAGGGCGACAAGATGTCGCCCTGGGCGCAGGCCGTCTACGACACGCTCGGGGCGCTGGTCTCCCCGGCGGTGACCGACGAGATCGCCTCGCGCGGGCTGATCGAGGTGCTGCCGCTGACCCACATCCGCGGCCGCTCGCTGCACGACTCCTTCGTGATCGTCGACGAGGCGCAGTCGCTGGAGCGCGGCGTCCTGCTGACGGTGCTGTCGCGGCTCGGATCGGGCTCGCGGGTGGTACTCACCCACGACGTCGCCCAGCGGGACAACCTGCGGGTGGGCCGGCACGACGGCATCGCCGCGGTCATCGAGGCGCTGAAGGGTCACCCGCTGTTCGCGCACGTGACGCTGACCCGCTCGGAGCGCTCGCCGATCGCCGCGCTGGTGACCGAGATGCTGGAGGACCTCCCGCTCTGACCCGCCGCTCCTGCGGTGTTCCTCCTGCTCCTGCGGTGCTGCACCGCCGCGAGAGCGCGAGGAACACCGCAGGAGTCGGAGATCAGCGGCGGCGTCGGCCGAGCGAGGGTCGCTCCGCGCGGCACTGCGGCGAGGTGCCCCAGCGCATCTGTGCACAGCGGGACGCCACTCTCGCGGTGTTCCTCGCGCTCCCGCGGTGCTGCGACACCGCAGGAGTACGAGCAACACCGCAGGAGTCCGGCGCCGGCGCGAGCCTCAGGGGGCCGGGGTGGGTTCCGACTCCGACTCCGACTCGGGCGCGGGCGTCGCAGCGGGGGTCCGGCCCGGCTTGCCGGGCTCCTTCCGCGGACGGGCGACGGCGGAGAGCAGGGCGACCGCGGCCCATGCGGCGGCCAGGCACCAGGGGAGCCGGGCCAGCATGTCGTCGATCGTCAGGTCGCCCCGGTAGCCCAGGGCGAGCACCGGCAGGGCCAGCACGAACGCGAGCCCGAGGACCTCCCAGCGCAGCGGGTTCATGTCTCGACGGCCTCCAGTCGCTCACACAGCAGCGAGGCCCAGCGGTGGGCGGTGGCCCGGGCGCCGTCCAGCAGCGCGACCGGGGCGGCGGCACGGGAGAGCACCGCGGCGGGGTCGGCGGTCAGGTCGGTGTCCTGCACCATGAGCGCGTCCACCCGGGGGAGGGCGTCGAGCCACGGGGCCAGGTCCTCGGCCTTGCGGGTGGCCTCGACGACCGCCCACACCGCCGACGGCGCCCAGATGGCCAGCATCTGCTCGAGCCAGGTGCGCCCACCCGCCCGCAGCGGGGCGTCGACCGCGACGATGGTCAGCTCACCGGCCTGTGCGGTGTCCTGCTTGCGCTCCAGTGCCGTGTCGACCGACGCGATCCGGCTGGCGTGCGGCACCAGGTTGGCGAGGTCACCGCGGCTGGCCCACTGCAGGCGGTCGGGATCCAGGCGCAGCGACGCGGCCAGCGAGCGGGCGGCGGCGAGGGTCTCGGCGCCGGGACCGACCACGAGGAGGACCTCACCCGGACCGCTGGGGACGGCCGGTGCGGTCGGCAGCATCGCCAGCACCCGGGTGAGCGCGGCGTAGGTGCCGTTGGCAGCGATGTCGGCCGCGAAGCCGCCACCCAGCAGCGCCTCGGGCAGCCCGAGGGCCCGCAGGCGGGTGACCACACCGGCGGCCTCGATCATCCGCGGGTCGACCATGCCGCCGGTGGGCACCAGGGTGCCGGCGCGCTCGCGCACCGAGGGGACGACGACCGCGCCGCCCTGCCACCCGCCGGCACGGCTCACCGGGAGCGCCGTCACCGTGGCGAGGCCCTGCGGGGCGCGGGCCGACGCGACGCGGGCCACGGCCTGACCGGGCACGGGGGGACGACGCCGGGACGGCGGCGGCACCGGCGGACGCCCGCCGAGCAGCGGCGGGATCGCCAGCTGCGAGCCGGGGGTCGGCGGCGGCAGCAGCGACAGCGGCGGCAGGATCGCGGTCGCGTCCAGCGCGAGGGGCGCCGGGTCGCTCGCCGTGGGGGCCAGGACGTCGGCCACGACCTCCCACTCGTCGGACTCCGTGGCGCCCTCCACCCAGCTCTGGCGCTGCGCCGAGGCGGCGACCGGTCGCTGCGAGGCGTTGGACAGCACCCCGCGCAGGATGTCGGTGAGGACGTCGTCGGAGGTGTCGTGCGCCAGGGCGGCGCGCAGCACCTCGGCGATCGCCTCTTCGCGCACGCTGGCCGGGCCGGCGAGCTCGGGCTCGGACAGCCACTCGGGCACGACCGGCGACTCGGTGGCGCTGGCGAACTCGGTGGTGACGGGCTCGACCCGGCGCGCGGCCTCGCGTTCGGCGGCGATCTCGGCGGCGGCCACCGCGGCGGCCTGCTCGGCCCGCAGCCGGGCGGCACCGCGCTCGGCGGCGAGCAGCGCGGCGCGACGCTCCGCGACCAGCCGGCCGGCCTCCTCCTCGGCCGCGATGCGGGCGGCCTCGGCGGCCGCGGCCTGCTCGGCGGCCCGACGGGCGGCCTCGGCGGCGGCGAGCTGCTCCGCGGCGATCCGCGCCGCCTCCCGCTCGGCGGCGAGACGGGCGGCCTCCTGCTCGGCGAGGATGCGCGCGGCCTCCTGCTCCGCGGCCAGGCGCACGGCCTCGGCGGCGGCGGCCCGCTCGGCGGCGACGCGGGCAGCTTCCTGCTCGGCCGCGACGCGGGCGGCCTCCTGCTCGGCGGCGACGCGGGCGGCCTCGGCGGCGGCGGCCTGCTCGGCGGCCAGGCGGGCGGCCTCCTGCTCGGCGGCGACCCGGGCAGCTTCCTGCTCGGCGGCGACGCGGGCGGCCTCCTGCTCGGCGGCGATGCGGGCGGCCTCGGCGGCGGCGGCCGCGCGGGCGGCTTCCTCCTCCGCGGCGATTCGCGCGGCCTCCTGCTCGGCGGCCAGGCGCTCGGCCTCGGCCTGCTCGGCGGCGATGCGGGCGGCCTCCTGCTCGGCGGCGATGCGGGCGGCCTCGGCGGCGGCGGCCTTCTCGGCCGCGGCACGCTCCCGGGCCAGGCGGGCGGCCTCGCGCTGGGCCGCGATGCGGGCGGCCTCCTGCTCGGCGGCGAGCCGGGCGGCCTCGGCGCGCTGGGCGGCGGCCTGCTCGGCGGCGGCCTTGTCGGCCGCGGCCTGCTGGACGGCGGCGAGCGCGGCGGCCAGACCGGCACCGGCCGCGGGTGCGGACGCGGCGGGGGTGCGGCGGCCGGTCCGGGCCGCGGGTGCTGCGGCGGACGACGCGGTGCGGGCCCGCGGCGCCGAGGTGGACACGGCCTCCTCGACGGCGGCGCGCACCTCGGAGTCGTCGCTGACGACCTGGGCCAGGGCCGAGGTGAACAGCGACGGGACGGCGACCGGCTCGTCGACGTCGGCGACCGGGGTCGCCGGGGGACGGGCCGCGGCACCGGTGCGTGCGCGCTGCGGGGTCGCGGCGCGGGAGGCGGGAGCGGCGGCGGGAGACGAGGTGGCGGCCCGGGCGGCCGGCCGCGCGGCGGACCCGCCCGACACCGGACGGCTCGCGCCCGCGGCGCGGGCGAAGCTGCTGCGCGAGTACACGTCCAGCTCGGGCGCCTCGCCGCCGCCGTGGCCCAGCAGCCCGGCGAGCTCGTCGACCGGGTCGGGGCGGGACGACCGGGCTCCGTCCCGGCCCGCCCGACCCCGGGCCGGCTCGGCGCGCGGCGGCGTGTAGCCGTCGTCGTCCCAGTCGTCGACGTACCGGTCGTCCCGGCTGAGCGCGGCCTCGATGCGGCGGCGGGAGTCCGACAGCGGCGCGGGGCGACGCGGCTGGACCTCCTCCACCTCCGCGACGTAGCGCTCGCTGGCGAAGAAGCCCATGACCCCGCCGCTGCGCGTCTTGCGGACGGCGACCACGCGCGCGGACGAGCCGTACTTCTCCCGCGCGGCGGCGATGGCGCCGTCCCGCGTGGCGGCCTCAACGGATGGCAACGGCACCGTTCACCACTCCCAGTGACTCGATCGTGGCCGTCCGGGAGACCTCCGAGTAGGAGATCACCGGCAGCCGGGGCAGGACCTGGCGCATCAGGCGGGACAGAGCCGCCCTGACCTGGGGGGAGCACACGAGCACCGGGGCGAAGCCGTGGCGTTCGGCCTCCTCCAGGTGTCCGGAGCACCCGGTGACGAGCGCGTCGACGCTGCCGGCGTCCAGCGCCAGGACCTGGCCCTGGTCGCTCTGCCGGACCGCCTCGAGCAGGCGCTGCTCGAAGCCGGGGTCCAGCGTGAGCACGTGCAGTCGCTCGTCGGGGGTGACGTAGGGGTGGCTGATCGCGGCGCCGAGCGAGGCGCGGACGGCCTCGACCAGCCCGTCGAGGTCGGTGGAGGTCTTCGCCCGCACCGAGAGCGCCTCGAAGATGCGCACCAGGTCGCGGATGGAGACGTTCTCCGCCAGCAGCGCGTGCAGCACCCGCTGCACCTCGCCCAGGGTGAGCAGCGCGGGGGTGAGCTCGTCGACCACGATCGGGTGGGTCCGCTTGACCATCTCGACGAGCAGCTTGACGTCCTCGCGGCCGAGCAGCTCCGAGGCGTTCTGCCGCACGACCTCGGCCAGGTGCGTGGTGATGACCGACGAGCGGTCGACCACCGTGGCGCCGGCCATCTCGGCCTGCCGCTGCATCTCCGCGGGCACCCACTTGGCCGCCAGGCCGAAGACCGGCTCCCGGGTGGCGCGACCGGGCAGCCCGTCCAGCCCGTCGCCGATGGCCAGGACCATGCCGGCGGGGGAGGAGCCCTTCGCGGCCGGGACGCCGTTGAGCCAGATGACGTACTGGGACGACGGCAGGTCCAGGTTGTCGCGGGTGCGCACCAGCGGGATGACCAGGCCGGTGTCCATCGCGACCTTGCGGCGCAGGGCCTTCACGCGGTCGAGCAGGTCGCCGCCGCGGCTGGCGTCGACGAGGTCGACCAGGTCGAAGGCGACCTCGAGCTCCAGCGGGTCGACCCGCATCTTCTCCGCGATGGCCTCGGGGGAGTCCGGGCGTGGCTCGTCGTCGGCGTCGGCGGGGACCTCGGCGTCGTCGTCCTGGAGCACCTCGTCGGTCATGCGGGAGGCCATGAAGAGGAAGACGCCACCGATGATCAGGAACGGCAGCTTCGGGAGACCGGGGATCAGGCACATGGCGATCGCCGCGCCGCCGGCGATCCGCACCGGTTGCTTGAAGCGGCCGAGCTGGGCGATCAGGTCGCTGCCCATGTCACCCTCGGTGGCCGATCGGGTGACGATGATGCCGGTCGCGGTGGAGAGCAGCAGGGCCGGGATCTGCGACACCAGGCCGTCACCGACGGTGAGCAGCGAGTAGGTGCTGACCGCCTCGCCGGGCGCCATGCCCTTCTGCATGATGCCGATGGCGAAGCCACCGATGAGGTTGATCAGGATGACGATGATGCCGGCGATGGCGTCGCCCTTGACGAACTTCGAGGCACCGTCCATGGAGCCGTAGAAGTCGGCCTCGGCGGTGACCTCGGCGCGGCGCTTGCGCGCCTGCTCCTCGTTGATCAGGCCGGCGTTGAGGTCGGCGTCGATCGCCATCTGCTTGCCGGGCATGGCGTCGAGGGTGAAGCGGGCGCCGACCTCGGCGACGCGGCCGGCACCGTTGGTGATGACGACGAACTGGATGATCGTCAGGATCACGAAGATCACCAGACCGACGATCAGCGATCCGCCGATGACGAAGTGCCCGAAGGCCTCGATGACCTTGCCGGCGAACCCGTCGCTGAGGACCAGCCGGGTGGAGGAGACGTTCAGCGCGAGCCGGAACAGCGTCGCGATGAGGATCAGCGCCGGGAAGACGGCGAAGTCCAGCGGCTTCCTGATCTGCATCGAGACGAGCAGGATCAGCAGCGACGCGGTGATGTTGAGGCCCAGCAGCAGGTCCAGCAGCGCCGAGGGCAGTGGGACCACCAGCATGAGGACGATGGCCACGACGCCGATGGGGACGGCGGCCTTGCTGATGCCCTTCACGGCAGAGACATCGGCAGTTCCAGTCGAGCGGGCACCCGTCTTCGACCCACGCGTCACGGCAGCCCCACGCGGACGCGCAGCACCGCGAGATCTGCGCTCTCGTCGGCATCAGCGGCTGATGCCGACGAGAGTGCAGATCTCGTCGAGGGGACGGGCGGGGGTCAGGACGCCGCGGGCTGCCTCCTGCGACCGGCCACCGGCAGGTCCGTCACGTCGGGTGCCTGGAAGCCCGGGGCGTGGATGCCGCCGCGCACGCCCCGAGCACCCAACTGCATGACGAAGGCCAGCACCCGCGCCACGGCGGTGAACAGCTGCGGCGGGACCTCCTGGCCCACCTCGCACGAGGCGTGCAGCGCCCGCGCCAGGGGGATGTCCTGCACCATCGGCACCCGCGCCTCGGCGGCCTTCTCGCGCAGCTTCGCCGCGATCAGGTCGGCGCCCTTGGCCACCACGCGGGGAGCGCCCTTGTCGGCCTCGTACTTGAGGGCGACGGCGACGTGGGTCGGGTTCACCAGCAGGACGTCGGCGTCGGCGACCTCGGCCATCATGCGGTTGCGGGAGATCGCCAGTGCCGCGGCCCGGCGCTGGCCCTTGACGTGCGGGTCACCCTCGGACTGCTTGTACTCCTGCTCGATCTCGTAGCGGCTCATCTTGAGCTGCTTCATCATCTTCACGCGGACGATGACGTAGTCGGCCACGGCGATCACGAGCCCGGTGACGGCGACGACCCGGAGCATGAGCACCGCGGAGTCGGTGAACGTCGCGACGATCGCGGAGATCGGCAGCGCGCCGGCGGCGGACACCATCTCCTGCGCCCGGCTGCTGGTGACCACGACGACCGCCCCCAGGGCCGCCGTCTTGATGACCGCCTTGGTCGCCTCCCAGATTCCCTGGGTGCCGAACATCCGCTTGATCCCGGGGAAGGGGTTGAGCTTCTTCAGCGTCGGCTTCAGCGGTTTCGTCGTCACCGTGACGCCGCCCTGGGCGGCCGAGGCCACGAGGCCCACGACCATCAGGGCCACCCCGGCGGGCAGCAGCGTGGTGAGGAACGCCGTCAGCGCCAGGCCGAGCATCGCCGTGACCCGCTCGGGCTGCGGGTCGTCGGCGACGGCGCGCACCTGGACGAACAACTCGCCCACCGCGTCGTAGGCGCTGCCGACGAGCATCGGCATGAGGAAGCTCGCCGCCGCCACGCCGGCCCAGGTACCCAGTTCCTGGGTCCTGGGGATCTGCCCTTCCTTGCGGGCGTCCTTGATCTTCTTCGGTGTCGGCTTCTCGGTCTTCTCCCCACCGGGGCCGTCCTTGGCCACTAGCTCACCCCCTCACATCGGGAGGTGCGGGCCCACCAGCGGGTGTCCATCAGCCGCTCTTCAGCGAGACGATGGCGCGGGTGGCCTGCTCGAGCAGCGCGTCGAGCGCCGGCGGGAGCAGCGGGAAGGTCAGCCCCAGCAGGGCCAGGGTGAGCATGATCTTCACCGGGAAGCCGATGGCGAAGATGTTCAGCGCCGGCGCGGCCCGCGACAGCAGCGAGAGGGCGACGTCGGCCAGCAGCAGGACGGCGACCATGGGCCCGGCGATCTGCAGCGCGGCGAGGAACATCATCGAGAAGGCGGTGACCAGCACCTCCGCCAGGTGCTCGGTGGGCACCCCGCCGCCGACGGGCAGCCCCTCGTAGGACGTGGCGAAGCCGCGGACGATCATCAGGTGCCCGCCGCTGGTGAACAGCAGCGTCGTCGCCAGCAGGTAGTGCAGCCGGGCGATCGTGCCGCTGGAGTTCATCGACAGCGGGTCGTACGCCGGCTGCATCGAGAAGCCGCCGCTGACGTCGATCAGGTCGCCGGCGATCTGCACCGCGGCGAAGAAGACCTGGACGACGAAGCCCAGCGCCGCGCCGATGACCACCTCGGTCACCGCGCCGACGATCACGAAGCCGGCGGTCGGCTCGGGCAGGTCGGGGGCGATGCGGGTGAACAGCGCGACCGCGAGGGCCAGCGACAGGGCTCCCTTGACCGGGGCGGGGATGCTCCGGGTGTTGAACGGCGGGGCGAGCAGGACGAAGCCGGCCGCCCGCGCCGTGGCCAGCAGCAGCGCCACGAGGGTGACTGCCGGGACCTCGAGGTCCATACCGGTCAGGTCCGCCCGAGCAGCCGCGGGAGGTCGTCGAACAGGGCCTGGGTGAAGCTGACCAGCTCCGACAGCACCCAGTTGCCCGTGACCAGCAGCGCGATGGCGACGGCGATCATCTTGGGGACGAAGGAGAGCGTGGCCTCCTGGATCTGCGTGGCCGCCTGGAACAGCGAGATGAGGAAGCCGACCAGCAGCGCGGTGAGCAGGATCGGGGCGGCCACCTTCGCCCCCACCATCATCGTCCGGATGGCGATCTCGGTGACGTCGGCGTCAGACATGGCTCGACTCCGTCTTCGCGGGGCTCACGTGTAGCTCCCGACCAGCGATGTCGTGATCAACGCCCAGCCGTCGACGATCACGAAGAGCAGCAGCTTGAAGGGCAGCGACACGATCGACGGCGGCACCATCATCATGCCCATCGCCATGAGGGCGGAGCTGACGAGCATGTCCAGTACCAGGAAGGGGATGAAGATGACCAGCCCGATGATGAAGGCGCTCTTCAGCTCCGAGAGCACGAACGCGGGGATGAGCGTGGTCATGCTCACCGACTCCCGGTTCTCCGGCTGCTCCTCGCCCGAGAGCCCGACCATGAGCTCGAGCTCGTCGTCCCTGGTGTTGTCGAGCAGGAACTCCTTGAGCGGCACGACGCCGGTCTCGTAGGCCTGCGACACCGTCATCTGCCCGTCCAGGTACGGCTGGACGGCGACCTCGTTGATGTCGGAGAACACCGGGCCCATCACGAAGAGCGTGAGGAACAGGGCGATGCCGGTGAGCACCGAGTTCGGCGGCGAGGACTGCAGACCCAGCGCGTTGCGGGTCAGCGACAGCACCACCGCGATCTTGGTGAAGGAGGTGGCGAGCAGCAGCACCGACGGCGCGACCGACAGCACGGTGATCGCGAGGATCAGCGTGACCGAGCTGCTCGGGCTGCCGCCGCCGACGGAGATGTCGACGCCGCCGTCGACGGCCGGGGCGACCGGTGCGGTCGGCGCCGTCGGGGCGGTGGGGGCGGTCGGCGCCGCGGAGGCGGGGCCGGCCAGGAGGACGGCCGCCACCGCGCCGGCGAGCAGCGCCAGCAGCAGGACGACGGTCCGGCGCAGTGCCGGCGAGGTCGTCCGCGCGGGCACGGGGGTGGCGGTCGTCATCAGCGTCGGACCGTCCGCTCGCGCATCTGCTGCACGAAGCCGCCCCAGCTGCCGCGGTCGAGGACGGAGCCGGCCAGGATCCCGCCGCTGCGGGGGGCCACGAGGGGCCGGTGCGAGCCGGCGCCGGACCCGCCGGCGGTCAGGGCGGCGAGCTCGCGGTCGGCCAGGGTGGCCTCGACCATCTCGCTGTCCATCTCGGCCAGCAGGGTGACGGTCTGCTCGGTGGCCCCGACGACCAGCACGCGGTCGGCGATCCGGATGACGTTGACGGTGCTGGCCCGGCTCACCCGCTGCTGGGAGACGATCTCGACCAGCCCGTTGGACTGGCCCAGCCCGCGCTTGCGGGCCAGGCGGGCGGCGAACCAGAGCACGCCGCCGACGAAGGCCAGTGAGAGCACCAGCCGGATCAGCATCCACGTCACGGGACCATGCCCCCGATCTCGGTGGCGTCGCTGACGATCTCGCTGATCCGCAGGCCGAAGTCCTCGTCCACGACGACGACCTCGCCGCGGGCGATGAGGGTGCCGTTCACGAGCAGGTCGGCCGGCGCGCTGGCGGCGCGGTCCAGCTCCACGACCTCGCCCGGGTGCAGGGAGAGCAGCTCCCCGACGGTCATGCGGGTGCGGCCGATCTCGACGGTGACCTCCATGGCCACGTGCCGCAGCAGCTCCAGGCTCCCGCGCTGGGCGCGCTGGGGCTGGGGCAGCGTGACCTGCAGGGCCAGGGTGGCGGTGTGCTCCTCGCCCTCCTCGCCGGCGCCGAAGAGCGGCACCGCGACGAACATGCCCTTGTCGCGCAGGCCGTCCAGCGCGGTGACCGGGTCCTCGGTCCGCTCGGAGTCGACCCGCACCCGGCCCAGCGCCGAGGCGGCCGCCTCGAGGGCCGGCCGCAGCGCGGTGGGGACGTCCATCGGGCCGACGGGGGAGTTGTCCAGCGCCTCGACGATCTCCGCCGACAGCACCAGGACGACGTCACCGGACACCTCGCCGGACAGCCGGGCGGTGACCGCCGCCGCCGCCGTGGACGGCAGTGCGACGGCGTCGGGGTCGGTGACCGCCTCGCCGGGGACCAGGTCGACCGGCGAGGGGATGAGCGAGGCGGCCGCGTGCGCGGCGGCGACGACGACCGCGGAGATCGTCTCGGAGGCCTGGACGGAGTCGAGCGAGGCGGTCATGCGGAGTCCTTTGCGATGTCCCGTGTGAGGTCCCGAGCGGCGTACGGGGTGGGCACGATGGAGGCGGCCAGCCGACGCCGGTGGTTGCTGGCGATGGCGTAGGCGAACGTCACGTCGTTGGTCGTGACCTCCAGGGGGCTGTCCCGCGGGTGGCGCAGCAGCAGCACGTCGCCGATGGCGAGGGAGAGCAGGTCGCTGGAGGACACCTCGAGCGGGGTGAACCGGATGCTCACGTCGACCGGGACCATCTCCAGCCGCACGGCCAGGAGCTCCGCGGCCCGCTGGCGCTTGCGCTGCGCGGCCTCGGACAGGTGCGGCGAGGTCGCGTTGTTCAGCGGCGTCGCGAACGAGGAGAACGGCAGGACCAGGGTGGCCTGGCCGTCGCGGTCGCCGACGGAGAGCTCGAAGCTGGCCACCATCACGGTGTCGGATCCGGCGGCGGCCTGGGCGAGGGCGGGGTTGTACTCGAGGCCGTCGCGGACCGGCTGGATCTCGGTGATGTGCGCGAAGGCGGCGGCGAACTCCTCCAGCAGCCGGGCCAGCAGCTGACCGGTGATGGTGGTCTCCATCGCCGTCATGGGCCGGTCCGGCTGGTCGGCGGCGCCGGAGCCGCCCAGCATGTGGTCCACGCTGGCCATCGCGATGTCCAGCGGGTAGGCCAGCAGGCCCTTGCCGGCCAGCGGCTCCAGCGTGAACGTCGTGAGGAAGTAGGGGTTCGGCAGCGTCGCGAGGTAGTCGTCGTAGGACTGCTGCTCGATGGTCAGCAGCTCCATGCGGGCGCCGGTGCGCAGCAGCGTGGTCAGGACGGTGGTCGCCTGGCGGGCGAAGGACTCCTGGGCGATCTGCAGGACGCGGACGTGCTCGCGGGACAGCTTGGTGGGGCGACGGAAGTCGTACGTTCGGGGAGCGCCGCGCCGGCGGCCACCCGCGGCCGGCGTCCCGGCGCCCCCGGGGACGGGTCCGTTCTCGGGGCGGGTCACCCCTCCCTCATCGGCGGGCCCGGGAGCGGAACTGACCGGCGGCGCGGGGCGCCGCCGGTCAGCCGGGGAGGATGTGACGGACGGGGAGGGTGTGTCCGCCGGGGTGGACCGCTACTGGGTCACGTACTCCGTGAAGTAGATGTCCATGACCATCTCGGTGCCCGCCTCGTGGTCGGTGTAGGCCTCGACGATCTGCTGGCGCAGCGACTCCTTGAGGGCGTCGCGGGCGGCGGTGACGTCGGCTGGCTGCGCCTGCGAGAACGTGGAGATGACCAGGTCGAGGGCCTTGGACCCGTCGACGGCGGCCCCACCGTGCCCGCCGGAGGCGGCGTCCTCGGTGAGCTGGAGGGCGATGCCGACCTTGAGGTAGCCGCCGCCGGCCAGGTTCACCGCGATGGACTCCAGCGGCAGCACCTCGCCGGCCACCGGCTCGGTGTCCTCGCTCCCGCTGAAGAGGAAGAAGTAGGCGCCTGCTCCGATGGCCACGAGGGCCACGGCCACGATGATCAGCAGCTTCTTCTTGCCGCCCTTGGCCTCTCCCTCCGGCGCCTCGGCGTCGTCGGTCTTCTTCTTGCTCACGGGTGGCCTCCCTCGGAAGCGGTGGTGGTCTGGGTCGGGGTCGGTGCGGTGGTGCCGGCGGCGATGCCGGGCAGCAGTTCGTTGGCCTCGGCGGAGGCGGTCGACAGGACCACCAGGTCGACCCGGCGGTTGAGCGTGATGGCGCCGGGGTCGGACTCGGGCACCATCGGGCGGGTCGAGGAGTAGCCGGTCGCCGCCAGGTGGTCCTCGGGCACGCCCCGCTCGGCCAGCGCCCGGACGACGGTGGAGGCGCGGCTGGCCGAGAGCTCCCAGTTCGACGGCCAGGGCCCGCCCGGGGTCACCGGCAGGTGGTTGGCGTGCCCCTCGACGTCGATCTGGTTGGGCAGCCCGGCGATGGCCGGGGCCACCGCGTCGAGGATCGCCCGCCCCTGCAGCAGCAGCGTGGCGCTCTCCGCGTCGAACAGCACCGGGTCGGAGACGATGTGCACGACCAGGCCGCGCTCGTCGATCTCGTACCGGGCCGCGCCGGCGTACCCGGCGGCGGCCAGGGCCTGGTCGATCCGCTCGCGGACGCCGTCCAGGGACTGGTACTGGTCCCGCGCCTCGGCGGCCAGGGCCGCGGCCTCGGCCTCTGCCGCCTCGGTGTCGCTCTCCGCGGTGGGCGCCGGCGGGATCTGCACGTCGACGGCGGCGTCGAGCGCCGGGAGGATCGAGGCGTCCTCGCTGGTGCCGGGGCCGGTGATGGCCTGCACCGGCGCGCCGAACGCCTCGGCCATGCCTCGGGCCAGGGCGGCGAACTTCTGCTCGTCGACCTTGCTCATCGCGAAGAGCACCACGAACAGCACGAACAGCAGCGTCATCATGTCGAAGGCCGACACGAGCCACCGTTCGTGGTTCTCGTGCTCCTCGTGCTCCTCGTGCTTCTTGCCGCGGCGACGGCCGTGACCGCTGCTCACGCCGCTTCCTTGGCGGCCTCACTGGGCGGGATCAGGGAGGTCAGCTTCAGCCGGACCGCACGCGGGCTGGTGCCGGCCTGGATCTCGGCGATGCCCTCGACGAGCAGCTCCATCTGCGCGGCCTGCAGCTCGCTGACCCGGAGGATCTTGGCGCCCATCGGCAGGAACCAGAAGTTGGCCGCCATGACGCCCCACAGCGTGGCGATGAACGCCGCGGAGACCATCGGACCGAGCAGCTCGGGGGTGTTCAGGTTCCCCATGACGTTCATCAGGCCGACGATGCAGCCCAGGATGCCGATGGTCGGCGCGTAGCCGCCCATGGCGTTCATGAACTTGGCCGCGACCTTGTCCTCGGCCTTCTTGGCCGCGATCTCGCTCTCCAGGACGTCGCGCAGCTGCTCGGGGTCGGTGCCGTCGATGCCCATCTGCAGGCCGCGCTTGAGGAACGGGTCCTCGATCTGCTTGACCTGGGCCTCGAGGGCGAGCAGGCCCTCCTTGCGGGCCTTCTCGGCGAGGCTGACCAGGATCTGGATCTGGTCGCTGGCCGGCGGCACCTTGGCCGGCATCAGCGCCATCTTGAACCAGCTGCCGACCTTCTTCAGGTCGTCCATCGTCTGGCTGGCCGCCGCGGCACCGAAGGTCGCGATCACCACCAGGACGATGGCGGGCAGGAAGATGAGCGACGACGGGTCGGCGCCCTCCAGGATCATGAAGACCACGAGGGCGACGAGGGAGACGGCGAACCCGATCAAGGTGGCGGGATCCACGGGTCAGCGCTCCTCTCGGATCGGGAAGGGCACCACGGAGGAGTCGGTGGACCCCTGCTCGGCGAGGCCGGAGCGGTAGGTCCCCCGGTCCATCTCGTAGGCGGTGGCGAGGATGCTCGCCCGGTACTCGCGGATCGCGGTGAGCACGTCGTCGACGCTCTCGCGGACGATGAACTTGGTGCCGTCGACCAGGAACACGACGGTGTCGGGGTGTCCCTCGACCCGCTCGATCAGGTCGGGGTTGAGCGCGAACTGCTCCCCGTTCAGGCGCGTCACTCGGATCACGGGTCTGACCTCTTGCTCGATCGATGGGGGAAGCAGCCGCCACGGCGCGTCCGCGCGGCTGTACTGGATATCGGCCCTGGCCAGGAGGCTCTTGAGCCGAACGTCGGTCGCCGGTCTCACCCCCGGGGGTGAGCGGCGGTCAGCCCGACGGCCCGGTCCCCGTGCGGGGGGACCGGGCCGTCAGGCCGTCATCAGCGCTTGAGGTTGACCAGGTCCTGCAGGACCTCGTCGGAGCTGGTGATCACGCGGCTGTTGGCCTGGAACCCGCGCTGGGCGACGATCAGGCCGGTGAACTCCTCGGCCAGGTCGACGTTGGACATCTCGAGCGCGCCGGAGACCATCGTGCCGCGCCCGCCGGCGTTGGCCTCGCCGATCGCCGGCTGACCGGAGTTGTCGCCGACGCGGTAGGACGTGTTCCCGGCCTTCGCCAGACCCGAGGGGTTGGCGAACGAGGCCATCGCCAGCTTGCCGATCGGCTCGCGCAGGTTGTTGGAGTAGACGCCCATCACGGTGCCGTCGCTGGACAGCGCGATCGACTGCAGGCTGCCCATGGCGTTGCCGTCGACGTCCTCCGGGGTCAGCGAGGTCTTGCCGCCGAACTGCGACAGGCCGCTGATGTCGATCGTCAGGGTCGCGACCGCGGAGCCGTCCGGGGTCTCCCAGCTGGGGGCCATGGCGGCCGAGGGCTGGAAGGTGAACTCCCCGATGGTCGGCTTGCCGGTGGCCGGGTCGAAGGAGATCGGCGTGGTGTCCGGTGTGGTGACCAGCGCGGCGCCGTTCTCGTCGGTCACCGCCATGTCCCACTGGTTGTCCGCGACCTTGGTCAGCTTGAGCGTGATCTGGTGCGCCGTGCCCAGCGAGTCGTACATCGTCATCTGGGTCTGGGCCGAGGTCGCCGGCACCGGCGGGATCGCCAGCGGGTCGGCGACCACGCCCGACGTCGACAGGTTCCCGGCCAGCTTGCCGCCGGTGGTCGGCACCGGGGCCATGACCTCGCCGAAGGGCACCGAGAGGTTGGTGATGGCGCCGTTGGTGTCGACGACGCCGTCCTTGCCCATCCAGCCCTGGAGGATCGCGCCGTCCGGGGTGACGATCTGGCCGAAGCCGTCGTAGTCGAACGAGCCGGCGCGGGTGAACAGCGTGTCGTTGCCGAACTTGGTCACGAAGAAGCCGTCACCGTTGATCATGAAGTCGGTGGTGCGGCCGGTGGTCTGCTGGGTGCCCTGCCCGAAGTTAGTCGTGATGCCGGCGATCTTCACGCCGAGACCGACCTGCGCGGGGTTGGTACCACCGGTGCCCTCGGACGCGGCGGAGCCGTTGCGCATCACCTGGGACAGGGTGTCCTCGAACTGGACCTGGCTGCTCTTGAAGCCGACGGTGTTGACGTTGGCGATGTTGTTGCCGGTCACGTCGAGCTTGGTCTGGTGGGCCTTGAGGCCGGAGATGGCCGAGTACATGGAACGCAGCACGGGGGATTCCCTTCGGGAGCGGGTGGGGGAGCGGGACGTCGGGGGGCCGGCGGTCAGCCGGCCGGCTGGGACACCTCGGTCATGCGGCCGAACGGCACTTCCTTGCCACCGACGACCGCCACGGGCTCGCCGGCGAAGAACCGGACGGAGCTGACCGTGCCGCTCTGGGAGCTGCCGGTCTCGTCGGTCCAGGTGACGTTCCGGCCGACCAGTGCGCCGGCCGACAGCGACCGCTGCAGGGTCACCAGCTCGGCGTTCTGCTTGGCCAGCTCCTCGAGCTTCTCCACCTGGGTGAAGGTCGCGGTCTGCGACATGAACTCGGTGGTGCTCGCCGGGTTGCTGGGGTCCTGGTAGCGCATCTGGGCCACGAGCAGCTGCAGGAACATGTCCTTGTTGTTCTGGCCCTTGCGCTCGACCGTGGTGGTGGCGCCGCCAGTGGCGTAGCTCGCGCCCACGCCGCTGATCGGATCGGTCATCGGGGGTCTCCTCTCTCAGACCCGGACGTCGAGTCCGGACGACGGGCTGTGGACGACGGGTGCCGGACGGCCGCCGTCGGCGTCGGGGCTGCGCAGCCAGGAGCGCTCGCGGCCGGTCGCCGCCTCCCGCGCCCGCTGCTCGGCGGCCTGCTGCTGGGACGAGGTCCAGGAGCTGCCGCTGTCGCGGTCGACGTCGAGCTTCGAGCAGTTCAGGCCCGAGGACTCCAGGTCGCGCCGCAGGTCGGGGAGGGCGTCGAGCAGCGCGGCCCGGCCGGCCTCGGAGGCGTGCCGCAGCGTGAGGTCGACGGTCCCCTGGGACACGGTCACGCGGACCTCGACGGTGCCCAGCGTCTCGGGGCGCAGCACCAGCGTCATCGTGTGGGTGCCGTCGGCGCCACTGGCCAGCTGGGCCACCACCGGGGCCACCTGGGTCGCGACCGCGGCCGGGGGAGGCGTCGGTGCGGCGGTGGGCGGCGGAGCCGCGACGGTGCCGGCCGGGGCGGCGGCCGCGGGCGCGGCGACCGGGGTCAGGGTGCCCGCGGGTCGCTCGCCGCCGGTCTGCGCGTCGGCCCCGGCGTGCTCCTGGCCGGTCGCTGCGGCAGCGGGCACCGGCAGGTCGGTCGGGCCGGCGACCGCTGGTGCGGCGGACTCGCCGACCGTCGCGGTCGGCGCCGCCGCGGACTCCCCTCCCGGCGGGGCGGGGACGACGACGACCCCCGGCGGCAGCACCGGGGCCTCCGCGGTCGCGGGGACCGGCACCGGAGCGGGAGCCGGGGTCGCGGCGGGCACGGCGGCGGCAGCCGTCGCGCCGGGAGCCGGAGTCGGTCCGGCCGGGGTCTGGCCCGGAGCCTGCACGGCCGGCACGAGAGCGGGGACGCCGTCGGCCGGGACGGCCGTCGCCGGCGCGATCGCGGCGAGGTCCACCGCGGCGGCGGGGACCGCTCCGGCCGGGACGGCGTCGGGAGCCGCGGTGGGAGTCTGGGCGGCCGGACCGGCCGGTGCGGCGGCCACCGCGAGCGCGAAGGCCCAGGCGGCCGGGTCGAGGACCTGGACGGCGACCGGCGCCTCGTCGGTCGCCGTGCCCCCGACCCCGGCCTCCCCGCCCCCGGCGACCGGGGCGGCGGCGGGGGCGTCGTCCTCCGGCGGGGTCGCCTCGGCGCCGGGCTCCGGGGTGCCGGCCTCGCCGGCGAGCGCGTCGTCCAGCGACCGGGCGAAGCCGGCGGACGGCTTCGCCGCCGGCGTCGGGGCGCTCGCGGCCGGTGCGACCGGCAGCAGGGTGGCCAGGGTGGGAGCTGTCATGAGTACGCCTCCGCGGCGCTGAGGACCTTGGACACGTAGGACCGGGTCTCGGGGTACGGCGGGATGCCGCCGGCGCGCGAGACGGCGCCCGGACCGGCGTTGTAGGCGGCCAGGGCGAGGTCGGTCGACCCGAACTGGTCGGTCAGCTGGCGCAGGTAGCGGGCGGCGCCGTCGACGGCCGACGCCGGGTTGCGCGGGTCGACGCCCAGGCCGCGGGCGGTGGCCGGCATGAACTGCATGAGGCCGGTCGCGCCGGCCGGGGAGACCGCCGAGGAGTCGAAGCCCGACTCGGTCTTCGCGACCGCCGCCAGCAGCGCCGGCTCCACGCCGTGCCGGGCGCCGGCGGAGACGAACAGGTCGGCGTAGGGGACCCCGGCCATGCCCGCGCCGGGGACCGCCCGGGCGGCGGCCGGCGCGGCCGCGGGGGCGTCGGGCAGCACCCGGCGGATCAGGCTCGGGTCGCCGACGGACTGGACCTTGACGACCTCGCCCGCCTGCGGCGCGGCGATCATCTTGCCGTCGCCGATGTAGATGCCGACGTGGTCGATCCCGGCCCGCGACGACGAGTTGTCGAAGAACACGAGGTCGCCGGGTCGGGCCTCGGCGAGGCTCGCGACCGGGCGTCCGGCGGTGGCCTGCTGCGAGGAGGTCCGCGGCAGGTCGATGCCGAGGTCCTTGTAGACCCGCTGCACCAGACCCGAGCAGTCCAGCCCGGATGCGGGGTCGGTGCCGCCCCAGGCGTAGGGCACCCCGAGGTACCGGCTGGCGGCCGCGACGACCTGCGCGCCCGCCGAGCCGTCGCCGGCGCCGGGCGCGCTGCCCGACGAGGCGCCCGCCGTGCCGGTCAGGCCCGCCGCGGCAGCGGCGCTGGACCAGGCGGCGGAGGTCGAGGACGCGCGGTTCGCCGACAGCATCAGGATCCGGTTCTGGATCTCCGCGACCCGTCCCTGGACGGCGGTCAGCCCCTCCATGTCCCCTCCTCTCCCTGTTCGTCGCGTGCGGTGCGGGCGGAGTGCCGGCCGGTCACCAGGTCGTCGACGGCCCGGGTCTCGGCGGCGTCCTCGGCGTGCCGCAGGGCCAGCTCGTGCCGGTCGCGCAGCTTCTCCAGCGCCTTGGTCTCCTGCGCGGCGGCGGTCCACCGCGCGCGCAGGAGCTCCGCGTGCTCGGCCGAGGCCTGGGCCGTGGACCGTGCAGCAGAGACATCGGCAGCCGCGGCCTGCGATGCGACCATCGCGGCCAGGAAGCTCTGCGAGGAGTGCGAGCCGGTCACCGCCCACGTGTGCAGCTCGCCGGCGAGCCGGTCGGCGCGGCGGGCGGCGTCGGCCGCGGCGGACTCCGCCTCGGCGTACGCCAGCGAGGCCGCCCGCTGGGCGGCCTCGCGCACGCGCAGCACCGGAGCCAGCCGGAACGCCTGTCGCTTGCCCATCAGCCGCCGCCCGTCCGGGGACGGCTGGTCATCCGGCGGTCACGATCCCGTGCAGCCGGTGCCACGCCTCGGCGGTGCCGGTCGTGTCGTCCATCGACTGACGGAGGAAGGCGTCGATCGCGGGGGACAGCGCCCGGGCGCGGTCGACCAGCGGGTCGCTGCCGGCCTGGTAGGCGCCGATCTCGATGAGTTCCTTGACGTCGCGCAGCGCGCCGAGCAGCCGGCGGGCCTCCCGCGCGTCGGCCATCTGGGCGGCGGGAACCACGGCGCCGGCCACGCGGGAGATGGACTCGAGCACGTCGATGGCCGGGAAGTGGCCGACGGTGGCCAGCTTCCGGGTCAGCACCACGTGCCCGTCGAGGATGGACCGGGCGGTGTCGGCGATCGGCTCGTTGTGGTCGTCGCCCTCCACCAGCACCGTGTAGAGGCCGGTGATGGAGCCGACCGCGCCGGGGCCCGCCTTCTCCAGCAGCTTCGGCATCATCGCGAACACGCTCGGCGGGTAGCCGCGGGTCGCCGGTGGCTCGCCGGCCGACAGCCCGACCTCGCGCTGGGCCATGGCGGTGCGGGTGATCGAGTCCATGAGCAGCAGCACGTCGCGGCCCTGGTCACGGAAGCCCTCGGCGATGCGGGTCGCGACGAACGCGGCCTTGAGGCGGACCAGCGGCGGCTCGTCGGAGGTGGCGACGACGACGACGGTGCGGGAGAGCCCCTCGGCGCCCAGGTTCTCCTCGAGGAACTCCTTGACCTCCCGGCCACGCTCACCGATCAGCGCGATGACCCGCACGTCGGCCTCGGTGCCGCGGGTGATCTGCGCCAGCAGCGTCGACTTGCCCACCCCCGAGCCGGCGAAGATGCCCAGGCGCTGGCCCTTGCCGACCGGCACGAGGGTGTCCAGCGCGCGCACGCCGACCGGCAGTGCCTCCTCGACCCGGCGGCGGGAGAGGGCGTGCGGGGTCTCGCTGGCGAGGTCGACCCACTGCACGCCACCGCCGAGCGAGGGGCCGCCGTCGATCGGGCGGCCCAGACCGTCGAGGACCCGGCCCAGCAGCGCCGGACCCACGGGGACCTGCAGCGGCATGCCGGTGGTGCGCACGGGCGCGCCGGACTGGACGCCGGACAGCTCGCCCAGCGGCATGCAGGTCAGCCGGTCGCGGCCCACGGCGACGACCTCGGCCAGCAGGCCGCGTGGGCCGGGGTTGACCTCGACCAGGTCGCCGACGGCGGCGGGGACGCCCTCGACGCTGAGCGTGAGGCCCATGGCCCCCACGACCGAGCCGGTCAGCAGGGGGCGGGCGGCCAGCCGGGCCCGCTCCAGCACGGTGCCGATGGTCATGCGCGCAGGGCCTCCCGGACGCGGGCGAGGGCGGTGCTCAGGCGGGCGTCGACCCGCTGGACCCCGCTCTCGGCGACGGCGCCGGCGCGCTCGACCGCGAGGTCGCCCACGACGGTGACCGACGGGGGGAGAGCGGCCAGCGCCTCGGCCGGGACCTCGGCGAGGTCGTCGGGGTGCAGCCGCACGACGCTGGGGGCGTCGGTGGGCAGGAGGGTCATGACCCGCCGCAGCGCGTCGACCCCGGCGCTGTCCAGCGTGGCGAGCTCGCGGCCGAGCAGGTCCTCGACGAGGACCAGCACCGCGTGCAGGACCTCCTCGCGCAGCTCCTCGGCGACCGGCACGGCGGTGTCCTCGAGGTGGGTCGCGGCCGCGCCCAGGGCCGCCGTGGCCGAGACGAGCCGGCGCTCCCAGCGGTTCTGCACGTCGGCCAGCCGCTCCTGCGCCGCGCGCTCGGCCTCGGCCAGCGCGCCGGCCGAAGCGGCGACGCCCTCGGCGTGGCCGGCGGCGAACCCCTCCTGGTGGGCACGCTCGCGCAGCCGCGCCAGCTCCTCGGCGTAGACGTCGCCCAGCCGGAGGACGCCCCGGCCGTTGGGCACCGGGACGTCGGCGGCGCGACGCACGGTGGTGCGCCGCTCGACGACGTCGGGCTCCAGTTCCGGCACCGGTCGCGGCTGGGGGATCGGCGGGCGTGCCACCACCGGCGGGGCGAGCAGCACGCCGTCGGCCTGTCGGTAGGGGGTGGCGGCCTGCGCCGACGCGCCCCTCAGCAGCACCGAGGTGCCGTCAGGCGATGCCCATGGGCGTGACTCCGCGCCCCGCTCCGCTCCTCGCTCGTACCTCGCTGCGATGCTCACGGGGCTGTCATCACGCGACGAACTCATCGTCCCCGCCACGGTTGATGGTCAGCGCACCCTGCTCCTCGAGGGTGCGGATGACGCCGACGACCTTGGCCTGCGCCTCCTCCACCGTCCGGGCGCGGACCGGGCCGAGCAGCTCGATCTCCTCCGCCAGGTTCTCGGCGGCGCGCTCGGAGAGGTTCCGGACCACCTTGTCCCGCACGTCGGGCCGGACGCCCTTGAGCGCGGTGGCCAGGTCGTTGGCCTCGACTTCGCGCAGCACCAGCTGCAGCGAGCGGTCGTCGATCGTGACGATGTCCTCGAAGACGAACATCTGGGCGCGGACCTGCTCGGCGAGCTCCGGGTCGGTGGCGTCCAGCCACTCCAGGATCGAGCGCTCGGTGGGCCGCGGGGAGCGGTTGATGATCTCGACCAGCGTCTCGACGCCGCCGACGGTCGACATGTCCTGGTGCGCGAGCAGCGAGCCCATGCGCCGGCCCAGCTCCTCCTCGACCAGCCGCACCATCTCGGGGGTGGTGCGGTCCATCGTGGCGATCCGGTGGGCGACCTCGGCCTGCTGCTCCGGCGCGAAGCCCGACAGCACCTCGGCCGACTGGGCCGCCGAGAGGTGGGCCAGCACCAGGGCGATGACCTGCGGGTGCTCGTCCTTGAGGAACGTGACCAGCTGGCGCACGTCGACGTTGCGCAGCGAGGCGAACGGCACCTCGGTGTAGACGACGTTGAGCCGGGCGAGGATGCCCTCGGCCTTGTCCTCGCCCAGACCCGCGGCGAGGATCTCGCGGGCGAAGTCCACGCCACCGCGGCCGACGAACCGCTGGGCGGCCATCATCTGGTGGAACTCGCTGAGCACGCCGTCGACGTCCTCGGGCGCGACCGAGTTGAGCTTCATCAGCTCGCGAGTCAGCGATTCCACCTCGCGCGGCCGCAGCTTGGCGAGGAGGACGCCGGCCTCCTCCTTGGTCATCTGGGCCAGGAAGACGGCGGCCTTGCGCAGGCCCGGCATGTCCGGGGGCGGCGGGGCGGGGGGCAGAGCGGGCAGGTTGGTCGGCGCGGCTCCGACCAGCTGCTCGACACTCGCGATGCTCACGGGGTCTCCGTCCGGGTCGTCACTTGGTGCCGGTCTCGGTCAGCCAGCCGCGCAGCATGGCCGCGACCTCGTCGGGGCGCTCGCTGACCATCGTCGAGATCTCGCCGCGGACCCGGGCCCGCTCGGCGGCCTCCAGCTCCAGGGCGCGGTTGTCGGGGGCGCGGTCCATCAGCGCCGTCTCGTCGCGGGTGCTGGCCACCCGCAGGCGCTCCAGCTCCGCCATCACCTCGTCGTCGAGCTCCAGCGGCTCGTCGTCCTCGTCGTCGTACCGGCGGCGGCTGCGCAGCCAGACGATCAGGACGAGCAGGGCGATGCCTAGGCCGATCGCGCCGTTCTTGATCAGCGACCACATCTGCGCGGTCTTCTCGTCCTCGCGCGCCTGAGCCATCTCCGCGGCCGCCTGGTCGGCGGCCGTGGTGTCGAAGGGCATCGACGCGACCGAGATGTCGTCGCCACGGGCGACGTCCAGGCCGACGGCGTTGCCGATCAGGTCCTGCACCTGCGCCTGGTTGAGGTTGCCGGCCACGGTGCCGTCGAGGACGACCGCGACCGTCAGCCGGTTGATCTGCCCGGGCGTGACCTCGGTGTTGGTCACCGTGGTGTTGACGGAGTTGTTGGCGGTGTTCGACTCGGTGTTGTAGTTCGAGTCCCCGCCGCCCGCGCCGGCGTCGGCCGCGTTCTCCGGACCCAGCACGCCACCCACGGCGGCACCCGTGCCGGTGTACTCCTCGGAGGTGTTCTGCGAGGACAGCGGCGGGGCGCCGCTGTCGGTGTAGACGGTCGAGTTCTCCTCGGTCCGGTTCATGTCGAGGTCGGCGCGCACCGACACCCGCGAGCGGCCGGCTCCCAGGACCGGGTCGAGGATGGCCTGCGCCCGGGCGGCCAGGCGGTTCTCGTAGTCGGTCTCCATCTGCGAGCGCGCGTCGCCGGCGGCTGCGGTCACGCCCTGGCCGGCGGCCGAGAGCAGCTGGCCGGAGGTGTCGCTCACGGTGACCTGCTCGGGCGCCATCCCCTCGATGCTGGAGGAGACGAGGTTGGTGATCGACTGGACCTGCTCGCCGGACAGCTGGGTGCCGGGGGAGAGGTCGAGCATCACCGAGGCGGTGGGGGCGGCCTCGTCGGAGGCGAAGACCTCGTCCTCGGGCAGCGCCACGTGGACGATGGCCTGCTGGACGCCGTCGAGCGCTTCGAGCGTGTTGGCCAGCTCGCCCTCGATGGCGCGCTGGTAGGTCTTCTGCTGCTGGAACTCGCTGGTGGTGATGCCCTGCTCGTCGAGCAGGGCGTACCCGGTGTCCGAACCCGCGGGCAGGCCCTTGCCGCTCATCGCCAGGCGCAGGTCGTAGACCTGGTCCTGGGCGACGAGGATGGTGCCCCCGCCGTCGGCCAGCTCGTAGGCGGCACCGCTGGCGTTGAGCTCCTCGACGATCGCCGAGGCGTCGGAGGAGGCCAGGTTGCTGAACAGCGGCGCCATGGTCGGCGTCGTGATCCAGTTGTAGAAGAAGAACCCGCCGAGCCCCAGCCCGGCGACGAGCAGGCCGATGACGACCTTCTGTCCGAGACTGATCGTCTCGAACGCGGAGCGCAGCCGCCCCAGCGGGCCGGCGAGTGCAGCGGGCATCAGATGGGCATCCTCATGATCTCAGTGAAGGCCTCGACGGCCTTGTTCTTGAGCGTCACGAACATCTCGGTGGTGAGCGCCGCCTCCTGGGCCGCGATCATGTAGTCGTGCACGTCCTTGAGGTCGCCGGTGGCGGCCTGGACGGCGAGCTCGTTGGACTTCGACTGCGCACCCTGGACGTTCTCGATGGCGCCGGTCAGCACGTCGGCGAAGCCGTTCTCGGTGGCCGAGACGGCCGGCGCCTCGGTCGCGGCGGCCGCGCCGCCGATGCCACCCGCACCGCCGACGGCGGGCACGGTGGGGAACGAGGGGATCGAGATCCCGCCGATGGGGAACGTCATGGTCAGCCCTTCCCGAGGTTGAGTGCGGCCCGGTAGGCGTCCGTCGCACGCTCGACCGACGCGAGGTTGGCCTGGTAGCCGCGCTGCGCCATGATCAACTGGGTCATCTGCTCGCCGAGGTCGATGTCCGGGTACCGGACGTAGCCCTCGGCGTCGGCCAGCGGGTGGGTCGGCTCGTAGACCAGCCGGCCCTCGCCGTTGCCGAACTGGGCCTGGGCGACGCGCACCCCGCCCTCACCGCTGCCGTAGTCCACGGCCTGCGCGACGACGAAGCGCTCGCGGAACGCCTCGCCGTCGGTGGAGCTGACGTTGTTGATGTTCGCGATGTTGTCCGAGACGGCGTCCAGCCACTTGCGGTGGGCGTAGAGGCCGGTCCCGGAGATGTTCAGGGCGTCGAACACGTCACTGCGTCCTGAGCGAGGTGCGCAGCAGGCCGTACTTGCCGTCGAGGGCGTTGAGGGCCAGCTGGTAGCGCAGTCCGGTCTCGGTGGCGATGACGGTCTCGCTGTCGAGGTTCACGTTGTTGCCGTTGGTGTTCGTCGGCTCGAGCGAGCGCGCGATGGAGCCGCCGCCGACGCGCGGCGTCTCCCCGTGCGACAGCTGGCTCTTGAGCGTCGACTCGAAGTCGGTGCGGCCGGCCAGGTACCCCGGCGTGTTGATGTTCGAGATGTTGTCGTTGGTGACCCGTTGCCGCTGCGCGAGCCCGGACAGGGCCGCGTGCAGCGTCGTCATCGTGACGTCGCTGATCATCGGGCAGCGCTCCGACGGACAGCGCGCAGGCGGGCAGGACGGCAGGACACGACGGGCCTCCGGGTACGCAGAAGACACTCGCGAGCGAGTGGGGGGCCGCCGATCCGTGGCGAGAGTGGTGCTGTCCGTGCAGGGAGGACATCGGCAGTCCGGGCCCGCCGGTTGACCGCGTGTCAGCCACGCGGGTGACGGGCGGGACGGTCGGTCCGGAGGGGAGCGGCGGGCCTGCCGGTGCATGTGTGACGACCGTGTCGGTCGGCACTTCGCGCGCGAGGTGCCGACCGGGGACGGTGCGGTCACGGGCTGGAACGCCGACGACCGGGCCCGCCGTGGTGGCGGACCCGGTCGTGGGGGTCGGGGGGAGCTAGAGGGCGCGGTCGACGAACGCGGCGGCCGGCCGGGTGCGGGCGTAGGACATGCGCGCCGCGAGGTCGCGCTGCTGCCGGGACTGCAGGATCCGCTCGGCGAGCTCCTCGGCGACGGCGAGCTGGTGCTGCAGCAGCCGGGCGGCGCGCTCGCGCAGGTCCATCGGCAGCCGGCCGAGGTCCTGCGGCGGCGTCCAGTCGGCGGTGCGCCGGCTCCACGCCGCGATGTCCTCGGCCCGGCCGTCCTCGAGCGACTGCTGGGCGGCGAGGATCTCGCCCTCCATCTCCTCGAGGACGGTCGCCCACTCGGCCGACGAGCCCTCGGGGGAGGAGTGGGCGGCGGTCATGCCGAGGCCGGAGCCGATGCGGTGGCCAGGGTGGCCGCGGCCTGCCGCCAGGCGTCGCGCAGCGGCTCGACGACCTGCAGGCACGAGGCCACCCGGTTCCGGTCGGCCTTGACGTTGGCCTGCACCAGCTCGGTGAGCAGCCAGCTGTACAGCGCGGCCAGCCGCGGCCCGCCCTCCCACGCGTCGACGTCCAGGCTGCTGCGCAGCTCGAGGACGATCTCCTGCGCGTGGTTCAGCTGCTGACCCGCCACGTCGCGGTCGCCGGCGGCCAGGGCCGTCTGCGCCCGGTCGAGGTCGAGCGCCAGCCGGTCGTACAGCATGACCAGCAGCTGCTGCGGCGACGCGGTGGTGACCGTGTCACCGAGGTAGCGGGCGCGGAGCGAGGCAGTGCTCATGGGGTGGGGTTCTCCAGGGTCAACGTCGGGGGAGCGGCGTCGGAGGGGGACGGAACGGGGGCTCAGGACCACTTCGGTAGGCCGGCCAGCTGACCGGACAGCCAGGTCGACTGGTTCTGGAGGGCGCTCAGCGCGGTCTCCATGGCGGTGAACTGGCGGGTGAGGCTCTCCTTGCGCATGGCCAGCCGCGTGTCCCAGTCCGCGATGCGCTCCTGGAGGTCCTTCGCGGTGGTCTCGGTGCTCTTGGCGAGCAGCGTGAGGGTGCCGGTGCTGCTGTCCGAGGCCGACTTGGCCACCTTCTGCAGCTGCGCGGCCAGACCGATCGGTTCGGCCGTCGCGCCCGTCCCTGTGGTCTCGGTGAAGAACTCCCGGGCGGCGGCCGGGTCGGCGGCCAGCGCGGCCGTGAAGACGTCCTTCTTGAAGGTCAGCTTGCCGTCGCGGCCCAGCTCGATGCCGTAGGCGGAGACGGACTTCCCGCCGATGCCGGAGGACACGACGTCGGCGATCTTCCCGGCCAGGTTGCGCAGGGTGCTGTCGCCCTGCAGCGTCGCGGTGGTGCTGTCCTTGGACGTGTAGTCCGTGATGACCTGGAGCGCGTTGTTCGCGGCGTCGACGAGAGCCTGGATCTTCGCGGCCGTCGCGTCGGTGTCGCGGGCCACGGACACGGTGGCGGTCTCGCCGGCCTTGGACACGGTCAGCGTGGTGTCGGGCAGCAGGCCGCTAAAGGTGTTGCTGGCGGAGGTGACGGTGTAGGCGCCCGGGCCCGAGCCGACCGTGAGCTTGGCGTTCGTCCCGGTGGTCAGGTCGGTGAAGGAGGCGTCGCTCGGGACCGAGAAGACCCCGGCGGCGCCACTGGTCTTCGTCGAGAGCTGCATCCGGTACGTGCCCTCGGCCACCTGGACGACGGTCGCGGTGAGGCCGAGCTCGGTCTTGGCGTTGATCGCCGCGGCAGCCTCGGTCAGCGTGACCGTGCCGCTGGCGTCCGTGTCGAGTGCGATCGAGGTGACGGTGGAGCCGACCTTGATGTCGATCGAGGTGGCACCGAAGTCGGTGTCGGCCGCGGCGGTCTTGCCGGCCGGGGCCTTGTACTCGCCGCTGCGCATCGAGTGCGTCGTCGCCAGGTCGGTGACCGTGAAGGTCAGCGATCCGGCGGCCGCACCGGCGCCCGCGGTCGCCGTGACGGAGGCGTTGGAGCTGGTCGCCTTGGTCGCGCTCCACACCGCGTCGGTGGAGAGGGCCGCGGCGGCGCTGTTCAGGGAGTCGAACCGCAGGTTGACGGCGCGGTAGCCGTTGCCGTCGGCGTTCGTGGCGACGAGCTTGTTCTTGAGGAGGGTCTGCGGGTTGGCCTCGACCTGCATGAGCTGGCCGATGAGCTCGGCGGTGTTCATGCCGGAGATCAGGCCGACGTTGGTGCTCATGCCCGCCATGCCGGGACCTCCTGGGACTGGGGTGCGGTGGTGCAGGTGAGGGGGGAGGCCCGGAGGCCTCCCCCCTCACCTGGTGGAGCTGGGTGCTACTGGGTGCTGGATCAGCCCAGGAGACGCAGGATGCCCTGCGGAGCCTGGTTGGCCTGGGCCAGCATCGCGGTGCCGGCCTGGGTCAGGATCTGGGTCCGGGTGAAGTTGGTCATCTCCTGGGCCATGTCCGTGTCGCGGATCCGGCTCTCCGACGCCGAGAGGTTCTCGACGGCGACGTTCAGGTTGCTGATGGTGTGCTCGAACCGGTTCTGGATGGCACCCAGGTCGGCCCGCGTGTTCGACACCGTCTTGATCGCCGCGTCGATCTTCTTCAGACCCTCGCTCGCACCCGTGGACTGGGTGAAGCTGAGCTGCTTCTTGGCCAGCTCGTCGGTGGTCAGGCCGTTCCCCGGCGTGGGGCCGGTGAAGACCAGCGAACCGCTGCCGGACGCCACGGTGACGTCGGTCCCGAAGGTGTTCGAGATCGCCGTCTGCAGCGTGGTCATGCGCTGCGCGGCCGTGTCGGTGTCGCCGTAGACCACCGTCGACAGGTCCAGGGACTTGCCGTTGAGGGTCAGGGTGCCGTTGAGCTTCGAGAAGCCCTCGGACAGGGCCGGGTTCGCCGAACCCGAGGCGACCGTCACGGTCGCCGCGGTGCTGGAGGCAGACCCGGAGGTGGCCAGGACCGGCGTGGCGGTGATGCCGGCGGCCGTGGCCGTGACGTCGACGCCGTTGACGTCGAGGCCGGTGGCGCTCATCGCGGTGCCGACCTTGACCTTGATGGACTCGCCGACGTTGGCGCCGACCTGGAAGCTGCCGTCGTACTTGCCGTCGAGCAGCTTCGTGCCGTTGAAGGTCGTCGTGTCGGCGATGCGGGTCAGCTCGTTCTTGAGCTGGCCGATCTCCGACTGGATGTTCTTCTTGGCGTCGTCGTTGAGCCCACCGCCGTTGCTGGCCTGCACGGTCAGGTCGCGCATGCGCTGGAGGATCTTGTGCGTCTCGGTGAGCGCACCCTCAGCGGTCTGCACGACCGAGACGCCGTCCTGGGTGTTGCGGACGGCGACCTTGAGGCCACCGATCTGCGAGCGCAGACCCTCGGAGATGGCCAGGCCCGCGGCGTCGTCCGCCGCACGGTTGATGCGGAAGCCGGAGGAGAGCTTCTCCAGCGACTTGCTCATCTGCCCGTCGGTGATCGACAGGTTGCGGTACGAGTTCATCGCCGCGATGTTGTTGTTGACGCTGAGACCCATGGGGTTCCTCCTTGGACGGGGTCTGGATGTTCATCCCGCTGCATCCGTGCTGCGGGCCGTACGGGGTTGTCTACGGCGGACGACCGGTGGTTCTTGAGGCGAACGGGACAGCGATTTCCCGGGTCTCACCCGTCCGTGCGGTAGCCGCCGGAACGGGGAGGTCAGGCCGACGTGCGCCGGCTGCGGGCGCGGTGGTCCGCGGCCCGCCGCCACGCGTCGACCCACGACTGGGCCGTGTGCTCCGTCAGGTGCCGGTCGAACACGACGGCGCGGTCCTTGGCGGCGAACTCCCGCCGGCGCTCGGCGTCCCGCACGGCGGACGTCAGACCGCGGGCCCAGTCCTTGGGCGCGCGGGCTCGTCTGCCGAGACCCAGCCGCTCGTACTCGGGGCTCGGCGACCGGACGGCCGCGACGCCCCGCGCGGCGTACTCGAGCACCTTCAGCCAGCTCTTGCTCGTGTTGAACCGGTCGTCGCGCAGCGGGGCGATGCCGATGTCGAGGTTCTCGCCGATCGCCGTCGCATAGGCGTCGACGTCGTTCATCCACGGCACGACGGCCGGCTCGTCGCTGAGGCCGAGGCGGGTGCGGGCCTCCCAGCCGTTTCCGATGATGCAGAACCGGCTCAGCCCTCGCGTGGCGTCCAACGCCTGCTGGAGGCCGGACCCCATCACCTGCAGGTCGTAGGGGTGCGTGATCACGCCTCCGGTCCAGCCGATGGTGACGACGTCGGCCTGACGCTCGTAAGCGGGCGGAAGCTCGGCGACCCGCCGGGGGATCGCGTTGGGGACGACGGCGCCGCGGCCGTGTGTGGCGTACTCCTTCAGCAACGCGGGAGTCGTGGTGGTGACCAGGTCCGCCTCGCGGGCGCATTCGGCGGCGCGCCGGGCCATGCCCTTGCGGACGAGCGCGTCGTGGCCCACCGAGCCGAAGGGGACAGCGCTGAGCAGGTCGTCCATCTCGACCACCACCGCGACGCCTTGGTCCTGCAGCACGCGGATCGTCTGCAGCATGGCGACGGTCTTCGGCAACTGGAGCACCACGACGTCCGCGCCGCGCGCGTCGGCGGCGTAGACCTCGCCGTCGTCGCCCGGGCGGACCATCGTCTCGATGCCGCGTCGCACCTCGATCTCGACCCCGAGGCCGGCGGCCCGGATGGCCCTGATCGGCTCGCTCACGCGGTAGTAGTCCTGCGGGCCCTGACCCGCGTGCATCATGAGTACCTTCATGGTCGTCCCTCTCTGCTTCAGGCCGGGCGGGCCGCGCCGTAGCGCCTGAGGATCTGCGCGCCCCGGGGATGCGGCACGGGCGCCGGGGATGCCGCCGGCGGGGCGTTGCGGCCGGCGACGCGGTCGACGTAGGAGCGCTGCTGGTTGCGGGCGCGCACGCCGCCGTCGGCGGGGACCGCGCGGCCCTCCCACACCTCGCTCATCGCGGCGTGCAGCAGGGTGAGCGCGCGGGCGCGCATCTGCGAGACGCGGGACAGGGTGACCCCGAGGTCCTCGGCGATCTCGGTCAGCGACTCACCCCCGAAGAAGTTCCGCTCGACCACCTCGTCCAGGCGGTCGGGCAGCTCGCGGATGGCCTGCTGCAGGTACCGGGCGCGTTCGACGCGCAGCAGCGCCCGTTCCGGCGACTCGCCCGGGTCGGGCAGGTCCAGCCCCCCGGACTCCCCACCGGACTCGGCGTCGATGCTGACCATCACCGCCCGGTGGACGTCGACCTGCAGCGCCTCGAGATCGCCCTGCCGCACGCCCAGGCTCGCGGCGAGCTCCTCGCGGGTCGGCGGCCGGCCGAGGCTGATGGTCAGCGCGTCGGCGGCGGCGTCGGTGCGACGTGCCGCGGCCCGGACCGAGCGGCTCGCCCAGTCGCCGGAGCGCAGCTCGTCGAGCACCGCACCCTGCAGTCGCGGCAGGGCGTAGGTGGCGAAGGTCGCGCCGGCCGACGGGTCGAACCTCCGCGCCACCTCGACCAGTGCCACCTTCGCGCAGGACAGCAGGTCCTCGCGACTGACGTGGGACGGCAGGGAGATGCGGGAGGCGACGGCGTTGACCGCGAAGGAACACAGCGGGAGGTGTTCGGTCACGAGGTCGTCCACCGCCCGGGCCGATCGGGGCTGGGGAACGGCCGGGGGACGCTCGGTCACCGGAGATCGGGCTGCTCGCACGTCTCCCTTCTCGGCACGCTGTGTGCCGTTCGGCACCGTCGGCCCACGGGGAAGATCTGACAACGTGCGCCCCTCGGCTTGAGGGTTCCTCGCCCGGTGCCGAAGGCCTGTCTGCGACGAGAACGCGGGCCGATCCCTGGCTCGCGACGGATCAGGGAGGCGGTGGGACGTGGACTACCAGCACCTGTCGACGTTGCTGTGGCGCGAGCAGGAGCTGCTGGACCTGCTGCTGTTCAAGGCAGAGGAGAAGCAGTACCTCATCGTCACCGGCAAGACCCGGTGGCTGGCGCGCATCGCGCACGAGATCGAGGTCGTCCTCGACCAGCTGCGCACCCTCGAGGTGGAGCGCGCGGCGGTGACCGAGTCGCTCGCCGTGCAGCTGGGCCTGGACGCCAACCCCTCGCTGCGCCAGGTCGCCGATGCGGCTCCGGCGCCGTGGAACGACCTCTTCGGCAAGCACCACGAGGCCCTGCTCGTGCTCGTGACCGAGCTGCGCGGCCTCTCCGACAGCAACCGCGGCCTGATCGAGGGCGGCCTCGCCGCCCTCGACGAGGCGCTCCTGTCCGTCCGCGCGCCCTCGGCCGGGACCTACGGGGCCTCCGGCCGCACCACCGCCGGCGCCAACCGCGCCGTGACCCTGGACGGAGCACTGTGAGTACGTTCGGCGGCCTCGCCCGCGCCTCGACCGCGCTGTGGGCGGCCCAGCGCGGCCTCGACGTGACCGGGCAGAACATCTCCAACGTCAACACCGACGGCTACTCGCGTCAGCGGGTCGAGCAGTCGTCGATGAACGGCTCCACCGTCCCGGCGATCCACGCGGTGAGCGACGGGATCGGCTCCGGCGTCGACTCCGACAGCGTCATCCGCATCCGGGACGCCTTCCTCGAGGCCCGCGGCCGGCTGGAGACGGCGACCACGGCCCGTCTCACCGTCGAGAGCCAGGCCTACACACAGGTCGAGCAGGCCTTCCGCGAGCCCGGCAACACGGGCATCCAGAAGATGATGGCCGACGTGTGGAGCGGCTTCAGCGACGTCGCCAACAATCCGACCGAGAAGAACCTGGCCGCACGCAGCCAGGCCATCGAGCGGCTGAAGACGCTCGCGGCCGGCATCCGCACCACGGCCACCAGCCTGGACAAGCAGTGGGAGGACACCCACGCCTCGCTGGAGTCCATGGTGGCCGACGTCAACGCCACGACGACGTCCATCGCCGACCTCAACCAGAAGATCAAGCTGGGCACCCTCAGCGGGATCCCGGTCAACGAACTCAGCGACGAGCGCGACGCCCTGGTGTTCAAGCTGTCCCAGCAGGTCGGGGCGACGGCCACCCGCGGCCACGACGGCGTGCTCAACGTGTCGGTCGGCGGGACGTCGCTGGTCAGCGGGAACACCGCCATCGCCGTCCGCCTGGCCGGCGCCACGGCCCCCGGCGACGCGATCACCGACCCGCCGCGCCTGGTGACCGACCCCGGCGGCTCGACCCTCTCCGTCGGCGGCACCGCCGAGGGGCAGGTGAAGGTGATGACGACGATCGTGCCCCGGTACCGGGCCGAGCTCGACACCATCGCGGCCGACCTGGCGGCGGCGGTGAACACCCAGCACAAGGCCGGTCTGGATCTGGACGGCCAGCCCGGCGTCGACCTCCTCGGGCCCTCCACCGGCAGCACGATCACGGCGGCCACCATCACTGTGACGATGACCGACCCCCGGGGCATCGCCGCGGCGAGGGCGCTGCCCGGTGGCGTGTTCACGGCCAACGGCGACAACGCCGACGCCATGTTCAAGCTGTCCCTGGCCGCCGGCGGCGTCGACTCGACCTACCGGAAGATGATCGTCGGCCTGGGCGTGAACTCCGCGGTCGCCGAGCGCGACCTCGCGGTGCAGACCGTGGTCCGCGACCAGGTCGACGCGGCGCGCGAGTCCGTCTCCGGGGTCAACCTCGACGAGGAGATGACCAACATGATGTCCTACCAGCACGCCTACTCGGCCGCGGCCCGCCTGGTCACCGCGATCGACGAGGCGCTCAACACGCTGATCAACGGCATGGGCGTGGTGGGTCGCTGATGAGGATCACCCAGCGGGCCGTCGCGCAGACCAGCCTCCTCGGCCTCAACCAGAACCTGGAGCGGATGGGCAAGCTGCAGCAGCAGCTGACCTCCGGCCGCCAGCTCAACGCGCCCTCGGACTCGCCGACCGGGACCAACAAGGCGATGCAGGTGCGGCAGAACACCGCCGCCGTCGAGCAGCAGGCCCGCAACATCTCCGACGGCAAGGGCTGGCTCGACGCTGCCGACACCGCACTGACCACGATCCTGGCCCAGGTGCGGAAGGTCCGGGACCTGACCGTCCAGGGCCTCAACACCGGGTCCATGCAGGGCAACTCGGCACTGGCGATCTCCACGGAGGTCACCTCGCTGCGGGAGAGCCTCCTCGGGCTGGCGAACCAGACCATCGACGGCCGACCGGTCTTCGGCGGGGCGACCGGTGGGTCCCAGGCCTACGACGCCAGCGGTGCCTTCGTCGGCGTCGGCGGGCTCGCGACGATCGGCGGGGTGGTCACCGACATGACCGTGCCCCAGCTGCGGCGGGTGTCCGACACCGAGGTGATCCGCGTCGACCTCACGGGGCCGGAGGTCTTCGGCGACCAGGCGGCCGGGCGGGACCTCTTCGCGCTCGTCGGCGACATCGCCGGCCACGTGCTCAGCGCCGGGACTGACCCGACCGACCTGAAGACCGACCTCGCCGACCTGGACAAGGCCGTCAGCCGGCTCCTGTCCGCCTCGGCCGACATCGGTGCCCGCTCCGCGCGGATGCGGTCCGCCCAGGAGGTCAACACCGACCTGCAGCTGACGCTCAAGGGCCAGCTGGCCGACGTCGAGGACGTCGACCTGCCGAAGACGATCATGGAGATCAACATGCAGCGGACCGGCTACGAGGCCGCCCTCGGCGCGACCGCCAAGGCGATCCAGCCGACGCTGCTGGACTTCCTCCGATGAGCGCCGCCCCCCCTGCGGCGCGCGCCACCCCCCGTCCCGCCGTCCCCGGAGTCGCATCGTGACGCTCGCCCCCGTCGCCACCCTGCCACTCCTGGGCATGGTGCAGCCGGTGCCCGGCTTCCCCGACCACCGTGACTACGTGCTCGTCACGGCGGACGGGGACGGGTTGCTCTACTGGCTGCAGTCGCTCGACGCCGACGGTCCGCGGTTCCTGGCCATCGCCCCGGCCCGGTACTTCCCGGACTACGCGCCCGAGCTGCCCCGGTCCGTCTGCGCGGACCTGGGGCTGACCGACCCCGCGGACGCCCAGCTGTTCTGTCTCGTGACGGTTCCCCCGGAGGGTGCGGCGGCCGCGACCGCCAACCTCCGGGCACCGGTGGTGGTCAACCCGGCCACCTGGCGCGCGACCCAGGTGGTGCTCACCGACGCCACTCATCCCATCCGGCGGCCACTGCGCCGATAACAACCTCGGCGCGCCCACGCGCCCAGTGCCCGCGACCCGCGGGATGCCACGGAGGCCACGACAACCCATGGAGGGGTTCCCATGCTCACACTCACCCGCAGCGTCGGCGAGACGATCCGGATCGGCGACGACATCGAGGTGCACGTCGTCGAGGTCCGGGGCGGCACCGTCCGGCTGGGCTTCAAGGCGCCCCGCGAGGTGACCATCCACCGCGAGGAGGTCTACCGGCAGATCGCCGAGGCCAACCTCCTCGCGGCCCAGGTCACCGCCGACACCCTCGGCGCGCTCGCGGCGTTCGCCCCCACGCCGGCCACGGCGCCCGCCGACGGCGGTGCCAGCCCGCAGGCACCGGTGCAGGCTCCGACCGCCTGACGCATGTGCACGGCCCGGCCACTCTCCGGTTGGCGGTAGTTGCCATCCGCTGGGTGGTCGGGCGTGCGCGAGGCAGCAACACGGGCAAGAACTGCCGAAGCTGACCCCGCACATTGCGTCGGGCACAGCGAGTCTTGTGTCGGTGTCGGCGTCGTCATGCGCCAGAGTTGCCCCCAAGCACGACAAGGGGGCGATATCCATGTACCGCAGCGCTGACCAGGCCGTCCCGGCCGACACCGTCGACCTGACGACCTCGCCGACGGACGATCTCGAGCCGGCCCGAGCCGCCGACCTGGCCGACGACGTCGACACGGTCGTCGTGCACGTGGCCCTGCGCCCGCGGCGCGGCTCCGCTCGCCGCTGCCTCGCCGGTCTGGCCGCGCTGGCGGCCGCCCACCCCGACGTCGCCGTCGCGGTGACCGGCCTGGGCAAGGACGAGCGCACCGTGCGCGTCACCGTGGGCGTCGAGCTCGGCCCGCGGGCCGGTGTGGCCCGCTTCTCCCCGCAGGCGCAGGCCGCCTACGCGTTCGTGAGCGACCTCTTCACCACGCTCTACGACCACATGCCGGTCTACTGCGCCGAGCCCGGTCCCGCCGAGCGTGCCGCCGCCGCCGGTCTCATGGCCAGCCTCGGCGTCGGTGCCGAGACCGTCGTCCCCGCGCCGCGCGCCGTCCCGGCCGCCGAGCACGTCCTCGCCTGATCGAAGGACCTCCCTGCCCCCACCGCTCGCACGCTCGTGGCGGGCCCCTGCAGGGAGGCCGCCCCGGACCTGACCGCGTCCTCTCTTCCCCGGAGCAGCCAGTGACCACCGCCATCCCGTCCGCAGAGCGCATCCGCCAGCCGCTGGTCTTCGGCGGCCTCCCCGAGGCGGAGGGCTTCGCCCGTGTCCCGATCACCCCCCGGGACCGGGTGCACTTCCGTGTCGACCGCGAGCTGCCGCTGGCCGAGTTCCGCGCCGACCTGCCCGACGCGGTCACCGTGAGCTTCGACGCCGGCGAGGGGCTGTACCGCGTCGACGGCGCCTGCGGCCAGGGCCCGGTGCTGGCCGACTGGATCCGCGCCTGGTGCGCCGGGCGGGGCATCACCACGGTGGGCCTGCGCGCCGAGGCCGACGTCCGCCGCCGCGCTCCGCGCGACCTGCCGCCGGCCTTCCTCGACGACCTGTGCCGCCACTACGGGCCGGTCAGCCTCAAGCGCCTGCAGCGCAACATGAGCACGATCCGCCTCCACCTGCCCGACCCCGACGACCTGGCCCAGCAGGTGGCCGAGTGGATCCTCAAGGCCGTCGGCCAGTACGACGAGACCAAGGGCGTCCCGTTCGGGGCCTTCCTCGCCACGCAGCTGTCGAAGTGGGTGCACGACCTGGGCCGCGCCGCCCACGGCCGCACCGCCGCCGACACCGAGCACAAGCAGCAGAAGGCGATCGCGGCGTTCGTCGCCGAGCACCAGCGCCGCCCCTCGGAGAAGGAGCTCGCCGCCTACATGGGGCAGAGCGTGGCCACGCTGCGCCGCAACTCCCAGACCGTGGCGACCCTCAACGGGCTGCGCAACCTGCAGTCGCTGGACGGCGCGCCCGACGCCGCCGAGGTCCTCATCCCCGACAGCCACGAGGCGCCGGACGAGATCATGGGCGAGGCGGAGCAGACCCTGCTGTCGCACGCCCTGACCGCCGCCTGCGCACCCGATCCGGCCGCCCGTCCCGAGCAGCGGGCCGGACAGCCCAACGTGCTGGGCTGGGCCACCTGGTACCTGACGACCTGGGGCGGGGTCACCAAGACCCAGCTGTCGGCCGAGCTCGGCACCTCGGTGCGCAACATGAACGTGCACGCCGACCGGGTCGAGCGGGCGCTCAAGACCCAGCTGGCCGAGCTGGTCGACTAGCTGTCGCAACCAGGGACGTTGTTGACAGTCGGCGTGGCGGCTTGATCAACAAGGAGACCTCCGGAAGGAGTGGCGGTGCTTGACGTCGCCGTTCCCAACCGGAGGTCTCTGTGGCCCACGCTAACGCC
>NZ_QOHG01000051.1 GCF_003319125.1 Blastococcus sp. TF02A-26 | reverse complement strand
TGTACCCAGCCAGGACGTTGGTGACGGTCGGGCGGGCTTGAACGAAGGAGAACCTCCGAGTGGGGTGTGGCTTGTCGAAGGCCCAACACCTGCTCGGAGGTTCTCGTGTCCCACGCTAACGCCCGTACGACCTTTCATGGCCGCCTGCTGATCGTCGAGCGTTGGCTGGACGGCTGGCGGCAGGCACACATCGCCGCGGCGATGGGGATCTCCCGCAAGTGTGTGCGGACCTGGATCACCCGCTTCCAGGCCGAGGGCGCGGCTGGCCTGGTGGACCGGTCCAGCCGTCCCCATACCAGCCCCCGCCGCACGCCGGCCGAGGTGGAGGACCGCATCGTCGAGCTGCGGCGGCGGGAGCGGCGCGGGCCGGCCTGGCTGGGCACCGAGCTCGGGATGCCCGCTCGCACCGTCTCTCGGGTCCTGGCTCGCCGGGGGGTGCCCCGGCTGGCCTCGCTGGACCCGATGACCGGGCAGCTGATCCGCGCCGCCAAGGCCACCGCGGTCACCTACGAGCGGTCGGCACCAGGCGAGTTGGTGCACATGGACGTCAAGAAGCTGGCTCGCATCCCCGACGGCGGCGGGTGGCGCGCCCACGGCCGCGCCGCCGGCAGCAGCAGCCGGCGGCGCGACACCGTCGTCGGCTACGACTACGTGCACTCCCTGGTCGACGACTACTCCCGGCTGGCCTACTCCGAGATCCTGACCGACGAGAAGGGCGCCACCTGCGCCGGCTTTCTCACCCGCGCCGCGACCTACTTCGCCGATCACGGCATCACCCGGATCGAGCGCGTCATGACCGACAACGCCTGGGCCTACCGGTACTCGCTGCGAGAGGTCTGCGCTGCACTCGGCGCCCGGCAGAAATTCATCCGCCCGCACTGCCCCTGGCAGAACGGCAAGGTCGAACGCCTCAACCGCACCCTGGCCACCGAGTGGGCCTACCGACAGCCCTTCACCAGCAACGACCAGCGCGCCGCCGCACTTGCTCCCTGGATCGAGCACTACAACACTCAGCGCCGCCACAGCGCACTCGGCGGTCAGCCACCGGTCAGCCGCCTGGCACCAACCTGATGGCTCGGTACA
>NZ_QOHG01000006.1 GCF_003319125.1 Blastococcus sp. TF02A-26 | reverse complement strand
TCACATACGGCGACAGGCGAGACATCGGCACACGCCTCCGAGCACGACGAATCACGGAGGCTCGGCGCTTCCCCCTGCCGAGACGCGGCTCAACTTACGACGCTGTACTTCCGAGCGCGACCACTAGCGGGAGGTCCACCCCGCGCGCTGCAACCGCTCGGCGCCGTCCAGCAGCAGGTCCAGGGCGAACTCGAACTCGAACTGCTCGTCGCAGCCGCCGCCGACCCGGCCGAGGTCGCCCTGCGTCGCGGCGACGGCGATCTCGAGCACGTGCGGGAAGCGCCGGGCGAACTCGCGCGCCATCGCCTCCTGCTGCTCGGGCGTCGGCGGCTCGGCGGGCGCGGGTTCCTCGAACAGCTCGGGACTGAAACCCCAGATCCGGTTGCCCAGCGCGTGCATCACGTGGTGGGTGAGGTCGGGGGAGAGGCCGCCGGAGCGGAAGGCCCCGGCGACGGCGTCCATGTGGCCGAGCACCGCCGGGGTGCGCCGGGTGCCGGCCTCGATCGCGCGCCGCGCCCACGGGTGCCGGAGCACCACCCGGCGGGCGGAGAGGACGCGGGCGCGCACCGCGTCCTTCCACTCCAGCGCAGGGTCCGGTGTCTCGATCTCGCCGAGCACGGTGTCGACCATGCCGCCGAGCAGCTCGTCCTTGTCGGCCACGTGCTTGTAGAGCGCCATCGGGACGACGCCCAGGTGCTGGGCGAGCCCGCGCATGCTCACCGCGCCGATCCCGGCCTCGTCGGCGAGGTCGACGGCGGCGCGCAGCACGCGCTCGCGGTCCAGGCGTTCCCGGGCCATCGACGTCCTCCTCGGCTCGGCCGGTTGACAGGCGTACACCGTACACCTAACGTCCCAGGGCAGTGGTGTACGCCGTACACCTCGATGGGAGGAGAGCTGCATGACCTCGACGAGACGGGCCGCCGCGGCGGCCGGAGCACTGTTCCTCCTGACGCACGTGACGTCCGTGCCGGCGGCGCTGCTGTACGACTCGGCGTTCGGACCCGGCGGTGCCCTGGAGCCGGGGGACGCCGGCGCGGTCCGCATCGCCGCGCTGCTGGAGGTGGTCCTGGCACTCGGCGTCGTCGGGACCGCGTTCGTGCTGTACCCGCTGGTCCGGCGGCAGCACGAGGGCATCGCGCTCGGCTACGTGGCGCTCCGGACGCTGGAGGCCGGGGTGATCCTCGTCGGCGTCGTGACGGCGCTCGCGGTGGTCACGATGCAGAGCGGGGACGGGACGACGGCGGTTGTGCGCGACGGGCTGATCGCCGTGCACGACTGGACGTTCCTCGTCGGGCCCGGCCTGGTCTGCGGGGCGAACACCGTCCTGCTGGCACACCTGCTGCACCGCGCGGGCGCCGTGCCGCGGTTCATCACGGTGCTGGGCCTGGTCGGCGGTCCGCTGATCGCCACCGCGAACGCCGGTGAGCTGCTCGGCCTGCACGACGGCATCTCCGGAGCGGGCGGCGTCCTCGTCGTGCCGATCTTCGCGTGGGAGGTCTGCCTGGCGGTGTACCTGATCGCGCGCGGACTCGGCGCGGACGCCGGGCGGCCGGCGGTCGACCGCCCGGTTCCCGTCCCCGCCTGACCGGGGGCGGCAGGTCAGGCGCCGGTCGCGCCGTCGATCCGCTCGCGGATCAGGTCGGCGTGACCGGCGTGCCGGGCGTACTCGGCGATCATGTGCGAGTAGATCCACCGGAGCGTGACCTCGCCGCCCATGAAGGGACTCGTGGAGTCCAGCGCGCGCCCGTCGCAGTTCGCGCGGGCCCGCGCGACCTCCGCCTCCCACGTCGCCCGCGCGCCGGCGAGCGTGGCGCCGGGAGCGAGGTCGAAGCCGCCGTCCGGCCCGTCGGGATCGGCGTCCGGGTCGTGGATGGCGGGGACCCGCTCGCCGAGCAGCACCCGGCGGAACCAGTTCCGCTCGACCTCGGCCATGTGCTGCACGAGGCCCACCAGGGTCAGCGGGGACGGGGGTACCGACGCCTCGCGGGCCTGGTCGTCGTCCAGCCCGTCGCACTTGCCCACCAGCGTGGCGCGGTAGAAGTCCAGCCACCCCTCGAGGGTGGCGCGCTCGTCGGCGCGGATCGGGGGCATGGCGCGGTCGGTGCTGGTCACGGCGCCGATGCTGCCACCGGGCCCCGACGGTCCCGTCGCGCGGCCGGGAGGTCGCTGCCGCAGGATCCGGACGTGCCGATGACGACGTTCGACGCCCCCGCCGGCCCGCTCCCGGCGTATCTCGCCACCCCCGAGGGCCCGGGCCCGTGGCCCGGCGTCGTGGTGGTGCACGACGCGCTGGGGCTCAGCGACGACGTCCGGCGGATCACCGACCGGTTCGCCGCGAACGGGTACCTGGCGATCGCCCCGGCGCTGTTCCGGCGGGGCAACCGGCTGGCGTGCGTCGTCACCACGCTGCGGTCGCTGCACCAGGGCCGGGGGCCGGCGGTGGACGACGTCCTCGCCGCGGCCGCGCACCTGCGCGCCGACGACCGCTGCACGGGCAGGGTCGGCTCGGTCGGCTTCTGCATGGGTGGCGGGTTCGCGCTGCTCACCGCGCCGAGCGGGGTGTTCGACGCCGCGGCGCCCAACTACGGCATCTGGCCGGGCAACCGCGAGGAGCTCGCCCGCGCCTGCCCGACCGTCGCCAGCTACGGCGCGAAGGACCGGATGCTGCCCGGGGCCGCCGCCGAGCTCGAGCGCCGGCTGACCGCCGGCGGCGTCCCGCACGACGTGGCGGAGTACCCCGCCGTCGGGCACTCGTTCATGAACGACTGGAGGACGCCGGCGCCGCTCCGGTTCGTCGAGCGGACCGCCGGGCTCGCCTACTCGCGCCCCGAGGCCGAGGACGCCTGGCGGCGGATCCTCGCCTTCTTCGGCGAGCACCTGCGCTGACCGGGGTGGCGGCTCACCAGGAGCCGCCACCCCCGTCGCTCAGCCGCGGGCGGCGGCCAGCGCGGACGCCCCCACCGCCTCGAGCGTCGCCTCGGGCGTCAGCGGGTGGAAGGGCCCACCGCGCACGTCCCGGTACGCCCGCTCCAGGCGTGTCCCTCGGGAGAAGGCCGGACCGCCGACCACCTGCAGCGCCAGGTCGGTCACCGCGACCGCCTCCAGCACCGCGTGCCGCTTCGCCGTCATCAGGGCCTCCAGCACGACCGGGTCGGGCCCGAAGTGCTCGCCGGTCTCCTCGATGGCCGCGAGCAGCGCCCAGCGGGCGACCCGGAGCCGGGCGGTCATCTCGCCCAGCTGGCGGACCGCGGCCGGGGACGCCTCGGCCCTGGCGGCCAGCATCCGCGCGGCCTCGTCGCAGGCGCCCCGGGCCACCCCCAGGTAGACGCCGGCGACGACCGGCGCGAAGTACTGGGCCGCCAGCATCAGGGGCCCGGCCAGCACGCCGTACGGCCGGCGGCCGGTGATGCGCTCGGCCGGGACGAAGACGTCGTCCAGCACGACGTCGTGACTGGCGGTCCCGCGCATGCCGAGGGTGTCCCAGGTCTCGACGATGGAGACCCCGGGGCTGCTCATCGGCACGCTCGCGTGCAGCACCTCGGCGTCGGGCCCGGGATCGCCGAGGGTCGCCGACGTCGACAGCACGGTCGCGGCCGGCGCCTGGGAGACGAAGGACTTCCGGCCGCTGAACCGGAAGCCGCCGTCGACCGGCACCGCGGTGGTGGTGGGGCACACCCAGTCGCTGCCGCCGCTGGTGGCGAGCACGATGCCGTCGGCGGCGACCCGGCGCAGCGCCGCCTCGGCGTCGGCGAGGCCGCGGCCGTACCGGAAGCGCTGGAGCAGCGTCATGTAGAGGTGCATCGCCGCGGAGAGGCCGGCCGCGCCGGACCAGCGGGCCAGCTCGTACTCGGCGAGCACGACCTGGCGCAGGCTCGCGCCCGCGCCGCCGAGCTCGGGAGGCACGGCCATCGCCCGGTAGCCGGTGTCGGTCATCGCGGCGTAGGCCTCGGACACGAAGGTGGCGTCCCGGTCGTGCTCGGCCTCGTGCTCGGCGGCGATCCGGCCGATGGAGGCGGCCAGCGCGACCAGGGACTCGTCGGTGGGGCGGGGGGAGAGCGTCGTCGTCATGGGACGACGGTCGCGAGGGCGGACCTGCGGCACTAGTGCTCGTTCTGAACCGCTGCCACCATCCCGGGATGGCGCGCTACGGCCAGTACTGCCCCATCACCCGCTCGCTCGAGCTGCTCGGCGACCGCTGGACGCTGCTCATCGTCCGCGACCTCCTGGTCGGCGCCGAGCGGTTCAACGAGCTCGCCCGCGGCCTGCCCCGGCTGTCCCGCGGGCTGCTGTCCAAGCGGCTGGACCACCTCGAACGTGCCGGGCTCGTCGACCACGTCGGCGACCGCTACCTGCCCACCCAGGCCTGCGAGGACCTCCGCCCGATCGTCTTCGGGCTCGCCGAGTGGGGGGCGCGCTGGGCGTTCGGCGAGCCTCGTCCCGACGAACTGGACGCGACGGTGCTGCTCTGGTGGATGCGCGGCGGCATCGACGCGGCCGCGTTCGGCGACCGCGAGCGGACCTGCCTGCACGTCCGGTTCCGGTCGGGCACCCGCCGGCGCTTCTGGCTGGTCGTGCAGGCCGCCGACGTCTCCCTGTGCTTCGTCGACCCGGGGTTCGACGTCGACGTGGTCGTCGAGGCCGACCTCGACGCCCTGTACGAGGTCTGGGACGGCCGCATGGAGTACGGCGCCGCGGTGCGCGACCGCCGGCTGGTCGTCACCGGCGAGACCGCTCTCGTCCGCGCGTTGCCGCGGTCGTTGCGGCTGAGCCCGGTGGCCCCGCTGGTCCGGAGGGCGGTCGCCGCCCCCGCCTGACCCGGTTCACGGACTGCACCGGACCGCCGCACGGAGGACCGGTGTGAACGCCGGGAGTCATCCCGCCCCGTGCGTCACCCCAAGGGGTCGGATCCGGTTGCGCGGCTGGAGGTGGGTCCCCGGACTGCCGATCCCCTGGGTATCCGACGAGGGGAGCCGGTCATGTACGACACGGCATGCAGGGCAGTGGCACAGGCGGGCACGGTCGCGGCGACGGCGTCGCTGGACTCCGAGCAGCCCTGGCCGATGCTGCTGGTGGCCGGCTGGCTGACCACCGCGACGGACTGCGCGCTGGCCGCCGGTCAGCTGGCCGAGTTCGAGGCCGCCTTCTCCGTCTGACCCCTTCGGGGCGCGCGGCCGGGCACGACCTCCGCGATCATGACCCGGTGACGGGGACCCGACGGGCAGCAGGCGCCGTGCAGCGGGCCGACGCCGTGCTGGCGTGGGCGCCCAGCGGTCGGCTCGCCGTGCCGGTGATCGTCGCGCTGGTCGTCGTCGCGAACATGGTCGGCGTCGGCACCGTCGTGCTCCTGCTGCTCGGCGTCGGGGGAGACGCGGACACCAGCCGCACCCCGGTCCTGCTGACCGCGCTGGCGTACCTCGTCGTCGCCTTCCCCGCCGGCATCTGGGCCGGGCTGCACCGGCAGCGCCCCACCAACGCCTGGTTGCTCGCCGGCCGCGAACCCACCGCTGCCGAGGCGGCCCGGGCGCTGCGCCTGCCGGTGGACACCGCGTTGGTCGCCGGCGCGGTGTGGCTGGTCGGAGCGGTCCTGGTCGGGGTCGTGGCGGCCGTGGCGTTCCCCGACTCCCGGGTGGGCATCCGCGTCGGCGTGGCCGTCGTCCTCGGCGGCGTGGTCACCGCCGGCGTCACCTACCTGCTCGTCGCCCGTGCTGCCCGCGCCGTCACCGCCCGCGCCCTGGCCGCCCACCCGCCGACCGGCCGGCTGACCCTCGGTGTGCGCCCACGCCTGGTGCTCACCTGGGGGATCACCCAGCGGCGTGCCGCTGGTCGGCGTGGTGCTGCTCTTCCTCGACCCGACCAACCCCGACGGGCCGGGCGCCACCGCGGTGGTCTTCCTCGTCGTCGTCGCACTCCTCGTCGGCCTGCTCGCCACGCTGCTCACCGCCCGCGCCGTCGGGGCGCCGCTGCGCGACCTGCGCCAGGCCGTGCAGCGGGTCGGGAAGGGCGACCACTCGGTGCGCGTCGTCGTCGACGACGGCGGCGAGATCGGCCTGCTGCAGGACGGCGTCAACGCGATGGCCGCCGGGCTCGCCGAGCGGGAGCGGCTGCGGGACCTGTTCGGCCGGCACGTGGGGACGACGGTCGCCCAGCGCGCCCTGACCGACGGCGTCTCCCTCGGTGGCGAGCTGCGCACGGTCGCGGCGCTGTTCGTCGACATCGCCGGGTCCACCTCGCTGGTCCGCCGGACCGGGCCCGAGGAGATGGTCGGGCTGCTCAACCGCTTCTTCGCCGTCGTCGTCGACACCATCGAGGACGAGGGCGGGCTGGTGAACAAGTTCGAGGGCGACGCCGCGCTGTGCGTCTTCGGCGCCCCCACCGACCACCCCGACCCGGCCGGTGCGGCGCTGCGCGCGGCCCGCCGCATCTGCGACGCCGTCCGGGATGCCGGGGAGGTCGACGTCGGGGTCGGCGTCGCCTGCGGTCCGGTGTGGGCCGGTCAGGTCGGCGCGGCCAGCCGGCTGGAGTACACCGTGATCGGCGACCCGGTGAACGAGGCGGCACGGCTCACCGAGCTGGCCAAGGACTCCGCCGGGCGGGCGGTGGCCAGCGAGTCCACCGTGACCGCGGCCGGCAGGGACGAGCGGGAGCACTGGGTGCCCGACCGCGCGGTCGAGCTGCGCGGCCGCGGCGAGCCGACGCGGACCTGGGTGCGCCGCTAGGAGAGGTGCGCGCGGACGACGACCAGCTCGTCCTCCGCCTGCAGCGTGCCGATCAGCGGGTCGTCGAAGCGCAGGGTGCGGCCGCCGCGGGTCACCGACAGGACGATGTCGGTCAGCTGGCGCGGGCCCAGGCCGACCTCCCCGGCCTTGACCGTGCGCTGGTGCAGGTCCAGTCCCTGCCCGCCGGTGACCAGGTCCTCGACCACGTTGACCACGCGGGGGTGGTCGGTGGACAGGCCGAGCAGCCGGCCCGACGTCGCCGAGGTGGTGATCACGGTGGTCGCGCCGGACTGCCGCAGCAGGTTGGCGTTCTCCTCCTCGCGGACCGAGGTGGTCAGCGGCACGGTCGGGTTGAGCTGCCGCACGGTGAGGGTGATGAGGACCGCCGCGTCGTCCCGGTTGGCGGCGACGATGACCGCGCGGGCCTTCTCGACCGCTGCCCGCTTGAGCACCTCGCGCCGGCTGGCGTCCCCGACGATGCCGGTCAGCCCGGTCGTCGTCGCCTCCTCGACCAGCCGTTCGTCGATGTCGACGACGACGATCTGCTCGGCCGGCGTGCCGTCCGCGCGCAGCGCGCGGATGGCGCTGCGGCCCTTGGTGCCGTAACCGCAGACGATGACGTGCTGACGCACCGTGGACCTCCACCGGCGGATGCGGAACTCCTCGCGCGAGCGCGCCGTGAGCGCCTCGAGCGTGGTCCCGATGAGGACGATCAGGAACATGATCCGCAGCGGCGTGATCACGATGATGTTGACCAGGCGGGCGCCCTCGGTCACCGGGGTGATGTCGCCGTAGCCGGTGGTCGAGAGGGTGACCGTGGCGTAGTAGAAGGAGTCCAGGAGCGTGAGACCGCGCTCGTCGCCGTCCCGGTAGGCGTCGCCGTCCAGCCAGACGATGAGGACGACGACGACCAGGACGGTCATCGCGAGGAGGACCCGCCGCCACACCTGGCGGACGGGGGACTCCTCGATGTGCGCCAGGATGACCCCGGTGTGCGGGTCGTCGGCGTCTCCCGCGTGGCCTCTCACCCCGCGGACGATAGTGAGCCGAGGGCCCGTCAGGGCCGAGCCCCCTCCGTCCGGGGGAGGGTTCGGCGGCCGTGCGTCCTCCGGACGGGGGGCGTCCGGGTCAGGCCGACGTCGTCGCGCGCTCCCGCTCGGCGAGCTCCCGCTTGAGCACCTTGCCCGCCGCGGACACCGGGATGGCGTCGATGAACACCACGTCGCGCAGCCGCTTGTACGGCGTGACGTGCTCGTTGACCGCGGCCATCACCGACTCGCGGGTCAGCGCGGCGCCCGCGTCGTCGTCCCGGCGGACGACGTAGGCGACCGGCAGCTCCCCGGCCTCGGTGTCGGGGCGGCCCACCACCGCGGCGCCGGCCACCCCCGGGACGGCGAACAGGTGCTCCTCCAGCTCGCGCGGGAACACGTTGTAGCCCTTGTAGAGGAGCATGTCCTTGGTGCGGTCGACGATCGAGAGGAAACCGTCCTCGTCGAGCACGCCGACGTCGCCGGTGTGGAACCAGCCGTCGGCGTCGATGGACTTCGCGGTGGCCTGCGGCCGGCGCCAGTAGCCGCGCATGACCTGCGGTCCGCGGATGCACACCTCGCCGCGCTCGCCGGTCGGCAGCGGGTCGCCGCCGCCGAGCGGCCGGATGGTGATCTCGGTGTCGAAGATCGGGACGCCCACCGTGCCGGCCTTGCGCGTGCCGGATCGGAACGCCGGGTTGCCGGTCGCCTGCATCGTCACCTCGGTGAGCCCGTAGCCCTCCCCGATCACGGCATCGGGCAGCAGCGCCTTGAGCCGGTCGATCAGCGGGACCGGCAGGGGGGCGGCACCGCTGGAGATGCCGCGCACCTGGGAGAGGTCGGCGGTCTCGATGCCCGGCACCTGCAGCAGTGCGACGAACACCGGCGGCGCCCCGCCGAAGCCGGTGACGCGGTACCGGACGGCGTCCTCGAGGTACCGGACCGGGTCGAAGCGCATGTGGATCACCGACGTCGTCCCGGCCATCACCAGGCCGTTGAGGTAGCCGATGACGCCCATGGCGTGGAACCACGGCGCGATGGTGACCATCCGGGCCTCGCCGAGCCGGGTGGGCTGCTCCTCGGGACCGAGGACCTGGCGGAGGGTGACGTCCCCGGCCTCGTCGAGCTCGGGCACCGAGCCGCTGACCCAGCACCCCGACTGCAGGACGTTGGTGACGACGTTGCGGTGGGTCAGCTCCACGCCCTTGCTCACGCCGGTCGTGCCGCCGGTGTAGGCCAGGTGGGCGAGGTCGCCGGCGGGGTCGACCGCGGCGTCCAGGTGCCGGTCGGTGGGGTCGGCGGCGAGCAGGTCGGCGAGGTCGACGTCCCCGGGCTCGGTGGTCGCGCGGGCGGCGAAGTCGGTGGTGTGCGCCGGGCCGGTCACGACCACGGTCTCCACCGGGGTGCTGGACAGCGCACCGCGCACGAACGGCAGGACCTGGTCCCAGGTGACCAGCACCCGCGCGCCGCAGTCGGTGAGCTGGGCGGCGAGCTCGGGCGCGGGCAGCAGCGGGTTGGTCGGGGAGAAGGTCGCTCCGGCCAGCAGGATCCCGTAGTAGACGGCCGGGTACTGCCGGCAGTTCGGTGCGTGGACGGCGACGACGTCGCCCCGGCCGATGCCGTGGTCGGCCAGCCAGTTCGCCACCGCGTGCGCCCGCCGGCCCAGCTCGGTGAACGTCAGCGCGACGTCCTCCTCGACGAACGCGGTCCGGTCGCCCCAGCGACGGACTGCCGCGCGCAGCACCGAGCCGACCGGGACCGTGGGGTACTCCAGCGACCGCGGCAGGCCGGGCGGCCAGGAGACGGTCGTCGGGGTGTCCGTCGCGGTCATGTGCGTCCTCTCGGCCGTTCCCTCAGCGAAGGCCCCAGCGTGTCCCACGTCACTTCCCCGTGTCGAGTGGGAGCGCCCGGGGGACTGTGCCGGGATGAGCGGAACGGGTCGCGCCCTCGTGCTGGGCGGCGGGGGCATCACGGGGATCGCCTGGGAGATCGGGCTGCTGGCCGGCCTGGCCGAGGCGGGGGTGGACCTGACGGGGGCCGACCTGGTCGTCGGCACCTCGGCCGGGTCGGTCGTGGGGGCGCAGGTCACGAGCGGGGCGACGCTCGAGGAGCTGTACGCGCGGCAGCTGGAGTCGCCGGCCTCGGAGCGGGTCGCGCAGCTGTCGCGCGCGGCGCTCGCCCGCTACGCGTGGGCGATGCTGCGCAGCCGGGGCCGGGACGAGGAGTTCCGGCGCCGCGTCGGCGCGCTGGCCCGCGCCGCCGCCGACGCCGGTCTCACGCCGGCCGAGCAGGAGCGGCTGGACGTCATCGGCTCGCGGCTGGTCAGCAGCTCCTGGCCCGACCGCCGGTTCGTCGTCACCGCGGTGGACGCCGAGAGCGGGGAGTTCCGCGCCCTCGACCGGGACTCCGGGGTGCCGCTGGTGCACGCCGTCGCCGCCAGCTGCGCCGTGCCGGGGGTGTACCCGCCGGTCACCATCGAGGGCCGGCGCTACATCGACGGCGGCATGCGGTCGGCCGCGAACGCCGACCTGGCCGAGGGCCACGAGCGGGTGGTGGTCCTGGCGCCGATCGCCCGCGGGGTGGGCCCGCTGGCCAGCGTCGACGCCCAGGTCACCGGGATGGTGGCGCGGGTCTCCGTCGTCAGCCCCGACCAGGCGAGCCGCCGGGCGATCGGGAGGAACGTGCTCGACCCCGCGGCCCGCCGTCCCTCGGCGGAGGCCGGTCGGGCGCAGGCGGCCGCGGTGGCCCAGCAGGTCCGCGACACCTGGCTGGGCTGAGCGGAGTCGCTCGCGTGCGGAAACCGCACTCGAGCGACTCCGCTCACTCAGGCCGCCAGTGCGGCGACCGGGGGGGTGCGGGCGGCGCGGCGGGCCGGCAGCACCGAGGCCAGCAGCCCGGCCACCGTGGCGACGACGACGATCGCGCCCACCTGCAGCCAGGGGAAGCTGAGCACCAGCTCGCCCTGGTCGCCGAGCAACGAGGCGACCCCGACCAGCCCGTAGCCGGCGCCCAGCACCACCCCGAGGACGGCCGCGACGCCGGCGACCAGCGTCGCCTCCCACGCCAGCAGACCGCGCACCTGGCCGCGGGTCAGCCCCAGCGCCCGCAGCAGGCCGTTCTCCTGCCGCCGCTCCACCACCGACAGTGCCAGCGTGTTGCCCACGCCGATCAGCGCGATGAGCACCGCCACCCCGAGCAGCCCCGTGACGACCAGCAGCAGCACGTCGAGCACCTCGTCCAGCGCGGCCCGCTCGCTGGCCAGACCGGTCACCGCGGCCGTCGGCACGATGCTGCCGGCCACGTCGGTCACCTCGTCGACCACCGCCGCCGGGTCGACGCCGTCGTCGAGCCGCAGCCACACGGTGTCGGCCACCGCGTCCGGGTCGAGCGCGGTGAGGTCGCCCACGGTCAGCAGCGGGTAGTCGGTGTCGCCCAGCGCGACGGTGAACGTCCGCGGCCCGTCGTCGCCGGTCAGCGTGACCCGGCCGCCGTCCTCGACGCCCCAGCCCTCGACGGTCCACCACGGCAGGACGGCGGTGCCCTCGGCCGGCAGCGGCAGGTCCCCGGTCGAGCGCAGCACCCCGGCGGCCGCGGCGGGGTCGACCCCGAGCGTCCAGCCCTCGTAGCCGTCGGGCCCGGTCACCCCACCGGCCTGCAGGCCGGCGGCGGCGCGGACGCCGTCGACCGCGGCGAGACGCTCGGCCAGCGAGGCGGGGACGCCGTCCTCGGTGTTGCCGGTGACGACGACATCGGTCGGGTACTGCGCCGTCAGCTCGGCCTGCGCCGTGGCCCGGGTGGAGGCCGCGCCCACCACCATCGCGGTGGTCAGCGTGACGCCGATCAGCAGCGCGGTCGCGGTCGCCGCCGTCCGGCGGGGGTTGCGGGTCGCGTTGCCGCCGGCCAGCCGGGCGGTGACCCCACCGGAGCGGACGAGCCGGCCGGCCGCGGCGACCACCGGCGGGACGGCCCGCTGGGCCAGCAGCACCACGCCGAGGAAGCTCAGCGCGCCACCGCCGACGGAGAACAGGATCTCCCCGCCCACCACGCCGCCGGCCATGAGCAGCACGCCGGGGACCAGGAGCAGCAGGCCCGCGGCCAGCCGGAGCAGCCCGCCGCGGGAGCGCAGCGGCGCCGGGTCCAGCGGGCGCAGCGCGGCGAGCGGTGCGATCCGGGTGGCCGCGCGGGCCGGGGCCAGGGCGGCGAGCAGCGTCGTCCCGGTGCCGACGACCAGACCGAGGACCACGGCCGACAGGGGCACCTCGACCCCGGCCAGCGGCACCGGCGAGTCGGTGCCGACCAGCGCCGAGGCCAGCACGGCGAGCCCGATGCCCGCTCCGACGCCGAGCACGGAGGCACCGAGCCCGGTGGCGGCGGCCTCGGCCAGCACGCTGCGCCGCACCTGGCGGGACGTGGCCCCGATGCAGCGCAGCAGGGCGAGCTCACGGGTCCGCTGCGCGAGCAGGACGGCGAAGGTGTTGGCGATGACGAGGCCGGCCACCAGCAGCGCGACGGCGCCGAAGACCAGGAGCACCGTGGTCAGGATCTCGGCGTCGCCGGTGACCGAGGCGGCCTCCTGCTCGGCCTGCTCCTCGCCGGTGCGGACCTCGACGTCGCGGTCGGCCAGGGCGGCTCGCACGTCGGCCACGAGGGAGTCGGGGTCGGTGCCGTCGGCCGCGGCGATCCGCAGCTCGCTGGGCCCGAGCCCGCCCCAGGCGGCGACCTGCTCCGGCGTGACGAAGGCGCGGCCGTTGATCCCCGCGGAGGGGTCGCCGCCGAGGTCGACGACGCCGACGACGGTGGCCTGCGAGGCGTCCTCGCGCCCCTCCTCGTCGTAGGTGGCCACGGTGAGCACGTCGCCGACGTCGGCGCCGACCCGCTCGCTGACCGCGACCTCACCCGGCCGGTCGGGCAGCGCGCCCTCGGCCAGCTGCTGCCAGCGCAGCGCCGGGTCCTCGGCCACGGAGTCGACCAGGAGGAACTGCGCGCCGGAGCGGCCGGGGACGACGGCCTGCACGGACGTGGAGGTGGCGAGGTCGACGGCGCCGACGCCGGGCAGGCCGGCGACGTCCGCATCGAGGCCCGCCGGGTCCTGGATCCCGGTGACGACGACGTCGGCGCTGACATAGCGGGCGCCGACCGCCTCGAGCACGGTGGAGCGTGTGGTGGCGCCGATGGTCAGGGTGGCGACGACGAAGCCGACCGCGATGACGATGGCGATGGTGGAGGCGACCAGCCGGGCGGCGTGCGCCCGGAGGCCGGCGGTGATGACGCGGAACATCACGCACCCAGTCCGCGGAGTGCGCTGAGGACGGAGTCGGCGGTGGGCCGGTCGATCTCGCCGGCGAGCCGGCCGTCGGCGAGCAGGACGACGCGATCGGCGTAGGCGGCGGCGGCCGGGTCGTGGGTGACCATGACGACGGTCTGGCCGGTCTCCCGGACGCTGCTGCGCAGCAGGTCGAGCACCTCCGCGCCGGAGCGGGAGTCCAGGTTGCCGGTCGGCTCGTCGGCGAAGACGACGTCGGGCCGCGACAGCAGCGCCCGGGCCACGGCGACGCGCTGCTGCTGACCGCCGGAGAGCTCCGAGGGGCGGTGCCGCAGCCGGTCGCGCAGCCCCAGCCGGGCGACGACCGCGTCGAACCACGCGGGGTCGGGACGGCGGCCGGCCAGCTGCATCGGCAGCACGATGTTCTCCCGGGCGTCGAGCACCGGGAGCAGGTTGAACGACTGGAAGACGAAGCCGATCCGCTCGCGGCGCAGCTTGGTGAGCTGGTCGTCGCGCAGCCGGGTCAGCTCGGTGTCGCCGAGGAACACCTGCCCGCCGGTCGGGGTGTCCAGGCCGGCGAGGCAGTGCATCAGCGTGGACTTGCCCGAGCCCGACGGGCCCATGATCGCGGTGAAGGCCCCGCGGGTGAAGGCGACGTCGACGCCGGCCAGCGCGTGCACGGCGGTGGCGCCGCGACCGTAGGTGCGGGTCAGGCCGGTGGCGCGGACGGCGTCGGCGGCCGGCGGGGGCTCGCCGGGGATCGTCATGACGGGGACGGGAGCGGACACGGGAGAGGCCTTCCGACACGGGAGCGGGACGTCGTCCACGCTGCCGTCCGGAGCCCTCGGTCCGCGTCGGAGCAGCGACTGGTCCTGCACCTCTCGCCGTGCTCCCGCGGGCTGACCCCGCCGTCATCCCCGGGTCGGACGAGGCGCGACCTCCCCCTGGGCATGGGTACCGATACCTCCGTCGGGAGCTGCTCAGGCGCGGGTATCGGTACCCATGCCTCAGGCGTCGCGGAGGAGGTCGGCCGGCTGCACCAGGCCCGTCCGGTAGGCGAGGACGACGGCCTGCACCCGGTCGCGCGAGCCGGTCTTGGCCAGCACCCGCCCGACGTGCGTCTTCACCGTGGCCTCGCTGACCACGAAGTGCGCCGCCAACTCGGCGTTCGTCGCCCCGTAGGCCATCTGCACGAGCACCTCGCGCTCCCGCGGGGTCAGCTCGGTCAGCTCGCGCGGCTCGGCGGCGGGGGAGGCGGTCGACGTCCCGCGCAGCATGGGCGCCACGTGCTGCAGCAGCCGCCGGGTGGACGACGCCGCGATGACCGAGTCGCCGGCGTGCACGGTCCGGATCGCGGTGAGCATCTCCTCCGGCGGGGCGTCCTTGAGCAGGAAGCCGCTCGCGCCGGCGCCGATCGCGGCCACGACGTACTCGTCGAGGTCGAACGTGGTGAGGACGACGACGCGCGGCGCACCCTCCCGGGCGGTCACCTGCCGGGTCGCCTCGATGCCGTCGGTGCCGGGCATGCGCACGTCCATGAGGACGACGTCGGCGGGCGTGCGGGCGAGCAGCCGCACCGCCTCGTCGCCGGTGCCGGCCTCGCCGACCACGGTGAGGTCGGGCTGGGAGTCGATGACCATGCGGAAGCCGGCCCGCACCATCTGCTGGTCGTCGACGAGCACGACCCGGATGCGGCCGTCGGGGGTGGGGTTCATCGCCGCGGACGGTAGGGCAGCAGCGCGGTGACCGCGAAGCCGCCGCCGGTCCGGGGGCCCGCGGTCAGTCGGCCGCCGTGCAGCTGCGCCCGCTCCACCATGCCGCGCAGCCCCTGGCCGGCGCCGTCGGAGCCGCCGTGCACCAGTGCGGCCGAGGCACCGCGTCCGTCGTCCAGCACCGCGATCTCCAGTCCGTCGTCCCGCCAGGAGAGCCGGACCCAGGCGCGGGTGGCCGAGCCGGCGTGCTTGAGCACGTTGGTGAGCGACTCCTGCACGATCCGGTAGGCCGCCAGCTGCGGTCCGGCCGGCAGCGGTCGCGGGGTGCCCTCGACCAGCAGGTCGACGTCGAGACCGCTGGCCCGCACGTCCTCGACCAGCGCGGGGACGGCGTCGACGTCGGGCTGCGGGGCGTACTCCTCGCCCGGGCCCTCGCGCAGCACCCCGAGCAGGGAGCGCATGTCGGTGAGCGCCTGCCGGCCGGTCGCGGCGATGGCCTCCAGCGCGCCGGTGGCCGCCTCGGGGTCGGTCTTCCCGGCGTAGCGGCCGCCGTCGGCCTGGGCGATGACCACCGACAGGGAGTGGGCGACGACGTCGTGCATCTCCCGGGCGATCCGGGCGCGCTCGGCGGTGGCGGCCAGCCGCATCTCCTGGTCGCGCTCGATCTCCAGCAGCCGGGCGCGCTCCTCGAGGGAGAGCTCCCGCTGGACGCGCAGCCGGCGCAGGTGGCCCAGCGCCCAGGCGGCGACGACGGCGATGCCGATCGTCCCGGTGATGAGCACGAGGTTCTCCGGGGCTTCCGACGCCGCGTAGTAGAAGGTGGCCACCAGGACCGCCCCGAACAGGCCCAGGACCAGCCCTGCTGCGCCCGCCCAGCGGGGTCCGTAGGCGGCCAGCGCGTGCACCATCACGAGGGCGGCGACGTTGGCCGGCAGGAAGTCGGGGACGCCACCGAGTTCCAGCAGCCCCACGACGGTGACCGCCGCGGCGGCCGCCACCGGAGCGCGCCGCCGCCACACCAGCGGGACCATCAGCAGGGTGCCGAGCACCGCGGCCGTGACCTCGTAGGGGTTCCACGCCGCGGCCGGCAGCACCACCAGGGTGAACCACAGGCACCCGGCGATCGCCGCGTCCACGGCGAGCGGGTGCCGGCGCATCGCGGTCGCCAGGGTCTCCAGGGGGTGCTCCATCGCCCGTCGAATCTAGGCAGTGGACGGGCCGCCGTCGTCCTCCTGCGGGATGACCCGCCCGTCGTGCCCCGGGACGACGGCGACGACGGGCGGGGACGTCACGAGGCCGTCACGGCTCGCCGGGCGGGCCTTGCCCTCCATCACTCCATCTGTATAAAGATTGCCCTGACAGCTGTGACCTGCGCGACGTCCGTCGGTCACGGTCCTGCGATGGGGAAGTGGGCCGATGCTGCTCTTCGCCGCGAATCGGGTCGTCCGCGCTCTGCTCGTCATCCTCTTCGCCACGTTCCTCGTGGTCGCGCTGCTGTCCATCGCCCCCGGCTCGCTCGCAGTGACCCTGCTCGGGGACGCGGCGACGCCGGACGCCATCGCCGACCTCGAGGCCCGGCTCGGGCTCGACGAGCCCCTGTGGGAGCAGTACTCCAGCTGGCTCGGCGACGCCGTGACCGGTGACCTCGGCACGTCGCTGCGCACCCGTCAGGACGTCCTCGACGCCGTGGTCGAGCGGCTCCCGGTCACGCTGGAGCTGGCCCTCCTCGCGCTGGTGATCGCCCTCCTGGTGGCCGTCCCCATGGCGCTGCTGGCCGCCAACCGCCCCGGCAGCCTCGTCGACCGGGTGTCGACCTTCCTCGCGTCGGTCGGCCTGGCGCTGCCCGCGTTCGTCGTCGCCCCCGTGCTCGTCTACTTCCTCTCGCTCAAGGCCGGCCTCTTCCCGGTCGCCGGGTGGGAGCGGATCGGCGACGGGCTGGGCGACAACCTGCACCACGCCCTGCTGCCGGCGATCGGGGTGGCCATCCCCGAGATCGCCGCCTTCCAGCGACTGCTGCGCACCGACCTGGACTCGACGCTGCACGAGGACTTCATCTCCGCCGCCCGGGCCCGCGGGATGCCCAGCGGCTACGTCCTCTGGCGGCACGCGCTGCGCCCGTCGTCGTTCTCGCTGGTCACCCTCGCCGGCATCTCGTTCGGCCGGCTGCTGGGCGGCACGGTGATCGTCGAGGCGGTGTTCTCGCTGCCCGGCCTGGGGTCGCTGATCGCGGGCTCCATCTCCGCCCGCGACGTGATCATGGTCCAGGGAGCGGTCGCCTTCATCGTCGTCGCCTACGTCGTCCTCAACACCCTGGTCGACATCGGCTACGGGTTCCTCGATCCCCGCGTCCGACGGGAGGCCGTCCGATGACCGTCGTCGACCCCGGTGTGGGCTCGCCGCTGCAACCGGCGGACGACCCCGGCCCCCGGCTGCCGGCCGTCCGCGCCCACCGGTCCTGGCTGGTCGCGCTCTCCGCCGGCTGGCTGGCACTCGTGGTGCTGGCCGCGGTGCTGGCGCCGGTCCTCCCGCTGACCGACTACGGACAGGTCGCCGGGCCACCGCGCGGGAAGCCCGAGCTCTCCCTCGATGGGCTGCTCGGCTACGACGTCCTGGGACGCAGCATGCTGTCGCGGATCGTCTCCGGCGCGCAGGCCTCGCTGCTCGTCGGTGTGGTCTCCGGCCTGATCGCGTTCGTCGTCGGCTCGTTCCTGGGGCTGCTGGCCGGCTTCCTCCGCGGCGTCGTCGACACGGTCATCTCCTTCGTCACCGACACGCTGCTGGCCTTCCCGCCGCTGGTGATGCTGCTGGCGCTGGCCTCGGTCCTGCGGCCCAGCATCGGGACGCTGATCGTGTCGCTCTCCCTGCTGATGACGCCCACCTTCGCCCGCCTCGCGCGGGCCAACACGATGCGCTGGGCGTCTCGGGAGTTCGTCATGGCGGCCACCAACATGGGCGCCGGGCTGCCCCGGCTGATGGGGCGCGAGGTGCTGCCGAACGTGCTGCCGTCGGTGGCGGCCTACCTGCCGGTCGTGATCGCGGCGCTGATCGTCGCGGAGGGCTCGCTGAGCTTCCTCGGCCTGGGCGTCCCGGCCCCCACCCCCAGCTGGGGCGGGATGATCAACGACGGCCAGGACCTCATCTCCCGCTTCCCGAACCTGGTCTTCGTCCCGGCCGCCACGATCCTGCTCACGGTCCTGGCGCTGAACATCGTCGGCGACCGGCTGCGGGTCCGCTTCGGGGAGCGGACCCGATGACCGCCCCGACCCGGCCGCTGCTGCAGGTCGAGGACCTCCGCACCTGGATCGCCACCGACTCCGGTCCGGTCCGCGCCGTCGACGGGGTGTCGCTGACCGTCGCCGCCGGCGAGGCCGTCGGCCTGGTCGGGGAGTCCGGCTCGGGCAAGTCGATGCTGGCCAGGACCGTGATGGGCCTGCTGCCGGACCGGGCGGGCACTTCCGGGACGGTGCTGCTCGACGGCGTCGACGTGCTCACCGCGTCGACGCGGGTCCGGCAGTCGCTGCTGGGCCCGAAGGTCGCCATGGTGTTCCAGGACGCCGGCCGCGCGCTCAACCCGGTGGTGCGGATCGGCCGCCAGATCACCGAGGGGATGGTCCGCCACCTCGGTATCTCCCGTGCCGAGGCGCGGGAGCGGGCGGTCGGCCTGCTCACCGAGGTGGGCGTGCCCGATCCGCGCCGGCGGCTGGCGAACTACCCGTTCCAGCTCTCCGGCGGCATGCGACAGCGCATCATGATCGCGATCGCGCTGGCCTGCGAGCCCGACCTGCTCATCGCCGACGAGCCGACGACGGCGCTCGACGTGACCGTCCAGCGCCAGATCCTCGACCTGCTCGACCGGGTGCGCACCACCCGCGGCATGGGGCTGGTCCTCATCAGCCACGACCTCGGCCTGGTCGCCGGCCGCACCGACCGGGTGGCGGTCATGTACTCGGGCCGGATGGTCGAGGAGGGGCCGACCGACGCGGTCTTCGACAGTCCTCGGCACCGCTACACCGAGGCGCTGCTGGCCTCCACGCCGTCACTGGACGCGCCGCGGGCCCGGCGGATGCGGGTCATCGAGGGCGCGCTGCCCGACCCGCGCCGCCCTCCGGCCGGCTGCCGCTTCGCCCCTCGCTGCGCCGCGGCCGACGCCGCGTGCGAGGTGCCCGGCGCCGACTCCCTGCGCGACGGCGTGCTCGGGCACCGGCACGCCTGCGTCCACCCGGTCCCGCCCGGTGCGGGCGGCGTCGCGGCCGACCGGGACGCCGCGCTCATGCCCGCCGACGAGACGAGGAGCTGACATGGCCGGCACCGGCGAGGCGCACCTGCTGACCGACGCCGCCGACACCGTGCTGTCGGTGCACCACCTGCAGGTCGAGTACCGGACCCCCGGCGGGGTGGTGCAGGCGGTGAGCGACGTCAGCTTCGACGTCCGGCCGGGGGAGACCCTGGGGCTGGTCGGCGAGTCGGGGTGCGGCAAGTCGACCACCGGCAAGGCCGTGCTGAGGCTGGAGAAGATCGCGTCCGGGCGGGTCGTGTACCGGGGCGAGGACCTCGCGGCGACCAAGCGCGGCCCGCTGCGCCGGCTGCGCCGCAAGCTGCAGATGATCTTCCAGGACCCGGTGTCGTCGCTGAACCCGCGGCGGTCGGTCCGCGAGCTCGTCGTCGAGGGGCTCACCATCGCCGGCCGTCCCGCGGCCGAGCGGCGGGAGGCCGCCGACCGGGTGCTGGCCGACGTCGGCCTGGACCCCGAGCGGTTCGGCCCGCTGTACCCGCGGCAGCTGTCCGGTGGGCAGGCCCAGCGGGTGGCGATCGCCCGGGCGCTGGCCATCCGCCCCGACCTCATCGTGTGCGACGAGCCCGTGTCGGCCCTCGACGTCTCGGTGCAGGCGCAGATCGTCAACCTGCTCCACGACCTCAAGGACGAGCACGACCTGACGCTGGTCTTCATCAGCCACGACCTGTCGGTGGTCCGCTCGGTCTGCGACCGGGTGATGGTCATGTACCTCGGCCGGATCTGCGAGGTCGGCGACGTGGAGTCGGTGTTCGCCGCGCCGGCGCACCCCTACACCCGGGCGCTGCTGGACTCGGTGCCGCGGCGACGGGCCGCCGGCGGTTTCACCGGGCCGGCGCTGGAGGGCGACATCCCCACACCGCTCGACCCGCCCTCGGGGTGCCGCTTCCGCACGCGCTGCCCCCTGGCGACCGACCGCTGCGCCGAGGAGGTCCCCGAGGTCCGCCCGGTCGGCGACGGGCACTTCGCGGCCTGCCACTACGCCGGGATCACCGCCGACACGGTGCGGGTGCCGGCCGGCGTCTGAGGACGACCGCCCGCTTCGTGACCGACTTGTGACGGTCGTGCGAACCAATCATTGCTATCTATGACGTACATCACCGGGAAGCTCCGACCCTTCGACCAGAGGCAGGCCTCGTGAAACTCACCCGACGGCGCAGCACCCTCATCGCTGCCGCACTCGCCGCTTCGCTCGCGCTCGCCGGGTGCGGTGGGGACGACGACGGCGGCGGGGGCACCGAGGGCAGTGGCGCGCAGGCCAGCGGCGACCCGGTCGAGGGTGGCTCGCTCACCTACCTGGCGGTCACCGAGCCGGCGAACCTGGACCCGGCCTCGCTCAGCAACTCGCTGGTGACCCAGGCCGTCTACGGCAACGCGATCTACGGGCAGCTGATCGAGATCACGCCCGAGGGTGACCTCGAGTACGGGCTGATCGAGAACCTGGAGAACCGGGACAACACGACCTGGGTGGTCACCCTGCGGGAGGGGCTGACCTTCACCGACGGGACGCCGCTGGACGCCGAGGCCCTGAAGTACAACTGGGACCGTTCCAAGGACCGCACCGTCGCCGGGTCGCAGACCGTCGCGTCGGCCTCGGCGATCGCCAGCACGACCGTGGTCGACGAGCGCACTCTCGAGGTGACCCTGGCCAAGCCCACGGCGCAGTTCGCGTCGCTGATCATGGCCATCAACTTCGTCGGTTCCCCGACCGCTCTCGCCCAGGGGCCGGAGGCCTTCACGGCCAACCCGGTCGGCGCGGGGCCGTTCACGCTGGAGTCGTGGGCGCGGCAGGACCGGATGGTGCTCAAGGCCAACCCCGACTACTGGGACGCCCCGAAGCCCTACCTGGACGAGCTGGTCATCCGGGCCAACCCCGACGACAACCAGCGGTACAACTCGCTGCAGGCCGGCGAGGTCGACATCGCGATCAGCAACAACTACGAGACCGTGCAGCTTGCCGGGGACGCCGGGATGACCACGCTCCCCGCGGGCTTCTCCGGCTTCACGAACCTGATGTTCAACTTCTCCAAGGCGCCGTTCGACGACCCGCGGGCCCGTGAGGCCATCACGCTGGCCATCGACCGGCAGGCGCTGGTCGACACCCTGTACGGCGGGGCCGGCGACGCGCCGCCGGACTCGCTGATCCGGGAGACCTCCGCGCTCTACGACGAGTCGTCGAGCTTCCCCGAGCCGGACGCCGAGCGGGCCCAGGAACTGCTCGACGAGCTCGCCGACGAGGGCAAGCCGCTGGAGTTCACGATCCTGTCGAGCGACAACAGCGACGTCTCCCGGGCCGGCCAGGCCATGCAGGCGCAGCTCGAGGAGTTCGACAACCTGACCGTCTCGGTGGAGTCCCAGGAGTCGGCGAGCTGGTTCGGCCGGCTGTCGCAGAACGACTACGAAGCGACCATCTACGGGGCGGCCTACGTGGACCCGAGCCCGGTCCTGGACACGCTGGTCGGCACCGGTTCGGCGACGAACTTCAACCGGATCAGCGACCCGACCCTCGACGCCGCCCTCGAGCGCGGCCGTCTCTCCGACGACCCGGAGGAGCGGCGCGAGGCCTACGCCGAGGTGCAGCAGGTCCTCGTCGACCAGCACGCGATGATCGTCTACACGTGGAGCCCGGCGTTCCTCGTCACGGGCGAGGGTGTGGGCGGCATCCGGTTCTACGGATCGGGCAGCACGCCGGTCGACGGCCTCTGGCTGGCCGAGAGCTGATCCTCCGCCGGGCAGGGCCCGGCACAGCGGGAAGCGGAACGCCCCGCCGGACTCCGGTCCGGCGGGGCGTTCCTGCCGTCCGCGGGTCGGTCAGCGCGGGCCGAGGTGGCGCAGCAGCGTCTCGCCGACGTCCCGCATCGAGGCGACCTGCTCCGGGGTGAGCTGGTCGAACAGGTGGGTGCGGACGCTCTCGACGTGCACGTGCGCGGCCGCCTCGAGTGCGGCGAACCCCTCGTCGGTGAGGACGGCGAGCTGACCCCGGCCGTCCTCGGGGCACACCTGCCGGCGCACCCAGCCGCGCTCCTCGAGCCGGGACACCGCGTGCGAGAGCCGGCTGCGCGAGGAGAGGCAGCGGTCGGCCAGCTCGCTCATCCGCAGGGATCGGCCGGGGGTCTCCGACAGCGCCACCAGGATCTCGTAGTAGGCGTGGGAGATCCCGGTCGCCTGCGTGAGCTCGCGGTCGAGGCGGTCGGTCAGCAGCTGGGTGCTGTAGAGGTACGCGCGCCAGGCCTTCTGCTCCTCCGCGTCGAGCCAGCGCGTTCCGCCCGGGGAGGGGTCCGGGGACACGGTCGACGTCATGTCCTCAGGGTACTGGCGGAATAGTCAAGCCTTCAACTACGCTCTGCGGGCAGAAGGTCAAACGCTCAACCACTTGGAGAATCCCGTGACCAGCTCCACCGCCACCCAGATCCCCGGCTACGTCGTCGGCACCTGGGACATCGACGCCTCCCACTCGACCGTCGGCTTCTCGGTCCGCCACATGATGGTCAGCAAGGTCCGCGGCTACTTCCGCGACTTCTCGGGCGAGATCACCACCGCCGCAGACCCGGCGCAGTCGACCGTGACCGCCCGCATCAACATGGACTCGATCGACACCCGGCAGGAGCAGCGCGACGCGCACATCCGCTCTGCCGACTTCTTCGACGTGGGCAACCACACCGAGATGACCTTCCGGTCCACCGAGGTCCGCACCGACGGCGCCGACTGGAGCATCGTCGGCGACCTGACCATCAAGGGCATCACCAAGCCGGTCACCCTGGAGCTGGAGCTCAACGGCTTCGGCCCGGACGCCTACGGCGGCACCCGCGCCGGCTTCAGCGCGAAGACCGAGATCTCCCGCAAGGAGTACGGCGTCGACATCGACATGCCGATGGACGGCGGCGGCGTCGTGGTCGGCGACAAGATCACCGTCGAGCTCGAGATCGAGGCCGTGCTCCGCGCCGCCTGATGGAGGACCACCCTCCCCTCGCGACTCGCAGGCCCGCCGCGGGACCCTGAGGGTGGCCGTTCCATCACGTTCCGAAGGGCCCCGGACGGTCAACCGTCCGGGGCCCTCGCGCGTTCCGGCCCGGCGAGCCGCCTCCCCGGTCGACGAGGACGTGCCGCACGATGCAGCGGACCGACCGGTTCCGGAGGAGGTGTGCGGTGCGACGACGACTGGGCCCCGGCTGGGGGAGCGCACTGATCGCGGCCGGCCTGGTCTGGATGACCGTCGCCGGGCTGCGGTCCTCCCGCTACCGGCCCGGGTGGTTCGACCCGGACGACGGACCCTCGTGCGCCTTCCGGCCGGAGGGGTGCCCCGCCGACCTCGACGCGGCCCTGCGCGGCCTGTGGTGGTGGGTCGGCGCCGGGGGCGTGCTCACCCTCCTGGGCGTCGTCCTGCTGACTCTCGCCCTGCCGTCGACGACCTCGCGCTCGGGAGCCCGGGCCGCCGCGCGCCCGCGGCCAGCGGGCCTGCACGCGCTGGCAGCGGCCGCCGTGGTGGCCGGAGCCACCGTCGTCCTGGCGCTGCCCGCCTGGTTCTCGCTGCTGCTCGGCGAGCACCTGCTCCCGATGGTCGCGGTGGGAGGGTGGCTCGCGGAGGCGGTGCTGCTGGCCGCCGTTCACGCGTGGGCGACGGCGGTCTCGTCCCGCCGGAGCTGGGCGGCCGGACTCACCGCGAGCGCCGCGGGCCTCGCCGCCGCCGTGCCTGTGTCCCTCGCCGGCGTCCACCTCGGAGATGCGTGGGCGGTGCTGCTCGCCCAGGGGGTGGCGGTCGCCGGCGCGGTTCTGGTGACCCGGGCCGTCGCCGGACCCTGGCGGACCGCGCGCGCCGGCACGGGGCTGCGGGTGGCCGGTGTCCTCGCCGTCCTCGCCATCGTGGCCGGGGTGCTGGTCGCGGCGACGTCGACCGTGGAGCAGGACCGCGTCGCGGCGTTCCCGTCGCTGCCGGAGCCGGCCTACCCGCCGCCCGACGCCGTCCCGCCGCCGGTGCCCGTTCCGCCGGCGCCCACCGTGCCCGAGGCCACCCCGCCGGAGCCGGTCCTCGCCGACGTGCCCTGCGATCCGGCCGACCTGCTGCTGTCGGTCGGCGGCTTCGACGCGGCGCTGGGCGCCCGCGCCGCGAGCGTGGAGGCGACCAACGCCGGCGCCGCGCCCTGCTGGCTGGAGGGGGTGCCCGCGGTGACCCTCTGGCAGGGCGGCCGGCCGCTGCGGCTGGTCGTGGAGCCGGGCAGCGTGCCGACCGGCGGCCCGGCGGTGGTGCAGCGGGTGGGGATCGCCCCGGGTGGCTCGGCGTACGCGCTGCTCACCTGGCGGACCTACGCCGGCTGGGCGGACGACGTCACGCCGCAGTCGGTGACCGTCGCGGTCGACCCGTCGGCGCTCCCGGTCGAGGTGCGGGTCGAGGGGCGGGGGCAGCCGGCACCGTTCGACATCGCCGACGGCGGCACGTGGGGGATCGCCCCGTGGGCGCCGCCGTGGAACTGACGACGCACTGACGGGGAGACTCGGGGAATGACGACCGTGCTGACCCGCGCCCGTACCCGCTTCCCCTCGGCCGCGTTGGTGGCCGTCGGTCTGGCCGCCGGCTTCGGGATCGCCCAGGGCACCGGCGTCCGCGCGCTCGGCGGGGCGGTCTTCCTCGCCGGGGGAGCGGCCGCAGCGGCGCTGTGGGTGCAGCGCCGTGGCTGGGCGACCGCGCTCGGGCTGGGCGGGCTCTACGTCGGCGCCTTCGTGCTCGCGCACGTGCTGGCCATCGGCGCCGGGTGGCCGGCCTGGCTGGCGGTCGGCGTCGTGACGCTGGCCGCCGCCGGTGTGACCGCGGTGGTCGCCGACCGGCCCTGACCTGCTCCGCCGGTCGGTGAGACTGGTCACGAAGGCCCCCTGCAGGGTCCCTCGCGCGCTCGCGAGCGGAGGGGGAAGGGGGTCCTTCCCCTACCATGGGAAGGTCGCCGGGCCGGCGGCTGTTACCTGTGGTGTCTGTGGTGCCCCGAGGCTGAGTGTCCGGAAGGCGCCGACCCCCCTGAACTCCCTGAGGTGCCTCTCCGCATGCCCACCCGCGACGACCTGCGCAACGTGGCGATCATCGCCCACGTCGACCACGGCAAGACCACCCTGGTCGACGCCCTCCTCCGCCAGGCGGGCGCGCTCGGCCGCGCCAAGGGCGAGGGGACGGACAACGACTCCACGCAGGACCGCGTCATGGACTCGATGGACCTCGAGCGCGAGCGCGGCATCACCATCCTCGCGAAGAACACCGCGATCCGGCTGGCCGACGAGAACGGCAACCCCGTCGTCGTCAACATCGTCGACACCCCCGGGCACGCCGACTTCGGTGGCGAGGTCGAGCGCGGCCTGTCGATGGTCGACGGCGTCTGCCTGCTCGTGGACGCCTCGGAGGGGCCGCTCCCGCAGACCCGCTTCGTGCTCCGCAAGGCGCTGGGCAAGGGGATGCCGGTCATCCTCGCGGTCAACAAGACCGACCGCGCCGACGCGCGCATCGCCGAGGTCGTCGACGAGTGCTACGAGCTGTTCATGGAGCTCATGGAGGACGCCGGCCTCGACGCCGACAACCTCGACTTCCCGATCGTCTACTGCAGCGGCCGGTCCGGGAAGGCGTCGCTGACCCGCCCCGAGAACGGCACCGAGCCGGACAACGACGACCTGGCCCCGCTGGTCAAGACGCTGCTCGACACCGTCCCGGCGCCGTCCTACGACGCCGAGGAGCCGCTGCGCGCGCAGGTCACCAACCTCGACGCCTCTCCGTTCCTCGGCCGCCTCGCGCTGCTGCGCATCCACTCCGGTGAGATGAAGCGCGGCCAGCAGGTCGCCTGGTGCAAGGTCGACGGCACGATCAAGAACGTCAAGATCACCGAGCTGCTCGTCACCGAGGGCCTCACCCGCACCCCGGCCGACAGCGCCGGCCCGGGCGAGCTGGTCGCCATCGCCGGCATCGAGGACATCATGATCGGCGACACCCTCGCCGACCCGAACGACCCGCGTCCGCTGCCGCCGCTGACAGTCGACGAGCCGTCGATCTCCATCACGATCGGCATCAACACCTCGCCGCTGTCGGGCAAGAGCGGCAAGAAGCTCACCGCCCGCCTGGTGAAGAACCGCCTCGACCAGGAGCTGGTCGGCAACGTGTCGGTGCGCATGCTGCCCACCGACCGCCCCGACACCTGGGAGATGCAGGGCCGCGGGGAGCTGGCGCTGGCCATCCTCGTCGAGCAGCTCCGCCGCGAGGACTTCGAGCTGACCGTTGGCCGTCCGACCGTCGTCACCAAGGAGATCGACGGCAAGCTCCACGAGCCGGTCGAGCGGGTCACGATCGACACCCCGGGCGAGTACGTCGGCACGCTCACCCAGGCGCTGGCCACCCGGCGCGGCCGGCTGGAGAACCTGGTCCACCACGACACCGGCTGGGCGCGGATGGAGTACCTCGTCCCCTCCCGCGGGCTGATCGGCTTCCGGACCGAGTTCCTCACCGAGACCCGCGGCACCGGCGTCCTGAACAGCAACTTCGAGGGCTACGAGCCGTGGCTGGGCGACATGCGCGCCCGGCCCACCGGCTCGCTGGTCGCCGACCGGCAGGGCGTGGCGACGTCGTACTCGATGTTCTCGCTGCAGGAGCGCGGCCAGCTCATGGTCCAGCCGGGCACCGAGGTCTACGAGGGCATGATCGTCGGGGAGAACTCCCGTCCGGACGACATGGACGTGAACATCACCAAGGAGAAGAAGCTCACCAACATGCGCAAGTCCACCTCCGAGGAGCTCGAGCGGCTGATCCCGCCGCGCGTGCTCAACCTGGAGCAGGCGCTGGAGTTCTGCGCCGAGGACGAGTGCGTCGAGGTCACCCCGGCCACGGTGCGCATCCGCAAGGTCGTGCTGGACCAGACCGAGCGCGGCAAGGCGAAGAACCGCAAGCCCAAGCCCTGAAAGGACCCCGTCCTCCTCACCCCTCGCTAGCTCGGGGCGAGCCTCTGGACGGGGCCGACGACGAGAGCCCCCTCCTCCGGGAGGGGGCTCTCGTCGCTCAGCGGGGGGCGGTGAGGATGCGCGGGCCGTCCTCGGTGACGGCGACCGTGTGCTCCACGTGCGCCGCGCGGCTGCCGTCGGCGCTCCGCAGGGTCCAGCCGTCGGCGTCCACCCGGTAGTCGTCGCTCCCTCCGGCCAGGAACCACGGCTCGATGGCGATGACCAGGCCCGCCCGCATCCGCAGGCCCCGGCCCGGGCGGCCCTCGTTCGGCACGCTCGGCGCCTCGTGCATGGAGCGGCCCACGCCGTGTCCGCCCTGGTCGGTGTTGATGCCGCACCCGCCGGCCCGGCCGACCGCGCCGATCGCGGCCGAGACGTCGCCGATCCGGTTGCCGACCACCGCCGCGGCGATCCCCGCGGCCAGCGCCCGCTCCGTGGTCTCGACCAGCGCCAGGTCCTCCGGGCGGGGCGTGCCGATCGGGTAGGTCCGGGCGGCGTCACCCACCCAGCCGTCGAGCGTCGCTCCGGCGTCCACGCTCAGCAGGTCGCCGTCCTCCAGCTCCTGGGGGGTGGGGATGCCGTGGAGCGCGACGTCGTTGACCGACAGGCAGACCACTCCGGGGAACGGCGGGGTCGTCCGCGACGGCGCGTAGCCGAGGAACGGGGAGGTGGCGCCGGCGTCGGCGAGGACGTCGCGCGCGACGGCGTCCAGCTGGGTCAGCCGCACCCCCGGCGCGGCCAGCGCCTGCACGGCGGCGTGCATGTCCGCGACCACCGCCCCGGCCGCCCGCATGGCGTCGAGCTCCCCGGGTGTCCGCAGCTCGATCATCTCGTCCCCTTCCGGTATTGGTATCCCGGTATTACTATCACGCCCATGGTGCGACCCCCGCTGAGCCCCGAGGAGCGCGAGCGCGGACGCCGGCTGGGCGCCCTGCTGCGCGCGGCCCGCGGGGAGCGCTCACCGGCCGAGGTCGCGGCGGCCTCCGGGGTGAGCCCCGAGGCGCTGCGGAAGATCGAGTCCGGCCGGGTGCCCACCCCGGCCTTCTTCACCGTCGCCGCGCTCGCCCGGGTGCTCGACGTCCCGCTCGACCGACTGGTCGCCGAGCTGTCCGAGCCGGTGGCCGGACGCGCCCTCTCCGCCTGAACGACGAGGTCACGGCAGTGTCGTGACCGTTCCGTGACGTGTCGTGATGACCGGCCGGGGGAGCGCGGCGCGCCCGGCCGGGACGCGTGCGTCGGCGCCGGTCACCACACCTACGTTCGTGTCGGAGCCCTGTGCGCTCGGCAGGGACACGTGGACGAGAGGCAGGCTGGCGCTGATGAGGACCACCCGTACGGGACCGCTGTTCGAGGCCGAGGGGCACCGGGGTGGCATCGACGTCCGGGTGAGCATCCGCAGCGACGCCGGTGACGGGGGTCAGGGGTTCGACGGGGCCTGGTTCCCGCGCAGTCGCGACCTCGCCGTCGAGGTACCCGAGCTGATCGCCGCCCTGGACCGCCACGGCGTCCGGGTCGAGCGCTTCACCTACGCCCTCGACGCGTGGCTGCCCGCCCCGCGCAAGGTCGTCGTGGGCGGCCGCGTCGTCCGCACCGGCGGCTTCCGCAGCATGGAGCCCGGCGCGGTCTGCCTGACCTGGGCCGGCGGCAACAAGCGCGCCGACCTGCTCGTCGTCCCGCCGGAGACCGACGTCGTGACCGGGGCCCGGGCGCTGCGGCTGTGCACCCGCCGCGGCCTGCCCCGCTCGCCGCAGATGGTCATGGCCGCCGCACGGGCCACGCCGCTGCCCCAGGTCCCCGCTCTCCGCGCCGTCTGAGCGGACGGACCGCGTTGCGCCGTCGGTGAACCCGCTGGACGGCGGCCTCCGAGAGGCGCTGGGCTGGCGGCATGAGACTCCTCGTCCTCGGCGGCACCCTGTTCCTCGGCCGGCACGTCGTCCGGGCAGCCCTCGACCGGGGGCACGAGGTGGCGACCCTCACGCGCGGCGTCACCGGCTCGCCGCCCGACGGCGCCCGCGCTCTCCACGGCGACCGGGACGACGCCGCGGCCCTCCCGGCTGCGCTGGCCGGCTGGGCGCCCGAGCTCGTCGTCGACACCTCGTGCCAGACCCGCGCCGCCGCCCGCAACGCCGCGGCCGCGCTGGGCGACGTCCGCGGCTACGCGTTCGTCAGCAGCCTCAACGCCTACCGGAACTGGCCGCCCGGCCCGATCCGCGGGGAGGACGAGCCGGTCTGGGAGACCGACGACGACGAGTACGGACCGGTCAAGGCGTTCGCCGAGCGGGAGCTGGCCGCCGTGCTCGGCGACCGCTTCCTCACCGCCCGGGCCGGGCTGATCGTCGGTCCGCACGACATCGTGGACCGGCTCGGCTGGTGGCTGCGGCGCATGGCGCGCGGCGGGCGCGTGGTCGTCCCGGACGCGCTGGACCAGCCCATCGCCCTGGTGGACGCCCGGGACCTCGCCGGCTGGCTGGTCGACGTGGCCGAGCGCGGGATCGGCGGCGCGGTCAACGCCACGGGCCCGGCGGGCATGACGACGCTCGGCGGGCTGCTGGAGGTCTGCCGGGAGGTGACGGGGGGCGACGCCGACCTGGTGCCGGTCCCGGAGGCGGACCTCGTGGCGGCCGGGGTGGAGCCGTGGCAGGACCTGCCGCTGTGGCTGCCGCGGGAGGTGGCCGCGACCGCCTGGGACGTCGACACCACCCGCGCCCGGCAGCTCGGCCTGCCCGTCCGCCCGGTGCGCGAGTCCGTCGCGGACACCTGGGACTGGCTGCGCGACGCCGGCGAGCTGGCGCCCCCGCCGCGCGGGCTCGCCCGCCCCGGCCTCGACCCCGACCGGGAGGCGGCGCTGCTGGGACTCCGACGCTGAGCGCCCCGGGTCAGTCCTGCGGCGCGCTCGGCCGGCCGGCGACCAGCGGACGCTCGGCGCGGTCCTCCACCGGGGGCTCGAGGTGCTGGGCCCGCTCGAGGTCGGCGGCCGCCGCGGCGACGGCGTCGGCGGACTCCTGCGCCTTGTCCTTGCGGTACTGGAGGTAGGACCAGGCGACGGCGGCGGCCCAGACGACGTAGAGGGCGGCGTACACGGGGTAGGCGACCGCGTCGGGGGCGTCGAGCCAGTCGCTGCGCAGGAGCGTGCGGGTGTTGGTGATGATGATCATCCCCCCGACGAGCGAGCCGAGCAGCCGCGGCGGGACGTGGCGCACCAGCCAGGCGGCGATCGGGGCGGCGACCATGCCGCCGATCAGCAGCGCCAGCACCCAGGCGAAGTCGATGCCCTGCGAGCCCAGGGCGACCAGGAAGCCGACGCTGGCGGCCAGCGCGACGAGGAACTCCGAGGTGTCGATCGAGCCGATCACCTTGCGGGGCTCCATGCGGCCGCTGGCGAGGATCGCCGGGGTGCCGACCGGCCCCCAGCCGCCGCCGCCCGTGGCGTCGATGAAGCCGGCGACCAGGCCGAGCGGGCCCAGGAAGCGCTTGCGCATCGGCTTGCCGATGTTGCGCCGGTCGATGCCGCGCAGCGTGAAGCGGACCAGCAGGTAGATCCCGAGCGACAGCAGGATCAGCGACATCAGCGGGGCGGCGACCTCGGTCGAGATGCTCGACAGCAGCGTCGCGCCGACGAAGGCCCCGATCGCGCCGGGGACGCCGATCTTCGCGACGACCTTCCAGTCGACGTTGCCGAACTTCCAGTGGGCCACGCCCGACATCAGCGTGGTGCCGATCTCGGCCAGGTGGATGGTCGCCGACGCCGCGGCCGGGTTGGTCCCGATGGCCAGCAGCAGGGTCGTTGACGTGACCCCGTAGGCCATGCCGAGGCTGCCGTCGACCAGCTGGGCGCCGAAGCCGGCCAGGGCGAGCAGGATCAGGGTCTTCACGGTGCGGGACTCCGGGTGTCACGGCCCACGGCGCGCGGCAGGGCACGCGGCAGCGCAGGGGAGAGCGGGCGGATCAGGGGTGCGGGCGCTCAGCAGCCCGGACAGCGTGCCGCGCAGACGCGCAGCAGGTCGACGTGGATCCGCCCCACCAGGAGCACCGCCGTCGCCGCCACGACTCCAATGTCTACCAGATCGATCGACATTGCCACCCCGGAGGTCGGGTGGCTCCTGTCACCCCCCGCCGTCAGCCGACGACGAGGTCCGTGGCGAAGAAGGCCAGCGCGGCCACCGAGCCCGCGGCCGGCAGCGTGACGATCCAGGCGACGACGATGCTGCGGGCCACGCCCCACCGGACCGCGGAGAAGCGCCGGGTCGCCCCCACGCCCATGATCGAGGTGGTGGTGATGTGGGTGGTCGACACGGGGACGGCGAACACGGTCGCCGTCGTCACCATGACGCCGGAGGCGACGGTCTGGGCGGAGAAGCCGCCGGCCGGCGTGAGCTGGATGATCCGCCGGCCCAGGGTCCGCATGATGCGGAACCCGCCGGCGTAGGTGCCGGCGCTGAGCGCCAGGGCCGCGGCCAGGACCACCCACAGCGGGACCTCGAAGGAGTCGATCTCCCCGGCGGTGAACAGCGCCAGGGTGATCACGCCCATGGTCTTCTGCGCGTCCTGGAGCCCGTGGCCCAGCGCCATCGTCGCCGAGCTGGCGATCTGGGCGTACCGGAAGCCCCGGTTGGCCCGCGTGACGTTGGCGCCGCGGAAGCTCCACAGGATCGCCAGCATGAACAGGTAGCCCAGGCCGAACCCGACGAGCGGCGACACGACCATCGGGATGACGACCTTGTCGAGGATGCCCATCCACTGGACGCTGTGCGCGGCCGCCAGCGCGGCGCCGACCAGGCCGCCGATGAGCGCGTGCGACGACGACGACGGCAGGCCGAAGTACCAGGTGATCAGGTTCCACACGATCGCGCCGATGAGCGCGGCGAAGACGATCTTCAACCCCTCGTCGCCCTCCGGGGCGTCGATGATGCCGGCACCCACGGTCTTGGCGACCTCGGTCGACAGCAGGGCGCCGATCAGGTTCAACACCGCGGCGAGGGCGAGCGCCACCCGCGGGGTGAGGGCCTTGGTCGACACCGCGACGGCGATCGCGTTCGCGGCGTCGTGGAAGCCGTTGGTGTAGTCGAAGGCGAGGGCGACGAGGACGATGACGATGAGCGCGATGAAGGCGCCGTCCATCGGCGTCAGGACTCCTTGACGCTGATCGTCTCGACGACGTTGGCGACGTGCTCGAAGGCGTCGGCGGCCTCCTCGAGCTGGTCGGCGACCTCCTTCAGCTTGAGGATCTCCAGCGCGTCGAACTCACCGCTGTACAGCCTCGAGAGCAGCCGCCGGTACAGCTTGTCGGCCTCGTTCTCGATCCGGTTGACCTCGATCCAGTACTCGGAGAGGTCCTTGAGGGTGCGCAGCCGGGGCATCGCCTCGGCGGTCGTCTGCGCGGCACGCTGCAGCAGCGCCGTCTGCTGGTGCATCTCGGCCGGCAGCGTGCCCAGCCCGGTCAGGACCACCAGGTCCGCGGCCGCCTCGACGAAGTCCATGACGTCGTCCAGGTCGCTGGCCAGGTTGTAGATGTCCTCGCGGTCGAACGGGGTCACGAAGCTCGAGTTGAGCTGCCGGAAGATGGCGTGCGTCGACTGGTCGCCGACGTGCTCCAGCTCGCGCAGCTTGGCCGCCAGCTCGTCGCGGCGGGCGTGGTCGTGGATGAACTCGCTCAGGACGTCGGTCGCGGCCACCAGGTTCTCCGCGGAGGCGGTGAAGAGCGGGTAGAAGCTCGAGTCCTTGGGAGTGAGGCTGAAGGGCACGTGTCGCTCCGGTCGGCAGTGGGGGGACGTCCGCTTCCCCGCTCGGGAGCGGGCGCACGGCCGTCGGGCAGCATAGGTGCCCCAGTTCGCCTGCCGTTCACCGTGCCGTCATCCGTGCGCCGCGTCGTCCCCCTGATCGGTGAGGGCTGTGACGAGGTCGTCACGCGCACGGGCGACGCGAGAGCGGATCGTGCCGACCGGGCAGCCGGCCACCTCCGCGGCGTCGGCGTAGGACAGGCCCAGCAGCTGGGTGAGGACGAAGGCCTCGCGCCGCTCGGCGGTCAGCCGGGCCAGCAGGTCGGCGACGGCCGCGCTCTCGCCCACGGTGTCGGCGGAACCGGCGGCCGGACCTTCCAGCGCCTGCTGGACGGCGTCGTCGGAGACCAGGGTGAGCCGACGGCGGCGACGGGACCGCAGGGCGTCGGCGCAGACCCGCCGGGCGATCGCCAGCAGCCAGGTCCGCAGGGTCGAGCGGCCGGCGAAGCGGTGCATCGCCCCGAAGGCCCGCAGGTAGGTCTCCTGGGTGAGGTCGTCGGCGCTGGCGCGGTCGACCAGCGCCGCGCAGAGCCGCCACACGTCCGACTGGGTGGCACGCACGAGGGCCGCGGCCGCGAGGGCGTCGCCCTCCACCGCCGCGGCCGCGTACCGCTCCAGCTCGTCCATGCCCGCTCTCGTCTGTCGTCCGGGTCACACGGCCGACCGGGAACCGCGCGGGCGCGGGGGACGACTATGACCTCATGCAGTGTCCCGCATTCCGCGAGGCGGCCTCGGCGCGGCTCGACGGCGAGTCCCCGGCGGTGCCCGGAGCCGAGCTCGACGCGCACCTCGCCGCATGCCCCGCCTGCGCCGCGTGGGTCGCCGACGCGGCCACCGTGACCCGCCGGGCCCGGCTGGCCCCGGCCCCGCCGGTGCCCGACCTGACCGTCGCGGTCCTGACGTCCCTGCCGCGCCGGCTCCCCGGCGGCGCGGCGGCCGCCCGCGCGCGGCTGGTGACGTCGGTGCTGCGGCTGGCGCTGCTCGCGGTGGGCGCGGCGCAGGCGCTGCTGGCCTGGCCAGCGCTGGTCACCGGCACGGCCGCGATGAGCGCTCCGGTGCACATGGCGCACGAGACCGGTGCGTGGAACCTCGCCGCCGGCACGGCCTTCCTCGCGGTGGCGGTGGCCCCGCGGCTGGCGGCCGGTGCGCTGCCGTTCCTCGGCACCTTCGCGGTGCTGCTCACCCTGCTCACCGCCCGCGACCTGGGCGCCGGGCACGTGCACGCCGACCGTGCGGTGACCCACCTCCTCCTCCTGGGAGGCGTCGCGCTCGTGGCCGCCACGGCCTGGCGGGGCCGCCGGCGGACCGCCCGGGCGGTCTCCGCCGAGCGGGTGCCCGCGTGAGCCCTGCCCCGCGGGCCGTCGAGCGGCGGCGTCCGGCCGCCGTGCTGCTCCGGCTGCTGGTGGGCTGGCTGGTGGCCGGGGTGGTCACCGCCGGGCCCGCGGCCGCGCACGCGGAGCTGGTCGGCACCGACCCGGGGGAGGGGGCGCGGCTGTCCGCGGCCCCCGAGCGGGTGTCGCTGGAGTTCAGCGAGGGCGTCTCCGTGGGCGCCGGGTACCTGCGCGTCCTCGACGCCTCCGGCAACCGGGTGGACACCGGGTCGGCCGAGGCGGACGGCGCCACGGTCGGCGTCGCCCTGCGCGGCGACCTCGGCGACGGCGGCTACCTCGTCACCTACCGGATCATCTCCGCCGACTCGCACCCGATCGCCGGCTCGTTCTCCTTCGTCGTCGGCGAGGGTTCGCTGGTCGACGCCTCCGTGGCCGGCGCGGCCGACGACGACGACCCGGCCGTCGCCGCGGCGCTCCCGCTGGCCCGCTGGATCGGCTTCGCCGGCGTGGCGCTGGGCATCGGCATCCCCACCGTCCTCGCCCTCTGCTGGCCCGGCGGATGGGGCTCGTCCCTGCTGCGCCGCCTGACGGCGGCCGGGCTCGCCGCGACGGCGGTCGGCGCGGCGCTGGCCTTCCTGCTGCAGGGCCCGTACTCGGCCGCGACCGGGCTCGGCTCCGTCGCCGACCCGGCGCTGCTGTCGGCCACCGCCGGCTCCCAGGTCGGCCTCACCCTGCTGGCCCGCCTGGCCCTGGCCGCCGGGCTCGCGCTGCTGCTCCTGCCCTGGCTGCGCCGCGACGAGCCGCCGGTCGCGCAGGGGCTGGTGCTGGGCGGCGTCCTCGCCGCCGGCGTCGTCGTCACCACCGCCGCGGTCGGCCACCCGGTGGCCGGGCCCTATCCGGCGATCGCCATCCTGGCCGCCACCGCGCACGTCGCCGCCATGGCGGTGTGGCTGGGCGGGCTGGGGGTGCTGCTGGCCGGTGCGCTGCGCGACGGGGTGCCGCCGGGGCAGCTCGCCACGGTCCTGCCCCGCTTCTCCCGGCTGGCCGCGGCGTCGGTGGCCGTCCTGGTGGTCTCCGGCGTCGTCCAGTCGGTCCGGGAGGTCGGCTCGCCGTCCGCGCTGTTCTCCACCGGCTACGGGCGGCTGCTGCTGGCCAAGCTGGCCCTGGTGCTGCTGCTCCTGGCCGCCGCCGGGGTCTCCCGGGTGTGGGTCCAGCAGCGGCTCGGCGTCCGCCGCGCCCGTGCTCCCCGCCGCCGGGTGACCGCGCACGCCTTCGCCGCTCCTGCCGAGCCGGCGCCCGAGGTCGCCGCCGCCGCGGCCGCCCGCGACGAGGACCTCGCCCAGTCGGCGGCCGCCGAGCGGGGGGCGCTGCGGCGCTCGGTCCTGGTCGAGGCGGGGCTCGCCGTCGTCGTCCTGGCGCTGTCCGCCGTCCTGGTCGGCACACCGCCGGCGCGCGCCACGGCGGCCGAGCCGGTCGACGTCACGCTGCCGCTGCAGTCGGCGGCCGGCGAGGACGGCTCGGTGCAGATCTCCCTGGACCCCGCGTCGACCGGCGCGAACACCCTGCACGTCTACCTCTTCGACGACGCCGGACAGCTCACCCAGCCCGAGGACATCCGGGTCACCCTCACCGAGTCCGGCCAGGAGATCGGCCCGCTCGACGTCGACCTCGAGCCGGCCGGCCCCGGCCACTACGTCGGCGACGACGTCGTCCTCCCGTCGGCCGGCACCTGGACGCTCGCCGTCTCGGTCCGCCTCGACGAGTTCACCGCCACCACCGCCCGCACCGACTTCCCGGTCCGCTGAGCGTCCCGCCCCCGTCCGACAGGAGCACTGTGTCCCTCTCCCCGCCCCGCCCCGTGGCCCGGCTGGGCCTCGTCCTGCTGGCGGTCCTCACCGCGCTCGCCGCCTCGGTGGCCGTCGCGAGCACGGCCTCGGCGCACGTCACCGTCTCCTCCGGCGACGCGGCCCCCGGCGGCTACGGCTTGCTCGCCTTCCGGGTCCCCAACGAGAGCGACACGGCCCGCACGGTGGCGCTGCGGATCTCCATCCCGGAGGAGGCGGCCCTGGCGTCGCTGCGCATCCAGCCGGTGCCCGGGTGGACGGCGACGCTCACCGAGAGCGAGCTCGACGAGCCCCTGGAGAGCCACGGCCAGGAGATCACCCGCTACGTGTCGGTCGTGGAGTTCCGCGCCGACGCCGGCGCCGGCATCGCCCCCGGCCAGTTCCAGGTGTTCGCGCTGTCCGGCGGGCCGTTCCCCGACGCCGACACGGTGAACTTCCCGACGGTGCAGACCTACGACGACGGCACCGAGGCCGCCTGGATCGAGCCGACCGTCGAGGGCCAGGACGAGCCCGAGCGCCCGGCGCCGGTGCTGACGCTCGCGTCGGCCGAGGCGAACGGCGACGGTACGGCGGCCGCCGAGGAGGACAGCGGGCACGGCCACGGTGACGTGTCGGACTCCGGGGACGCCAGCGGCCTGGCCCTCTTCCTGGCCATCCTGGCGCTCTTCACCGGCGTCGCCGGCGTCGTCCTCGGCTACCGGGCCGGTCGACGTACCGTGTCCTCGTGACCGTCCGCGCCCGCCGACTGCCCGCCGTGCTGCTGGCCGCCGGCCTGCTCCTCGGTGCCTGCTCCTCGGACGACGACGGGGCGGACGCCTCCCCGGGAGGCCACGACCACTCCTCGGGGGTCTCGGTCGAGGGGCCCGACGACCGGTTCGCCGGGATCGACCTGCCGGATCCGTTCCAGCGCCCGTCGTTCACGCTGACCGACACCTCGGGCGCGGAGTACGACTTCGCCGAGCGGACGGTGGGCCGGCCGACGCTGCTGTTCTTCGGCTACACGAGCTGTCCCGACATCTGCCCGACGACGATGCTCGACGTCGGGCTGGCCCTGGGCCGGCTCGACCCGGCGGTCGCCGAGCAGGTGCAGATGGTGTTCGTGACGACGGACCCGGCGACCGACACCCCCGAGGTGTTGCGGGAGTACCTGGACCGCTTCGACGCCGACCTGCCGGTGCCCTTCGTCGGTCTCACCGGCGAGCAGGGCGCCATCGACCGGGCGCAGCTCGCCGCCGGGGTCCCGCTGGCCGAGGACCAGGGCCGGCTGCACTCGACGCAGATGCTGCTCTACGGCGCCGACGACGAGGCGCAGGTGGCGTTCGACGGCGGCAACACGCCCGCGGACATCGCCGCGGACGTCGCCGCCATCGTGGAGGGGTAGCCGTGCGGCGGACAGCTGCCCGCCTCCTGGTGCTGCTGGCGGGGGTCGTCGCGGTGCTCGCGCTCGGCGGGCCCGCGGTCGCGCACGTCGGGGGGGACGTCGCCGGCAGCGACTTCGACGGCCGGGTCACGTCGGTCACCCCGGAGGTGCCCGGACTCACCGTGCGGGTGCTCCAGTTCGGCGACGAGTTCGAGGTCGTCAACACCACCGGCACCGAGGTGGAGATCCCCGGCTACAGCGACGAGCCCTACCTGCGGATCGGCCCGGACGGCGTCTGGCGCAACAGCCGCAGCCCCGCCACCTACCTCAACCTGGACCGCTTCGGCGGCGCCGACGTCCCGGAGACCGTGGACGTCGACGCCGAGCCGGAGTGGGTGCAGGTCTCGACCCAGCCGCAGTACGTGTGGCACGACCACCGCACGCACTGGATGAGCGAGGACCAGCTGCCGCCGGCGGTGGCCGCCGACCCGGACCGCGAGCACCTCGTGGCCACCTGGGTCGTGCCGATGTCGCACGGCGGCACGGACATCGAGGTGGCCGGCGAGCTCACCTGGGAGCCGCCGCCCTCGCCCTGGGTGGTCTGGCCGGCGCACCTCGCCGTCGCCGGCGTCGCGCTCGCCGCCGGCCTGGTCGCCCGCGACGCCCGGCCGCTGGGCGGGCTGCTGGTCCTCGGGGGAGCGGCGGCGCTGGTGCACGCCCTCACGACGCCGGAGCCCCCGGCGAGCATCGCCTCGCACGGCGGGGCGATCGCCTCGGCGCTGCTGCCGGCGCTGGCCGCGGTCGCCGTCGCGGCTCTGGGCGCCCGGGCGGCGTGGCGGGGCCGTGGCGCGATGGCGGGGCTGTTCGCCGTCGTGCTCGGCTGGCTGCTGCTCGTGCAGGGCCTGCCGGACGTCGACGTGATGTGGAGCGCGAACGTGCTGGCCACCGGCCCCGACGCGCTGGCCCGCGTCGTCGTCGCCCTGCTGCTCGGGCTCGGCGCCGGGCTCGTGGGCGGCGGCACCGCGGCCGTCCGCCGGTTCCGGGAATCGGGTGCCCGGACGGAGGCTGCCGGGATCAGGTGACCTGATCGTGGCGCGTCCTCCCTCACGGTGTGCGGTGAGGGAGGACGCGCGACGGCGAGGGAGGACCTCAGGCGGTCTCGGCCACCCGGAGCCGGGCACGGGCCGAGAACAGCTCGTTGGCGCGCTCCAGGTCGGTCTCGAAGTCGACCTCGACCGCGGAGAACCGGCTGATGTCCACCGGCCGGAAGCGCAGCCCCTCGGTGCCGATCGCGGTCTCGATGCCGCGCTCGAAGTAGTCCTGCGCGTCGCACGCGGTCAGGTGCTCGATCAGCATCGCCTTGTCGGCCGCGGAGACGTAGTTGATGCCGACCGCCTCGCCGAGACCGCCGGTCACCTTCTTGGACAGCTCGGCGATGCAGCCGTCGGCGTCGAGGGTGTACTTGACCTCCTCGTCGGCGACGGTGGAGGTGTCGACGCAGACGAAGCTCTCGTCGGCCTGCACCAGCGGCAGGGCCGCCTCGAGCACCTCGGGGTCGAACACGACGTCGCCGTTGAGCCACAGCACGCCGCCGTCCCGGGTGGCACGCAGCGCGCGGAGCAGGCTCTTCGAGGTGTTCGTCTTGGCGTAGTCCGGGTTGTAGGTGAACCGGACGTCGGACGCGGCCCGCATGATGCGCTTGGCCTTGAAGCCCACGACGACGGTGATGTCCACGTTCTCGCCGAGGACCTGGCGCAGGGTGTCCAGCTGGCGCTGCATGATGCTGCGCCCGTCGTGCAGCGGCGTCAGCGGCTTGGGGTGCGGACGCCCCAGCCGGGTGCCCATGCCGGCGGCCAGGATCACGACCTGGACCGGAGCGGTCGCGGGCTGTCGGGTACTGGCGGAGCGGGCGAGTTCCAGCAGACCGGTGGCCGGTACGGCGTCGAGAGCGCTGTCAAGAATGCGCACTGTCGTCCCCTCCTCGGGTGTTCACGGGACCGGCGGGCACGGTGCCCGCCGGGGAGATCAGGTCGAGGACGCGCTCGGTGGCGTGACCGTCCTCCAGGGAGCAGAAGGTCTCCCGGAACCGCGCGTAGCGGTCGGCGCTGCGCGCCATCACGGCGTCGAGGTCGGCCAGCGCCTCGACCAGCTCGGCGCTGGTGCGCAGCAGCGGCGTCGGTGCGACCTCCGCCAGGTCGAAGTAGAAGCCGCGCAGCTCGCCCTGGAAGTACTCCAGGTCGTAGGTCAGGAACAGCAGCGGCTTGCCGGTGATCGCGAAGTCGAACATCGTCGACGAGTAGTCGGTGACCATCACGTCGGCGGCGAGGTAGAGCTCGCTGATGTCGGGGTGGCCGCAGACGTCGCGGACGGCCGAGCCCTCGGCGACCTCCAGCCGGTCCATGACCATGTTGTGCAGCCGGAGCAGCAGCACGTGGTCGTCGCCGAGCCGGGCGGAGAAGTCGTCGATGTCGATGGCGAACTCGAAGTCCCGCGGCCCGGTCTTGTTGAACACCAGGTCGTCGCGCCACGTGGGCGTGTACAGGACGGCGGTCTGCCCGTCGGCGATGCCGAGCTCGGCGCGCACCCGGGCGCGGACGGCGTCCCGCTCGGGGCTGCTCAGCACGTCGTTGCGGGGGTAGCCGGTCTCGTGCACCGGTCCCTGGAAGCCGAAGGCCTGGCGGAAGCGAGGAGTGCTGGCCGGGTTGGGCGACAGCAGGTGGTCCCACCGCGCGATGTCGTGCTCCAGGTAGGCCAGCCGGCCCTCCGGTGCCCAGAGGACGTCGTTGTGGATCCGCTTGAGCGGGGTGCCGTGCCAGGTCTGCAGGTACGTCGTCCCCGGCCGCTTCTCCCAGTCCAGCGGGATGTGGTCGTTGGAGACGACGAGGTCGGCCGCCTCGAGCGCGGCGATCGACTCGGGGGAGCCGAACTCGACCGTCGCGACGTCGGCGGGGAACGACGCCCGGGTGTGCGGCGCCGACAGCCAGGTGTGGGTGGCGTCGACCCCGCGGCGCACGAGCTCCTCGTAGATCGCCCGCGGGCTGTCGGAGAAGTGGCCGCGGAAGGCCACGTAGACGATGTTCACCGGGTTCCTCCCGTGGTGTCGCGGCGGGTGAGCACCGGCAACAGCAGGTCGGCCAGCTCCCGCCAGGAGCCGACGACGGTCAGCGCGCCGGCCTCGCGCAGGGCGGCCTCGCGCTCGGCGCGCTCCTGCGGCTGGACGAACAGCAGGTTGCCGACCGTGGGGCAGCCGGCGCGGACCGCCGACAGCGTGCCGGCCACCGAGTCCTCGACCGCCAGGCCGGCGGCCGGTGCGATGCCCAGCCGCTCGCAGGCGTGCAGGTAGACGGCCGGGTCGGGCTTGCTCGTGGGGACCGGCAGCGAGTCCTCGGCGCTGTAGCGGGCCTCCGGCGGCAGGACGCCGTCCAGGCCGGTCGCCCGGAAGCAGGCGTCGAGGCGGGTCAGCGCGCTCGAGCTGACGACGGCGGGGCGCAGGTACCGGGCGAGCTCGGTGACCGCGGCCGTCGTCTCCTCGTGCGGGCGGAGCACCTCGCCCAGGTACGCGGTGACGGCCCGCTTCTCCTCCACGACCCACGGCTCGATGTCGGCGTCGGGGACGCCGGCCTCGACGGCCAGCCGCCTCGAGGTCGTGCGGAAGTTCATCCCGGTCGTGGCCAGCCGCAGCTCCTCCGCGGTGAAGCGCTGCGCGGACCCGAGCGAGGCGAGGAAGCGGTTGGTGACGTCGGCGGAGGCGACGAACGCCGGCTCCTCGCTGGGGAAGAGGTTGCCGTCGGCGTCGCACAGCAGAGCGTCGAGCCCTGCCACGACGTCGTCGGGCAGGACGGCGGCGCCGGCCACCGCCGGCGGGGTCGGAGCGCTCATCGGCCCAGCACCCGCGAACGGCGCACGGCCGCGCCCACGGTCTGCCGGACGCCGTCACGGACGAGGTCGCGCAGCGCCGTCGTCAGGTCGGCCACGAACGCGGGCTCGTCGGCCAGGTCGCCGAAGACCGGGCGGACGGACAGGACGGACCGGGGGTCGGTCCCACCCGCCCGGGCCAGCGACTGCAGCTCGGCTCCGCGCTCGTCCTCCACCGCGTCGTGCAGCTGCAGGTAGCGGATCCAGCCCGCCACGGCGAGCGTGAGGAGCGGAGGACGCCGGCCCGCCGTCAGCGACTGGCGCAGCGAGGGCAGGAGGTGATGGGCCATCTTCGTCGAGCCGCGCCGGCACAGCCGCGGCAGCCGGTCGCCGATGGCCGGGTTGGCGAAGCGCTGCAGGAGGACGGCCTTGTACTCGTCGAGGTCCACCCCGGCGGGGTGCGGAAGCAGCGGGGTCACCTCGGCGTCCATGAACCGCGCGGCGTAGGCGGCGAACACCTCGTCGCCCATCAGCTCGTCGATTTGCTCGTAGCCGGCCAGCGTCCCGAGGTAGCCGAGCGCGGAGTGGCTGGCGTTCAGCAGCCGCGTCTTCATCAGCTCGTACGGGGCGACGTCCGGGACGAACCGGACACCGACCGCGTCCAGCGGGGGGCGGCCGTTGCAGAAGTCGTCCTCGATGAACCACTGCGAGAACGGCTCGGTGATGACCGGCCAGCGGTCGTCGACGCCGTAGCGGCGGGCCACCGCGGCTCGTTCCTGCTCGGTCGTCTGCGGGGTGATCCGGTCGACCATGCTGCTCGGGAAGGAGACCCGATCGGTGATCCAGCGGGCGAGCACCTCGTCTCGCTGCCGGGCGAGCCCGACCACCGCGGCACGCGTCGCGTCGCCGTTGCGGTGCATGTTGTCGCAGGAGACGACCGTGAACGGCGGCGTGCCGGCCCGCCGCCGCCGGTCGAGGGCCTCGACGACGTAGCCGATGGCGGTGGACGGCCGGCGTGGATCGGCGAGGTCGGGCTGCAGGTCCGGGCAGGTCAGGTCCAGCGCACCGGTGTGCGGGTCCAGGGGGTAGCCGGCGCCGGTGATGGTCATGGTCACCATCCGCGTCCGCGGGTCGGCGAGCCGGTCGAGCACGGCGTCGGGCGCGTCGGGGGCGAAGAGGTAGTCGACCATCACGCCGACCACGCGGGCGCGCTCGCCGTCGGGGCTGCGCTCGACCACCGTGTACAGGTGGTCCTGCGGAGCCAGGGCGTCCTGCATGGCGCGGTGCCGGAGGCCGACCCCGACCACGCCCCAGTCGGCGGAGATGCGGAGCTGGGCCAGGTCGTCGAAGTAGGTCAGCTGGTGCGAGCGGTGGAAGCCGCCGACGCTGAGGTGCACGACGGCGGGCGTGAGCGCCGTGCGGTCGTAGGTGGGCACGGTGAGGTGCTCACCGTGCAGCACCAGCGTCTTGTCGGAGAGCGGACGGACGGGGGCGACTGCCGGGGCGGTCGGGCAGGCGGCAGGGCCGGCCGTGGCCGGCGAGCCGAGAACGAGCTCCGGCGTCGTCATGCGGCATCCGTTCCTTCACTCTCGTCGGTGCGATGACCTCCAGTTGGGTCCACCACTCGGTGGTCCCGCAGGCGGGTGCCGAGCGCCGTGACGGCGCAGGGCGGATCAGCGGGGGAGCTGATCATCGGTTCACGTCGGAGCCGCTGTCCACTGGGGGGACGAGGAGCGACTCCTCGATCACCGGCGGGATCGGCGGCCCGACGGGGACGTCGGACCGGCGCGTTGGCTCCACGCCGGGAAGGCATCCATGCCCATCCCCTCGGACAGTCAAACTACCGGGCGGCCGGAGTGGTTCCGTTGGTGCCGCGATGTGACCGGACCGAGACTGCTGGGGCGTGTGGGACCTCACAGTCCGCGTGTCCTCGCCGACACGCCGTGCAGGGGGTCACGGATCGGTCACAGGGTGTTTGCATGAGCACGCCAGCGATCCGGCCCTCGCGGGCTCTTCCCCCCTCGGAGCAGGCAGCTACATGCGCAGCACCCCTCCCCGTGCCGGCGAGACCGGGAGCGGCCCGTCCACCGGGTCGCACCGCGCCGTGACCCCCGGCGGTGTCCGGGCACGGCGGCCGGCCGCCCTGCTCGGGGCGCTGGTCGCCGGCGGCATCGGTGCGGCGTTCCTCGGCCTGCACAACCCGCCGGAGGCCGCAGCCGAGGCGACCAGCGTCCTCGCGGCCCAGCAGGAGCTCGGGATCGCCGACGAGACGCAGGAGGTCATGCCGATGGCCTCCATCACCGAGGCCGAGGCGCAGGTCCGCCTCCAGGAGGTCGCGGCCACCCGTGCGGCACGGGCGGAGGCCGAGGCGCAGGCCGAGGCGGCCGCCGCGGAGGCCGCCCGGCCGAAGACCGTGCTGCCGGTCGCCGGGGCGCGGTTCACCAGCGGCTACGGCTCGCGGTGGGGGACCTTCCACTACGGGATCGACCTGGCGGCGCCGATGCGCACGCCGGAGTACGCCGCCGCCGACGGCGTGGTGCTGCGGGCGGGCTCGGCCAGCGGGTTCGGCCTGGCCGTCTACATCCTCCACGAGAACGGCGACGTCACCGTCTACGGCCACATGGACGAGATCCTCGTCGAGGTCGGCGACTACGTGGACGCCGGCGACACGATCGCGCTGCTGGGCAACCGCGGCCAGTCGACCGGCCCGCACCTGCACTTCGAGGTGCACCAGGGCGGCATGGACGGCCGGCGCGTCGACCCCGTCGACTGGCTGGCCGACCGGGGCGTGCAGGTCGGCTGACCCGCCTGCTGGGATGGCGTGGTGGGCCGGACCAGCGAGGACACCAACCGCTGGATGCTGCGTGCCCGGGACGCGATGGACCGCGCCTACGCCGAGCCGCTGGACATCCCGACGCTGGCCCGCATCGCCCACGTGTCCGAGGCCCACTTCATCCGCACCTTCCGGGCGGTGTTCGGCGAGACCCCGCACCGCTACCTGCAGCGGCGGCGGGTGGAGCGGGCGATGTCCCTGCTGCGGTCGACCGACCGCAGCGTCACCGACATCTGCATGGCCGTCGGGTTCACCAGCCTGGGCACCTTCAGCCGTGTCTTCCGCGACGTGGTGGGGGAGTCGCCGTCCGCGCACCGGCGGCGCGGGCCGCTGCCGCCCGCGCCGTCCTGCTTCGCCATGGCCTGGCTGCGACCGAGCAGTTTCGGAGAAGCGCCGCAGGCGTGAGGGTCCCTAGCGTCGTCGGCATGTTGACCGGGATCACCATCAGCCAGATCTACGTGCCCGACCAGGACGCCGCGCTCGACTTCTACGTCGGCAAGCTCGGCCTCGAGGTCGTCACCGACATGGCCTTCGGGCCGATGCGCTTCCTCACCGTGGCCCCCGCCGGCCGGCCCGACCGCCAGGTCCTGCTGGAGAAGCCGGGTCCGCCCTCGATGAGCGAGGAGACCGCTGCCGAGGTGCGCCAGGCGATCAGCAAGGGTGTGGCCGGCGGGCACCTCTTCCTCGCCTGCGACGACGCGTACCGCACCCACGCCGAGCTCAAGGAGAAGGGCGTGGAGATCACCGAGGAGCCGGTCGACCAGCCCTACGGCATCGACTTCGGCCTGCGCGACCCCTTCGGCAACCACCTGCGGATCGCGCAGCTGAAGCAGGGCTAGGACCACGGCGCGCCCCGACCCCCTCCCCGTCGGCCTCCGGCGGGGGATGTACAGTTCTCATCGGCTCAGGGGCACTCGACCGGGGCCGGGAACGGGGCTGTGGCGCAGCTGGTAGCGCACCACACTGGCAGTGTGAGGGTCAGGGGTTCGAGTCCCCTCAGCTCCACCCCGATGACCAGGCCGTTCCTCCTCCGGAGGGACGGCCTGAGTCGTGTTTGGTGCCAGCATGGTGGCCACCGGAGCAGATGCGGCGTCGGGTCAGGCAGACAGTGCGTCCCATCCGGTCGCCGCGTCTCACCCGGCGCTCTGCCCGCCCAACTCGCGCGGGTGGGAGCCCGGTCGGGGGTTGAGACGACAGCCGTCATCAGCCGGCTTGCCGGCTGGGAGGACCCGGGGCGCCCGCTGAGTATGCTGGAGTACTAGTACTACCGTGTTATATTCTTGGCGTGTTGATCGACTGGACCGGCGAGTTCGATCGCTGGTACGACCAGTTGATCGAGCGCGCCGTAGGTGGTGATGAACGTTCGTTGGAGCAGCTCGCACTCGTCGACGCCGAGCTCGGCGTCCTGCAAGAACTCACAGCTGTACCGGATGCGGACACGCCGACGCTGCGCCGGGTTCACCAGTCGCGCCGCCACCAGGTCTGGCGGGTGGCCCATCCCTTCAGCCCTGGTACCGCGATCCGCTTGATCGTCTGGTTTCCGCCCGATCGCCCCGGCGAGGTCGTCCTGGTGTTGTTCGGCGCCGACAAGGCCCGCATGGGCGATGTCTTCTACGACAGCGTTGGGCCGCGGGCCGACGCCGCTATCGAGAGCTACCTGCTTCGCACCCGTACCGAGGGAGACAGTGATGAGTGAACAGGCCACGTTCGTCGGGGCCGAGCGCGCTGCGGAGAAGATGGCGCGGGCCCGTGCCATCCCCGGTGTGGCGGAGCGCTCCGCACAGGTCCGGGCCGAGATGGTCGATACTGACCGAGTCCACGCAGCAGGTCTCGCAGAGATCCGGAAGGCCGCCGATCTGACGCAGGTCGCACTGGCTACGCAGATGGGGGTGGCCCAGACGGTCATCAGTCGCCTGGAGCGTCAGCACGACATGCTCCTATCCACGCTGACGCAGTACTTGACGGCCGCTGGCGACCATCCACGCATCGTCGTGACGGTGGATGGTCAAGACATCGAATTGGACTTGGCCAACCTTGTCGGGTGAGCGCGCGCTGTGCCGGGTTGCCGCGGGGGCGCAAGTCGAAAACGCCCTCTACGACCGTCGAGCCGCCAACTCGCCCACTCGAGATGCCTGATTCGCGAGTCTGATGCGCTTATCGGCAAGGCGAAGCGCCGCCGCTAAGCCAGCGTGGCAACCACCGGAGCACACGCAGTGCACCACGTCAGTCCCACAGCGCCTGGCCCATGCGGTCCGCGGCGTCCCGGCCGAGGGCCGGCATGACGTGGCTGTAGGTGTCCGTCGTCGTGCGCATCTGTGCGTGGCCAAGCACCTCCATGACGACCCGCGGATGCACGCCCTCGGACAGCAGCAGGGTCGCCGCCGTGTGCCGCCCGTCGTGCAGGCGGACCTCGCGCACGCCCGCCTCCTGGAGGAGGGCTTTCCAGGCTCGCCAGTCCGATTTGCGTTCGATTGGCCGGCCGTTGGGCTGCCCGAAGACAAGGTCGTGGTCCTCCCACAACGAGCCGGCGGCGATCCGCTCCTCGAGTTGGGCCGCCCGGTGCGCCCTCAACGCCTGCACGAGTGGTGTGGGCAGCGCCAGGTTGCGGCGGCTGCGGTCGGCCTTCGGTTCCTCATAGATCAGCCCCCGCCCGCTGACCCGGTGCAGTCCGCGTCGGACGCTCAGCGTGCCGTTGTCCAGGTCCACGTCGCTCCATCGCAGCGCGAGGGCTTCGGACTGACGCAACCCGACGGCCAGCGCCACGGTCCACCGGGCCGCGTTGCGGTGGGTCAGCGCGGCGGCCATGACCTGCTTGACCTCCGGCGCGGTCAGCGGCAGGGCGGTTTCGGGTCGCCTGACCGCAGGCGGATCGACGAGGGTGGCAACGTTGCGCGCGACCTTGCCGCGCTGAGAGGCGATACGCAGGGCGCGGGACAGGACCCGATGGGCGCGCAGGATCGAGGCCGGGCCCAGGCCCTTGTCGCTGAGCGCGGCATAGAGACGCTCCAGGTGCTCTGGCTGCAGCCGGTCCAGCCGGTGGTGCCCGATGCCCGGGCGCAGGTGCAGCCGCACGGTGCTGCGGTAGCTCTCTAGAGTCCGCGCGCGGACCTTCCGCGCCGCGATGTTGTCCAGCCAGTGGTCCAGCCACTCACCGACCGTGGGTGCGCGGCCGGCCGCGTCCACCATCCCAGCGTCCCGCTTGGCCTCGAGGGCACGGACCTTGGACACCACGTCGGCGCGCTTGGCGCCGGAGGCGTGGCGTCGGTCGCGCCGGCCGTTCTCCTTCTTCCCCATGGAGACAAAGCCGTGCCATCGGCCGTCCTCGTCCTGGTAGATGGAGGACTCGCCGCTGGCACGCTTCCTCTGCTCCAACGTTCGTCGACGCCGCGCGGGCGTGCTGTCTGATTCCTTGGCGTCCGTCATCGGTCGCTCCCTGCGTCGCTGGTTCAGACTCGGCGTCGAGTGTCGTGGTGCGCGCTGACCTGTGGTGCTGGGAATCCACAGGTCAGGCTCGTTCCACCGGGTCGGAGGTGAGCTCGAACAAGCCGCGCTGACTCGTGCTGGTTCGCCGGTGCCGGCGCGGGTGAGCCGGCGCGCTCGGCGCGGGAGCCTCGAGCCCTCGGACGTAGCGCTCGAGCTCAGCCCGGGGGAGGCGGCAACTGCGTCCGATGTGCACCGGGCGCAGGTCGCCGGCCTTCATGAGGGTGTAGATCGTGGTGCGGCCGACGCGGAGCAGCTCAGCGGCCTCCTCGGGGGTGAGCAGCAGCGGCTCGCTGGGCGCCGGCTCCCGAGGTCGCTGCGCGTGGCCCATGTCGCCCTCCTCGTCGGCTGGCCTCGTGCGCCGGCATTCGGCGCGGCAACCCACCTGGAGAAGGCGCCATTTTCGGCCGATTGGTGACACTGCCGCGGCAATCTCCTGATTTTCTCCGGTTTTCTTCGTGTGCCAGGGGCCGCGGCCTCCGTGCGGCCGCTAGGCCGGCCGCGACAGCGGGACGGCCCGGGGTGACATGGCAGAACGCAGGTGACCGCCCGGTGTCACCCCGGAGGGCGGTGGGCGTCACCCCGTCCAAGGCATGAACCGGCGCCTGCTCGGGCGGGGTCGTGGCGCCATGGGCTGCTATTTGCCAGCACGGCGTCGCGCCTGCGGGGGGCTGCGGTGGCCGGGCATCGGACGCCCCGGTCGCCAAGCGTCCGGACGAACTCGCGGAGCAGGTCTGTCGACAGCGCCCAGGCCGGGCGTCGCAAGAGCAGAGCTGCATCGGCGCTCCAGACCGTGTGCAGGTCGTGCTCGCGCACCGGCTATCCCGGGGCGCTTCGCACCGGCCGCTCGGCTCCTCGCCTGCGGCCGGCTCCACGGACGCGGCCGTGCAGGCGTCTGGATGGGACTGCAGTGCCGCAGGCTGGCTCGCTTTCCCGGCCGCGCCGCTCGCCACGGTCGCCGGCCGAGCAGCGCTTCTGCTAGGCCCGTGCTGCTGCCTCCCCCTATCCCGTCCGCCCGAGCCGCGCAGCCAGATCACGAGCCGACACACCTGGTGCATCCAGGCCGAGCGAATCCGTTGTGACGAGAACTGCGCTGGGTTCGGGCGGTTCGCTGAGCGAGCAGGAGATGGGGTGACGTCTGTGTGCGTCGTCGACCTCGGACGACGCCGGTGCGATCGGTCCGCGGTTCGGTGCACCGGCTCTCCAGGGCACGTGCTCCGGCGCAGTCGTCTTCTGCTACTACTGGAGAAAAACTGGAGGTTCGCGGCTCAGCGCACGTCGGGGGCGCCGGTCCGGCCGGCCCGCCAGCGGTAGGCCTCCAGTACGGGCTGTAGTGACCGACTGAGGCCGGGCAGGTCACGGTCGTAAATGCGGCCGTCGTCCAACTGCCGGGTCAGCTCGCCGAGCAGTGCCGGCCAGTCCCGCCGGGTCGGCTCCAGGGGGACGCCGACTTGCACCCGCCGTTCGACCACCTGCACCGCGGATCGGCCGGAGGCCGCCGCGCGGGTCTGCTCCCAGGCTCGGTGTCGGCAGGTGGCCGAGCACCACTTGGGGATCGGCCCCCGGCCGCGCGGCGTGATCGGCCCAGCACACCATCCGCAGGTCGTCGCGGCGGTGCGCCGTTCGCGCCCTTCCGCCGAAGCGCCGGTCTGTTCTGCATCGGCGGACACGGTCGGTGCCTGGGCGACGTGTTGCCGCCGTTGCTGCTCACGAGCTCGGCGGCGGGCCCGGTGCTCGGGGGTTCCGATGGTTCCCATGGCACAGAGTCTGCAGACGACCCTGCAGTAACTCGTCACCACGAGTTCCAGGACCGCAAGTGCATGAGGTGTGTCGGCTCGTGATCTTGATTGGGAGGGGAGATCTCCAGTGCTGGTCGATCGGTCGGGTAGGGGGCGAGTGACGGGTTGGATGGCGAGCTGCTGACGGTTCGGTGGAAGGCCTCGGTGGGAGCCCCTGGGAGGGGTGTCCGCCTGTGGCCCCCCCTCGGCAAGGTCGTCGTTGAGGCTCTTGCCGCTGGATCGCCGCAGCCGCATTCCCGCTGCCTGTCCCGCCCCGGGGCGGTTCACCGTGTGATGAATGAGAAGGACGGCCGTCCCCTACGGGCAGCGGCTGAGCATGGGAACCGATGACATACGTGAGGGGACCTTGCTCACCGGACGCCACTGATGGCTGATGGCGTGGCGTGGCGTGTAGGCGGAGGCGATTGCCGTCGATCCGCCACACGGGCACTGTCGTGATCCTGTCCACGGTCGCGGGCTGGCGTTCACGACGTCATCGCACGTATGGGGTTGCCCTCGCGGTCCTGCCTTGATCATCGGACGCGTTGCGGCAGGTACCTGCTGGCCGCGTCCAGTTGCGCGTCGGGGGTTGCCGCTCTACCGTGAAATCGGTCGAGCATCGGGCCGTTCAGCACATACATTGTGTGCGGGAGCGCCCGGATAGGGCTTAGGCCTCCGGCACCCGGAGGCAAGTTCATGCGTCTGGTTACTGCTCAGCCGCCCACCGCCGAGACCTTTGATCACCGCGTCTTGTGGGTGGATGCACTCGCGGGGTGGGTCGGACCCATTGGCGATCTCGACCGCCGTCGCGCCAGTTGGCTGTTTGATGCACTGGCTGTACTGCCTCTCACAGGCAATTCAACCGTCGCGGTGGACGGCTCCGCGATCTCGTTCTGCGATGATGAAGGGCTGCGGGTTTCCGTCTGCGCACAGACGCTTGCCACCACGCGTGCGTGCCGAATACGGCTGGTCAACCCCACGCCTCATCTCCCGCTAATACCGAAGGCGGCCGGCGCGTCCGAGCCTATTGAGGGCGATCTACCTCCGACAGCCGCGGCTGTCGAGCGACTCGTCGAACTAGCTCTCCTCCCGTGGGGGCACCTCGTCCCGCCTTGGTCCGGTGGCCACCGGTCCTCTCTCAAGCGAGGAGCGCGCGGACGATGACCGATACGACTATTCCCAGGACGGGCGCAGACGTGCCGGTCGCCGCCTACGGCGTGCACTCCGAGGTCGGCGTGCTTCGCAAGGTCCTAGTCTGCGCACCGGGTCTGGCCCATTCCCGACTCACACCACGCAACTGCGACGACCTGCTGTTCGACGACGTCCTTTGGGTCGACAATGCCCGCCGGGACCACTTCGACTTCGTCGCCAAGCTGCGCAGTCGCGGTGTCGAGGTCGTGGAGTTGCACGACCTGCTGACCGAGACGATGGCCATCCCCGGGGCGAAGGCGTGGCTGCTGGACCGCAAGGTCACGGCCAACGAGGTCGGCCTCGGGCTCGTCGACGGGACGCGGGCATTCCTCGAGTCCCTGGACGACCGCCGGCTGGCAGAGCTCCTCATCGGTGGGCTGGCCACGGTCGACCTGCCCGCCGACTTCCGGTCCGGGTACCTGGCGCTCGCCCGGGAGCAGCTCGGCGTCCGCGAGTACCTGATGCCGCCGTTGCCGAACACCCTCTACACCCGCGACACCACCTGCTGGATCTACGGCGGGCTCACGCTCAACCCGCTGTACTGGCCGGCCCGGCACGACGAGACGCTGCTCTACAAGGCCATCTACACCTTCCACCCCGACTTCGCCGGCGCCACGGTGTGGTGGGGCGATCCCGAGCGGGACTGGGGCCTGGCCACCATCGAGGGCGGCGACGTCATGCCGATCGGCAACGGCGCGGTGGCCATCGGCATGAGCGAGCGCACTTCCCGGCAGGCCATCACCCAGCTCGCTGCAGCGCTGTTCGAGCACGGCGCCGCCACCCGAGTGATCGTCGCCGGCATGCCCAAGATGCGGGCCGCCATGCACCTGGACACGGTGTTCACCTTCGCCGACCGTGACGTCGCCACCGCCTACCGGGAGATCGTCGACGGCATCCATACCTTCAGCCTCCGGCCCGGCGACAAGGAACCGGTCGAGGTCACCGAGGAGAAGCGGACCTTTCCCGACGTCGTCGCCGACGCGCTGGGTCTGTCCGAGCTGCGGGTGCTGGAGACCGGGGGTGACGAGTACGCCAACGAGCGCCAGCAGTGGGACAGCGGCAACAACGTCGTCGCCGTCGCCCCAGGGGTGGTCTTCGCCTACGACCGCAACACCTACACCAACACCGTGCTGCGCAAGGCCGGCATCGAAGTGATCACAATCGTCGGCGCGGAGTTGGGCCGGGGTCGTGGCGGCGGGCACTGCATGACCTGCCCGATCATCCGCGACCCCGTCGACGTCTGAGCCGATCGCTCGTCGAGCCGGGCACCGTCCGGCTGCTACTGAGGAGAGCTCCGGTCAGACCAGTCGGTGAGTCCGTCACCGAGCCTGGCGTCCGGGGCCTCGGCTGCCCGATTGAGAGGGACGCCATGGAAGAGCGAGATGTCCTGACGGCGCGACGGCCGACGTTGCTCGTCGATGCTCTGCTGGACCTCGTCGCCCTGGCGGTCCTGATTGCAAGTTCCCTCGTGCTGTTCGGTTTCGACGCGCTGGACGGACCACTTCAGGTGGCTCTGGTGGGATGCGCCGCGATCGCGGCGCTATGCGTTCTGTACGGAGTCGTCGGCTTCAAGATCGAAAAGGTCGAGCCGGTGGCGCTCGGCCGAGCCCCAGGACAGGAGTGACTGCGATGGTCGACACGGCCCCACGGGCTGCCGGCGCGGTTGCCGACGCCCCGGTCGCGACGCCGGGAAAGATGTCGCTGCCCACCCTCACCGCGATGGTGGTCGGCAGCATGGTCGGCGCGGGCGTCTTCTCGCTGCCGGCGCGCTTCGGCGTGGCAACCGGCGTCCTCGGATCGCTGATCGCCTGGACGATCGCGGGGACGGGCATGCTGATGCTCGCCTTCGTGTTCCAGAACCTCGCGATCCGCAAGCCCCAGCTGGACTCCGGGGTCTTCATCTACGCCAAGGCCGGGTTCGGCGACTACGTCGGGTTCAACTCGGCGATCGGCTTCTGGGCCAGCACGGTCTCCGGCAACGCCTTCTACTGGATCTTCATCACGGCGACCATCGGCGCGTTCTTCCCAGTGTTCGGTGACGGCGACACGGTCCTCGCGGTGGCGCTCGGCACGGTCGGTGTCTGGCTCTTCCACTACCTGATCGCGCGGGGCGTTCGTGACGCCGCCATCGTCAACCGCATCGTGACGGTGTTCAAGATTCTGCCGATCCTCACCTTCATCGTCGTGCTGTTCGTGGCGTTCGACGCCGGCGTCTTCGCCGACAACTGGATCGCCACCGGCTACGGCGACCTGGGCTCGCTCGACGAGCAGATCCGCAACACCATGATCATCACGACGTTCGTCTTCATCGGCATCGAGGGCGCCAGCGTCTACTCGCGCTACGCCAAGCGGCGCCAAGACGTCGGCAGGGCGACCGTCCTGGGCTTCCTGAGCGTGCTGTCGATCTTCGCCCTGGTGACGCTGTCGAGCTACGGGGTGATGCCGCAGCCGGAGATTGCCGCGACCCGCCAGCCGTCGATGATCGGCCTCTTCGAGTCCGTCGTCGGCGACTGGGGCCGCTGGTTCATCAGCGCGGCCGTCATCGTCTCCGTCCTCGGCGCCTACCTCGCCTGGAGCTTGATGGCGGCCGAGGTGATGTACATCCCGGCCCGCAATGAGGACCTCCCGGCCTTCCTGGGTAGGGAGAACGACAAGGCCACGCCGATCACGGCACTCGTCGTCAGCTCGCTGGCGGTCCAGGGCCTCCTCGCCGCGACGCTGGTCCTGACCGATGCGCTGAACTTCATGCTCGATCTGTCCACCTGTTTGGCGCTGATCCCCTACTTCCTGACCGCCGCGTACGCGCTGAAGCTCGGCCTCACGGGGGAGGGCTACGAGGACGTGACCGCCAGGACGCGTCGGAAGGAGGCGATCATCGCGGGGATCGCCACCGCCTACACGCTGTTCCTCTTCGAGGCCGCCGGCCTGAAGTTCCTGCTGCTGGCCACGGTGATTCTCGCCCCGGCCACCCTACTGTACGTCAAAGCGCGCAGCGAGCACAGCCGCCGGCTGTTCAGCCCCACCGAGATGGTGCTCTGCGCCGTGATCGTGGCCGCCGGCATCACCGGCGTCGTCGGCTTGTGGACCGGCTTCATCACCACCTGAGCCCCGGAGGAGCTGACATGAACCGCACCGGAGTCGCCGTGGCGGCCCTGCTCACCCTGCTGGTGCTGGCCGGCTGCACGTCGGCGCGCGCCGACCCGCCGAACCTCGACCGGGCCAGGATCGGGCTCGACAGCGTCGACGGGCGGGTAGGAGACCTCCGGCTGCTCGGCGTGTCCGTCGCGTCCCCCGGGACCCGCGGCAGCCTGCACATCGCCGGGGACGGCGCCGCTCTCCTGCTGACGATCGCGAACGGCGGCGAGGCCGACGATGAACTCACCGGGGCCTCGGCCGAGGTCGCCGAGGCGGTCGTCCTCCGGGACGGCGACCAGGAGGCGGAACCGCGCCTGGAGGTGCCCGTGCCCGCCGGCGGGGTCGCGGCCCTCCGCGAGGTGAGCGGCCTCCACCTGGAGCTGACCGGGCTCCGTGGGGCCCTGCGCAGCGGCTTCAGCGTCCCGGTCACCTTCGAGTTCCGCGACGCCGGCTCGGTAACCCTCTCCGTGCCGATCCGCACTTACACCGACGTCCGGCCGGACAGGTTCACGGAGCCCGCCGACGCGGTCGGCCGCTGACCGGGCTGTCACCCCTGGAAGACAAAACTCGACGACGTGGTCAAGGTGCTCATCAAGTTCTAGGAGGGTCCGCGGTGCTCGACCTCGATCCCGGCTTCCGGCCGATCCGGCTCCACGACGGCTACCCGCCACTGGCCGACCTCGGCCTGATCGGCGACGGAGCGACCGCGGCGTTGGTCGGACTCGACGGTGTTATCCGGTGGATGTGCGTCCCCGACTTCGACTCCGAACCGCTGTTCTGCTCACTGCTGGACTCTGCTCGCGGCGGCTCGTTCATCGTGGTACCGGAACGGCTGGTCGAGGCGCGGCAGCGATACGAGCCGGACACCGGCGTCCTGATCACCGAGCTGCGCAGCGACACCGGGCTCGTGCGACTCACGGACGCCCTGGCGTTGCGCTCCGGGGCCGATCTCACCGACGATGCCCCCGCCGACCGCGGTGAACTCGTCCGCTCAGCGGTGGTGCTCTCCGGGTACGTCCGGCTCCGCGTCGCCGTGCAGCCGCGCGGCGGCGCGCAGCCCCGCCCGGCGTTCAACGGCCTGGCCGTCGAGTGCGCCCGCCAGCCGGGACTGCGGCTGCACCTGCGGTCCAATCGCCCGCTTCCCGGGTTGCTGAGCACCCACGACCTGCAGCAGGGCGATCGGCTCGACCTGGTCCTCTCGTGGGGCCGCTTGCATCGGCACCACCCGCTCGACGCCGAGGCGAGGCTCGCCGAGACGGCCGACGGGTGGCGGCGGTGGATGACCGGCTTCTCCTACGACGGCCCGCAGCCGGACATGGTCCGGCGGGCGGCGATCACGCTCAAGCTCTGCGACCACTGGGCGCACGGGTCGCTCGTCGCGGCGCCGACGTCGTCCCTGCCGGCGCCCGTCGGGGGGATCCGCAACTGGGACTACCGCTACACGTGGGTCCGCGATGCCGCCTACGCCGTCTTCGCGCTGCGCCGGATCGGTTTCGTCAACGAGGCCGATGCCTACCTCGGCTGGGTCCTCGACGCGTTCGAGCGGAGCCGGCAGCCGAGGATCATGTACACCATCGCCGGCGACCCGATCCCCGACGAATGGGAGGACGTCGAGCTCGAGGGATATCGCGGCTCGGCGCCGGTGCGTTGGGGCAACGGCGCGGCCGACCAGCGCCAGCACGACGTCTACGGCGAGGTCCTCGACTGCGCGGACCAGTGGGTCAAGGCGGGCGGCCGGCTCGACCCCGCCCTGTGGGGTGGGCTGAGCGGCATCGCCGACGCCGCCGGCCGGGCGTGGCGGCAGCCGGACCAGGGCATCTGGGAGGTGCGCAGCAGCGGCCGGGTGTTCACCTACTCCGCCGCCATGTGCCAGGTGGCGCTGGACCGGGCCGCGGCGACAGGTGAGCAACTCGGTCTCGCCGGACCCCTCGCGCGCTGGCGGAGGGAGGCCGCCGATCTCCGGGAGACCATCCTGACGCGGGCGTGGAACGAGGACGCGAAAACCCTGTCCGAGCACCTCGACGGTGGCGACAGCCTAGATGCCAGCCTGCTGGCGCTCCCGCTGCGCGGCGTGATCCCGGCCGATCACCCGAGGATGGTCGCCACGACCGCCGCGATCGCCGAGCGACTGTCGGCCGGCGACGGCCTGCTCTACCGCTACCGGCACGACGAGTCCCCGGACGGGCTCGCCGGTGACGAAGGTGCGTTCCTGCTGTGCAGCTTCTGGCTCGTCGACAACCTGGTACTCCAGGGGAAGCTGGATGAGGCCGAGGGGCTGTACGCGTCGCTGTGCGCCAGGGCGAGCCCGCTCGGCCTCCTGTCGGAGCAGATCGACCCGTCGAGCGGTGAACTCACCGGGAACTTTCCCCAGGCGTTCAGCCACATCGGAGTGATCGCCAGCGGGGTGAACCTGGCCAGGGCGATGAGGAGGGGGAGGTGATCGAGCGCTTCGTCCTCCTCGGGGCCACCGGCGACCTGACGGCGCGATACCTCCTGCCCGGGCTTGCGGCGCTGGGCAACGGCGGGCACCTCGGCGACGGGTTCCGGCTGATCGGCGTGGGCCGGGAGGACTGGGGGAACGAGCAGTTCCGCGGGTGGGCGCGTGCCCAGCTCGGTCAGCACGGGGGGCAGTTCCCGGCCGCTGACCGGGACGCGATCGTGTCGGCGGCCGAGTACCACCGGGCCGACGTCACCGACCCGGCCGCCCTGCGCGCCGTAGTCCGGGGTGCCGAGCCGATCGCGGCCTACCTCGCCCTTCCGCCGTTCCTGTTCGCCCCCACCGTCTCGGCGCTGCACGGTGCCGGGCTGCCGGAGGGGAGCTCGATCGTGCTGGAGAAGCCGTTCGGTGAGGATCTCGCCCAGGCGGTCGAGCTGAACGCCCTGCTCGCCCGGGTCGTCCCTGAGGAATCGGTGTTCCGCGTCGACCACTTCCTGGCCATGACGACCGTGCAGAACGTCCTCGGCACCAGGTTGGCCAACCGGGTGCTGGAGCCAATCTGGAACAGCGCGCACATCGCGGAGATCGACGTCGTCTGGGACGAGACGCTCGCCCTGGAGGGTAGGGCCGGATACTACGACGGCGTCGGCGCGCTGAAGGACATGCTGCAGAACCACCTGCTGCAGTTGCTCTGCCTGGTGGCGATGGAGCCGCCGATCAGTCTCGACGCCCGAGACCTGCGGGACCGCAAGGTGGACGTGCTGCGCTCGATCCGCCCGCTGAGCGCCGACGACGTCGTCCGTCACACACGTCGGGCCCGCTACACGAGCGGGCTCGTCGACGGCGTATCCGTTCCTGCGTACGTGGAGGAGGACGGCGTCGACCCGGCCCACCGGACGGAGACGTTCGCCGAGCTGGAACTCCGGTTGGACAACTGGCGCTGGCGCGGCACCGTGTTCCGGCTCCGGACCGGCAAGGCGCTCGGGCGGAACCGGATGGAGGTGGCGGTGCACTTCCGGCCGGTGCCGCACCTGCCCCGTGGCATGCGCGGCGACCCGCAACCCAACGTGCTGCGCTTCGGGCTCCAGCCCGAGAGCGTCGTCGTCGAGATGTCCGGCGTCGGCGCCCGCGCGCACACGCTGGTCCCGCTGACCCTCGCCGCTGAACTCGAACCGGCCGAACTACCCGCCTACGGTCGGCTGTTGCTGGACGTGTTCCACCGTGACCCTGCCCTGTCGATCCGCGGTGACGAAGCGGAGGAATCCTGGCGCGTCGTTACACCCGTGCTCGACGCATGGGCCAAGGACCTGGTTCCGCTCCAGGAGTACCCCGCCGGATCGGACGGGCCGTTCGATCAGCGCGAGCGCTGAACTGCGCTTAGGGCCTCCGCCATTAGGTCAGCGGATCCGTGGTGATCTTGGACGGGTGTCCCATCGATAGCGGTACCAGGCGGCCCGCAGCAACGCACGGATTGTGACGATCGCGGTAGCGAGGGCAAGGAAGGCGTCAACACAGACCTGGCGGCGTTCGGTGCAGCGACGCAGCCGGCCGAAGTCGTTGAGCCAGGAGTTGGTCCGCTCGACAACCCACCGCCGGCCGACCTGGATCGGCGCGGGTGTACCGCGCGCGGCGATCTGCCCGGCGAGGCCTCGCTCGTCAAGGGCTTCCCGGCAGGGCCGGTAGTCATAGCCGGCGTCCAGGTGCACGGTCACGTCCGCTGGCAGGGGTTGGAAGTCCTTGAGCGCGTCCAGGGTCTCCCCGAGCAGAGCGTCGTCGCGGGTGTTGGCCGGCGCGGACACCGTGGCCATCGGCACGCCGGCGCCGTCGCACAGCTGGGACCGCTTCATGCCGCCCTTGCCGCGGTCTACCGGGCTGCGACCGGCGCACTGTCCACCGCAGGGCGCCTTGGTGGTGCAGCCGTCCACGGCCAGGTCGGCCAGGTCCAGGCCGATCATCGTGTCGTAGGCGTCCAGGCAGGCCAGCCGTAGCCGGTCGAAGATGCCCAGCCTGATCCATTCGTCCCGGCGGCGGCGCATGGTGGTGGCCGAGCAGTCGGCGTCGGCGATCCGGTCGTAGCCGGCGCCGAACACCAGCGCGGCGACCAGGTGGTCGAACACCACGGCGTCGGCGATGCGCGGCCGGTGACAGCCCAGCGGGTGCTCATCGACACGCGTGGGCAGCAGCGCGAGGAACTGCTCGCGCAGCGGGTCAAGGATGCACGATGGGACGGCAGGCACGAGCGGTCCACAGCTCACGGAGCGTCAGCACCTTCGCGAGCGTGGCCCTCGTGCCTGCCCCCGACGACCAGCCACGCCGAACGTGGTGATCATCCCTACTGGCGGACGCCCTTAGCAGTCTGACGTCGGCGTCGATCGGCCAACGGGCCGCAGACCGGCACGGCCAGGTCGCCGTCGACCCGGCCGTCCGCCCGCGCGGTCCGGTCACTCCGGTGGGTCGACGGGGCCGCGGACGACGACGACCGGGCAGGCGGCGCGGGCGATGACGTGCTGGCTGACCGAGCCCAGCAGCATCCCCGTGAACCCGCCACGGCCACGACTGCCGACGACGAGCAGAGCCGCATCTGCCGCCGCGTCGACCAGGACCTGCCCCGGATGACCCATGACCGCGCGCTGGGACACCCGGTCGGCATCCGACGAGTCCACCGCCCTCGCGACCGTGTTCTCCAGCATGCTGGTCGCATCGCCTTCCCAGTCGATGGCCATGAGGGCACCGGCCCCATCGACCCCGACCGCCGGGATCCTCCAGGAGATGACCGCCTCGACCGGCTGGCCGGTGAGCCGCGCTTGGCCGAGCGCCCAGCGCAACGCCTCCTCCGAGTGCGACGAGCCGTCCACTCCCACGACGATGCGGCCGGAACCGGACTGCGGATCGGTGCCCGGAGTGCTCATGGCGTCGTGCTCCTGCCGGTCGACGACGGGGCGGTGTCTTCCCCATCGCACACCTTGCAGAGCCGGACACGCCAGTCAAGGCCGTAGGAGCACCCGATGGTCACGGAGGACCGAGATGTCACAGCCGAAGACCACGTACGAGGTGGGCTACTTCGTGGGGAGCCTTTTCTCCGCGTCGATCAACCGGATTTTGTCCCGCTCGCTGATCCGTCTCGCACCTGCGGACTTGCGGTCCACCGAGATTCTGATCGGCGACCTGCCGCTGTACAGCCCGACGAGGTAAGACCTGATCTCGAGACCGTTCACGAGTCCCCGTCAGCATGGATCAAGGGCTGCGCATCGGCGCCGGTCTCCACCAGGACCGCCCATGGAGGGTCGCGCAGGGGGCTGGTGCGTCAGGAGCCGTGGGCACCGATTCCCTCGCCGGTGGACCCGGGACGGGCGTGCCGGTCCTTGGTTCCGGTTGCGCGCAGTGATCCGGGGTGGGCCTTGGCGGTGGGGTCGCGGCGGGTCTTGAGCAGGCTGGCCACCGTGACGACGGCCAGGACCACGACGATCACGCCGAGGCTGAGCGGGGTGGGGATCTCGGGCACGCTGGGGTCGATGTCGACGTGGGCCCAGTGCAGGATCAGCTTCACGCCGATGAACGCCAGGATGAACGCCAGCCCAGCGGACAGGTAGACCAGCCGGTCGAGCAGTCCCTTGACGAGGAAGAACAGCGCGCGCAGGCCGAGCAGGGCGAAGGCGTTGGCGGTGAAGACGATGTAGGGCTCATCGGTCACCCCGAACACCGCGGGGATGGAGTCGAGGGCGAACAGCAGGTCCACGCTGCCGATCGCGATCAGCACGACCATCAGCGGCGTGACCATGCGCCGGCCCTCGACCCGGGTAAGCAACCGGCCGCCGACGTAGTCGGGGGTCACCGGCAGCAGGCGGCGGGCGGCCTTGACCATCGCGTTGCTCTCGATGTCGGGGTCCTCGTCGCGGTGCCGGAACAGCTGGACGGCGGTGTAGATGAGCAGCAGGCCGAACAGCAGGAACATGAAGGAGAACAGCGACAGCAGGGTGGCGCCCAGCGCGATGAAGATCGCCCGCATGACCAGCGCGAGCACGATGCCGAAGGTCAGCACCTTGTGCTCGTGCTCCTCGGGGACGGCGAAGGTCGTCATGATGATGACGAAGACGAACAGGTTGTCGACCGACAGGCTCTTCTCGACGACGTAGCCGGCGAAGTACTCGGTGCCCGGTCCGCCGCCGTACTCCGTGGTGAACCAAATCCCGAAGCCGATCGCGAGGGCGATGTAGAAGATCGACCAGGCGGTGGCCTCGCGAAAGCCGACCCGGTGCGGACGGACCGCGGCCAGGACGAGGTCCACGGCCAGCAGGGCGAGGATGAGCACGATGGTCAGCGTCCAGGTCAGGCCACTGATGTCGGTCACGCTGTCTCCTTGATCGGCTCCGCTCCCGACCTGTGGGCGGAGGCTCCCGCGCCGGCCAACGAGACTGCGTCGGGCGGCGACTGTGCCGAGGGCGGCAGTGCCCTCAGGGGTTGCTGGTGACGGGTCGGTCCACGAGCGTGAGTTCGACCTCGCGTTCTCTCTGACCGGGGCGGGTGACCGTCAGGGTCAGGACGTCGCTGGGGCTGTGCGGGCGCAGCGCGGCGAGGAAGTCCTCAGGCGTGGGCGTCGGCTCCCCGTCCACTGCGGTGACGACGTCGCCGGGGGCCAAGCCCGCCTGCTCGGCCGGGCCGCTGGCGGCGACAGCGGCGACGATGACCCCCTCCAGGTCGCCGAGCCCCAGCTGCGCGGCGATCTCCGGGGTGATCGGCACGGGCACGAGCCCGGCATAGGCGTGCTGGGCGCGACCGGAACGTTGCAGCTGGTCGGCGATGTCGACGGCGGTTGCCGCCGGGATGGCGAAGCCGAGGGCGACCGCGCCGGCCTGGGGTGGGATGTAGGCGACGTTGATGCCGATCACCTCACCGGCAGCGTTGAGCAGGGCGCCACCGGAGTTGCCCGGGCTGATGGGGGCGTCGGTCTGGATGAGGTCGACCAGCGCCTGGGACTGCACTGCGCTGCCAGGGATCTCCCGGTGCAGGCCGGAGATGATGCCGGCGGTGACGGTGTTCGCAAAGCCCAGCGGGCTGCCCACGACGACCGCGAGGGTGCCCACCTGGGGCAGGTCGGTGCGGAACTCCGCCGGTGGCAGGTCGCGCCGGTCGGCCTGCACCAGGGCGAGGTCGGTGACCGGGTCGGTGGCGGTGACGGTGCCCGGGACGCGCCGCCCGTCGGCGAAGGCCACCTCCACGTCCGAGGCGCCGCGCACGACGTGTTCGTTGGTGAGGATGAGCCCGTCGGCGGTGTAGACGACCCCGCTGCCGTTTCCGCCGGCAACCAGCACGGTCACCACGCTGGGCTGCGCCCGCGCGAGGACCTGCGGCACCTGTTCCAGGCCTCCGGCGGCCGCCTCGGCAGGCTGCTGAGCGGTCGTCGTGGCGCTGGACGCCTGCTGGTCAGCCGAGGAGTCGGAGCCGGTACAGCCGCCGGTGAGCAGTGCAGCCGCGACTACGCCTGCCGCAACTGCTGACCGCGGTCGGGCCACCACGTGGCGGCACACACCCGCAGACGGCGCCCCGTCTCGAGTGGTACGCGGGGACGACATGGGGTCACAACCCGGTTGCCGCCGAGGCACCGACGGGGTGGTTCTGCTGTAGAAGCGCGACCAGCTCACGCTCGGAGTCGCGGCTCAAGTTGGTCTGGATCACCGTCGGGTTGTAGGGCCGGATCGCCTCAACGACCCGGTCGACGGTGGCGTTGCGGGCCAGGAAGAACACTGCCGCCCCACCGGGCTGCAGGGTCTGCCCGATCTCACGGATCAGGTCATCGGGGATGCCGACATCGGCCAGCGACCCACCCAGGGCTCCCGACCCGGCACCCACCCCCGCCCCCACCAGGGCGCCGGCGAGCGGGTTGAGCAACAGCAGTCCGATCAGCGACCCCCACAGCGCGCCGCTGGCCGCTCCGTAGCTGGCTCCAGCCGCGGTCAGGTTGACCGACTGGTGCAGCTTGATCTTCCCGTCGGGAGTCCGCTCCACCCAGGCGGCGTCGGCCAGCTCCAGCAACTGCTGCCGATCGAGTTCCCCGGCGAGCTCGAAGACCTTCTCAGCGGTCTGCGGGCTGTCCACCCCAAACACGAGCAACTGACTCATGCGCCTTCTCCTCGTCCCGTGACCCCGCTCCGAGGCCAGAGCCCTCCATGGGCGCCGTCCGAACTCTCCAGCGGAAGTCTTGCCAAGGACGCCACATGCTTGAGGCTGACTGCTCAACCGCCACGAACCATACCCGGCGCGACGGAGAGCATTCACCCGACAATGAGTCCTTCGGCTCCGTCCGCACCGACAGCGAGCCTCAGCGCTCCTCCCTCAAATCGATGGAGACAGCGCTGAGCTTCCCCCCATAGCGTGAAGACATCGCGTCTGTGAGGAGGGCAGCGATGACGAGGCAGTACCAGAAGCTCGACGAGGACTTCAAGTCCGGCGCGGTCCGGCTGGTGTTCGAGACCGGCAAGCTGAACGCACAGGAGGCCCAAGGAGCTGAGGTCAAACAGGGTTCGCCCCGGTGAGCCCACGACGCGCAGCTGGCGTAGACCGCGCTGGCCATGGCGATCGCCGTGCGCGGCGGCAAGGAGGTGATCGCCGGGGTCTTCGCCGTCCGCTTCAGCGCCGATCACGGCATCGCCTCCGGACATTCGAGCCGGATGATTTCCCGGGCGGCGCGGGCCCCGGACTGCAGCGCGCCCTCCATGTACCCGAAGAACGGCATCCAGGTCTGCTCGCCCGCCAGGTACATGCGGCCGTGCGGCTCAGCCAGGGCCTGCCCAACCGTGGTGACCTCGCCCGGAGCGGGCACCGAGTACCCGGTCAGCACGCCCGGCGTATTCGGCCAGTCCACGAATCGTTCATCGACCGGCGCGTAGCCCGGAAAGATCGAGGCGAGCTGCGTCGGGTAGCTGCTTCGGTCACGGATAAATGTGCCGCCGGAGTAGACCGACAGCGCGAACTCCGCGTCAGGCGCAACAGGCTGACTATCAGTGCCCTCCCACACTGACCCGATGCCGTCCACGAGCGCATTGGGTGTGAGTCCTGAGTCGTCCCAGAACGCGGTGACGAAGCTGTTGAGGTACTTCACGGCCGGCCCGTGGGTCATAGTGCGTTCGGCGGGATCCCACTCGAGGTGGGAGGTGATGGACGGCCATGCCGTCGGCGGCACCGCAAGCACGAGATAGTCGCACGTCCCGGTGCCCGATGCGGTGGTGAAGTCGACTCGGTCCTCCCGGACCGCGATGTCGGTGACTGGATCGTTCAGGGTCACGTTGTCCGCGTCGATGTCGCCGACCAGCATGGCTGCCAGCTGATCGTTGCCGCCGCTGCAGCGGAAAGTTTCGGTGTAGTCCCAGTAGCCGCGCAAGCTCGTCGTCTCGTCGCAATCATCGACGCGGCCCGCGCTTACGAGCGCGAGCAGCCCGAGGTAGCTCTGCTGCGAGGGTGGCGCGCAGTTGTCGTTGCCTAGTTGAAAGTCAATGACCGAGCGAGTCAGCGAGCCGGCGGCCCCGAGTAACTCGTCGAGCCGCTCGGCGACGGTCATCGCGTCGAAGGCGGCGGCGCCTGGCGAGAGCCACGGATGTACTGGGTCGATGTCCTTCGCGTCCTGACCGATCACGTCGATGACGTCCAACAGTTCGTCGTACACCTGCTTCTTTTCATCGTGGGTGAGGTCGTGGTCTCCGATCCGTACTCGGGGGTCGGACTCGCTAACCTCGATGAGCTGCAATCCGAAGGTGTCGGCCAGGTCGTTCCACATGGGATGGTTCGCCCCGATCAGCTCGGCGCCCGCCTCGACAGTCCTGTTCGCAACAAAGTCCCGGTCGGTGCGCACCCGACCGCCGAGCCGCTCCGAGGCCTCGAGTACGGCGACCAGCACCCCACAGCGGTTCAGGTACCAGGCCGCGGAAAGTCCGGCGAACCCACCGCCCACGACGACGACATTGATGTCTTGCAATTCCTCGCTGGAGTGCACGGCCTCGAGGTCGAGGGCGTCGGGCATCAAGAAGGAGTCCCGCAGGGCCTGCCGCTTCGATCTGGACAGATCCGCGAGACTCGATCCCGATACCGCTGAACCGACGAGTCTGTTCAGTTGCTCGAACACGTGTGCCGCCATTGTCAGTACCTCCGGGCGTGGGTTGGCCGGAACTGAAGGCAGGGGACCTGACACGCCTTTCGCGCTTGGTCGAGGCGTTCTCACTCATTCAATGCGTGGCGAGGGCGTGCGGGTTCGAGCCGAGTAAAGGACTGATCGCTGCATCTGCGGGCACGTGCCCCGTGGGGTCCGCGGACGTGACGTCGACACGCTAAGCACAAAAGTGAGACACGCGCTGTCTCCCCCCATTTCGCTCGACGACGTCTACCCCGCAGGCACCCAGTGGAACAACTCATGGGCCCGGCGCGCTGCGCGGATCCGAGTCACGTCGACCGGCTCTGCCGGGACCGTCCTGCAGCGCCGTCTGCTCGGCCCCTGCGACTGGTACCCGCCGAATACGTGGACATACCCGGCGACGAGGACGGTGTTCGAACGAGGGTTCCGACGGTGTCACCAGGGTAAGAGGCTCCGGGGTCGAGCAACCGACCGCACCGTTTGAGCTCGTCCGTCGGTCAGGCGAGATGGCTGGGAGGGTCGTAATGCTCCATGTCGATCGCGGCACGGGCTGGGTTCCCACCGCCGCTCCTCTGCTGTTGCTGCTGCTGATCGTCGGACTGGTGGGGGCAGGGTGCGGCGAGGACGAGGCCGAGCACGGCTCGCCGTTGAGTCCCAGCGTGGGCCGTCCGGATCTCGACAGCGTCGAGGGGCAGGTCGGTGACCTGCGGCTGCTGCACGTGTACATCGCCTCGCCGGGTGAGCGGGGCAGCACCCACACGCCCGAAGGCGGCGCGGAGCTGCTGCTGACGGTGGCCAACGACGGCGACGCCGACGACACGCTATCCGCTGTCAGCAGCGAGGAGGCCGCCGAGGTCGTCCTCCGCCAGGGCGGGGAGGCCGCGACGTCGTCGATCGACGTGCCGGTGCCGGCCGGCGGGGTGGCGGACCTGCAGGACGTGGCCGGCCCGCACCTGGAGCTGACCGGGCTCAGAGAGGAGCTGCGCAGCGGGACCAGCGTGGAGATCACCTTCACCTTCACCGGCGCCGGGTCGGTGACGCTGCAGGTGCCGGTGGCGACCTACGACCCGGCGGCGGTCTCCAGCACGCCGGCCGACCCGTCATGAGCCGTCCGGACTCTTCGCCCCGGGACACACATGTCGACCGCACCCAGGGCTTTCCGCCGATCGAGGACTACGCGCTTCTCGCCGACGGGGAGACCATCGCCCTGGTGACCTCCCGCGGTGCGGTGGAGTGGCTGTGCGCGCCGCGGATGGACTCGCCGAGCCTGTTCGCCGCAGTCCTCGACCGCGACGCCGGCACCTTCACGCTGGCCCCCACGGAGACCTCGGTACCAGTCACCCGACGCTACCTGCCGGGCACGCTCGTGCTAGAGACGACGTACATGACAAGCTCCGGCTGGTTGACGGTGACCGACGCGCTGCTGGTCGCCCCCTGGGACGACGACGCCTGCGGCGACCTGCCGCCCTACCGCCGCGAGGCCTCAGGCCAGCGGGCCGCGCACGTCCTGCTGCGCACCGCCCGCTGCGAACATGGCAGTGTCGAGCTGAGCGTGGACTGCACCCCCGCCTTCGACTACGGCCGCCATGCGCCGGCCTGGCAGCTGGATCCCGCCACGCAAGGACAGGCGTCGGCGAGCGACCCCGTTTCAGGGCTCTCGCTGCGTCTGACCAGTGACCGGCCGCTACTGGCGGAGGGCGCCCGCGTGGGCTGGCGCACCGTCCTGACCGCCGGTGAGGAGGCCGTCGTTGCCCTGTCCTGGGCCGGCGCCGCACCGCCTGGCTCGGTGGCCGAGGCACACGAGCGGCTTGAGTACACGGGCACGTACTGGCGAGACTGGCTGGCCGGCGGCACCTTTCCCGACCATCCCTGGCGGGCGCACATGCAGCGCAGCGCCCTGACGCTTAAGGGGCTGGTGTACGCGCCCACCGGCGCGATGGTCGCCGCAGCGACCACCTCCCTGCCCGAGGAGCTCGGCGGGCAGCGCAACTGGGACTACCGCTACACCTGGATCCGCGACGCCGCCTTCACGCTGTGGGGCCTGCACACGCTCGGGTTCACCGCGGAGGCGGGCGACTTCTTCGACTTCATCGCCGAGGTCGCCGGCGGGGAGACCGACCGACTGCAGATCATGTACGGCATCGGCGGGGAGCGGACGCTGACCGAGGTCGAGCTCGAGCACCTGTCCGGCTACGCCGGCTCCCGTCCGGTGCGGATCGGCAACGGCGCCTACGATCAGGCCCAGCACGACGTTTGGGGTATGCTGCTGGACTCCGTCTACCTGCACACCACCGCCGTGGGCGCCCTGCCCGACCGGCTGTGGCCGCTGGTGGAACGGCAGGTCGAGCAGGCGCTGGTGCACTGGCGGCATCCCGATTCCGGCATCTGGGAGGTCCGCGGCGCGCTGCAGCACTTCACCTCCTCGAAGGTGCTCTGCTGGGTGGCCGCCGACCGCGGCGCCAAGCTGGCTGACCTCTGCGGCGCCACTGAGCAGGCCGCGCGCTGGCGCGCGGCCGCCGAGGAGATCCACGCCGACGTCTGCGCCTCCGGCGTCGATGAACGCGGCGTGTTCACCCAGTTCTACGGCAGCACCGCGCTGGACGCCTCGGCGCTGCTAATTCCGCGCTGGGCTTCCTGCCGCCCGAGGACCCGCGGGCGCGGGCCACCGTGCTGGCGATCGCCGACGAGCTCACCGAGGACGAGATGGTGCTGCGCTACCGGGTCGAGGAGACCGACGACGGCCTGTCCGGCGAGGAGGGCACCTTCGTCATCTGCTCGTTCTGGCTGGTCTCCGCGCTGGTGGAGATCGGCGAGACCGCCCGCGCCGACGACCTGTGCCGGCTGCTGCTGCACCACGCCAACGACCTGGGGCTGCTCGCCGAGGAGCTGGACGCGCACAGCGGCCGGCATTTGGGCAACACCCCGCAGGCATTCTCTCACCTGGCGCTGATCAACGCCGTCATGCACCTGATCCGGGCCGGCGGGGCCGCCCCCGGCCGCTTCAGCCCCATTGGCCGGCGCGGTCGCCCGTGAGCGGGCCGGCCGACTGGGGGGTGGGGGCTACGCGAGCTGAGCGGATCACCCGGACGCCGGTCGGGCGGATCCGCGTCGGGCGGGTGCTCCTGCTCACGGTGATGGGGGTGGCGCTGTACCTGCTCGCGCCGCAAGTCACCGAGGTCTTCGCGTCCTGGCCGAAGCTGTCCGACATCGCCCCAGGGTGGTTCGCCGCCGTCGTCACCGGGCAGGTCGCCAGCGTCTGCTGCCTGCTCGTGCTGCAGCGGATGGCGCTGCGCACCACCGCCTGGTTCCCGGTGGCGACCGCCCAGCTGTCGGGTAACGCGTTCAGCCGGGTCGTGCCCGGCGGCGCGGCCGCCGGCGCGGCGCTGCAGTTCCGCATGCTCGGCCGCGCCGGCATCGAACCGGCCACCGCGGTCACCGGGCTGACCGCCTTCTCCGTGTTGCAGACCGCCAGCGTCCTCTTCCTGCCGGTGCTGGCCCTGCCCGCGGTGCTCACCGGCGTCTACGTACCCCGCACCCTGCTCCAGTCAGCCATCCTCGGTGGGGCCGTCTTCGTGCTGGTCGCCGCTCTCAGCGCGGCCGTGCTGGTCGCCGACCGGCCGCTGGTCGCCGCGGCCGGAGCCGTGCAGTCCCTGCGCAACCGGCTGGTCCGCCGCCGTCCGCCGTCAACGGGGCTGCCGCAGCGGTTGCTGCAGGAGCGCAACGCCGTGCGCGCGGTACTCGGCGCCGGCTGGTGGAAGGCGCTGCTGGCCGTGGCCGGCAAGCTCGGCTTCGACTACCTGTCCCTGCTGGCGGCCCTGGCCGCCAGCAGCAGCCGTCCGCACCCCTCGCTGGTGCTGCTGGTCTTCGCCTCCGCCCTGCTGTTGGGGATGATCCCCATCACCCCTGGCGGGCTCGGCTTCGTCGAGGCCGGCCTGTACGGAACCCTCACGCTCGCCGGCGTGGCCACCGGTCAGGCGGTCCTGGCCACGCTGATGTATAGGTTGGCCTCCTACTGGCTGCCCATCCTCGCCGGGCCGGTCGCCTACCTGCTCTTCCGCTCCCGATACGGACCCCGCCGGAAGGCCGGTGCGCTCGCCGGTAGCACGCCAGGGAGCGCGGCATGAGGCCGGTCGCCCGCGGGATCGTCTGGCTGGCGGTGTTCGTCGGGATCTGCCTGGCTCCGCTGGTGTTCGCGCTGGTGGGCACCAACCGGGCGGGACAGGGCTTTTGGACCGACTTCTCCGTCGCGCTCGGCTTTGTCGGGCTGGCGCTGATGGGGGTGGAGTTCGCGCTCGTCGCCCGCATCCGCGCGGTGGCTGAGCCGTTCGGCACCGACGCGGTGGTCCAGTTCCACCGGCACATCGGCTACATCGGACTGACCTTCGTCATGGTCCATGTGGCGCTGTCGGCGGACTGGGGCCTGGTCGCCGCCCTGTTCTCTCCGGACACGCCGTGGCGGGTCCGGTTCGGGGTGGCGGCGGCGCTCGCCCTGCTCGTCCTGGTAGCGACGTCGGTGTGGCGCCGGCGGCTGTGGCTGTCCTACGAGGCCTGGCAGCTGACGCACGCCGTCCTGGCGGTCGTTGCGGTCCTCGCCGCCCTGATTCATGTGTTGCTGGTCAATTATTACGTCGACAGCGTCGGGAAGCAGGTGCTCTGGGGCCTGATGTCGGCGACGTTCGTCGGGCTGCTGATCTGGGTGCGGATCTTGCGGCCGTTGCGGCTGCGCCGCCGGCCCTGGACCGTGGACCGGGTCGTCCCCGAGCCCGGAGGCACCACCGTCCTCGCCCTCCGCGCCGAGGGGCACGACGGACTGCAGTTCGCCCCGGGGCAGTTCGCCTGGATCACCGTCGGCCGGTCCCCGTTCACCGTCACCTCCCACCCCTTCTCCCTGGCCTCCAGCGCCGAGGACGGCGGCACGATCGCCGTCGCCATCAAGGCCGCCGGCGACTTCACCTCCACCGTGGGCGGGGTGGCACCGGGCACCACCGTCTACGTCGATGGCCCGCATGGGGCGTTCTCGATCGACCAGTACGAGGGTGCCGGGTACGTCCTGATCGCCGGCGGCGTCGGTCTCGCCCCGGCGATGAGCATGGTTCGGACGCTGGCCGATCGCGGCGACGTCCGGCCCGTGGTGCTCTTCGCCGCCAACAGGGACTGGGACAGTATCCCGTTCCGTGCGGAACTCGACGAGCTGACCGACCGGATGAACCTGCGGGTCGTGCACGTGCTCGAGCAGCCACCTTCGGATTGGACTGGGGAAACCGGGTACGTCACCGTCGACGTGCTGCGCCGCCACCTGCCTTCCGGGTACCGGCGGTTCCAGTTTTTCGCCTGCGGCCCCAACCCGATGCTCGACGCGATGGAAGCCGCTCTTCCCACGATCGGCGTGCCCGCCGACCGCATCCACACCGAACGGTTCGCCTGGGTCTGAACGCTTACGACGGAGGAACGACCATGCGCCACGCCTACATGGCTCGCATCACCCTCGGCGCCGGCCTGCTGTTGACCCTGGCCTGCCTGGCGTTTGCTGCCATCCAGAATTGAGCGGCCCCGGCGCAGCGGACCAAGACGCGGAGAGGTAGGACCGGTGCCCTCGACCCTGTTGCTCCTCAGTGCCGGCGGTGACCTGAGCAGGCGCTACCTTCTGCCGGCCCTCGCGCATCTGCAGCGCGCGGGCCGACTGCCCGACGCCCTCACCATCATCGGCGTCGGCCGTGAGGATGGGGACGATGACGCCTTCAGGCAGCAGGCTGCCGCTGCACTCGCCGAGCACGCCGCCGAGGTCGACTTCGCCCATCGGGCGGCGTTGTGCCGCCAGCTGCGGTATGTGGCCGCCGACGTCACCTCCGCCGAGGACCTGCGGCCGATCGTGCGGTGCGCCGACGGGCCAGTCCTCGTCTACCTCGCGCTCCCGCACACGCTCTTCGCGGCCACCGTCACAGCCCTGCTCGCCCTCGGCGGCGACTCGTTGACCGGCTTCGCCCTCGCTCTGATCCTCGGCACCATCGCCGGCACCATCTCCACGGTGTCGGTCGCCGTCCCGCTCACCGTGGCTTTGGACCGACGCTGGCCGCCGCGGCCCGAGGCTCCGGTCGCCGCCGGGCGGCGGACCTCCAGTCCGCGTCGCGAGGACGGCGCTGTGGTCTGACTGTTAGGTGAGCAAGGCCGTCCACCGGACCTGTGGGTCTGGAGCGCACCCAGTTACAAAATCATCACGGAGGACGACGCTCCGGTCGAGATGTCGAGCCTGCTCGTGGTCGAGGCATGCGCTCGGGGGGCCGCCGCCAGCCAGGAAGTCACCATCGGCGACGTCGCCCGCGTGGCCGACGTGGCGCCCTCCACGGCCAGTCGGCTCGTCGACCGAGCCCAATCGACCGGTCTCCTGCGTGTTCCGTCCACGCTTGACGCTCGAAGAACCGCGCTGATCCTCACCGCGGCCGGCGCGGGATTGCAGGCTCGCTCCATTCGGGCCCGGCTCGCCTGGTTGGCCGATCGGCTTGACGAGCTTTTCCGCCTCAGGCTGGAAAGACGGCGAGGGCGCGGACCGGGCGGAGGGCAGCCAATCGCCTCGACTGGTGGTGTTGTGTGCCAGCGTGTGTGCCACAGCATGGCGTTCACGGTCATCCAGCACCGTTCGCCCCCGACCGGCCTGCCTCGTTGACCTGCACATCCGTACGGGGGCGGACAACCGCGAACCGCACACCAGCGAACTCGCAATCTGGCGGTTGGTGATTCTGTCCTCGGCAGTAACGTAGCGACAGGTGGTCAATGGCCGGAGCGATACGCATCTCGACGATGGGCGACATCGACGACGGTCACCGTGTGGATGTCCTCGTCAATGCGGTAGATGACCCGGTAGGTGCCGCGGCGCGCGCTGTGCCGGTCCTCGAGCGGGGGACGAAGCCGCTTGCCGACCCGATGGGGGTTGTCCAGCAGCGGGCCGGTGATGAACTTATATGCGGCCGCGGCGACCGCCTCGGGCAGGTTCTCGGCGAGCTGGCGGCGGGCGGTCGGCGTGATCGCTAGGTCGTAGTCCGCCCGCTCCTCGGTCACGAACTGGAGCCGAGGCGCCGACGCATGGCCGCGTCCAGCTCCTCGCGCGTCTCCACATCGCCACGGGCCAGCTCGGTATCCGAGGCGTGCAATCGCCGCATCGTCTCGGCATCGGCCAGGATCTCGATCGTCTCCTCAAGCGACTCGAGATCCTCCGTCGCCACCAGGACGGCCGACGGCTTGCCGTGGACCGTCACGTAGACCCGCTCGTGCTGGCCGCTGACCCGGGCCACAAGGGCCGACAGGTGCGCCTTGGCGTCCGCGAGCGACAGAGTCGTCATGGTCGGAAGTATGACCAAATAGCCGTGCATCGTCCAGGTGAGCGCATCACGAGCCCCGAGGTGAGGAGGCCGTCCGATCGTCAGCTGCTCAGGCGGCGCTCAACGGTCGGTCAGGCGGCTGCCGTGTGGTGCCACCATGGTGGCCTGACGACGGTATTCATGGTCGTCCGCAGGAGTCCGCAGATGACAACGCAACCTTCTGACCTGCGCAAATGAACTCTGGCGTACCGCCCTGGACCCCACTCAGCCGCCCTGGCAGTGTGGGGGTCAGGGGTTCGAGTCCCCTCAGCTCCACCCGATCCACTCAGGGCGTCCTCTCCGGAGGGCGCCCTGAGTCGTCTCCGGGCGCTGACGAGGTCCCGGCGGGTGCCGGTGCAGAACGGCGGTGCCTCGCACGCACCGGCGCGTGCCCGGAGGCCGCTCCTCGGGCGTCGGCGCGGCGCGAGCGGTTCCCCCGGTCCTCGCAGTCGTGGCCGGACGCCGGTTTCCGTGCCAGGTCACCGGGCGTCCGCGGCGAGGCGAACGACTCCTCGAGCGCGGCGGCGGAGCTGGCGGTGCGCAGCCGACCGGTACCGGAGCCGCTGGTCGCCCGGCCGGGTGACGGCCCGTTTGCCCGGCCGCGGCGGACGGGTAGCGCCAGGTCACGCGGGTGAGCTCAGCCGGCGGAGGCGGTGCCCGCGGGAGGGGACTGGCGTGAGGCTCTCGATGCTGGGCGCGCGGGTGGCGGGCGCGGCGACGGTGCTGGCTCTCGCTCTCGGTGGCTGCGCGAGCGCACAGGACGGCGACGTGCGGGACGTCGCGGTGGACTTCGTCGACCCGGGGCTGGCGCCGGATGCCCGGTGCGACCTGCTCGCCGCGGCGACCCGGGCGGCGCTGGAGTCGGAGGAATCGGCGGCCTGCCCTGACGTCATCGGAGATCTGCCGCTGGCCGGCGGCGCGGTCGAGTCCGTGGAGATCTGGGGCGGCAACGCCCAGGTGCGGCTGAGCGGCGACACGGTGTTCCTGACCGAGACCTCGACCGGCTGGCGGGTCGTGGCCGCCGCCTGCGAGTCACGTGGCGAGGCGCCCTACGACTGCGAGGTGGAGGGGCCATGAGAGGTGTGCGCCGGCTGTATGTCAGCTACCTGACGGTGATCCTGCTGGGCATCGCCTACGTCACCGCGCTGGGGCCGATGGGCCGATGACCGCCGAGCGGGGCTTCGTGCGGGACAACGCGCTGGGCCTGGCCTTCGGCGGGGTCTTCCTGGTCACGTTGGTCGGCCAGGCGGTCTCGGGGACGGCGGACCACAACGCCCAGCAGGTGGCGAACGGGTTGGAGCCGGTCTCGTTCCTCGACTACGTCACCTCGTCGTCGTTCGGGGTGGACGTGATGGAGAACGGGCAGTCGGAGTACCTGCAGTTCTTCCTGTACATCTTCGCCACCGTCTGGCTCGTGCAGCGGGGCTCGGCGGAGTCGAAGGAACCGGGCGACGAGGGCATGGAGTCCGACGAGGAGCAGCGCGTCGGTGCCCACGCCCGCGCGGACTCCCCGGCGTGGGTGCGCGCCGGCGGCTGGCGGACGACGGTCTTCTCCCGGTCGCTGGGGCTGGTGATGGGCGGGATCTTCCTGCTCACCTGGGCGGCGTCCTCGGTCGCCGGCTGGGCCGCCTACAACAGCGAACAGCTGGCCGAGAAGCAGGACCCGGTCAGCTGGATCGGCTACCTCGGGGAAGCCGACTTCTGGAACCGGTCCTTCCAGAACTGGCAGTCGGAGATGCTGGCCGTCGGCTCGATGGCGGTGCTGTCGGTGTACCTCCGCCAGCGCGGCTCCCCGGAGTCCAAGCCGGTCGGCGTCTCCCACGCCGAGACCGGCGAGACGGGGTGAGCACCTCCGTCCCGACGGACCCGGTCCCACCGTGGCCGGTGGGCGGCCACGGTGGGACTACCGTCGTGACATGTCATTGATCTTCCACTGGGGTGGACCCCGCCATGGCGCCGTGGACGACGTGGCGGCGGAGCGGCTGGCCTCCAGCACGCTCGTCTACGACGGCCCGCACTGGTTCGGCGTCTACCAGCGCTTCGAGCCGGTGCAGGTGCGCGACACCGCCGAGGGCCCGGCCGAGGTCTGGGTCGTCCGCGAGTAGCCCCGTCCGCCCGCCAGGATGGGCGGTATGCCGCAGCTGTTCACCGTCGGCCGGTTCGCCGACGAGACCTCCCGCCGGCGCACCGCGCTGACCGCTCAGGTCCTCCAGTGGTCCCTCGACGCGGAGCTGACCGATCCGGTCCGCTGCGTGGACGACGTCCTGCGCGCCACCGCGCCGGAGCTGCTGCGGCTGCGCCGGGCCGAGGCGACGTTCGGCACCGGCACCGCCGCACGGCTGACCGTGACCGTCCGAGTGCCCTTCGACGGCGACGGCCGGTTCTTCGCCACCCGTCCGGGCCGACCGCCGGAGGCCGAGCCGCCGGTGGGGGACTGGGACCGCTGGGCCGACGACGGGCCGGTGCTGCGGCTGCCGGAGAACTTCGCGCACGACGTCGACGCCGACACCGTGCGGGCGTGGGCGGCGCGGGCCGTCGACGCGGTGGAGGCCCACCTCGAGGCACTGCGCGCCGAGGAGGCGGAGGAGACCGCCCGGTTGTCCGCCGACCTGGTCGACCTGGCCCGTCGGCGGGCGGCGGACCTCACCCGGCGGCGCGCCCTGACCGCCGAGCTCGGGACCGGGATCTGAGCCCGGTCAGAAGCCGAACAGCAGCCCGAGCCCGCCGACGGTGAACAGCACCATGACCACCACCAGCGGGAGCTGGTCCGACGCCGGGGCCCGGGGCGCGACCCGCAGCGCCTGCTCGTGGGCGAGCGTCACGCCCAGCACGTGCCCGGTGACCACCGCGCCGACCTGCACGTAGGCGATGAGGTCGGCGGAGACCGCGCGCAGGTCGACGACGTTGCCGTAGGTCCCGAAGAGGTCGACCCCGGCCGTCCCGAACGGGTTGCTGGCCAGGATCCACGTCGTCTGCCCGTCGAGGGCGAGCAGGCTGAAGTAGTGCGCCACGGTGTACCCGAGCGCGATGGGCAGCACGGTCGCGGCGAACAGCCGTGGCTGCGGCCCGAGGGGCAGCCGGCTGAGCCGCCCGGACAGCCGCGTGCCCGCGACGTACAGCAGGGAGACGAGGACGACCGACCCGGCGAGCCCGAGGGTCCCGGAGAGGACGTCGTTCGCGGCACCGGGACCGTCCTGCCACCACACCGTCCGGGTCAGGCCGTCGAACGCGGTCGAGCCGAGCAGCACCATGACCACCGCGACGAGCCCGGGTCGGGCCGGCGTCGTCATCGCGTTGGTGAGCGGGGAGCGCAGCACCAGCCGGCCGTCGTCGCGCCGGCCGAGCACCGACAGCCGGGCCAGCAGGGTCGAGTAGACCTCGAAGCCGTCACCGGCGGCGAACCACTCCTCGCCGAACCACAGCGAGGCCCCGATCTGGACGACCGCGTAGCCGATCAGCCACGCCGCGACGACGTCCGGATCGGTCCGCCCGGCCGGGACCAGCTCCAGCCACACGAACGCCAGCAGCGCCGCCGCCGCCGGCCACAGCCCGAGGGTCGGGAGCCGGTCGGCACCGCGCGGCGGGCCCACCAGCGGGCGCAGCAGCCGGGAGACCAGGCGCAGCGGGTTCGCCACCCGCCACACCGGGCCGAGCAGCAGGCTGGCCGGGACCAGCCCGACCCAGAACGTGACGTACAGGACCCAGGGGGCGAGGTTGCGCGAGGTCTCCTCCGGCCCGGCCAGCGCCGCGGCCACGACGAGGACGGCGAGGGCCAGAGCGACCGCCTGGGCGCCCCGTCGGACGGCTCCCGAGTCGGCGACCCGCTGCAGCGCGGTCGGCAGCGGGCGCCCCGACCGGTCGTCCCCGAGCTTCGGGGTCCGCCACAGCAGCAGCAGGACGACGAAGCTGACGAGGGTGGCCGCCCCGGCCCCGTACAGCGCCAGCCCGAGCGGTAGCGGCAGGTCGGTGCGGGACCCGACGCCGTGTGCCAGCACCTCCACCGGGTGTCAGCCCACCTGCAGGCTCAGCAGCACCGTCCCGGCGTCGTGCAGCTCGGCCTCGAAGACGCCGGCGATGTCGGCGGTGAAGGTCAGCGACGCCGGCTCGCCGGGCGCCAGCTGGGCGGTGAGGTCGTAGCCGTGCAGGTGCAGCTCGTCCGGGGCGTCGCTGGTGACCGTGAGCGTCACCTGCTCGCCGAGCCCGACCGGCACCCGGCCGGTGTCGCCGCTGGCCTCGCCGCCGGCGACCGTCACGGCCAGCTGCGTGCCCGCCGGCGTCTCCGGGGCCGCGGAGGAGCTGCCGGTCCCGCCCGCCGAGGACGACGACGACTGCGTGCTGCTCGTCGCGGCGGCGTCGCCGTCGGACTCCGGCTCGGTCCCGGCGCAGCCGGTGAGGACGAGGGCCAGCAGCCCGACGGCAGCGGCCGTCCGTGCCCGGGCGCTCACCGGCTGTCCGCGCCGGTGGGCACCGGACCCTCGACGGGTGCGTCGGGGAACCGCTCACCGGCGCTGCCACGGCGGGAGTAGCGGCCCACGCCCCAGGAGATCCCGGCGATCAGCGCGAGGGTGCAGGCCAGGACCACGACGTTCGCCAGCGCCCACAGGCCGCCGCCGGACTCCTTGAGCTCCCGCTGCAGGACGTCGATCTCGGGGATCGCGCCACGGGTGACGCCGTCGTCGGCCGGGATCTCCTCGGCCGGGATCGCCTCGTCCTCGGGCAGGTAGATCGGGACGGCGTACAGCGACCGGCCGTCGTGGACGCGCAGCAGCGTCTTCCACGTGCCGTGCAGCGGGACGGGCTCGGTGGTGCGGTACTCCCCGGGACCGGTCCGCTCGAGGTCGTCGACCACCAGGCCCTGCCCCTGCCAGGCGGTGATCTGCACCCAGGCCGGGTCGTCGACGGCGTCGGCCGGGCTGAGCTGGACGGTGATGTCGGCCGTCCGCGGGTCGGTCTGCACGTCGGTGATCGTGAACGTCGCCTCGACGTCCTCCGGGACGGTGGCCAGCAGGCCGTTGGTCACGCCCGCGGCGATGGCGACCAGGCAGGCAAGCAGCACGGCGCGGGAGACCGCCGGGCGCGGCAGCCGGCGGCGCAGGCCGAGCGCCAGCAGCGCGCCCAGCGAGCCGCCGGCGACCCCGGCCACGACCGCCATGATCGTGCCCTCGACGAGGATGTCGGAGTTCCACGACAGGGTCTGGGTGAACTGCGTCCAGCCCCACTCGGTCGCGGTGCCCACGGTGCCGATCAGCACGCCGGCGACGGCGCCGAAGGCCAGCGGGCGCCGGGCCAGCGGCCAGGCCAGCGCGAGCAGCTCGACGAGGATCGCCGAGCCCAGGTACAGCGGGAAGGTCGGCGTGATCTCGTCGAAGGCCCCGCCCACGACGACGGCGATGACGCCCCGGATCACGAGGAAGAACGCCGCGGCCATGAGCGCGCCGCCGCGGCCCATCCACATGCGGGCGGCGACCAGCGCCAGCCCGGCCGCGCCGGCGATCATGAACGGCTCGAGCACCAGGCGGAACTGGGGGACGTCGAAGTCGTACTCGCCCTGGAAGACCGACAGACCCAGGAGCAGACCGCCCATCGCCGAGCCCTGGCGCAGGAACCGGCCGACGTTGCCGACCTTGCGGTCGCCGTCGTCGGTGGACGCACCCCCGTGGCCCTCCATCTCCAGGATCAGCAGGCCGACGATCGACAGGCCCGCGCCGGTGATGAGCATCAGGTGGGTCGGGCCCCAGAGCGTGACGTCCTGGCCGAACAGCCGGTGCCACACGTCGTCGAGCGGGAAGCCGAGCAGGGCGTAGAAGCCGGCGGCGCCGAGGAGGATGCCGCCGACCGGCACGTCCCACCCGCGGATGAAGTGCACGGCGGCCGGGCCGGGCTTCTCGTCCAGCGGCATCGCGCAGGCGAGCACGCCGGCGGCGAAGACGCCGAACAGGCCGAAGAGGATCAGGTAGTGCGCGGGGTTGGCCAGCGGCCCCTCGTCGCGCCCCACGCCGATGTGCAGCGAGATGTCCCAGAGCATCCCCAACAGGGCGACCAGCAGGGACAACGTCGTCAGGATCGTGGGCAGCGCCACCCAGTCCGGGACGCCGGTGGCCCGGCCGAGGCGGCCTCCGACCCGGCTGAGGACGGTCGTGCGCCGGGTGCGGTGCAGGAACACCAGACCGAGCAGCACGACGGTGAGGGCGACGCCGATGCCGGTGGCCAGGGCGACCTCCCCGAGGGCGGCACCCCCGGCCGGACGGCTGTCAGCGGCGAGAACGGTGGACATCGTCGTCGACACGAGGGTATGGAACACCCGCCATGTGACATCGGCAAGTGCTACATGTGGTCCGGCGTTACCGTGGGGAGAGGATCGAGGGGGTGAGAGCGCTGTCCGTCAGTGCGCCGGGCGTGCCCGAGGAGGAGCTGGACCGGGAGCTCACGGTGGACGAGCTCGCCGCCCGGGTCGGCATGACGGTGCGCAACGTCCGCGCCTACGCCGCCCGGGGCCTGCTGCCGCCGCCGCGGCTGGTCGGGCGTACCGGCTACTACGGCCGCCAGCACGTCGCCCGGCTCGTGCTCGTGCGCGAGATGCTCGCCGAGGGCTACCCGCTGACGATGATCGAGCGGACGCTCGCGCACGCACCCGAGGCGGCGAGCTCGGCGACCCTCGCCCTGCACCGCGCCCTGCTCGCGCCGTGGCTGCCGCCGGAGGCGGAGACGACGACCGCCGAGGAGCTGGCGGTCCGGGCCGGGATAGCCCCCGACACCGGGTTGGTCGACCAGCTCGTCGGGCTGGGCCTGGTCGAGCGGATGGAGGACGGTCGGCTGCGCGTCCTCGACCCCTCGCTGCTCACCGCGGGCCTCCAGGTCGTCGAGCTCGGGGTGCCGCCGGCCGCCCTGATCGCGGCGCAGACCCGCGTCGTCGAGCACGTCCGGGCGATCGCCGACGTCTACGTCTCGATGTTCCTGGAGAGCGGCTGGCGCGCGCTGCTGGAGCGGTCGGGGGAGGGCACGCCCGAGGAGCAGCTCGACGGTGTGCGCGACATGGTGGACCGGCTGCAACCGGCCGCCGCGCAGGCACTGCTGGCCAGCTTCCGGACCGAGATGGCGACCCGCGTCCAGGGCGCGCTGACCGAGGTCCTCGAGGGCCTGGAGGGTCTCGACCGGGGCTGAGCCCCGCTGCGGCTCAGTCCGGGTCGATGCGCTCGTGCGAGCCGTCGAGCCGGGCGTTCTCCCGCGCCGTCAGCCGGCGGTCGCGCACCACGGCGCCGATGACCACCGCGACCAGTGCCGCGGCGGGCACGAAGAAGCCGGCGGTCGCGATCAGGCTCAGCCCGTCCATCGCGAGGACGGCGTCGGGGGTCACGTCCACGACTCCATGTGACACCGGTCGGTGTCACGTGTCAAACGGGCGTCAGGAGCGGAGCGCGGCCGCGGGGCAGCCGCGGCTCTCCGCGATCTCCGCCAGCATGTCCTGCAACGCGCGGGGGTCGGCGGTCTGGCCGCGGTCCAGCTCGTAGCAGGCGACGATGTCGCCGGCCCGGGCGTCGCGGACCCGCAGCGCCACCTGCTCCACCGTCTCGGCGACGGTGAAGTGCGTCCCGTCCACGAGGAACACGACCGTGTCCGGCGTCGACTCGACCCGCTGGATCGCGGTGGGGTCGATGCGGCACGACTCCCCGGTGCGACACGTGAGACCGATCATGGCGGTCCTCCTGCTGGGCGGGGCATCGGGCCCCGGCGGCGCCCATCGTCGGGCAGGAGAGGGATCGACTGTTCCGGAGGCTGCCTTGAGCCGAGACGACTGGTTCCCGCTCGTCGGGGTGACGCGCGCCGCGGCGCCACGGTGCCGCGTGGCCTCGCCCTGCCTGACCTGGATGGCCGGGATCGTCGCGCCCGCGCCGGGGGAGCGCGTCCTCGAGGTGGGCCGCGGACTCGGCGTGCCGGTCGACCTGCTGGCCGGCCGTGGCTGCTCCGTCGTCGCCCGTGTCCTCGCCCCGCGTGGGCGGGTGGTGATCGGCTTCTCGGTCATGCGTCCCGGCGCGGACGACGACGTCGCCGCGGGGGTGGAGCGGCCGGCCGCCGCGCGCGGGCTGCGGGCGACCGCGGTGCACCGGGGCGCGACGGCGCCGATGCCCTCGGCGGCGGTCGAGCTGCGGACCGGCGGGCAGGTCACTCCCAGGGGGTAGGTCCGCGCGTCGCGGGTCAAGCGCCGTCGGCCCCGGACCGATCACCCGGTCAGGTGACGCATCCCGCGCCGCCGCCGTACGTCCACCGGGACGGGAGGAACAGGTCGTGGCCGAGCAGTCCGTGCTGGTCGTCGAGGACACCGACGAGATCCGTGAGCTCGTCGTCACCGTGCTGACCCGCGCCGGGATGGACGTGCGCGCGGTCGCCACCGGGGCCGAGGCCATCGAGGAGGTCCGCCGCTCCACCCCCGACGTCGTCGTCCTGGACCTCGGGCTCCCGGACGCCGACGGCACCGAGGTGTGCCGGCAGATCCGGGCCGAGTCCGAGTGCTACGTGCTCATGCTCACCGCGCGCGCCGAGGAGGTCGACCTGCTGATCGGCCTCGCGGTCGGCGCCGACGGGTACATGTCCAAGCCGTTCTCCCCGCGCGAGCTCGTCGCCCGCGTGCAGGTGATGCTGCGCCGTCCCCGCGTCGCCGCCGCTCCCGAGCCCGCCGCCGTCGAGGAGCACGTCCGCCGCCTCGCCGAGCTCGAGGTGGACGAGGACAGCCGCGAGGTCCGCGTCGACGGCGCCGTCGTCGACCTGACCCGCACGGAGTTCGACCTGCTCGCCGCGCTGGCCTCCCGGCCCGGCCGGGTGCTGCAGCGCGAGACCCTGCTGCGCGAGGTGTGGCAGACCGACTGGGAGGGCAGCGTGCGCCTGGTCGAGGCGCACATGTCCAACCTGCGCCGCAAGCTGCAGGCCGCCGGCCTGAGCACGCCGGAGATCAAGACCGTCCGCGGCGTCGGCTACCGGCTCGTCGCCTGACGCACGTGCAGAGGGGCCCGGACCTGATCAGGTCCGGGCCCCTCCGCGTGTCCGTCGTCAGCAGGTGACGGTGTTGCTCATCGTCCCCGGGGCGGTCCACCCGTAGCCGGTGTTCGTGACCATCGACAGGACCGGCCGGAAGTTCACCACCGACGCGTCGTACTGGCCGGTGAAGCTGGTGTCGGTCGGTGCGGCCGTGCCCATGGGGTACGCCTGGGTGCCCAGGAACGCCGTCATCGTGTAGCCGGTGATGCCCGGCGTCGGGCTCGCCTTCCAGCGGGCCGTCGCGAAGAGCGTCGTGTCCTTGATCGTCTGCGTGACCGTGTGCTGGCCGGTCTGCGGGCTGTTGTCGGTGCGCACCGTGCTGTCGCTCTCGACGTTGCTGCTGCTCCTCGCGGAGGTCGTCACGTCGGAGTAGCCGATCTGGGCGCCCGTGGCCGTGTTGTAGACGCGCTTGATGACTCGCGTGTAGGTGGTGCACTCGGTGTCGACGCGGACGTTCAGCGGTCCGGTCACGGTCGCGGTGGAGAACGCGGGCTGGACGGCCGGCGCGGCGGTCGAGGAGAACACGGCGTTGGCGGGGAGCGAGGCCCCGAGGACGACGGCGACGGTGAGGACGAGCAGGAGCACGCAGCGGCGGGTGCGGGTCATGGCTCGGTCTCCTCTCTGGTGCGGGGTGGTCCCGGCGGGGGACTGCTGGAACACGTCGAACTCTGGTGGGCCGACCGCAGGGTCTGCGCGGGTCTCCCGCAAGAGATCCGCAAGACCGGGTGGTCAGGCGGCGGGCTGGCCCTCGTCGGCGGCGGGCTCGTCGTCCTCGTCGCGGGCCGGGCGCCAGATGACGAGGAGCATCCAGCCGGCGAGCAGGGCCGGGGCGCCGTAGACCAGGACCTTGTTGACGACCGGGTCCCGCAGGACGGTGATCAGGTTCCCGAGCTCGGGGACGACGGCCTGCATCTGGTAGGCGGTGTCGCCGCTGAGGACGGCGGTCCAGGGGTCGGGTGCGTCGTTGGCGTCGCCCTGGGTGCGGACGGCGACGGTGCCGTCGGCGGTGCGGTCGACCTCGATGACGCGGTGGGTGACGACGCGGTGGTCGTCGATCGGGATGTGGTAGCTGATCACCATGCCGACCTCGACGTCCTCGACGGCGAGCGGGGTGCTGACGACGACGTCGCCGGCCTCGATGTTCGGGGCCATGCTGCCGGTCAGCATCGTCATCGTGCGGTAGCCGAGGACGTGCGGGCCGACGGCCAGCCCCAGGAAGGCCACGACGGCTCCGGCCACGAGGGCGCGGAGGCTCCAGCGGCCGACGAAGCGGGCCACCGTGCCGGGCAGGCCGGCGCGAGCGGTGCGGGGGGCCTCGGCGGCCGGGGGCAGCTCGGTGGCTGCCTCCGGGGCGCGGGCGGGGAGGACGGCGGTCATGGCGGGATCTCCGGCGGTCTCGTGGGCGGGGGTCAGCGGGCGCCGGCGGCGCGCTGGGTGCCGGTGAAGACGAGGCTGAGGGTGGAGGACTTGCCCTGGAGGTCGTTGCCGGCGGTCTCGGGCAGGGAGATGGTGAAGGTGAGGTGGTCGGTGCCGCCGGCGGTGAGGCTGTTGAGGCCGGCGAGGGTGCGGTTGGACACGACCGGGGTGGTGCCGAAGTCGGTGACGGTGCCGCCGCAGGTGTAGGTCGGGGCGGTGGCGGTGCCGGCCTGGGTCCAGGGCACGGTGCAGGAGCGGACGGTGAGCTTGAGGCCGTTGGCGTCGGTGTTGAGGACGCTGGAGACGGTGGCGGTGGTGCCCAGGGTGACCGTGGACAGGGCCGAGGTGCCGGTGTTGGTGAGGGTGACGGCGCGGGTCATGGCGTCGCCGGGCACGAAGTTGGTGGTGCTGGCGGGGATGGCGGCGCCGGGGTTGGCGAGGTTGATCTTCACGGTGCCGGAGGCGACGTCGGTGGAGATCGGGGTGGTGGAGTCGGTGAAGGTGCCGAAGGTGCCCAGGCCGGCGACGGCGGCGGTGGCGCCCAGGACGCCGAGGGAGCCCAGGACCTTGCGGGTGGTCGAGGCCTTGCGGGTGCGCGTGCTCATGTCGTTCTCCTGCGGGGTGGGCCGGGGCGGGGTGTCCCGGCTGGCAGGAACGACTCTGCGAGCCCAACCGCAGGCTCCCCGCCCGCGATCCGCAAGATCACCGCAATTGGAGGACCCCCGTGCCCCCCACCGCTCGCAGGCTCGCGGCGGGCCCCTGCACGCGGGCCGGAGGAGCGCTAGCCGGTCGCGAGGTCCAGCAGGCGGTCGACGAGCTCGTGCGCCAGCACGCCCCGGCGGGCGTCCGCGGCGATGGCGCGGCACAGCTCGGCCACCTCGGGGTGCCCCAGCTGGGCGCTGGTCCCGGCCAGCGTCGTGGAGGCCGAGGCCAGGGCCGGCGCGTCCCCGGACCGGGCACCGTCGGCGATCGCCGAGAGGCGGCCGGGCAGCGCGCCGGCGTACAGCGACTGCAGCCGGCCGGACAGCTCGCCGTCCACCACGTCGTCCGCGGCGCCGTGCAGAGCGTCCACGGCCGTGCCGGTGACGCGGTCCAGCAGGAACCGGAGCAGCACGCCGGCGTCGACCGGTGCGGGGAGGACGGCGAGCGCCCCCGCGGCGCTCCCGGCCTCGCGCACCTCGGCGGTGAGGCCCCGGCTCGTGCCCAGCAGGTGGGCGCGGCAGCCGATCAGCCGCAGCCGGCGCAGCAGTGCCGGACCGTCGCCGCCGGGCAGGTCGAGGTCGGCCACGACCAGGTCCAGCTCGGCCGCGCGGGCCACCGCGAGCGCGGAGCGCAGGTCGTCGGCCTCCCGGATCCGCCAGCCGGCGGCGGCCAGCAGTGCCGCCGTCCGTGCGCGGTCGGTGCCGTCGGCGGCCACCACCAGGGCGGTCAGCACCGGCCCGGCTCCGGCGTGTCGGCCGCGTCGCCCGCGCAGGCGGTGACGGGCTGGTCGGGGCGGGCGGAGACGGCGCCGGCCCAGGCCGGCAGCGCGCTGGTGAGCACGAGGGCCACGAGGAGGCCGGCCAGGGGCAGGGCCCGCGAGGGCGGCTGCTCCGACGTCCGGATCCTGCTCATCGGGTCGCCCCCGGGGGCTCGGTGCGCGCGGCGGTGGCGGTGTGGGTGTCGGCGTCGTCGACCTCGCGGCCCGGCCGCCAGATGGCCAGCAGCATCCACACGCCCAGGCCGATCGGCAGCAGCTGGACGAACAGCGTGCTCAGCACGGACTCGCGCAGCAGGGTGATGACGTTGCCGATCTCCGGCACGACGGCCTGCACCTGGTAGGCGGTGTCGCCGCTGAGGACGGCGGTCCAGGGGTCGGGTGCGTCGTTGGCGTCGCCCTGGGTGCGGACCGCGACGGTGCCGTCGGCGGTGCGGTCGACCTCGATGACGCGGTGGGTGACGACGCGGTGGTCGTCGATCGGGATGTGGTAGGTGATCACCATGCCGACCTCGACGTCCTCGACGTCCAGGGGCGTGGAGACGACCACGTCGCCCGGGTCGATCGTCGGGGCCATGCTGCCGGTCAGCATCGTCATGGTGCGGTAGTCCGCGACGCGCGGGCCGACGGCCAGGCCGAGGAACGACAGCACGGCGGTGCACACCAGCATGCGGACCGTCCAGCGGCCGGTGAACCGCAGGAGCGCGCGGACCGGGCGCCGGCGGCGGCGGACGGGGCGGGCTCCGGCCGGTCCGCCCGCGGACGGCGCCTGTGCCGTCCGCGGGGCGGGGAGTACAGCGGTCATGGTCTTCTCCGTCGATCTCGTCGTCGTGGCCGGGGATGCCGGCCGCTCACCTCTGTGCGGGCGCCCGGGCTGCGGGCGCCGGGGTCAGCGGGCGCCGGCGGCGCGCTGGGTGCCGGTGAAGACGAGGCTGAGGGTGGAGGACTTGCCCTGGAGGTCGTTGCCGGCGGTCTCGGGCAGGGAGATGGTGAAGGTGAGGTGGTCGGTGCCGCCGGCGGTGAGGCTGTTGAGGCCGGCGAGGGTGCGGTTGGACACGACCGGGGTGGTGCCGAAGTCGGTGACGGTGCCGCCGCAGGTGTAGGTCGGGGCGGTGGCGGTGCCGGCCTGGGTCCAGGGCACGGTGCAGGAGCGGACGGTGAGCTTGAGGCCGTTGGCGTCGGTGTTGAGGACGCTGGAGACGGTGGCGGTGGTGCCCAGGGTGACCGTGGACAGGGCCGAGGTGCCGGTGTTGGTGAGGGTGACGGCGCGGGTCATGGCGTCGCCGGGCACGAAGTTGGTGGTGCTGGCGGGGATGGCGGCGCCGGGGTTGGCGAGGTTGATCTTCACGGTGCCGGAGGCGACGTCGGTGGAGATCGGGGTGGTGGAGTCGGTGAAGGTGCCGAAGGTGCCCAGGCCGGCGACGGCGGCGGTGGCGCCCAGGACGCCGAGGGAGCCCAGGACCTTGCGGGTGGTGGAGGCCTTGCGGGTGCGCGTGCTCATGTCGTTCTCCTGCGGGGTGGGCCGGGGCGGGGTGTCCCGGCTGGCAGGAACGACTCTGCGAGCCCAACCGCAGGCGGCCCGCCCGCGTGCCTCAAGGCTTCCGCAAGAAGCGGACCTCCGACGCCGCCGTCCCCGTGGGAATGGCGGTTCTGCACCGTGCGATGTGGCGGTATTGCCCGGGCGGACGTGGCGGACGTCGCCTAGCGGGGGATGGGCAGGGTGAGCGTGAAGGTGGTGCCGCGGCCCTCGGCGCTGACGACGTCCAGGCTCCCGCCGTGCGCCGTGGTGATGGCCTTGGTGATCGACAGCCCCAGTCCGACGCCCTTCACGGCGTTGCGCTTCGCGGTGGACGCCCGGAAGAAGCGGGTGAAGAGCTGGTCGAGCTCCGCGGCGGGGATGCCGTAGCCGGTGTCGCTGACCGAGATCCGCGCGACCGGCGCGCCACCCGGGCACGGCTGCTCGGTGAACGCCCCGTCCGCCGCCTGCCAGCCTGCCCGGAGGGAGAGCGTGACGCGGCCGCCGGCGGGGGTGAACTTCACGGCGTTGGAGACGAGGTTGTCGCACGCCTGGCCCAGCCGCACGGGGTCGCCGGCGACGACGACGTCCGCGGCGGGCAGGTCGAGGTCCAGGCGCACGTCGCCGGCGGCAGCGGCGACCCGGGCGTTCTCCTCGGCGGCCCGCAGGACGGCGGCCAGGTCGACGTCCTCGGGCTGGAGGGTGAAGCGGCCGGCCTCGACCTGGGCGGTGAACAGCAGGTCGCCCACCAGCCGGAGCAGGCGCTGGGCGTTGCGCTCGACCGTGCCGAGGTAGGAGCGCTGCTCCTCGGTGAGCGGCTGGTCGGGGTCGTCGAGGACCAGCTCGAGGTAGCCGAGGATCGAGCTGAGCGGCGTGCGCAGCTCGTGGCTGATCAGGCTGACGAACTGGTCCTTGAGCCGCTCGCTGGCCCGGACCTCGGTCATGTCGGTGCCCACGAAGTTCCAGCCGGCGTGCTCGCCGGAGTCGTCGGAGCGCGGGGTGACCGCGACCGACACGGTGCGCTCCTCGCCGCCGGCGGTCACGTAGGTCCAGTCGCGGACGTCGCGGCCCTCGGCCTGGGCCAGCCGGACGAGCGCGTGGAGTCCGCCTCCCTCGGCGGCCAGCTCCTCGGCGAGGTGGAAGTCGGTGATCAGGCGCCGCCGGACGACCTCGGCGCGGGGGAGGCCGAGCAGCTTCTCGGCGCCCGGGTTCCACACCCGGACGACGCCGTCGAGGTCGGTGCCGATGATGGACTGCTCGGTGACGGCGTCGATGACGCTGGTCATCGTCTGGGCGCGGGCCGCGAGCATCCGGCCGGCCGTCTCCAGCTCGCCGTCGCGGCGGTCCATGTCCGCCCGCAGGGCGTCCCGCTCGGCGGTCAGGCGGGCCACCTCGGCGCGCAGCAGGTCCACCTCACCGAGCGCGGCCGGGGTCTCCTCGACGGTCGTCACGCGGTCCCCCCGGTGGTCAGCTCGCGGATGCGGGCGACCAGGCCCGCGACGGCGAAGGGCTTGGCGAGGTAGCTGTCGGCGCCCGAGGCGAGTCCACGGGCGACGTCCTCCTCGGAGGCGCCGGCCGAGAGCAGGAGCACCCGCACGCCGGCGGTCGCGGCCTCGGCGCGCAGGGTGGTGCAGACCTCCAGGCCGGTGGCGCCGGGCATGGAGACGTCGAGCACCGCCAGGTCGGGGACGGTGCTCCGGGCGGCGTCCAGCGCCGTGGGCCCGTCGGCCGCCTCGGCGACGACGGTGCCGCCGGCCCGCCGCACGGCCAGGCAGACCAGGCCGCGGATGTCGTCCTCGTCGTCGGCGACGAGCACGCGTGCTGCGTGCGGCTCCACGGTGGTGCTCCCGTCGGTCGGCGGTCCTCACCGTCGACGTCGGCGTCCGGGCGCTCCTCCTGCAGCCCGCGCCGGGGCCGGCTCACCCGTCCAGGTGACCTGCGCAGACGACAGCGCGCCCCGCCGGAGGACCGGCGGGGCGCGCTGTGCGGTGCTGTCCTACTGGCTCTGCACGGTCTCCTTGGACTGCTGGGCCTGGCCCTGCACGTCCTGAGCGGCCGACTGGCCCTCCTGCTTCACCGTCTGGGCGGCGTCGGTCGCGGTGGACCGGACCTCCTCGACGGCGTGCTGGGCGACCGGCTTGAGCTCCTCGCCGATCTCCTGGGCGGCCTGCTTGGCCGGGGCCAGCAGCGCGTCCTTGTTCTCCCGCAGGGCCGTCTCGGCCTGCTGGGCCAGCTGCTGCTCCTTCTGGGTGGCCGGCAGCAGGCTGGAGACCAGCCAGCCGACGCCGAAGGCGATGAGCCCGGCGGCCATCGGGTTGCCCTGCGTCTGGCGCACGATCTGGTCCGGCGCCTGCTGCACGGCGTGCGCGGCCTGCTGCGCGGCACCCTGCACCGAGTCGGCCGCGTTCGAGGCGGTGCCCTGCACCGAGCTCATGGCGCTCTGCGCGTGGTACTGGGCGGTCGAGGTGGTGTCGTGTGCGCTGCCCATCACCTTCTCCTTGGCTCGGCTGAAGCGGCCCTTGGCCGCGGTCACGCGCCGGTCCATGACCCGCGCGGGGTTGACCTTCTCGTTGAGGGCGTCGACGTCGTAGCTGAGCTCGCGCCGCGTCTCCTCGATCTGCCGGCGGATGACGTCCGGGTCGTTGCTGGTGGGAGTGGTCATCTCTGGTCTCTCCAGGTGTGTGGGGGCCGGGGGCCGCTGGTCAGTGGGGCTTCAGGGCGCCGGGCACCTGGGACAGGGTGTCCACGGTGCGCTCCGGCTTCGGGTTGACCTTCTTGAGCTGGTTCCGGCCCATCACGAACGCGACGGCCCCGACGACGCCCCAGAGGATCGCCACGATGAGGGCGGCCAGGCCGGCGTCCATGAGGTTCTCCAGCGCCCACCACAGGGCGATGGAGAGGAACAGCAGCACCATGTAGCCGGCGAAGCCGGCGGCGCCCATGAGCCCGGCACCCTTGCCGGCCTTGGTCGCCTCGGCCTTGACCTCGGCCTTGGCCAGCTCGAGCTCCTGGCGCATCAGGGTGGAGAGGTCCTTCGCGACCTCGCCCATCAGCTGCCCGACCGAGGTGCCCTCGACGTCGGGGCGGCCCTGTGCGGTGGTCGGCGTGCCCATGTCGCCCGAGACCCCGGCGCCGGAGTGGGCGCCGTACTGGTCAGGGGTGACGGCGTAGTTCGCCTGCGGCTCGCCGTACCCGGACTGGGTGCCGACCGGGGTGGCACCGGAGTAGGGGGTGGTCATGGCTCAGACCACCCCGCCGGGGCGACGGGCCGGGTCGTCCCAGCCGGCGGGGGTCGTCGGGGGGACGACGCTGCCGGCGGGCGGGACGGTGCCGTACGGCGGCGGCGGGACCGGGGCGCCACCGGTGGTCGCGGTGCCGTAGCCGGTGGTGGCCTCGCTGTAGACGCCGGTCTCGCCGTAGCCGGAGTAGGCCGGGGCGGGGTCGACGTAGTTGGCGGGCGTGCGGTACGTGCCGGTGGTCCCGGACGAGCTGGTGCTCGTGTCGGAGTGCGCGGCCTTGACGCCGCTGGTCAGCCGACCGGCGACGACACCGGCGAGCGCGGCGCCGAGCAGGAAGGTGCCGGGCTTGCGCCGGGCGAAGGAGCGGATCTCCTCGAGCAGGTCCGCGGGCTCGCGGTTCTGCAGGGCGTCGGCGAACTGCTGGAGGCTGCTCGCACCCTGCTTGACCAGGTCGGCGGCGGGGCCGGGAGCCGGGGCGTTGCCGTCGGCCATGCCGCGGAGGGCGTCGGCGAGACCCGCGAGGCCCTGACCGGCCTTCTGCTGCTGGCTCACGACCTGCTGGCGCAGCTGGTCGCGGCCCTGGGCGATGACGTCCTGGGCCTGGGCCTTGGTCTCCTGCACGACCTCCTTGGCCTGGTCGGCGGCGGTCGAGGCGACCTGGCTCGCGCCCTGCGCGGCGGTCTGCCCGACGTTGCGGGCCTCGTCCTTGGCGACGTCGGCCTTCGACGTGGACTCGCCGGTCGAGGGGCTGGTCGCGCCCGCGCTGGTGGCGGGGGGCGGCGGGAACGGGGTGTCGATGGAGTGGGTCATCGGTCCTCCTCAGGCGAATGACGTGGTCGGGGCGTGCGTGCACCGGTGAGTGCCCCTGTTCGGGGCGCGACCGGGCCGCGTCCGTGCGGGCCCAGTGGACACGGCTCCACCGGTCGCGGGAGCGACCTCGGGAGCGTTGTGGGAAGGCGGCCGGCGACCCCGCGGTGGGCGCCGGCCGGGTCGTCCCACCGTGTCTGAGTGGGCCACCGGCCTGCGGATCAAGCGGTACCCGTGTGATCGCGGACGAAACGACGAGGTCGAACCGGACGTCGGCACGGGAGTAAGGTGAGGCTTCCCTTCGTCGTCTGGAGCCCGTCATGGCCGCCCCTGCCCCGCGCCGCCGGCGCTCCGCCCGACAGGCCGTCGTCGTCCGCAGCGAGTGGGTCACCCCGCACCTCGTGCGCCTCGTCCTGGGCGGCCCCGGACTCGACGGTTTCGCACCCGTGCACACCGACTCCTACGTGAAGCTGGTGCTCCCGCCGCGCGGTGCGCCGTACGCGGCCCCCTTCGACCCGGAGACGGTCGAGGCCGAGCAGCCGCGGGAGTTCTGGCCGTGCACCCGCACCTACTCGGTGCGGCGGTGGGACGCGGCCGCCGGTGAGCTGACCCTCGACGTCGTCACCCACGGGGACGAGGGGCTGGCCGGTCCCTGGGCGGCCGCCGCGCAGCCCGGCGACGCGGTGGTGCTGCTCGGCCCCGGTGGCGCGTACACCCCCGACCCGGACGCCGACTGGCACCTGCTGGTGGGGGACGAGACGACGCTCCCCTCGATCGCCGCCACGATCGAGCAGCTGCCGGCCGGCGCCCGGGTGCTGGCCTTCGTCGAGGTCGCCGACGACACCGAGGAGCAGCAGCTCCCGCTGCCCGACGGCGTGGAGCTCACCTGGGTGCACAGGGGGGACCGGGTGCCGGGACCGCGCTCGTGGCCGCCGTCCTCGCCGCGCCGCTGCCGGAGGGCTCCGTCCACGCGTTCGTGCACGGCGAAGCCGGTGCGGTCCGCGAGCTGCGGCGGTGGCTGCGCGGCCAGCTCGACGTCCCGCGGGAGCGCCTGTCGGTCTCCGGCTACTGGCGGATCGGCCGCACCGAGGACCGCTGGCAGGCCGAGAAGCCGGAGTGGAACGCCGCCGTCGAGGCCGAGGAGCAGACGCTGGCGGTCTAGCCGCGCCAGGGGAAGTCGGGGGAGCGGCGCTCGCCGAACGCCGCCACCCCCTCGGCCAGCTCGCCGGCCGCGATCGTCTCGCGGTACCAGCGGGCGACCTCGGGCCGGCCGTCCCCGCCGCCGAGCAGCGCGGTGACGACCTCCTTGGTCGACCGCTGGGTCAGCGCCGACCGCGACGCGAGCACGCCGGCGAAGCGGCGCACCTCGTCCTCCAGCTCCTCCGGGGGCAGCAGCCGGTCGACCAGGCCGGTGCGCAGGGCGGTCGGCGCGTCCACGAGCTCGCCGCTGAACAGCAGGAACCGGGTGAGCCCGGGGCCGACCAGGTCGAGCAGGGTCTTGGTCGACTCGGGCGTGTAGACGATGCCCACCTTCGCCGGCGTCACGCCGAAGACGCCGGTCTCGTCGCTGAAGCGCAGGTCGCAGCAGGTGGCCAGCTCGACGCCGCCGCCGATGCAGTGGCCGCGGATCATCGCGACCGTGGGCTTGGGGAACTCCCGCAGGGCCGCCTGGGCGGCCAGGTTGTCCCGGCGCAGCGCGGCCATCGGGTCCGCGGCGTCCGGCCCGCCGAGCAGGTCGGCGATGTCGGCGCCGGCGCAGAAGCTGCTGCCCGCGCCGGTCACCACCAGCACCCGGACGGCGGGGTCGGCCGCGGGCCCGGCGAGCACTCCGGGCAGGTCCCGCCACATGCCGGCGGTGAGTGCGTTCCGCTTGGCCGGCCGGTCGATGGTGAGGACGGCGACGCCCGGTCCGAGGCCGTCGGGGGTCAACGTCAGGTGCTCCGCCACGCCGTCATCTTCATGCGCGCCCTCGTGAGCGGAGTCGCTGGGTGACGGAAAGCGTCACCCAGCGACTCCGCTTCAACCGAGGTCGTCGGTGGCGAAGGTGTCGCACTGCGCGGGGTCGCCGGTCTCGTAGCCCGTGGTGAACCACCGCTGGCGCTGCTCCGAGGAGCCGTGCGTGAAGGCGTCCTGGTCGACCGTCCCGCCGCCGAGCTCGCGCTGGATGAAGTCGTCGCCGATCCGGCCGGCGGCGTCCAGGGCCCGGTCGATGTCGTCCTGGCTGATCTCCGCGATCAGCGGCTCGCCGGACTCGTCCGGCACCGTCTCGGCGTGGTTCGCCCACGTCCCGGCGAAGCAGTCCGCCTGCAGCTCGAGGCGCACCGTGCCGCTCTCCGGACCGGTCTCGCCGGGGTCCACCTGCTGGTTGATGCCGAGCAGGTTCTGCACGTGGTGGCCGTACTCGTGGGCCAGCACGTAGGCGTTCACGAACAGGCCACCCGCGGCGCCGAACTGCTCCTGGAGGGTCTCGAAGAAGGAGAGGTCGATGTACACGAGCCGGTCGGCCGGGCAGTAGAAGGGCCCGGAGCCGCTGGTGGCCCCGCCGCACGAGGTCTGCACCGAGCCGGAGAAGAACACCGTGTCGGTGGGGGAGTACCGGTCGCCGAGGACGCCGGTCCAGTAGTCCTGGATCGACTCGATGTCGGCGACGACGGCGCAGTCGACCGACTCGTTGGCGTCCTGCCCGGTCTGGCACTGCTGCTCGAGCTGGGTGTTGTCGGCGGTCTCGCCCTGGCCGAGGGAGCCGAGCTGCCCACCCAGGGCTCCGGCGACGGGGCCGCCCCCGCCCCCGCCGCCGAGCACCTGGAACAGCACGAGCACCAGGACGCCGACCAGGCCGAGCCCGCCGCCCCCGACGGCCAGTCCGCGCCCGCCACCGCCGCGGCGGCGGTCCTGCACGCCGGAGGTGTCCAGCCGTCCCGACTCGCGGTACCTCATCGCCGGCCGTCCTCCTGCGCTCCGTGGCACCCGGGGCGGCACCGGCCGGAGGGCTGCCCCGACCGGGCCCGGGTCATGCGCGCTCGGGGGCCTCGCCGCCGTGCGCGGGTGCGGTGGCCGGCTGGTCGCGGAGGAACAGGTACCAGTACGACGTCGCCACGAAGACGACGGCGCCCACCAGGTTGCCCGCCCCGGCGAGCAGCCAGTTGAGGAGCGTGTCGCCCCAGCCGACGTCGGGCACGCCGGCGAAGATCGCCGCCGGCAGGAAGAACATGTTGGCGACGACGTGGTCGAAGCCCATCGCGACGAACGCCATGATCGGGAAGAAGATCGCCAGGATCTTGCCCGAGATGCTCGCGGCCGACAGCGACATCCACACCGCCAGGCAGACCAGCCAGTTGCAGCCGACGCCGCGGAGGAAGATCTCCCAGGCGGTGTGCCCGGAGGTCTTGCCCTCGGCGATCTGGGTCAGCCGCTCGAAGGTCAGCCCGGCCGACCCGCTGCTGTCGGCGTCACCGATGACCCCGGTGGAGACGGCGAGGAAGTAGGCGACGAACAGCGCACCGAGCAGGTTGCCCAGCAGCACCAGGGTGAGGTTGCGGGCGACGTCGCCGACGGTGATCCGGCCCTGCATCGCCCCGAGCGGGACCAGCATCATGTTGCCGGTCGCCAGGTCCGAGCCCGCGATGAGCACGAGCACCAGGCCGAGGGTGAAGGCGGCGCCGGTCCACAGGGTGGGCAGCGTCCCCCAGGTCTCGGGGTCGAGCCCGGAGGAGACGGTGATGGCCACCATCGCGCCGAAGGAGATGTAGGCGCCGGCGAGGAAGGCGCTGACCAGGACGCGGTCCCACGTCCGGTGCACCTTCTTGGCGCCGGTCTCGGCCGCCACCTGGGCGATCTCGGCGGGCTGCTTGTCGGTCATGCGGGGCCTCCGGGTGTGCAGCGGCGCTCCTCCCGGACGCTAGCGCCGGATCCCCGCGCCCGCCCCCGGTGGCCGTCCGTCCGCCGGGATCTAGGGTCAGGGCATCTCGACGAGCCGGGGAGGGTCCGTGGCGGTGTCCAACCGCGTCAAGAGCGCCCTGACGACGACGGTGCTGGCGACCGCGGCGACCGGTTTCCTCGCCGGCTGCGGTACGGAGGACGACGAGGACGAGCAGGTCGCCTACTGCACCAACGAGGACGGCGAGATCGTCGACGACGACTACTGCGACGACGGCTACTCCGGCGGTGGCGGGGGGCTGTTCTTCCTCTACGTCGGCGCCTTCGGCCGCGGCCTGTCGCCGGGGACGGTGCTGCCCAGCGGCGGCACCCGCATCGACCCCCGCGACTCGACGGCCCGGCGCAACGCCGGCCTCCCGGCGTCGGGGAAGGTCACCGGCGGGACGCGGGTGAGCGGTGGCATCGGGTCGGGCACCGGCGGGCGCGTGGGCACCGGCGCCGGCAGTTGAGACGGATCGAGGCCGGCGTCGTCCGGCCGGGGTGGGAAGCGGAGATCGAGGCCCAGGGCCTGGTCTACAACCGGACCGGCCTGCCCGGCGGCGAGGTCCGCAGCTACTGGCGCGAGGGCCCGTTCTACGACTTCACGATGGCCGAGGTCGAGCGGCTCGAGGGCTGGGTCGCGCAGCTGTTCTCCATGTGCGAGGCCGCCGGCGACCACGTGATCGAGCGCGACCTGTTCGACCGGATGGGCATCCCGCCGATCGCCCGGCCGGAGATCCGCCGCACCTGGGAGGTCGAGCCGCCCAGCGTCTACGGCCGCTTCGACCTGCGCTACGACGGCGAGGGCCCGCCGAAGCTGCTCGAGTTCAACGCCGACACCCCCACCGGCCTGGTCGAGTCCGCGGTCACGCAGTGGAACTGGCACCTGTTCACCGGCCAGGGCAGCGACCAGTGGAACGCGCTGCACGACAAGCTCGTCGCGGCCTGGCAGCGGAACCTGACCCGGTGGGAACGGCGCACCGGCGTCCGGCCGCGGGTGCACCTGGCGTGGACCAGCGAGGAGAAGTCCGGCGAGGACCGGATGACCGTCGCCTACCTGATGGACACCGTGGTGCAGGCCGGCTACGAGGCGATCGAGCTGGTCGTCGAGGACATCGTGCTCGACGACGGCGACGCCCGGTTCTACGACCCGCAGGGCCGTCACCTCGACGTCGTCTTCAAGCTCTACCCCTGGGAGTGGCTGATCGAGGACGAGTTCGGCCCCGCCGTCCTCGCCGACGCCGCCCGGCCGGGCGGGACCACGTGGGTGGAACCGGCCTACAAGATGCTGTGGAGCACCAAGGCGCTGCTGCCGGTGCTGTGGCAGATGTTCGGCAGCGACCCGGTGCTGTCCCAGCTGCTGCTGCCGGCCTACTTCGCCGACGAGATGCCCTCGTCGTGGCGGACCTACGTGCGCAAGCCGCTGTGGGGCCGCGAGGGGGCGAACGTGGCGATCGTGCGCGACGGGCAGGTGACCGAGGAGCTGCCCGGCCGCTACGGCACCGAGGGTTTCGTCGTGCAGGAGTTCGCGCCGCTGCCGGACTTCGCCGGCGTCGACGGCCCGCACCACCCGGTGCTCGGCGCGTGGGTGGTCGACGGCGAGCCGGCCGGCCTGGGCATCCGGGAGAGCGACGGCCTGGTGACCGACAACCTGAGCTTCTTCGTCCCGCACACGATCGACCACCGGCTGCCGTCGTCCCCCCGAGCAGGGCGGCGCTGACCGGCCTAGGTTCGGGTCATGCCGTTGACGGGTGAGTACGAGCCGAGTCCGCAGCAGTGGGTCCGCGACCAGGTCGCGCAGTACGAGGCCAGCGGCGGCCGCGAGGCCAACACGCTGCTGGACACCGGTCTGCCGGTCTGCATCTTCAGCACACGGGGCGCGAGGTCGGGCAAGGTCCGCAAGCAGGCGCTCATGCGGGTGGAGCACGAGGGCGCGTACGCGATGGTCGGGTCGCAGGGCGGCGCCCCGACCGACCCGGCGTGGGTGGCCAACCTGCGGAAGTACCCGGACCAGGTGACGGTCCAGGACGGCCCCGAGCCCTGGGACGGCGTGGCCCGCGAGGTGACCGGCGAGGAGAAGGCGCAGTGGTGGGAGCGCGCGGTCGCCGCCTACCCGCCCTACGCCGAGTACCAGCAGAAGACCGACCGGGTCATCCCGGTGTTCGTCGTCGAGCGCGCGGAGCCGGCCAACCCGGCCTAGCCCCCCGGCGGCCCCCTCGTAGGGGCCCGCCGCGAGCCTGCGAGTGGTGGGGGACGAGGGGGTCCTTCTAGAAGCCGACGACCTCGTGCGGGCGGTAGGGCTCCTCCAGCCGGGCGATCTCCTCGTCGGTGAGGTGCAGGTCGACCGCGGCGACGGCGTCGTCGAGGTGGGCGTCCTTGGTGACGCCGACGATCGGGGCGGAGACCACCGGCTTGCTCAGCACCCAGGCGAGCGCGACCTGGGCCCGCGGCACCCCGCGCTCGGCGGCCACCTCCGCCACCCGCTCCACGATGGCCCGGTCGGAGGCCTCGTCGTAGAGGCGCTTGCCGAACTCGTCGGTCTCCGAGCGGGACGTCGTCTCGTCCCAGTCGCGGGTGAGCCGGCCCCGGGCGAGCGGGCTCCAGGGGATGACGCCGATGCCCTGGTCGGCGCAGAGCGGGTGCATCTCCCGCTCCTCCTCGCGGTTGAGCAGGTTGTAGTGGTCCTGCATCGACACGAAGCGGTGCCAGCCGTGCTCGCCGGCGGTGTGCAGCGCCTTGCCGAACTGCCAGGCCCACATCGACGAGGCGCCGAGGTAGCGCACCTTCCCGGAGCGGACCGCGGAGTCCAGCGCCTCCACGGTCTCCTCGATCGGGGTGTGCGGATCCCACCGGTGGATCTGGTACAGGTCGACGTAGTCGGTGCCCAGCCGCTGCAGCGACGCGTCGAGCTCGGCGAGGATCGCCTTGCGCGACAGGCCGGCGCCGTTGGGCCCCGGCCGCATCCGGCCGTGCACCTTGGTCGCGAGGACGACGTCCTCGCGGGAGGCGAAGTCCCGGATCGCGCGGCCGGTGATCTCCTCGCTGGAGCCGGCCGAGTAGACGTTCGCGGTGTCGAGGAACGTGATGCCGGCGGCGAGGGCCTTCTCGATCAGCCGGCGGCTCTCCTCCTCGGGGAGGCTCCACGGGTGGGCGCCGCGCTGCGGGTCGCCGAAGCTCATCATCCCGAGACAGATGCGCGAGACCTGCAGACCGGTGGTGCCGAGGCGGGTGTACTCCATGCCCCCAGCCTCGTCCGGAGGTGACGTCCGTGCACGTCAGGGGAGGGCCGCGGCGACCTCCGGGATCGCAGCGGCGACACGGTCGGGGAACGTCGTGAACGGCTCGGGCGCCGGGACCCGCTTCGCGCCGCTGCCCTTCCACCGCCACACGCCCACCACCTGGCCTCCGTGCACGACGGTGGACCGGAACATGCCGTTGTTGCCGGGCACGATCCGGTCGGCGAACTCCGCGGGCACGGTGCACGTGCGGTCGGCGTAACCGAGCACCATCTCGTCGAAGCCCGGCAGCAGCAGGACGGCGTCCTCGACCTCCGCGCGGCAGGTGGCCAGCCGATCGGGTAGGTCGGGCGCCATGAGCAGCTCCCGGCCCTCGACCTCGACCGCGGCGAGGTCGTCGCGGACCGCGGCGATGCCGGCGCGCACGTCGCGCAGCCCGAGCCCCGCCCACCGGGCCAGGTCGGTGTCGGACGCCGGGCCGTGGCCGGTGAGGTAGCGGCGGGCCAGCTCGGCCAGTGCCTCCTCCCGGCTCAACCGCCTCGGGGCGGGCACCCACTCGTCGAGCAGCACGAACGCCTGGTCGCCGTCGTCGGTCGGGCCGAGGACGAGGGTGCCGGTCTGGGCGAGGTACCAGAGCACGTGGTAGCCGCGCTGGCCGCTGACGTCGACGCCCTCGGCGAGGGTCGCCAGCAGCGCCGCGCGGGCCAGCCGGCGGCCGCCACCGAGTGCAGCGGAGGCGAGCTCCCGGCCGCGCTCCAGGTCGGCCTCGGTGAGCCCGACCTGCGCCCGTCGCCGGACGGCACCGGCCAGCACCCGGGGCCCGCACAACTCCAGCAGCCAGTGCAGCTCGCCGGCGGGGACGAGGTGCAACGTGCCCCGCATCGGCCAGGAGCGGACCACCGCGCCGGAGTCCAGCGCCGCCCGGACCCCCGCCAGGGACCGGTCCGGCGTCCGCAGCGCCACCGAGGTGAGCGCCCCCGGGAGGTCCTGCCCCTGCACGCACAGCAGCCCGGCGACCGCGTCGGCGGCATCGGCGGCCGGGGGGCCGGCGAGCCGCTGGGCGACCAGGCGGAGCAGGGCCAGCTCCCGGGGTGACGTCGTCATGCCGGCAGCCTGGCAGGAGGGGGTGACCGGCGGGTCCCTGCCAGGATCGGACCGTGGACGCACAGGCATGGGACGACCGGTACGCCGAGCGGCAGCAGTGGTCGGGGGAGCCGAACGCCCTCGTGGCCGAGCTGCTCGCCGAGGTGACGCCCGGGTCGGCGGTGGACCTCGCCGCGGGGGAGGGGCGGCACGCGCTGTGGCTGGCCGGTCTCGGCTGGCGGGTGACCGCCGTCGACTTCTCCGCCACCGGGCTGGCCCGCGGCCGGGAACGTCCCGGCGCCGACCGGGTGGCGTGGGTGGCCGCCGACGTCCTGACCTGGCCGGGACCGGACGAGCCGGTCGACCTCGTGCTCGTGGCCTACCTGCACCTGCCGTCACCGGACCTGGAGGAGCTGCTCGGCCGTGCGGTCGGCTGGCTGCGCCCCGGCGGCCGGCTCCTGGTGCTCGGCCACGACGTCGACAACGTCGAGCGCGGGGTCGGCGGCCCGCAGGAGCCGGCCATCCTGCACAGCGTGACGCGGTTCGCCCCCGTCGCGGAGCTGCTCGACGTCGACCGGCTGGCACAGGTGACCCGCGAGACCCCGGCCGGCACGGCGCTGGACACGCTGCTGTGGGGGCGCCGCCGGTAGCGTCGCCGTCGTGATGGGGATGGGTGGCGCCGGCGGCCGCGACGCCGAGCGGCGGCGGCGGATGGTCGCCACCGTGGTCGTGCTGGTGATGGTGCTGACGGCCGTGGCCACGGCGCTGTCCCTCGTGCTCGGCTGAGAGGAGCCGCCGTGACGGCGCCGGAGGAGATCGAGGCGTGGTTCGCCGCGGCCGGCGAGCGCGAGGACGAGCTGCGCCGCGTCGACGCCCTGGTCACGGCCGCCGCTCCGGGCATCGACCGGCAGCTGGTCGGTGCCGGCAGGGGGCAGATGCTCGGGTACGGGCTGATGCCCTACAAGCCGCGCTCGGCGACGGTGGCCACGCCCTGGCCCGTCGTCGCGCTCGCCGCGCAGAAGCGGCACCTCTCGCTCTACGTCTGCGCCGTCGTCGACGGCGGCTACATCGCCGAGGCGCGGGCCGCCCGCCTGGGAAAGGTGTCCTGCGGCAAGAGCTGCGTCCGGTTCTCCTCCCTGGACCGGGTGGACGCCGACGAGCTCGCCGCCCTGGTGCGGGACGCGCTCGCGCTGACCCGCGAGGGCCGCAACGCCTACTACGCGGGCTGACCGCCGCAGGGCACTTGGTCCCTGGTTCGCCGCCGCCTGCCGAGGCACCGTGTGCTGGCGCCGGTCGGGGGGACCGTCCCGGCGTTCGTGGCAGGGGGAGGACGACGGATGACGCGAGCGCTGACGAGGCCCTCCGACGAGGACGCCGCGATCGACCAGGCGGTCGTGCGGCTCACCGCCGAGTTCTCCCACCAGCTGCGTCCCCAGGTCATCGGCACTGTCGTCCGTAGCTGCCGCCGCGACCTCAGCGGCGTGCCGACGACCGCGCTCCCGGAGCTCGTCGAGCGGCTGGCCCGCGCGCGGCTGCAGTCGGAGGACCGTCCCGCTTGACCTCGAGTGCACGTGAGGCGGTTGCCTCCCGGGCATGCGCGCCATCCGACTGCACGAGTTCGGCGGCCCCGACCGCCTGGTCCTCGACGACCTCCCCGACCTGACGCCCGCGCCGGGGCAGGTCCGCATCGCCGTCCGGGCCGCCGGCGTCCACCTGGTCGACACCGTCCTGCGGCGCGGTGACCCGGGACCGGTCTCGCTCCCGCTGCCGGAGCTCCCCATGGTCCCCGGCCGCGAGGTCGCCGGGGTCGTCGACGCGCTCGGCGACGGCGTCGACCCGGCCTGGCTGGGTCGGCGCGTCGTCGCCCACCTCGGGCCCGTCCCCGGCGGCTACGCCGAGCAGGCGGTGACCGCCGTCGACGGGCAGCTGTTCGTCGTGCCGGAGCAGGTGGGCTGGTCGGACGCGGTCGCCGCCGTCGGCACCGGCCGCACCGCGCTGGGCGTGCTGGAGCTCGAGCCCCCGTCGGCGCGGGACGTCGTCCTCGTCCCGTCGGCGGCCGGCGGGATGGGATGGCTGCTGGTCCAGGCGGCCCGGGCGGCCGGCGCCACGGTGGTGGCCGCCGCCGGAGGTGCGGAGAAGACGGCCCGGCTGGCGGAACTGGGCGCCGACCTCGTCGTCGACTACACCGCCGCCGGCTGGGACGACCGGGTCCGCGGGGCGACCGGAGGGGTGACCGTCGTCTACGACGGCGTCGGCGGTGCGGTGGGCCGCTGCGCGCTCGAGCTGCTGCGCCCCGGCGGGCGGCTGGTCATGTTCGGCTACTCGGCCGGTGCGCCGACCCGGTTCGACACCGGGGACGTCGTCCGCCTCGGGATCACCGCCGGCTGGTCGCTCGGGCCGCGGATGACCGCCCTCCCCGGCGGGATCCCGGGGCTGGCCGGCCGCTCGCTGGACCGGGTCGCCGCGGGACGCTGGCGCCCGCTGGTCACGGACCACCCGCTCGCCGAGGCCGCCCGGGCGCACGCCGACCTGGAGCAGCGCCGGGCACTGGGCAAGGTGGTGCTGCGCACCGCGTGAGAACCCGGTTGTCGGCAGCCGGAGACTGTCGGGGTGGGCTACGTCGACGTGAGCGGGGTCCGGCACACGCTGCCGGACGGGCGGGTACTGCTGGACGACGTGTCGTTCCGCGTGGGGGAGGGCGCCCGCGCGGCGCTGGTCGGGGAGAACGGGGCCGGGAAGACCACGCTGCTGCGGATCATCAGCGGCGACCTGGTGCCCGAGGCCGGCGCGGTGGCCCGGACCGGTGGGCTGGGCGTGATGCGCCAGTTCATCGGCTCCGTGCGCGACGACACGACGGTGCAGCGCTTCCTCGTCGACCTCTCGCCGCCCGCCGTCCGCGCCGCCTGGGACGCCGTCGATGCCGCCGAGCTGAGGCTCATGGAGACCGACGACGAGCCGACGCAGATGGCCTACGCCACCGCGCTCGCGCACTGGGGCGACGTCGGGGGCTACGACGCCGAGGTCACCTGGGACACCGTCACGGTCGCCGCGCTCGGGGTGCCGCTGGACCGCTGCAAGTACCGGGAGCTGTCCACGCTGTCCGGCGGCGAGCAGAAGCGGCTGGCCCTGGAGGCGCTGCTGCGCGGACCCGACGAGGTGCTGCTGCTCGACGAGCCGGACAACTACCTCGACGTCCCCGGCAAGCGGTGGCTGGAGGAGCGGCTGCTCGACACCCGCAAGACCGTGCTGTTCGTCAGCCACGACCGCGAGCTGCTGAACCGGGTCGCCGACCGCGTGGTCACCGTCGAGGGCGGGACGGCGTGGGTGCACGGCGGTGACTTCGTCAGCTACCACGAGGCCCGGTCGAGCCGGCACGAGCGGCAGGCCGAGCTGCGCCGCCGCTGGGACGAGGAGCACCAGCGGCTGGTCGACCTGGTGCGCACGCTGCAGCAGCAGGCCAAGAACTCGCCGGCGATGACCTCGACGTACCACGCGATGCAGACGCGGCTGGCCAAGTTCGAGGCCGCCGGTCCGCCACCGGAGCCGCCGGTGGAGCAGTCGCTCTCGATGCGGCTGCGCGGCGGGCGCACCGGCGTGCGGGCGGTCACCGCCGAGGCGCTGGAGCTGACCGGGCTGATGCAGCCGTTCGACCTCGAGGTCTTCTACGGCGACCGGGTGGCGGTGCTGGGGGCCAACGGCGCGGGCAAGTCGCACTTCCTCCGGATGCTCGCCGGTCAGGAGGTGGCCCACACCGGCTCCTGGCGGCTGGGCGCGCGCGTCGTCCCCGGGCTGTTCGCCCAGACCCACGCCCATCCCGAGTGGCTGGAGCGGACCCCCGTCGACCTGCTCTGGCACGGCGAGCCGGGCCGGCCGGGGGTCGACCGTGGCCGGGCGATGGCGGCGCTGCGCCGGTACGGCCTGGCCGACTCGGGCGACCAGCTGTTCCGCACGCTGTCGGGCGGGCAGCAGGCGCGGTTCCAGGTGCTGATGCTCGAGCTCTCCGGGGCCACCTTGCTGCTGCTCGACGAGCCGACCGACAACCTCGACGTGCTGTCGGCCGAGTCGCTGGAGGAGGCGCTGGCCGCCTTCGACGGCACGGTGCTGGCGGTGACCCACGACCGCTGGTTCGCCCGCTCCTTCGACCGGTTCCTGGTGTTCGGCTCCGACGGGCGGGTGTACGAGTCGGCCGAGCCGGTCTTCGACGAGACGCGGGTGGCCCGCGCCCGCTGACCTCAGCCGGCCGGCGGCGGTCCCCGGCGGAGGACGGCGCGGACGACGAGCCCGGCCACCAGGGCCCAGAAGGCGGCGCTGACGCCGGCGATCGCGATGCCCGAGGCGGCCGTGGCGAAGACGACGACGGCGGGGACCCGCTCGTCGGCCTCGGCGAGCGCCGCCTGCAACGAGGCGGCGAGCACGCCGAGCAGGGCGAGACCCGCCACGGCCGGGATCACCCCGGCCGGGGCCAGCAGCACCAGCGCGCCGAACGCCGCCGAGGCGACGCCGAGCAGCACGAGGACGACCCCGGAGGTCACGCTCGCGACCCAGCGCCGGGAGCGGTCCTCGCCGGCCTCCGGACCGGCCGCCAGCGCCGCGCTGATCGCGGCCAGGTTGATCGCGTGCCCCCCGGTCGGGGCCCCGGCGACCGTGCCGATCCCGGTCACCAGCATGGAGCGCCGCCAGGGGACCTCGTAGCCCAGGGACTTCATGACCGCGGCACCGGCGACGTTCTGCGAGGCCATCGTCACCAGGTACAGCGGCACCGCGATGCCGACGATGCCGCCCAGGGTGAAGGCCGGGGCGGTGACCTCCACCCGCGGCACGAGCGTCGCCGGGTCCACCGCCGCGTCGGAGGTGGCGACGTCGACGCCGATGACGACCGCGGCGGTCAGGAACGCCAGCGGCGCCGCCCAGCGCGGCAGGAACCGCATGGCCAGCAGCCAGACGGCGACGACGGGCGCCACGGCGAGCGGGTTGTCCGCCAGCCCGGTGACCGGTCCGAGGCAGAGGGGGAGCAGGACGCCGGCGAGCATCGCCTGGGCGACCGAGGCGGGGATGCCGGCGACGAGCGCGCCGAGTCGGGGCACGAGCCCGGTGACGACGACCAGGACACCGGTGACGACGAAGGCGCCGACCGCGGCGGGCCAGCCGCCGTCCACCGTCCCGGTCGAGGCGAGCAGCGCCGCGCCGGGGGTGGACCACGCGACGGTGATCGGCATCCGGGTCCACAGCGCCAGCAGGGCGGAGGACAGGCCCATCGCGACGCTGACCGTGAGCAGCCCGCTGGCGGCCTGGTCGGCGTCGGCGCCCACGCCCGCGAGGCCGCTGAGCACGATGACGAAGGAGCTGGTGAACCCGACGAGCCCGGAGACGACGCCGGCGGAGATCGGCCGGGACAGCCCGCCGGCAGCCGCCGTCACGCGGTGGCCCGGCGAGGTCGTGCGGCGCGCGGGCGGTGCATCGGGCTCCTCGGTCGGACGGGAGCCCAGGCGCAGTGCCGGTCGCGGCCCGGGAGCGAGGCTAGGACCAGCGCCGAAGCGGGGACAACCCGCCCCACCGGCGGGGTGGATCGAGCAGGAATCGAGAAGCCCCGTCGTCGTCGGCTGCCTAGCGTCGCCGGTGCCGACGTCGAGGGACGTCGCGGACCCGAGGAGGAGCACACGGTGACGAGCACGTCGAAGTCGCGCAGCAAGGACCGCTCGGAGGGCGGCCTCTCGGCGGCCGAGCAGGCCGCGGTCAAGGAGAGGGCCGCCGAGGTCCGGGCCGAGGGCCGGCGCGGCACGGGCAAGGCGGCCGCAGCCGAGCGGGACCTGCTGGCGAAGATCGCCGCGATGCCGCAGCCCGACCGTGGGCTGGCCGAGCGGGTCCACGCGCTGGTCACCGCAGCGGCCCCGGACCTGGCCCCGAAGCTCTGGTACGGCCAGCCCGCCTACGCCGGCGCCGGCGGCAAGGTCGTGTGCTTCTTCCGCAGCGGGCAGGCCGACGGGGTCCGTTACTCCACCTTCGGCTTCAACGACGAGGCGCGGCTCGACGCCGACGGTGGCTTCTGGCCGACGTCCTTCGCGGTCACGGCGGAGCTGGACGAGGCCGCCGAGGCGGACATCTCCGCGCTGGTGCGGAGGGCGGTGTCCTGACCGGTCGAGACGACCGGCACGGGGCGGTGGCATGGGCGGTGGAGCGCTGCGGCATAGTGGTACTGGGAATCATTACCGTTATCACCTTGGAGCACCGCATGCGCCGCCATCCCCGCACCGTCGCCCTGGCCATCGCCTCGGCCGCCACCCTCGCCCTCGCCGCGTGCGGCAGCGAGGACGAGGGGCCCACCACCAGCGTGGGGGACGCCGACGCCTGCCCCGGCGACGTGGTCGACGTCGTGGTCTCGGTCGGGCAGTGGGGGGACGTCGTGGAGTCCCTCGGCGGGGACTGCGCCTCGGTGACGACGGTCATCAGCTCGACCGCGGTGGACCCGCACGACTTCGAGCCCACCACCGGGGACATCGCCGCCTTCGAGGAGGCCGATCTCGTCGTCCTCAACGGCGCCGACTACGACCACTGGGCCGCGGACGCGGCGGCGAACGTGGACCCCGCCCCGGTCGTGCTCGACCTCGCCGAGGTGGCCGGCCTCGAGACCGAGGAGCACGCCGAGCAGGAGGGCGAGGAGCACACGGAGGAGGAGGGCGAGGAGCACGCCGAGGAGGAGGGGCACGGTCACGGCGGCGTGAACCCGCACATCTGGCACTCGCCCGACTTCGTGCAGCAGGCCGCCGACGCGGTGACCGCCGAGCTCTCCGCGCTCTCGCCCGACGCCGCCGACCACTTCGCCGACCGAGCGACGGCGTGGGAGGAGGAGCTCGCCCCGTACCTGGCGGAGATCGAGTCCCTGCGCGCCGCCGCCGCGGGGCGGACCTACGCGGCCACCGAGTCGGTCTTCGACTACATGGCCCGGGACATCGGTCTCACCGACGTCACGCCGGAGGGCTACCGCGAGGCGGCCAGCAACGAGTCGGACCCGGCGCCCGGCGACGTGGCCGAGTTCGGGAGCGCGCTGAGCGGTGGTGGGGTCGACGTCCTCGTCTACAACACCCAGACCGAGGGCGGCGTGCCCGAGCAGCTGCGTGGCAGCGCCGAGGACGCCGGCGTGCCGGTGGTCGAGGTGACGGAGTCCGTGCCCGACGACGACGGGTCCTTCGTCGACTGGCAGCTCACCCAGCTGCGCGCCCTGTCCGACGCCCTCGCGCGGGGCTGACCCGCGGTCGGGCGCCGGGGCTCAGGCCGCGGCGCCCGGGGCGCCGGCCGGGACCTCGACCCGACCGGCGCTGAGCGCGAGCACCGCGTCGGCGCGGTCCACCGCGGCGGCTTCGTGGGTCGCGTGGACGACCACGGCGCCGCGCTCGGCCTCCGTCGCCAGCGCCTGGAGCACGGCCAGCCGGGTGGCCGCGTCCACCCCGGCCGTCGGCTCGTCCACGAGCAGGACGTCGGCGCGGGCCACCAGTCCCTGGGCCAGCAGTGCCCGCTGCCGCTGGCCACCCGAGACCGCGGACAGGGGTGCCGCGAGCAGGTCGGTCAGGCCCAGCTGCTCGGCCGCCGCGGCGACCAGTGCCCGGTCGGCGGCGCGCAGCCGGCGCCACGGACCGCGCTCCCGCCACCGGCCCATGGCGATGGTGTCGGCGATCGTCAGCGGCAGGTGGTCGGGGACGGCGCTGCGCTGGGGCACGTAGGCGACCGTCCGCCCGCACAGCCCGTCCACGCAGCCCGAGGTGGGGCGCAGCACCCCGGCGAGGACGTCGAGCAGGGTCGACTTCCCGGCGCCGTTGCCCCCGACGACGGCGGTCACCGCCGCGGCGGGCAGGCAGGCGCAGACCCCGTCGAGCGCGAGGGTCTCGCCGCGGCGCACGCTGAGGTCGTCGAGGTCGATGGCGCTGGGCATGACCCCACCGTAGCAAGAGTGATAATCGTTCCCATTACTCTCGTCGGGTGTCCTGGCTCCTCGACCCCTTCGCGGTCCCCTTCATGCAGCGCGCCCTGCTCGGCGGTGTCCTCGCGGCGGTGACCTGCGCCGTCGTGGGCACCTGGGTGGTGGTCCGCGGGATGGCCTTCCTCGGCGAGGCGCTCGCCCACGGCATGCTCCCCGGGGTCGCCGTCGCCACGCTGGCCGGCTGGCCGCCGGTGGCCGGCGCCGCCGTGAGCGCCGGGCTGATGAGCGTCGGGGTCGGCGTGGTGGCCCGCCGGGCGCGGCTGTCCTCCGACACCGCCATCGGCCTGCTCTTCGTCGGCATGCTGGCGCTGGGCGTGCTCATCGTGTCCCGCTCCCGGTCCTTCGCCACCGACGTCACGGCGATCCTCTTCGGCGACGTCCTGGCGGTGCGGCAGTCCGACCTCGTGCTCCTCGGCGCCGGCCTGGTCGTGCTCGTCTCCGTCTGCGCCGCCTGCCACCGGGCGTTCGTGGCGGTGAGCTTCGACGAGCGGACGGCGGCCACGCTCGGCCTGCGCCCGCGCCTGGCGCACGCGCTGATGGTGCTGGTCGTCAGCGCCGCCGTCGTCGTCTCCTACTCGGCGCTGGGCACCCTGCTCGTCGTCGCGCTGCTGCTGGCGCCAGCCGCCGCGGCCCGGCAGTGGACCCGCCGGCTGCCCTCGACCATGGCCGCCGGCGCCGCCGTCGGCGCGGTCGCCGTGCTCGCCGGCCTGCTCCTGTCCTGGCACGCCGGCACCGCCGGTGGCGCCTCGATCGCCGTCTGCGCGGTCGCCCTCGTCGCCCTCTCCGTCGCCGCCCGCGCCGTGGTCGCGCGCTGAGCCGGCGCCCGCCCGCCTCTCCGTTCCGCTCGATCCCTGGAGGACCCGTGTCCCGACCACCCCGTCGCCTCCGCGGCGCGCCGGCGCTCGCCGGCGCCGCCGTGCTGCTGCTCACCGCCTGCGGCGGCGACCCCGCCGAGCCGAGCGACGGCCCCGCCGCCGGGGAGTCCGCCGAGCACGGCTTCGTCGCCGGCGCCGAGGAGCTCGCCGAGCCGCAGCTGCAACTGGCCTACCTCGACGACGCCGGGTCCGTGCACGCCCTGGACCTGCTGACCGAGGAGGCCGCGGCGCTGGGGGAGGTCGGCGCCGTCTCCGCGGTGGGCACCGACGGCCGGTTCCTGTTCGCGGCCTCCGAACCGGCGGGCGAGCTCACCGTCGTCGACACGGGGACGTGGACCGTCGACCACGGCGACCACGTGCACTACTACCGGGCGCCGGCCGGGGTCGCCGGCACGCTCGAGTGGTCCGGCGGCGTCCGGGTGGCGTCGTCGGAGACGCTGACCGCGCTCTTCTCGCCCGACACCGGCACCGGCGTCGTCCTGGACCGGGCCGCCCTCGGGCAGGGCGAGGTGACCGAGCTCGCCCGCGTGGAGTCCGAGCCGCACGACGGCGCCCTGGTCCCGCTGGGGAGCCGCCTGGTCGCGACCACGGCCGATGCGGTCGTGGCCCTGGACCTCGACGGCGAGCCGCTGCCCGGCGCGGAGGCGGAGTGCGCCGAGCCGCGCGGCGGCCATCCCACCCGCGTCGGTGTGGTCGTGTCCTGCGCCGACGGGGCGGTGCTGGCCACCGAGACCGACGACGGGATCGACCTCGAGCGCATCGCCTACCCGGTCCCGGTGGCCGACGAGGAGCGGGCCGGCGGCCTCGCCAACCGGCCCGGCCGGCCCGCGGTCGCCGCGCCCGCCGGTGACCGGGGTGTCTGGCTGCTCGACACCCGGGCGCGCAGCTGGCAGCTCGTGCCGACCGAGACGCCCTGGGTGCGGGCGGTGGCGGCCGGCGACGAGGAGGACCGGGTGGTCGGCGTGGACGCCGCCGGCCGGGTCGTCGTCCTCACGCCGGACGGGCGGACGGCGGCCACCGAGCCGCTGCTGCCGGTCGACCGGCTCGACCAGGTGGACCTGCAGGTCGCCGCGGACCGCGCCTACGTCAACGACCCCGCGGGCAGGCGGCTGCTGGAGATCGACTACGCCGACGGCGCCCGCCTCGCCCGGACGTTCCCGGCCGCGGTCGCGCCGGCCCACCTCGCGGAGACCGGCCGGTGAGGCGGGTCGCGGGAGCCCTCGCCGGGGCGCTGCTGGCCGCCGCTGCGCTCGCCGGCTGCACGTCGGACGACGACGGGCGCCCGCTGGTCGTCGTCACCACCAACGTCCTCGGCGACGTCGTGGGGGAGCTGGTCGGCGACCAGGCCGAGGTGCTGACGCTCATGCCACCGGGCGCCGACCCGCACTCGTTCGAGGTCTCGGCCCAGGAGGCGGCCCGCATGCGGGAGGCCGACCTGCTGGTGGCCAACGGGCTCGGCCTGGAGGAGGGGGTGGCCCGCCACGTCGAGGCGGCCCGGGAGGACGGCGTCCGGGTGGTCCAGGCCGGCGACGCGGTCGAGCCGGTCGAGTGGACCACCGAGGACGAGGAGGGGGTGGACCCGCACTTCTGGACCGACCCGCAGCAGATGCTGGCGGTGGTCGACGCGCTGTCGGGAGCACTCGCCGAGGTCGAGGGCGTCGACGCCGACCGGCTCGCCGACGACACCGGGCGCTACCGGGCCGAGATCGCCGAGCTCGACGCGTGGATGGGCGAGCAGTTCGCGACGATCCCCGCGGGGCAGCGGTCCCTGGTGACCAACCACCACGTCTTCGGCTACCTGGCCGACCGGTTCGGCTTCACCGTGGTGGGCGCGGTCGTCCCCAGTGGGTCGACGCTGGCCTCGCCCAGCGCCAGCGACCTCGACGAGCTGGCCACCGCGGTGCGGGAGGCCGGCGTCCGCACCGTCTTCGCCGACTCGTCCCAGCCCGACCGGCTGGTGCAGGTCCTCGCCGAGCAGGCCGGCGTCGACGTGGCCGTCGTCCCGCTGTTCACCGAGTCGCTGACGGCCGAGGGCGAGGGCGCGGAGACCTACCTGCAGATGATGCGGGCCAACACCGACGCCATCGTCGCGGGCCTCCGATGACCCCGCTTGTTGGAATGGGAATCATTCCCACTACGCTCATTGGCATGACCTCATCCCTCTCCTCTCCGCGGCGCCTGGCCGCCCTCGGAGCCGTCGGCCTCCTCATGGCCGCCTGCTCGTCGGACTCCGACTCCGGCGCCTCCGGCTCGTCCGCCTCGTCGGCGGACACGTCCCCGGCCGCGTCGGCCACCGAGCTGGACGCTCCCCAGCCGCGGATCGCGCTCACCTACGACGGCGGCGTCCTCGTCCTCGACGGCACGACGCTCGAGGTCGTCGGGGACTCCGAGATGGACGGCTTCCTGCGGGTCAACCCCGCCGGCGACGGCCGGCACGTCATGGTCACGACCGAGGAGGGCTTCCAGGTCCTCGACGCGGGTGTCTGGACCGACGGGGGCACCTCCTACGCCGCCGATCCCGAGCTGACCGACCGGGTGTTCGAGGCCGAGGAGGCCGGCCACGTCGTCGTCCACGGGGACCGCACGGTGCTCTTCGCCGACGGCACCGGTGACATCACCTCGTACGCCACCGACGACCTGCTCGACGCCGAGGGCCTGCCGGAGACGCGGACCTGGGAGTCGGAGGAGGCCCACCACGGGGTCGCCATCGAGCTCGAGGACGGCACCCTGCTGTCCACGCTCGGCACCGAGGACGAGCGCACCGGCGTGCGCGTCCTGGACGCCTCCGGCGAGGAGGTGGCGCGCAACGAGGAGTGCCCGGGCGTGCACGGCGAGGGCACCGTCGCCGGCGAGGTGGCGGTCTTCGGCTGCGAGGACGGCGTCCTCGTCTACGACGGCGAGTTCACCAAGCTGACCGCCCCCGACGCCTACGGCCGCACGGGCAACGTCTTCACGACCGAGTCCTCCCCGGTGGCGCTGGGCGACTACAACTCCGACCCCGACGCCGAGGGCTACGTGCTCTCCGCGGTGACGCTGGTCGACACCGCCGCCGACCGGCTGCAGGTCGTCCCGCTGCCCGAGGGTGTGCAGTACACCTTCCGCGACCTCGCCCGCGGGCCGCAGGACGAGGCCGTGCTCCTCGGCACCGACGGCAACCTGCACCTGCTCGACGAGCAGACCGGCGCGGTCCTGGCCTCCTACCCGGTGGTCGCGCCGTGGGAGGGGCCGGAGGAGTGGCAGGACGCGCACCCGGCGCTGAAGGTGCACGACGGCATCGCCTACGTCACCGAGCCGGCCGCGAACGCGGTGCACGCCGTCGACCTGGCCACCGGTGCGGTGCTGGCCACCGGTGAGCTCGACGTGACCCCCAACGAGATCGCCGTCGTCACCGGCTGACCGCCGTCCCTGCGCGGCGACGGGCTCCCCCCGGTTCCAGCGGGGGGAGCCCGTCGTCGTCCCTCCGCGAGGGCCGTGGGTGAGCCTCGTCACGTGCCGATCGGCGCGGGAACCAGGGGCGACGTCACGACGACTACTGGGACGCGCACGTGCCCCGGCAGCAGGCCGGCCCGGCGCCCGGCGAAGGAGTCCACCCGTGCACGTCCGTCCCCTCCGCGCGCTGGCCGCGGTCTCCGTGGCGACCGCCGCCGTCCTCGCCACCGGCGTGGGCACCGCCTCGGCCCACGTCCGCGTGTCCTCGGCCGACGCGGCTCCCGGCGGCTACGGCGAGCTCACCTTCCGGGTGCCCAACGAGAGCGACACCGCCTCGACCGTCTCCCTCCGTGTGCAGATCCCCTCCGACACCCCGCTCGCCTCGGTGAGCGTGAAGCCGGTGCCCGGGTGGACCGCGACGACGACGACCGGGCCGATCGACCCGCCGGTCGAGGTGCACGGCAGCGAGGTCACCGAGGCGGTCACCGAGATCACCTGGACCGCCGACCCCGGCGCGGGCATCGCGCCCGGCCAGTACCAGACCTTCTCGATCAGCGCCGGTCCCATCCCCGAGGTCGACGAGCTGGTCCTCCCCACGATCCAGACCTACGACGACGGCCGGGAGCAGGCCTGGATCGAGCCGACCATCGAGGGCGAGGAGGAGCCGGAGAGCCCCGCGCCCGTCCTCGCGCTGACCTCGGACGGCACCGACGCCCACGGCGGCGGCACCCAGGCGGAGTCGGAGAGCGACGCGACGGACACCTCCGACGCGGTGTCCGCGGACGACGACTCCGACGGCTCGGGGCTGGCCGTGACCGCGCTCGTGGTCGGCGTCCTCGGACTCGTCGCCGGCGTGGCGGGGCTCGGCATGGGCCTGGCCGCGCGCCGGCGCAGCAGCTGATGACGGTGCCCGTCGCGGCGTCCCCCCGGCGGGGCGTCGCGGCGGCCCTGCCGTGGGCCGGGACCGTCCTCCGCGTCGGGCTCGGCGTGGTCTGGGTGGTCGCCGGCGCGCTCAAGCTGCCCGACCCGGCCGCCGCGGAGCGGGCGGTGCGGGCCTACCAGCTGGCCCCCGAGGCACTCGTCCCGCTGCTGGCCTTCGGTCTGCCGGTGCTGGAGATCGCCGTCGGTCTCCTGCTCCTCGCCGGGGTGTTCGTGCGGCCCGCCGCCGTGGTCTCCGCGCTGCTGCTGGCCGGCTTCACCGCCGCGGTCGCCTCCGCCTGGGCCCGCGGGCTCAGCATCGACTGCGGCTGCTTCGGCGGTGGCGGCGAGGTCGACGCGGACTCGACCGCCTACCTGTCCGAGATCGTCCGGGACGTCGCCCTGCTGGCCGCGTCGGTGTTCCTGGTCGTCCGTCCGCGCACCCGCCTGGCGCTGCTCGACCGCGCCGTTCCCCTCCGAGGAGGTCCCGATGCCTGACCGCACCCCGACCCGTGGCCGGCAGGCCGCCCGCGAGCGCATCGCGGCGAAGCGGGCCGCCGAGCAGGAGGCCGAGCGGCTGCGCCGTCGCCGGCGGACCCAGCTGGTCACGGGCGTCGCCGTCGCCGCCGCGGTCGTGGTCGCCGTCCTCGTCGCCGTGCTGGTGCAGTCGGCCCGTACCGACACCGGCGACGCGGTGGCGCCGGCGAACACCGCCGCCGGTACCGCGGAGACCGGGTTCGCCCGCGGCTCGGCGGACGCGCCCGTCGTCGTCGACGTCTACGAGGACTACCTCTGCCCGGCGTGCCGGGCGTTCGAGGAGGCCGCGGGCGACACCCTCGACCAGCTGGTCGCCGACGGTGAGGTGGTGGTCAGGCACCGGCCCGTCGCCATCCTCGACCGGCTCTCGGACGACGAGTACTCCACCCGTGCGGCCGGCGCCGCGGCCGTGGTCGCCGACGCCGCCGGTGTGGACGCGTTCGCCACCTTCAGCGGGCTCCTCTTCGCGCAGCAGCCCGCCGAGGGCGGCCCGGGCCTGACCGACGACGAGCTCATCGCCCTCGCGGCCCAGGCGGGCGCGACCGGCGACGACGTCGAGGCCGGCATCCGCGACCGCCGGTTCGGCGACTGGGTCGCCGAGGCGACCGACCGGGCCAGCCGGGACGGGCTCACCGGCACCCCGTGGATCCTCGTCGACGGGGATCCGCTGGCGTCGCCGACCGTCCAGGCGCTCACGGCAGCGGTCGAGGCGGCCCGCGGCTGACGTGCGGGCTCAGCCGACGTAGGTGTCGGCGGGGCGGTCGATCGGCCGGACCGACTCCGGCGCGATCACCGCCTCGGGCCACCCGCCGCTCGGATGGCTCATCGGCGGCGACCAGGTGCCGATCACCTCGACCCACTGGTCGGGGGCGAGGTCGCCCCGGTCGCCGTCCACCACCACCGTGATGCCGATCGCGTCGGCGGCACAGCAGGAGATGGCGATCCGGCTGACGTACCAGCCGCCGCCCTCGCGTGGCGACACGAAGCCGGTCAGCCGGATCCGCCGGCCCTCGAAGGCCGACGAGTCGCCCGAGAGCGCCCGCAGCTGGTAGCCGGCCAGCGGCAGGGTCCGGTACTCCTGCCCGGGGTCGTCCGGGCCGATCGGTGTCGCGGTCACCCCGCCGGGGAGTTCGGGCGGCGGCGTCTGCCGCGCCACGGTGAACGAGCCCAGCGCCGGTGGCGCCACGAGCGCGAGGACGGCGGCCGGCGCGACGAGCAGCCAGGCGACCCGCGGCGCCCCGTGGGCGTGCGCGGCCTCGGGGTCGGCCGCACGCCGGCCCCGCCAGGCCCGGAGCAGCCCGAGCAGCGCGACCGCGATCAGGACGGCGGCCGCGATCAGCAGGAACGGCCGGAAGCCGCCCTGCACGTAGGCCAGGTGGGCGTCGGTGATCGCCACCTGCAGGACGTAGGCGCCGAGCAGCAGCAGGACGGCGTGCTGGGTCATCCGGTCCACGGGGACCTCCTCACAGCAGCACCGCGCCCACGCCGACCGCGGCCAGCACCGCGACGACGAGGGTGACCGGCGCGAAGCGGGCGGCGAACCGGGGACCGAACGTGCCGGCCTGCAGGGCGATCAGCTTGACGTCGACCGCCGGCCCGACCACCAGGAACACCAGGCGGGCGGTGGGGGAGAAGCCCACGAGGCTGGCGGCGACGAAGGCGTCGGCCTCCGAGCAGACGGCGAGGACCACGGCGAGGGCGGCCAGCACGAGCACGGAGAGGACCGGGGAGTCGGCGACCGCGTCGAGCCAGGCGCGGGGCACCACGGTGTTCAGGGTGGCCGCGGTCAGCCCGCCGACCACGAGGAAGCCGCCCGCGTGGAGGAGGTCGTGCTGCACGGCGCTCCGGAACGACTCCAGCCGGCTCTCGCCGGGGGCGGCGACGTGCCCCTCCCGCACCCGCAGCCAGTCCCCGCGGCCGAAGGAGACCCACAGCCACCCCATGACCAGTGCCACCAGCACGGAGGCGACGAACCGCGCGAGGACCATCTGCGGCTCGCCCGGGAACGCCACCGCGGTCGCCACCAGGACCACCGGGTTGATGGCGGGGGCCGACAGCAGGAACGCCAGGGCGGCGGCCGGGGTGACCCCGCGGCGGACCAGGCTGCCGGCGACGGGGACCGAGGCGCACTCGCAGCCCGGGAGCACCGCACCGGCCAGCCCGGCCACCGGGACGGCGGCCACGGGGCTGCGGGGCAGGACCCGGGAGAAGAACGACGCCGGGACGAAGGTGCTGATCGCCGCCGACAGCAGCACGCCGAGCACCAGGAACGGCAGCGCCTGCAGGCACACCGCCACGAAGACCGTCGACCAGGCCTGGACGGCGGGCTCCGAGAAGACGGCCGGCCGGACGAAGTGGAGGACGGCCATCGCGGCCAGCACGACCATCAGGACGTCGCCGGAGCGCGACCCCCGGCGGCGCGGCTCGACGGCGACGTCGCCCGGGGCCGGCGGAAGCGGGGTGCTGGACACGTCCCTCCCGGTCTACCGGAACGATTCCCGTTCCGGCCCGACCCTGCCACAGGGTCGCGGGTCCGTCACCGGCGGCTCGTGGGGTACGGCAGCAGGGCCATCTCCCGTGCGCTCTTGACCGCCCGGGCGACCCGCGACTGCTCCTGCACCGAGAGCCCGGTGACCCGCCGGGAGCGGATCTTGCCGCGGTCGGACAGGAACGTGCGCAGCGTCGCGACGTCGTGCCAGACGAACGGCTCGGGCAGCTCGCGGCGGCGACGGCGCGCGGCGCGGCGGGGCGCGCTCACCAGCTCGCCTTCCGGATGCCGGGCAGCTCGCCGCGGTGCGCCATCTCCCGGAAGCGGACGCGGGACAGCCCGAAGTCCCGCAGGTGCCCTCGCGGCCGGCCGTCGACGGCGTCGCGGTTGCGCAGCCGCGTGGGGCTGGAGTCGCGGGGCAGCCTCTGGAGGGCGAGTCGTGCAGCAGCGCGCTCGTCCTCCGCCGGAGCCCTGCGTGCCGTCTCCCTCAGCGCGGCGCGCCGCTCGGCGTACCGGGCCACCACCGCCCGGCGGCGGGCCTCCGCGGCGACCTTCGAGGTCTTGGCCATGTCAGCGCTCCTCCCGGAACTCGACGTGCCGGCGGATCCGCGGGTCGTACTTGCGCAGCACGAGCCGGTCCGGGTCGTTGCGCCGGTTCTTGCGGGTGACGTACGTGTAGCCGGTGCCGGCGGTCGACGTCAGCCGGACGACGGGCCGGATGTCGTTCGCGCGGGCCATCAGGAGCTCCGCCCCGCGCCGAGCCGGCGCCGCACCGCGGGGTCGGTGCGCCGCAGCCGGCCGACGACGGCCTCGATGCCCTGCGCGTCGATCGTCCTGATGCCCTTGGCGGAGACGGTCAGCCGTACGTAGCGGTTCTCGCTGGGCAGGTAGAAGCGCTTGTGCTGCAGGTTCGGGTCGAACCGGCGGGGGGTGCGCCGGTGCGAGTGGCTCACCGACCGGCCGAAGCCGGGGCGGCGGCCGGTCACCTCGCAGTAGGTCGCCATGGGGTCCTCCTCGGGATCGGGATGCCTCACGCTAGACGAGAACGATTCCCATTCCAGCTATGGTGGCGTCATGACGACGGACCAGCGCACCCCCGTCCTGCTCGTGAGCGGCCTCGACCGCGACCTCACCGGCGCGGCGGCCGACGCCCTCGGCGCCTCGACGCCCGGCACGGTCGTCGTCCACCACGACGTCCGGGACCTCACCGCGGGCGTCGTCGTCCGGTCGATCACCGAGCGCGGGCCCGACGGGCCCGTCGTCGCCCGCGAGGTGCTCGAGCTCGCCCACGGCTGCCTGAGCTGCACGCTCCGGCTGGACCTGCTGCCGCTGCTGCGCACCCTCGCCCGCCGGCTCGACGTGACCCGGGTCGTCGTGCACCTGGACCCCGCCCTGGAGCCCGAGCACCTGTGCTGGGCGCTGGACGAGGTGGCCCTCGACGACGACGCCGTGGAGACCGCCGGCGACTCCGTCCGGGTGGAGGCCGTGATCGCGGTGCTCGCGGCGGGCAGCTGGCTGGACGACGCGACGGGTGACGACGCACTCGCCGACCGCGGCCTGGCCGCCACCGCGGAGGACGACCGGACCCTCGCCCAGGTGGCGGTCGGCCAGGTCACCTGCGCGGACGTGGTGGTCGTGGCCGGCCGGCCGCGGGACGGCTGGGAGGTGGCCCGCCTGGAGGCCGTGCTCGACCGGCTGGTCCCGGGAGTGCCCCGGACCGGCCTCGGCAGCTGGCTGACCCGGCCCGAGGCGGTGCTGGCCGCGGTCGGCCCGGACGCGCGCCGGGGCCGGGTCCCCAGCGCGCACGACCCGCTCCTGGCCGGCGAGCCGCCACTGGAGGAGGACTCCGGCGTCAGCCTGGTGCACCTGACCGCGTACCGGCCGTTCCACCCCGAGCGGCTGCACGACGCCCTCGACGTCGTCCTCGACGGCGTGGTGACCAGCCGCGGCCGGCTGTGGCTGGCCACCCGCCCCGACCGCGCCCTGTGGCTGGAGTCCGCCGGCGGCGGCCTGCGGATCGGCGACGCCGGCCCGTGGCTGGCGGCCGACCCCGACGACTCCGGGCTGTGGGCCGGGGTGAGCCCCGAGCGCCGGGTCGCGGCCGCGCTGCGCTGGGACCCCGTCCACGGCGACCGGGACGTCGACGTCGTCGTCCTCACCCACCGGCAGCCGCCGATGGCCGTGACCGCCGCCCTGGAGGCCGCGCTGCTCACCGACGAGGAGCTCGCCGCCGGGCAGGAGGTCTGGTCGAGCTGGCCCGACCCGTTCGGCGACTGGCACGCCGACCCCTGCGAGGCATCGACCCCGGCGGACGCGGACGGCGCGCACGCCACCACCCGAGAGGAGCACCCCTGATGCGATCCGGCATCCACCCCGAGTACCGCACCGTCGTCTTCCGCGACGCGGCCACCGGCACCACGTACCGCATGCGGTCGACCATCCCCACGACGCAGACGATCGAGCTCGACGGGGAGACCCTGCCGCTGGCCGTCGTCGACATCTCCGCCGCCTCGCACCCCTTCTGGACCGGCGACCAGCGGGTGCTCGACACCGCCGGCCGCGTGGAGCGCTTCGAGCAGCGCTACGGCCGGCGCACCCGGCCCGGCCGGGCGGGCTGACCCGTGGCGGACCCCGGCGGCCCGCTCGTCGTGCTGTGCCAGGGCCACCGGTGCGCCGCGCTGCACCGGCTGGCCGACGGCGGGGCGGGGACGGCGGCGATCTCCGTCGCGGTCGGGGCGACCCGCGGCGCCGTCCTCGTCACGTCGGGCTGCCTCGGGCGCTGCTCGCTCGGCGCGCTCGCCGGCGTGGCGCACCGCGCCCCCGGCAGCGGAGCGGTGTCGCCGGCGCTGTGGCTGTCAGGGGTGGAGGCGCCCGGGAGGAGCGCTGCGCTCCTGCGGTGGGTGACCGGACCGGGCCCGATCACCGATCCTCTCCGCGACGTGCCCGCCGACCTCTCGGACGCCGTCGCGGGGGTCGGCCCGCCGCCGGTCCTGCGACCGGCGTGAGCCTCAGTTCGCGGCGGCCCGGCAGGCGGCGCAGGTGCCGAAGATCTCCAGGGTGTGGCTGACGTCGGCGAAGCCGTGCTCGCGCGCGACCTCGTCGGCCCAGCGCTCGACGGCCGGGCCCTCGACCTCGACGGTCCGGCCGCAGGACCGGCAGACCAGATGGTGGTGGTGCCGGCTGCTGCAGCGGCGGTAGAGCGCCTCGCCGCTGTCGGTGCGGATCGAGTCGAGCTCGCCGTCGTCGGCCAGCGACTGCACCGCGCGGTAGACGGTCGACAGGCCGACCTTGCCGCCGGCTGCCCGCAGCTTGGCGTAGACGTCCTGCGCGCTGTGGAACCCCTCGAGGTCGTCGAAGAGCAGCCGGATGGCGTCACGCTGGGGAGTCGGACGGGTCACGTCCTCCATCGTGGCACGCGCGGCTCCCGGGGCGGTCAGCCGAACGACCGGCCCTCACCCCGGTAGGTGGGGAACGCGCCGGTCAGCCGGTCGCCGGCCAGCGTGTGGAGCACCGGCACGTGCTCGGCGACCTCACCGGCCTTGGCGTGCCGGAACCACACCCGGTCGCCCACCCGCAGCCCGTCGGCCGCCGCGCCGCGCAGGGGTGTCTGCACCTCGCCGGCCCCCTCGGTACCGACCATCCGGAGCCCGGCCGGGTGGACCGGGGTCGGCAGCCGGTCGGCGCCGGCCGGGCCCGAGGCGATCCACCCGCCCCCGGCCACGGTGACCGTGCCGGGCGCCGGCCGGCGGGTCACCGGGAGGGCGAAGAGGACGGCGGGGCGGCCGCGGAAGGCGCGGTAGCCGTCGAAGAGCGTGGGGGAGTAGAGCCCCGACCCGGCGGCCAGCTCGGTGACCGAGGGGTCGGCGGCCGTCGTCTCCAGGCTCCCGGTGCCCCCGCCGTTGACGAACTCCAGGTCGGCGACCGCGCGGACGGCGGCGGCCGCTGCTGCCCGGCGCCCGGCGAGCTCGCGCACGGACAGCGCCTGCATCCCGCGGACCGCCAGACCGCGCAGGGGCCGCCCCGGCGGCGCGCTCTGGACGCCGGCCACCTGCGCCTCGTAGGCCATCAGGCCGACCAGCCGGAACCCCGGCCGCCCCGTCACGGCGCGTGCCAGTCCGGCCGCCTGCTCCGGCGTGTGCACCGGCGAGCGGCGGACGCCGACGTGCACCCGCCCGCCGGCGGCCCGCAGCGACGCGTCGAGGTCCAGGCAGATCCGCACGACCGGACGAGCCCCGGGGGCGGCGACGGCGTCGACCAGGTCGAGGTGGTCGGGGGAGTCGACCATCAGCGTCACCCGGGCGGCGAGGGCCGGGGCGCCGGTCAGCGCCCGCAGCGCCGTCCGGTCGGCCGTCGGGTAGCCGACGACCACGTCGTCGCTGACCGGGTCGTCCCCGCCGGCCAGCCACAGCGCCTCGGCGAGGGTGTAGGCGAGCACGCCCGAGAAGCCGGGACGGGCGAGCACCCGCCGCAGCACCGGCCGGCTGCGCACCGACTTGCTCGCCACCCGGATCGGCCGACCGCCGGCCCGTCGCTCCAGGTCGGCGGCGTTCGCGTCGAGCGCGTCGAGGTCGAGGACGGCCAGTGGCGGGTCGAGGTCCGCGGTCGCCGCGTCCAGCCGGGCCCGGGCGCTGCCGTCGTCGGTCACGGGGCAGGAGCATGGTGCGCCGCGACGAAGTGGGTCAAGAGTCCCACTAGGGTCCGGGCCGTGACCTCGAGCTGGCGCAACTGGGCGGGCAACCAGTCGGCCGACGGCGTGACCGTGCTGCACCCGGCGGGCACCGGGGAGCTCGCGGCGGCGCTGGCGACCGCCGCCGCCGCGGGCCGGCGGGTGCGGCCGCTCGGCAGCGGCCACTCGTTCACCGCCGTCGGCCGGCCCGAGGACCTCGCGCTCGCCCTGGACCGCCACGCGCAGCTGCTCGACGTCGGCCCCACCGGCCTGGTCACCGTCCAGGCCGGGATGCCGCTGCACCGGCTGAACGCCCAGCTGGCGGCTCGCGGCTGGGCGCTGACCAACCTGGGCGACGTCGACCGGCAGACCGTCGCCGGGGCGCTGTCCACCGGCACCCACGGCACCGGCGCAGCCTTCGGCGGCCTGGCGACGCAGCTGCGCGGCCTCCAGCTGGTGACCGCCGCCGGCGAGGTGCTGCGCTGCTCGGCCGGGGAGCGCCCGGACCTCTTCTCCGCCGCCCGGATCTCCCTCGGCGCGCTCGGCGTGCTCGACACCGTGACGCTGCAGGCCGTGCCGGCGTTCGCGCTCCGGGCCGAGGAGGGCTCGGCCGGGCTCGGCGAGCTGCTCGACGGCTTCGCGGAGTCCATGACCGCCACCGATCACGTCGAGTTCTACTGGTTCCCGCACACCGACCGCTGCCTGACCAAGCGCAACACCCGGGTGCCGCTGGCGGAGCTCGACCCGCTGCCGCGGCTGCGGCGCTGGTGGGACGACGAGGTGCTCGCCAACGGGGGGTTCGCGGCGGTCGTCGCCGCCGGCCGCCGGGTGCCCGCGCTGGTCGCGCCACTGGCCCGGTTCTCCGCCGGAGCGCTGGGCGCCCGGACCTACACCGACGTCGCGCACCGGGTGTTCGTCTCCCGGCGCCGGGTGCGGTTCCGCGAGATGGAGTACGCGCTGCCGCGGGAGGCGGCGCCCGCGGTGCTGGCCGAGCTGCGCCGGGCGGTCGATGCGAGCGACTGGCGGGTGCCCTTCCCGGTCGAGGTGCGCGTGGCCGCCGCCGACGACGTCCCGCTGTCGACGGCGTACGGCCGCGACACCGCCTACGTCGCCGTCCACGTGCCGGCCCGCAGCGAGCCGGGGGAGTACTTCGCCACCTTCGAGGCGATCGCGGGGGCGGCCGGCGGCCGGCCGCACTGGGGGAAGCTGCACTCCCTCGACGCGGCGGCGCTGGCCGGTCGGTACCCGCGGTTCGGCGAGTTCACCGCGCTGCGCGACCGCTTCGATCCGGCCGGGGTGCTGCGCAACGCGTACCTGGACCACGTGCTCGGGACGGCCTGACGTGCCCCGGCTGGCGGTGGTCGAGCGGCGGGAGGCGCTGGTGCAGGCCGCGCTGCGGGTGATGCGCCGCGACGGGCTCGCCGCCGGCACCACCCGCGCCGTCGTCGCCGAGGCCGGGATGTCGCTGGCGAGCTTCCACTACGCCTTCGCCTCCCGCGACGAGCTGCTGGCCGAGCTGGTGCGCCGGGTGGTGGGCCGCGAGCTCGCCGCCGCGTCCGCGGGCATGGACCCCGGGGACGGGCTCGCCGGCTGCCTGCGCGGCGCGGCCGACGGCTACCTCGCCCACCTCGAGGCCGATCCCGGCGCCGAGCAGCTGATGCTGGAGCTGACCCTGCACGCGGTCCGCGACCCTGCGCTGCGGCCGGTCGCCCGCGAGCAGTACCGCGCCTACACCGCCGCGGCCGGGCAGCTGCTGGAGCGGGCCGCCTGGCTGACCGGGGCGGTCTGGCGCGGACCGCTCGCCGAGCCCGCCCGGCTGCTGGTCACGGTCGTGGACGGTGCGACGACGACCTGGCTGGTCGACCGGGACACCGCGGCCACCCGCGCCACGCTCGGCTCGGCGGTCGACTGGCTGGTCTCCCGCCACGCCGTCGTCCCCTGACGCCGGAGCCGGCCTCCTTCGGGGCATGGGTACCCATACCGGTGCCCACGGCCTCGACGACGGGGGTATCGGTACCCATGCCTCGGGGGCTAGAGGTCGACGTCGGGCTCGCCCGTGCCGCCGATCCGGTCGAGCTCCTGCATCTCCAGCGGGCCGAGCACCCGCGCGCCGGCCTGGAGGTTCTCCTCCAGGTGCGCGACCGACGACGTGCCGGGGATCAGCAGGATGTTGGGGCTGCGCGCCAGCAGCCAGGCCAGCGCGACCTGCATCGGCGTCGTCTCCAGGCGCCGCGCCACCGTGTCGAGCGCGGCGGACTGGATCGGGGTGAAGCCGCCCAGCGGGAAGAAGGGCACGAACGCGATGCCCTCCCGCGCCAGGGCGTCGACCAGCGGGTCGTCGTCGCGGTGGACGAGGTTGTAGTGGTTCTGCACCTGCACGACCGGGGCGATGGCGCGGGCCTCGGCGAACATCTGCGGGGTCACGTTGCTGACGCCGAGGTGCCGGATCAGGCCCTGCTGCTGGAGCTCCGCGAGGGTCTCGAACGGCTCGGCCAGTGACCGCTCGACCGGCGCCTCGTAGCCGGGCATCCGCAGGTTCACCACGTCCAGCACGTCGACACCGAGGTTGCGCAGGTTGTCGTGCACCGCGGAGCGCAGCTCGTCGGGAGCCAGCGCCTCGGGCCACTGCCCGTCCGGGGTGCGGCGGGCGCCCACCTTGGTGACGACGGTCAGCCCGTCGTAGGGGTGCAGCGCCTCGCGGAGGATCTCGTTGGTGACGTGCGGGCCGTAGTAGTCGCTGGTGTCGACGTGGTCGACGCCCAGCTCGACGGCGCGGCGCAGCACGGCGACCGCGGCGGCGCGGTCGGCGGGCGGGCCCATCACGTGCGGGCCGGCCAGCTGCATGGCGCCGTACCCGATCCTGTTCACCGGCCGGTCGCCGAGGGGGAACTGGCCCGAGCGCGTCGCGTCGATCGTCATGCCGGGCTCCTACCCGCACGGCCGCTCGCATGCGCGGAGTCCGGCCGGGAACCCGTGACGGGGTCCCGGCCGGACCGGGGCTCACGGGGTGAGAAGCACCTTCACCGCGCCGTCCTTCTTCTCCCGGAAGTTCATGTAGGCCTCGGGCGCCTGCTCGAGCGGGACGTGGTGCGTGGCGAAGTCGTCCACGCCCAGCGGGTCGCCTTCGGCGAGGATCGGCAGGATGTCGGGCACCCAGCGCCACACGTTGGCCTGGCCCATGCGCAGCTGGATCTGCTTGTCGAACATCCGCATGAGCGGCAGCGGGTCGGTCGCCCCGCCGTAGACGCCCGACAGCGAGATCGTGCCGCCGCGACGGACCGTCTCGATCGCGGTGTTCAGCGCGGCCAGCCGGTCCACCCCGGCGACCTGCATGACCTTCTCCATGATCGCGTCCGGCACGATCGCGGTCGCCTTCTGGGCGAGCGAGGCCAGCGGCGATCCGTGCGCCTCCATGCCGACCGCGTCGATCACCGCGTCGGCGCCGCGGCCGTCGGTCGCGTCCTGGATGGCCTGCAGCACCTCGGCCTGGTCGGTGGAGCGGATGACGTTCGTGCCGCGCGCCGTCGCCCGCGCGATCCGCTCGGGGACGACGTCGGAGGCGTAGACCTTCTCGATGCCGAGGTGGCGGGCGATGCGGGTGCACATGTCACCGATCGGCCCGAGCCCGAGCACCAGCAGCGTCCCGCCCGGCGGCACCGCGGCGTACTGCACGGCCTGCCACGCGGTCGGGAGGACGTCGGAGAGGTAGACCCAGCGGTCGTCGGGCAGGCCCTCGGGCACCTTGATCGGCAGCGTGTTGCCGAAGGGCACCCGGAGGTACTCGGCCTGCCCGCCGGGGACCTGCCCGTAGAGCTTGGTGTAGCCGAACAGCGAGGCGCCGAAGCCCTGGTCGCGGTTCTGGGTCGTCTCGCACTGGGACTGCAGGCCCTGCGAGCACATCCAGCAGGTGCCGCACGAGATGTTGAAGGGGACGACCACCCGGTCCCCGGGCTTCACGGCGGTCACGTCCCTGCCGACCTCGCGGACGATGCCCATGGGCTCGTGGCCCATGACGTCGCCGACGCTCATGAACGGCGCCATGACCTCGATGAGGTGCAGATCCGAGCCGCAGATGCCGCTGGACGTCACCTCGATGACGACGTCGGTCTGCTCCTGGATCGTCGGGTCGGGGACGGTGTCCACCCGGACGTCGGCTCGGCCGTGCCAGGTCACTGCGCGCATGCGGAGAGCTCCTCGTAGTCGTCGTCGGAGAGTCCGACCAGGGCCTTCTGCCCGCTCGTGAGGCTGATCGCCCCTTGTTCAGCGTTCAACCGGCGCGTCCGTCACAGAGCGTCACGCGACATCGACGCGCTGCCGAATCACACCGGGGGAACTCCGTGGTGAACACCACAGAACCGGCCCCATCTACCCCGTCATGCAGATCACGAACCGGTCACGGCGTGTTTACATGGCTCCCGTTCCTTCCCCGGACCACCTCGCAACACGTCCTTGTCCCCTGCGGAAGACAGGTGCATGTCCCAGCTCCACCACGACCCCGTCCTCGACGAGGCGGCGGTGCCTGCTCCGGGCTCCGGCACCCCCCTCGACGGCCCGCGGGAGGCGCCTCCCGGGCGCTCCGCAGCGGCCCAGGCGGAGGTCCCCCCGTCCATCCCGACGGCCCGCACCGTGGCCTCCCGCGCGGCCGCTGCGGCCCGCACGGCCCGGCGCGCAGGCGTCGAGGTCGGCGCGCGCTCCGTCGTCGGGGCCCGCGCGGTCGCCGCGGCGGCCCGCCGGGTCCGCCCCGGGACCGCTGCGCTCCCCGCGGCGGCACCGGTCCACCCGGAGCCGCACCTGGCCGGGGCCGAGGACCTCGTCGAGCTCGCCGGGCTCGCGGAGGCGACGGCGTTCGCCGGCCTGGAGGAGGTCACCCACCTCCCCGTGATGGCCGGGGCCGTCGAGGCCCCGGAGACCCCCGACGTCGCGCAGGCCGAGGCGCCCGAGGAGGTCGCGGCCGAGGAGGTCGCGGTCGACGCGGGCCCCGAGCGCTGCACCGTGCCGCACGTCGTGGCCGGTCGCGGTCGGCACCGCGCCGCCCTGGTGCGCCGCCGTCCCGCCCTCGTCCTCGCCGCCGCCCTGATCGCGGCGACCGGGGTCTCCGTGGCCGGCTCGAGCGAGACCGTCGCCCAGGCCGAGACCGCTCCGCCGGTCGCCGAGTCGGTGAGCGTCGCGCGCGCCCTGGGCATCGAGGGCACCGCGCCGGCGCCCGTGGCCGTCGACGCTGCACAGCTGGCCGAGCTCGCCTCCAGCCGGGCGACCCGCGACTTCGAGCAGTACACCGCGGCGCTGGTCCAGAACGAGGCCGACCAGGTGACCGCGGCGGCGATCGCCGAGGCCGCCCGCCCGGACGCCGTCCTCCCCGTCCAGGGCGCCCGGCTCACCAGTGGCTTCGGTGCCCGCTGGGGCACCCTGCACGCCGGCATCGACCTGGCCGCGCCCATGTACACCCCGGAGTACGCGGCCATGGACGGCGTCGTGCTGGAGGCCGGTCCGGCCAGCGGCTACGGCAACGCGATCTACATCCAGCACGAGAACGGTGACGTCACCGTCTACGGGCACATGGAGGAGATCCTCGTGGCGCCCGGCCAGGTGGTCCGCGCCGGCGACACGATCGCCCTGCTGGGCAACCGTGGCCAGTCCACCGGCCCGCACCTGCACTTCGAGGTGCACGTGGGCGGACTCAACGGCACCAAGGTCGACCCGATCCCGTGGCTGCGGGAGCGCGGCGTCCAGATCTAGGACGCACCGCACGACCCCGACGCCCCCCGACCGGTCTCGCCCGGTCGGGGGGCGTCGTCCGTGGGAGGACGCGGCGGTGGGGGAGACTCGCGCCGTGCACGAGACGGGCGGGAGGAGCCGCTGATGGGACACGACCACGGTCACGGCCACGCCCACGGGCACACCCACGGCACGGCCGCGGCCGGCCAGCGGCGCCGGCTGACCCTCGTCCTGGTGCTGACGGTCGCCGTCCTGGCCGCCGAGGTCGTCGGGGCCGTCGTCTCCGGGTCGCTCGCGCTGCTGGCCGACGCCGGGCACATGGCCACCGACGCCCTCGGCATCGGGCTCGCGCTCGGGGCGGTGTCGCTGGCGCAGCGGCCGCCGGGCGGACGGCGCACCTTCGGCTGGCAGCGGGTGGAGATCCTCGCCGCCGTCGCCAACGGGCTGCTGCTGCTCGGGGTCGGTGCCTACGTCGTGGTCGAGGCCGTGCGGCGCATCGGGGACCCGCCGGACGTGCACGCCGGCGTGATGCTGCTGGCCGCCGGTGCCGGGCTCGTGGTGAACCTCGTCGGCCTGGCCGTGCTGCACCGCGGGCGGGGCGAGTCGCTCAACGTCCGCGGCGCCTATCTCGAGGTGCTGAGCGACGCCCTCGGCTCGGTCGCCGTGCTGGTCGCCGGCGCCGTCGTCGCGGTCACCGGCTGGAGCCAGGCCGACACCGTCGCCTCGCTGCTCATCGGCTGCTTCGTCCTGCCCCGCGCGTGGAGCCTGCTGCGAGAGGCGCTGGACGTGCTGCTGGAGGCCGCGCCCCGCGGGGTCGACCTCGCCGAGGTGCGGGCGCACATCCTCGAGGTCGACGGCGTCCTCGGCGTCCACGACCTGCACGCCTGGACCATCACCTCGGGGCTGCCGGTGCTCTCGGCCCACGTGGTGGTGACCGACGAGGCCCTCGACGGCGGCCACGGCGGGCGGGTGCTCGACGCCCTCTGCGCCTGCCTGGGCGACTGCTTCGACGTCGAGCACTGCACCTTCCAGCTGGAGGCGGCCACGCACGCCGCCCACGAGGCGCCCGTCCACGACTGACGGAGGACCTCGCCGCCCGCCGAGTGGGACAGTGGAGCCCGACGTCGGAGGAACGGAGGCATCGGTGGACCACGGGCACCACTCGGGCATGTGGGTGCCCGACGAACCGCCGTCGCCGGGGCGCTGGTTCCTGCCGCACCTCGAGGCGTGGTCGGTCCTGCCGGTGCTCAGCCTGCTCGGGCTGGTCCTCTACGTCGTCGCCGTCGTGCGGCTGCGCCGGACGGGCGTGGCCTGGCCGTGGTGGCGGACGGCGGCCTGGATCGCCGGCACCGTCTCGCTGTTCGCCGTCACGGGCACCTGGTTCAACGGCTACAGCATGGTGCTGTTCAGCGTGCACATGACCCAGCACATGGTGCTGTCGATGCTGACGCCGCTGCTGCTCCTGGCCGCCGCGCCGGTCACGCTCGCGCTGCGCACCCTGCCCCGCGGGAAGGGCCTCGCGGGGGTGCCGCGGGCGCTGCTGCTCGACGGGCTGCACAGCCGGTTCGCCAGGGCCGTCGCCTCACCGCTGTTCACCGTCCCGCTGTTCATCGCCAGCCTCTACGGCATCTACTTCACGCCGGTCTTCGACGCCCTGATGGCCGATCCGGCGGGCCACCAGTTCATGCTGGCCCACTTCGTCGTCACCGGGCTGCTCTTCTTCGGGCCGGTGATGGCCCAGGACCCGTGGCCCCGCTCGGCCGGGCACGGCGGCCGGCTGCTCGAGCTCCTGGCGCCGGTGCCGTTCCACGCCTTCTTCGGCGTCGCGGTGATGATGTCGACCTCGCTGGTGGTCGACACCTTCGCCGAGCCGCCCGCCGGCTGGGGGATCGACCCGCTCCGGGACCAGGGGGTGGCCGGCGGGATCGCCTGGTCGTTCGGCGAGCTGCCGACGGCGCTGGTGCTCGTCGTGGTCCTGTCCTCGTGGATCCGCTCGGACGAGCGGCGCGCCCGGCGGCTGGACCGCGCGGCGGACCGCACCGAGGACGCCGAGCTCGAGGCCTACAACGCCCGCCTGCGCGAGCTCGCCGCCGGACCGCGCCCCTGACCCCACGGGGCGATCCCCGGCCGGAACGGCCTGCGACCATCGTCGGTGTGCCCGTTTCGCTGGTCCTGACGGCCGACACGCACGTGCCCAAGCGGTCCCGTGACCTGCCCGGTCCCCTGTGGCAGGCGATCGAGGCGGCCGACCTCGTGGTGCACGCGGGGGACTGGGTGGACGTCGCGCTCCTGGACCGGATCGAGCACCGCTCGCGCCGGCTGCTGGCGGTGTACGGCAACAACGACCACGGCGAGCTCCGCACCCGGCTCCCCGAGGTGGCCCGCGCCGAGGTCGAGGGCGTGCGCCTGGCCGTCGTCCACGAGACCGGCGACGCCAAGGGGCGCGAGGCCCGGTGCGCCGCCCGGTTCCCGGACACCGACGTCCTGGTGTTCGGGCACAGCCACATCCCCTGGGACACCACCGCGCCCGGCGGGCTGCGGCTGCTCAACCCCGGCTCGCCGACCGACCGCCGCCGCCAGCCGCACGGCACCTTCCTCACCGCGGTGGCCGACGGCGGCGTGCTGCGCGACGTCGTGCTCCACCCGGTCCCGCGGTGAGCTCCGGGCGGCCGTTGCCCGCCGCCGCCGTCGCGCTCCTCGCCTGCCCGGTCTGCACCGCGCCCCTGGAGCCCCTGCCCGGTGACGCGGGCCTGCGCTGCACGGCGGGCCACGCCTTCGACCGCGCCCGGCAGGGTCACGTCACGCTGCTGCCTCCGGGCCGGACACCGGCGGCCGGGGACTCGGCGCAGATGGTCGCCGACCGGGTCGCCTTCCTCGGGTCGGGCGCCTTCGCGGGCGTCAGCCGTGCGCTCGGGGACGCCGTCCTGGAGGGGGGCTCCCCGCCCGGCACGCTGCTCGACCTGGGTGGCGGGACCGGCCACCACCTGGCCGCGGTGCTGGCGCGGCTGCCCGACGCGACCGGCGTCGTGCTGGACGCCTCCCGCTACGCCGCCCGTCGCGCGGCCGGCGTCTCGCCGCGGGTGCTGGCGGTGGTCGCCGACGCCTGGGCCCGGCTGCCGGTGCGCGACGGCGCGGTCGACCGCGTCCTGGGGGTGTTCGCGCCGCGCAACGGTCCGGAGACGGCGCGGGTGCTGCGGCCCGGTGGCCGCCTCGTCGTCGTCACGCCGGCGCCCGAGCACCTGGCCGAGCTGGTCGGCCCGCTGGGCCTGCTGCGGGTGGACCCGGACAAGGACGCCCGCCTCTCGGCGAGCCTCGAGCCGCACCTGGCGCCGGTCTCGACGACGACGCACCGGGAGGTGCTCGAGCTGCCCCGCGCGGCCGTCACCACCCTCGTCGGCATGGGCCCGCACGCCCGGCACCTGGCGCCCGCCGCCCTCGCCGCGGCGGTCGCGGACCTCCCGGAACCGGTACGCGTCACCGTGGCCGTGCAGGTCAGCAGCTGGACCCCGGCGGTGTGACCGCACCGTGACGCGCGGGACCCGGCGTCGGCGCGAGGTCCGTCCGCAGCACGGTCTAAGCTCGCGGCCGTGACGATCGCACCGGCTCCGATCGTGAGCAGGCCCAGTCCCGCTCGCGAGGTCGAGAAGGGGTCGCGGCTCTCCAACCTGCTGCGGACCACCGACCACAAGACCATCGGCTTGATGTACCTGGTCACCTCGTTCGCCTACTTCGCGATCGGCGGCCTGATGGCCATGCTGATGCGCGGCGAGCTGGCGCAGCCGGGCCTGCAGTACCTCTCGCCGGAGCAGTACAACCAGCTGGTCACCATGCACGGCACGGTGATGCTGCTGATGTTCGCGACGCCGCTGTTCTTCGCCTTCGCGAACCTGATCATGCCGCTGCAGATCGGCGCCCCCGACGTCGCCTTCCCGCGGCTCAACGCGCTGTCGTACTGGCTGTTCTTCATCGGCTCGGCCATCGCGGTCTCCGGGTTCCTCACGCCCAGCGGCGCGGCCGACTTCGGCTGGTACGCCTACGCGCCGCTGTCCGACGCGGTGCACTCGCCGGGCGCCGGCGCCACGCTCTGGTTCTCCGGCCTGGCGGTCAGCGGTCTGGGCACGATCCTCGGTGGCGTCAACTTCATCGCCACGATCATCTGCCTCCGCGCGCCGGGCATGACGATGTTCCGGATGCCGATCTTCACCTGGAACACGCTGGTCACCAGCCTGCTGATCCTCTTCGCGTTCCCGATCCTGACCGCGGCGATCATGGGCATGCTGGCCGATCGCAACCTCGGCTCGCTGATCTTCTCCCGCGAGAACGGCGGGGCGATGCTGTGGCAGCACCTGTTCTGGTTCTTCGGGCACCCCGAGGTGTACATCATCGCGCTGCCGTTCTTCGGCATCGTCACCGAGATCATCCCGGTCTTCGCCCGCAAGCCGCTGTTCGGCTACAAGGGCATGGTCGGCGCGACCCTGCTGATCGCGATCCTGTCGGTGGCCGTGTGGGCCCACCACATGTACGCGACCGGCGCGGTGCTGCTGCCGTTCTTCGCCTTCATGACCTACCTGATCGCCGTGCCGACCGGCATCAAGTTCTTCAACTGGATCGGCACCATGTGGCGCGGCCAGATGACCTTCGAGACGCCGATGCTGTTCTCGCTGGGCTTCATGGTCACGTTCCTCCTCGGTGGTCTGACCGGTGTGCTGCTGGCCAGCCCGCCGCTGGACTTCCACCTCAACGACAGCTACTTCGTCGTCGCCCACTTCCACTACGTCGTCTTCGGCACCGTGGTGTTCGCCGCCTACGCCGGGGTCTACTTCTGGTTCCCCAAGATGTCGGGCCGGATGATGGACGAGCGGCTCGGCAAGCTGCAGTTCTGGCTGACCTTCATCGGCTTCCACGGCACGTTCCTCGTCCAGCACTGGCTGGGTGGTGAGGGCATGCCGCGCCGGTACGTGAACTACCAGGAGATCGACGGCTTCACGACGCTGAACGTGGTCTCGACCATCTTCTCGTTCGTGCTCGGCGCCTCCCTGATCCCGTTCGTCTACAACGTGGTCAAGTCCTGGAAGCACGGTCAGCTGGCGCTGCGCGACGACCCCTGGGGCCACGGCAACTCGCTGGAGTGGGCGACCTCGTCCCCGCCGCCGCGGCACAACTTCACGTCGATCCCGCGCATCCGCTCGGAGCGGCCGGCCTTCGAGGCGCACTACCCGCACCTCATCGAGCGGCTGCACCGCGAGGCGCACGTCGGCAAGCGGCACGAGCCGTACGCCGGGGTCAGCGAGATCGGCGCCACCGCGGGCCGGCGTCAGGGGCCGAACGACCCCGACCCCACCTGAGGAAGGACCCGTTCCCCCCACCGCTGGCAGGCCCGCGGTGGGACCCCTGAACGGGGCCGCTCCAGCACGTTGCGGCGCCCCGTCGGCCCCCGGCCGGCGGGGCGTCGTCGTGTCCCGGCCCCGGGAGGCCCTCAGGGGCGGTGGGCGGACGCTCCGCGGGAGTGCGGCACGATGACCGCGTGTCGCTGGACCCCGCCCCCCGCACGCCCGTCACCGAGCCCCTCGCCCGGCCCAGCGCCGTCCTGACCGTCAGCGGTCCGGACCGTCCCGGCGTGACCGCCCGGCTGTTCACCGCCCTGGCGGCCCTCGGGAACGGCGTCCCGGCGGTCGAGGTCCTCGACGTCGAGCAGGTCGTCGTGCACGGGCAGCTCGTGCTGGGCGTCGTCGTCGCCGCCGGCCCCCACTCCGGTGAGGCACCGGAGCTGGTCGCGCGGCTGGCCGAGCTGGCGGCACGGGTCGCCGAGGACACCGGGATGCAGGTCGCCGTCGAGGCGGCCGGCCCCGACGGCGCCGCGGCCGGCGCCGACCGCCCGCACCACGTCATCCTGCTGGGCCGGCCGGTGCTGCCCGACGCCGTGGCCGGTGCCGCCCGGGCCATCGCCGGGACCGGCGCCAACATCGACGCGATCCGCCGGCTGTCGGACTACCCGGTCACCAGCTTCGAGCTCACCGTCTCCGGCGCGGAGGCCACCGAGCTGCGCACCGTGCTGGCTGCCGTCGCCGCCGAGACCGGCACCGACATCGCCGTCGAGCGGGTGGGTCTCGCTCGGCGCAGCAAGCGGCTGATCGTGCTCGACGTGGACTCGACCCTGGTCCGCGGCGAGGTCATCGACGAACTGGCCGCCCGGGCCGGGCGCGCCGCCGAGGTCGCCCGCATCACCGCGGCGGCGATGAACGGCGAGCTCGACTTCGCCGAGTCCCTCCGCGCCCGGGTCGGCGCGCTCGCCGGGCTGCCGGTCGAGGTGCTCGACGAGGTCCGCGAGGCGCTGGTGCTCACCCCCGGCGCGCGCACCCTCATCCGCACCCTGCAGCGGCTGGGTTTCCGCTGCGGCATCGTCAGCGGCGGTTTCACCCAGATCACCGACCCGCTCGCGGAGAGCCTCGGCCTGGACTTCGCCGCCGCGAACACCCTCGAGGTCGCCGACGGGCGGCTCACCGGGGGACTCGTGGGCGAGATCGTCGACCGCGCCGGCAAGGCGCGGGCGCTGGCCCGCTTCGCCGGTCAGTACGGCATCCCGCTGGAGCAGACGGTCGCGGTCGGCGACGGCGCGAACGACCTCGACATGCTCAACGCCGCCGGCCTGGGCATCGCGTTCAACGCCAAGCCGGTCGTGCGGGAGCAGGCGCACACCGCGCTGAACCAGCCCTACCTCGACGCGGTCCTGCAGGTGCTCGGCTTCACCCGCGACGAGGTCCTCGACGCCCTGTGATCTGTCGTCCTCCGGACGACACCGCGGCCACGTGCCGTTCCCCTGCTGCGCTGAGCCGTGTCGTCGCACCCTTCGCGGAACCCTCCGGGTCCCCCTCGGGCACGACTGCTCGCAGGAGCGGCTCTAGGTAGAGCGGTGGACCGTGCCCTCGAGCTCGACGCCGGCGGTGCGCAGCTGGTCGAGGGCGGCGTCGACGGTCGCCTCGGCGACACCCGCGGTGAGCGGCAGGAGCACCCGGGTCGAGAAGCCCTCGGCGACGGCGTCCAGGGCGGTGGCGCGCACGCAGTGGTCGGTGGCGATGCCGACGACGTCGACGGCGTCCACCCCCCGCGCGCGCAGCCACTCGGCCAGCGGCGTCCCCTCCGAGCGCGCCTCGAAGCCGGAGTAGGCGGCGGCGTACTCGCCCTTGTCGAACACCGCCTCGATCGGCTCGCGGTCCAGCTGCGGGTGCAGCTCCACCCCGCCGGTCCCGACGACGCAGTGCGCCGGCCAGCTGTCGACGAAGTCGGGGGAGTTCGAGAAGTGACCGCCCGGGTCGACGTGGTGGTCGCGGGTGGCGACCACGTGGTCGTACCCGCCGCTGCGGGCGTGTTCGCTGATCGCGGTGGCCACCGCGGCGCCGCCGGCCACGGCGAGGCTGCCGCCCTCGCAGAAGTCGTTCTGGACGTCGATGACGAGCAGGGCGCGGGTCATGTCGGGTTCCTCTCAGGCGTGCACGGTGTCGATGGCGCAGTCGCCGCGGGAGAGCGCGAACGCCTCCGCCGGCATGGTGGCCCGCACACGCCCGTGGTGCTCGCGGGCCTCGGCCAGGGCGTCGGGCGGGGACAGCTCGCGGCAGACCCGCCCGTCGCGGACCAGCTCGACGACCAGCTCCCGGTCGCCGTCCTGCGGCTCGATGGGCTGCGCGCAGACGATCTCGGCGGTGGCCGTCCCGGAGGCGTCGTGCCGGCGGACGGCGTGCTTGCGGCCGCCGACCGAGTTCTTGCCCTCGCTCCTCTTCGCCACCGGGACGCCGTCCCGCTCGACCAGCTTGTAGACCATCCCCGCGGTGGGCGCCCCGGAGCCGGTGACCAGCGAGGTCCCCACGCCGTAGCCGTCGACCGGGGCGGCCATCAGCCCGGCGATGGCGTACTCGTCGAGGTCGCTGGTGACGATGATCCGCGTCTTCGTGGCGCCGAGGGAGTCCAGGAGTGCCCGGGCACGCGTGGCCAGCGTCGGCAGGTCACCGGAGTCCAGCCGGATCGCGCCCAGCTCGGGACCGGCCACCTCGACCGCGGTGCGGATGCCCTGCTCGACGTCGTAGGTGTCCACGAGCAGCGTGGTGCCGGTGCCCAGCGTCGCGACCTGGGCGCGGAAGGCGGCGGCCTCGTCGTCGTGCAGCAGCGTGAAGGCGTGCGCGCTGGTTCCGGTCGTCGGCACGCCGTACCGCCGTCCGGCCTCGAGGTTCGAGCTGGAGGCGAAGCCGACCAGCGAGGCGGCGCGGGCGGCGGAGACGGCGGCCTGCTCGTGCGTGCGGCGCGACCCCATCTCGATGCACGGCCGGTCGCAGGCGGCGCCGACCATGCGCGCCGCGGCCGACGCGATGGCGCTGTCGTGGTTCAGGATCGACAGCACGAGCGTCTCCAGCAGCACGCCCTCCGCGAACGACGCCCGCACGGTGAGCACCGGCGACCCGGGGAAGAAGAACTCGCCCTCCGCGTAGCCGTCGACGTCCCCGCCGAAGCGGAAGTCGGCCAGCCAGTCCAGCAACCGGGCGTCGGTCACGCCCTGCGCGCGCAGGGTGGCGAGCTCCTCGTCGCCGAACCGGAAGGCGGGCAGCGCCTCCAGCAGCCGGCCGGTGCCGGCGACCACCCCGTACCGGCGGCCGTGCGGGAGCCGGCGCGAGAAGACCTCGAAGACGCAGTCGCGGTCGGCGGTGCCGTCGGCCAGCGCCGCGGCGACCATCGTGAGCTCGTACCGGTCGGTGAGCAGGGCGGTTGCGGGCGGCATGGTCCCGAGCCTAGGCAGGAGGGCGCGAGGCCACTCGCCGGGAGACGAGGTGCTTAAGCTCTACGACGTGGCCGGACCGCTCGCGCCGACACGGTCGCCCGAGACCGTCGTCGAGGAGGAGAACGACCTCGACCGTCCCTGGGTGACCATCGTCTGGGACGACCCGGTGAACCTCATGACGTACGTGACCTTCGTCTTCCAGGAGCTCTTCGGCTACGACGAGGCGAAGGCGACCGAGCTCATGCTGCAGGTGCACCACGAGGGCCGGGCGGTGGTGAGCTCCGGTCCCCGCGAGCGCATGGAGCACGACACCAGCAGGCTGCACGCCTACGGGCTGTGGGCGAGCTACCAGAAGGACGCATGAAGCCGTTCCGCAGGAAGGGCGACGAGTACGTCGCCCGGCTGGACTCCGCCGAGGCCGGGATCGTCGGGCTGCTGCTGGACCAGCTCGAGCAGCTGCTCGCCGGCGAGGAGGACGACGTAGAGGGCGACGAGGTGATCGCCCGGCTGCTGCCCGAGGGCCACCGCGGCGACCCGCGCCTGGCCGCCGACTACCGGGAGCTGACCCGCGCGAGCCTCGTGGCCGGCAAGTCCGACGACCTGGCGACCGTCCGGGCCACGCTGCCCCCCGACGGCGGGGTGCTGCGGCTCGACGTCGACCAGGCCACCGCCTGGCTGCGCACCACCAACGACCTGCGGCTGGCGCTGGGCACCCGGTTGGGGATCAGCGCCGAGAGCGAGCCGCCGGAGGAGCTGGTCAGCGAGGCCGACCAGCAGCTGGCCGTCTACTACTGGCTCACCGCCGTGCAGGGGTCGCTGGTCGACGCGCTGGCCGCCGGTCGCGCCGGCCGAAGGTCGTGAGCACCAGCAGCGCGAGCAGCAGCGTGGCGACGAAGAACACGTAGACGAAGCCGTGCAGCTCGACGTCCTGGACGGCGGCGCCGATCGTCGACAGCAGCGTGAGGCCCGCCGTCCCCAGGAGCAGCAGCAGCGCGACCGCGCGCAGGACGACCACCACGACCAGCGACGTGCGGTCGGTGGGATCGCCGCTCAGCCCGTTGCGACGGAGGAGCCCGCGGGCGCCGAGGGCGAGCGCCGGCAGGGCGAACAGCGCCACCACGGCGGCCAGGACGAGATCGACGAGCACGGGACAGGACCGTATCGCCCCACCGCGCCGGGTGACCGGCGCCACGGATGCGGCGTCGCCCACGTCCGCCGGGTCCCCCGGTCGGAGGACCGGGGCGGAGACCGCCAACGGGGCGCCTAGACTGTCGGGCGTGCTGCGCATCGACCGCGCGACCTACGACGCCATCGTGGCCCACGCCCGGGAGGACCACCCGGACGAGGCCTGTGGCGTCGTCGCCGGGCCCGAGGGCAGCGACCGGCCCGAGCGGTTCATCCCGATGCTCAACGCCGCGCGGTCCCCGACCTTCTACGAGTTCGACTCCGGGGACCTGCTGCGGCTGTACCGGGACATGGACGACCGGGACGAGGTGCCGGTGGTCGTCTACCACTCGCACACCGCCACCGAGGCCTACCCGTCGCGCACCGACATCAGCTACGCCTCCGAACCCGAGGCGCACTACGTGCTGGTCTCCACGCGGGAGCACGGCGCGCAGACCGGCCTGGCCGGTGACGAGGTCGAGTTCCGCAGCTTCCGGATCGTCGACGGTCAGGTCACCGAGGAGGACGTCGAGGTCGTCGAGTCCTACCTCTTCGGGCACTCGCCGACCACCGTCGTCTACGACTGAAGAAGGACCCCGTCCTCCTCATCCCTCGCAAGCTCGGGACGAGCCTCTGGACGGGGCCGCGGGACGACCGCGCGTTGATGGAATCCCTGTCGGCGCGCGGGCGTTGCCCGTTCCAGACGCACCACCGGAGGCCGTCGCACAGCGGCGCCCGCACCCAGCCACAGCCAGTCCAGAGGAGAACCGCACGCCATGGCCATCGAGGTCCGCATCCCGACCATCCTGCGCACCCACACCGGTGGGGCCAAGACCGTCGAGGGCAGCGGCGCCACGCTCGGCGCGCTCGTCGACGACCTCGACAGCCAGCACCCCGGGCTGAAGAACCGCCTCGTGACCGAGGAGGGCAAGCTGCACCGCTTCGTCAACGTCTACGTCAACGACGAGGACGTCCGCTTCACCGGCGCGCTGGACACCTCGGTCAAGGACGGCGACTCCGTCACGATTCTCCCGGCGGTCGCCGGCGGCTGCTGAGCAGCCCCGTCCGTCCCGCCGCCTCTCCGGAAGAGCTCCCATGGCCCGCTTCGCCTCCCTCGTCGACTCCCTCGGCGGCACCCCGCTCGTCGGGCTCCCGCGGCTGTCGCCGACCCCCGACGTCCGGCTGTGGGCCAAGCTCGAGGACCACAACCCGACCGGTTCCATCAAGGACCGGGCGGCGATCGCGATGATCGAGGCGGCGGAGAAGGACGGGTCGCTGCAGCCGGGGTCGACCATCCTGGAGCCGACGAGCGGCAACACCGGCATCTCGCTGGCCATGGTCGCCCGGCAGCGCGGCTACAAGCTCATCTGCGTCATGCCCGAGAACACCTCGGTCGAGCGGCGCCAGCTGCTGGAGATGTACGGGGCGCAGATCATCAGCTCGCCGGCCGCCGGCGGCTCCAACCAGGCCGTCGCCATGGCCAAGGAGCTGGCCGCGGAGCACGACGACTGGACGATGCTCTACCAGTACGGCAACCCGGCCAACGCCGAGGCGCACTACACGGGTACCGGCCCGGAGATCCTCGCCGACCTGCCGTCGATCACCCACTTCGTCGCCGGCCTGGGCACCACGGGCACCCTCATGGGCTGCTCGCGCTACTTCCGGGAGCACCGGCCCGAGGTGCAGGTCATCGCCGCCGAGCCGCGCTACGGCGAGCTGGTCTACGGCCTGCGCAACATCGACGAGGGCTTCATCCCCGAGCTCTACGACGCCTCCCTGCTGGACTCCCGCTTCAGCGTGGGCCCGGAGGACGCCATCCACCGCACCCGCCAGCTGGTGGAGCGCGAGGGCATCTTCGCCGGCATCTCCACCGGGGCGATCCTGCACGCCGCCCTGGGCGTGGCCGACAAGGAGGTGGCGGCCGGTCGCAAGGCCGACATCGTCTTCATCGTCTGCGACGGCGGCTGGAAGTACCTGTCCACCGGCGCCTACGCCGGCACCCTCGACGAGGCCACGGCCGCGCTCGAGGGCCAGCTCTGGGCGTAGTCGGAGGACCCCGCTGCCCCCACGCCTCGCGAGCTCGACGTGGGTCCCTGCAGCGGGGCCGCTAGCCTCACGAACCGTGCGGACACGGGGGTTCCCATGAGGCTCACGGTGGTCGGCTGCTCGGGCAGCGGTCCGGGCCCGGGGTCGCCGGCGTCCTGCTACCTCGTCGAGTACGACGGCTTCCGGGTGCTGCTGGACCTGGGCAACGGCGCGTTCGGGCCGCTGCAGGGGTCGGTCGACCCCGACGCGGTCGACGCGGTGTTCCTGACCCACCTGCACGCCGACCACTGCCTCGACGTCGCCCCCTTCGTGGTGTGGCACCGGTGGTCGGGCCGCAGTTCGGGGCGGCGGATCCCGCTGGTGGCCCCGTCGGGTGCCGACCGGCGGCTGGCGGTGATCTGCGAGGAGGGCGGCAAGCCGCTGTCCGACGTCTTCGAGTTCCTCCCGGCGCCGGGGACCGACCGGCTGGGGCCGTTCACCGTGCAGACGGCGCGGACCGAGCACCCCATCGAGTGCCACGCCGTCCGGCTGACCGCGGGCGGCTCGTCGCTGGTCTACACCGGCGACACCGGTCCCAGTGACCGGGTCGCCCAGCTCGCCCGTGGCGCCGACGTGCTGCTGGCCGAGGCCGCGCACCCCGACGTCCCCGACCTGCCCCCGGCGCTGCACCTGACCGGCCGGCAGGCCGGTGAGCTCGCCGCGAGCGCGGGGGTCGGGCGGCTGCTGGTGACCCACGTGCCGGCCTGGGTCGACCCCGACGGCCAGGTCACGGCCGCCCGCGAGGTGTTCCCCGCCGCGGAGCTCGTCCGCACCGGCGCTACCTACGAGGTGTAGCCGGGTGCCCGCGGCCGACGACGAGCGCGACGGTGTCCGGCTGACCTCGCTGGACTCCGAGCTCGGCGACGGGCTCGGGGTGACGAAGGCCGACCTGGTCGACCACCTGGACGCCTTCGCCGACCGGCTGGTCCCGCTGCTGGCCGGCCGGCCGCTGTCGGTGATGCGGGTGCGTCCCGGCGCGGCGCCGTTCATGCAGCGCAACGTGCCCAAGGGGGCGCCGGACTGGGTGCGCACCGTGCCGACCTGGTCGGCGTCGGTCTCCCGCGAGATCCACCAGGTGTTCTGTTCTAACTTCAGCGGACCTGTTCCCCTGCTAGGTTGCCGACATGCTCACCGCAGGCGCCGCCACCCCGGACGAGTGGACGCTCGTCTTCACGGCGGCCGACGACGGCATGCCCGCAGAGCACTTCCACCCGCTCCTGGACGCTTGGGCGGGCACGCTGCGCGCGCGGGAGACGGCTGCGGCCATCAAGGTCGACACCCCCATCCTCCTGAGTCCTGATCACGAGATCGACCCGCGCCTCGTCGCGTTCTTCACCTCTTCGGACTTCAGTGGTCTCAGCGCAGCATCGCGCATCACTTATGCATACGAGTACAAGTGGTGGTTCGAGTTCCTCGACCGGAGGAGTACGGCCTGGGATTTCGCCACGGAAAGCGACTTCGCCGCCTACAAGGCTTGGCGTACCGATCCAACGCTCCACCCGGTTCCCCGGAATCGGCAGGAAAAGAAGTGGGTGGATGGGGCCACCTGGAACAAGTGCCCAGCCGCGCTCGACCACCTCTACAGGTGGGCAACGAAGAAGGGGCACGTCCAGGAGAGCCCCCTTCCGGACACCAAGGCCGGTCGCGGCGCTGCACCGGCATCCGCCGTCTACTCCAAGAACGCAAGGTCCGAGCGTGCCAAGTGGGTATCCGCTGCGACCTACCGAGTCTGGCGCGACGTAGGCGTCGCCGGATACCGCCTCGGCGTAGACGGGAAGCGGCTCGTGGCCACGACCGAGGACCCGCGCTTCCGAGGGCGCAACGTGCAGCGCAACACCGCCTTCACCGACCTCCTATTCTCAAGCGCCCTACGACGCCAGGAGGGCGGATCACTCCTGATCGACGAAATCCCAGAGGTCGGGCAGGAATCCTATCTTGGCGCCACCGCCAAGCGCGGAACGGTTCGCTCCTGGACGGCAGAGAGCGCCGCCCTTACGAATCTCGCCCGCTACATCAACGTCACTCGGCGCGCGGCCGTGAAACGGGCGCAAAAGGCTGGCCGCTACGACACGATGGATCCCATCTGGGTTGATCACATCGAGGTCCGCTCCCGCCACGGAGAAGTGCTCGTCACGACCAACGGCGCCGAGTGGCCGCTAAAGGACATCGACGTCATGACCCGGATGCGCCTCATGCGGAGCCGGGATTCAGGGGTGCACGCGGGTCCAGAGCCGCTATGGCTGTGGCTCGGGGAGGACGGGCTGCCCATGAACCCGAAAGGCTGGGGAACGATCCTTCACCGGGCGTCTGAACGCTTCAAGAGCGAATGCGAACGCCTCGGGCGACCCAACCGCGACATCATCCTTCTGTCCCCCCATTCCCTGCGCTTCTCCTACGCCCTCTTCGTCCTGGTCGTCCTGCATCAGGCGATAGACCGCAAGTACGGCTACTCGCCAACGGAACCGTACGACGAAAACCGCTACCTATCGGCGTACCAGCACGTACGCGACATACTTGGGCACAGGAGTACGACCACCACCCGCAACATCTACCTGGAGCCTGTTAAGGGTTTGAGGGGGAAGACCATCATCGGCACGAGGGATGTGCAGGCAGCCATCGCCGCCCTCGCCCTCACCAACCCGGAGGTCCGAGACATTGCTCCCGTCGAGTATCTGTCGGAGGAGGACAGATGAGTCCTCGTCGTCGGGCGGCAATGCCCGATCCCGGTTGGGCTCCGCCGAGCCGCATCGACGACAGCGGCCTCAAGGTGACGGTTACCGATGAAGGCAGCACAAACAGTCGCATCATCGACTTCACGAACCTGCCCGGTCCAGAGGAACTCCGCCGCCAGTTCGCTGCGGCGTTGGAGCGAAAGACGGGACCAACGGGAACCTGGAAGCGGATTCAAACTGTAAGCCGCCTGACTGAATCACTCCCTCCGTTCTGTGTCTATCTCGACGAGCGAGGCGACATCACGTCGGTCGAGGAGATCACCGCAGACGTATGGAACGACTTCAAGTTGCACCTCGACACACATCCGCGACCAATCGGGCCACGACGAAAGGTCTCGTCCCCGTACGCACCGGCGACCCGGCGCAAGATCCTCACATCCATCGCTGAACTACTCAAGGCGGCAGAAGGGCTTCCCGAAGGAACGAAGCGTGCGCTACGCCTGCGAGTCGTATCCGAACCTCGGCGCATCCAGAAGCACCACTCCGACGATGACTTCAAGGCCATCCAGAAAGCGGCGCAGGAAGTCATCTACGCAGCCGCCACCCGAATCAGAGCCAACGCAGCATTGCTCGAACGGTATGGCGATTCCAACCTGACCGAGGAAGAGGCTCTCAAGGCGACGGCTCTCAGGGCCGTCATGGCGAATGGGCGCCTCGACCCTGCGGACCTCCCGCTGCATCACGCGCTCGGCACAGTGAGGCGGAGGGCGAGAGGTCAGGTCTATCCTTTGGTCAGCCTGGCGCGAGCGGCCTTGTTCCCTACGGTGTCGGAGATTATTGCGGGAGCGGTACTATTGCTCTGCCACGAGGGCTACAACCGATCCGTGGTCGACCAACTGACAGTTCCCGATAGTGCAGCCACGACCGCTGACGAGATGGACGCCTATCGGACGCCGACTGACAAACCCCGTCGTGGGAGGTCGGCACGGCATCAAACAAGCATCCTCGTGGACGATGGAATCAACAGCGTGGGGCGGGCCATCCGCTGGATTACCGATGCGACCGAACCGGCGCGCCAGTACCTCGGCAGCCAGGGTGTGCCGACCGACCGACTGCTGGTGTCCTGGGCAGCAGACGGTGAACAGCCGATTCTGGGCATCCCGCAGCACAACAGTGCGCGATACGCGGCTGCGAAATGGTGGCCTAAGGGCGTCGAAGGCATCGCCAACTTCGCGATGCTGCACCGTACCCACGTCACCCGGATCAAGCGGCAGCCGGAGCACCACTCCCGAGGGACCTTCCTCAAGGAATACCTTCTACTGGATGCGACAGCGCAGACGGCGGCCCTGGCGACCGCTCGTGAGGGGTTGGAGGCCGCGCTGGCGCCCGCCCGAAAGCGGCTCGCCATTCGCGTCGTTCGGAGTGATGCGGATGTCAATGCGCAGTCGGATACCGCTGTGGCTTCATGTGGGGACTACGACCACAACCCCCGCACCGGGGCTAAGTGCTCGGACTCTTTTCTGATGTGCCTACGGTGCGCAAATGCCCTAGCCGGACCGCGTCACTTTCCACGCATCGTTTGCCTGCACGATGCGATGGAGAACCTGCGCAGCGCCATCGACTCGAAGACATGGACGGAAAACTTCGCGCCGTACTACTTGGACGTGGTGGCGTTTCTCCGCGACGAACTTACGCCTGCACAGATTGCGGAGGCCCGCGTACAGGTGACCGATGAGGATCGTCGCACGATCGAACGACTTCTGTGGGGGGAGTACAACCCCACATGACCATTCCACATGCACTAGCCCCAGTCCCCGACGTTGAGGCGCCGTTGGACTGGTCGGCGATCGAGTCAGGTCCCTCCATCCTGCCGGAGCAGGCTCGGGCCAGCGAGGAGCCTGTCGCGCCCTTCGATGCCGACGAGTGGCCCCTGGCGGCGCTTGCTCACGGGGGTAAGGCGGTCACCCTCGTCTGGCACGACAGGCGCGTCGAGGCCAAGGCCAAGGCGCGGGAGGCGACTCCCGTCACGTGGCCGGAGCACCTCCTCCGCCAGTTCAAGCGGGCGGCCTGGCTACTGATCAACAAGCCGACGCCACATTCGCTGATGGGCGCAAGCAAGTCCAAGCGCCGTCCCCATACGGCCCCGGTGTCTATTCAGGCGATCGCGTACAGGTGGCGACCCTTTGCCGCGTGGCTCGACAAGGAAGGGGTCAGTTCGCTCGATGCAGTGACGACGGATCTGCTCGACCTCTACCTCGAATGGCTGCAAGCGCCGGGTCGAGGATTGGCACCGCGCACCGTGGACCAGTATCGACGTTCGCTTATCGACCTGTGGGCACGGGGTCCCATGCTCCCGGAAGGCGACCGGATCGAGGAGCCGTCGTGGAGCGACAACGGTCGACTTCGTACAACGGGCACACGAACGGCAGCGGAGAACAGCACGCTGATCGTTTCTCCCTCGACCATGGAACCGCTGCTGGCCTGGATTCTAACGATGCTCGATCTGGCCCCAGACATCATTGGCGCCGGTGACGAGTATGTGAGCATGATGCGTCGCGGAGAAGGTGAGAGCGAAGGAGCCACCCGACGCCTACGCAGAGATGCGTCGGCCACCGACTTTGCCCGGCAAATCATTCGCGCGGAGTATCCGCCGGGAACTCCGGTGCCAGGCTCGACAGACTGGCGCACGCCTACGCTGCCCGACTTTCCTGCATCCTATCTCGCGGCCGCTCACGGGCGAGGCCGTCTCGACCGCCTGCACGTCCGCTGGGCCATGGCAAAGGAGCGACCCGACTGGCGCAATGCACTCGACGACGCCATCCCGTTGCCCATGACGATGAACCCCCAAGGGCGAATCGCAGACCAAACCTGGCGCGAACACATCGACTACCGGGAAGTGCCCGCACTCATCACCCATCTGCGGACCGCCAGCCTGCTCGCCATCACGTACTTGAGCGGGATGCGCGGGCAGGAATCCCGGCAACTTAAGACCGGCTGTGGAGTAGAGGTGCCCGCTGCCGACGGCGCCGCTGATTACGCAATCAGAGGTCGCATTTGGAAAGGCGTGGTGGATAAGGATGGTCGCCAAGACCCAGAGGGGCGTCCGCATACGTGGGTGACAGTCAAGCCTGGATACGACGCCCTCAGTATCGCCGAGCGCATCCGAACCTGGACGCGCTACGCAGCAGAGACGGATTACCTCTTCTCCACAGGACCCAGCGGCGGCGCTATCACACCCACCACGGCGGCTGACTGGATCGACGAGTTCGTTGGCTGGGCCAACGCACAGGTGGACGCCCTAGGACTGCCGGAGCAACTCCGCATCCCCGACTGCATTGGCGGACCGGTGCGGCTCGCTCGTCTGCGACGAACGCTTGCCTGGCACATTCGGCACCGACCGGACGGCCATGTCGCTCTCGCTATTCAGTACGGCCACGTCAACCCAGCCGGATTCCTCGACACTGAGACGGGCGAGGGATACAGCGGGCGGAAAGCGTCCGGACTGGCCGACGTGCTCGATGAAGAAACCCGTTCGGCGTTGGGGTCGGCGACCGCTTTCGCGCGCGACGAAGTGATGGCCGGAGGTGGAGTGTCGGGTTTGGGTGCGGAACGTGCCCTCGACATCGCCCGAGGCACCCCAATGGGCAAGTTGTCGGCCCGTGAGGAGAAGGAACTCCTGAAGGAGAAGGATCGTGGGGTCTTCTTCAATCCGAGAGCGTTCGCGCTCTGCATCAACGATCCGGACAAGGCGGCGTGCCGAAAGGACATGGAGCCTGGACCACCGCTCGCGTATCGATGCGTCGGCAAGAAGTGCGCGAACATGGTCCGCACCGACGCGACAGTCCAAGAGATGGCGTCCGAGGCCGTCCGCCTTCGGAATGAAGCGGACTTCTCACCCGGACCGCTGGCTGATCGTCTCATCGGTCACGCGGAAGAGCACGAGCGTGACGTTGAAGAGCACGTCCGAACCCGCCGCACGCTGACCCGGCCTGCCGGAGAGGAAAGCGCGGAGGAATGAGCGAGCAGGTGGGTGTTGGTGCCGTGGCGGTGCCGCCGACCCTGGACGAGATCCGGCGGGAGAAGAGCGCGTCCCGCGTCGCGGTGCTCAACGCGATGGTGCGGATGCTGAGCGGCGAACCGGTTCGCGTGCCTAAAGGACGCTTGAGCGTGGCATCTCTGGCGGTCGAGGCCCAGGTCAACCGGAACCAACTGACCAAAGGCGGCTTACGGGATCTCGGTGAGCGGTTCGCAGCACTCATCGAGGCGCAGTCTCAGCCGACAACCGCCCATGAGATCAGGCTGACCGAAGAACTCGACCGCCTCAAGAACAAGCATCGGGAACTGACTGAGGTGCACGTGCGGACGGTGGCAGAGAGGGATGAATGGAAGAGGGGCACCACCTCGCTGGCCAGAATGGTGCAGGTTCTGGAGAAGGAGAACGCCGACCTCCGCACCCGCAACGAGGCCCTGCGCCGCAGCAACGAGGCGATGCGGAGACAGGCCGGTCGACGACGACTGGAGAGCGTGCCGCCTACGCCGGTCGAGTGAACCGTTCAGGGTGTTACCAATGCGAATGGGCACCCGAGTCACGTCGACTCGGGTGCCCATTCGGTTGGTGCTTCCTGGATCAGAAGTCGTTCTGCAACTCGTAGGTGAACGTGGCCGGGTCCACACCGGACAGATCGTCCGTGGCGATGAACTGCACGGTCTGAGTGCTTCCGCCCTCAACGTCGTTGACGAAGCCGTTGGCCGCAGCGACCACCTCGCCGTTGCTGAACACGGTCAGCGTGAATGCACCGGACCGGGTGCCACCCTCATTGTTGGTGAGGCGGGCCGTGATGGTCGTGCCGAAGGACTGGGCGTCCACGGAGATGCTGCTGGCGGTCCAGCCGTCGTCGGACAGCGGGTCATCGGCCGGGGCGGGCGCCGCTTCCTCAGCGGGGGCCTCAGGCGCGGAGGACTCAACTCCTCCGGTGCTGGGGGTTGCGCCCGTCTCACCGTCGTCGCTTCCGCCCGACTGCGTCGCGATGATGATCACCACGATCACGACAATCAGCCAGAACCACCACTTCTTGTAGAAGGGCTTCTTCGCCGGTGCCTGGGTCTGCGCTGCTTGAGCCATCTCTGCTTTCCTCACCGTTGGACCATCCGTGGTTCGAGTCTCGGGCAGAGACGACGCACGGAATGTCCGCCCCCGAAGTTCCCCGTTTGCTCGCTGGGGGCGATAGTCCCACAAGGGTGCGTGGGGGACTCGGCAGTGGCGCGAAGTTCCGAGGCTCGGCGGCTCAGAAACCACAACCGGCCAATCGGACACCACTGACCCCGTGCTGCTCGGCTCCCGGGAACTTCGGTCTGACGCGGCTCCCGAAGGGGCACTCGTCCGGGGTGGCGGCGCCTGCGGTGGGCATGTTGGCGGCGCAGCAGGGGAACAGGTCCGAACCGTCGCTGGAAGCTGTGTTCTAACTTCAGCGGACCTGTTCCCCTGCTAGGTTGCCGACATGCTCACCGCAGGCGCCGCCACCCCGGACGAGTGGACGCTCGTCTTCACGGCGGCCGACGACGGCATGCCCGCAGAGCACTTCCACCCGCTCCTGGACGCTTGGGCGGGCACGCTGCGCGCGCGGGAGACGGCTGCGGCCATCAAGGTCGACACCCCCATCCTCCTGAGTCCTGATCACGAGATCGACCCGCGCCTCGTCGCGTTCTTCACCTCTTCGGACTTCAGTGGTCTCAGCGCAGCATCGCGCATCACTTATGCATACGAGTACAAGTGGTGGTTCGAGTTCCTCGACCGGAGGAGTACGGCCTGGGATTTCGCCACGGAAAGCGACTTCGCCGCCTACAAGGCTTGGCGTACCGATCCAACGCTCCACCCGGTTCCCCGGAATCGGCAGGAAAAGAAGTGGGTGGATGGGGCCACCTGGAACAAGTGCCCAGCCGCGCTCGACCACCTCTACAGGTGGGCAACGAAGAAGGGGCACGTCCAGGAGAGCCCCCTTCCGGACACCAAGGCCGGTCGCGGCGCTGCACCGGCATCCGCCGTCTACTCCAAGAACGCAAGGTCCGAGCGTGCCAAGTGGGTATCCGCTGCGACCTACCGAGTCTGGCGCGACGTAGGCGTCGCCGGATACCGCCTCGGCGTAGACGGGAAGCGGCTCGTGGCCACGACCGAGGACCCGCGCTTCCGAGGGCGCAACGTGCAGCGCAACACCGCCTTCACCGACCTCCTATTCTCAAGCGCCCTACGACGCCAGGAGGGCGGATCACTCCTGATCGACGAAATCCCAGAGGTCGGGCAGGAATCCTATCTTGGCGCCACCGCCAAGCGCGGAACGGTTCGCTCCTGGACGGCAGAGAGCGCCGCCCTTACGAATCTCGCCCGCTACATCAACGTCACTCGGCGCGCGGCCGTGAAACGGGCGCAAAAGGCTGGCCGCTACGACACGATGGATCCCATCTGGGTTGATCACATCGAGGTCCGCTCCCGCCACGGAGAAGTGCTCGTCACGACCAACGGCGCCGAGTGGCCGCTAAAGGACATCGACGTCATGACCCGGATGCGCCTCATGCGGAGCCGGGATTCAGGGGTGCACGCGGGTCCAGAGCCGCTATGGCTGTGGCTCGGGGAGGACGGGCTGCCCATGAACCCGAAAGGCTGGGGAACGATCCTTCACCGGGCGTCTGAACGCTTCAAGAGCGAATGCGAACGCCTCGGGCGACCCAACCGCGACATCATCCTTCTGTCCCCCCATTCCCTGCGCTTCTCCTACGCCCTCTTCGTCCTGGTCGTCCTGCATCAGGCGATAGACCGCAAGTACGGCTACTCGCCAACGGAACCGTACGACGAAAACCGCTACCTATCGGCGTACCAGCACGTACGCGACATACTTGGGCACAGGAGTACGACCACCACCCGCAACATCTACCTGGAGCCTGTTAAGGGTTTGAGGGGGAAGACCATCATCGGCACGAGGGATGTGCAGGCAGCCATCGCCGCCCTCGCCCTCACCAACCCGGAGGTCCGAGACATTGCTCCCGTCGAGTATCTGTCGGAGGAGGACAGATGAGTCCTCGTCGTCGGGCGGCAATGCCCGATCCCGGTTGGGCTCCGCCGAGCCGCATCGACGACAGCGGCCTCAAGGTGACGGTTACCGATGAAGGCAGCACAAACAGTCGCATCATCGACTTCACGAACCTGCCCGGTCCAGAGGAACTCCGCCGCCAGTTCGCTGCGGCGTTGGAGCGAAAGACGGGACCAACGGGAACCTGGAAGCGGATTCAAACTGTAAGCCGCCTGACTGAATCACTCCCTCCGTTCTGTGTCTATCTCGACGAGCGAGGCGACATCACGTCGGTCGAGGAGATCACCGCAGACGTATGGAACGACTTCAAGTTGCACCTCGACACACATCCGCGACCAATCGGGCCACGACGAAAGGTCTCGTCCCCGTACGCACCGGCGACCCGGCGCAAGATCCTCACATCCATCGCTGAACTACTCAAGGCGGCAGAAGGGCTTCCCGAAGGAACGAAGCGTGCGCTACGCCTGCGAGTCGTATCCGAACCTCGGCGCATCCAGAAGCACCACTCCGACGATGACTTCAAGGCCATCCAGAAAGCGGCGCAGGAAGTCATCTACGCAGCCGCCACCCGAATCAGAGCCAACGCAGCATTGCTCGAACGGTATGGCGATTCCAACCTGACCGAGGAAGAGGCTCTCAAGGCGACGGCTCTCAGGGCCGTCATGGCGAATGGGCGCCTCGACCCTGCGGACCTCCCGCTGCATCACGCGCTCGGCACAGTGAGGCGGAGGGCGAGAGGTCAGGTCTATCCTTTGGTCAGCCTGGCGCGAGCGGCCTTGTTCCCTACGGTGTCGGAGATTATTGCGGGAGCGGTACTATTGCTCTGCCACGAGGGCTACAACCGATCCGTGGTCGACCAACTGACAGTTCCCGATAGTGCAGCCACGACCGCTGACGAGATGGACGCCTATCGGACGCCGACTGACAAACCCCGTCGTGGGAGGTCGGCACGGCATCAAACAAGCATCCTCGTGGACGATGGAATCAACAGCGTGGGGCGGGCCATCCGCTGGATTACCGATGCGACCGAACCGGCGCGCCAGTACCTCGGCAGCCAGGGTGTGCCGACCGACCGACTGCTGGTGTCCTGGGCAGCAGACGGTGAACAGCCGATTCTGGGCATCCCGCAGCACAACAGTGCGCGATACGCGGCTGCGAAATGGTGGCCTAAGGGCGTCGAAGGCATCGCCAACTTCGCGATGCTGCACCGTACCCACGTCACCCGGATCAAGCGGCAGCCGGAGCACCACTCCCGAGGGACCTTCCTCAAGGAATACCTTCTACTGGATGCGACAGCGCAGACGGCGGCCCTGGCGACCGCTCGTGAGGGGTTGGAGGCCGCGCTGGCGCCCGCCCGAAAGCGGCTCGCCATTCGCGTCGTTCGGAGTGATGCGGATGTCAATGCGCAGTCGGATACCGCTGTGGCTTCATGTGGGGACTACGACCACAACCCCCGCACCGGGGCTAAGTGCTCGGACTCTTTTCTGATGTGCCTACGGTGCGCAAATGCCCTAGCCGGACCGCGTCACTTTCCACGCATCGTTTGCCTGCACGATGCGATGGAGAACCTGCGCAGCGCCATCGACTCGAAGACATGGACGGAAAACTTCGCGCCGTACTACTTGGACGTGGTGGCGTTTCTCCGCGACGAACTTACGCCTGCACAGATTGCGGAGGCCCGCGTACAGGTGACCGATGAGGATCGTCGCACGATCGAACGACTTCTGTGGGGGGAGTACAACCCCACATGACCATTCCACATGCACTAGCCCCAGTCCCCGACGTTGAGGCGCCGTTGGACTGGTCGGCGATCGAGTCAGGTCCCTCCATCCTGCCGGAGCAGGCTCGGGCCAGCGAGGAGCCTGTCGCGCCCTTCGATGCCGACGAGTGGCCCCTGGCGGCGCTTGCTCACGGGGGTAAGGCGGTCACCCTCGTCTGGCACGACAGGCGCGTCGAGGCCAAGGCCAAGGCGCGGGAGGCGACTCCCGTCACGTGGCCGGAGCACCTCCTCCGCCAGTTCAAGCGGGCGGCCTGGCTACTGATCAACAAGCCGACGCCACATTCGCTGATGGGCGCAAGCAAGTCCAAGCGCCGTCCCCATACGGCCCCGGTGTCTATTCAGGCGATCGCGTACAGGTGGCGACCCTTTGCCGCGTGGCTCGACAAGGAAGGGGTCAGTTCGCTCGATGCAGTGACGACGGATCTGCTCGACCTCTACCTCGAATGGCTGCAAGCGCCGGGTCGAGGATTGGCACCGCGCACCGTGGACCAGTATCGACGTTCGCTTATCGACCTGTGGGCACGGGGTCCCATGCTCCCGGAAGGCGACCGGATCGAGGAGCCGTCGTGGAGCGACAACGGTCGACTTCGTACAACGGGCACACGAACGGCAGCGGAGAACAGCACGCTGATCGTTTCTCCCTCGACCATGGAACCGCTGCTGGCCTGGATTCTAACGATGCTCGATCTGGCCCCAGACATCATTGGCGCCGGTGACGAGTATGTGAGCATGATGCGTCGCGGAGAAGGTGAGAGCGAAGGAGCCACCCGACGCCTACGCAGAGATGCGTCGGCCACCGACTTTGCCCGGCAAATCATTCGCGCGGAGTATCCGCCGGGAACTCCGGTGCCAGGCTCGACAGACTGGCGCACGCCTACGCTGCCCGACTTTCCTGCATCCTATCTCGCGGCCGCTCACGGGCGAGGCCGTCTCGACCGCCTGCACGTCCGCTGGGCCATGGCAAAGGAGCGACCCGACTGGCGCAATGCACTCGACGACGCCATCCCGTTGCCCATGACGATGAACCCCCAAGGGCGAATCGCAGACCAAACCTGGCGCGAACACATCGACTACCGGGAAGTGCCCGCACTCATCACCCATCTGCGGACCGCCAGCCTGCTCGCCATCACGTACTTGAGCGGGATGCGCGGGCAGGAATCCCGGCAACTTAAGACCGGCTGTGGAGTAGAGGTGCCCGCTGCCGACGGCGCCGCTGATTACGCAATCAGAGGTCGCATTTGGAAAGGCGTGGTGGATAAGGATGGTCGCCAAGACCCAGAGGGGCGTCCGCATACGTGGGTGACAGTCAAGCCTGGATACGACGCCCTCAGTATCGCCGAGCGCATCCGAACCTGGACGCGCTACGCAGCAGAGACGGATTACCTCTTCTCCACAGGACCCAGCGGCGGCGCTATCACACCCACCACGGCGGCTGACTGGATCGACGAGTTCGTTGGCTGGGCCAACGCACAGGTGGACGCCCTAGGACTGCCGGAGCAACTCCGCATCCCCGACTGCATTGGCGGACCGGTGCGGCTCGCTCGTCTGCGACGAACGCTTGCCTGGCACATTCGGCACCGACCGGACGGCCATGTCGCTCTCGCTATTCAGTACGGCCACGTCAACCCAGCCGGATTCCTCGACACTGAGACGGGCGAGGGATACAGCGGGCGGAAAGCGTCCGGACTGGCCGACGTGCTCGATGAAGAAACCCGTTCGGCGTTGGGGTCGGCGACCGCTTTCGCGCGCGACGAAGTGATGGCCGGAGGTGGAGTGTCGGGTTTGGGTGCGGAACGTGCCCTCGACATCGCCCGAGGCACCCCAATGGGCAAGTTGTCGGCCCGTGAGGAGAAGGAACTCCTGAAGGAGAAGGATCGTGGGGTCTTCTTCAATCCGAGAGCGTTCGCGCTCTGCATCAACGATCCGGACAAGGCGGCGTGCCGAAAGGACATGGAGCCTGGACCACCGCTCGCGTATCGATGCGTCGGCAAGAAGTGCGCGAACATGGTCCGCACCGACGCGACAGTCCAAGAGATGGCGTCCGAGGCCGTCCGCCTTCGGAATGAAGCGGACTTCTCACCCGGACCGCTGGCTGATCGTCTCATCGGTCACGCGGAAGAGCACGAGCGTGACGTTGAAGAGCACGTCCGAACCCGCCGCACGCTGACCCGGCCTGCCGGAGAGGAAAGCGCGGAGGAATGAGCGAGCAGGTGGGTGTTGGTGCCGTGGCGGTGCCGCCGACCCTGGACGAGATCCGGCGGGAGAAGAGCGCGTCCCGCGTCGCGGTGCTCAACGCGATGGTGCGGATGCTGAGCGGCGAACCGGTTCGCGTGCCTAAAGGACGCTTGAGCGTGGCATCTCTGGCGGTCGAGGCCCAGGTCAACCGGAACCAACTGACCAAAGGCGGCTTACGGGATCTCGGTGAGCGGTTCGCAGCACTCATCGAGGCGCAGTCTCAGCCGACAACCGCCCATGAGATCAGGCTGACCGAAGAACTCGACCGCCTCAAGAACAAGCATCGGGAACTGACTGAGGTGCACGTGCGGACGGTGGCAGAGAGGGATGAATGGAAGAGGGGCACCACCTCGCTGGCCAGAATGGTGCAGGTTCTGGAGAAGGAGAACGCCGACCTCCGCACCCGCAACGAGGCCCTGCGCCGCAGCAACGAGGCGATGCGGAGACAGGCCGGTCGACGACGACTGGAGAGCGTGCCGCCTACGCCGGTCGAGTGAACCGTTCAGGGTGTTACCAATGCGAATGGGCACCCGAGTCACGTCGACTCGGGTGCCCATTCGGTTGGTGCTTCCTGGATCAGAAGTCGTTCTGCAACTCGTAGGTGAACGTGGCCGGGTCCACACCGGACAGATCGTCCGTGGCGATGAACTGCACGGTCTGAGTGCTTCCGCCCTCAACGTCGTTGACGAAGCCGTTGGCCGCAGCGACCACCTCGCCGTTGCTGAACACGGTCAGCGTGAATGCACCGGACCGGGTGCCACCCTCATTGTTGGTGAGGCGGGCCGTGATGGTCGTGCCGAAGGACTGGGCGTCCACGGAGATGCTGCTGGCGGTCCAGCCGTCGTCGGACAGCGGGTCATCGGCCGGGGCGGGCGCCGCTTCCTCAGCGGGGGCCTCAGGCGCGGAGGACTCAACTCCTCCGGTGCTGGGGGTTGCGCCCGTCTCACCGTCGTCGCTTCCGCCCGACTGCGTCGCGATGATGATCACCACGATCACGACAATCAGCCAGAACCACCACTTCTTGTAGAAGGGCTTCTTCGCCGGTGCCTGGGTCTGCGCTGCTTGAGCCATCTCTGCTTTCCTCACCGTTGGACCATCCGTGGTTCGAGTCTCGGGCAGAGACGACGCACGGAATGTCCGCCCCCGAAGTTCCCCGTTTGCTCGCTGGGGGCGATAGTCCCACAAGGGTGCGTGGGGGACTCGGCAGTGGCGCGAAGTTCCGAGGCTCGGCGGCTCAGAAACCACAACCGGCCAATCGGACACCACTGACCCCGTGCTGCTCGGCTCCCGGGAACTTCGGTCTGACGCGGCTCCCGAAGGGGCACTCCTCCGGGGTGGCGGCGCCTGCGGTGGGCATGTTGGCGGCGCAGCAGGGGAACAGGTCCGAACCGTCGCTGGAAGCTGTGCGACGACCGGCGGACGCTGCTGTGGCTGGCCAACCAGCGGGCCGTCGAGTTCCACGTCCCGTTCCTGCCGGCCGGGTCGTCGCAGCCCACCGGCCTGGTGCTCGACCTCGACCCGCCCGAGGGTGCGGACTTCTCCGTCGTCGTGGCCGCCGCCGAGCTCGTCCGCCGGGCGCTGGCCGACACCGGCCTGTCGTGCGCGGTCAAGACCAGCGGCTCCAAGGGCGTGCACGTCGTCGTGCCGATCCGGGACGCGGACCCGTCCGACGCGGCGGCGGCCACCCGTGCGCTCGCCGCGCGGGCGGCGGCGCTGGACCCGACCGTGGCCACCACCGCCTACATCAAGGAGGACCGGCACGGACTGGTCTTCGTCGACTCCACCCGCTCGGGGACGGCGACCATCGTGGCCGCCTACAGCCCGCGGATCCGGCCGGGGCTGCCGGTGTCCGCCCCGGTCGCCTGGGACGAGCTGCCCGCAGCCGCCCCCGGCCGGGTCACGGTGCGGACGGCGGGGGAGCTGCTCGGTGCCGGTGACCCGTGGGCGGCCGCGCTCCCCGAGCCGCAGCCGCTCCCGGCCGAGCTCGTGGCGGAGGGGCACACCATCCCCGTCGCGCGGGTCGCGGCGATGCACGAGGGCCGGCGCCGTGCCCGTGCCCGGCGCGCGAGCGAGGACGGTCCGCCGGCGTGAAGGTGCGCATCGGCCTGGGGCTCGGCCCGATGGCGGAGTCGGAGGACCTGACCGCTCTCGTCGACCGGCTGGAGGAGGCCGGGGTCGACTCGCTCTGGTTCTCCGAGCAGGTCACCGCGCCGGTCGTCGACCCGGTGGTGGGGCTCGCCCACGCCGCGTCCCGGACCCGGCGGCTCAAGCTGGGCACGGGCGTGAGCGTCCTGCCCGGTCGCCACCCGGTGCGGGTGGCCAAGCAACTGGCCTCGCTGGCCTGGCTGGCACCCCGGCGGATCCTCCCGGTGTTCGGGCTCCAGCCGGCGCGCGAGGCCGAGCGGGCCTTCTTCCCGGTCCCGGCCGGCCGGCGGGGCGCGGTGCTCGACGAGTCCCTGACCCTCGTGCGGCTGCTGCTCGGCGAGCCCCGCGTGACCTTCCGCGGCGAGTTCTTCTCGGTCGAGGACGCCTCGGTGGGGTTCCGCCTCGAGCGGCCGCTGGACCTGTGGCTGGGCGGCTCGGCCCCGGCGGGCCTGCGCCGCGTGGGCCGGCTGGCCGACGGGTGGCTCGGCAGCTTCCTGACCCCGGAGGAGGCCCACGACGCGATCCAGGTCATCCGGGACGCCGCCACCGAGGCCGGGCGCGCGGTCGACGAGGACCACTACGGCATGAGCCTGCCGGTCGCCCTGACCGCTCCGGACGAACGGCTGCTCGCGACCGTCGCGGCCCGGCGGCCCGGCACCGACCCCCGGGTGCTCGTGCCGCAGGGCTGGGACGAGCTGCGCCGGGTCGTCTCCGAGCACGTCGCGGCCGGCGTGAGCAAGTTCGTCGTGCGGCCGGCGGCGCCCCCGGAGTCGTGGGAGCGCTTCGTGGCCGGGTTCTGCGCGGAGCTGCTGCCGCTGCAGACACAGGGGTAGGACGGTCCGGGACGTCGTCCCCAGGACGGACCGCCGTCCACAGCCGGGCCGGCGGTCGCCCGCGCCACGTCGGGCCCGGCGGACAGGCTGCGGCCATGTCCCTCGACCCGCAGACCACCGCCTGGCTCGACCAGGAGGACGCCCGCCTCGCCGCCGTCATCCGCGAGCACCGCTGGGCGGTGCAGTACGTCGGCCCCGGCGAGGAGCCGGGCCAACCCGCCTTCGCCTACACGATCGGCCTGTTCGGCCTGGGCCACCCCGAGCTCGTGGTGGTGGGCGTGGGCGCCGAGGCGGCGCACGCGATGCTCCAGTGGGGAGCCGGGCTGGTCGGCGGCGGCCGCGACCTGGTGCCCGGCGAGGTGCTGGCGCACGAGGACGGCACGCGGGAGCTGGTGGTCGAGGTCTGCCCCAACCCCGGCGACGTCGTCCTCGGCGCCAACCGCTGGTACGCCCGGCCACCCGAGCACTCGGTGCCGGCCTACCAGCTCGCCTGGCCGCACCGCGACGGCCGCTACCCCTGGGACGACGACTACCCCTGCCCACCCACCTGCCAGCCGCGACCCGGGACCTGGGCCGCCTGACCCCCGACCCGGACCGCCGAGAGCGCGACACGCCCGGCTGAAACATCCGGCGAAAATGTTCCAAGAAGCCGTTGAGCCACCGTGATGGAGCCGTTACGTTTCGTCCACGCAGCGGCGTGACGCAGACCACACAGCAGGCCGGCGCCGGTGCGACTCCTTCCCTCCTCCGCGGGCGTTGTCGCGTGCCGCGGGCTCGACGAAAGGACACCTGTGCGCACACGACGTCTCCTGGCGGGCGCGCTCATGGCGCTCGTCATGGCACTGGCCACCCTGCTCGCCGGCGTGTCACCGGCCAGTGCCGACGAGTCCTGGTGGCGGGGGCCGGCACCCACGCAGGCCAGCATCACCGCGACCACCGGCCCGTTCGCCACCGCCTCGACCACGGTGTCGGACTTCTCGACGCCGGGCTTCGGCGCGGCGACGATCTACTACCCGACGACCACCACCGCGGGGACCTTCGGCGGGGTCGCCGTCTCGCCCGGCTACACCGCCGGCCGGGAGACCGTCGCCTGGCTGGGTCCGCGGCTGGCCTCGCAGGGCTTCGTCGTGATCGTGTTCGACACGAACTCCCGCTACGACCAGCCCGCCGCCCGGGGTGACCAGCTGCTGGCCGCCCTGGACTACCTGACCGGCTCCAGCTCCGTCCGCAGCCGGGTCGACGCCGGCCGCCTCGCCGTCATCGGCCACTCCATGGGTGGTGGCGGCACGCTCGAGGCAGCGAAGGACCGGCCCTCCCTGCGGGCGGCCGTCCCGCTGACCGGCTGGAACACCGACAAGACGTGGCCGGAGGTCCGGACGCCCACCCTGGTCATCGGCGCCGAGCAGGACAGCGTGGCCCCGGTCAGCAGCCACTCGATCCCGTTCTACAACAGCCTGACCAACTCGGGTGAGCGGGCCTACCTCGAGCTGAACGACGCGAGCCACTTCGCGCCCAACAGCCCGAACACGGTGATCGCGGCCAACACGATCGCCTGGCTCAAGCGCTTCGTCGACACCGACACCCGGTACTCGCAGTTCATCTGCCCGGGCCCGTCGGTCTCCACCTTCGGGAGCGTCTCGGCCTACCGGAACACCTGCCCGGTCTGACGACCGGCGGGCCCTGCGGGTCCTGACGGAGGGCGGCCGCCGTGCGTGCACGGTGGCCGCCCTCGCGCTCGCGGTCGGACCGGCGCGCAGATGGGGCTGCTCCGGGCCCCGGGCGCCCTACGCTCGGCCCGTGATCGCACCCCCGGAAGAGGTCATCCGCCGGGCGGCGCGCACCCTCCTCGACGGCGAGCGGCTCGACATGGCGACGCTCGCCGCACGGCTCGGCATCTCGCGGGTCACGTTGTTCCGGCGGGTCGGCAGCCGCGACGCCGTCCTCGGCGAGGCGATGTGGTGGCTGGCCGAGCGGACCCTGCGACGCGCCGCGGAGGTCCACGACGCGCGGCCGGTCGGCGCCGAGCCGCCCGGCCGGTTGCGCAGCCTGTCGATCGCCGAGGACTTCCGGAACGTGCTCAGCACGGCGCCTTCGCTGCGGCGGTTCCTCGACGACGAGCCCACCACCGCGCTGCGGGTGCTCACCGACCCGCGCGGCCGCGTCCAGCCCCGGCTGGTCGAGGCCTACACCGCGCTGTTCGAGCGGGACGTCGAGGCGCTCGGCTCGGTCCCCGACGTGCCGATCCCCCTGCTGTCCTACGCCGTGGTGCGGCTGGGGGAGTCGTTCCTCTACTCCGACGTCATGGTCTCCCGCGAGCCCGACCTCAAGGCCGCGACCACCGTGGTGGACGCGCTGGTGACCGGCGTGTTCCGGTCCCCGCGCTGAGCCGCTCCCGGCCGGGCGTCAGCCCAGGCCGAGGTCCCGGCGGAGCTTGGCCACGTGCCCGGTGGCCTTGACGTTGTAGGCGGCCTTCTCGATCCGGCCCTCGGCGTCGATGACGAAGGTCGACCGGATGACCCCGATGACCTCCTTGCCGTACAGCTTCTTGGGCCCGAAGGCGCCGTAGGCGGTGAGCACCGACTTGTCGACGTCGGAGACCAGCGTGATGCCCAGCTGCTCCTTCTCCCGGAAGCGCAGCAGCTTGGCCGGCGGGTCGGGGGAGATGCCGATGATGTCCAGCCCCGCCTCGGCGAGCTCGCCGGCCGCCGCGGTGAAGTCGACCGCCTGCGTGGTGCAGCCCGGGGTCAGCGCCGCCGGGTAGCAGTAGACGATCACCCGCCGGCCACGGTGCGCCGACAGCGCGACGGGGTTGCCGTCGGCGTCGGGCAGCGTGAAGTCCGGTGCCGGGTCACCGGGTGAGAGGCGGACGGGGGCTGCGTCCGGGGCGGCGGCGGTGTCGGTCATGTCCGGCATCCTGCCGTGCCCGGCCGACCGGATCCACGCCGGTGGGTGCCGGCGCGACCGGTCAGCCGCGCAGGAAGGAGAGGCGGACGTGGCGCTGCGGGTTGTCCCCGTTCGGGTCGACCAGGCAGATCCGCTGCCAGGTGCCGAGCTGGAGGCGTCCCTCCAGCACCGGGACCGTCGCGTGCGGCGGCACGAACGCCGGCAGGACGTGGTCGCGCCCGTGGCCGGGGCTGCCGTGCTTGTGCCGCCAGCGGTCGTCGGGCGGCAGCAGCACGTCGAGCTGGGCCAGCAGGTCGGGGTCGCTGCCGGAGCCGGTCTCGATGATCGCGACGCCCGCGGTCGCGTGCGGGACGAACACCTGCAGCAGGCCGTCGGCCTCGGAGGCGACGAACGCCGCGCACTCGTCGGTCAGGTCGACGACGGCGGGCGCGCCGCCGGTCCGGACGGATCGCAGCTCGGATCGCATGGGGTGATCCTGCCGGGAACCGGGACCGGCGGCGCGCAGGCGCTCAGCTGACGTGCGCCCAGACGACGGCGCCCACGCCGATCACCAGGCCGGCGGTGCCGACGGCGATGGTGGCGACCTGCGGCAGGTGGCGGCGGAAGACGGTCGCGATACCGCCGAAGAACAGCGACAGGGCCAGGAAGACGGTGGCCAGGTCGAACTTGTCGCCCTGGTCGTCGTTGGCGGTGGCCTCCTGGTAGACGCGGTCGGCCTCCTCGCTGAGCTCGTTCCCCTCGGCCCACTCCTCCAGGGCGTAGGGGGAGCCGGCGTCGGCGTCGAACGGGTCGGTCACCTCGTCGCCGGTGGTGTCGTACCAGTCGACGGTCTCCTCGAGGTTCTCGGAGAAGAAGTTGTCGCGCAGCGCGTCGGCCGTCGCCTCGTCGCCGGTCAGCCGCAGCTCGGCGTACTGGAGGAACAGCGTCCGGTCGTAGTTGTACTGGCCGGTCGCATCGCCGTAGACGTCGGCGGCCTGGCTGGTCAGCGTGTTCGCCTGCGCGTAGCCGGCGATCGCGTCCCCGCCGTACATCGCCGCCCAGTAGGCGCTCCACGCGGTCGCGACCGCGGCCAGGCCCAGGAGGATCGCGGAGGCGAACTCCATCCGGCGGCTGGACGGCTCCTCCGGGGCGTCGGCGGTCAGGTCGGCGTGCTGGGCCATGGGGGTGTGTCCTCGCAGGTCAGGTGGCAGGCGGGATGGGGCTCGCGGAGCGTAGGGGCTGGGAGGCCCGCGCGTGGCCGTTCGCGTCGTCCCTCGTGGCGAGGTGCGCACTACTGTCGACTCACGTGACTCCCGCCTCGCAGACCCCACCGCAGACGCCCCGCCCCGACGGCCGCACGGCCGACCAGCTGCGTCCGGTCACGATCACCCGGAACTGGCTCGACCACGCCGAGGGCTCGGTGCTGGTCGAGTTCGGCCGCACCCGGGTGCTCTGCGCCGCCAGCGTCACCGAGGGGGTGCCGCGCTGGCGCAAGGGCTCGGGCCTGGGCTGGGTGACCGCCGAGTACGCGATGCTGCCGCGCGCCACGCACACCCGCGGTGACCGCGAGTCGGTCAAGGGCCGGGTCGGCGGGCGCACGCACGAGATCAGCCGGCTGATCGGCCGCTCGCTGCGGGCCTCGATCGACCTCGGCGCGCTCGGGGAGAACAGCATCGCGCTCGACTGTGACGTCCTGCAGGCCGACGGCGGCACCCGGACCGCGGCGATCACCGGGGCCTACGTGGCGCTCGCCGACGCCGTCTCCTGGCTGGGCGAGCGCGGGAAGCTGGCCAAGGCGACGCCGCTGGTGCAGTCGGTCGCCGCCGTCAGCGTCGGGGTGATCGACGGCGAGCCGCGGCTGGACCTCGCCTACGAGGAGGACGTCCGGGCCGGCACGGACATGAACGTCGTCTGCACCGGCGACGGCGGCTTCGTCGAGGTCCAGGGGACGGCGGAGGGGGCGGTGTTCGACCGCCCGACGCTCGACGCCCTGCTGGACCTGGCCGTGGCCGGCTGCGCGGAGCTCACCGCGATCCAGCAGCGGGCGCTGTCGGCATGACGACGCGGCTGGTCCTCGCCACCCGGAACGCGGGCAAGCTCGCCGAGCTGCAGCGGCTGCTGGCCGGGGCCGTACCGGGCGTGACCGTCGTCGGCCTGCGCGACGTCCCGGAGTACCCGGAGGCGCCGGAGACCGGCGCGACGTTCGCGGAGAACGCGCTGCTCAAGGCGCACGAGGCGGTCCGGTACACCGGTCTGCCCGCGGTGGCCGACGACTCGGGGATCACCGTCGACGCGCTCAACGGGATGCCCGGCATCCTCTCGGCGCGCTGGTCGGGGCGGCACGGCGACGACCCCGCCAACACCGCGCTGCTGCTCGCCCAGATCGCCGACGTGCCCGACGAGCGGCGCGGGGCGGCGTTCGTCTGCGCCGCCGCCCTGGTCACGCCGGACGGCGGGGAGTGGGTGCTCGAGCGGGAGTGGCGCGGACGCGTCGTCCGCGAGCCGCGCGGGACGAACGGCTTCGGCTACGACCCGGTCTTCGTCCCGGACGGCCTGGAGCTCACCTCCGCCGAGCTCTCACCCGGGGAGAAGGACGCGAGGAGCCACCGGGCGCAGGCCTTCGCGGCCCTGGTCCCGGTGGTCGCCGAGGCGCTCGGGGGACGCTGAACCGCAGCAACCGGGTCGCCGGTCAGCCGGCGGCGGGCGCGACGCCCAGCCAGTCGAACGGATCGGTCCCGGCGGGCTCGGCGGCGGCGTGCCGGCCGATCCGCATCCAGGCCGCGCGGAAGTCGGCCGGCGAGGCCCAGCGGGGCTCGTCGGCGGACTCGGGCGCGCGGTGCCGGCCGGTGGTGGACGGGCGCGGGAGAGCGGTGGTCATGGCCCCCATGTCGGCAGCCGCCACCCGGGGGAGCAGCGCACGGACGGCCCGGCCGACCCGAAGGGGTGACCCGCGGGGAGGAGCCGGCCGTCCCGTGCGGGTGACCGGTGTCCCCGGATCGGGCGGCTCCCCGGCTCTCCGGTCACGCCCGGTGACCCCGATCGCCTTGGATCAGCCGGTGCCGTCCCTGCTCCGCAAGCTGCTCGCCTCCCTCGCCGTGGTCGGCGCCGCCGCCGCCCTGCCGGTCGTCGCGGCGGTCGGGTCGTTCAGCGACGACGCCGACCCCTTCCCCACCTTGGTGGAGGGCACGGCCGCAGAGCACTGACCCGGTGAGGCGTGCCGGAGCGCCCCGCGGGGCACCGTCGACGCCGTGCAGGTCCTCGTGGAGTCGGTCGCCCAGCTGTGGTTCGACGACGGGACGCCGGTGACCGCCGCGTCCGGGATCGCTCCGCTCGGCGACGGCTGGCTGGTCGTCCAGGACGACGCGACCTCCGCCGCCTGGCGTCGCGGCACCACGGTCACCCCGGTGCGGCTCCTGCCGGCGGTGGAGGGGCTGGACCGCTTCAGCGAGGCCGCGGGCACCAAGCACCTCAAGCCCGACCTGGAGGTCGCCTGTCCGGCCGAGGTCGACGGTGCCCCGGCGGTACTGGCGCTGGGCTCCGGCTCGTCGGCGCGCCGCATGCGGGGTGTGCTGGTGCGGCTGGACGGCGGGACGCCGGTCCCGCACGCCGCGGACCTCGCCCCGCTCTACGCGCGGGTCGCCGCGGTTCTCGGGGTGCCGCCGGACCAGCTGAACCTCGAGGGCGGCAGCCGGCACGGGGACACCGTGCGCTGGTTCCAGCGCGGCAACCTGGCCGCGGGCGTGCCCTCGGCCAGCGTCGACCTGCCGCTGGAGGCACTGGTCCGGGCCGTGCTCGGGACGGTCGACCCGGCCTCGGTCCCGGTGGGCGCTCTGCGCCGCTACGACCTGGGCGAGGTCGCGGGGGTCGGGCTGGCGGTCACCGACGCCGTCGCCCTCCCGGACGGCCGCACCCTGCTCAGCGCGGCCGCGGAGGACACGCCCAACGCCGTCGACGACGGCCCGGTGGTCGCCACCGCCCTCGCGCTGGTGGACGGCGACCGGCTGCTGGACGTGACCCCGCTGCCGACCCCGGGCGGACGGGTGCACAAGGTCGAGGGCCTGGCGCTGCGCGAGGTGGCCGGCGACGAGGTCACACTGCTCGCCGTGGTGGACGACGACGACCCCGCCGTCCCCTCGACGGAGCTCGGCGTGCGCATCCTGCTGGGCTGAAGCCCGCCGGTCAGGGGGCGACCGCGTCGGCGGCTCCACCCGCGGCGTCCGGCGACGGGTCGGAGGCTCCCTGCGTCGTCTGCGGCGCGCTCGTGCTGGGACGCGGCGCCGAGGACGTCGAGGGGCTGGTGCTCTCCGCCGTCGACCGCGGGGTGGTGGTCGGCGCCGTCGTCTCCGTGCTCCCGGTCGGGCCGGCCGTGCTCTCCGCCGGGGCCTCGGACCCCGGTGCGTCCGAGGTCGTCGAGGGCGCGGGTGTCGTCGACGGGGTCGCCGGGGAGTCCTCCCGGGTGGTCGAGCCGCCGGTCAGCTCGCCGAGCGTCGTGGCGGAGGAGGCCTCCTCGGCCCCGACCAGCGCGGACACCGGCTGCTGGCCGACGACCTCGATGCCGGTGACGATCGCCATCGCCAGGCCGAAGACCGCCACGGCGTAGCCGGCCACCCGCGGCCAGCGCGGGCCGCGGCGGACCGCCGGTGCGCGCCGCGGGTCCAGCGCCGCGGGCAGGACCCGGGTGGCCGGCGGCTCGGCCGGTGTCGGCTGCTCGCCGGACCGCGTGCGGGGGACGACGGTCACCAGCTGGGACCGGACCCGGCGCAGCTGCTCGTTGGTCCGGCTCAGCGAGTTCGTGTACAGGGCGGCGGAGACGGTGCTGATGACGCTCGCGAGCGCAGCGCCGATGAGCGTGCCGGCGACCCCGAAGAACGAGGCCACCACGGCGGCCGAGACCGAGGCCAGCGCGCCGGCGGCGATCTGCACGGCGCTCAGCTGGCTCTTCTTCGGCTCCTCGGCCGGGGTGTCGTCGGGGCGGGCAGGTGGCTCGGTGCGGGGGGAGGACATGGGCTCCGAGGGGAGTCGGTGCGGTTCAGGGGCTCCCCGCCACGTTACGACGGCGGCCGGTCGCGCACCCGTCGGCGGAGGCGCCGCCGTCGCCCTCACCTGCGAAAAGACACGGACGTGATCTGGCCTACCCCGGTGCGTCGCGCAGGTGGGCGTGTCGGCTCAGCCGGCGAGCTCGCGCAGGGTGGTGAGGGACGCCAGCCGGGCCGCGTGGTCCTCCCCGAGCGGGGTGGCGTTCAGCGTCGTCGCCCCGGCCGCGCGGAAGGCGGCCACCCGTTCGGCCACGTACCCCTGCGGCCCGACGAGGGAGACGCCGCGGACGAGGGCCTCGGGCAGCGCGGCGGCCGCCTGCTGCGGGCGGCCGGCCAGGTAGGCGTCCTGGACCTCCGCGGCCTCCTCGGCGAACCCGTACCGGACGGCGAGGTCGTTGTAGAAGTTCCGCCCGCGGGCGCCCATGCCGCCGATGTACAGGGCCAGGTGCCGGCGGACCCGCCGGAGCGCGCGCTCGGCGGCGTCGGCGTCCTCGGTGACCAGCAGGTGGGTGTCGGCGACGACGTCCAGCGGCTCGAGGGAGGCGTCCCGCCGGGCGGCGCCGTCGGCCAGCGGTCCGCCGAAGGCGTCGGCCGCCCGCTCGGGCAGGTAGAAGATCGGCTCCCAGGCCTCGAACAGCTCGGCCGCGAGCGCGACGTTCTTCGGCCCGAGCGCGGCGAGCATCAGCGGGATCCGCCGGTCCCGCCACTCCCGGCGGCAGGTCTCGACGACCTCCCGGGTGCGGGTCAGCGGGGCGGTGTAGGGCACCCCGTGGAAGCCCTCGACCACCTGCGGGCCCGAGGCGCCGAGGCCGAGGGTGAACCGGCCGCCGGAGACGTGGTCGAGGCCGGCCGCGGTCATGGCCAGCAGCGCGGGGGTGCGGGAGTAGACGTTGAGGATCCCGGCGGCCAGCCGCAGCGTCGTCGTCCGCGCGGCCAGGAAGCCGAGCTGGCTGACCGCGTCGAACGACCAGGCCTCGGGCACGAACACCACGTCGAGACCGGCGGCCTCGAACTCGCCGATGACCGCCGCCGCCTCCCGGAAACCGCCGCTGTAGGACAGCGGCATCCCGATCCTCATCGCCCGGTCCAGTGCGGCGGACGCTTCTCCAGGAAGGCCCGCACGCCCTCCTCCGCGTCCGCCGACCCCGCGATCGCGTGCGCGGCCTCGCGGGTCAGGTCCCAGTGCAGCCGCTCGCCGGGGCGCTCGCCGTCGCGCAGGCCCAGGGCGATGCGCTTGCTGGCGCGCACCGCGAGCGGGGCGTTGGCCGCGATCCGCCCGGCGAGCTCGAGAGCGGTGTCCATCAGCTGGTCGCCGGGGACGACCCGGTTGACCAGGTGCAGCTCCAGCGCCCGGGCCGCGGTGATCGGCTCGCCGGTGAGCACGAGCTCCATGCCGATCCGCTGCGGGAGCTGGGCCAGCGCGCGGAACGGGCCGCCGTCGGCGGCGACCATCCCGACCTTGACCTCCGGGAGCCCGATCACGGCGTGCTCGGCGGCGACGGCGAGGTCGCAGGAGAGCAGCAGCTCCGCGCCCCCGCCCATCGCGGCGCCGTTGACCGCGGCGATGGTGGGCGTGCTGATCGGGTGCCGCACCCAGCCGGCGAAGCCCCAGTGCTCGAAGCCCGGCGGGAGCACCGTCTCCCCGCGGGCGGTGGCCTTGAGGTCGGCGCCGGCGGAGAAGGCCTGGTCGCCGGCGCCGGTGACCACCACGACCCGGACGTCGGGGTCGGCGTCGACCTCGTCGAGCAGCCGACCGATGGTCATGTGCACCTCGCCGTCGACGGCGTTGCGCACCTCCGGCCGGTTGATGGTCACGACCAGCACGTGCCCGCGGCGCTCGACGAGCACCTTGGGGGCGGTCACCGGCCGGTGAACCGGGGCTCGCGACGCTCGGCGAAGGCCCGCATCGCCTCCTGTGCGTCGCTGCCGATGCCCAGCCCCAGCAGCGTCACCTCCGCCTTGGCCACCTGCTCCATCGTCTGCTCCAGCGCGTCGTTGACCTGGCCCTTCACGTGACCGATGCCGATGCTCGGGCCGGCCGCCAGCCGCCGGGCCCAGCTCCCCGCGAGGTCCAGCAGCTCGGCGTCGGGCACGCAGCGGTTGGCCAGACCCCACTCGGCCGCCGTCCGCCCGTCGACCGGGTCGCCGAACAGGGCCATCTCCTTGGCCCGCACCGGGCTCAGCGACCGGGTGAGCAGGTAGGCGGCCGCGCCCTCCAGGGGCAGCCCGCGGTTGACGAAGACCTCGCTGAACCGGGCCGACTCCGCGGCGAGCACGAGGTCGCAGGCCAGCGCCAGGTTGCAGCCGCCGCCGTAGGCCGGTCCGTTCACCGCGGCGACGAACGGCTTCTCGTTCTCCCAGATGGCCCGGGCCAGCCGCCACCAGCCGAAGCGGCGACCGTCCTCGCGGGCGACGTTGGCCAGGGCGCCGCGCTGCCGGTCGGGCGGGATCTCGATGTGCGGCGGCGACGTGAGGTCGGCGCCGGCGCAGAAGGCGGTGCCGTTCCCGGTGACGACGGCGGCGCGGATGTCCGGGTCGGCGCGGACCTCCTCGATCGCGGCGAGCAGGGCGTTGCGCAGCGGGTGGTGGATGGCGTTGCGGACCTGCGGGCGGTCCAGCACGAGCCAGGCGACGCCGTCCTCCACGCGGAACGCCAGGCCGGCGTCGGCCCAGCCGGCGGCGGCATCGGACATCGGCGTCCTCCCTCTATCGAGAGCCTGACGGTAACGACGTCGGGAGCATTGTGTCGATGCATGCCCGTGGACACACTGCGACCGTGACGACACCCTCGGGCAGCGCCCTGGACGGCATCCGCATCCTCGACCTGACGTGGGGGCCGGGCGCCTCGGTCGGGGTCACGATGCTCGCCGAGCACGGGGCCGACGTCGTCAAGGTGGAGCCACCCGGCGGCGACCCGTTCCGCGGCTACCCCGGCAGCGCCGTGTGGCACCGCAGCCGCCGGTCCATCGCGCTCGACCTCACCGACGGCGGCGACGCGGCGGTGTTCGAGGAGCTGCTCGCCGGGGCCGACGTCCTGGTCGAGGGATTCCGGCCCGGTGTCATGGACCGGCTCGGGTTCGGCTTCGCGGCGGTGCACGAGCGGCACCCCGGGCTCGTCTACTGCTCGGTCTCGGCCTGGCCGGTGGGGCACCGCAACGAGCAGCGCGCCGGCTGGGACGCGCTGGTCCAGGCCGCGGGCGGCGCGCAGACCGAGCAGCCGGGGTGGCGCACCGGCCCCGTCTACAACCACGCCCCGACCCCGACGCTCGGGGCGGTCTTCCTCGCGCCGATGGGCATCCTGGCCGCGCTGCACCAGCGGGCCACGACCGGTCGCGGCCAGCACGTGCGGACGTCGCTGCTGCAGGAGTTGTTCCTCTACACGACGCAGATCTGGCAGGACGTCGAGCACTGGGCGCCGGCCTTCCACGACGTGATGGCCAAGACGTACCCGCCCGGGATCCACCAGGGGATGATCTGGCAGACCGCCGACGGGTGGATCCACCTCTCGGTGCTGTCCGGCCTGACGCCGAAGCGGTCGATCGAGGAGATCCTCGGCATCGACCAGCCGCACCCCTACGTGCAGGCGTCGGCTCCGGCCGAGCAGCGCGAGGCGTGGCACGCCGAGCGAGCTGCCGCGTTCGGCACGTGGAAGACCGCAGACCTGGCCGCCGTCCTGCGGGAGAACGACCACGCCTGCGAGCTGATCGTGCCCGCCGAGCAGGCGCTCGCCGAGCCGCACCCGCAGCTGGCGGCCAACGACATGGTCGCCCAGGTCGCCGACCCCGAGCTGGGCGCGACCACCCAGATGGGGGTGCCGATCCACCTGCTGGGCACGCCCGGCGCGATCGTCTCGCCGCGCCCGCGGCTGGACGCCGACGGCGCGGCACTGCGGGCCTGCGGCTGGGGCGCCGAACGGCCGGCCCCGGTCCCCTCGGGCGGGCCCGCGCAGCCGACGGCGCTCGGCGGGCTGCGGCTGGTCGACTTCGGGCAGTACCTCGCCGGCCCGTTCGGCCCGATGCTGCTCGGCGACCTCGGCATGGACGTGGTCAAGATCGAGCCCGTCGGCGGCGACAACATGCGGATGGCACAGGCGCCGTTCAACGGCTGCCAGCGGGGCAAGCGGTCCCTGGCCCTGGACCTGAAGGACCCCCGCGGGCGGGAGATCGCGCTCGAGGTGGTGCGGACCGCCGACGTCGTCCACCACAACATGACCCGGGGTGTCGCCGACCGGATCGGCATCGGCTACGCCGACTGCCGCGCGGTGAACCCGTCGGTCGTCTACTGCAACACCTACGCCTACGGGCTGGCCGACCCGCTCGGCCGCTCCGGCGGGCTGGACCCGCTGTACCAGGCCAGCAGCGGCATCGAGTTCGAGCAGGGCGCGGTGCACCTGGGCCAGCGGCCGCTGTACGTGCGGTTCGGCTTCACCGACCAGGCCAACGCGGTGCTGTCGGTGGTGGGCGTGCTGCTCGCCCTTGCCCACCGGGACCGGACGGGGGAGGGGCAGGAGCTGTGGACGTCGCTGCTGGACGGCGGTGCGGTGTTCGCCTCCGACGCGCTCCTGGTCGACGGCGTCCCGGTCGAGCGGCCGCACCTGGACGCCGGGCTGCACGGCATCGGCCCGGGCTACCGGCTCTACCGCTGCCAGGACGACCAGTACGTGCAGGTGTGCGCCACCACGGGGGTGGAGTGGTCGGCGCTGTGCGTGGCCGTGGGCGCCGACGAGCTCACCGACCGGCGCGACGGTCCGCGCGAGGAGGTCGAGGCGGCTCTGGAGGAGGCGTTCGCCCGGCGCACGTCGTGGAACTGGAAGCGCGCGCTGGACGCCGCCGGGGTGCCGTGCGAGCTGCCGCTGGACACGCAGGGCGGGGTCGCCCCGCTGTACGACGCCGACAACGTCCGGCTCGGGCTGGTCAGCGAGTACGAGCACCCCGTGTACGGCCGCACCCGGCAGTTCGGGAACCTGATCGACTTCTCCGAGACCCCGGGCCGGATCGCCGGGCCGGCGCCGCTGGTCGGGCAGCACACCCGCGAGGTGCTCGACGGCATCGGGCTCTCCCAGCGGGAGATCGACGACCTCGTGGCCGCCGGCGTGGCCTACGAGCCGGGGGAGGACTACCGGGAGCGGTTCGTCAACTGACCGCGCGGCCCCGGCGGCGGACGGGGACGCCGTCGGGGCGCACGTGCACCGGCACGTAACCGGTGCGGCGCTGGAAGTACCGCGTGCCCGGGCTGGTGAGCAGCATCGACCCGCCGACGGCCAGCGTCGTCACGCCGCGGTCGATGAGCCGGCCGGCGAGGTGCGCCTGCAGGGCGTAGCGGGTCACCCGGGCGGCGGGGTGGCCCGAGGCGGTCATCAGGGTGATGAGGCCCGCCCGGCTCTCGTCGACGACGGTCTGCGTCACGGCCACCGGGTCGCCGTCGGCGTCGTAGGCGACCGACCACAGGCGGTCCGCGCTCGGGTCCTGGTGCTCGGGGGCGACGTGGTCGGGGGTGGCGCCGCGCCGGTCCGCGATGGCGACGGCGATCCGGCGCAGCTCCGCGGGGTCGTGCACCGGCGCGCACCGCACGCCCTCGGCCGCGGCGCGCGCGGCGTTGGTCCGCAGCGCCTGGCGGGGTCGTCCCCGGAGGTACTCGGCCGAGGTGCCCGGGAGCTCGAGGACCGCGATCGGCGCCCGGTTGAACGGCAGCCGGCGGTCGGGCCGGAACCAGGCGCGCAGCTCACGACCGGCCGGGGCGTCGCTGAATGACAGCGGGTGGTCGGGCAGCTCGCGCAGCACGGTGCGCACGGCGCTGAGGCCGTCCCGGGAGGCCGCGGCCCGTGCCCGGGCCGTCGGGGTGCCGGCGGTGCGCACGCTCTGCACGTACCCCGCCGCCGTCTCCAGCGCCTCGCCGCACGCCCATTCAGAGCTGCGCCGTTCCGCGACCGCCGTGCCCGCCATGCCGTCCGCCCCCCGCTGCCGCGCGTGACCGCGTTCACGCGCGGCACAGGGAAGCAGCACCGAGTGGTCTCACTCCAGCGACGCGCACCGCCGATGCCGTCCCGCAACTCAGGCCACCCCACCGGCCCCAGGCGCCCCGCGCGCCCCGGCCGGCGGGGCCCTGCGGGGACCTCAGCCGGCGCTCGACGTCGCCGGCACCGCGGCCGGCGCGGGAGAGGGGGTCCAGCCGGGGCCGCGGACCAGTCGGGCGAGCCGGTGGGCCCACCGGCGGTCGCCGCGCATGTCGCGGACGATGGCGACGTACTCGGCCGTGGCGATCCGCAGCGGGTTGTAGCTGCCCACCGGCTTGGTGATGCCGTAGCGCACCGGCTCGACCTCGGGCTCGAAGGTCCCGAACAGCCGGTCGAACACGATCAGGATCCCGCCGTAGTTCTTGTCGAGGTACTGCGGGTTCCGGCCGTGGTGCACCCGGTGGTGGCTGGGCGTGTTGAACACGAACTCGAACGGCCGCGGCAGCCGGTCGATCGCCTCGGTGTGGATCCAGAACTGGTGGAGCAGGTTGATCGAGCTGGCCATCACGTACAGCACCGGGTTCACCCCGAGCAGGATCAGCACCGCGCCGAAGGGCCACTCGGTGAGCGGCGTCCAGGTCTGGCGCAGCGCCGTCGACAGGTTGTAGTGCTCGCTGGAGTGGTGCACCACGTGCGCCGCCCAGAAGAAGCGGATCTCGTGCGACGCGCGGTGGTACCAGTAGTAGAGGAAGTCCTTGCCGACGATCGCGACGAGCCACGCGACCCATCCGGTGCCCAGGTCCAGCGGGGTGGCGTTCCACAGCAGGACGTAGCCGCCGAGGCCCAGGACCGTGGTGATGGCGACCGGGACGACGAGGCTGCCCAGGCCCATGCCGAGGCTGGCCAGGGTGTCCTTGGGCGCGTAGCCCACGCGGGCGCGGCGCTCCGCTTCGTCATCGGCGGCGTCCTGGCGGAGCTCCCGGGTGAGGACGACGGCCTCGACCACCATCAGCAGCACGAAGGCCGGGATGGCGTACAGGATCAGGTCGACCTCGGTCATGTCGGCCAGCGAGCCGCGCAGGTGCTCCACGTGTCGTCCTCTCGGGTCAGCGGGCGTCGAGTTGGGAGTGGACGACGCCGACCAGCGTCTCGATGCGGTGCTTGCGCTCGGCCTCGCCGACGACGCCGAGCGCGACGCCGAAGACGGCGCTCACCGCCAGGTCGAAGACCGCCTCGAACTGCGGGTGGTCCGCGTACGCCGGGAGCAGGTCGCGGGCGACGCCGAGCACCCGGGCGGTGTGCGGGCCGTTCACCTGCTCCAGCTGGGCGGCCAGCTCGCGGTCGGTGCGGGCCCAGACGGTCAGCTCCAGGACGGCGGCCAGGCGCGGCTCGTCGTGGGTCTGCCACAGCAGTCGGACGGCGTCGCCGAGCGGGTCGCCGCTGCGGGGCGAGATCTCGGCGAAGCGGGCGAGGTACTCGGCGACGGCCTCGTCGAACACCCGGGCGGCGACGGCGCCGAGGAGGGCGGCCTTGCTCGGGAAGTGGTTGAACAGCGCGCCGGAGGAGACCCCGGCCCGTGCGCAGACGGCGGCGGTGGTGCAGCCGGCGACGCCGCCGTCGACCAGGCACTCGAGGGCTGCGTCGAGCAGGGCCGCGCGGGTTCCCGCGCGCCGCTCTCCCTGGGTCGCCACGAGTCGCCTCCGTCACATCGGGTCAATCGGCGACGTTAGAGAGCGCGTGCTCGGTATGTCAACAGTGGCTAGGGTCCGCCCATGAGCGCTGCGCGGACCGCTGCCCGGCTGCTCCTCGGCGGCAGCATGGTGTTCGCCGGGGTCTCGCACCTGACCACCCAGCGGGCGGAGTTCCAGGCCCAGGTGCCGGCGTGGTTCCCGGTCGACGAGGACCTGACGGTGCTGGCCTCGGGCGTCGTCGAGATCGGGCTGGGCGCGGCGTTCGTGGCGCTCCCGCGCCGGCGGCGCACCGTGGGCGCGGTCCTGGCCGCCTTCTTCGTGGTGATCTTCCCCGGCAACATCGCGCAGTACCTGGAGGGGACCGACGCCTTCGGCCTTGACACCGACGGCAAGCGGCTGGTCCGGCTGTTCTTCCAGCCGCTGCTGGTGCTGTGGGCGCTGTTCGGCGGCGGGTGGCTGCGCCGCGGCCGGCGCGACTGACCCGGGTGCGGGAGGCGGGAGTCGAACCCGCACGCCCGAAGGCACCAGATCCTAAGTCTGGCGTGGCTGCCGTTACACCACTCCCGCGCGGTCGCGGAGTCTACGGCGGCCGGTCCAACACCCCCCACCACTTTCGTCGAGATCGGCACACTCGTCGGCATGGGCCGCTGATGGCGACGACTGTGCAGCTCGTCGAGGGCAGGGCCGCGGGGGTCGCCCGTGCGGGTGCTGCGGATCCCGGCCGCGCGCCGGTCCGCGGGCGTTCTGGCAGGCTGTCGTCGTGCCTCGCGACCCTCGACAGATCCAGCTGGAGATCGACGCCGCCCGTGAGTCGCTGGCGGCCACCCTCGACGAGCTGGCCTTCCGCAGCAGCCCCACCCGGCTGAAGGCGCAGGGGCAGGCCGCCGTCGTGCGCTTCTTCCAGAGCCCGGCCGGCAAGGCGACGATCGGCGCGGTGGGCCTGTTCGTCACCGTCGTCGTCGTGAACTCCGTCCGCAGCCGCAAGCGCAAGCGCTGACCCCGCACCCGCGCCGCGACCCGGTCGGGCCGGGGCAGGAGTCCGTCTGGGACTACCCGCGCCCGCCGTCGGCGGAGGTGACCGGCCGGCTGGTCGAGGTGGAGCTCGCCGGCCGGGTGGTCGCCCGCACCACCCGGGCTGTGCGGGTGTGCGAGACCAGCCACCCGCCGGTCTACTACGTGCCCCGCGAGGACGTCGTCCCCGGCGTGCTGGTGCCGGGCAGCGGCAGCTCGTGGTGCGAGTGGAAGGGCGCGGCGAGCTACTGGGACGCCGTGGTGGGCGGCCGTCGCGTCCCGGCGGTCGGCTGGTCCTACGAGCGCCCGACCCGCGGGTACGAGCACCTGCGGAGCGCGATCGCCTTCTACCCGAGCCGGGTCGACGCCGCGCGGGTCGACGGTGTCGCCGTCCGCGCCCAGGCCGGCGACTTCTACGGCGGCTGGATCACGCCCGACGTGGTCGGACCGTTCAAGGGGGAGCCGGGCACCCTGGGCTGGTGACCGGCTCCTCCCTCAGGGGCGCCGCGTGTGCAGCAGCGGCAGGACGACGCTCTCCAGCGTCTCGTCGGCGTACTCGTGGGTCACCGGCTCGCCGGTGAGCAACCAGCGCTGGACCAGCAGGGCGGTCGTGGTCTCGGCCAGCACGGAGCGCGAGACGCCACTGGTCAGGTCGCCTCGCTCCTCCGCCTGTGCCCACATGCGGTCGTAGGAGTCGCGCCAGGCCTGCAGCGGTCCGGTGCGGAAGGCCTCGGTCAGCTCGGGCTGGTGCTGCATCGACGGCAGCAGCGAGCGGATGGCGGTGCCGACCGGTCCGTTGATGACGTCGACCAGTCGGTGCACGATCGCCCGGACGTCGCCGTCGAGGGAACCGGTGTCGACCGGGGTGGCCAGCGACTGGTTCATCACCGAGATCGTGTCGACCACGAGGTCCTGCTTGGTCCGCCACCGGCGGTAGATCGTCGCCTTGCCGACGCCGGCCTCGGCGGCCACCGCGTCCATGGTGAGCGCGCCGTACCCGACGTCGCCCAGCAGCCGCAGGATCGCCTCGCGGATCACGCCGTCCCGGCTGGGATCGCGGGGGCGTCCGCCCCGGCTGGTGCGCACTGTCTCGGTCGTGGTGACGACTGCCATGCCCTGACCTTAGACACTCAAGCTGTGAAGTTCCGGATCTCGACTCACCCGCTCGGCGTCGAGTCGCCCACCCGGGTCATCCCGCGCGCCTGTCGGTCACGGACCGTCGCCTCGGTCATCCTGCTGAGGTGCCCCGGACCATCAGCACCCGTCGGCGCCGCGAGACCTGGGACCTCCCCGAGGTCGCGACCCGCCTGCTGGTCGCCAGTCCCGTGGAGACCGTGCTGCCCGTCGTGGCCGCGATCGCCCGGTCGGTCGGGCTCTCGGTCTACCGGTCCGACGGGCTGCTGGACATCACCGACGAGCGCGACGGCGTGGGCGTGGAGCGGCTGTTCGACCGGCTCTCCCGGGAGCTCACCACGGCCGAGGCCCAGGTCGTGCGGGTCGCCGCCGACCCGCCCGGGGAGTACACCGCCCTGGTCACCCGCCTGCTGACCGCGCCGACGCTGGCCGTCGAGCTCGCCCGCCGCGGCAACACCGCGGAGGTCGGCGTCCTCGCCGAGGCCGAGCTGTGGAGCGTGTACCAGCCGATCGTCTCGCTCGACGACGGCGCCGTGGTCGCCCACGAGGCGCTGCTGCGCGGGCTGGCCGACGGGCGGGAGGTCGGCGGGGGAGACCTGTTCTTCGTCGCCGAGTCCGCCGACTGGCTGCCCCGGCTGGACCGCATCGGCCGCGAGTGCGCCGTCTCCGGCGCCGCCCCGTGGCTCGGCGACGCCGATCTGTTCGTCAACACCCACCCGACCTCGGTGCACCGCCCGGAGGCGGACCTGGAGAGCACCCGGCAGCTCATGGAGGACGCCGGCCTGGCGCCGCACCGGCTGGTCATCGAGGTCGCCGAGCCGCCGGCGGTCACCGAGCACGGCCACCTGCTGTCGGTGCTCGAGCGGTACCGCGAGCTCGGCTGGCGGGTGGCGCTGGACGACGTCTCCGCCGGCTGGGCCAGCCGCGAGCTGCTGGCCACGGTGCGCCCCGACGTCGTCAAGCTCGGGAAGCGGCTGGTCCAGGCGCTGCCCGACGAGGGCGCCCGCACGATCTTCCGGTGGGTGGTGGAGGCCGCGCACGGGGTCGGCGCGCAGGTGGTCGCCGAGGGTGTCGAGGACGCGCGGGCCGCCGAGGAGGTCACCGCCCTGGGAGCCGACCTCGGTCAGGGCTGGTTCTTCGGCCGCCCCGTCGTCCTGGAGCCGGAGCCGCTCCCGGTGCCCGAGGAGCTCACAGCCCCCAGCCGGTGAGCACCGGCCGGTCGTGCTCGTGACCCAGGACGCCGAACGCGCCGGCCGGGAGCGCGAACAGGGCACCGGCCTCCGGGCCGAGCCCGAGCCAGCGCGCGGTGAGGACGCGCAGCACGTGGCCGTGGGCGACCAGCGCGACGTCGCCGTCGGCCAGCCGGGCGCGGGCCCGGTCCAGCACCCGGTCGACCCGCTCGGCCACCTGCGCGAGCGTCTCGCCCGGCGTCTCCCCGGGGACGATCGGATCCCGCCAGACCGACCACTCGCGGCCGAGCTCCTCGCTGATCTCGGCGGTCGTGCGGCCCTCGTAACCGCCGTAGTCCAGCTCCACCAGGTCGCGGTCGACGCCCGTGGCGGTCAGCCCCGCCAGCTCCGCCGTCCGCCGGGCGCGCTGCAGGGGGCTGGTCCAGACCTCGGCGAAGCGTCGCTCGGCCAGCCGCGGCGCCACCGAGCGCGCCTTGTCCTCGCCCTCGGGCAGCAGCGGCAGGTCGGTGACCCCGGTGTGCTGGCCGCTGCGGCTCCACTCGGTCTGCCCGTGCCGCAGCACGACGATCTGTCCCACCGGCCCATCACACACGCTCCGGGGAACACCCGCGCGGGCTGGCGTGCTGGCACCTGGCATGACCACCGCACAGCTCAGCGACACGTTCTCCCTCGGCGGGGACCTCCCCGTCCACCGGCTCGGCTACGGCGCCATGCAGCTGCCCGGGCCGGGCGTCTGGGGCGAGCCGGCCGACCGCGACGGCGCGCTGCGCGTCGTCCGCGCCGCCGTCGAGCAGGGCGTCGACTTCATCGACACCGCCGACTCCTACGGCCCGTTCGTCAGCGAGCAGATCATCGCCGAGGCGATCCACCCGTACCCCGAGGGTCTGGTCATCGGCACCAAGGCCGGACTGACCCGGCAGGGCCCCGGCATCTGGACGCCGGTCGGCCGCCCCGCCTACCTCCGCCAGCAGGTCGAGCTCTCCCTGCGCCACCTGCGGCTCGAGCGCATCGACCTCATCCAGCTGCACCGCATCGACCCCGACGTCCCGCTGGCCGACCAGCTCGGCGTCTTCAAGGAACTGCAGCAGGAGGGCAAGGTCCGGCACATCGGCGTCTCCGAGGTGTCGGTCGAGGAGCTGCGGGCCGCGCGCGAGATCGTGGAGATCGTCAGCGTGCAGAACCTCTACAACCTGACCAACCGGCAGTCCCAGGACGTGCTCGACTACGCCACCGCCGAGGGCATCGGCTTCATCCCGTGGTTCCCGATCGCCACCGGTGACCTCGCCGCCCCCGACAGCCCGGTCGCCGACATCGCCCGCGAGCTGGACGCGACGCCCTCCCAGGTGGCGCTGGCCTGGCTGCTGCAGAAGTCGCCGGTCGTCCTCCCGATCCCGGGCACCAAGTCCGTCGACCACCTCACCGAGAACCTCGGCGCGGCCGGGCTGACCCTCTCCGACGAGGACATGGCCCGCCTCGACGCCCTCGCCTGAAAAAGGACCCCCGTGCCCCCCACCACTCGCGAGCTCGCGGCGGGCCCCTGCACGGGGGCCGAGAGGCGGTGGTGGGGGACACCCGGGTGAACGGCGTTCCAGCGCTGGTCCACCATGTCCTGCATGGACGCCGACGACTTCGAGCAGATCCGGAAAGCGGTACGTCAGCTCGTGCGGGAGGAGGTCATCCCGCGCGAGGAGGAGATCGACCTCGACGACCGCATCCCCGAGGAGCTCCGTGGGGCGATCGCGGACATGGGCCTGTTCGGCTACGCCCTGCCCGAGGAGTACGGCGGCCTGGGCGTGAACATGAAGGAGGACGTCGAGCTCGCCTTCGAGTTCGGCTACACGACCCCGGCGTTCCGGTCGCTGTTCGGCACCAACAACGGGATCGCCGGGCAGGTCATCGCCAAGTTCGGCAGCGAGGAGCAGAAGCAGCGCTACCTCCCGCGGCTGGCCGCGGGTGAGCTGATCGGCTCCTTCGCCCTCACCGAGGCCGAGGCCGGCTCGGACCCGGCCGGGCTGCGCACCACCGCCCGCCGCGACGGCGACGGGTGGGTCATCAGCGGCAGCAAGCGGTACATCACCAACGCGCCGCTGGCCGACCTGTTCGTCGTCTTCGCGCGCAGCGACCCCGAGGAGCGCGGCGGGCGTGGCATCTCCAGCTTCGTCGTCGACGCGAAGGCCCCGGGGGTCAGCCTGGGCGCCAAGGACAAGAAGATGGGGCAGTCCGGCGCGTGGACCTCGGAGGTCTTCTTCGACGAGGTCCGCGTGCCGGCCGACGCGCTGGTCGGCGAGGAGGGCCGCGGCTACTCCAAGGCGCTGACCGTGCTCTCCCGCGGCCGGCTGCACATCGCCGCCATGTGCGTCGGGATGGCCCAGCGCGTGCTCGACGAGTCGGTCGCCTACGCCGCCACCGCCAAGCAGGGGGGCGCCCCGATCGGCCGCTTCCAGCTGGTGCAGGCGCTGATCGCCGACATGCACACCGAGCTCGTCGCCGGGCGGGCGCTGGTGCGCGACGTGGCTGCCCGTTACGACAGCGGCGAGGACACCTCGGTCGGCCCCTCGGCGGCCAAGCTCTTCTGCAGCGAGATGGTCGGCCGGGCCACCGACCGCGCGGTGCAGGTGCACGGCGGGCTCGGGTACCTGCGCACCACGCCGGTCGAGCGCTTCTACCGCGACGCCCGGCTGTACCGGCTGTACGAGGGCACCAGTGAGGTGCAGCGGGTCATCATCGGCGGCGGCCTGCTGCGCGCGGCGGGCATGCCTCGCTCCTGACGGCGGCGCACCGGCCGGCCCCCGTGGCTCGGCCGGTGCCCCCGCGGGTCGGTCGATCCGCGCGCCGCAGGCGGCCGCGGCGAGCAGCAGTCGGTCGCCGTCAGGCGCGGACCGCGGTCGCTCGGGCCGCGGCCAGGCAGAAGGCGACGATCTGCTCCCGCTCGGCCTCGTCCGGCGCGGACTCCGCCCACACGTGGTCGGACAGGACGCCGAGGACCGCGTGCGCGGACAGCCGGGCGTGCGCGACCGGATCGCCGCTCCCCAGCTCCGCGTAGGGAGCCACCAGCAGGTCGGCGAGCACGCCGCTGGCGAAGTGCCGGCCGTAGGGGGCGTCGCTGCCCGCGGTCGGGGCGTTCCACATGACGGCGCGGGTGGTCGCCGCCACCTCGCCGCGTGCCTGGGTCAGCACTCCCTCCACCCAGCGCCGGACCCGGCCCTCGGGCGTGGTCTCCTTCGCCATCTGGTGCTCGAGGTAGCTGCGGAGCCGTTGCGCGCCGTCCTCCAGCAGGGCGCCGACGAGCGCGCCCTTCGAGGGGAAGTAGCGGTAGAAGGCGTCGTTCGAGAGCCCCGCGGCGGCCACGATGTCGGACACCCGGGGGCTGGCCGACGTCCCGCACCGGACCATGACCGCCAGGCCGGCCTCCATCAGCCGGCGGACCTCCTCCTCGTAGGTCTCCCCGCGCCGCGACAGCGCCCGCTGGACCACCCGCCCCAGGACGTCGTCCGCCATGCCCGCCTCCGCCCAGAACACCGTTCTTGACCGCCAGAACGTCACGCTGATAGTACAGAAGGGCAGTCGCCGAACCGAGGGAGCAGGCCGTGACGTGGGACTTCGAGACCGAGCCCGGGTACCAGGAGAAGCTGGACTGGGCGGCCCGCTTCGTGCGGGAGGAGGTCGAGCCGCTGGACCTGGCCTTTCCGATGGGGATGTTCAACCCGCTCACCGGCCGGGCCCGGGAGGTGGTCCAGCCGCTCAAGGAGGAGGTCCGCCGGCAGGGGCTGTGGGCCACCCACCTGACCCCCGAGCTCGGCGGGCAGGGCTTCGGGCAGCTGAAGCTCGCGCTGCTCGACGAGATCCTCGGCCGGTCGTCGTGGGCGCCGATCGTCTTCGGCACCCAGGCGCCCGACACCGGCAACGCCGAGATCATCGCCCACTACGGTACCGCCGAGCAGAAGGAGCGCTACCTGCGCCCGCTGCTGGAGGGCGAGATCTTCTCCTGCTACGCGATGACCGAGCCCGAGGGCGGCTCCGACCCCAAGCAGTTCACGACGCGGGCCGAGCGGGACGGCGACGGCTGGGTCCTGAACGGCGCGAAGTACTACGCGTCGAACGCCAAGACGGCGACCTTCTTCATCGTGATGGCCAAGACCGACCTGGACGCCGACCCGTACACGAGCATGACGATGTTCCTCGTGCCGGCCGACACCCCCGGCATCCGCATCGAGCGCAACGTCGCCCTCGCGTTCGACACCGACGACGAGGCGCTGCACGCCGACCTGCGGTTCACCGACGTCCGCCTGCCCGCCGACGCCGTCCTCGGCGGGGAGGGGCAGGCGTTCGTCATCGCGCAGACCCGGCTCGGCGGCGGGCGGATCCACCACGCGATGCGCACCATCGGCCAGGCCCAGCGGGCGCTGGACATGCTGTGCGAGCGGGCGATCAGCCGCCGGACGCAGGGCACGCTGCTGGCCGACAAGCAGTTCGTGCAGGGCTACGTCGCCGACTCGTGGGCGCAGCTGCAGATGTTCCGGCTGCTGGTGCTGCAGACCGCCTGGAAGATCGACCGGTTCGACGACTACCGCAAGGTCCGGAAGGACATCGCCGCCTGCAAGGCCGTGATGCCGCGGATCTACCACGACATCACCCAGCGGGCCCTGCACCTGCACGGCGCCCTGGGCGTCAGCGCCGACATGCCGCTGGCCCGGATGATGTTCGGTGCCGAGGTCATGGCCGTGGTCGACGGACCGACCGAGGTGCACCAGGTGACCGTCGCCCGCCAGGTGCTGCGCGACTACACGCCGGCGCCCGACGGGGTGCCGAGCGAGTTCGTCCCGGCGCGGACGGCGGCGGCGCTGGCCAAGTACGGGATGAGCGCCCCGGAGCCGCAGCCGGCCGAGCCGTTCCCCGGCACGGTGCCGTTCGCACAGGCCGGCGTCGATCTGGCGGGGCACCGGTGAGCGCCGTCGAGGAGGCCACCGCGCTCGACGTCGGCAGGCTCACCGCCTGGCTGGACAGCCGCGGGCTGGGCACCGGGGCGCCGCTGGAGCACCGCTTCCTCTCCGGCGGCGCGCAGAACGAGATCTTCGAGATCCGCCGCGGCGACCTGCACGCCGCGCTGCGGATGCCCCCGGTCTCGGCGCCGGCCTCCCGCGACGAGGGCATCGTCCGCGAGTGGCGGATCATCGAGGCGCTCGACGGGTCCGCCGTGCCGCACACCCCCGCGGTCGCGCTGTGCGAGGACCCCTCCGTGCTGGGCCGGCCGTTCTACCTGATGGGCTTCGTCGACGGCTGGTCGCCGATGCAGCTGACCGACAAGAGGTGGCCGTCGCCGTTCGACGCCGATGCCGACGCCCGGCGGGGCCTGGCGCTGGAGCTCGTCGGCGGCATCGTCTCGATGGCGGCCCTGGACTGGCGGGCCGCCGGGCTGGAGGGCCTGGGCCGGCCCGACGGCTTCCACGAGCGCCAGGTCGACCGCTGGACGACGTTCCTGCAGCGCGTCCCGGGCGCCCGGCAGCTCCCCGGCTACGAGGAGACGGCCGCGTGGCTGCGGGCGCACGGGCCGCTGGACTTCGTGCCGGGGCTGATGCACGGCGACTACCAGTTCGCCAACGTCATGTTCCGCGACGGTGCCCCCGCCCGGCTGGCCGCGATCATCGACTGGGAGATGGGGACGATCGGCGACCCCAAGCTCGACCTCGCCCTCGTCGCCGGCAGCTGGCCGGAGGACCCCGACGCCGGTGGCGGTTACGTCGACACCCGGGGGATGCCCACCCGGGACCAGCTCCTGGAGCACTTCGCGCGCGAGAGCAACCGGCAGGTCGACGACATGGACTACTACTACGTCCTCATCAAGTTCAAGCACGCCATCGTGCTCGAGCAGGGCTTCCAGCGCGCCACCCCCGGCAGCCCGCGCGAGCACTTCGGCCCCATCGCGCTGTCGATGATGGCCGACGCGGCCGAACTCGCGGCCAGCAGCGACTACCGCGGCTGATGGGGTACGCCGACGAGCTGTTCGACCTCACCGGCCGGGTCGCGCTGGTCACCGGGGGCAGCCGGGGGCTGGGCCGGGAGATGGTGCTCGGCCTCGCCCGGTGCGGCGCCGACGTCGTCGTCGCCAGTCGCGACCTCGCCGCCTGCGAGGCGGTCGCCGCGGAGGTCGGGGCGACCACGGGCCGCGCGGCGCTGCCGTACGCCGTCCACGCCGGGCGGTGGGACCAGCTGCCAGGGCTGGTCGACGCCGCGTACGAGCGGTTCGGCCGGCTCGACGTCCTGGTCAACAACGCCGGGATGTCGCCGGTGTACGACGCGCTGACCGACGTCTCCGAGAAGCTGTTCGACGCGGTGCTGAGCCTCAACCTCAAGGGGCCGTTCCGGTTGACCGCCCTGGTGGGGGAGCGGATGGTGGCCGCCGGACGCGGCTCGGTGGTCAACGTCAGCTCGACCGGGTCGATCCGGCCGAACGCGGCGATCGCCCCGTACGCGGCGGCCAAGGCGGGGTTGAACTCGCTCACCGACTCCTTCGCCCTGGCGCTGGGGCCGACCGTGCGGGTGAACACGGTGATGGCCGGCCCGCACGCCACCGACGCGCATCCGGAGTGGGCGGCGCACACCGGCACCGGCGACGGGATCTTCCCCGCCCACGCCCTGCAGCGCGCCGGCCGGCCCGGCGAGATCGTCGGCGCGGTCCTCTACCTCGCCTCGGATGCCTCCAGCTACACGACCGGCGCGACGATCCGGGTCGACGGCGGCATCCCGTGAACCGGCTGGAGGGGCGGGTCGCCGTCGTCACCGGGGCGGCGAGCGGCATCGGCCTGGCCGTCGCCGAGGCGTTCGTGGCCGAGGGGATGCGGGTCGTGCTGGCCGACCTGGACGGCGCAGGTGCGGGGGAGCAGGCCGCCCGGCTGGCCGACGGCGGGGCCGAGGTCTGCGCCACCGCCGTCGACGTCCGCGACCCCGACTCGGTGGAGCGGCTGGCCGAGGTCGCCGTCGAACGGTTCGGCGGGCTGCACGTGGCGGTGAACAACGCCGGGATCGTCAACCGCGGCCGGTCGTGGGAGCTGCCGCTGGCGGAGTGGCGCCGCGTGCTCGACGTGGACCTGTACGGCGTCGTCCACGGGGTGCGGTCGTTCGTGCCGCGGATCCTCGCGACCGGGGAGGAGGGGCACGTCGTGGTCACCGGCTCGATGGCGGCCGTGGCCCCGCTGGCGAAGCTCGGCCCCTACGCGGTGGCCAAGCACGGGCTGCTCGGACTGGCCGACGTCCTGCGGGCCGAACTGGCGGAGATCGGCGCGCCCGTCGGCGTGAGCCTCGTGCTGCCCGGCGCGATCCGGACCGCCATGAACCCGTACGGCACGGTCACCGCCGGGCAGGTGGCGGCCAACGTGGTCGACGGCGTCCGGCGCGACCGGGCCTACGTCTTCACCGACGACCACTCCACCGGAGAGGTCGAGGCCCGGCTCCGGTCGATCCTCGCCGCCCGGGCCGACGTCATCCCCTGACGGATCCGCCCGCCGGTTCGAGCAGGGGACCGGCGCCGCCGTCCCCGCTGCCCAGCGCCGCGACGAACTCGCGCAGCACCGCGTCGCCGGGGTGCACCGGCGTCCAGCCGAGCAGGGTGCGGGCCCGGGTGGTGTCCAGCGCGGGCGCGCCGAGGCCGAGGTCGAGCCACCCCGGCTCGGTGGGCACCAGGTGGGCGGCGTGCGCGGCGGTCAGCCCCGCCCGCAGCAGGAACGCCGGCACCGGGATCCGGACGGTGCCCAGCGCGCGGGCGAGCCCGTCGGCGTCCAGCGTCGGCTCGGCAGCCAGGTTGAACGGCCCCGACGCCCGGCGGTCGAGGATCCGGACCAGCGCGTCGGCGACGTCGTCGGCGTGCACGAACCCCACTCGCAGGGCCGGCAGCGGCAGGGGCAGCACCGAGGCCACGGAGCCGGGCAGCGCGCGGGCGGCGGCGAACAGCAGCGGGCCGAGGAAGTAGCGGCCGATCGCGCTGGCCGCCTCCGGCTGCAGCACCAGCGTCGGGCGGACGACGGTCAGCGTCGTGTCCGGCCGGTGCCCGAGCACCTGGCGCACCACCCGCTCGGCGGAGCTCTTGTCCCGGCTGTACTGCGAGCTGGGGATGCCGGTGGTCGGCCAGTCCTCCCGCACCTGCTGGTCCCGGGCGCCGGCGGCGTAGGCGCCGAGGGAGGACATGTGGACCACGTGCGGCACGCCGGCGCGCGCCGCGGCGCGGGCGACCCGGTAGGTGCCGTCGACGTTGACCGCGTGCAGCTGGTCGGGGTGCCGCCCGGGCTGGAGGGCCCAGGCCAGGTGCACCACGGCGTCCACGCCGGCCAGCGCCTGCTCGATCGCGGGCTCGGAGCCGGCGTCGCCGAGGTCGACCAGGTGCCAGTCGACGCCGTCGTACGGCGCCACGCCGGGCGGTTGCCGGCGGGCCAGCCCGCGCACCTCGGCGACGCCGAGCGCGGGGTCGGTCAGCCGGCGCAGCAGGGCCGTGCCGAGGTTGCCGCTGGCGCCGGTGACGGCGACCCGGAGGCCGCGCAGGTGGGCGGGAGGGGAATCGGCCATGGGCGGCCGCTACCCGCCCCGCGCGCGACCCACCCCTCCGGTCCGGCCCTCGTCGTCGGGGACGGTGGACAGGAAGTAACGATCCGGTAACCTGCGTCAGGGTCATTGGTCCCTAACGTGGTCCTCCCGTCGCCCCGTCCCTCCCGGAGTCCCCATGTCGCAGCGCGCGCCCTCGGCCACCCCGACGGCGGCGGAGGCGGCTCCCGAGACCGTCGTCGACGTCTCCGCCCGGGCGGTCGGGATGCTGGGCTTCGGCGCGGCGGGGATGCGCATCGTCCGGCGCTGGATCGAGCAGGTGCCGCCGAGCACCCCGGTCACCTGGGCCGCCGCCCAGCGGGCCGACGCGATCAGCCTCGCCGAGCTGGAGCGCCTCGTCCGGGCGGCGCCCGACGGCTGGGCGCTCATGCTCGCCGGACCGGCGGCCGACGTCGCCGCCGCCCGCCAGGCCGCGCTGGGCTTCGGCATGCGGCCCGCCGAGATCCGCTGGGCGGTCACCGGCGAGGAGCTGCGTCGGGTGTGGTGCCCGCACTGCACGGCCTCCACCGACACCGACGTCCAGCCCGGGGACTCGGTCGAGTGCTCCGGCTGCACCGTGCCGCTGCGCGTCACCGCCCCCCGGGCGCGGGACACGACCGGTGGCAGCGCGCAGTCGGCGCCCGCCCACCACGTGGCCTAGGGAGCGGTGGCGTAGCGGGGGTCAGCGGCTCCAGCCGGAGACGTGCGCCGGGACGGCGATCCCGGCGGACAGGTCGGGGGCGGGTTCCGGCGCCCCGGGCACGGTGCGCAGCGGCAGCACCCCCGCCCAGTGCGGCAGGTCCAGGTCCGCGTCGTCGTCGGACGGCGGACCGGTGCGCACCTTGACCGAGACCTCCTCCAGCGGCAGGACCAGCACGGTGGTCGCGGCCAGCTCCCGCTTGTCCGCCGGGCGGCTGCCGGCCGAGCGACCCGGCACCACGGCGTCCACCAGCGCGTCCAGGGCCGCTGTCTTCTCCGCCGGGTCGGTCACCACGGTCGCCGTCCCCAGGGCCACCACCGAGCGGTAGTTGACCGAGTGGTGGAACGCCGAGCGGGCCAGCACCAGCCCGTCGACGAGCGTGGCGGTGACGCACACGTCGAGGCCGCCGTCGGCCGCCATGCGCAGGCCGCGGGCCCCGGTCGAGCCGTGCAGGTACAGCCGCTCGCCGACGCGGGCGTGCAGCTGCGGCAGCACGACCGGCCGGCCGTCGACGACGAACCCCACGTGGCACACCACCGCCTCGTCGAGGACGGCGTGCACCGCGGCGCGGTCGTAGCCGACGCGTTCGCGGATGCGGGTGGGCACGGTGCGGGGGCCGGCGGGGTACGTCACGCCGTCCATCATCCGGGGTCGGTCGAGCGCGTTTCCCGTGGTCAGGTGGTCGAGCGGACGTGCGCGACCACGAGCTCCCCGGTGCGCTCGGCGGCGAGCTCCGGGATCCAGTGCGTCACGCCCTCCAGCACCTCGAGCCGGTAGGGGCCGGTCACGTACTGCCGGGTGGCCTCGGTGGCGGCGCGGCCGAGGAAGGCGTCCTCCGTGCTCCACACGTGCAACGTCGGCACCGACACCCGACCGACGCCGTCGCGGGCGCCGTACGGGAGCGCCCGGTACCAGTTGAGCGCCGCGGTGAGCGCGCCCGGCTCCTGCATCCGCTGGACGTAGTGGGCCACGGCCTCGCGCGGCAGCCCGCCGTTGCGGAGCATTTTCGCCAGCGCCGCCCCGTTCCCGGCGAGGACCAGGCGCTCGGGGACGACGGGCAGCTGGAACAGCGCCATGTAGTACGAGCGCAGCGCCTGGTCGCTGGTCACCATCGCCTTGGCCATCGCGGCGGGGTGGGGCACCGACAGGGCGGTGAGGCTGCGCAGCCGCTCGGGGTACCAGGCGCCGAGCGCCCAGCCGACGATGCCGCCCCAGTCGTGCCCGACCACGTGCGCGCTCTCCAGGCCGGCGGCGTCGAGCAGGGCGAGCACGTCCTGCGCGGTCTCGCGGAGGCGGTAGGCGCCCCGGCCGGTCGGGCGCGCGCCGGGGGAGTAGCCGCGCTGGTCCGGGGCGAGGGTCCGCAGACCCGCTCCGTGCAGCACCGGCGCCATCCGGTCGTAGGCGGTGCGGTCCTGCGGGAACCCGTGGAGCAGGACGACGGGCTCGCCGTCGGCCGGACCGGCGTCCCGGACGTCGAACTCCATGCCCTGGCGGCGGAAGCTGTCCATGCCCCGGACTCTGCCCGTTCGGGCGGCGCCCGGCATCCCCTCCCGTCGTCGGGGATCATGGGGACCGTGACTGTGGAGCTGATCGTGCTGGTCGACGAGGACGGGACCGCGATCGGCTCCATGCCCAAGCCGCTGGTGCACCACGGCGAGACGCCGCTGCACCGCGCCTTCTCCGCCTACCTCTTCGCCGAGGACGGCCGGCTGCTGGTGACCCGCCGGGCCGCGGACAAGCAGACCTTCCCGGGGATGTGGACCAACACCGTCTGCGGCCACCCCGGCCCCGACGAGGCCGACGCCGACGCCATCGCCCGGCGCGCGGCGTTCGAGCTCGGCCTCGGGGTGACCGACCTCCGCCCGGCGCTGCCCGGCTACCGCTACCGCGCCGAGTTCCTCGGGGTGGTGGAGAACGAGGTGTGCCCGGTCTACCTCGGCCGGTTCACCGGCACCCCGGCGCCGGACCCCACCGAGGTCGGGGACTGGGAACTGCTCGAGTGGTCGGCGTTCCGCCGTCGGCAGGAGACCGAGGGCGACGCGTGGTCACCCTGGTGCCGCGAGCAGGCCCGGCTGATCGAGGAGGCCGGGCTCGCCCCGACCACCTGATCCCTCTCGCACCGGGCGAAGTGGCGCTTCTGCTCGGTGCGGAATGGCGCTTCCGCACCGGGCGAAGTGGCGCTTCTGCTCGGTGTGGAATGGCGCTTCTGCACGGCGGGCCGGGCTGCGGTAGCCGGGGGACGACGGCGCGTGGCGGGCGCGCGGACGCCGGGGTGTCGCTGACCGGTCCGCGCACCCGCCCGCTCCTAGCGTCCGCCGCGTGGACCGCCGACGACTCCTCCTCCTGACGGCCGCCGGGGTGCTGGGCGCCACGGTCGGCCGGGGTACCGCCGGCCTCGTCGAGGAGCCGGCGACCCGGCACCGCGGACTGCTCCAGCCGGCCGCGGCCACACCGGTGCAGCCGCCGGGGACGATGCCCCCGCCGGTCGGGGTCGTCGACCAGTTGCCGGGCGCCGCCGACCGGATCGCCCTGACCATCGACGACGGCGTCAGCTCCGAGGTCGTGGAGGCGTTCACCACCCTGGCCACCGAGACGGGGCTGCGGCTGACCCTCTTCCCCAACGGCTGCTACCGGTCCTGGACCGACAACGCCCGGGCGCTGCGGCCGCTGGTCGAGTCCGGCCAGGTGGCGATGGGCAACCACACGTTCTCCCACCCGGACCTGTGCACGATCGACGACGCGGCGGTGGCCGAGGACATCAGCGCCAACCGCCGCTTCCTGGCCGACACCTTCGGCGCGGGGGAGACCCCGTTCTTCCGGCCGCCCTACGGCAGCCACGACGCGCGGGTGGACCGGATCGCCGCCGACTGCGGGCACCCGACCGTCGTCATGTGGAACGGCACGCTCGGCGACGACCGGCTGCTCACGCCCGACCAGCTGATGGCCTCTGCGCGGCGGTGGTTCGCCGGCCGGTCGATCACCATCGGCCACGCCAACCACCCGACGGTGACGACCGTCTTCGACCAGCTGCTGGCCCTGCTGGCGGAGCGCGCGCTCGAGTCGGTCACCCTCGCCGACGTGTGGGCCGCCCCGCGCTGAGCAGAACCGCCCTTCTGCACGGTGCAGAACCGCCCTTCTGCCCGGGGGAGGGCTCCGACCTGCGGGCCGGCCCGTCATCGGAGAGGCTGGCGGAGGAGCCGTGATCATCGCGGCCCGGCGAACAGGAGGCGTGGATGGCCGGCAGTGGGTCGTTGGACGGGCGGGTGGCGCTGGTCACCGGAGGAGCCAGCGGGCTGGGCCGGGCGACCTGCCTCGCGCTGGCCGAGGCCGGTGCGCACGTCGCGATCGCCGACATCGACGCCGCCGGCAGCGAGCGGACGGCGGAGCTGGTCGGGGAGGCGGGCGGCAAGGCCGACGTCGTGGCGCTCGACGTCACCGACGACGCCAGCCGCCGGGCCGTGGTCGGGCAGCTGTTCGAGCAGCACGGCGACGCCTTCGACATCCTGGCCAACGTCGCCGGCATCGACCGCCCCGGCTACGTCACCGACATCGACCTCGCCGACTACCAGCGGGTGCAGGCGGTCAACTGCGAGGGGCCGATCTTCCTCACCAGCGAGTTCATGAAGCGGGTGCAGCACCTGCCCGAGGGCCGCACCGCCGACGTCGTCCACGTGGTCAGCCTGTCGGCGATCACCTCCGGCAGCGGCGCGATCGCCTACAACGGCTCCAAGGCCGGTTTCCTCAATGCCACCCGGTGCATCCAGCGCGAGCTCCGGGAGAAGGCCACGCGGGCCGACGACGGCACCGAGCGGCCGTTCCCCTGCCGGGTGCAGGCCGTCATCCCGGCGGCGATGGACACCCCGATGATGGAGCAGTGGGGGATCCCGTCCCACCTCATGATGCCGCCGGCCGCGGTCGCCGAGATGGTCCGCTACCTGGTCACCCTGCACCCGGCGGCGTTCGTGCCGGAGATGCAGATCGTGCCCCGCCTGGAACCGAACTTCCCCCGCTGAGGAGCGCCGAGATGACCGAGCCCGACCTCCCCGACACCGGCATGGCCAGCGGGTCCGACGCCGGCGCGCCCGGCGAGCGCCTCGGCCGCGGCGACCTGCGGCCCGACGAGCAGCGGCTGCTCGAGGAACTGCAGCGCGACGCGACCGGGGACCGCCCGGACAACGAGGCCGAGGTCCGGGCCGCTCAGGACGAGGTGCCGCTGCCCGCCGAGGGCGGCGCGCAGGACGACGGGCTGGAGGCGGACTTCACCGCTCCCGGGGCGGGCTGACCGGCTCCAGCCGGACGACGACGAGGGCGACGTCGTCCTCGGTGCCGTCGGGGGCCAGCCGGGCGAGGACGCCGTCGCAGACGTCCTCGACCCCGGCGGTGCGCAGCTCCGCCAGCGCCGCGCCCAGCCGCTCGACGCCGGTGTCGAAGAGCTGGTCGCGGCGCTCCACCAGGCCGTCGGTGTAGAGCACGAGCGTCGACCCCGCCTCGAGCACCGCCTCGGACTCGGCGCGGCCGGTCCCGGGGGAGACGCCCAGCAGCAGGTCGGGGCGGCCGCCGTCGAGGGTGCGCACGACCCCGTCGGGGCCGGCCACGACCGGCGGGAGGTGGCCGGCGCTGGACCAGCGCAGGGTGACCGCCCCGCCGTCCGCCGGGGTCAGCCGGGCGACCAGCACGGTGGCCAGCGCGCCCAGCCCCAGCCCCTCGATCGCGGCGTCGAGCCGGCTCAGCACGCGGGCCGGCCCCTCCGCGCTGTCGTAGGCGATGCCGCGCAGCAGACCGCGCAGCTGACCCATGTCCGCCGCGGCCGCGGTGTCGTGGCCGACGACGTCGCCGATGACCAGGACCGTGGAGCCGTCGGGCTGGGTGAACACGTCGTACCAGTCGCCGCCCACCTGGGTCTCGCGGGCGGCGGGGACGTAGCGGACCGCCACCTGCTGGCCCGGACGGCGTGGCGGTTCGGTGAGCAGGCTGCGCTGCAGGGTCTCCGCGGCCCGGATGATGCTGCGCTGCCGCGAGTACAGCGCCTCGAGCAGGTGGGTCCGCAGCTCGCCGATCTCGGCGACCTGCGGCGGCGTCCAGGCGTCGGACCGGTCGCGGACGGTCTCCCGCCAGCGCTCGAAGGACTTCCGCGGACTGAGCCGCACCTCGTCGCCCTCGAGCTCGGCGATGGCCTTGTTGTGCGGGTCGCCGCCCCAGTCGATGTGCTGGACGGTCTCGCCGCGGTGCCACAGCAGGTGCTGCCCCTCCGGCAGCGGCACGACGAGCACCCCCGCGACGCCGTCCGGCGCGCCGAGCTCCGGCGCCACGGTGGACAGCGCATCTGTGGCGACCACGTCCTCGCCGCGGTCCTCCGCCCACGCCACGATGCGCTCCACGAAACCGTCGGGCAGCGGTGTCCCGCGCGAGGAGGAGGTGCCTTGCAGGCACACCGTCACGCCGTCGGCGGGCAGGAGGTCCAGCAGGCTCGGTGACCCGAGGAGGGTGTCGGTCAGCTCGCGGTCCTCGTCGAGCGCGGCCGCGGTGAGCCAGGCGAGGGTGGAGCGCACCTGCAGCGCCCGGTGCACCTCCTCCTCGGAGGCCCGGTCGACCAGGCGCAGCGACAGGGTGGAGCCGAGGAACTCCGCCGCCGCGCGCGTGGCGAAGGGCGGGGCGTGCGGGCCGGCGTAGTGGTGGCAGGCGATGAGCCCCCACAGCTTGTCGTCGCGGAGCAGCGAGATCGACATCGAGGCGCGTACGCCCATGTTCTTGAGGTACTCGACGTGGATCGGGGAGACGCTGCGCAGGGTGGAGTACGTCAGGTCCAGCGGCTCACCGGTCGCCGGGTGGGCGGCCGGCTCCAGCGGCGCCGGCACGTAGTCGACGTCGGAGATGAGCCGGATCCAGTTCTTCTCGTACAGGGCCCGGGCCTGCGCCGGGATGTCCGAGGCCGGGTAGTGCAGGCCCAGGAAGGAGTTCAGCTCCGGGGTCTTGGCCTCGGCCACGACCTCGCCGTTGTAGTCGGCGTCGTAGCGGTAGACCATCACGCGGTCGAAACCGGTCAGCGCCCGCACGGCCTGGGCCGTGATGTCGTACAGCTCCTGCAGGCTCGACGCGCGGTTGAGCTCGCCGACCGTGCCACGGACGGCCTGGTAGGTGTTCGGGAAGGAGAAGGGCCGCGGCCCGCGGGCCGGCTCGAGCTCGACGACCAGCGTGGTGGCCGCCGGCAGGTCGGGCGTGGCGTCGCCGGACCCGCGCAGCGCGACGCGGTGCAGGATCGCGTCCACCGGCACCGGGTCGCCGCCGACGTCGAGGGTCAGCTCCACGGGGTTGCGGTCCCGCAGGTCGCCGAAGGCGCTGACCGAGCGGGCCACGGCGCCGGCCGCGGGCACGCCGATCACCTCGGCCAGCGGGCGGCCCAGCGCGTCGGACCAGGCGACCCCGATGAGGTCGGCGAGGTTGCGCGACGCCTGCTGGACCACCTGCCCGGGCTCGTCGACGGTCAGCAGGACGCCGCGCGGCTGGATGCTGCCCGGGACGTGGATGGGCTCGCGGGCGCAGTTGTCCAGGTCGATGGGGGTGCCGGGCGGGAGCAGGTCGACGTCCACGCCGACGTCGCTCACGCCCGCACCTCCGCGCGCGCGGGCCGGCACCAGTCGGCGAGGACCGTGAACGTCGTCCGCGCGGCCTCGACCACCGCGTCGGCGTCCCCGCCGGTCGCGACGTGGGCACGGGCGGCCCGGCGGAAGGCGTGCCACATCGGGCCGGTCTCGGGGCCGTAGGGGCTGAACGCCCGCAGCCGGACGCCGCCGGAGAGCTCCGGGAGGGTCGCCAGGTGCCGGTCGATGAAGGTGCCGCCGAGGGTGGAGCCCTCGAGCACGTACATCCGGCCCAGGGCCTCGTCGGTGCCGGCGACGGGGGGCAGCCCGGGCCGGGCCGGCTCGGCGGCGGGGGAGCCGAGCGTCCTGCGGTCGGCGGCGAACAGTGCCGCGCGACGGCGGTCGGCCCACTGCAGCTCCGCGGCGGCGCGGGGCTCGCGGTCGGCCCACCCGTCGAGGCCCTCCTCGGCGGCGAGCCAGAACCCGTGCATCAGCTCCAGGACCGTGGCCAGCCGCTCCCGGGTCAGCCGCGGGTCCATGAGGCCGAGCGTCTCCTCGACGCGCTCGTGCTCGGCCGCGGTCGCCGACCGCAGCCGCCTGAGGACGTCGGCGTCGCCCCGGGTCTCCTGAGGCAACGCCTCTCCTCCTCCAGACATGCTCCCCCGAGAGTAGGTCAACGGGACCGACCGATCTCGCTCACCGGCGTGGCGGCCCGGCCGCGGCGCCACCCCGCGTCGGGGTCGCGGCACCCGCCGGTCATGCTGCTCCGGGGCGACGGTGCCCGAGCGGGGGGACGTGGGATGGACGGCGGGTCGGCGGTGCGGACGTCGCTGCTGCGGCAGCCGGCCATGCAGGCGTTGCTGGCCGTCACCGCCCTGGGGTTCGCGAGCTACTGCCTGACCCTGGCGTCCCTGCCGACCTACGCGGTCGAGGGCGGGGCGGCGGAGGCCACCGCGGGCGTGGTCACCGCGGTGTTCCTGTGCGTGACCGTCGCCGCTCAGGCGGTCGTCCCGGTCCTGACCACCCGCTACGGCAGCGGACCGGTGCTGGCCGTGGGACTGCTCGCCCTGGGCCTGCCCTCGCCGCTGTACGCGCTGGGGGACGGGCTGGTCTGGCTGTCGGCGCTCTCGGCGGTGCGCGGCATCGGGTTCGGGATCATCACGGTCCTCGGCGCGCTGCTGGCCGCGGCGGTGGCCCCGGTGGAACGTCGCGGCGAGTCGATCGGTCTGTACGGCCTGGCCATCGCCGTGCCCAACCTGGTCGCCGTCCCCGCCGGCGTCGCCCTGGTCCTGGCCGGCCACGCCACCTGGCTGGCCTGGCTGGCCGCCTCACCGCTGCTGGGGCTGTTCTTCCTGCCCGCGCTGCTGCGCACCACGGCACCCGTGGCGCCGTCGCCGGGCGGTGGGGCCGGCCGGCGGGCGGTCGTGGCCTCGCTGCCGCCGTCGGTCGTGCTGCTGCTGGTCACCCTGGCCGGCGGCGGGGTGGTCACCTTCCTGCCGATCGAGCGGCCCGACGGCGCGATCGCGACCGTGGCGCTGCTGCTGCTCGGCGTCACCACGGCGCTGGCCCGCTGGCGGGTCGGGGTGCTCGCCGACCGGGTCGGCACGCGGCTGCTGCTGCCGGCCGGGCTGGCCGTCGGCGCCGCGGGCATGGCGTTGCTCGGCGCGGGGCTGAGCTGGGGCGACGCCTGGCTGCTGGGCGCCGCGGCGCTGTTCGGGGTCTGCTACGGATCGGTGCAGAACCTGTCCCTGCTGACCGCGTTCGCCCGGGCCGGGGAAGGCGGTGCGACGGCCGCCAGCGCGATGTGGAACGCCTCGTTCGACATCGGCACCGCCGTCGGCGCGCTGGCGCTGGGGTGGGTGGCCGGCGGGCTCGGGCTGTCGTGGACCTACGTGCTGGTCGCCGGACTGCTGGCCGTCAGCCTGCCGCTGGCCGTGCAGGCGGCGCGCCCGCTGGACTAGCCGGCGAGCCGGTCGGCGGCCTCGCGCAGCCGTCGCACCAGCTGCACCTCCTCGGCCGCCCGGAGCAGCCAGATCCGCAGCCCCGCCACGTCGGTCCGGGAGCGGTCGCGGAGGCTGCCGAGGTGCACCTGCCGGGTGGCGGCCTGAGCCCGCTGCGCCGGGGGCAGCCGGCGGCCCTCGGCACGGGCGATCGCGGTGAGGCCGGCCCCGAGGAAGGCGAGGTCGCGGACCTCGGTCAGCCCGGCGAGGAAGGCCTCGGCGGCCGACGCGTCCTCGGCCAGGTGGCGGAGGAGCTCGTCGGCCCGGTCGCGGCCGGCGGTGAGGTCATCGGGAGCGGTCACCCGCCCACTGTCCCACCGCCGGCCGGCCCTCAGGCGTCCCGCCGCCGGAAGGCCATCGCGGCCACCGCCAGCAGCACCGCCACCTCGGCGGCGAACAGGGCGAAGCCGGCCCAGGGCTCGAGCAGCGACGGGTTGAAGTGCACCGGGGTGGCCACCACCGAGCCGGCGTTGCCGGGCAGCACCTTGGCGATCCACTCGCCCCACGCGCCGGGGAGCACGAAGGCCATGTTGCCGACGACGAACACCAGGCCGAGCACGGTCGACAGCGCCGCGGCCGTGTGCCGGATGAGCAGCCCGGCCGCCATCGACAGCAGGCCCAGCCCGGCCAGGTAGAGCCCGCTGCCGAACAGGGCGCGGAGCACGCCCTCGTCGTCCAGGGACAGCCCGATGCCCTCGGCGGAGAGGAACGCGTTGCCGCCGAGGTAGCCGACGAAGGCGGTCACCGTCCCGGCGACCAGGAGCGTGCCGGTGAGGACGACGGCCTTGGCGGCCAGCACCGCCCCGCGCCGGGGGACCGCGGCCAGCGTCGCCCGGATCATCCCGGTGCCGTACTCGGCGGTCGCCACGAGCGTGCCGAGGACGACGGCGGTGACCTGGGCGATCATCAGCCCCCAGGTGACGAACGAGGCCGGCGACTCGTCGGCCTCGGAGCTCGCCAGCCACTCCGCGCTGCTCGCGCAGACCAGGACGGTCAGCCCGGCTCCGAGCACGAACAGCATCGCCACCGACCAGGTGGTGGAGCGCACCGACCAGAACTTGATCCACTCGGCCCGCAGGACGGCTCCGAACCCCGGCGAGCGGGCAGGGGCGACGGCGCGGGTCGCCACGGCGGCGGTCATCGCGCGGCCCCCGCGGGTGCCGCGCCGTACTCGACGCTGTCGGCGGTCAGGGTCATGAAGGCGTCCTCCAGTGACGACTGCACCAGCGTGAGCTCGTGCAGGATCAGTCCGTGCGCGCCGGCGAGGTCGCCGACGCCGGCGGCGTCGAGGCCGCGGACGCGCAGCTCACCGCTGTCGCCGTCCACGGTGACGTCGGGGCCGGAGCGCCGCAGCAGCGCGGCCAGCTCGGCGGCCCGCGGGCTGCGGACCCGCACGTGCGAGGCCGCGTGCCGGGCGAGGAACTCCGACGTCGGGCAGTCGGCCAGCACCCGGCCACGGCCGATGACGACGAGGTGGTCGGCGGTGAGCGCCATCTCCGCCATCAGGTGACTGGAGACGAACACGGTGCGCCCCTCGGCGGCCAGCTGCCGGGCGAGGGTGCGCACCCAGCGGATGCCCTCGGGGTCCAGGCCGTTGACCGGCTCGTCGAGGACGACGACGCCGGGATCGCCGAGCAGGGCGACGGCGATGCCCAGCCGCTGCCCCATGCCGAGGGAGAACCGGCCCACCCGCTGGTCGGCCACGCCCTCCAGCCCGACCAGGCCGAGGACGGCGTCCACCCGGGAGGCCGGGAGGGCGTTGCTCGCGGCCAGCCAGCGCAGGTGGGTGCGGGCGGTCCGGCCCGGGTGGACGGCGCGTGCCTCGAGCAGGGCGCCCACCTCGCGCAGCGGGGCGGGAGAGTCGGCGTAGCGACGGCCGTTCACGGTGACGCTGCCGCTGGTGGGCCGGTCCGGGCCGAGCACCATCCGCATGGTCGTGGACTTCCCGGCGCCGTTGGGGCCGAGGAAGCCGGTGACGTGGCCGGGCTCGACGGTGAAGGAGATCCCGTCGACCGCGGTCCGCGTGCCGTAGGTCTTGGTCAGCTCGCGCGCGACGATCACGGCGTCGCCGTCCGCGGCAGGAGTGGTGGGGTCATGCCGTCGAGGCTGGCGGGCACGGCCTCCCCGGTACATCCGGGAGCGCCCTGACCCGACCCCCATCCGTCCCCCAGGGCGCCTGCCCCCGCGCTCAGGGCACCGGCACCTCCACGTCGGGTCTGACCCCGGCGGAGTCGGCGACGCCGCGGGCCAGCAGCGCGCTGCCGCCGGCGGAGCTGCCCGCCGCCCCTCGGTCGCTGCCCTCGACGAGGTAGCTGTTGTCGCCGAGGAAGGTCCAGGTGGTCGGGTCGATCACCCACTCGTAGCGGGTCGCGACGGCCGGGGCGGTCAGGGAGAGACCGAGACCGTGCCGTCCCGCGGCGTCGACGGCGTCCTCCACCACGACCACGCCGGGGATCTCGGCGACCGCCCGGTAGAGCGCGGCCACGGTGCCCGGCGGGGACATGCCCGTGTGCAGCCAGTCGCCGGCCGCGACGAACGCCCCCAGATCGGTGTCCTCGTAGCCCCAGCGTCCGGCCTCGGCGCGCAGGGCCTCGAGCAGGGTGGCGGGGTCCAGGGGCAGCTGCGCCATGCGGGCGTAGGTGGTCGTCGGCTCCCCTCCGGAGGGCTGCTCCTCGCTGATCGCGTTCACCAGCCGGTAGCCGACGCCGTCCTCGACGATCCACCCGTCGACGGGGCCCTGCGGCAGCCAGGCCTCCCGGTCGACCGGGTCCCCGAGCTCGACCGGCCCCTCGTACCGCCCCGCGTTCTGCACCACGACGCTGCGCATGTACCAGAACTGGTCGGCCCGGGGGACGAGTGGCGGCTGCGCGTCCGCGCCCGTCGCGGCGCGGTCCAGCACGACGGTCGCCTCGAGGCCGGACAGCCGGAGCGCGCCGCCGTCGGCCTCGGGGGCAGGACCTCCGCCGCGGGGATCGCTCGCGTCCACCGTCAGGGAGGCGACCAGAGCCGCGGCGGCCACGACCGGGACGGCGAGCAGGAGCCGCAGCCGGGGTCGGCGCCGCCGCGCGGCGGTCCGCACGGGGGCACCGGAGAGCAGGTGCGCCAGTTCCCGCGCGGCGCGGGCGTCGAGCGGGCCGTCCGGGTAGCTGCCGGCGCCGGCCGGGAACGGGTCCCGGTCGCGCAGCAGGGCCAGTTCGTCGCGTTCTCCGACCGGGTTCACGGGGTTCCTCTCAGCGAAGCGGTGGTGGGCGAGGCGGCCAGCCGCTCGCGCAGCCGGGTGCGGGCGCGGCTCAGTCGCATCGCGGCCGCCGACCGCGAACAGCGCAGCGCCAGCGCCAGCTCGTCGGTGGTGAGCTGCTCCCAGGCGGCCAGGCGCAGGACCTCCCGGTCGGCGTCGGAGAGCTGTGCCATGGCGCGGTCGACCGCGTCGGGCAGCTCCGGCGGCTGCTCGGGCCCGGCGGGTTCCCGGGCCAGGCGTTCGGCCAGGCGGGTGGACCGGGCGCGGCGGCGCCGCTCGTTGGCCAGCACGTTGGCGGCGACGCCGTACAGCCACGGCAGCACCTCGGGGGGCACGGCCGACCGGCGGCGCCACGCGGTCGCGAAGACCTCGGCCACGACGTCGCGCACGTCCTCGGGCTGGTCGGTCAGCCGCCGGGCCACGTAGCGGGTGACCGCCCAGTAGTGCGCCCGGTACCAGCCCTCGACCTCGTGCTCGGGGGTCACGTCCGGGATCTCTCGGGGTTCACGCAGGTCTTCTGTCCGGCACGGGCCGGATGTTCACAGGTCCCGCGGATCAGGCGGCGGCGCGGCGGGGGAGGAGCCGGCGGGCCAGGTCGACGGCGGCCGCGCGGCCACCCCGGTTGGCGCCGATCGTGCTGGCGGTCGGGCCGTAGCCGACGAGGTGCAGCAGGGGCTCCCCGATGACCTGCGTGCCCTCGACGGGGATCGCGCCCCCGGACGCGCGCAGGCGCAGCGGGGCCAGGTGGGCGACGGCGGCGCGGAAGCCGGTCGCCCAGAGGATCGCGTCGGCGCGGACGCTGCGGCCGTCGTCCCAGGCCACGCCGTCGGGGGTGATCCGGTCGAACACCGGCAGCCGCTCCAGGACACCGCGCTCCCGGGCCTCGCGGATCCAGGGCGTGACGACGAGGCCGGTGGCGCCGACGACGCTGCCGGGGGAGCGGCCCTCGCGGACCGCCGCCGCCACCCGCGCCACCGCCTCACGGCCCGCCTCCTCGGCGAAGGGCTCCTCCCGCCAGCGCGGCGGCCGGCGGGTGACCCAGGTGGTGTCGGCGACCTCGCTGATCTCCCCGAGCAGCTGGACGGCCGACGCCCCGCCCCCGACCACGACCACCGACTGCCCGGCGAACTCCCGCGCCGAGCGGTAGTCGACGGTGTGCAGCTGCCGGCCGCGGAACGTCTCCTGACCGGGGTAGCGCGGCACGAACGGGCGGGTCCAGGTGCCGGTCGCGTTGACGACGGCCCGGGCCGACCAGTCGCCGTCGGAGGTCTCGACGAGGAAGCCGGCGCCGTTCCGGCGGACGGCGGTCACCCGCACCGGGCGGTGCACCGGCAGGTCGAAGCGGCGCTCGTACTCGGCGAAGTACGCCGGCACCGCCTCGGCCGCCGGCTGCTCGCCCTCGCCGGGGAAGTGCAGGCCGGGCAGGTCGTGCACCCGGTGGGTGGTGCCGACGGTCAGGGACGGCCACCGGTGCCGCCACGCGCCGCCCGGGCCGTCGTCACCGTCCAGCACGACGAACCCGGTCTCCCGGTCGAAGCCCAGCCGGGCCAGGTGGAAGCCGGTGCTCAGGCCGCCCTGGCCGGCGCCGATCACGACGACGTCGACCTCCCGGGATGCGCTCACGGCTGGTCAACGCCCTGGCGGCCACGGGGCTTCCGCTTCTTGCGGGGACCTTGCGGTCGCCGGGCGGGACCCCTGCGGTTCGGCGCCCAGAGTCTGTCCTGTCGCCGGGAGCACCCGCGACGAGGACGACGAAGGAGAACCGCAGTGACCAGCCAGACCGCTCCGACCGCCCGCCGGCGCCGGACTCGTGCCCGCGTCGCGGCCTCGGTCGCCGTCCTGGGTGTCACCGGCGCCGTCGCCGGCCTCGCGACCTACGGCACCTTCACCGACAGCACGAGCCCGGTGGTCACCACGACCGGGACCGGCGTGCTGTCGATCGACCTGGGCACGGCGGCCGGCGCCGCCACGATCGAGCTCTTCCCGAACGGCGGCTTCCTGGCCGGCGACTCGGAGAGCAGCCCGGTCGACCTGGTCAACGACGGCACGACCGCGCTCTCGGCGGTGTCGCTCGCCTCGCGGGCCACCACCTCCAGCGCGCTGGACACCGACCCGGTGAACGGGCTGCAGCTGACCGTCCGCGACTGCTCGGTGGACTGGGCGAAGGTGGACGGCGCGTGGAGCTGCTCGGGCGCCGCCGCGACGCTCTACTCCGGCCGGATCCTGCTCGACTCGGCGCTGCCCGGGGTCGACAGCCTGGCGCCCGGCGGGGTGGACCACCTGCTGCTGACGGCCTCGCTGCCGTCGACGGCGACCGCCGGTGGGGCGGCCAGCGCCCTGGACTTCACCTTCACCGCGGTCCAGCGGGACGGCGCCGCGCGATAGAGCCAGCACCTCGCGGATCCGGTTCGGCCGGCGTCTCCGACGCACGGGGGGACGGAGCCGCCGACCGGGGGGACCCGGGTCCGCGGGGAGCAGGGACACGACCGGGATCTGCGATGCACGGGGGGACGCAGCGTCCGGTCGAGGGGGAACGCGAGGGGCCGGTGCGGTACGCCGCACCGGCCCCTCCGCGCGTTCAGACCCGGGCCAGCTCGTCGATCAGGCGCGCGACGGTCGCCGGGTCCTCGAGCACGAGGTGGTGGTGGAGGCCGGGTACCCGGGCGGTGCGGACGCCGGGCAGCATCCCGGCCACCGCGGCGGCCTTGACGTCGTCCACCACCAGGCTCGCGCCGCCGGAGACGTACGCGACCGGGACCGACAGGGTCCGCGCCGCGGCCATGACCTCGTCGTCGTACAGCGTGGGGAACTGCTGGCCGCCGTGCTTCCAGGTCCAGCCGCCCTCGACCGCGTGCACCGAGTACGCGGCGACCGGGGCGAGCAGCTCGGCCGGCGGCTCCGGCTGCGGCGGCGCGACGCGGAACGCCGCGACGGCGGCCTCGCGGGTCGGGTACACCTTCGACGGCCGGGGCGGCGGCAGCGTGCGGCCGCGCAGGGTGTCCGGCAGCAGGATCCCGCAGTCGAGCAGCACCAGGCCGGCGACGCGGTCGGGGTGCAGCCCGGCGGCGAGCAGCGCGACCCGGCCGCCGAGGCTGTGTCCGACGACCACCGGGCGTTCGGCGCCGGCGGCCTCGGCGACCGCCACGACCTCGCGGGCCCACTGCGGCCCGGAGTACTCCGGGCGGTGGCCGCTGTCCCCGTGCCCGCTGAGGTCGAGGGTCACCACCCGCCAGCGGTCGGCCAGCAGCGGGACGACGGCGTGCCACCACACGTGGTGGGCGCCGTGGCCGTGGACGAGGACCAGGCTCCCGGGGCCGGTGCCGGTCACGCCGTACCGGATCGGCACGCCGTCGACGACGACCTCGGACGGCAGCGTGGGCTCGGCATCGGGCACGGCTGGCATCGTGCACCACCCGCCGGAACGGGCCCGCGCGCTGGTCCGCTCAGGCGTCGATCTGGTCCGGGAGGCGGTCGGGCGCGGTCTCTGCCGGGGACGTCCGGCCGTCCTGCATGCGGACCAGCAGGACGGTCGCGGCCAGCGCGCAGCCGGCGGTCAGCAGGAACACGATGGCGAACGGCCCCGCCGTCGTCGCGTCGCCGGCGAGTGCGGTGAACAGGCCGATGCCGATGACCGCGCCGATCTGGAAGCCGGTCTGCTGCAGGGAGGCGGCCAGGCCGATGTCGCGCGGATCGACCGCGGCGCCCTGCGCGGCGAGCAGGCCCGGGGCGACGTGGCCGTGGGCGTAGCCGCTCAGGGCGATGGCGACGGCCACGGCGACCAGCGAGTGCGCCCAGGCCCCGGCGGCCATCGCGGCCAGGACGGCGGCGAAGACGGCACTGGCCACGAGCACCACGCGCCGCTCGCCGAAGCGCGTGCCCCAGCGGCCGGCGGTGGGGGTGGCCAGCAGGATGGAGAAGGCGCGGGGCACGGAGAGCAGCGAGGTCGCCGCGGCGGTGAGGCCGAGGACGCCCTGCAGGTACAGCGGCGTGACCACGAAGTTGCCCATGTAGGCCGCGCCCAGCAGCAGGCTGGCGCCGGTCACGACCCGGACGTTCCGCGAGCCGAGCACGCGCACCGGCAGCAGGGGGGACGCGGCCCGGCGCTCGACCCGCACGAGCAGCCAGATGCCCAGGGGCACCAGCGCCAGGCAGGCGACCGGCAGCGGGGACCAGCCCCAGACGGCGAGCCGGTTGACGCCGAACGTGAGCGCCAGAGTCGTGCCGGCCAGCGCGAGCGCGCCGGGCACGTCGAGCGAGCCGGCCGCCCGTTCCCCGTCGGTCGGCGTCACCAGCAGGGAGAGGACCAGCGCGACCACGCAGAATGTGACCTGGCCGGCGAAGATCGCCCGCCAGCCCACGAGGTCGACCAGCGGACCGCCGACCACGACCCCGATCACCGCCGCGGCCGAGGTGACGGCGCCGACCCGGGCGCCGGCCCGCATCCGCTCGCCGGGCGGGGACACCCGGAACAGCAGCGCGACGGCGGTCGGCACCGTGGCGGCCGCGCCCGCCTGCGACAGGGTGCGGGCGGCGATGAGGCTGGTCGCGTCCCAGGCCAGGGCGCTGGCCGCGGCGAAGACGGTCGCGACGACGATGCCGGCGAGGTAGATCCGGCGGTGCCCGTAGAGGTCGCCCAGCCGGCCGAACAGCGGGGTGGTGACGGCCGCGGCCAGCAGCGGTGCGGTGGTCACCCAGACGACGGTCGAGGGCAACGCGTCCAGGTCCTCGGCGATCGGCTGGACGGCGATGGTGAGGATCGTCGAGGGGAAGGCGGTGGTGAAGAGCCCCAGCAGCAGGGCGGCGGTGATCCACCTCCGCCGCGCCACAGATCGATGGTCGCACCCGGCGGACCTGGACCGGAGAGGCTTCCCGTGTGAGGGTCGACACGCCGGGAGCGCGCGGAGGAGGCGGAGTGGGGGCCGACGAGGGGATCCCGTACGGGCGCAGGCTGACCGAGCTGGCCACGGAGCTGGGCGAGCACACCGCGCTGGTGGTGGCCGCCGCGGACGGCTCGGAGCAGCGCTACGGGTGGGCGACCCTGGAGCGTCGCGCCAACCAGGTCGCGCACCGGCTGGCCCGCGCCGGGGTCGGCGAGGGCGACCTCGTCGCGGTCGGCTTGCCGAGCAACGCCGAGCACGTGATGACGACGTTCGCGGCCTGGAAGCTCGGCGCCGCCGTCCTCCCGCTGCGCCCGGAGCTGCCGGGCTGGGAGCGCGACCGGCTGCTGGCCCTGGCCGAGCCGCGACTGCTCGTGGGGGACTGGCCCGATCCACCGCCCGGCACGCTGGCCCTCGCCGACGTCCGTGCCACGACGGACGAGGACGACACCCCGCCGCCCGGGGACCGCATGCCGCCGTACGCGCGGCTGATCGCCACGTCGGGCTCCACGGGGACGCCGAAGATCATCGTGGCGCCCTCCCCGGCCCGCTACGTGCCGGCCGGTCCGGGCGTCATCCCGGCCGGGCAGCGGGTGCTGGCGGTGTGCCCGCTGTACCACGCCAACGGCTACGCCTCCTGCTACACGACGCTGCTGGCCGGCGACCCGGTGGTGCTCGTCGAGCGGTTCGACGCCGCCCGGGTGGTCGACCTGGTCGAACGGCACCGCGTCTCCGCGGCGATCATGGTGCCGACGATGCTGCAGCGGATCGCCCGGCTCGACGGCGTCCGCGACCGCGACTTCTCCAGCCTCCAGCGGGTCGTCTACGGCGCCGCGGTGCTGCCGGAGTGGGTGGCGCGCACCTGGCTCGACCTCGTGCCGCCCGAACGGTTCCTGTTCACGTACGGCGGCAGCGAGGGGCTGGGGATCGTCGCCTGCACCGGCCGCGAGTGGCTGGACCACCCCGGCACGACGGGGCGCGGCGCCGACTGCGACGTCGCCGTCCGGGACGCCGACGGACGCGACCTGCCGCCGGGGGAGATCGGCGAGATCTGGCTGCGGCTGCGGTCGGGGGAGAGCGACCCCTTCCGCTACGTCGGGGCCGAGACGCCGGCTCCGGCCGACGGCGGGTGGCGCAGCTTCGGCGACATGGGCCGGCTGGACGCCGAGGGCTACCTCTACATCGCCGACCGCCGGCAGGACATGATCGTCACCGGCGGGGTGAACGTCTTCCCGGCCGAGGTCGAGGCCGCCCTCTCGGAGCACCCCGAGGTCGCCGACGTCGCGGTGGTCGGCGTCCCGGACCCGGAGTGGCAGCGTGCCGTGCACGCCGTCGTCCAGCCGCGGTCGGCGGCGGAGCCGCCGACCGCCGGCGAGCTGCGGGCGTGGTGCAAGGAGCGGCTGGCCGGGCCGAAGGTGCCCAAGTCCTTCGAGATCGTCGACGAGCTGCCGCGCACCGGCGCCGGCAAGATCAACCGGTCCCGGCTGGCTGCGGAGCGCGTCGGCGCCCGGTGAGCCGGGACCGTGGCGCGTCCGGTCAGGGCAGGTCCGGGCTCCCGGGGTGGTAGGCGATGAGCTGGATGGACGAGCCACCCGGGGTGCGGAGGAACGAGCTCTCCGCCCGCGCGGCGGGGATCGCGAACGGCGGCCGGACCTCGACCAGACCGGCCGCCACCAGGCGGTCGTGGGTCCCGGCGAGGTCGTCCGGGTCGGTCACCAGGAAGGCCGTGTGCGCCCAGGTGCCGTCGCCGTCGTGCACCTCGATCAGCTCGATCTTCGTCCCGCCCGGGGCGCGGAGCATGGCGATGCGTCCCCCGGTGGGGGCGTGCAGGCCCCACCGGATGAGGCGCGCGCCCAGCGCCGCGTAGCCGGCGACGTCGGCCTCGATCCTCGAGGTCTCCAGCCCGGTGTGGTCCAGGGGCAGCGCGAGCGGCACCGCCATCAGGCCCTCGATGCCCCGACCGCGGCCTCCAGGCGGGCCACGTAGGCCTCCGAGGCCGGGTGCGCGCTCGTGTGCTCGCGCTCGCGGAAGCTGGAGAGGATGTGCCGGCCCTCCCAGCTCAGGACCGTGACGGGCTCGAAGAGCGCGCCCTCCGGACCGATCTGCGTCTCCAGCGGCGCCACCACCGTGTCCACCGAGGCCCGGTAGAACGTCGGGAGCGTGAACCGGTGGCCGTCGGGGTCGGACGCCGACACCACCCGGTGCCGGGTCGCCGGCCAGCGCCCGTTGGTCCAGCGGTGCATGAGCTCGCCGATGTTGATGACGAACGCCGCGTCGTCGGTCGGCACCGTGTACCACTCGCCGTCCTGCGCGAGGATCTGCAACCCGTCGTAGGTCCCGCGCTGGTGCAGCAGGGTGAGCATGCCGCCGTCGAAGTGGGAGTCGAAGACGACCGACTCGCCGGTGCGCGACGCGTCCCGGTGCGGCGGGTAGGAGCGGATGGTCGAGGTCGTCGTGTCGAGGACCAGGCCCTCGTCGAAGTGGTCGGCCGGCAGGTCCAGAGCGAGGGCGAACGCGCTCATCAGCTGCCGACCGACGCCCCGGGTGTGCCGGGCCAGCTCGCCCATCGCGTCGGCGAACCCCTCGACGGGGGGCCAGACGTTCTCGACGAAGAAGCCCAGGTACTCCTCGGGGACGCCGTGCGCCCGGGCGTCGTCCGGACCGTCGAAGCGGGCGATGGTGAAGCCCTCGGAGACGAGGGCGCCCTGCTTGTCGTAGTTGCGCATGAGGCCGCGGTAGGGGTGCCCGGACGGCGACCCGAGCGTGGCCTTGACCTCCTCCGGCAGGGCCATGAGGACCTCGGCGACGGCGTAGGCGGCGTCGAAGTGGGCGGGGTCGATCCCGTGGCCGACGACCTGGAAGAAGCCGGTGGTCGTGGCCGCCTCCCGGATGAGGCGGGGAGCTGTCTCGAGGTCGGTGCCGGCGACGAAGCCGCTGATGTCGATGACCGGCACGAGGTCGGGGGGTGCGAGGGGGGACATGGTCGTTCCTCCGGTGTCGGGGTGGGGAGTGCCGTCAGCGCCAGCGGACGACGAGGCGCTCGGCCAGGCCGACGGCGCCGAGGCAGAGCAGGGAGACGAACGCGGAGAGGAAGATGGCGGCCCACATCTGCGGCAGGTCCAGGTACTTCGTCGAGGTGATGATCACCGCGCCGATGCCCTCGACCGAGCCGGTGAACTCGGAGACGATCGCGCCGATGATCGCCAGCGTCGCGCAGGTCTTCCCGGCGGCGAACAGGAACGGCAGGCTCGAGGGCAGCCGCAGCTGCCAGAAGACCTCCATCCGGCCGGCCGCCATCGAGCGGAACACGTCGAGCAGCTCCGTGGACACCGACCGCAGACCCGCGATGGCGTTGATCAGCATCGGGAAGAACGTGATCAGCGCGACGATGAGGACGTGCGGCAGCTTCCCGAAGCCGAACGCCACGATCAGGGCCGGGGCGATGGCGAGCACGGGCGTGGCGTGGATCAGCACGGCCACCGGCATGATCGCCGCGTGCAGCAGGGGTACGTGCACGACGAGCACGGCCAGCACCAACGCCACCGAGACCCCGATGACGAACCCGAGGGCCGCCGAGCCCAGCGTGTAGCCGAGGTTGGACAGGAACAGGTCGGGCTCCTCGGCGAGGGCGGTGGCGACGTCGGGGAGCCTCGGCAGCACGCTGGCCTGCACGGTGGCGACCCACTCCCAGAGCACGGCGAGCAGCGCGAAGGTGACCAGCGGGGGCAGCACGGTCCGCGGCCACCGACGGCGGCGGCGGCGGGGCCGCGGCGCCGCCGGGGCCGGCCGCGGCACGTCCGTGCTGGTCGAGGGGGAAGCGGTGGCGATCCCGGTGGTCATGCCGTCCTCCCCGCGTCGACGGCGGCCCGCAGCCGGGCCACGGTCCGGTGGAACTCGGGCGACGCGTCGATGCCGGCGGGCCGCGGGCGGGGGAGGTCCACGTCGATGACGGTCGAGATCCGGCCGGGCCGGGCCGACATCACCACGACGGTGTCCGACAGGAGGACGGCCTCGGTGGCCGAGTGCGTCACGAACACGACGGTCCTGCGGTGGCGTTCCCAGGTGTCCAGCAGCTGGTAGCGCAGGCCCTCACGGGTGAGCTCGTCGAGTGCGGAGAACGGCTCGTCCATGAGCATCAGCGGGGCCGACTGCACGAAGCCGCGGGCGAGGGACACCCGCTGCCGCATGCCGCCGGAGAGCTGGTGCGGGAGCAGGTCGACCGAGCCGGCCAGCCCCATCTCGCCCAGCACGGCCACCGGGTCGCCCGGGGCCCGCCGGTCCGCGTCGCGGCGGCCGGCCCGGCGGTTGACCCGCCGAGACAGGTCGGCGTTGCGGCGGGCGCCGGCCCAGGGGAGGAGCGCGGAGGACTGGGGGATCCAGGCGATGTTCTTGTCCTTCGCGGCCTGGCCGGGGGTCTGCCCGAAGAGCCGGACCTCGCCCTCGTCCTGGGTCTGCAGCCCGGCGAGGATCCGCAGCAGCGTGGTCTTGCCGCACCCCGACGGCCCGAAGAGGGTGACGAAGCTGCCCTGCGGGACGGTCAGGTCCACCCCGTCGAGGACCAGCACGTCGCTGCCCCGGCCGGGGAAGCTCCGCGAGACGCCCCGCACGCGGATGCAGGCGTCGTCCGAGGGGGGCGGGGGGAGCGGCGCCGGCACGGCGGCCGGCAGGGTCGGCGTCGGCGTCGGCGAGGTCCGGGTGGCCATCGGGCTCAGTTCCCCGCGGCCGGGGGCCAGACGAGCTGGTCGCCGTCGTAGATGGCGTCGAGGTACTCGGTGGTGAGCGCGGCCGCGGGGTCCACCTCGTCGTCGACGATGCCGTACCGGGAGATCAGTTCGGCCTCGGGCGCCCACAACTCGGGCGTCTGGTAGCCGAGCCCGTGTCCCTCGAGCAGGTTGTCCTCGATGAGCTGCGCACCCGCGACCCACCGGGCCCGCTGGTTGGTCGCGTCGAACCCGGACGTGGCGCGGTCCTCCGCCCAGCCGATCGCCTCGTCGAGGTGGGCCTCGTCCTCCTCGATCCAGGAGTAGGCCTGGAACGACGCCCGCAGGAAGTCCTCCACGGCGGTGGGGTGCTCGACCGCCCAGTCGGTGTTGGTGGCCACGACCGAGAACGTTCCCTCGACGCCGTAGTCGGTCGGCGACCAGACGTCGACGTCGTGCCCCGAGCGGTCCAGGACCCCGGGTTCGTTGTCCTTGTAACCGGTCAGGGCGTCGACGTCGCCGTTGGGCAGGATCGTGGGGTCGAAGCCCACCGACACCAGGTCCAGCTCGCCGAGGTCCACGCCCTCGCTCTCCAGCATGGCCCGCACCTGCGCCGGCATCACGATCTTGTAGCCGAGGGTCCGGCCCGCCAGCTGGTCGAGCGACGTGATCTCACCGGCCCGGGTCATCAGTGCGACCTGCCCGACCGCGCCGTAGGTGGCGACGCCGGTGATCCGGGCACCGTTGGCGATGGCGGTCATCACGTCGCTGGCACTGCCCATGCCCGCGATCTGCGCGGTCCCGGCGGAGAGCAGCTGGGCGTTGTTCTCCGCCGAGGGCTGGAGCTCGACGTCGAGGCACAGGTCGTCGAAGTAGCCGAGCTCCTCGGCGGCGAGCACGTTGAGGATCGCGACGCTGCCGCCGAGGTCGAACGACGACAGGTAGGTGATGGGGCCGGCGTCCCGGTTCGCCTGGCAGCGCTCGGCGGAGACCAGGTCGGTCGCGGCCGCCGGCTCGGGGTCGTCCTCGCTGCCGCAGGCGGACAGCACCAGCACTGCTGCGAGCGCGAGAGACGTGGTGGTGGGCAGGGTGCGTGTGCGCATGGGGGGTCCTCGGGTCGCGTCGGGTGGGCGGATCGACCGGCTGGGGAGGGGGCGGTTCAGCGCTGGGCGCCGGCTCCGTCCGGGTCGTCGAGCTGTTCGGGGGAGCGGAGGTCGAGGTCCCCGGCGTCGGAGACGGACCGGCGGGCGGCGAAGAAGCTGGCGCCGAGCTTCCCGGGGTTGAGGATCCCGAGCGGGTCGCAGCGCTCCTTGAGCGCGAGCGTCTCGGCGACGTCCCCGACGAACCCGCCCTCCTCGACCACGTAGCTGTGCGGGTTGAGGACGACGACGCCGATGCCGGTGCAGAAGGCGATCAGCTCGTCCAGGGCGCCGGCGTGGTCGGGCAGTCCCATCAGGGGCGGGATGCCCATGCACCGCACTCCGCCGTCCCGCGACTTGTTGATCTCCACGTGCTGGAGGAAGACGCCGGGGAACCGCTCGGTGAGCGCGGCGACCTGATCGAGGAAGCGGCCGCGGTCGTCTGCGGCGTACTCGCACTGCAGCCACGAGGACGAGGGATCGGCCCGGCGCGACCAGAGGATCGTGTGGCTGTACGGGAACTGGGTGATGTGCGGAGCGCCGTCGGGCCACGACGCGCGGGTGCCGCGGTGCCGGGCGACGAGCTCGTCGAGTGCGGCGTCGTCCTCGACGTCGCTCCACACCAGCACCACGTGGCCGGTGTCGCCCACGAGCTCGGCGAGGGGCGTGAACATGCCGCCGATCGGTGCCTGCTGCACCGAGGCGAGGCGGGTGTGCACGGCGGAGTCCACGAGGTCCCAGCCGAAGGCGCAGGCGTCGGCGAAGTCGCCGAACGTCACGAACGAGGCGGTGTACTCGTGCCGGGGGACCAGCCGCAGCTCCACCCGCGTGATCACGCCGATCGTCCCGTAGGTGTGCAGGACGGCGTTGACCTGGTCTCCCTCGAGGCGCACCGGTTCCGGGGCGTCGGTCACGGTGAGCAGCTCGACGGCGAGGACGTTGCCGCTCCACAGGTCGCCGTGCGCCGAGGCGCCGATGCCGCCGGAGCCGCCGCAGATGAAGCCGGAGGCGGTGGCGACGCGGTAGGTGCTGGGCATGACCGCGAGCTCCTGGCCGGTCTGCCGGGCCGCCTCCTCGGCCGCCTTGAGCGTGGTCCCGGGGAGGACGGCGATGCGTCCCTCGCTGACGTCGAGGACGCCGGCCACGCCCTTCACGTCGACCACCAGCCCGTCCTCGAGCGGGAGGGACTGGCCGTAGTTCCCGGTGCCGGCGCCGCGCATCGTGAGCGGCACCCGGTTCCGCGCCGCGATCGCGACCGTCTCGCGCAGCGCCTCGAGCGAGTCGGGCTTGGCGACCGCCGTCACGGTGGTGTCGGCGAGCGCGGACTCGAGGATCGGGCTGTACCAGGAGAAGTCCCGCAGGTAGCGACCGATCTTGGCCCGGTCCTCGACCACGCGGCTCTCACCGAGCGCGTCGACCAGCGCGTCGACGAAGGAGGCGGACCGGGGCCTGGTGGAGAGGGTCATGGGTGCTCTTTCATCCGGTGGCGGGCTGATCGCGTCGGTGACTGCATGCAATCCCGGCTGCAGCGGAGTCAAGGGCGCTCCCGTTTCGGCTGGGCGCTCGCCTCGTCAACACTGCGTTACGTGCGGCAACGCGCCTTTCCGGCCATGCCGGGCGGCCGCAGGTCGCGGATGGGCTGCATGTAGACCGACGACCGAGATCCGTGGCTATGCGAGATCGGCTGCCCGCTCCTCGGATCCACCGAACCGCTGAGACGCGCGGGCAGATCAACTGCATGCAGGTGGCTATGCTCGGCGCCTGGTCAACCGGAGGGAGGCGGTCGTCATGGCCGAGCAGGGCGTCGTCCCGTTCGCGCAGGCCGCGCAGACCCAGGGTGGTGAGGACGCGATCGGTGGGTCGCTCGCCGACACGGCCTACCGGCAGCTGAGGCGCAGTGTGCTCTCCGGCCAGCGGCCCCCGGGGTCGCCGCTCAGCGTCTCCGCGCTGGCGCGCGACATGGGCCTCAGTCGCAGTCCCGTCCGCGAGGCGGTGCAGCGGCTCATCCACGACGGCCTGGCCACCCACGTGCCGCACCGCGGGGCCCAGGTGGTCGAGCTCGACCGTCGGGAGCTCATGGAGATCTACGAGGTCAAGGAGCCACTGGAGGCCCTCGCCTCGCGCCTGGCGACGGCTCGGTTCAGCCAGGCCGACGTCGAACGCCTCGAGGCGATGCTCGTCGAGCAGGACCGCGCGGTCGCGGGCCCGGTCCTCGCCGAGGAGTCCACGCTGATGGAGCTCGACCGCGCCTTCCACTCCTACATCCACCGGGCGGCGGGCAACCGGGTGCTGTGCGACACCCTGGCCGCCTGGTCGTCGCGGACGAACCTGGCCTTCCCCAGCGGGTGGGCGAACCCGGAGTACGCGCGGCTGTCGGTGGCCGAGCACCACGACATCGCCCGGGCGATCACCAGCGGCGACGCCGACGAGGCCGAGCGTGTCACCGCCCGCCACGTCCGGTTGGTGCGCACGCGGCTGGCGCGGTGGCAGGCGCGCCAGGCGCAGGACCGGGCAGCGGGCGGGGTCGCCTGAAACAGGTCCGGCGGCCTGCGCCGCTAGCCTCGCCCGCGTGAGCGACGCGCAGGAGACCCGACCCGAGGGGCGGGTGCGGATGGAGCGCAGCGCCGCCTCCCGGCAGCTGATCCTCGCGACCGCCGAGCGGCTCTTCGCCGAGCGGGGCGTCACCGCGGTGTCCCACCGGCACATCAGCGAGGCCGCGGGTCAGCGCAACAGCGCCGCCGTCGGCTACCACTTCGGGACCAAGCCCGAACTCGTGCAGGCCATCCTGCGCAGCCACTCCGAGCCGATCGAGCGGCGCCGCCAGGAGATGGTCGACGCCCTCGGTCCCGAGCCGGACCTCCGGGACTGGGTCGCGTGCCTGGTCTGCCCCTCCACCGACCATCTCGCCGAGCTCGGCGACCCGACCTGGTTCGCCCGGTTCCGCGCGCAGGTGGTCACCGATCCCGCCCTGCGCGAGCTGGCGCTCGAGGACAGCGCGCGGTCGCCGGCGCTCCGGCGCGTGGTGGAGGGGCTGCGCGGGTGCGTGCGGGACCTCCCCGACGCCGTGTACGACGAGCGCCGCGCGATGGAGGTGCAGCTGCTGGTGCACGGCTGCGCCGACCGGGAGCGGGCCCTCGCCGAGGGGCGCCCCACGCCGCGGGCGAGCTGGCAGGAGGCGGCGACCGGCATCGTCGACGCGGTGGTCGGGCTGTGGCTCGCGCCGGTGAGCGATCCAGTTTAAATCAACTGTTGTAATCCTCGTGCGGCGTCCGTAGCGTCGGTTCCAGGGTGGGGACGCGCCCCGCCGCACGAGGAGGCACGCATGACCGCGCTGGTCGAGGGTCTGCGGGTGGTCGACGCCGACGCCCACATGACGGAGCGCCACGACCTGTTCACCGCCCGGGCGCCGAAGGGGTACGAGGATCGTGTGCCCCACGTCGAGCGCATCGACGGCGTGGACATGTGGGTCATCGAGGGCAGGACGTTCGGTCGCGCCGGCTCGGGCGGGACCATCGACCACGAGGGCAGGAAGCACCCGTGGCGGGACTCGCAGGGCGGGTCCTGGGGCATCCAGGACGTGCACAGGGCCGCGTGGGACCCGGAGGCCCGGATCGAGCTCATGGACGAGCTCGGCATCCACAGCCAGGTCATCTACCCGAACGCGATCGGCCTGGGCGGGCAGAACTTCGCCAAGTCCGGTTCCGACCCCGCGCTGCTGCGCCTGGTCGTCGAGATCTACAACGACCACATGGCCGAGGTGCAGGCCGCGTCGGGCAACCGGCTGCTTCCGATGCCGATCATGCCGGCGTGGGACATCGACGCCTGCGTGCGCGAGGCGCAGCGCTGCGCCGAGATGGGCATGCGCGGGGTCAACATGACCGCCCACCCGCAGGACGCCGGCTCCGCGGACCTCGGCGACCCGGCGTGGGACCCGTTCTGGGAGGTCTGCGACGGCATGCGGCTGCCCGTCCACTTCCACATCGGGGCCAGCCAGACCTCGCTGTCGTACTTCGGCACCACCTACTGGCCCAGCCAGGACGAGTACGTGAAGCCCGCGATCGGCGGCGCCTCCCTGTTCCTCAACAACTCCCAGGTGCTGCTCAACAGCGCCTACTCCGGCATGTTCGACCGGCACCCCGGGCTGAAGATGGTCTCCGTCGAGAGCGGCATCGGCTGGGTGCCGTTCATGCTCGAGGCGATGGACTACGAGCTCGAGGAGAACGCTCCCGAGTGGTTCGACAAGCTGCAGAAGCGGCCGTCGGAGTACTTCCGCGACAACTGGTACGCCACCTTCTGGTTCGAGCGCGGCCGCGGCGACCTGCAGCACCTGATCGACACCGTCGGCGAGGGGAACGTCATGTTCGAGACCGACTTCCCGCACCCGACGTCCCTGCACCCGAACCCGCTCGACATGGTCAAGGAGACGATCAGCGCGCTCCGCCCGGAGACCCAGCTCGCGGTCATGGGCGGCAACGCGGCGGAGCTCTACCGCCTCTGGTGACCCCGGGCGGTCAGTTGCGGCGGAGGTGCTCGCCCGGCCACGTGCCCCGGCAGACCCAGTCGCTGCGGACGAACAGCGGCGGCTCGACGCCGGTCGCGGTCACCCGGCGGTGGCGCTGGCGGCCGGACAGTCCGCAGCGGCACCAGCCGATCCGGTCCCGCTCGGCCTCCTCGCGGGTGTAGCGGAACTCGGCAGTCACACCCCGCGGCGTGCCCGCGCGGGTCGGCGCCCGCACGCACTGCGACCAGGTTCACACCCCGGGACGACGAAGGGCCCCTCCGCACTGCGGAGGGGCCCTTCGTGGTGGGTGCGCCATCAGGGACTCGAACCCCGAACCCGCTGATTAAGAGTCAGCTGCTCTGCCAATTGAGCTAATGGCGCGTGTCTCCCGGCTGCCCGGGCGACGAGGGAGAACGATACCAGCGCCGGAGCAGCGACCGGTCGGGGGCCCTCCGAGACGGCGTCCGGCGGCCGTTCCCGTTCCGCCATCTCGTGGGAGCCTGGACCGGGCGGTCCCGGAAGCGGGGCCGGCGGGGACCGAGGGGGAGAAGGACCGAGTGCGACGGACTGCGGCAGTGGCCATGGCGGGGGCGATGCTCCTGCTCGCGGGGTGCCAGGACGACGGGGGCGGCGGGAGCTCGTCCGGGGCGTCCAGCAGCGCGGAGGCCGTGCCGGCCACGGTGTCGCTCAGCCCCGCGGACGGCAGCGCCGACGTCTCCCCGGTCGTGCCCCTGGAGATCACCGTCGCCGACGGCGAGCTGACCGAGGTCGTGGTGACCGACGGGGCGGGTGCCCCCGTGCCGGGCAGCGTCGCCGACTCGGCGGAGGACCCCGCCGTCGACGTGTGGACGCCGGACGTCGAGCTGGCCTACGGCTCCACCTACACCCTGACGGCCAGCGCCGAGGGCGCGGACGAGGACGTGGTCGAGCAGAAGGCGACCTTCACCACGGTCACCCCGGGCGAGGTGTCGACGCCCGACATCGGGCCCCTGGACGGGCAGACGGTCGGCGTGGGCCTGCCGATCCGGGTCTACTTCGACGAGCCCGTCGTCGACCAGGCCGCCGTGGAGAGCCATCTGCTGGTCGAGAGCTCGACGCCGACCGACGGCGTCTGGAGCTGGATGAGCGACTCCGAGGTGCACTTCCGGCCCTCGACCTACTGGCCGGCCAACACCGACGTCACGCTGCACGCCGACCTGTACGGCGTGGACTTCGGCGGCGGCGTCTGGGGCGAGAAGGACCGCACCATCTCCTTCCGCATCGGCGACAAGCACGTCTCGGTCGCCGACGCCGCCTCGCACACGATGGAGGTCTACGAGGACGACCGCCTCGTGCAGACCTACCCGATCAGCGCCGGCAGCGACGACAACCCGAGCCACAACGGCATCCACGTGGTGACCGAGCTCAACCGCAACCGGGTCATGGACTCCAGCACCTACGGCGTGCCGGCCGACAGCCCCGGTGGCTACCGCACGCCGGTCGAGTACGCCGTCCGGATCTCGAACAATGGCGAGTTCGTGCACGCGGCCCCGTGGTCGGTCGCCCAGCAGGGCCGGGCGAACGTCTCCCACGGCTGCATCAACATGTCGACCGAACGCGCCGCGTGGTTCTTCAGCTTCTCCCAGGCCGGCGACGTCGTGGAGATCAAGAACTCGATCGGCCCGCCGCTGAGCCGGGCCGACGGCGACATCTACGACTGGACGATCTCCTGGGACGAGTGGCGGGCGGGGAGCGCCCTGCAGTAGCCCCCGCACGGACCGGCGGTTACCGGGGGTCCGTGGCGGGAACCACCGGGGTCCACCCCATCGAGGAGGAACCCCGTGGACACCTGGGTGATCGTGCTGATCGTCGTGGTCGCCGTCCTGCTGCTGGCCGCGCTCGCGCTGGCCCTGGCCAAGCGCCGGCGGGTGGGGGCCGTCCGGAAGCGGGAGCAGGCCCGCGAGCACCTGCAGGAGGCGCAGCTGCGCGGCGTGCAGGCGGAGAAGGAACAGGCCCTCGCCGAGGAGCAGGCCGCCCGCGCCCGTCGCGAGCGCGCCGAGGTGGAGGAGCGCACCCGGCTGGCCGAGCAGGAGGCCCAGCAGCGCGCCGCCTCCGCGCACGAGCACGCCACCGCCGCCGAGGAGCTGCGCGCCAAGGCCCAGCGGCTCGCCCCCGACCTGACGACCGAGCGGCCGACGCACCCCGAGGGTGGCGCCACCCGCCGATGACTTCGGGGCCCCTCGCCGGTCTGCACCGGCGAGGGGCGCGGCCGCGCCCCCGACACCGGGAGGCGTCATGACCGACCTGATCGCCATCGGCACGCGCAAGGGGCTGTGGCTCGCGCGCAGCGACGACGACCGCCGCAGCTGGACCCTCGACGGACCGCACCTCCTCGCGCAGGAGGTGGCCTCCGTCTCGATCGACACCCGCGGTCCCGCGCCCCGGGTGCTCGCCGGCATCCAGTACGGCCACTGGGGCCCGACGGTCATGCGCTCCGACGACCTGGGCCGCACGTGGCAGGAGACCGAGTCCGGCGCCATCCGCTTCCCCGAGGACACCGGCGCGGCACTGGCCCGGGTGTGGCAGCTGCGCCCGGACTCCGCCGACCGCCCCGGCGTCGTCTGGGCGGGGTGCGAGCCGCACTCGCTGTGGCGCAGCGAGGACGGCGGCTGCACCTTCGCCCTGGTCCGCGGTCTGTGGGACCACCCGCACCGGCCCACCTGGGAGCCCGGCGGCGGCGGGGGAGCGGTGCACACGGTGCTCCCCGACCCCGCGTCGGACCGGGTGACGGTGGCCATGAGCACCGGCGGCGTCTACCTGAGCGACGACGCCGGCGGCTCGTGGCAGCCGCGCAACAGGGGCATCACCGCCGTCTTCCTGCCCGACGAGCTGCCGGAGTACGGCCAGTGCGTGCACAAGGTCGCCGTCGACGCCGGCGATCCGGACCGGATGTACGCGCAGAACCACTTCGGCGTCTTCCGCACCGAGGACGCCGGCGTCTCCTGGCAGTCGATCGCCGACGGTCTGCCGGCGGACTTCGGTTTCCCGATGGTCTCCTCGCCCCGCGAGCCGGGGACGGCGTGGGTGGTGCCGCTGGTCGCCGACATGGAGCGGCTCCCGCCGGGCGGCCGGCTGCGCGTGCACCGCACCCGGGACGCCGGCGCGACGTGGACGGAGCTCGGAGAGGGGTTGCCGGACGCCAGCTGGGCGGCGGTCATGCGCGATGCCGCCTGCGTGGACGAGGGCGACCCGACGGGCGTCTACGTGGGCACCCGCGACGGCTGCGTCTACGCCTCGGCCGACGAGGGGGACACCTTCACCACCGTCGCCGCCCACCTGCCCGACGTCCTCGTCGTCCGCGCCGCGCGGCTGCCGTGACGGCCGAGGTGGTGCTGCCCGGTGTCCTGGCCGACCTGGCGGGCGGCGCGAAGCACCTGAGCGTGGACGGCGGGACGGTCGCCGAGGTGCTCGACCGGGTCGCCGCCGAGCACCCGCTGCTGGGCCGCCGGATCCGCGACGAGACCGGAGCGGTGCGCCGGTTCGTCAACGTCTACGTGGACGGCGACGACGTCCGCTTCGGGCGGGGACTGGACACGCCGGTGTCCGACGGTGCGGTGGTGCAGGTGCTGCCGTCGGTGGCGGGCGGCTGAGCGCCGGTCAGAGGGTGGCGAGCTCCGCGCACTCCGGGCACAGCTGCTCGTCGTCGTAACCCTGCGGCGGCCACGGCGTCTGCTCGTCCACGGCGACGTAGGCGCCGCACAGCGACTTGCGGCTGCGCCCGTGCACCCGGCCGATCGTGGCATGCAGCGGGCCGATCCGTCGCGGCTGCAGGCCGTCGGCGGTGCCGACCGCACCGACCATGACCACCGCGTGCGCGGTGCCGTACGCGTAGGCCGTCGTCATGTCGCCAGGGTCCGAGTCGGGGGAGGGGCGGACCAGTACCCGGGGCGGGCGTGTCCGGCCCGCCCGCCCCACGTGCCCCACCTCTCCCGGCGGCGTCACCGGACGCGCGCGCGGTCAGGTGTCCACTCGGGGCGCATGGCACCTCTCCCCACGGTTCGGGGCGAGTTTCGGCAGGTCAGCGCCCTGGGATCGCCCGCCGGGTGCGCCTAGCGTTCCCGACATGTCCCTCCGCGCCGACGTCCGTCCCGTCCTCGAGGCACTGCACGCCGCCGACCAGCCGGTGACGATGTTCGCGCTGCTGCAGCGGCTCAACCCGCGGCCGGCCGACGGCGACGCGACTGCCTGGCGGCTGCGCCAGGTCGAGCTGCTGGGCTGCTTCACCCGTGCCCACGAGGCGGGGTACCTCGAGTCGCTGCCGCGGGAGCCGGGTCAGGTGACGGAGACCTTCGCGCTGAGCGCCCGCGGCCGCGACCTGCTCGGCACCGACGTGACCCGCCCGTTCGCCCGTGTCGCCGGCACGCCCCGGCCCGCGGACACCCCTCCCCCGGCGGTCGAGCGCCGCGACGGTCGCTGGGTCCTGCGCGGCCGGACGACGGTGCAGATCGGCTGACCTCCCCCGCCCCCCGGGGAGCGAGGGCTCGCAGGCGGCTCACAGCGAACTCCGAGCCGCGGTCACAGGGGCGTCGCCCACCGTGGTCGGCATGCCCACGCTCGCGCCTCCGCCGCTGACCCGGCCGCCGGTGACGGTGCCGACGCGCCGTGCGCGTGTCGACGCGGCCGTCCGGGCAGCCGCGCTCACGGTCCTGTGGGGGGGGGGAGCACTGCTCGTCACGTACTGGTGGGCGGCGGACGGCGGCATCCAGGACCTGGGCGGCGGTCCGGAGACCGCGCTCGACTCGGCCGGCCGGCTCACCGGGCTGCAGGCGTCGCTGCTGCTCCTGGTCCAGGTGCTGCTGATGGCCCGCGTGCCGGTGCTCGAGCGTGCCTTCGGGCAGGAGCGGCTGGCGCGGGTCCACCGCTGGGTGGGATTCACGTCGTTCGACCTGATGCTCGCCCACGTCGTCCTCATCACCTGGGGCTACGCGGCCGGTGAGCTGTCCCGGACGCCGGCCACGCTGTGGGAGCTGACCGTCGACCACCCGGGGATGCTGCTCGCGGTCACCGGCACCGTCTGCCTGGTCCTGGTCGTCGTCACCAGCGTGCGGGCCGCCCGGCGGCGGTTGCGCTACGAGTCCTGGCACCTGCTGCACCTGTACGCCTACCTCGGGGTCGGCCTCGCGTTGCCGCACCAGCTGTGGACCGGGCAGGACTTCACCGGCTCGACCGGCCGCACGGTGTTCTGGTGGGGTCTGTACCTGGCCGCCACGGGCGCGGTCCTGATGTGGCGGGTCGGGCTGCCGGCCTGGCGCACCGTCCGGGCCGGCTTGCGCGTCACGGCGGTGGTGCCCGAGGCCGACGACGTCGTCAGCGTGTACATGACCGGGCGTCCGGGCGGCGTCACCGCAGAGGCCGGGCAGTTCTACGGCTTCCGCTTCCTCTCCGGCCGCGGCTGGACCCGGGCCCACCCCTACTCGCTCTCCGCCGCGCCGGACGGGACCAGCCTGCGGATCACCGTCCGGGTCGTCGGCGACGGCAGCGCCGAGCTGCGGTCGCTGCGGCCGGGGACGCGGGTGCTCGTCGAGGGGCCCTACGGCCGGCTCTCGGCCCGGGCCCGCACCCGGCCGCGGGTGGCGCTGATCGGGGCCGGGGTCGGCATCACCCCGTTGCGGGCCCTGGCCGAGGCGCTGGAGTACGTGCCGGGAGACGCCGCCCTGATCCACCGCTACACCGGCACGCCGCTGTTCCCGTCGGAGCTCGCGTGGCTCGCCGCCCATCGGGGCCTGCAGGTCGTCGCGGTGCCCGGACACCGGCGCGCGCCGGGTTCGTGGCTCGGGTCCTCGGTCGGCTCGGCACCCGATGTGGCGGTGCTGACCTCCTGGCTGCCGGACCTCGCCGAGCGCGACGTGTTCGTCTGCGGACCCGAGGCCTGGGCGGCCGACGTCCGCCGCACCTGTCTGGCCGCGGGGCTCCCCCCGGACCGCTTCCACGTCGAGAGCTTCGGGTGGTGACCGCGATGCGCCGCATCGTCCTCTGGTTCATGAGCACCCTGACCGTGCTGGTGCTGGTCTTCGGTTACCACACGTCCACCTCGTCGCACACGCCGGTGGCCGACTCGTCGGTCCTCGCGCCGGTCATCGGCTCCGTCCCGTCGGGCACCGCGGCCGCCACGTCGCAGGAGGGCGCCGGTGGTGCGGTGGACACGGTCACGGGGGACGCCGTCCAGACCCGCTGGGGGCCGGTCCAGGTCGAGCTGAGCGTGCAGGACGGCGCCATCACCGCCGTCTCGGTCCTCCAGTACCCGGACGACAACGGCAGGGACCGGGAGATCAACGCCCGAGCGCTGCCCATCCTCGTGCGCGAGACCCTCGACGCCCAGGGATCGGACATCGACATGGTCAGCGGCGCCACGGTCGCCAGCCGCGGCTACCTCCAGTCACTGCAGAGCGCGCTCGACGAGGCGGGGTTGTGACGGTCGCGCGGCCCACGACCGCCCGCCGGGTCGAGCACGTCATGGGCATGCCGATCAGCCTCGCGCTGCGTGGCCGGCACACCGAGGACCAGCGCGCGCAGGGCGCCTGGGACGACGCGCTCGCGGTGCTGCGGGAGGCGGACCGGGTGTTCAGCACCTACCGGGCGGACTCCTGCATCTCCCGTCTCGGCCGCGGCGAGATCGGCATCGAGCACTGCCCGCCGGAGGTCGCGGAGGTCCTCGCGCTCGGTGCGGAGGCCGAGGAGCAGTCGGGGGGCGCGTTCACCGTGCGCCGGCCCGGCCCCGACGGCGGCGTCGTCCTGGACCCCAGCGGCGTGGTCAAGGGCTGGGCGGTGGAACGCGCGGCGGCAGCCTTCCGGGACCTCCCGGCGACCGACTTCTGCCTCGCCGCCGGTGGCGATCTCACCTGCCGGACCGTCGACCCCGACGGTGCGCCGTGGCGGATCGGGGTGGAGGACCCCGTGGACCCGCGGCGGCTCGTGGCGGTCGTCCCGGTGCACAGCGGCGCCGTGGCGACCTCCGGGACGGCGCACCGGGGGGCGCACATCGTGGACGGGCGCACCGGCCGGCCGCCCTCGGGCGTCGCCTCGGTGACCGTGGTGGCGGGGTCGCTCACCGACGCCGACATCGACGCGACCACGGCCTTCGCGCTCGGCCCGGAGGCAGCGCGCTGGCTGGAGGCGCGTCCCGGTCGCTCGGGTCTCGTCGTCTGGGACGACGGCTCGACCACCACGGTGGAGCCGGTCCTGCCGTCGTCGCGCTGAGCCCCCGCCGCCCACCCGGGGGAGCGGCGGGAGGGGCCTCGGGTCAGCCGAGCTGGGCGGCGACCAGCGGTTCGAGGGTGACGCCCGGCTTCTCCCGGACCATCCCCATCACCCACTTGGTGGTGAACAGCGCGAGCAGCTCCCCGTCCGCGCGCTTCATCACCTCGGTGCCGCTGCTGGCGAGGATGGCGGGCACCGACGCCTCGTCGGTGCGCATGGCCAGCGAGTAGGGCAGCGAGTCGAGCGAGATCCGCGCGCCGAACTCGTGCTCCATGCGGTGGCTGGCCACCTCGAACTGCATCGGGCCGACGACGGCGAACACCGGTGCGCCGTCGCCCCGCCGCTCGGAGATGAGCACCTGCACCACGCCCTCGCCGGCGAGGGTCTCGACGCCCTTGCGGAACTGCTTGTACTTGCTGGTGTCGGCCACCCGGGCGACAGCGAAGTGCTCGGGGGAGAACGTGGTGACCGGGGGATAGCGGACCGGCCGGTCGACGTAGAGCGTGTCGCCCACGCCGAGGGCCGCGGCGTTGACCAGGCCGACGACGTCCCCGGGCCAGGCCGTCTCGATCGTCTCCCGGTCGCGGCCGAAGACCTGCTGGGCGTACTTGGTGGCGAACGGGCGGCCGGTGGACGCGTTCGTGACCACCATCCCGCGCTCGAAGACGCCCGAGCAGACCCGCATGTAGGCCAGCCGGTCGCGGTGCCCGGCGTCCATCCCGGCCTGCACCTTGAACACGAACGCGCTGAACGGCGCGTCGAGCGGGTGCGGCTCGCCCTCGGCGTCGGGCACCGGGGTGGGAGCGGGCGCCAGGTCCACCAGGACGTCGAGCAGCTGGCCGACGCCGAAGTTGGAGACGGCGGAGGCGAACAGCACCGGGGTGGTGACGCCGGACAGGAACAGCTCCTGGTCGTGCTGGGCGCCGGTCTCCTCGAGCAGCTCGGACTCCTCGACGGCCTGCGTCCAGGCGTCGCCCTCGCGGGCGGCCGCGGCCTCGGCGGGGAACACCTCCTCCGGGGCGATGGTCGCGCCGCCGGCGGTGCGGGTGAAGTGCCGGTAGGTGCCGTCACGGCGGTCCAGCACGCCGCGGAAGTCGCCGGCGATGCCGACCGGCCAGGTCAGCGGGGTCGGGGTGAGGCCGGTCCGCTCGGTGATCTCGTCCATGAGCGCGAGGGCGTCCATGCCCGGGCGGTCCCACTTGTTGACCACGGTGATGATCGGGATGCCGCGGTGCTTGCAGACGGCGAAGAGCTTCATCGTCTGCGTCTCGAGGCCCTTGGCGGCGTCGATCAGCATCACGGCGGCGTCGACCGCGGTGAGCACCCGGTAGGTGTCCTCGGAGAAGTCTGCGTGGCCGGGGGTGTCGAGCAGGTTCACCACGGCGTCGCGGTAGGAGAACTGCAGCGCCGCAGAGGTGATCGAGATGCCGCGGTCGCGCTCCATGTCCATCCAGTCGCTGACCGTGCCGCGGCGGCCGGCCTTGCCGTGCACGGCGCCGGCCGAGCCGATGACGCGGGCGTGCAGGGTTAGGGCCTCGGTCAGCGTCGACTTGCCGGCGTCCGGGTGGCTGATGACGGCGAAGGTCCGGCGGCGGCGTGCCTCGGAGAGGACGTCGGCCGGCGACGGCAGCGTGGAAGCGGGGGTGCTCACGGGTGGGGTCTCCCTGACGACGCGCCGCGGAGCGGACCGTGACGGCCACGCGGCCCGGCGCACACCCAGGTTAACCGCCGGTGGGGGCACAGCAGCGTGCGGTGGCGAGGTGGAGGTCACCGGTGCTGCTGGCGCCACTCCCGCGGTGTGAGGCCGTAGGCCTGCCGGAAGCGGCGGGAGAAGTGGCTCGGGCTGTCGAAGCCGCAGGCCCGCGCGACCGCCTCGATCGACCGGCGCAGTCCTGCCGGTGACACCAGGGCGGCCCGCGCCGCCTCCAGCCGCTGACCGATCAGCTCCTGCTCGAGGCTGATCCCGGCGTCGGCGAAGGCCTGGTACAGCCGGCGCACGGAGACGTTGTGCGCGGCGGCGAGCACTCCGGGGGTCAGCGCGGGGTCGGTCAGGTGCCGGCTCGCGTACGCCCGCACCCGGGTCACCAGTGTCTCCTCCCACGCCGGGCCGACCAGGTCGTCGCGGCCGGCGGCGGAGACCAGCAGGGCCCGGACCAGACCGACCGTGGCCGTCCCGAGGGCCGCCGCCCCCGGGTCGGCGGAGAGCCGGTCCGCGCTGCCGGTCAGCCGCTCCAGGTGCTCGCGGACCAGGCCGTACAGCGGGCTCGAGCGCAGCCGCGGCGCGCCGGCGCGGACCACGTCGGGTGGCAGCCCGAGGAGCTCGTACGGAATCTGGAAGGCCCGCGATCCGCCGCTGCCCGCCCAGGAGAACTGGTACGGGGCGGTCAGGTCGCTGAGCATGAGCTCACCGGCCGGCACCACGGCGTCGGTGCCGAACTGGTGGAAGCGGCCCTCGCCCCGGCTCTGGACGGCCAGGGCCACGATGGCCGGGCTCTCCCTGCGCACGTGTCTCGGCGTGCGCACGAGGCGGAAGCCCGAGGCGTCGGTGGTGAAGACGTTCGCCGCCCCGAAGGACCACAGGTGCATGCGGGAGTGGACGCGGTCGGGCGGATCGAGGTGCTCGATGCGACAGGGCACGGAGGCCTGGTCGAAGGCGGCCCGGAAGGCGCCGACCCGGTCCTCGGGGAGCACGGTCGCGGTGTCGAGCAGCAACATGGCGACCTCCCGCCGGACGACCGGTGCGTGGACCCCGGGTGGCCGACCAGCCTGGCAGAGCCGGCGGGCACGGGGAAGCGCGCGCAGGTGAACTCGCCGTTGCCGGCCGGCCGTGCACTCAGGGGCCAGAGGCGTGCGTTCAGCGGCCATCCCGCGCCGTCGGGCGCTGCCAGGGTCGGCGCCGCGGCACCCCGCTGCACGACCGCCCGGCTCACCGACAGGAGACCGACCATGACCGACGCCGTCCCCGCCCCCCGCCCGGCCCCCGCCGGTCCCGCGCCCGGCGGACCGGACACGATCGTCCTGGTCCACGGCTTCTGGGTGACCCCCCGCAGCTGGGCGGAGTGGAAGGCCCACTACGAGGCGCGGGGCTACCGGGTGCTCACCCCCGCCTACCCGGGCTTCGAGGTCGAGGTCGAGGCGCTCAACGCGGACCCGACGCCCATCGCGGAACTGACCCTGCCGCAGGTCGTCGACTCGCTCGCCTCGGTCATCGGGGCGCTCGAGGAGCCGCCGATCCTCATCGGGCACTCAGCCGGCGGGACGCTGGTCCAGATCCTCCTCGACCGCGGCTACGGCGCCGTGGGCGTGACGCTCAACTCGGCACCCACCGAGGGCGTGCGGGTGCTCCCGCTGTCGCAGCTGCGGTCGACGTTCGTGGCGTTCAAGAACCCGGCCAACCGGCACCGCGCCGTCGGGCTGAGCCCCGAGCAGTGGCACTACGCCTTCACCAACACGTTCAGCGAGGAGGAGTCCCTGCGCCTCTACCAGCGCTACCACGTGCCGGCCCCCGGCCGGATCCTGTGGAGCTCGGTGCTCGCCAACTTCATGCCCGGCCCGCAGGACGCCGCGGTGGACTACCGCAACCCCGACCGGCCGCCGCTGCTGTTCGTCTCGGGCAGCGAGGACCACATCATGCCGCCGAGCGTGCAGCGGTCGAACGCCAAGCACTACAAGGGCGACACGGTCACCGAGGTCGAGGTGCGCGACGGGTACGCGCACCTCCTGCCGGCGCAGGAGGGCTGGCAGGAGATCGCCGACCACGTCCTCGACTGGGCGGTGCAGCACGCCCGGCCGCGGGCCGAGGTCGCCGGCGCGCAGTGAGGTGGACGGCGTCCGGCTCACCCACGTGGGCGGTCCGACGGTCCTCGTCGAGGTGGCCGGCTGGCGGCTGCTCACCGATCCGACCTTCGACCCGCCCGGTCGCCGCTGGTCGTTCGGCTGGGGCAGCTCCTCGCGGAAGCTGACCGGGCCGGCGCTCCCGGTCGCCGATGTCGGGCCGGTGGACGCCGTGCTGCTCACCCACGACCAGCACGGCGACAACCTCGACGAGGCGGGGCGGGCCCTGCTCGCGTCGGTGGACACCGTGGTCACCACGCCGTCGGCGGCGTCCCGGCTGGAGCGCCCGGCCGTCGGTCTCACCCCGTGGGCGACGACGGAGCTGGCGGCGCCGGGACGCCCGACGATCGAGGTCACGGCGACGCCGGCCCGGCACGGTCCACCGCTGAGCCGGCCGATCGTCGGGGACGCCACCGGCTTCGCGCTGCGCTGGCCCGGTCAGGACGACGGTGTGCTGTGGATCAGCGGGGACACGGTGCTCTTCGGCGGGCTCCGCGAGGTGGCGCGACGGCTGCGCGTGGACACCGCGCTGCTGCACCTCGGGCGCGTGCGGTTCGGCATCACGGGACCCGTGGACTACACGATGACCGCCCGCGACGCCGTGCGGCTGTGCCGGGAGCTGCGTCCCCGCGCCGTCGTCCCCGTGCACTACGAGGGGTGGTCCCACTTCACGGAGGGCAGGGAGGCCGCGGACCGGGAGTTCGCCCGGGCCCCGGACGTGCACCGGACGGTCCACTGGCTGCCCCTCGGCGTGGCCGTCGGCGCGGACGGCTGAGCCCGCGGGAGCAGAGAGGCCCTGGCCGGTGACCGGCCAGGGCCTCTCGACGTGGGGTGAGTGACGGGGCTCGAACCCGCGACACCCAGGATCACAACCTGGTGCTCTACCAGCTGAGCTACACCCACCGCGTGCTCCCGCGGCGACGTCACCCCGGGAACGGGGCAACGATACCCGAGCGGTTCAGGCGCCCGGCGCCGTGGGCGGCGTGGCGTCGCCCGCAGCCAGGACGGAGGCGAACGTCTCGGTCACCTGACCGGCCGCCGCCTGGGCCTCGGCCGAGGACGGGCCGGACCCGTCGACGAAGAGCGTCTTCCGGTAGTAGGCCAGTTCGCGGACCGACTCGATGATGTCGGCCAGCGCGCGGTGGGCCAGCCCCTTGGGCGGCTGGGCGAAGTAGACGCGGGGGAACCAGCGCCGGGCGAGCTCCTTCACCGAGGAGACGTCGACCATCCGGTAGTGCAGGTGGTCGTCGAGCTCGGGCATGTCGCGGGCGAGGAAGCCGCGGTCGGTGCCGATGGAGTTGCCGCACAGCGGGGCGGTCCGCCGGTCGGGCACGAAGCGCTTGACGTAGGCCAGCACCTGCTGCTCGGCCTCCGCGACGGTGAGGGTCGAGGCGCGGACGGCCTCGGTCAGCCCGGACTTGCGGTGCATCTCCTGGACGACGTCGACCATGCCGGCCAGCGCCTCGTCGTCGGCGTGGATCACGAGGTCCAGCCCGGGGTCGAGGACGTTGAGGTCGGAGTCGGTCACGAGGACGGCGACCTCGATCAGCTCGTCCTTCTGTAAGTCCAGCCCGGTCATCTCGCAGTCGATCCAGACCAGGTGTCCCGCACTCTCCGCCACGGGGCAGGACCCTACGCACCGCCCGTCCCGCGCGCCCCGCCTGCCCGCCCCTAGCGCATGCGCCGCGTCGGGACCACTCGGAGGGTCGGTTTCGCGACGCTGCGCGGTTACGCTCCCCGTGCCCCCACCCCGATCTGCAGGGAGCACCCCCGTGCCCAGCTCCGCGACCGCCGTCCGCACGGTTCCCGCGCCCCCCGGCTCGTTCGGCGCCGCCGCCCGTCACCCGTTCGCGACCCTGCGGTGGCTGTGGCTCGCCTACATGACCCCGGGGCGGCCCGGCCGGCCGACGGCGGAGCAGGAACTGCGGTGGATCTACACCGCCTGGCTCGGCGCCTTCCTGCTGAAGATGCTCGGCTCGTCGTGGGACGTCTCCTGGCACTTCAAGTGGCTGCGCGACGACCTGGCGCCGCCGCACCTGCTGAACTCCGCCGGCACCGCCGTGGTCATCGCGCTCGTCGTCTTCCACAGCTACAGCGGCTACGGCGTCGACCGCCGGGCGCTGCGCCTCATGCAGGTCGGCATCGCGACGTTCCTCGTCGCCATCCCGATCGACATCCTCAACCACCGAATCAACGGCCTGGACATCACCAGCTGGAGCCCCAGCCACGCGCTGCTCTACATCGGGACGGCGATCATGCTGGCCGGCGCGATCCGCGGCTGGTGGCTCTACGCCGCGCCGGGCCGGGTGCGCGACCTGGTGTCGCTGGGCCTGTGGCTGTTCTTCGTCGAGAACGTCGTCTTCCCCAACCAGCACCAGGAGTACGGCGTCCTGTCGCTGCGGGCCTACGACGCCGGCGAGACGACCGCCGAGCAGCAGCTGCTGGACTTCGCCGCCTCGCAGGGCCAGACGCCGACGATGTTCATGCTGCCGGTGCCCTCCTGGGTGCACCCGGCCTGGATCATCTGCGCCGGCCTGCTGTCGCTGGTCGTCGCCCGCAAGGTGGTCGGTCTGCGCTTCACGGCGACCACGGTCGTCGGCGTGTACCTGGCCTACCGCGCGGTGATGTGGCTGGCGCTGGTGGGCATGGGCTTCCCGGCCTCGGTGCTGCCGCTGGTGATGCTGGTCGGCGCGCTGTGCATCGACCTCGCCGTCACCTACGGCCTGCCCGGCTGGAGCGCCGCACCTGTCACGGCCCTGGCGGTCTACGGCGCCGGCTGGCTGCAGGACGCCGCCGACCTGCTGCCGCCGTGGAACTGGTCCTGGTGGTCGATCGCCCTCGTCGTCGCCTCCTTCACCGTGCTGTGGTCGGCGGTGGACGCGGTGGCGCGCAGCACCTGGTTCGCCGCCTGGCGGGAGCCGGTGGAGCCTTGCGCCGCCGAGGCGCCGGTCCCGGCCGCGGTGGGCGGCGCGTCCCTGCGCTGAGCGACGGACCGAGCCGTCACATGACGTAGCGTCGGAGCGCGCCCTGCCGGGCGGCCCGCCTCGCGTCGCGGTGCCCGAGCGCCCGCGCCCCCAGACCCGAGACCCGCCCGGAGGACGACGACGTGCTGGCCCTCACCCCCGAGCCGCTGAGGACGGCGGGGGAGCGTGCCGTCTTCGCCGAGCTCGCCCGGTGGGACACCGGCGGGACGGTGCGCTCGGCCATCGTGGCGTCGCTGCCGCTGGTCGACGGACCGATGGGTCGTCGGATCTCCGACGCCGTCCTCTTCGTGCCCGAGGGGCTCGCGGTGGTGCGCATCGCCGAGGTCCCGAAGCAGCGCGGCATCGTCACCGCGGTGCCCGAGGGCGCCTGGAGCATCGCGCCCGACGGCGGTCCCGGCGAGGTGCTGCAGATCGCCGGCGGCGGCTCCTCCCCGCTCGACGGGCTGATGCGCGCGGGCATGGACGCCGCACTCAAGCTGCGCCAGGCGGGTCTGGAGCCCGGGCGGATCGCGCGGCTCACGGTGCTCGTCGGCGACGTCACCGGCCTGCGGCCCGAGGACGGCGACCTCGGTGAGGGCGACCAGGTGGCCCTGCTCGACACCCGCTCGCTGCTGCTGGGGATCGCCCGCGCGGCGCACTACACCGGCGTCGCCAACCCCCGGTACTGGACGACCGCCGACGTGCGGACCGCACTGGAGGTCCTGGGCCTCCCCGGTCGCGGTCCCTCGGTGGAGGAGCTCAACGGCGAGGGCTTCCCGTACTCCCCGTACGTGCTGCGCCGCCGCGAGCTGCTCACGCCCGCCGCCATGAACGCCGCCTCGGCCGCCGAGCACGCCCCTCCCGTGGCCCCGCCGGCCCCCGCTGCGCCCCCGGTCGTGCCACCGGCCATCCCCGCGCCGGCCGTCCCGCCGGTCACCGGCGGCTTCGTGGCCCCGCACCCGGACGGCCCGCGGATCGACCCCGCAGCCGCCGCCGCGGTCGCCGCGGCCGCGATCCGGGCCGACGAGGCGGCCGCGGCCGCCCAGCAGCACGCAGCCACCGCACCGGCTCCCTCCGCTCCCGCTCCCCGGCCTCCGGTGCAGCAGGCGCCCGCTCCGGTGGCCCCGGCCCCGGTCGCGCGGGACGAGACCGACGGGATCGGCGGCCTGTTCGGCGCAGCCGACTCCACCGACCCCGGCGCGCCGGCCCAGCCCCCGACCCTGGTCGCGCCCACCGTGCCGACTGCCACGCGCTGGGAGCGGCCGCCGGGGATGCCGCTGGTGGTCGCCCGCCGGCGTCCGGACCGCACCCGGCGGCTGGCGCTGGCCGCTGCGGCCGCCGTCCTCGTCGTCGTCCTGCTGGTCGTGGCGATCTCGTTGCTGACCGGCGGCGACGACGACGGCGGGTCCGGTAGCGCGGACCCCTCTCCGACGACCGCCGCCCCGTCCGCCGCCGGCCCCTCCGCCGGCGAGCAGACGCCGCTGGACGACCTCACGTTCACCGCGCAGGTGGTGCAGCAGGACGACACCTGCGCCGACCACGCGTACGGCGACGTCGCGGACTTCTTCGCGGCGGGCGACTGCGCCGGGCTCGCGCGGGCGCTGTACTCCACCGAGGTCGACGGGCAGCCGGTCGTCGTCTCGATCGCCACCGTCGACATGGGCGACGCGGCCCGGGCCGGTGAGCTCAAGACGCTGGTGGACACCGACGGCAGCGGCAACGTGAACGACCTCCTGCGCGAGGGCGAGAGCTACCCGGGGGCGCCGGCGCGGCTGACCGGCGCCCAGTACGCCAGCTCTCCCGCGCAGGGTGGCGAGGTCACGATCGTGGAGACCGCCTGGGCCGGCCCGGGGAGCGGTTCGGCGCAGGACCTGGACCGGGTGGCCGGTCTCGCCCTCGCCCTGGAGATGCCCGACCCCACCCCCTGACCCCCTGGGGCATGGGTACCGATACCCCCTTCGCTGCGCGTCTCGACGCCGGTATCGGTACCCATGCCTAGGACGTCGCGGCGGCCTCGGCCATCGCGGTCAGGAGCTCGGCCATCCGCGCGCGGGGGAGCCGTCCACCGCTGTGCGGGGTCGAGTTGACCAGCCCGAACACCGCGTGCGCCCGCGCCCGGCAGGCCTCGACGCCGGCCGCGGGGTGCAGCGCGGTCAGCACGCCCACCCACACCTCGACGTAGCGCCGCTGCAGCCGGCGGACCTCGTGCGCGTCGGCGTCGGGGACGTTCTGCAGGTCGCGGTCCTGCACGGTGATCAGGGCGGGGTTGTCCAGCGCGAAGTCGACCTGGAAGGCGATCAGCGCCCGCAGCTGCGCCAGGGGGTCGGGGCCGGCCGCGGCGACCTCGGCGGTGCCGCCGGCCAGCAGTCGCTCGCTGATCCGCAGCAGCATCTCGGCCAGCATCGCGTCCTTGCTGGCGAAGTGGCGGTAGATGGCGGGGCCGGTGACGCCCACCGCGGCCCCGACGTCGTCCACACCCACGGCCCGTGACCCGCGCTCGGCGAAGAGCTGCGCCGCCGCCCGCAGGATCTGCTCGCGCCGGGACGGCCGGGTCGCGTCGGCATGCAGCGCGGTGTCTGCCTGCTGGACGGCGTCGGCCCTGGTCACGCGGGCGATGTTAACCGCCGTTGACCTCGCTGTGAACCGTCGTTAACCTCCGCGGGGTGGACGCCCCCGTGCTGACCCGCACCACCCCGTCCGATCCGGAGGCCGCCGCCCGCAACGCCGCGGCGCACGCCGACCTGACCGCCGACCTGCGCGACCAGCTGGCCCGCGTCGCCGAGGGCGGTGGTGAGCGGGCTCGAAAGCGGCACACCGACCGCGGCAAGCTGCTGCCCCGCGAGCGGGTCGACGCCCTGCTCGACCCCGGCAGCCGGTTCCTCGAGCTCTCGCCGCTGGCCGCGCACGGCATGTACGACGGCGACGCCCCCGGCGCGGGGATCGTGACCGGTGTGGGGCGGGTGGCCGGCCGCGAGTGCGTCGTCGTCGCCAACGACGCCACGGTCAAGGGCGGCACCTACTACCCGATGACGGTGAAGAAGCACCTGCGGGCGCAGGAGGTGGCGCTGCACAACCGGCTGCCCTGCCTCTACCTCGTCGACTCCGGCGGGGCGTTCCTCCCGATGCAGGACGAGGTCTTCCCCGACCGCGAGCACTTCGGCCGGATCTTCTACAACCAGGCGAACCTCTCCAAGGCCGGCATCCCGCAGCTGGCCGCCGTCCTCGGGTCGTGCACCGCCGGGGGCGCGTACGTGCCGGCGATGAGCGACGAGGCCGTCATCGTGCGGGACCAGGGGACGATCTTCCTCGGCGGGCCGCCGCTGGTCCGGGCCGCGACCGGCGAGGTGGTCACCGCCGAGGAGCTCGGCGGGGGAGACCTGCACTCCCGGGTCTCCGGGGTGACCGACCACCTGGCCGAGGACGACGCGCACGCGCTGCAGATCCTGCGCCAGATCGTCGGCACCCTGGGTCCCCGCGCACCGCGCCCGTGGGACGTCGAACCGGTCGCCGAGCCGCTGTACCCGCCGGAGTCGCTGTACGAGGTGGTGCCGACCGACCCGCGCACCCCCTACGACGTCCGCGAGGTCATCGCCCGGCTGGTCGACGGCAGCCGGTTCGCCGAGTTCAAGCCGCTGTACGGCCCGACGCTGGTCACCGGCTTCGCGCGGCTGCACGGCCACCCGGTCGGCATCGTCGCCAACAACGGCGTCCTGTTCGGGGAGTCGGCGCTCAAGGGAGCGCACTTCATCGAGCTGTGCGACCGCCGCTCCATCCCGCTGCTGTTCCTGCAGAACATCACCGGCTTCATGGTCGGCCGCGACTACGAGGCCGCCGGCATCGCCAAGCACGGCGCCAAGATGGTCACCGCGGTCGCCTGCGCGCGGGTGCCGAAGCTGACCGTCGTGATCGGCGGGTCGTTCGGCGCCGGGAACTACTCGATGTGCGGCCGGGCCTACTCGCCCCGGTTCCTGTTCACCTGGCCCAACGCCCGCATCTCGGTGATGGGCGGGGAGCAGGCGGCGTCCGTGCTGGCCACCGTGCGCCGCGAGGGCTTCGAGGCGCGCGGCGAGGACTGGCCGGCCGAGGACGAGGAGGCCTTCACGGCCCCCATCCGCGAGCAGTACGAGACGCAGGGCCACCCCTACTACGCCACCGCCCGCCTGTGGGACGACGGCGTGATCGACCCCGCGCAGACCCGCGCCGTGCTCGGCCTGGCGCTCTCCGCCGCGGCGAACGCACCCCTCGAGGACGTCGGCTACGGCGTCTTCCGGATGTGAGGACCTCGATGTTCGACACCGTCCTCGTCGCCAACCGGGGCGAGATCGCCGTCCGGGTCGTCCGCACGCTCCGGGCGATGGGCATCCGCTCGGTCGCCGTGTACTCCGACGCCGACGCCGGGGCGCTGCACACCCGGGTCGCCGACGTCGCCGTCCGCCTCGGCCCCGCACCCGCCGCCGAGAGCTACCTGTCGATCGAGCGGGTGGTGGAGGCCGCCGTGCGCACCGGCGCCCAGGCGGTGCACCCGGGCTACGGCTTCCTGTCCGAGAACGTCGACTTCGCCCGCGCGTGCGAGGCGGCGGGGATCGTCTTCATCGGCCCGCCGGTCGCCGCGATCGAGGCGATGGCCGACAAGATCCGCGCCAAGCAGACCGTGAGCGCCGCGGGCGTGCCGGTCGTCCCGGGCCGCACCGAGCCCGGCATGGACGACGCCGCGGTCGCCGCCGCCGCGGTCGAGGCCGGCTTCCCGGTGCTGCTCAAGCCCTCGGCGGGTGGGGGCGGCAAGGGCATGCGGGTGGTCCGGGACGCCACCGGGCTGCCCGAGCAGATCGCGGCCGCCCGCCGGGAGGCCCGCGGCTCGTTCGGCGACGACACCCTGCTGGTCGAGCGCTACATCGGCGCCGCCCGGCACATCGAGGTGCAGGTGCTCGGTGACGCGCACGGCGCCGTCGTCCACCTGGGCGAGCGGGAGTGCAGCCTCCAGCGGCGGCACCAGAAGGTGATCGAGGAGGCGCCGTCCCCGCTGCTGTCCTCGGCGCAGCGCGCGGCCATGGGCACCGCCGCGGTCGAGGCGGCCCGCGCCGTCGGCTACACCGGCGCCGGCACCGTCGAGTTCATCGTCGACGCCGAGCGCCCGGACGACTTCTTCTTCCTCGAGATGAACACCCGGCTCCAGGTGGAGCACCCGGTCACCGAGGCCGTCACCGGTCTGGACCTGGTGGAGCTGCAGCTGCGGGTGGCCGCCGGCGAGCCGCTGCCGTTCGGCCAGGACGACGTCCGGCTGGACGGGCACGCGATCGAGGCCCGCGTCTACGCCGAGGACCCGGCCCGCGGCTTCCTCCCGCAGAGCGGCACCGTGCTCGGGCTGCGCGAGCCGACCGGGCCGGGGGTGCGGGTGGACGGCTCGCTGGCGGCCGGCTCCGTCGTCGGCACCGACTACGACCCGATGCTGGCGAAGGTCGTCACGTGGGGGCCGGACCGGGAGACCGCCCGGACCCGGCTTCTCGCCGCGCTGGGCGGGGCGCAGGTGCTCGGCGTGCCGACCAACACCGCCTTCCTGCGGGCGCTGCTCGCCGATCCCGACGTGGCGGCCGGACGACTGGACACCGGGCTGATCGAGCGACGGGGCGCGTCGCTGACCGCGGCGGGCGAGGTGCCCGTCGACGCCCACGCCGCGGCCGCCCTGGCGCTGCTGCTCGAGGCGGAGCCGGGCGCCGCCGTCGTCGACCCCTGGGACGTGCCCGACGGGTGGCGGCTCGGCGAGCCGGCCTGGACGCTGCGCCGGCTGCAGGCCGCCGGCGGGGAGCCGGTCGAGGTCCGCGTGCGCGGTCGAGCCGCCGACGCGGAGGTGCGGGTGGGCGACGGCGACGCCGTCCGGGCCTCCGCGAGCCGGGCGGGGGACGAGCTGACCGTGACCCTCGACGGGACGACGGCCCGCTGGCTGCTCGCGCACGACGGCGGGACGGTCTGGCTCGCCGGCGGCGGGCACACCGTCGCGCTGCGCGAGCACGAGCGGCTGCACGCGGCGAGCGAGGGCGCGGCCGGCAGCGGCGTGGTGACCGCGCCCATGCCGGGCACGGTGACGGTCGTCCGCGCGGCGGTCGGCGACCGGGTGGAGGCGGGGACCCCGCTGCTGGTCGTCGAGGCGATGAAGATGGAGCACGTGCTGACCGCCCCCGTCGCGGGGACGGTCACCGAGCTCCCGGTGACGGCGGGCCGACCGGTCCGGCTGGACGAGCGGGTGGCCGTGGTGACCCCGTCGGCCCCCGAGGGGGAGTGAGGCGAGTGCTGGACTACCGGCTCGACGAGGAGACCGAAGCGCTGCGGACGACGGTCCGGGAGTTCGCCCGGGAGGTCGTGGCCCCGCAGATCGGGGAGTTCTACGAGCGCGACGAGTTCCCCACCGCGATCGTGCGGCAGATGGGGGAGCTCGGGCTGTTCGGCCTGCCCTTCCCCGAGGAGTACGGCGGGGGTGGCGGCACCTACTTCGATCTGTGCGTGGCGCTGGAGGAGCTGGGCCGGGTCGACAGCTCGGTGGCGATCACGCTCGAGGCGGGGGTGTCGCTGGGCGCGATGCCGATCTTCCGCTTCGGCAGCGAGGAGCAGAAGCAGCGCTGGCTGCCACGGCTGTGCTCGGGCCAGGCGCTGGCCGCCTTCGGGCTGACCGAGGCCGGCGGCGGGTCCGACGCCGGCGCCACCCGCACCACCGCCCGGCTGGACGGCGGCGAGTGGGTGCTGAACGGCAGCAAGTCCTTCATCACCAACTCCGGGACCGACCTCACCGAGCTGGTCACGGTGACCGCGGTGACCGGGACCCGCGCCGACGGCAGCAAGGAGATCTCCGCGATCGCCGTCCCGTCGGGAACGCCCGGCTTCGTCGTCGGCAAGCGGTACTCCAAGGTGGGGTGGAACGCCTCGGACACCCGGGAGCTGTCGTTCACCGACGTGCACGTGCCGGCGGAGAACCTGGTGGGGGAGCGGGGCCGCGGGTACGCGCAGTTCCTGTCGATCCTCGACGAGGGGCGGATCGCGATCTCCGCGCTGTCGGTGGGCCTGGCGCAGGGGTGCGTCGACGAGTCGGTGCGGTACGCCGGCGAGCGGGAGGCGTTCGGCCGGCCGATCGGCGCCAACCAGGCGATCCAGTTCATGATCGCCGACATGGAGGTGCGGGCCTCCACCGCGCGGCTGGCCTACTACCGGGCCGCCGAGCGGATGCTGCGCGGCGAGCCGTTCAAGCGCGAGGCGTCGATCGCCAAGCTCTACAGCTCCGAGGTGGCGATGGACAACGCCCGCGCCGCCACCCAGGTGCACGGCGGGTACGGGTTCATGAACGAGTACCCGGTCGGCCGCTTCTACCGCGACGCGAAGATCCTGGAGATCGGCGAGGGCACCAGCGAGGTGCAGCGGATGCTCATCGCCCGCGACCTCGGCGTCGGCTGACCCCCGGAGGAGATCCGTGGGCGTGACGCCCACGGATCTCCTCCACCCTCAGGCGGTCACGTCGACGAGGACCTTGCCGACGGCGCCGTCGGCGACCGCGCGGTGGGCGCCGGCGGTCTCCGCGAGCGGGAAGACGTGCAGCGGCAGGCCGGCCCCCTCCCCGACGCGGATGGCGCCGTCGAGCACCGCGGCGTTCACGTCCTCGACGCCGAGCACCTTGGACCGCTCCGGCTGGGTGTAGACGAGGACGAAGTTCCACCGGGCGTTCGGGCCCATCTGGGCGCGGACCGGGATGGTCACCTCCGCGCCGCCGTCGTCGGCGTACATGGCGACGGCGCCGTGCATGCCGACGACCTGCGCGTCGACGCCGGCGTTGCGGGCCGCGGAGACCTCGACGATCACGTCGACGCCCTTCGGCGCGACCTCGCGGACGACCGCGACGACGTCCTGCTGCCGGTAGTCCACGACGTGGTCGGCGCCCGCGGCGGCGGCCAGCTGGGCCTTGCGGGGGCTGCTCACGGTGGCGATCACGGTGGCGTCGGCCCACCGGGCGAGCTGGACGGCCGCGTTGCCGACCGCGCCGGCGCCGCCCTGCACCAGCACCGTCCGGCCGGTGAGCGCGCCCGGGCCGAGCCGGTCGGGCACCGACTCACCGAGGGTGAGGCAGCGGTGCGCGGTGAGGAAGGGGATGCCGAGCGCCGCGCCCAGCTCGAAGGAGGCGTCGGGACCGAGCAGCACGGCCTGCCGCAGGGGGACGACGGTGTACTCGGCCGCCGTCCCGTGCGGGCGCTGCCACGCGGCCTCCCACACCCACACGCGCTGGCCGAGCACCCCGGGGTCGACCCCCTGGCCGACGGCGTCGACCGTCCCGGCGCCGTCCTGCCCGGGGACCTGCGTGCCGCCGACGGGCGGCGTGCCCTGCCGGGACTTCCAGTCGGTGGGGTTGACGCCGGCCAGCGCCAGCCGGACGCGGACCTCGCCGGGGCCCGGGTCAGGGGTGGGGGAGTCGGTCAGCCGGAGGACCTCGGGTCCGCCGTTCTCGGTGTAGGTGATCGCGCGCACCGCCCCGCCGTACCCGCTGACCGCTCCCTCACGCCGTCCCCCGTCGGGGTGAGTGCGGTGGCCGGGCGCGCGAGTTCTCCCTGGTGGGGGTCGATGCAAGCGGGGTGAGCCCCCGACTGCCCGCACGCCTCGTGGCCCTCCTCCCGGAGGGGCGCGTGCTGCCCGACGACGTCTGGCACCGTCGGCACCGGATCGTCCTCACCGTCGCCGCGGCCCAGGCCGTCGCGCTGGGGTTCCTCGCGCTGGCCCTCGGTGAGGGGGCGGCCGCCGCGATGATGGAGACCGCAGCGGTCCTCTACCCGCTGGCCTTCGCGCTGCTCCCCGGGGCCGGGCGCACGCTGCGCGCGGGCGCGGCCACGTTGAGCCTGCTGGCCGCGTCGGTGCTGCTGGTCTACCTGATGGACGGGCAGACCGAGGCGCACTTCCACTTCTTCGTCGTCATCGGCCTGGTGTCGCTGTACCAGCACTGGGTGCCGTTCGGCGTGGCGCTGCTGGTCGTCGTCCTGCACCACGGGGTCCTCGGCACGCTGCTGCCGCACTCGGTGTTCGGGCACTCCGCGGCCCACCAGGACCCGTGGACGTGGGCGGGGATCCACGCGGCGTTCGTGCTCGCGGCGAGCCTGACCCACCTCGCCGCCTGGCGGCTCAACGAGCAGCAGGGGCTGCGCGACCCGCTGACCGGGCTCGCCAACCGCACGCTGCTCATGGAGACGACCGACCGGCTGCTCATCCGCACCTCCGGCGAGGTCAGCATGCTGTTCCTCGACCTGGACGACTTCAAGGACGTCAACGACTCCCGCGGCCACGCGGCCGGCGACATGCTGCTGGCCGAGATCGCCCGGCGGCTGAGCAGCTGCGTGCGGCCCAGCGACCAGGTGGCGCGGATCGGCGGCGACGAGTTCGCCGTCGTCGTCTCCGGGGGGCCCGAGATCGCGACCGCGATCGGGCAGCGGATGCTCGTCGCGCTGGCCGACCCCATGGTCATCGAGGGTCGCCCGCACGTGCCGCACGTGAGCATCGGGGCCGCGAGCACCACCTCCTCGCCCGAGCGGGACGCCGGGGTGCTGCTGCGCAACGCCGACCTGGCGATGTACATGGCCAAGGCCCTCGGCAAGAACCGGCTGGTCCACTACGCCGACGGCATGGCCCAGGCGGCCGAGGAGAAGGTCCGTCTGCTCGAGGACCTCGCCGGCGCCGTGGCCGGCGGCCAGCTGCGCGTGCACTACCAGCCCACCATCCGCCTGTCGGACGGGCGGACCACCGGGTACGAGGCGCTGCTGCGCTGGGAGCACCCGCAGCGCGGGCTCGTGCCGCCCGGCGAGTTCATCCCGCTCGCCGAGGAGGGCGGCCTGATCGTCGAGATCGGCCGCTGGGTTCTCGAGCAGGCCGTGCAGCAGGCCGTGGCGTGGTCCGCCGAGGCCGGCGAGCCCGTGGAGATGGCGGTGAACCTGTCGCCGCGGCAGCTGGCCGACGACGACGTCGTCGCGACCGTGCGCGACGTCCTGACGGCGAGCGGGCTCCCGGCCGGGCAGCTCACGCTCGAGGTCACCGAGGGCGTGCTCGTGCACGACATCGACGCCGTGATCGACCAGCTCCAGGCGCTGCGCCGGCTGGGCGTCCGGATCGCCATCGACGACTTCGGGACCGGCTACTCGAGCCTGTCCTACCTGCGCCGGCTCCCGGCCGACATCATCAAGATCGACCAGAGCTTCGTGCAGGACCTCGACGCCGGTGGCCGGTCGACCACGCTGGTCGCCTCGATCATCGAGCTGGCCCGCAGCCTTCGGCTGTCCGTGGTCGCCGAGGGCGTGGAGACCTCGCAGCAGAGCGCGGTGCTCACCGAACTCGCCTGCTCGCACGCCCAGGGCTACCTCTTCGGCCGTCCGCAGGCCGCCGGCTCCGAGTCGCTGCCCGCCGCGCCGGACGACCCGGCCGAGCTCTTCGCGCACTGACCCGATCCACCGCTCCAGGAGAAGCCATGACCACCACCGCGCCCCAGTACTCCTACGCCCCGCAGTCCGGCTGGGCGCCGGTGCCGCACTCGTCGCGGTTCGACCCGGCGCAGGTGTGGACGGTCGTCGTCGCCGTCCTGCTCGCCGTGGTCGCACTGACGATCGGGCTGTCCGTCGGCTCGTCCGACACCGGGTCGGACGACGACGTCGCGCGGCTCTTCGAGAGCGGCAGCGGCATCAGCATCAGCGAGCTCGAGCAGTACTCGGACTACTACGGCTACGACAGCTGTGAGTGGCCCGGCGACTGCTGACCCGCTACGGCGCCTCAGACCGGGGTGATGGACAGGCTGAGGTTGCGGCGGCCCTCGTCGGAGCGCGCCGTGGCCAGCCGCTCCGCTGATGGGGTGCCGTACTCGGTCGTCCGCTGACGGGCGGGCCGGCCGATCGAGGCGGCGATCGCCTCGAGCTCGGCGATGGTCTTCAGCGAGCCGTTCTCGCTGCCGGCCATCCGGCTGATCGTCTCCTCCATCAGCGTGCCGCCCAGGTCGTTGACGCCGCCCTGGAGCACGGCCTTCGTGCCGGCCTCGGCGAGCTTGACCCACGAGGTCTGGATGTTCGGGATGCGGCCGTGCAGCAGCAGTCGTGCCACCGCGTGGATCGCCCGGTTCTCCCGCACCGTCGGCCCCGGCCGCGCGACACCGGCGAGGTAGATCGGCGCGTTGTGGTGCACGAACGGCAGCAGCACGAACTCGGTGAAGCCGCCGGTCTCGTCCTGGATGGCGGCCAGCGTGCGCAGGTGCGCCACCCAGTGCGCGGGGGTGTCGACGTGGCCGTACATCATGGTCGACGTCGTCGGGATCCCGACGCGGTGCGCGGTCGAGATGATCTCCACCCACGTCGCGGCCGGGAGCTTGCCCTTGGTCAGCACCCAGCGGACGTCGTCGTCGAGGATCTCCGCCGCCGTCCCCGGGACGGAATCGAGCCCGGCCTCGCGAGCCGCCGTGAGGAACTCCTCGAACGACAGACCCGTCCGCGCCGAGCCGTTCACGATCTCCATCGGCGAGAACGCGTGCAGGTGGATGTCGGGCTGGCGCTTCTTCACCTCGCGCGCCAGGTCGAAGTAGGCGGTGCCCGGCGGGTCGGGGTGGATGCCGCCCTGCATGCAGATCTCGGTCGCGCCCGCGGCCCACGCGCGGTCCACCCGGTCGCCGACCTCGGTCAGCGACAGCGTGTACGCGTCGGCGTCGGTGCGCCGCTGGGCGAAGGCGCAGAACCGGCAGCCGGTGTAGCAGACGTTGGTGAAGTTGATGTTCCGGTTCACGACGTAGGTGACGTCGTCGCCGTTGACGTCCGTGCGCACGGCGTCGGCGAGCGCGGCGAGCGCTTCCAGGTCCGGGCCGTCGGCGCCGAGCAGCGCCAGGTACTCGGTGTCCGACAGCCCGGCGGGGTCGCGCTCGGCGTGCGCCAGGGCGGCGCGCACCTCGGGGTCGCCGGCGGCGATCGCGGTGGAGTGCCCGTCGCGGGCGCTGGTCGTGCGGTCGCGTAGCTCCGACCAGTCGCCGTAGACCGCGTCGAAGTCGCTGCGCCGGTCGTCGGTCCGACCGACGGTGTCGACCTCCACGTGCAGGTCGACCCGGCCGGACGACGTCCACGCCTCGTCCGGCTCCTGCCACGGCAACCCGGCCGGGATGCGGCCCTCGACGGCGAGCCCGTCCGGCCCGGCCAGCGCGGACACGTGCGGGCGCACCCGCGGGTCCAGCCACGGCTCGGGCTGCAGCACGTACGGGGGCTGGGCGGCCAGCCGCTCGCGCAGCGTCAGCCCGGCGTCTGCGGTCAGCTCGGCGAGCTTGTCGATGTTCGGCCAGGGCCGCTCGGGGTTCACGTGGTCCGGCGTGAGTGGCGAGACCCCGCCCCAGTCGTCGACGCCGGCGCGCAGCAGCAGCCCGAGCTCGGTGGAGTCCGACAGGTTCGGCGGCGCCTGGACCCGCGCCTTCGGCCCGAGCAGCAACCGGGTGACGGCGACGGCGGCGACGTACTCCTGCAGTTCCAGGTCGTCGGCGGCGGCCATCGCGGTCCGCGGCTTGGCGCGGAAGTTCTGGACGATCGTCTCCTGCACGTGCCCGTGCCGCTGGTGCGTGCCGCGGATCTGCAGGACGGCGTCGATGCGCTCGGCCGGCGTCTCGCCGATGCCCAGCAGCACGCCGGTGGTGAACGGGACGGCGGAGCGGCCGGCGTCCTCGAGCACCCGCAGCCGGACCGCGGGCTCCTTGTCCGGGGAGCCGAAGTGCGGGCCACCGGGCTGCGACCACAGCCGGGTCGCGGTGGTCTCCAGCATCATCCCCATCGACGCGGCGACGGGCTTGAGCCGCTGGATCTCCTCCCACGACAGCACGCCGGGGTTGAGGTGGGGGAGCAGCCCGGTCTCCTCCAGCACCCGGATCGCCATCGCCCGCAGGTAGCCCAGCGTCGAGTCGAACCCGTGCGCCTCCAGCCACTCGGCAGCCACCGGCCAGCGCGCCTCGGGACGGTCGCCGAGGGTGAACAGCGCCTCCTTGCACCCCATCGCCGCCCCCGCGCGGGCGATGTCGAGCACCTCGTCGGGGGAGAGGAACGGCGCCCTGCCCTCCGTGCGGAGCCGGCCCGGCGTGGTCACGAACGTGCAGTAGTGGCAGCGGTCGCGGCACAGGTGCGTGAGCGGGATGAACACCTTGCGGCTGTAGGTGACCACGCCCGGTCGGCCGGCCGACGCCAGGCCGGCGTCGCGGACGCGGGAGGCCGCGGTGAGCAGCCGGTCCAGCGGTTCCCCCTCGGCCAGGCCGCGCGCCGAGAGCAGCGCCTCGGCCTCGGCCGCGTCGAGCGCGACGCCTCGTTCCGCACGGGCGAGGGCGCGGCGGAGGGCGTGGCTGGGGGCACCGTCGGGCGCGGGCTGCGAACTCATGGCCCCTGCACGCTAACCCCGGGAGGTGTCCGGTCCGTTGCCCCGACCGGATCGCGGGGGACTTCCGCGCGCGAAATGCCCCGTCAGGACGGCGGAACGGGCACGTAACGGCCGCGGAAGCGCACCAGCGGGTCGCCCGAGGACGGCGGGACCGGCACGCCGACCACCTCCAGCAGCGCCAGCACGTGGTCCCCGGCCTCCACCACGCGCTCGAGCAGGCAGTCCAGCGCGACCAGACCGCCGTCGAGCACGATCGCCTCGCTCTCCGCCGCCCGCGACCACGGCACCGACTCGAGCAGGTGGCGGGCGCTGGGTCGGCCGGCCGAGGAGAACCGGCTGGCCAGGATCGCCTGCCCGGCGGCCAGGACGGTGATCCCGCACCGGCCGACGTCCTCCAGCACCTCGCGCGGGTACCCCGCGGCGGTCAGCCCGACCGCGACCAGCGGCGGGGTCGCGGACACGCTCATCACCGAGGAGACGGTGGTGCCCACGTCGTCGATGTCGTCGCGCACCGTCATCAGCGCGACGCCGGCGGCGTAGGAGCGCAGCGCGGCGGCGTACTCGGCGGGGTCGACCGGCGGCATGGCGGTCAGTCGACCACACCGGCGAGGATGGGCCGTGTGACCGAGGAGCGGACGTACGACGTCGTCGTGGTGGGGGCCGGCTCGACCGGTGAGAACGTGGCCGACATCGTCGTCCGCGGCGGGCTGTCCGCGGTGCTCGTGGAGGCCGAGCTCGTCGGCGGTGAGTGCTCCTACTGGGCCTGCATGCCGAGCAAGGCGCTGCTGCGCGGCACGGAGGCGATCTCCGCCGCGCGTGCCGTGTCCGGTGCTTCGGCCGCGGTCACCGGCGAGCAGGACGCCGCGGCGACCCTCGCCCGCCGCGACTCGTTCACCTCGAACTGGTCCGACGACTCGCAGGTCGAGTGGGTGCGCGGCGCCGGCATCGACCTGGTGCGCGGCAGTGCGCGCCTGGACGGCGAGCGCACCGTCGTCGTCACCGACGCCGAGGGCGCCGAGACCCGGCTGACCGCCACCCACGCGGTCGCGTTGTGCACCGGCTCCGAGGCGTCGGTCCCGCCGGTCGACGGGCTGCGCGACGTCGAGCCGTGGACCCCGCGGGACGCCACCAGCGCCAAGGAGGTGCCCGGCCGGCTCGTCGTGATCGGCGGCGGCTACGTCGGCTGCGAGATGGCCACGGCCTGGAGCGCGCTCGGTTCGACCGTCACGGTGATCGAGCGTGGGGAGCGGGTGCTGGGCGGTGCCGAGCCCGCGGCCGGGGACGCCGTCACCGCGGCGCTGCGCGCGGCCGGGGTCGACGTCCGGCTGCGGACCGCCGTGCAGTCCGCCCGGCGCGAGGGCGGCGAGGTCGTGGTCACGGTGGCCGCGGGCGACGGGCCGGCCGAGGAGATCCGCGGCGACCAGGTGCTCGTCGCCGCCGGCCGTCGCGCCCGCACCCACGACATCGGCCTGGAGACCGTGGGCCTCGAGGGCGAGGGCTTCCTCGACGTCGACGACACCCTGCAGGTCCGCGGCGTCCCGTGGCTCTACGGCGTGGGTGACGTGAACGGCCGCGCGCTCCTGACCCACATGGGCAAGTACCAGGCCCGCCAGGCCGGCGCCGCCATCGTCGCCCGGGCCACGGGGCAGGACGTGGACACCGCGGACTGGTCGCCCTTCGTCGCCACCGCCGACACCCACGCTGTGCCCTCGGTCGTCTTCACCGACCCGCAGGTGGCCAGCGTCGGCATGACCAGCACCAAGGCCGCCGAGTCCGGCCGCCCGCACCGGGTCGTGGAGTACCCGATCGGCTCGGTCGCCGGCGCCTCGGTGCACCGCGACGGCTACGAGGGGACGGCGATCGCGGTCGTCGACACCGAGCGCGAGGTGCTGCTGGGGGCGACCTTCGTCGGGTACGACGTCGCCGAGCTGCTTCACTCCGCGGTCATCGCGGTCGCCGGCGAGGTGCCGATCGCCCGACTGTGGCACGCCGTGCCGGCCTACCCGACGATCAGCGAGGTGTGGCTGCGGCTGCTGGAGACCTGGCGCGGCTGACTCACGGCAGCGGGAACGGCGCGTCCGCGGGCGCGGGCAGGTCGCCGTCCACGGTCGCGGTGACGGTCATCGACTCGAACCGCGCCACGCCGTCGAGCAGGGTGAGGAACGCGGTGTCCGCGGCGTCGCGGCCGGAGCAGATGCGCACCAGCGCGCCGGTCGGCGCCAGCCGCGTGGCGTCGACGACGCACCAGGTGCCGTCGACGTCGGCCTCGACGACCGCGTGGAAGTCCATCGGGTCCAGTCCGGGCGCGTAGACCGCGACCAGCCGGGCGGGCACCTCGAGGGCGCGCAGCAGCGTGGCGGTGAGGTGTGCGTAGTCCCGGCAGACGCCCTGGCCGAGCAGCAGCGTGTCGACGGCGGTGTCGACCGGCCGGCTCGCGCCCGACACGTAGCTCAGCCGGTCGTGCACCCAGGTCGCGACGGCACCGACCAGCTCCGCGCGCGGCAGCGTCCGGTCGAACTCGGCGGCGGCGTACCCCTCCAGCTGGTCCGACGGGCAGTAGCGGCTGGGCCGCAGCGCCTCGGCCCACGCCGCCGGGGTGACCGCCCGCGGCGGACCGGCCGGGTCGACGGCGGCCGTGTAGGCCACGGTCGTCGTCCCCGCGCGGAGCTCGACGCGGTGCACCCGGGCCTCGCCGACGGCGAACTCCTCGGGCTCCAGCGGCTCGCCGTCGCACAGCACGGTGAGCGTCTCCGTCAGCGGCGACGCGACCGCGACCTGCAGCAACGCCGTCGCGGGGCCGGTCGAGGAGACGGTCATGGTGGCGGCGACGTCGGTGGGCATGCGCGGCATCCTCACCCGCGCCGGGCCCGGTCGCCGGTCGGGAACGCGACCGTTCCCCAGACGTCATGCGCCGGTCACGCGGAGCGGACCTGAGGTGCTCCGCGCACGCTCGTGCTCTGCCCGCAGGGCGGGGCAGAGCACGAGCGAGCGAGGACCCAATCGCGGACCGGAGGGGTTGCACCGGTGTTGTCGATGGGCTGCGGCGGTCAGCTTCACTTCTGCGGACAGCGACCGAAGACCGGAACGAAGAAGTATCGGTACGCGATACTCCCCTGAGACCGGGAGCTCAGAGCAATGATCATCGTCCGCCGTGCGGGGGCCGCCATCTTGGCGGTGGCTGCCCTCGCCGTCTGGTTCCTCATGGCTCCGGACGAGGTCCGGAGCCCAGAGCCGCAGACGCAGGAGCAGGTTCGCGACCGGGGCAATGAGATCGACGCCGCGCTGGCCGACTACGAGCTCAACGATGCCCGTACCGCGGGCGCGCCGCAGCAAGCCGTCGTCAACGGCTGGGTCGCCAAGGACTTGCTCACGATCATCGCCGAGCAGCAGAACGAGGCACTGACCCGTCCGGAGGTCGCCGCAACTGTCACGCCGATCGTGCCTCGGGACGACCGGATTCCTGCCTTCGCCGCCTTGGCTGTCGTCGGTCTTGCGCTCGTCGCCGGTACGTCGGGGTTCACGACCGCCAGCGGGTACTCCGCACCCGCCGGCGCGGCCGGAGATCCGCACACCGCCCGCACGGCGCCGCAGACCATGGAGCAGTCATGACCGGGCCCGACAAGGTGGATACCGGTAATGATGCGCTGCTCCCGGCCCCACATCAGAGCGTGCTTGCCGGACCGACGAAAGCCACTCGCCTGGGCGGCTGGCTCCCATGGGCGCTCGGCGGGGGCGGTGCGCTATTGGGCATGGCGGTAGGGGCCGTGATCGCCGTCGCTGCGCTCGACCCCACGACGTCTGACGAGTACCGCGACCTCGAGGGCCGAATGGCAGCGGAGCAGTCGCAGGCGTCGGAGGCCCAACGAGCCACCGAGGACGAGGCCCGGTCGGCGGTCGAGAGCGCTGAGGCCTCAGCTAGTGCCGCCGCAGCGTCGGCTTCCCAATACGCCGACGAGTTGGCGCAGCGCGACGCCGAGGTGTCCGCACGGGAGCAGGCCGTCGCTGTCGTGGAGCAGCGCATCGCGGCGACCTCCATCGGTCAGGGCACGTGGACCGTCGGACGCGACATCGAGCCAGGTACCTACCGCACCGCCCAGGCCGTTACCGGGGACTGCTATTGGGGCATTTACCGGACGGGCTCCAACGGTGACGACATCATCGAGAACGACATCGTCACCGGTGGGTTCCCGACGGTCACGCTGAGCGTGGGCCAGGACTTCGAGAACAACCGCTGCGGGACATTCATCAAGGAGTGATTCTCTTGCTCTTGCTCTGCCCCCAGGGCGGGGCAGAGCACGAGCGAGCGCAGAGGGGTTCTCCGGCGCTCCGTCAGTGCCCCGCGGGGCGGGGCACTGACGGAGCGTGCTGGGACCTAGTCCCGGACGGGCGGGGTCTCGCCGGTGTCGTCGAGGACGGCGTAGAGGTGCGGGACGTCGGGCAGCCCGTCGCGCGGCGCGGGGACCACGGCGTCGTCGTCCTCCCCGTCCCAGTCGGCGAGCGCGTCGAACTGCGCCGTCGGCGGCTGGACGGCCGGAGCGGCAGCCGTCGGGAAGGCCAGCACGTCGGCGACAGGCTCCTCCAGCGTCGCCGGCGCCGTGTCGGCCGCGACGATGACCTCCTCCGCGGTCAGCGGGGCGTCGCTGCGCACCTCGACCGGGACGAGCTGCTCGACCGCGGCGTCCTCGCTGACCGTGCTCGGCCCGGGCAGCGGCGCCGGCCGCCCGAAGGCGTAGCCCTGCGCCATGGCGCAACCGTGCTCGCGCAGCCAGTGGGCCTGGTCGAGGTCCTCGATGCCCTCCGCGATGACCTGCAGCCCCATGCCGAGGCCGAGCTGCACCAGCCCCTGCACCAGCGCGGCGGTGGAGGGCTCGGTCACCACGTCGGCGACGAACGAGCGGTCGATCTTCACGGTGTGGATCGGCAGCCGATGCAGCGCGGTGATGGCCGAGTAGCCGGTGCCGAAGTCGTCCAGCGCGAGGGTCACGCCGTGGTCGGTGACCTCGCTGACGGCCTGCAGGGTGGCGTCGGCGGCGAACAGCGCCGTCGACTCGGTGATCTCCAGCTCCAGCCGCTCCGGCGGCAGGCCCGACTCGTCGAGCGCCGCGATCACCAGCTCGGTGAACCCGGGCTCGGCCAGGTGCCGGGCGGAGACGTTGACGTGCACCCGCAGCCCGGCGGGCCAGCCGGCCGCGTCGTGGCAGGCCTGGCGGAGCACCCAGGCACCGAGCTTCGCCGTCAGCCGGTTGTCCTCGGCGCAGGCGAGGAAGGCGCCGGGCATGAGCAGACCCCGGGTGGGGTGCTGCCAGCGGATGAGCGCCTCGTAGCCCAGCAGCGTCTCGTCGGTGAGCGACACGATGGGCTGGTAGAAGAGCCGCAGCTCGTCGCCCTCCAGCGCGTGCCGCAGGTCGGCCTCGAGCTGCAGCTGGTCGATCTCGTCGTCGGACAGCACGCCGTCGTAGACCTCGATGCGCGCCCGGCTGCCGTCGGACTTGGCCCGCATGAGGGCGCCGTGCGCCTGGCGGAGCAGGTCGTCGGGGGCGACGTCGGAGCCGAGGGTGAGCCCCACGCTCGCCGACAGGACGATCTCCCGCTCGCCCACGACGACCGGGTCGTCCAGGACCGACAGGAGGCGGTCGGCCAGGGCGCGCAGGCCGTCGAGGTCCTCGACGTCCTCGGCCAGGATGAGGAACTCGTCGCCGCCCAACCGGACGGCGGTGTCCTCGACCCGGGTGCTCCAGCGCAGCCGGTCGGCGACCTGCATGAGCACCTGGTCGGCGGCCTCGTGGCCGAGCGCGTCGTTCACGGCCTGGAACCGGTCGAGGTCCAGGTGCACCAGGCCGACCTGCAGACCGCGGCGCTTGGAGAGGGCGAGCGCGTGGTTCAGCCGGTCGCCGAGGGCGCGCCGGTTGGGCAGCCCGGTCAGCGGGTCGGTGAAGGCACGCCGGACGAGGTCCTCCTCGGCGCGGCGGCGGTCGGTGACGTCGACGAGCGAGAGGACGACGAAGTGCGGCTGCCCGTCGCTGCGGTGCACGACCTCGTGGGTCTGCAGCACGAACAGCTCGGTGCCGTCGGCCCGGCGCAGCCGCCGCTCGCCGTCGACCTGCAGCCACGGGTCCAGGGGCGCGGGCAGGTCGGGGACCGGCGCCTCGTCGGGGTGGGCGAGGAGATCGACGTGCCGGCCGACGAGGTCGTCGACGGTGCGCCCGGTCATCGCGCACAGCGCCTCGTTCACGACGAGGAAGTGTCCGTCCAGGTCGACCAGCGCCTTGGGCACCGGTGCGGTGAGGAACAGCGCGCGGAAGAGTTGACCGCGGTCGGCCAGCAGCGTGTCGATCGCACGCAGCCGGGAGGCGGCCGGGTCGTGCCCGGCGCCCGACCGGGGCCTGGGGACGTCGTGGGCGTGCAGGGTCACGCGCTCAGGGTGCTGCACCGGAGGCGTGGAGTGACGGAACCCGTGCCCGGTATGTCGTGGTCAATCGATCACACTGCGTGAGAAATCGGGGGAGGGGGGCCCCGAGTGAGTGGTGTGACGGAGGGGTTCCGAGCGCTGCGGAATCCCGGTGCCCGTTCCACCGCTGCACCGGCCATGAGCGCACTGCCGAAGCGGATCGGGTTCCTCTCCTTCGGGCACTGGCAGCCCGTCCCCGGCTCGCAGGTGCGGACGGCGCGCGACGCGCTGATGCAGAGCGTCGAGCTCGCCGTCGCCGCGGAGGAGCTGGGGCTGGACGGCGCCTACGTGCGGGTGCACCACTTCGCCCGCCAGCTGGCCTCGCCGTTCCCCCTGCTGACGGCGATGGCGATGCGCACCTCGCGCATCGAGCTCGGCACCGGCGTCATCGACATGCGCTACGAGAACCCGCTCTACATGGCCGAGGAGGCCGCCGCGGCTGACCTGCTCAGCGCCGGACGGCTGCAGCTCGGCGTCAGCCGGGGGTCACCGGAGACCGCGTTGCGTGGCTCCCACGCGTTCGGCTACGTGCCGCCGGAGGGGACGACCGACGCCGACCTCGCCCGCGACAAGACCGAGCTCTTCCGCGCCGCGATCGGTGGCGCGTCGGTGGTCGAGGCCGATCCGCGGATGACCGGTGGCCAGCGGGCGCGGCTGCCGATCCAGCCGCAGTCCCCGGGTCTGGCCGACCGGATCTGGTGGGGGTCGGGCACCTTCGACACCGCGGTGTGGACCGCCCAGCAGGGCATGAACCTGATGAGCTCGACGCTGCTGTCGGAGGACACCGGCGTCCCGTTCGACCAGCTGCAGGCCGAGCAGATCGCCCGCTTCCGCCAGGCGTGGGCCGACGCCGGCTGGGACCGCGAGCCGCGGGTCTCGGTCAGCCGCAGCGTGCTCCCGATCGTCACCGACACCGACCGGCTGTACTTCGGCGACGACCCCGGTGAGGACCAGGTCGGTCTCCTGGAGGGGGTGCGGTCCCGGTTCGGCAAGAGCTACACCGGCGAGCCCGACGTCCTCGCCGAGGCCCTCGCCAAGGACGCCGCCGTCCGCGACGCCGACACCCTGCTCCTCACCGTCCCGAACATGCTCGGCGTCGACCACAACGCCTCCCTGCTGGAGACGATCGCCCGCCACGTCGCGCCGGCCATCGGCTGGGCGCCCCCCGGCGGGCGCTGACCGGGCCGGTCACTCGAAGGTGACCGTCCCGGCGGCGTCGAGGAGCGCGGTGACGTCGGCGCTGTCGGTCGAGTCCTCGGCATTCACCACGGTGCACGGGATCGACAGGCCGTCGGCGGCGATGAGGACGGTGCGGTCCCCGGCGTCGCAGCTGGCCTCGACCTCGAGGCTCTCCTCGGCGAACGCCTCGGCGAGAAGCGTCTCGACGTCGGCGACCGGCACGTAGACGGCGTCGCTGCTGAACTCGACGTTCCCCTCGTCGTCGAGCTGGGTGACCGTGTAGTCGAAGGCCTGACCCTGGAGCGTGACCGAGCAGGTGCTCGTCGTCCCCTCGGCGAGGTCCACACCCGACGGGCAGTCGACGGCGTCGGGCGCGACACCGGTCTGCTCCTGGACCCGGGCGCTGATCTGGCCCTCCGCGTCGGCGTCGTCGAGCGTCGAGCCGCCGAACAGGAGGAAGGCGCCGACCCCCAGTCCACCGGCGACGACGACGGCGCCGGCCACCGAGCCGACCACCAGGCCGGTGCGCCGGCGCGGCGGAGCGGGCGGCGGGTAGCCGAAGCCGCCGACGGGGAAGGGCGCGTACTGCTGCGGCGGGGCGTACTGCGGGGGCTGCTGGATCTGGGTCATCGTTCTTCCTCCTGTCGGGGCGGACAGGAGGACCGTGCCGCGGGCCGCTTCGGGCCGACTTGCACCGCGCTTGCGGTGCTGGTCGCGGGGCGGTGCAGGAAAACCGCTCGGCGGGCAGCGGCGACTCGCGCTAGCTTCCCGCCGGCCGTGCGAGAGGACGAGGAGGTGGGACCCGTGCAGATGTCGACGTGGGTGCTCCCCTCCGGGGTCACGGTCGGGCGGTAGGTCGTCCGGGAGCGCCGTTCGCACTCCCGAGAGGTACGACCGTGCACTTCACCTCCGAACGACCCCTCGACGACGACGTCCTCGAGCGCGCCTTCACCCTCGACGGCATCCCCGGCCTCCTCTGGACCGCGGAGCCCTCATCCGCGGCAGCGCCACTGGTCCTGCTCGGCCATCCCGGCGGGCTGGACCGGATGTACCCCCGTCTCCAGGCCCGGGCCCGGGACTGCCTGGCGGCGGGCTACGCCGCGGCCACCATCGAGCTGCCCGGAGCCGGGGGCCGGGCCCCGCTCCCGGACGTCGACCGGGCCCGCGCGGAACTCCAGCGGGCGCTGGCGGCGGGAGACCGGGTCGGGGACGACGTCGTCGACCGCCTCGTCGTCCCGCTCGTCGAACGCTCGGTCCCGGAGTGGCGGAGCGCGCTCGACGCCCTCCTCGCCCTCCCCGGGCTCGGCGGCCCGGTCGGCTGGTCGGGCGGGGTGATCGCGATCGGCGTCCGGATGGCGCTGGTCGAGCCGCGCATCGCGGCCGCGGTCCTGTACGCGGGGAGCTTCGTGCCCCGCGCCACGGTCGCGGAGGCCCGGCTGGTCACCGTCCCGCTGCTGGTCCTGCTGCAGTGGGACGACGAGTGGAACGACCGGCAGATGGCCCTCGACCTCTTCGACGCCCTGGGCTCCGAGCAGAAGACGCTGCACGCCAACACGGGCGGGCACACCGGCGTGCCGGCGTTCGAGGGCGACTCCGTCAAGCGGTTCTTGGGCCGGCACCTGCGGTGACGGCGGACGTCAGCCCTGACGGGCGCGGAAGGCGGCGACGTTCATCCGGTTGCCGCACGAGGTGCTGCAGTAGCGCCGGGACCGGTTGCGCGACAGGTCGACGTACACGTCGGCGCACTCGTCGGCCTCGCAGACGCGCAGCCGCTCGCGCTCCTGCTGGCGGACGACGTCCACGAACGCCATCGCGGCCTCGACCAGCATCCGGTCGGCGAGCGGGGCGTCCGAGGGGGTCGCGTGCAGGTGGTAGCCGTAGCCGTCGTGCTCGACCAGCTGGGGCAGGGCCCGGGCGTCACGCAGCATCGCGTTGACCCGCTCGACCTGGGCGTCCTCGTCGAGCTGCCACAGCTCCCGCAGCCGTGGCCGCAGCGCGCGCACCTGCTCCAGCTCGTCCACGTCACCGGCCCGCCGTCCGGTCCATCCCCACCGCTCGACGAAGGCGTCGAGCGCGGCCGTCGTCGCCAGCTCGTCGCCCTCGGCCTGGTCGGTGTTCACCAGCGACGCGGCAGCCACCAGCGCGAGTTCGGTGTCATGTGCGAATACCACTTTGACTCCTTACGCCGGCACCCCTACGGTGAGGTTGCGTAAGGATCATAAGGCAGTTCACCCCTGACGGAGGCGGAGCGATGCAGCAGCGGACAGGCGGGGTGGGACTGGGGCTGGCCCTGCTGTCGGCGGCCACCTTCGGCACCTCCGGGGCGTTCGCCGGCAGCCTGCTGGAGGCCGGGTGGACGCCGGGGGCGGCCGTGACGGTCCGCGTCGTCCTCGCCGCCCTCGTGCTGACGCCCGTGGCGCTGGTCCTGCTCCGGGGTCAGCTCGGCCGGCTGCGGCGGGACGCCGGCACCGTGACCGTCTACGGCGTCGCGGCCGTCGCCGGGGCGCAGCTGTGCTACTTCAACGCCGTCCAGCACCTGTCGGTCGCCGTCGCCCTGCTGCTCGAGTACTCCGGCGCGCTGCTGGTGGTCGGCTGGCTGTGGCTGCGCCACGGGCAGCGGCCCCGGGCGCTGACCGTGGCGGGCGCCGCCGTCGCCGTGGCCGGCCTGGCGCTGGTCCTGGACCTGTTCAGCGGGGCCGATCTCGATCCGGTCGGGGTGCTGTGGGGCCTCGGCGCGGCCGTCGGGCTCGCCACCTACTTCGTGCTCTCCGCGGGGAAGGACGACGCGCTGCCGCCGCTGGTCGTGGCCTGGGGCGGACTCGCCGTCGGCGGCGTGGTGCTGGCCGGCGCCGGGGCGCTCGGGGTGCTGCCGCTCGCCGCGCCCCGCATCTCCGTCGTCCTGCTGGACCAGGAGGTCAGCTGGCTGGTCCCGGTGCTCGGGCTCTCGCTGCTCGCGGCCGTCGTCGCCTACGTCACCGGCGTCATCGGTGCCCGTCTGCTCGGGGCGAAGATCGCCTCGTTCGTCGGGCTCACCGAGGTGCTGTTCGCGGTCCTGTTCGCGTGGCTGCTGCTCGGCCAGGGGCTCACGCCGTGGCAGCTGATCGGGGGACTGCTGGTCCTGTGCGGCATCGGGCTGGTCCAGGTCGACGAGATGCGCTCGCCCGGACCGGATGCCCCGGTCGCCGTCCTCCCCGGGACGGCCGTCGCGAGCGAATCCGCGGCATCCGAGCCGGCGCGGAGCTGAGCGGCGCTCGCCCTCAGCAGTGGGCGCAGCGCCGGACGGCGCGGTGCGTGGCGGTCGCCGCGACGTGCGCGCCGTCGCGCGAGGTGAAGGGCCCGTGCCAGCGGCCGTTCTCCGGCCTCGTCCCCTGCCTGCCCCGACCGTGGTCGCAGTGCGCGCAGTGGGCGAGGTGGATGGTCGCCCGGTCGCCGCGACGGTCCTCGTACACCCAGTACCGCACGCCAGGACCGTAGCCGCGGGAACCGACGGACGGGGTGGAGCGCGCCCGGCAGGGATCGAACCTGCGACCAAGTGCTTAGAAGCGCCGCGCATCACGGGAGTGCCCCCAAGTCAACCGCTGGACCTCTGAACAGCGCATTTGTCTACGAGTGGGATCCCCAGGCATCACGGCAGAGACCGGGTCTTCACGCCTTCACCGGTAACGGCTTCGGTAACGGGCGAAGCAACTCCCGGCCGGGAGTCCGACCTCCACGCACGCCGATGTGACTTGAGGGCCAAGCGGGAGGTCCGCTGAGAAGGATGGTGCCCGTGTGCCCTCAGGCGTCCTCACAGGCAGACGCGCTGGCCCTGTGCGGTGAGCCTGACACCGGCGACTCACAACCGGGGACATACGGTTCCGGTGTCTGATCTAAGGACGATGAGAGGACGGCGGGCCTGTGGCTGGGCGGGACATCGACAACCCGATCTTGAACTCACCCTTCACGGTTCCAGCGCGTCACTGGCGGTTCGACGATGAAGGGATCACCAACGAGGTAGTCGAAGGACGGCGGGCCTCGGAGTACTTCGTCCCCGTCCCGCAGGCGCGACGATCCTCAGGTCAGCTGTCCCTCGGCTTGGACTGGACACTCGACCGCCGCCGAGCGAACGACCAAGTCAATCTGATTCGGGCCAAGCTCGACGTCTGGCGCCGGATGAACCGGCCGGGCATCACCCCCACGAGTCGAAGACTTCTTTCGCATTGGCTGAGCGCTGACCGAGCGCGGCCTCTCTTCTTCTGCCAAGTCGAGGCGCTGGAAACAGCCATCTGGATCACAGAGGTTGCCGGTAAGGGGGACGCGTGGGTCGCTAACGCGCTCCGAGAATCCAACGAACAATTCAATGATGCACTGCCTCGACTCGCGCACAAGATGGCGACTGGCAGCGGTAAGACCATGGTCATGGCCATGCTGATCGCTTGGCACACCTGCAATAAAGCTGCCAACCCCCAGGATCGTCGATTCTCTGACGCGTTCCTTGTGGTCGCCCCAGGCATCACTATTCGCGACCGTTTGCGGGTCCTTCTCCCGACGGACCCCAACAACTACTACCGATCGAACGACCTCGTTCCCCTAGATCTGGAATCTGCGATGTCCAGGGCGAGAGTCTCAATCACCATCTTTCATGCCTTCAAGCAGAGGGAGGCCGCGGGCGCCGTACCTACGGGACGACTCGCCAAGTCAATCCTGACTGACGGTGGGCCCGATCCGTTCATTGAAACACCCGAACAAATGGCGCGCCGTGTCTGCAGGGAACTTGTGTCGCGAAGCAGAGGAAAGCGAAACATCGTCGTCCTGAACGACGAAGCGCACCACTGTTGGCAGGGGCCCGAAAGCACCGATGGCGAGAAGCTGACCGCCGAAGAGCGCAAGGAGGCCGAAGCTCGGCGGCGGGACGCTCGTCTCTGGATCAATGGCTTGAAGGCCGTCAACGAACGGTTCGGCATCCGGCAGGTCTATGACCTATCGGCTACGCCCTTCTTCCTCAAGGGCTCGGGCTTCGGCGAGGGAACCCTCTTCCCGTGGACCGTATCCGATTTCTCTCTCATCGATGCGATCGAGGCGGGGATCGTTAAGATTCCTCGCCTTCCGGTCGCGGACAATGCGGCGCCGGCTGACATGCCCACCTATCGGGATCTCTGGCCGCGCATCCGGGAGGGATTACCCAAGAAGAGCCGCAAGGCACTTGCGGGTCAGTCGGAGCCGGAACTGCCGGACGCCCTTAAGGCGGCGCTACACAGCCTGTACAGCGATTATGAGCGCTCCTTCAGACGGTGGGAGGATTCCGATCGCGCGCATGGGTCGACGCCTCCGGTATTCATCGTCGTCTGCAACAACACTGCCGTCTCGAAGTTGGTTTACGACTACGTCGCCGGCTGGGAGAAGCTCTTACCCGACGGTGAGACAAAGACCGTGCATACTGGCGCGCTAGACCTTCTACGGAACGATGACGAGCGAGGCAATTGGCTGAGCCGCCCCCGTTCCATTCTCGTGGATAGCCAGCAGCTCGAATCCGGCGAGGGCATGTCGTCGGAGTTCAAGCAGGTAGCGGCAAAGGAAATTGCTGAGTTCCGAGCCGAATACCGGGAGCGCTTTCCTGGCCGGAATGCGGATGCCCTGACGGACGAAGACATCCTGCGAGAAGTCCTCAATACGGTTGGGTCCCCGGGAAGATTGGGGGAGCAGGTGCGCTGCGTCGTCTCCGTCAGCATGCTTACTGAGGGATGGGACGCGAACACGGTGACCCACGTCCTGGGCGTACGAGCGTTCGGGACTCAACTGTTGTGCGAGCAGGTCGTGGGCCGCGCCTTGAGGCGTCGCTCTTATGCCGTCGATGAGGAGTCCGGTCACTTCGCTCCTGAGTACGCCGAGGTCTACGGCGTGCCCTTCTCCTTCATTGCGTCGTCGGGCACGACCCGTGAGACACCTACGCGGCCCGTGGTTCGTGTGCGCGCGCTCAGCGAGCGGAGTCACCTGGCCATGACGTTCCCTCGGGTGACCGGGTATCGGTACGACATCCCCGACCAGCGTCTCGTCGCCGCTTTCGCAGAGGACTCACAACTGCGCCTGACGGTGGCGGACCTGCCGACAGAGACAGAAGTCCGGGGAGTTGTGGGCGAGCGCGAGTTCCACCGGCTTGAGGACCTTGAAGGGATTCGCCCGCAGAGCATTGCGTACGAACTTGCTCGGAGCGCGCTGGTCCTCTTCCGTGATGAGGCGGGAGGAGAGCGACCGTGGCTATTTCCGCAGCTCTTAAGGATTGCTCGCGAATGGGTCGAGACCCAACTCCAATTGGCTGATTGGGCGTTCCCCGGACTTGTCCTCCTCGATCAGCGCAAGGCCGAGGCAGTGCAGCGGATCTACCAAGCAGTCGTGCGGGGTGCTACCGGTTCGAAAGGTGAATCCCCTCGCCTGCTGCCTATCCTGCGGCCCTACGACCCTATTGGCACGACTGACGCCGTTTCTTTCGACACGACAAGACGCGTCTATGAGACGGATCCTGATCGGTGTCACATAAACTACGTCACGCTCGACTCCGGTTGGGAGCAGACCGTCGCGCGGGCGCTTGAAGCAACGCACGGAATTGAGAAGTACGTCAAGAACGACCGCCTTGGCTTTCACATCCCCTATGCCTTTGAAGGTCAGCAACGCACTTATGAGCCTGACTTCATCGCAGCGCTGAGTTCGCCCGAGGGTGGGAAGCGGACCACACTGATCGTGGAAGTGACCGGAGAGAGGCGGGCCGACAAGGCTGCCAAAGTGACTGCCGCCAAGAACCTGTGGCTCCCGGCTATCAACAACTATGGCGAAGAAGGACGCTGGGATTTCCTTCAGATCACTGATCCAACTTCCGCCCTAAGTGCCCTGCATGCCAAGGTGCAGGACCTTCTTGAAGACGTTAGTGAGGGGGCGGCCTGATGTCCGCTGAAGACGCAACCTACGAGGACACAACGGACGTCGCGGAAGTCGACGCCTTCCGGCATTCGGACAAGCGCACGAACATCCCGACCGGTGAGTTGTCTGACTTCGTCGCGGACGACGAGCGCGAACCACGCAGTGCGTCCTTCGCGCGGCGGCTGCTCTATCCGCGTGACCCTGCAGCAGATCCTCAGCTGGTTTGGCGCGGCAAGGACGAACAGGACGAGTCGGACCTGCAGGTCCCCTCTGTGCCGATCTACATTCAAGAGAAGGTCAAGCCACAAGCGCTGATCGACGACCTGCGTCGATACAGCCGCCGAAGTGTGGACACTGATGAATCCCCAAGCCTCTTCGACGACTTCGACGGCCTGGACTTCGATGAGTTGGTGGACTTCTACCACCATAATGCCAATTGGTCAAACCGGCTGATCTTGGGCGACAGCCTCCTTGCCATGACGAGCCTGGCAGAGAAGGAGGGCCTAGGCGGCAAAGTGCAAACGGTATTCATCGACCCGCCCTATGGGATCAAGTTTGGGAGCAATTGGCAACAGTCAACGAACAACCGCGAGGTTCAGGATGGTCGCGAGTCCGATCTGACTAGGCAGCCGGAGCAAATCCGGGCCTTTCGGGATACATGGCGCGACGGCGTCCACACCTACCTAGGTTATCTTCGCGACCGACTGATGGTGACTCACCAGCTGCTGAACGAAACTGGCAGTGTATTCGTGCAGATCGGGGACGAGAACGTTCACCTTGTTCGCAGCCTGATGGACGAGGTCTTCGGACGGGAGAATTTCGTCTCGCTCATCACATTTAAGAAGACGACAAGCGCCACTGGTGACCTGTTGGCGGGCACGACCGACTTCCTTGTCTGGTATGCGAAGGACAGGAATAGGGTCAAATTTAACAAGCTGTACAAGAACCGACCGCAGGACTTGAGCGGCCCCTACTCGCAGATTGAGCTGCCTGACGGCACTCGTCGCCGGGTTACTCGAACCGAGCGGGTGCAGGGGATTCCCGAGGGCGCTCGAATCTTTCGCCTTGACAACATCACCAGCCAGTCGGCGGGGCGGGAGAAGGGGGAGGGGGCTGCGTCCTGGTTCCCCGTGGAGTATGCAGATCGCACTTTCCGGCCCTCTATGCAGAGCAGGTGGAAGACGAACGAGTCGGGGATGCAGAACCTGCTGATCGCTGACCGTATCGGTCACTCTGGAAATACCCTCGGATACATCCGGTTCGCGGATGACTTTCCGGTCTTCCCTCTTTCCAACATGTGGGACGACACAACGATCGCTGGGTTCGGTCCCTCGAAGCGATACGTGGTTCAAACCAGCACGAAGGTTGTCGAGCGGTGCCTTCTCATGACGACGGACCCTGGGGACGTTGTCCTAGATCCCACATGCGGTAGCGGTACGACGGCCTTTGTTGCGGAGCAATGGGGGCGACGGTGGATTACGGTCGATACATCACGCGTCGCAGTGACGATCACGCGTGCGCGGATGATGTCGGCGCGCTTCCCCTACTACATACTCGCGGATTCAGAGGCCGGTAGGAAGCTCCAGGCCGAACTCAGCGCCGGCTTGCCAGACGACGTTGACCCGCCAACTGACAACATCCGGCAGGGCTTCGTCTGCAAGCGCATCCCTCACATCACGCTCAGGTCGATCGCTCAGAACCCGGACATCAAGCCAGGAATGACCCGGGAGGAAGTCGATGAGGCGATCAGTCGGCACGCCGACTTCGAGGTCCTCCACGATCAGCCCTACGAGGATCGCAAGCGGGTGCGCGTGGCTGGTCCGTTCACGGTTGAGAGCTTGGCTCCACACCGCGTTGTGGACCCTGCCGAGGAGCGACCAGTTACAGAGGCGTCCGGCGAGTGGTCGTCAGGGAGCTCGTACGAGCAGACGATTCTCGACCACCTGAGGAAGGCCGGCGTTCAGAACACCGTGAAGGACGAGCGTCTGACGTTCGAGACGCTGGAAGCTCATCCGGGTGCGTGGCTTCAGGCGGCCGGCGAGTACGAGACCAGCGATGGCTACACCCGTCGCGTCGCGGTGAGCTTGGGCCCCCACAACGGCACGGTCGGCCCAGAGCAGATCAAGGAAGCCGCGAAGGAAGCGCTGCGCGGTGCAGGATTCGACCTACTCCTCGTCCTGGGCTTCGCCTTTGATGGGCGTGCCGGCGAGGTCGCTTCCGAGTTCGCGCCCGACGTGAGAACCGACGAGAGCGCCTTCACGGTCCGTCGGCAGGAATTGAAGATGGGCAAACTCCCAGTGTTGTTGGTCCACATGAACCCGGACCTGCAGATGGGCGACACGCTTCTCAAGAACACCGGAGTGGGCAACATGTTCATGGTGTTCGGAGAGCCTGACGTCGACATCGCAAATACGCCTGAGGGCGATTTGAAGGTCGAAATCCGCGGGGTCGACGTCTTCGATCCCACCACGGGATCGGTGCGTAGCCGCTCAACCTCGCACATCGACTGCTGGTTCATCGATACGGAGTACAACAACGAGAGCTTCTTCGTGCGTCATGCCTACTTCGCGGGTGACGAGGAACCCTTCAAGCGCTTGTCGGATGCGCTGCAGAGCGAGATCGATAAGAGCGCTTGGAAGACGTTGCACTCGACGGTTAGTCGACCTTTCGCTAGACCTTCTACAGGCAAGATTGCCATCAAGGTCATCAACTACTACGGCGATGAAGTCATGAAAGTTTATGACGTCGACAAGAGCAGCGGGTCTCACTAGGTCCTCGTATCGGCGACTCCTCGGTTCACCGAAGTCCCCATCAACACGACGCTAGGGGGTGAGTAATGCCAGCGCGGAAGATTGTCGACGAGCAGGAAGTTGTCCGCTGGTTCGAAGAAGGACGCACTTATGACTGGATGTGCGAGGAATACAAGCGCAAGTACGACATTGAGACTAGGCCGTCGCTCTGGGGAAACTTCCGCCGCAGACGAGGCCTGACGCGGCGCACCGTACGGGATCATGACCTCATCCCATGGGCGATTCGACCCGAGCATCGTGGGGCGCACGCTCTACAGATGCTCCGTCTCGAGGCCCGTGCCCGAGCCGGGGAGCCGGTGCGGGAGATCGACGCCAGCAGGCACCGAAACTTCATGCGTCGACTGGCCGAGGAGGACGTCGTTGTCGCCTACGACCCGCACAGCGCTGCGGGCTTCCGCCTGGTGCCTCGCCTCCCCGACGACGACGACATCGTCCGGCGGCCGCGGGTGGGGCTGACGGCCAAGCGCCGCGCCGACTGAGCGTGGGCGCTTCCTGGACGACTCCCTTGCTGCCGCCTGAGACCTGCCTCACGAGTTCCGGTCAGATGCTTCGCCTAGGCCAGTCGGGTGTGTAACGTCTTGCGTGAGGGGCCGGTCACACTTCGTGTCGGCCGAGGTGAGCAACACGGAGAGGCAGCACTGCACCATGGCACCTACAAGCACGCGGCGCGGCACTGGTTACCTGATCCCGGGCGGGGAGCCTGAGGCGCCGGCCGACCACCTGCCACGGCACTACCTGCGCCGGGACGACGCGGCGCGGTTTCTCGGGCTGGCTACCGGGACACTGGCCAACTGGGCCAGTGCTGGGAGAGGGCCGTCGTTCCATCGCATCGGGCGCATCCCCCTGTACGACCTGGCGGAGCTCCGTCGTTATGTCGAAGGTCGTCGTATCGGCACGACAGAGGTTGCATAAGGCGTGGCGTGTGTAATCGCCTGCACCTCGTCGACGATTGCCAAGGTCCAGGGCGTCTCGTGAGTCTTGATGAGTGGGAAGTTGGATGGCTCGTATCGATTTCGGTCATAACATCCCGTGGGCGGCAGTATCTCAGCTCGAATACCGGCGCATGGCACAAGACGAGCGACATCCGTTGGCGTACCGCGTCTACTTTGCAGCGCTCGGCTGGGCGAATCGGTTGGGTCATGCGGAGTTCGGCGAAGGCGCTTTGGGGCGGATCCTTTGCGACCGAGATGGGCAGGCGCGAACCGTCCAAAGTGTCACCAATGCCATAGACCGAGCAAAGAAGCTCGGGCTCATCCTCTCGGAGTCGGGTGCGGGATGCCTTGTTGTGGGCCGGTGGCAATTCCAGAAGGAGGGCCGCGGGACGATGCACTGCGGGCGGCATGGAATCCGGACGCCTTGACCAGTACCACCACCTCTACGGCGTGTACTCGATACACGCGAGGCGTTTACAACTTCCCCGGAATCCCGGGGTTTGAGGGTTGCCCTTCTCTATCTAGTTAGAGCAGCGGCGAAACAGAGAAAGGAGCAACCAAAGGAAGGCCAGAAGCGCTAAGCGACTTAAGCATGAACGCGCTGGGCCGCGCGGAGCGCGGCCACAGGCCTAAGCGCCAGACCTGCTAGGGGCTTCAGCCTGAGCCCCCGACGGACTCGGGGGCCTAGCCCTAACCACCCGGCCTTGAAGGCGATAAGGCGTCGATCACATCGCCCAAGGCGCACCCCTACAAAGTGCCCGCCGAGAGCGGGTCTATTCAGCATGCCCGAAATACATCGGGACTGTGAGGAAGGAACCACATGACCGAGCATCCAGGCGTCGTCCGGACGTCGACGCGTAAACCGCGGAGTCGGAATCCTGAGGCTTCAACGAGAAGGAACAACATGACCGTCAACTCCCCGCCTGCCATCCCCCCCTGCCGCGGCCGCAGCCGTCGACGCTTGGCGGCATGCGGAGGCTCGTCACGCAACGGCCGCCGCAGAGGAGGCGGACGCACGGGTCGCGCTGGCCGCACTGAACGCTCGTCTCGACGCCGGAGACGACACCGTCAGCCTGAATCAACTGGAACGAGCGGAACTGGCAGTACGACGGTCATCCCGGCTGCAGGAGGCTCATGCCCTCACAGCGGCCGAGGCTCACCGTGCCTACCTACGGGCCTCCGCCGACCTTCGTCTAGCAACTCGCCTCGCCGACGCGCTGCATCGGTTGCCGCTTGCTGAACGTGTGAACGGCCACCTCGTCCGGCATGCCCCAACGACGTTCCGAGCAGTGTCGTGGTCTGACATCGAGTCGCAACGGCCGTCCGAGAGCCAGGAGCGAGTGTTCTACCTGACGCAGGATGCGCCGACGGAGCGAGAGGCCCGGACCGGGATTGACTCTGGAGAGGTCGTCGTCGTCCTTCCTGCTGGCACTCACCTCCCGCAGTACAGCGACCGCTGGGTATCGGCGGCACGGACGAGGGCGATGGTCATCGGAGAGCGGTCCGGAGTCGGAGGACACACACTTCGTTCTGCAGGGCGTGCTCCCATCACACTCGCCGACGGGTCGCTCTACGAGATGCACCGGGTCGCAGTCGAGAGAGCCCTACCTGAGGGGGCACCCGTCATCAGGGAGACAGACCTCCAGGCGGACGCGACCTATTGGGTTGAGCGGCTGATTGAGAGAGTCGAGTCGAAGGCAGCGCGAGAGCTGCGTTACGGCAGTCCAGAGCCGATAGTGCGAGACGTGCGCTTCGCTGTTCGAGAAGTCACGCCCACGGAGGCGGTCGACGATGTCCGAGTCACGCGGACGGTGACAGCTACAGGGCAGGTAACCGTCTACTCAGGTGACAGCCTGGACGACCTGGCCGTTCACATCATCGCTCCCCTGGTACAGGAGGAGCGTGACGGGAGAGCGATCGACCCGATTGCACCTGGGCTCGGCCGGCCGCTGGACGTCAACGTCGAGTTGGTGCCGATGGGTGAGTCCCCTGGAGTGGTGTAGATCGGGCCCCTGGCCTCGGTGATCGTGTCGGTCACCGACGTCGAGGGGCCACCGCGTGAGGCTCTGTGAGTACCCGCCAAGGAACTCACCGAAGAGGACTCA
>NZ_QOHG01000050.1 GCF_003319125.1 Blastococcus sp. TF02A-26 | reverse complement strand
TGTCGTGACCGGACAGGTTGTTCACGCGGCGAGGCGGCTGATCGGCGGCTGACCTTTGAGGGCGGAGTGGCTGCGGGCAGTGTTGTAGTGCTCCAGCCAGGCGTCCAGGGCGGCCGTGCGCTGGTCGTTGCTGGTCCAGGCGGTGGCGTAGGCCCACTCGGTGCGCAGAGTCCGGTTGAAGCGTTCGGCCTTGCCGTTGGTCCAGGGGTGGCCGGGCTTGATGAACCGGCGGCCGATGCCCAGCTGGTCGCAGGTGGCGATCCAGGCGTTGCCGCGGCGGTAGCTCATCGCGTTGTCGGTCAGCACCCGGGCGACGGTGACGCGGTGGGCGGCGAACCAGGCCACCGCCCGACGGAGGAAGCCGGCGCAGGTGTCGACCCGCTCGTCTTGCAGAACCTCGACGTAGGCCAGCCGGGAGTGGTCGTCGATGGCCACGTGCACGTAGTCGAACCCGATGAGCACCGGCTTGTGCCGGTGATCCACGGTCGCCTGTCGGCCGTGCACCCGCCAGCCGCCGCCGTCGGGGATCCGGCCCAGCTTCATCACGTCGACGTGCAGTAGGTCGCCGGGGCGCTCCCGGACGTAGCGGTTGTCGCTGTGCCGCCGGCCGCGCAGCAGCTCGCCGGTGAGCCGATCCACGTCCGCCAGCCGTGGCACGCCCGCCCGGGCCAGCACCGCGCCGACGGTGGATGCCGGGATGCCCACGATCGGAGCCAGCCGCACCGGCCCGGCGTGGTGTTCGGCGCGGGCGGCGACGATTCGTTCGACCGTCGCCGGCGGCGTCCGACGCGGCATCACGTGCGGCCGGGAGGAGCGGTCGAGCAGTCCGGCGACGCCTTCACAGCGCCAGCGCCGCACCCACTTGTAGACCGTTTGGCGGCTGACACCGAGCTGCTTGGCCACTTCTCCGGGCCGGTGACCGGCCAGGACACGGACGACGATCAGCTTGCGGGCATACGGGGTGGTGCGGGCGTTAGCGTGGGCCACAGAGACCTCCGGTTGGGAACGGCGACGTCAAGCACCGCCACTCCTTCCGGAGGTCTCCTTGTTGATCAAGCCGCCACGCCGACTGTCAACAACGTCCCTGGTTGCGACA
>NZ_QOHG01000049.1 GCF_003319125.1 Blastococcus sp. TF02A-26 | reverse complement strand
TGTACTGCCCGGACAGGTTGGTCAATCGAGTGATGGGCGGTCGGTTCTCCGTCGCGGTGTGGGGCCGGTGATGGTTGTACTCGTGGAGCCAGCCCGGCAGTGCTTTGCGGCGGGCTGATTCGCTGAGGAACAGCCGTCGGAAGGCCCAGCCGTCGGCCATCGTGCGGTGAAAGCGTTCGATCTTGCCGTTGGTCTGTGGCCGGTAGGGCCGGGTGCGTTTGGGTGTGATGCCCAGTTCGGCGCAGGCATCGCGCCAGGCGTGGGCGCGGTAGGCAGAGCCGTTGTCGCTCAGGACGCGTTCGACGGTGATGCCGCGGGCGGCGAACCAGGCCACGGCGTTGCGCAGCACGCCGATGGCGGTGGCGGCGGTCTCGTCGTCGTGGATCTCGGCGTAGGCCACGCGGCTGTGGTCGTCGAGCACGGTGTGCACGAACGCTGTGCCGATCTTGGGGTTGTAGTGGGCGTTGCGCGGCTTCCCGGGCGTCGCGGCCCGGTTCTTGTCGCCCTGGGCACGGCCGACGTAGCGCCAGCCGCCGCCGTCGGGGATGTTGCCCAGCTTCTTCACATCGACGTGGATCAGCTCGCCGGGCCGGTCGCGTTCGTAGCGGCGGATCGGCTCGCCGGTGGCCCGGTCGACGTGGGACAGGCGGTTGAGCCGGCACCGGCGCAGCACCGCATGCGCGGTCGAGGGGGCGACTCCGACCCGGTCGGCGATGGCGACCGGGCCCAGCCGCTGCTTCCACCGCAGGTGCACGATTCGGCGCACCACCGGCGCCGGCGTCCGCCGCGGGCTGGAGTGCGGCCTCGAGCTGCGATCGACCATGCCCGCCGGCCCCTCGGTCCGGTAGCGGTCGGCCCACCGCTTGGCGGTCGGCCAGGCGACGTTGAACACCGCCGCGGCATAGGCGATCGACCAACCGTCCTCGACCACGGCGCGCGCAAGCCGCAGACGGTGGCGTGGAGTCAGGGCGGCATTAGCGTGGGACAGGAGGACCTCCGGAGCTCGTGGAATGGGTGCCTTCAGCAGCTCCACTCCACGTCCGGAGGTCCTCCCCGAACAAGATCAATCAGATCGTGTCGTCACACGTCCTCGACCAACGTCTCCGGTCAGTACA
>NZ_QOHG01000005.1 GCF_003319125.1 Blastococcus sp. TF02A-26 | reverse complement strand
GAACCACGAGGGACCTCCTGTGGTCGGAGTGGGTGCTTGGCGGCTCCCACAGCCAACCCGGAGGTCCCTCCTCACTTCAAGATCACCCTCGGCCAGAGGCCGTGCACCAACCTGTCCGATCAGTACAACTAGGTGCCGGTGAGGTGCTCCGGGCGGACGGGGACCCGCGTGAGCGGCAGACCGGTCGCCTGGCGGATCGCGGCGAGCACGGCGGGGCCGGAGGAGATGTTCGGCGCCTCGCCCACCCCGCGGAGCCCGTACGGCGCGTGCGGGTCGGCGTACTCGAGGACCTCGATCCGCATCGGCGGCATGTCGAGGATGGTCGGGATCAGGTAGTCGGTGAACGACGGGTTCTGCACCTTGCCGTCCCGGATGAGGATCTCCTCCATCACGGCCAGCCCCAGCCCCTGCGCCGTCCCACCCTGGATCTGGCCGATCACGGCCTGCGGGTTGATGGCCTTGCCGACGTCCTGGGTGCAGGCCATCTCGACCACCTTGACCAGGCCCAGCTCGGTGTCGACGTCGACCACGGCCCGGTGCGCGGAGAACGCGTACTGCACGTGCGCGAACCCCTGGCCGGTCTCGGGGTCGATCGCCTCGGTGGGGCGGTGCCGCCACTCCAGCGTCTCCTCGACCGCGTCGTCGCCGAGCACCTCGGCCAGCGGCAGCTCCAGTCCCTCGCCGACCACCGCGCCGTCGAACAGCCGCAGCTCCCCGACCGGTCGCCCGGTCAGCTCCGCCGCGCGCGCCAGCACCTGCCCGCGCACCGCCTCGCACGCGGCCTTGACCGCGCCCCCGGTGACGTAGGTCTGCCGGGACGCCGAGGTGGACCCCGCCGAGCCGACCTGGGTGTCCTTGGGGTGGACGACGACCCGGTCGACGCCGAGCTCGGTGCGCGCGATCTGCTGCTCGACGGTGACCAGCCCCTGGCCGACCTCGGCCGCGGCGGTGTGCACGGTGGCGACCGGCTCGCCGCCGACCACCTCGAGCCGTACCCGCGCGGTGGAGTAGTCGTCGAAGCCCTCGGAGAAGGCGACGTTCTTGTACGAGACCGCGTAGCCGACGCCGCGCCGGACACCCTCGCCGTGCGTGGTGTTGGAGACGCCGCCGGGCATGTGCCGCAGATCGTCCGGGGCGGCGTCCGGCATCGGCATGGCCTCCAGCCGGCGCAGCAGCTCCACCACCGGCGCCGGGCTGTCGATCACCTGCCCGGTGATCGCCGTCGAACCCTGCTCCATCGCGTTGCGGCAGCGCAGCTCGACCGGGTCCATCCCGAGCGCCGCGGCCAGCGCGTCCATCTGCGACTCGTAGGCGAACGCCGTCTGCACCGAGCCGAAGCCGCGCATGGCGCCGCACGGCGGGTTGTTCGTGTACGCGCCGTAGCAGTCGACGTGCACGTTGGGGACGACGTACGGGCCGATGCCCATCGTGCCGCCGTTGCCGACGACCGCCGGGGTGGACGAGGCGTAGGCGCCGCCGTCGAAGTAGATCTCGGCCTTCACGTAGACCAGGTCGCCGTCGCGGGTGGCGCCGTGCTCGTAGCGCATCGTCGCCGGGTGGCGGTGCACGTGCCCGAAGAACGACTCCTCGCGGTTGTAGGACATCTTCACCGGCCGCCCGGTGCGCAGCGCCAGGAGGCAGGCGTGCACGTGCATCGACAGGTCCTCGCGGCCGCCGAACGCGCCGCCGACGCCGGCGAGGGTGAGCCGCACCTGCTCCGGCGGGAGGCCGAGGGCCGAGCAGATCTGTCGCTGGTCGACGTGCAGCCACTGCGTCGCGACGTACAGCTCCACGCCGCCGTCCTCGGCCGGCACGGCGAGACCCGACTCGGGGCCGAGGAATGCCTGGTCCTGCATGCCGACCTCGTAGGTGTTCACCACGACGACGTCGGCGGTGGGCGAGGGGTCCCCGGTGCGCACCTTGAGGTGCCGCACGAGGTTGCCCTCCGGGTGCAGGTGCGCGGACTCCCGGCTGAGCTCGGTGACCTCGGCGTCGTCCTCGTGCACCGCGTTCCAGCGGGGATGCCCCAGGGCGGCGATCGCGTCGGTGACCGGCTCCCAGACCTCGTAGTCGACGACGATCCGGGCGGCGGCCGCCCGCGCGGTCTCGGGGTGGTCGGCGGCGACCAGGGCCACGGGCTCGCCCTGGTAGCGGACCACGTCGACGGCGAGCACCGGCTGGTCGGCCAGCTCCAGGCCGTAGGCCTTGGCGCCGGGGACGTCGTCGGAGGTGAGGACGGCGTGCACGCCGGGCACCGCCAGCGCCGGGCCGACGTCGATCGAGCGGATGCGGGCGTAGGGGTGCGGGCTGCGCAAGGTGACGCCCCAGAGCATGTCCTCCATCCAGAGGTCGCTGCCGTAGGCGAACTCGCCGCGCACCTTGAGCGTGCCGTCGGGGCGCTGCGCGTCGGTCCCGATCCCGCCGCCGGCCGGGCCGGTGAGGTGCCCGGGGGCGCCGGCGGGGGTGCGGGCCGGGGCGCTCATCGGGCGGCCATCCGCTGCGCGGCGAGCTTCACGGCGTCGAGGATCTTCTCGTAGCCCGTGCAGCGGCAGAGGTTGCCGGCCAGCGCCTCGCGGATCTCGGCGTCCTCGGGGGGCGCGCCGGCGGCCAGCGAGCGGGTGACCAGGTCGTCGGTCGCGACCAGCAGGCCCGGCGTGCAGAACCCGCACTGGACGGCGCCGGCGTCCAGGAACGCCTGCTGGACCGGGTGCAGGGACTCCTCGGTGGCCATCCCCTCGACCGTGCCGATCTCCCGGCCCTCGGCCTGTCCGGCGGCCACGAGGCAGGAGCAGACCGGCGTGCCGTCGAGGTAGACGGTGCAGGAGCCGCACTCGCCCTGCTCGCAGGCGTTCTTCGAGCCGGGCAGGCCCATCCGCTCGCGCAGGACGTACAGCAGGCTCTCGCCCTCCCAGACGTCGTCCACCTGCTGGGGCGAGCCGTTGACGGTGCAGGTCAGTCGCATGGTCGGGACTCCTTCGCGGTGCGGTACTCGGCCCACGCCCAGGTCAGGGCCCGGCGGGCCATGACCGAGAGCGCGTGGACGCGGTAGGCGGCGGTGCCGCGGACGTCGTCGATCGGGGCGGACGCCTCGGCGACCAGCTCGCCGAAGCGGGTGGCAGTGGCGGCCGGCAGCTCGCCGCGGGACTCCCAGAGGCCGGCCAGCTCCCCGGCCAGGAACTCCTCGGCGGCGGTCGCGCGGCGCGGGGTGGGCGCGGCCGAGCCGATGCCGGTGCCGACGGCGCCGCGGTCGGGGTGCAGCGCCAGGCCGAAGGCGGCGACCGCGATGACCATCGCGTTGCGGGTGCCGATCTTGCTGTACTGCTGCGGCCCGCTCGGCGGGGTGATCCGGACGGCGGCGATGAGCTCGTCCGGGGCCAGCGCGCTCCGCTTCACCCCGGTGTAGAAGTCGGTCACCGGGATCCGGCGGGTGCCCCGGACGGAGGCGACCTCGACCTCGGCGTCGGCGGCCAGCAGGGCGGGGTGCGCGTCGCCGGCGGGGGAGGCGGTGGCCAGGTTGCCGCCGACCGTGCCGCGGTTGCGGATCTGCGGCGAGCCGATCGTGCGGGCGGCCATCGCCAGCCCGGGCAGCCGGTCGCCCAGCTCGGTGATGACCCGCGCGTAGGGCACGCCCGCCCCGAGCCGGACGGCGCCGTCGTCGGGCGCCCACTCCTGCAGCTCGGCGACCCGGGTGAGGTCGAGGAGGACCGGTGGGCGCAGCCGGCCGAAGTTCACCGCGACCATGACGTCGGTGCCGCCGGCGATCGCGACGGCCTCGGGATGGGCGGCTCTCGCCTCCAGGGCCTCGGCCCAGGTGGTGGGCTGCAGGAACCGCATGCGTCCCCTCTCGTGGCTGGCGCCGGGCGCCGCAGCGGGCCCGGGGGCGGCCACGGTAGCTCCGAGGTGTTCCGTTCAGATGTCGTTCCGGCGCGCGGTGACTCGCCGCCGTCACACAGCCTGGGCAGGATGCGGCGCGTGGACAACCCTGTCGATCTGCTCGTCCGGGACGCCGAGCTGGTGGCCACCGTCGACGACGCCCGTCGCGAGATCGCCGGCGGCTGGGTGGCGGTCACCGGCGGGGTGGTCAGCGCCCTGGGCGGCCCGGGGGACCCGCCGCCGGCCGCCGTCCGCACCGTCGACGCGCGGGGCTGCCTGGTGACGCCGGGGCTGGTCAACACCCACCACCACCTGTACCAGAACCTCACCCGCGCCTACGCCCCCGCGCTGACCGGCGGGCTGTTCGACTGGCTGGTCACGCTCTACCCGCTGTGGGCCCGGCTGGACGAGGAGGCCGCGTACGTCTCGGCCTACGTCGGGCTCACCGAGCTGGCGCTGGCCGGCTGCACCACCTCCACCGACCACCTCTACGTGCACCCGCGCGGCGGCGGCGACCTGATCACGGCCGAGGTCGCGGCCGCCCGGGACCTCGGCATGCGCTCGCACTTCACCCGCGGGTCGATGTCCCTGTCGGTCAAGGACGGCGGCCTGCCCCCGGACTCGGTCGTGCAGGACGACGACGAGATCCTGGCCGACTCCGAGCGACTGGTGGCGCTGCACCACGACCCGTCGCCGACCGCGCTGACCCGCATCGCGCTGGCCCCGTGCTCGCCGTTCAGCGTCTCGACCTCGCTGATGACCCGGACCGCGGAGCTGGCCGAGCGCCTCGACGTCCGGCTGCACACGCACCTGTGCGAGACCCAGGACGAGGACGCGTTCTGCCTGGAGACCTTCGGCCGGCGCCCGGTCGACTACCTCACCGACGTCGGCTGGCTGTCGGACCGGACCTGGCTGGCACACGTCGTCTGGCCCTCACCCGACGAGGTGGGCCGGCTCGGCTCGGCGCGGGTGGGGGCGGCGCACTGCCCGTCGTCGAACATGATCCTGGGCTCCGGGCTGGCGCCGGTGAGCGAGCTGCGGGCGGCCGGGGCGCCGGTGGGGCTCGGGGTGGACGGGTCGTCGTCGGCGGACGCGGCGTCGCTGTGGTTGGAGGCCCGGACGGCGATGCTCCAGGGCAAGCTCCGGCACGGCGCGGGCTCGTTCTCCGCCCGGGACGCCCTCGAGGTCGCCACCCGCGGCGGCGCGGCCTGCCTGGGCCGGACCGGGGAGATCGGCGAGCTGTCGGTCGGCGCGTGCGGTGACCTCGCGGTGTGGCCGCTGACCGGGGTCGCGTTCGCCGGCGCGCTGTCGGACCCGGTCGAGGCGTGGCTGCGCTGCGGGCCGGTGGCGGCGCGGCACACCGTCGTCGGCGGGCGGTTCGTCGTGGAGGACGGCGTCCCGGTGCACCCCGGCCTGGCGGAGCAGCTCGCCGTCCACCGCCGGGTGTCCGAGCGGATGCAGGCGCCCGCCTGACGAGGCATGGGAAGCGAACCCCTCGTTCTCGGCACGAGGACGTGGGTATCGCTTCCCATGCCTCTGAGCGTCAGAGGGCGGCGGCGAGCGCCTCGAGGTCGTCGAGGGTGCCGTCGACGTGCGGGGAGACCCGCAGCACCGGGCCGGTCATCTCCCCGGGCGCCCGCTCGACCCCGATCGCGGTGGTGACGATCCCGTGCTCGGTCAGCAGCCGCGCCCGGGTGGCGACGACGTCCGCGCCGTCCGGGGGCACGAGCGTGGTGGCCGCCGTCGGCTCGTCGACCGGCTCGACCACCCGCCAGCCCGCCGCGCCGTCGAGCACCTCACGGCCGGCGCGGCCGAGCGCCGAGAGCCGCTGCCGCACCCGGTCCGGTCCGGCAGCGAGGTGCTCGCCGACGGCCAGGACCAGCCCCACCCGCCCGGCGACGTGCGCCTCGCCGGACTCGAACGCGCGCATCGGCGGCAGGTCCGCGGCGGGCGCGAGCACGGGGGTCAGCTGCGCCGCCACGGCCGGACGGACGCAGAGGAACCCGACGCCCCGCGGACCGGCCAGCCACTTGCGCGAGGTGCCGTAGACGACGTCGGCGCCGAGGTCCACGTCGACCTGCCCCAGGGACTGCGCCGCGTCGAGGACCAGCGGCACCCCGGCGGCCCGGCACAGCGCCGCGATCTCCCGCGCCGGCTGCACGACCCCGCGGTGGCTGGGCACGTGGGTGAGGTGGACCGCGACCGGCGGATCGGCCGCCAGCAGCCGCTCCACCTCCTCGGGGACGGCCCGCCCGACGCCGTCCACGGCCAGCGGCACCGGCGTCAGCCCGGCCGCACGCAGCATCGCGGAGTTCGGGGAGTACTCGCCCGGCAGGATCGCGACCCGGCCGCCGGCGGGCAGCCGCCAGCCGGCGAGCAGCGTGGCCAGGGCGGACTGCGCCGACTCGACGAACGCCAGGTCGGCCGCGGCCATCCCCACCAGTCCGGCGAGCACCGAGCGGCCCTGCTGGAGCAGGTGCTCGGCGGCCGCCTCGGCGACGTAGCCGCCGAGCTCGGCCTCGTGCCGGGCGTGGTGCGCGGCGGCGTCGAGCACCCGGGTGCTCTGCCGGCTGCAGGCCGCGGTGTCGAGGTGGCGCCCGGCCGCCCGGGGGCGGGCGGCGCGCCAGGCGGAGCCGAGGTCCTCGTGGGGGAGAACGGTCACGCCAGCTGGCCGCGGGCGACGGAGACGCCGGAGTGGCTCGGGTCGCCGTCCAGCGGTTCGACCGAGACGTCGACGATCGGGAAGGCGTCGACGTCGAGGTCGGCCGGCAGCTCGAGCTCCTCGGTGCCGGCGCTGACGACGCCGACCGAGACCATGCCCACCACGTCGGGATCGATCAGCCACACCTCGAGATAGCCCTCCTCCGGGGCGTCGGCGTCGAGGTCCAGCCGCAGCACGCGGCTGCCGTCGGGGCGCTCCACCACCTCCGCCTCCCCCGAGGCGCGGTTCTCGCCCAGCGGGTCGAGCTGGGCGGCGGCCACGGCCACGGTGGTCTCCTCGTCGTCCCGGTCACCGAGGACGACCGCGCCCGCACCGATCCCGACGCCGACGACGCCGGCGGCCGCCGCGGCCAGCAGCAGCCGCGAGCGGCGCGGCCGCAGCGGGACGACCTCGACGGTGCGGGCGGGCTCCTCGGGGACCACGCGGGCGCTGCCCTCCGGCGTGGCGGTCACGCCGGTGGCGGCCGCGATCGCCGTCCAGACGTGCGCCGGCGGGGCCACGGCGGGGCCGTGCGCGGAGAACTCGGGGACGGCGAGCGCCTCGACGCTGCGGCGCAGGCTCGCGACCTCGGCGGTGCAGGCGGCGCACCCGTCCAGGTGGGCGGCGTCCGCTCCGGTCAGCGGTTCACCGAGCGCGGCCAGCGCGAGGTCCTCAGGCGTGCAGTGCTGCGGCACCGTCCACCTCCAAGCGACTGCGCAGGCGCTCCAGTGTGCGCCTGATGTGGCTCTTCACGGTGCCCAGCGGCAGACCCGTGCGGGTCGCGATCTGGGCGTGGGTCAGGTCCTCGAAGAAGGCGAGCTCGATGATGCCGCGCTGCGGCTGGTCGATGCGCTCCAGCTCGTCGAGCAGCAGCACCCGGTCGGCGACCGCGGCGTCCAGCGGCCGGGCCGCCGGGGCCGGGCGGGTCTCCGCATCGGCGGCCGCGGCCTCGGCGAGCCGGCGCTGGCGGTCCCGCTTGGCCCAGGTGTCGGCGATCTTGTGCCGGCAGACGCCGACCAGCCACGCCGGGAGCGGGCCGGACTCCGGGCGGTAGCCGGTGCGGCCGGTCCAGGCCGAGACGAACACCTGCTGGGTGACGTCCTCGGCGTCGGGGCCCGGGCCGAACGCCCGCACCGCCATGCCGTGCACCTGCCCGGACCAGCGCTGGTACGCCAGCACCAGTGCCTGCTCGTCGCCGGCGGCGAACCGCCGGCCGACCTCGGCGTCGTCCGGCTCGAGGGAGGCCCCCGGGAGCGGGAGGACGTCGTCGGCCACGACCGAGACAGTAGTGCGACGGGCCGGCGGTGAAGATCCACGCGTCACCGCGGGGCGCTCCAGGACGCCGGTCACGGGACCGGCTCCGCGACGACGACCACGTTGTCCCGGTAGCTGCGGTACTCCGGCAGGAACGGCCCGCCGCAGGTGACCAGCACCAGCCGCGGGGCTCCGTCGCGGGCGAACAGCTCGGCCAGCGGGAGTTCCTGCTTGGTGATCAGCTCCCGGCCGACGACCCGCCAGCGGGTGACGGCGCCGGCGGAGTCGGTGACCAGCACCTCGTCCCCCGGCTCGGCCTCGCGCAGCGCGGCCAGGGCGCCCAGGCCCTGCTCGGCGTCGTCCACGTGCCCGGCCACGACCGCCGACCCGACCTCGCCGGGCGGCGGGCCGAAGCGGTACCAGCCGACGCGGGACACGTCCTCGGGGAGCGCCATCTGGCCGTCCTCGGCGACCCCCACGGCGTCGACCGGTGCGTCGACGCCCAGCGAGGGCAGGGAGAGCCGGACGGGTACGGGAGCCGCCGCCGGCGGGGCGGGAGCGGCGTCCCGGGTCACCACCGGGGGCAGCCCCTCGGGGACCGCCGGCGCCGACGGCGGGGGTTCCGCCGGCGCCGACGGGGTGGACGCGGAGAGGACCTGCTCGACGGGCGTGCCCGCCTCGGCCGGCGTCCGGGCCAGCTGCCAGGTGACCGGCGCACCGATCGCCAGGGTCAGGCCCAGCGCGGCGCCGACGGCTGCGCGTCGCATCGGGATCTCCTCCGGTCCGTGTCCCTCGGGTGCCCGACCGTCAGCGGCGACCGGCGACGAGCCGGCGGGCGGAGACGCCGGCGAGGGCGAGCCCGGCGAGGGAGGCGGCCGCCAGCGGCAGCGGGAAGCCGCCGTCGTCGACCAGGCCACCGGTGCCGCCCGGCACGCCGGACGGGGCGGAGTGCGCCGCGGAGACGGTCTGGACGGCGAGCTCGTAGCCGGCCTCCTCCGAGCCCCACGCGTAGACGATCGTGGTGGCGCCCTCGGTCAGGGTGAGGTCGGCCGGGCCGATGGCCACGGTGTCGGTGCCGGCCACTGCGACGTCGGCGGTGATGGTGCCGGCCGGGACCTCGAGGCTGGCCTCGTCCGGGTTGGTCAGCCCGGGGACGACGACCTGGCCGCCGGCCCGCACGTCGACCGCGGGCGCGGCGGCGGTGTGCCGGACCGTCACCCGGGCCTGGCCGGCCGGGACGGCGGAGGTGTCGTTGACGAAGGGCGTGAGCTTCGGGGCGCCGCCCTCGTCGAGGTGTGCGACGACCGTGGCGTTCGCGCCCGCGGGGACGGCCACGCCGTTCGCCGAGAGCAGCGGGGCACCGGAGCCGTCGGGGGCGTCGGCCGGGAAGAGGGCGAGGTCGTAGTTCCCGGCGGGCAGCTGCAGCGGGTCGGTCAGGGTCCCCGGCTGGAAGTCGTCGATCAGCCGCTCGCCGTTGGCGTACACGTCGACCGGCGTGTTCGGGACGGCGTGCAGGACGGAGACGGTCGCGGTGTCCGCCGCGGCGGCGGGGGAGGCGCCGAGCAGGACGAGGGCACCGGCGGAGACGGCTGCGCCGGCGACACCGAAGGTGCGGGTCCGGGTCATGGGACGGGTCCTTCCGGGGAGGGGGTGAGTGCGTTGACACCACCCCTTCCGCGGCGTTCGCGGCGGCGGATGCAGCCGGTTCACCCGTCCGGGGGGCGACCTCAGGCCGGCTGGGAGAGGGAGACCCCGAAGTCGCCGTCCGGGTCGGTCCACCAGTGCGTCAGCCGCAGCCCCGCCGCGGCCAGCTCCGCCTCGACCCGCTCGGGCCGGAACTTCGCCGAGACCTCGGTGCGCATCTCCTCGCCGGCGGCGAACGCCACCTCCAGGTCCAGGGCCGGCACGGCGACCCGCTGGTCGACGGTCGAGCGCAGCCGCATCTCGATCCACTCCGCCTCGGCGTCCCACAGCGCGACGTGCTCGAAGGTGGCCGGGTCGAAGCCCGCGCCGAGTTCGCGGTTGAGCACGGCCAGGACGTTGCGGTTGAACTCCGCCGTCACGCCCGCGGCGTCGTCGTAGGCGGGTACCAGCCGCGCCGGGTCCTTGACCAGGTCGGTGCCGAGCAGGAACGAGTCGCCGGGGGAGAGGGTGGCGGCCAGCTCGGCCAGGAACGCCGCGCGCGGCCCGGGCTCCAGGTTGCCGATGGTGGACCCGAGGAAGGCGACCAGCCGCCGGCCGTCGGTGGGCAGCCGGTCGAGGTGCTCGGTGAAGTCGCCGACCACCGCGTCGACGGCCACGCCGGGGTACTCGGCGGTGATGGCCGCCCCGGCGGCCTCGAGCACCGACGGGTCGACGTCGAAGGGGACGAAGCGGCGCAGCGTGCCGGCGTCGCGCAGCGCCGACAGCAGCAGCCGGGTCTTCTCCGACGTCCCGCTGCCCAGCTCGACCAGCACGTCGGCGCCGGACGCCGCGGCGATCTCCCCGGCCCGGGCGGCGAGCACCGCCCGCTCGGCCCGGGTGGGGTAGTACTCGGGCAGCCGGGTGATCTCGTCGAACAGCTCGCTGCCGCGCTCGTCGTAGAACCACCGCGGCGGCAGCGACTTCGGCGTCGCCGTCAGCCCGGCCAGCGCGTCGGCGCGCAGGGCGTCGCGCGCGGCGCCGGGGGCGAGGTGGCTGGTCAGCGAGACGGTCATGGAGCTCCGATCGGGGTGAGGGTGAGGCCGTCGGGGGTGACCTCGACGAGGTGCCGGTCGGGGAGGTCGCGCCAGGCGGGGTCGTCGTCCCACGGCTCGCTGGCCAGGGCGGTGCCCTCGTCGGTGACCAGCACGGACAGGGTGTCGCCCCAGGTGGTGGCGAGGAGCCGCCCGCCGTCGGCGGCGAGCAGGTTCAGCCGCGCGGCGGGGTCTGCGGCCCCCACCTCGGCCACCGTGGCGGCCAGGGCGTCGAGGCCGCGGTCGAACACCAGCGCCGCGAGCAGCGCGCTGTCGACGGTGGACTCGGCGTCGCGCACCGGCGGCAGCACCGCCCGGTCGACCCGGCCGTTGTGCGAGAGCAGCCGGCGACCGTCGGTGAACGGGGCCGCGGCGCTCTCCTCCAGCGGCATGCCGACCGTCGCCGAGCGGACGGCGGCGACCACGCAGCCCGACCGCAGCACCGGGGCCACCGAGGCGAACGAGGGGTCGCCCCACAGCGGGCGCGCCGAGCGCCAGCGGGCCGGTCCCGGCCGGTCCGGCACGTAGAAACCGATCCCCCAGCCGTCGGCGTTGACGGTGCCGTACCGCTGCCGGCGCGGGGCGTAGGACTGCACCAGCAGGGACGACGGCGGTTCGAGGACCAGCGAGGCGAGCGTGCGCGGCCGGCCCAGCCAGGCGAGGTGACGGCACACGGTCAGACGTCCCAGGCCAGCCGGAGGCCGCTGAAGACCTGGCGGCGGATCGGGTGGTCCCAGTTGCGGAAGCTCGGCCGCAGGATCGACGCGCCCACCGCCCACGACCCGCCGCGCAGCACGCGGTAGTCGCCGCCGAAGAAGGGCGCGGAGTAGTCGGCGTAGAGCATCGGCCGGAATCCCGGCCAGGGCGTGAACCCCGACGACGTCCACTCCCAGACGTCGCCCATGAGCTGCTCGACGCCGTACGCCGACGCCCCGGCCGGGTACGCGCCGACGGGGGCCGGGCGCAGGGCGGCCCCGTCCAGGTTCGCCAGTGCCGCGGTGGGCTCGACGTCCCCCCAGGGGAAGCGCCGCCGGCGGCCGAGGGCCGGGTCCCACACGGCCGCCTTCTCCCACTCCACCTCGGTGGGCAGCCGGGCACCGGCCGCCCCGGCGGAGCCGGCCGACAGCCAGGCGGCGTACGCCTCGGCCTCGAAGAACGTGACGTGCTGGACCGGTTCGTCCGGCGGGAGTGCCTCGACGAGGCCGAACCGGGTGCGCGTCCCGTCGGGGCCCCAGTACATCGGCGCGGTCAGCCCGGCCTCGTCGCGGTGCGCCCGGCCGCGGGCGGACCACCAGCGGTCGTCGCGGTACCCGCCGTCGGTGACGAAGGCGGCGTACTCGGCGTTGGTCACCGGCACCCGGCCGATGCGGAACGCCGGCACGTCGACGACGTGCGCCGGCCGCTCGTTGTCCAGCGAGAACGGCTCGTCGGCGGCGTCGACGCCGAGGACGAACGGCCCGCCGGGCACCAGCACCGACGTCCCCGCCACGCCGGACCGCCCCGGGGGCAGCGGTGCGCCGGCGCCCAGCAGCGGCGGGCCGGTCCGCAGCGCGAGGGCCTGCAGCATCGTCTCGTCGTGCTGCTGCTCGTGGCTGACCACCATCGCGAAGTCGAAGGGGTCGTCGTCCCCGCCCAGGCGGTCCAGCCGGTCGAGCACCCGGCCGCGCACCTCGCCGCAGAAGCGCCGGGCCTCGACCGGCGGCAGCAGCGGCAGCCGGGCGCGGACGGCGCGCGGCTGGGCGAAGGCGTCGTAGAGACGCTCGACGTCGGCCGGTAGCAACCCGGTGCGGGTGGCATCGCCGCGGCGCAGCAGCCAGAGGTCCTCCTGCTGGCCGATGTGCGCGAGGTCCCAGACCAGCGGGGACAGCAGCGGCGTGTGCTGCCGCAGCAGCTCCGGCTCGTCGTGGTCGGTGAGCAGCAGGGTGCGCTCGCGGGCGGCGGTCAGGTCGCGGCCCAGCAGCTCGCGGACGTCGGTCACGGGAACCCTCCGGTGGTGGCGAGCAGGGCGGCGGCTGGCCCGCCGGCCCGCAGGGCGTCGAGCTGGGCGGTGCCGGGGTCCTCGCCCCGCTCGACGAGCTCGGCGAGCGCCTCGACCTCGGGGCGCAGGGCTGCGGGGACGGCGTCGACCGCGGCGGCCAGGCACCCGCGGGCGGCGGCGCGCAGGGCCGGGTCGGTCAGCCCGGCGCGGGCGGCGCGGTCCCAGGCGCCGGCGGTCGGCGCGCTGGCGGCGGCCGCCCGGTCCGCGGCGACGGGGTCGTCGAGGAGTGCGGTGGTCACCGCGGCCAGCGCCGGCCACCACGGTTCGGGCGCGGCGTCGAGGTAGCGGATCTCCAGCCAGCCGCGCGGCCGCACCGGCGGGAAGAGCGTGGTCAGGTGGTAGTCCAGGTCCTCCGGCGTGGGCCGGCGGCCGCCCAGGACGGCCTCGCCGCTCACCCAGTCGGAGAACGCCACCCGTGCGCGCACGGGCTCGGCGCCGTCGTCCGTGCGGACCAGCATCACCGGCGCGGCCAGTGCGTAGGCGGCCCACTCGCCGGCCGGGTCGTCGCCGCGCAGGACCGGACCGCAGCGGGCCTGGTCGATCTCTCCCCAGACCTGCTGACGGGTCGACCGCCAGCCGGTGGGCCGGCCGCCGGCGAGCGGCGAGCAGGCCGAGACGGCCACCAGCACCGGTCCGAGCTGGTGGGCCAGGGCCACCCGGTCGCCCCAGCCGGCAGCCGGGCCGGCGTCCAGGTTCACCTGCAGCGACGCGGTGGAGGTCATCATCGCCGTCCCGGCGCCGGCGCACCCGACCGCCGTGAAGTGCTGCTCCATCGCGGCGTACCGCGCGGCGGGGTTCACCCGCTGCGGCGGCCGGAGCGGATCTGTGCCCGCGGCCGCCAAGCCGAGCCGGTCGGCGGCGAGGACGGCGGCCACCACCGCCCGGTCGGCCCGCAGGGCGGCCACCGCGGCGACGACGTCGGGCAGCGGCGGGCCGGAGAGCTCCACCTGACCGCCCGGCTCGCAGGTCACCCGGCTGCCGCCGGGCAGCGGGGGCACCGCGGCCAGCGCGCCGCAGACCCGGCCCCAGGGCACCCGGGCGGCGGGCCGGTCCAGGTCGACGAGGTGGTGCTCCAGCTCCAGCCCGACGGTGCCCACCGGCCCGTCGCGCAGCGCCCCCGCCGCGACGGCGGCGAAGGCGGTGTCGAGGTCCAGCGCGCTGCTGCGCAGATCCGTGCTGCGCAGATCCGTGCTGCGTTGATCCGTGCCAGGGGCCACCGGGGCCCACCCCCTCCAGGTCCGGACCGGTCGCCGGGGCGACCGCGGGTCGGTGCGGGGGCGGCCCGTCGAACCGGCCGTCCTCGACTCCATCGTGCACGCCGGTACCGACAGGACAACCCCTCCCGGCGCACGCGCGAGAGGTATTCGCGAGACGATGGCCAGGTGGATGCCTCCCCGGCACGCAGCAGCGGCCTGCGGCCCCGGGACGCGCTCGGCCGTCCGCTGCCCTTCGGCGCCGAGGGCGTGGAGCGGATGCCGGAGGGCGTCGAGCGCACTCCGGACGAGGCCCTGACCGAGGCGCAGCGGCTGCTGGACGACGGCCTGCCCTTCCACGCCCACGAGGTGCTCGAGGACGCGTGGAAGGCCACGACGGGGCCCGAGCGGGAGCTGTGGCGCGGACTGGCCCAGCTCGCCGTCTGCGTCACCCACGCGGCCCGGGGCAACCCGCGCGGCGCCGCGACGCTCCTGGACCGGGCCGCGCGGAACCTCGAGCCCTTCGTCGGCGACCCGCCGCACGACGTCGACGTGGTGGGGCTGCTCGCCTGGGCGCGGGCCGCCGACCCCTCCGGCCCCCTCGCCCCGCCGTCCTTGCGTACCGGGAGCCCCGGCCCGCCCTGACGTTCAGCCTTTCGCGCGCGAAAGTCCCCGGGAGGGGTCACCAGCGGCCCGCGGCGTGGATCATGGCCGGGTGCCCGAGTTGCCCGAGGTGGAGGCGCTGGCCGCGTTCCTGCGGGAGAACGCCGTCGGCAGGATCCTGACGCGCGCGGACCTGGCCGCCGTCCAGGCGATCAAGACGTTCGACCCGCCGCTGTCGGCGCTGGGCGGGCTGGAGGTCACCGGTGCCTCCCGGCACGGCAAGTTCCTGGACCTCGACGTCTCCGGGCTGCACCTCGTCGTCCACCTGGCCCGGGCCGGCTGGCTGCACTGGCGCGAGAACCTGCCCGCGGCGCCGCCCAAGCCGGGGAAGGGGCCGCTGGCGCTGCGCGTCCACCTCGACCCGCTCGACGCCGACCCGCCCGCCCCCGGCTTCGACCTCACCGAGCAGGGCACCCGCAAGGGCCTGGCGGTGTACGTCGTCCGCTCGCCGGCCGAAGTGCCGGGCATCGACCGGCTCGGCCCCGACGCGATGGCGGTCGACCGCGAGCAGTTCGCCGCGCTGCTGGCCGGCCGCAGCGGACAGCTGAAGGGCGCGCTCACCGACCAGACGCTGATCTCGGGGATCGGCAACGCCTACTCCGACGAGATCCTGCACGCCGCACGGCTCTCGCCGTTCAAGATGGCCGACAAGCTCACCGACGACGAGGTCATCCGGCTCTACGAGGCGATGCGCGCCGAGCTCACCGACGCCCTCGACCGCCAGCTCGGGCAGCGGGCGGCGACGATGAAGGGCGAGAAGCGGTCGGGCCTGCAGGTGCACGCCCGCACCGGCCTGCCCTGCCCGGTGTGCGGGGACACCGTGCGCGAGGTGAGCTTCGCCGACACCTCGCTGCAGTACTGCCCGACCTGCCAGACCGGCGGCAAGCCGCTGGCCGACCGCCGGATGTCCAAGCTGCTGCGCTGAGCGTGGAGGGGATTCGTGGGCGTTCCGCCCGCGGATCCCCTCCACGCTCAGGCGAGCAGCTCCTTGGTGACGGCGGACTGCTCGGTCAGCACGCCGCCGATGAGCTGCTGGGTCTCGTTGATGCTCTCGACGAGCGTGCTGATCGCGGCCAGGGCGCTGACGACCCGCTCGACCTGCTGCTGGATCGCCGTCACCTTGGCGTCGACGTCCGTGGTGGCCTTCGCGGTCTCCGTCGCCAGCTCCTTGACCTCGTTGGCGACGACGGCGAAGCCGCGGCCGGCCTCGCCGGCACGGGCGGCCTCGATGGTGGCGTTCAGCGCCAGGAGGTTGGTCTGGTCGGCGATCCCGCGGATCACCTTGACCACCTCGCCGATCCCGCGGCTGGACTCCCCCAGCCCGGAGACCTCCTCGTTGGCCTGGGTGGCCAGCCGCTGACCGTCGGCGGCGACCGCCGTCGCCGACAGCACGTTGCGCTCGACCTCGGAGATGGACTCCAGCAGCTGCCGGCCCGCCTCGGCGAGGCGCTCGGTGGCCGCGAACCGCTCCAGCGCCTGGCCGAGGAGGAAGGCGGCGCTGCGCAGCGCCGCGGCGCGGCCGGGGGCCAGGACGAGGGTGCGGGTGGCGAAGAAGTCCATGGTCCCCACGACCTCGCCGCCGACCATGATCGGCAGGCAGACACCGCTCTTGACGCCCGCGCGGCGGGCCGCCGGGGCGCGCACGCAGTCGGTCATCTCCGCGAGGTCCTCGACGAAGAACAGGTCGCGGGTCTTCCAGGCCCGGCCGGAGAGGCCCACGCCCTCGCGGAAGGACGCCTTCAGGGTGACCTCGCGGAACTCCTGGCCGGCGCTGCCCGACTCGAGCACGAAGTGCAGGGCCCGGTCGCGGTGGTCCACCGCCCAGTAGGAGCCGTAGTCCCAGTGGAAGCCGTCCCGGATGGTGGCGAGGGCGCGCTGCATCGCCTGTTCCCGGGTGGTCGCCGAGGTGACCTCGCGCAGCAGGTCGGTGACCGCCTGGGTGTCCTCGGCCGCCTTGGCGTGGCGGACGGCGGCGCCCATCCGCTCGAGCGCCTGGGACACCAGCACGCCGATGGCGCGCAGCGTCCCGAGGCGGGCCGGCGAGAGCTCCAGCGTCTCGGTCGTGAAGAAGTCCATCGTGCCGGTGACGACGCCGTCCTCGGTCAGCGGGATGCAGACGCCGCTGCGGATCCCGAGCCGCTGGGCGACGGGCGCCCGGACGCAGTCGCGCAGCTCGCCGAGGTCGGCGACGGCGACGAGGTCGCGCTGCCGCCAGGCCCGCCCGGCCAGGCCCACGCCCTCGGCGAAGGTGGCGGTGCGGGTGACCTCCCGGAACTCCGGGCCCGCGTCGCCGGACTCCTGCACGAAGCGCAGGACCCGCGCGGCGGGGTCCACCCGCCAGTAGGAGCCGTACGTCCAGCCGAAGCGCTGGCGGACGAGGTCCAGCGTGGCGGAGACGGTGGCCTCGAGGGTGGTGCTGTCCCGCAGGGCGGCGACGACCTCCGTCACGGCCTCCACGTTGGCCCGCGCCTCGACGACGGACGGGGTCTCGGCTGCAGCGGGTCGACGGGCGAACGGCATGACGGGACTCTCCTGTGAGCTGCCGAAGTGCCGGGATCGCTGTTGACCCGACTCCAGGACCTTCGGCCCCGGCTGCAGCGGAGTTGAGTCCGAATCGACTCCGTTAAGACAATAAAGTCGAGCGCAACGAAACGGGATCGGTCTCGTTTCGCCTGGTCAGCGCGATGCTCGCCGCTCGGCCAGCCAGGCGCCGGCCCGGGCGACGACGCTGGAGACGGCCCCCGCGTCGTCGCCGCCGTCGTCCACCGGGGAGCCGACCGCGGTCCACCAGTCGCGGGTCGACGGCGCGGCGAGGACGTCGATGCGCTCACCCGGCCGCGGGACAGCGACCCGGACGTCGGACCGCTCCGCCGCCGCGCACAGCCGCTGGATCGGCTCGGCCCAGCCGTGGAAGCCCAGGTTGAACGTCGCCCAGTGCACCGGGACGAGCAGGCCGCCGCCCAGGTCGCCGTGCGCCCGGACCGCCTCCTCGGGCGTCATGTGGATGTACTTCCACGCGTCGTTGTAGGCGCCGACGGGCAGCAGCGTGAGGTCGAACGGCCCGAGCCGGGCGCCGATCGCGGCGAACGCCGGCGTGTAGCCGGTGTCGCCGCCGAAGAACACCCGGTGCCGCGGGCCGGCGACCACCCAGGAGGACCACAGCGTGGTGTCCCGGGTGAGGAAGCGTCCCGAGAAGTGCCGCGCCTCCGTGCAGGTCAGGGTCAGCCCGGCGATCTGGACCTCGCCGTCCCAGTCGAGCTCGACGACCCGGTCCTCGGGCACGCCCCAGCGGCGCAGGTGCGCCCCGATGCCCAGGGGGACGACGAACGGGGCCCGCTGCCGCTGGACCAGCTCGCGGACGGTGGGCAGGTCGAGGTGGTCGTAGTGGTCGTGGCTGATCAGGACGGCGTCGACCTGGGGCAGGTCCGCCAGCGGCGACGGCACCGGGTGCAGCCGCACCGGACCGACCAGCGGCGACGGCGACACGCGCCGGCCCCACACCGGGTCCACCAGCACGCGACGCCCGTCGACCTCGAGCAGCGCGCTGGAGTGCCCGAACCAGGTGACGGCGAGCTCGGCGGCCTCGGCCGGGAGCGGTGTGGGGGCCAGCGGCACGGGTCGGGCCGGGACGCCCCGGTGGCGCTCCTCGCGCATCTGGCGCAGCAGGGTGCGGCGGTCCTCGCTGCCGGGCAGCGACGGCGTGGCGAGCGTGTTGCGGAACCGCCCTTCGGAGAAGTGCGGCGACCCGGCGACGTGCGGACGCAGCGCCCGGCGGCTCGCGCCGAGGGCGACCGGGAGGCCCCAGGCGGCGCGGGTCAGCCAGGCGACCGGGGCGGCGAGGAGTGCGGCGGCGAGCAGTCCGCGAGGCGAGGGCACCCCTCGAGCATCCCAGCCGCCGCGGTCAGGTGCTCGGGTCCTCGGCCGGGTCGGGGAAGTCGTACGGCGCCTCCGCATCGGTGCGCTCGGCGGACACCATCGCCTCGACCGTGACCGTGCCGGCGTCCTCGAACACGAACGTCACCGGGATGGACTGCGAGGACCGCAGCTCGGTGCCGAGGTCCTCGAGGACGATCGACGGGGCTCCCTCGGCGCCCACGGGGACGTTGTCCTCCGGCGGAACGCGGATCGGGGCCGGTGCGCCGTCCACGGTGATCCGGGCGTCGGCGAAGTCGGGGCCGCGGACGTCGACCAGCTCGTCCGCCTGTGGTCCGGTGTTGGCGATGCCGAGGTAGAGCGGGGCGTCGTCCCCCACCTCGTAGACACCGTCGAGCGGGAAGGCCAGCTGCACCTGCAGCACCTCCAGCTCGTCGGTCACCTCGGCGTCGGGTCCGATCGCACCGCTCGTGTCGACGTCCGGCAGTTCGTCGCCGCCGCACGCGGCGGTCAGGCCGGCGGCCACCGCCAGGACGGCCGCCCGGCCGGTGAGTTTCGTGGGCATGGATCTCGCTCCCTCCGGATGCTGTGCCCGGCCGGATACCCGGCGATTGTCAGTCGAAGCCAACTGTTGCCATACTGCAACAGTGACCGAGGACGACGTCGCCCTGCTGACCGTGGCGCGGGCGGTCGTGGGCATCTCCGCTCGAGCCGCCGGCCGGCTCGGCGCCGTGTCGGTGGCCCAGTTGCGCGCCCTCACGCTGCTGCGGGATCTGCCCGGGGCGCCGCTCGCCCGTCTCGCGGCAGAGCTCGGCGTCACCGTGTCGACGGCGAGCCGGTCGGTCGAGCGGCTCGTCGGTGCAGGGCTGGTCGACCGGCGCGTCGTCCCGACCAACCGGCGGGCCGTCGAGCTGCACCTCACCCCCGTGGGCGAGGACCTGCTGACGCGCTACGACCAGTCGCGGCTGGCCGAGCTGCGGGCATGGCTGGACCGCGTGCCGCGTGGAGGCCGGGCGGCGGTGGGGGCGGCGCTCGCCGACCTGGCCGCCGTGGCCGGTGGCGCCGCCGGAGTCCTGACCGAGGAGCTCCGGTGACCGAGCGGCCCCCCACGGATGGGACCGGCGGCGACCCCGTCTGCTGGCTGGACCGGGTGTGCCCGGCGTGCGGTCGGCTGGTCGAGGGCGAACCCCGCCCGGACCGCTGCCCCGAGTGCGGGGAGCCGCTGCCGGAGGGGTGAGGGCGCTCGGCGTCAGATCGGTCTCAACTGGTGCCGGTCGCGGCGGCACTACCTAGAGTGATGCCGCTCACACGACGACGTCCAGGAGGCCACGGTGACACCACCCACGGAACGCCGGATGCTCACCCCCGAGGAGTACCGGCAGGCGCAGGACTCCCCGGAGTTCACCGAACTACGGCGCCGCTTCCGCCGCTTCGCCTTCCCCATGACGGTGGCGTTCTTCGCCTGGTACCTGCTCTACGTGCTCCTCTCCACCTACGCCGACGACTTCATGGCGGAGAAGGTCTTCGGCGACGTCAACGTCGGGATCCTGCTCGGCCTGGCGCAGTTCGTGACGACGTTCCTCATCACCCAGCTCTACGTGCGGCACGCCGGGCGCAACACCGACCCGATCGCCGACGAGATGCGCGACCGGCTCGAGCACCACGAGTACGCGCGCGGGACCGGCGCCGAGGGAGCTCCCCGTGGCTGACACCGTCGTCCTGGCCGCCGACTCGACCATCGGCGAGCCCGCGATCAACATCGCCATCTTCGGCGCGTTCGTGCTCGTCACCCTGGTGATCACGTTCCGGGCCAGCCGCAACAACAAGACCGCGGCCGACTACTACGCCGCGGGCCGCAACATCAGCGGCCAGCAGAACGGCCTGGCGATCGCCGGCGACTACCTGTCGGCCGCGTCGTTCCTCGGCATCGCCGGCGCCATCGCGCTGTACGGCTACGACGGCTTCCTCTACTCGATCGGCTTCCTCGTCGCCTGGCTGGTCGCGCTCCTGCTCGTCGCCGAGCTGCTGCGCAACACCGCCCGGTTCACCATGGCCGACGTCCTCGCGTTCCGGATGCGGCAGCGACCGGTCCGGATGGCCGCGGCCATCTCCACGCTGGCCGTCTGCCTCTTCTACCTGGTGGCGCAGATGAGCGGCGCCGGCGGTCTGGTCACCCTGCTGCTGGGCGTCGAGGGCGACGCCGCGCAGGCGCTCGTCGTCATCCTGGTCGGCGCGCTGATGATCATCTACGTCCTCGTGGGTGGCATGCGCGGGACCACCTACGTGCAGATCATCAAGGCCTCGCTGCTCATCGCCGGTGCGCTGGTCATGACCCTGTGGGTGCTGACCGAGGTCGGCTTCAACCTGTCGACCCTCCTCGGCGACGCGCAGCAGACCTCGGACACGGCGGGCACCGGGATCAACGTGCTGGCGCCGGGCGCCCAGTACGGCGCGACGGCGACCTCGCAGCTGGACTTCGTCTCGCTGGGGCTGGCGCTCGTCCTCGGGACGGCGGGCCTGCCGCACGTGCTGATGCGCTTCTACACCGTGCCGACGGCGAAGGACGCCCGTCGCTCGGTGCAGTGGGCCATCTGGCTGATCGGCATCTTCTACCTGTTCAGCCTCGTGATCGGCTACGGCGCCGGCGCGCTGGTCGGACCGAACGAGATCGCCAACGCGCCGGGTGCGGTGAACTCCGCCGCGCCGCTGCTGGCCTTCGAGCTCGGCGGCACCGTGCTGCTCGGCATCATCGCCGGCGTCGCCTTCGCCACGATCCTCGCCGTCGTCGCCGGCCTGACGATCACCGCGTCGGCGTCGTTCGCGCACGACGTCTACGCGTCGGTGATCAAGAAGGGCGCGGTCTCGCCCAACGGCGAGGTGCGGGTCGCCCGCGTCACCGCCGTGGTGATCGGGGCGATCTCCATCGGGCTCGGCATCCTGGCCCTCCAGGCCGGGCTGAACATCGCCTTCCTGGTGGCGCTGGCCTTCGCCGTCGCCGCCTCGGCGAACCTGCCGACGATCCTCTACACGCTGTTCTGGAAGCGGTTCACCACCCAGGGCGCGCTGTGGTCGATCTACGGCGGGCTGATCACCTGCGTCGGGCTGATCGTGTTCTCCCCGGTGGTGTCGGGGGACCCGGCCGCGCTCTTCCCCGACGTCGACTTCGCCTGGTTCCCGCTCAAGAACCCGGGGATCGTCTCCATCCCGCTGTCGTTCTTCCTCGGCTGGCTGGGGACGGTGCTGTCCAAGGAGCGGCCCGACGTCGACAAGTACGCCGAGCTCGAGGTCCGGGCGCTCACCGGCATCGGGGCGGAGAAGGCCGTCGAGCACTGAGGACCCCCGTGCCCCCCACCACTCGCTCCGCTCGCGGCGGGCCCCTGCACGGGGGCCGCTCCGGGCGGGCGGGAGGTGGGTGGGCGCGGCTGGGCTAGGCGGCTCGGGCGGGGAGGACGTCGACCCGGCCGGGGAGCGGATCCGGGACGGCGGTGAGGACCGCGACGGGGGCGGACGCGGCGGGGACGGCTGCGGTGAGGGCGGCGGCGCGGCGATGGCGCAGGAACCACCGCGCGGTGAGGCCGCCGAGGACGAGCAGGCCGGCGGCGGCGTGCTGGCCCAGGTCGGTCAGGGCGACCGCCAGGGCGGCGGCGTAGACGACCGAGAGGAGCAGGGCGGGGACGGTTCGGGACACGTGCGGGACCTCCGGGGTCGGCGCCCCGCCCCGCCGGCGGCCGGTTCCGAGGAACCGGCCACCGGCGTGGCGACGGCGCGGGTGTGCTGAGAGGTCAGCTCACTTGAGCATGTCCTTCATCTTCTGCAGCGTGGACTGGCCGGGCTGCTGCGGCGTCGGGAACAGCCGCGGGTCGCCCGGGGGCAGGATCGGGGCGTCGGCGGTCGCTTCGATCGGGCGGGCGGCGAAGTCGGCGCGGCCGTCGACCGAGGGGCCGGACGCCCAGGGGCCGTTGGCTGCCTCGGGGCCGTCGGAGGCGTCGATGAACGTGTAGCCGAGGTCGCCGACCTCCTCCTCGATCGGGAAGGCCTCCGGCACCGGGATGCCCTCGAGCCCGTCCTCCTTGAGCTGCTCGATCGCGGCCAGCCACATCTGCTGGTGGTAGTGGTCGCGGGTGATGAGGAAGCGGAGCATGTCCTTGACGCCCGGGTCGTCGGTCATGTTGTAGAGCCGGGCGACCTGCAGCCGGCCCTGCATCTCCGCCGTGACGTTGTACTGGAAGTCGGCCATCAGGTTGCCGCTGGCGGTGACGTACGCGCCGGTCCAGGGGTTGCCCATGCTGTCCATGTAGCTGGCGCCCGCGCCGTTGACGATCGGGTGCTGCGGGTTGTGCTGCCCGTAGCCGGCGGCGGCCTCCTTGGTGCGGTCCGCGGCGTCGGGCTTGAGCGGGATGTGGTCCAGCAGCCGGTCGATCATCGTCACGATCATCTCGACGTGGGCCAGCTCCTCGGTGCCGACGGCGAGGAGGAGGTCCTTGTACTTGCCGGGGAGCCGGCAGTTCCAGCCCTGCAGCAGGTACTGGGTGGCGACCGTCATCTCGCCCCACTGGCCGCCCAGGACCTCCTGCATCTTGCGGGCGAAGTCCGGGTCGGGGCCGTCGGGCTTGGCCTCGTACTGCAGGGCGTGGGTGTGCGTGAACATCGGGCTCTCCCTGTCGTCGTCGCGCCGCCGCCGTTGCGGTGACGACAGTGATCTGCCCACCCCGGGTGGCCCGCCCGTGCCGTCCGCTGGCCCCCGGGTGCCAACCTCCGACGGAGTCGCTCGAGGGCGGTTCCCGCACTCGAGCGACTCCGCATCAGCGGTCGGGGAGCTCGATGGTCAGGGTCAGAGCGCCCGCGGCGTCCTCGGCCACGACCCGGCCGCCGAGCTCCTTGGTCAGCCGCTGCACCGACCACAGGCCCAGCCCGGTCAGGTCCAGCGGCGGGGTCGCCGTCCGCAGGTGCCCCACCACCCGGTCGGTCGGCACCCCGGCCTGGGTCAGCGCCAGGTCCACCCACCCGGGCCGGCAGGTCACCGACAGCAGCACCGGCCGCCCCTCATCGTGACGGTGGGCGTTCTCCAGCAGGTTGGTGAGGATCCGCTGCACGCGGGCGTCGGCCACGCTGACGTCGGCCGCGCAGCCCGTCATCCGCGTGGTCAGCTGCGCGTCGGGCAGACCCGAGGCGGCGATCGCGGCACGGACGACGTCCACCAGCCGCCGGCGGGCGGGTCCCCGCCGCTGCGCGCCCCCGGTGGCGTCGGCGGTGCGCAGCATGGAGGACAGGTGCGCGGTCTGCGCCCGGGCCAGCTCCAGCACCTCCGCCCGTTCGGGGGCGGTCCCGTCGAGGGACCTCAGCGCGGCCTCCAGCGAGGCCAGCGGGCTCTTCATGTCGTGGCACATCGCGCGCAGCAGCGCCTCGCGCGGATCGGGGACCTCCTCGGGGGCGGGGCGCCGCCGCCGGGTCAGGTGGGCGCGCACGACCCGGGTGAGGTCGGCCACGAGGCGCACGGGCGGGATGGGTGCTGGGGGGTTGGCGAGAACGGTCATGGGCACCTCCGGTGTTGCGGCCCGGTCAGACCCGCCGGCCGCTGACGACCGCGGAGGAACCGGGTGGATGACGCCGTTGCTGGACGTCGGGCCGAGCTGGACGTCGTCCTGGTGGACGACCACCCCCTGTTCAGCCGCGGCCTCGCACTGCTGCTGCCGGGGCTGAGCGAGGGACGGGTCAGGGTGGTGGGGACGACGGAGGACGCGTCGGCGGCCGCGGCCCTGGTGCGCCGCCACCACGCCGACGTCGCCGTGGTGGACCTGCACATGCCGCCGCCGGGCGGGACGCGGGCGATCGCCGCCATCCGCCGGGCCGACCCGATGGTCCGGGTCGTGGCGCTGTCCGGGCTGGCCGAGGCCGACGCCGCGCTCGAGGCGCTGCGGGCCGGCGCGGTGGGTTTCCTGCCGAAGACCGCCGACCCGGAGTCGCTGGTCAGGCCGCTGATGGCGGTGCTGGACGGCTGGTCGGTGCTGCCCGAGGACCTGCTGCGTCAGCTGCTGGACTCCTCCGCGCCGACCGGCGAGCAGGGCGTGGCCGAGCGGCTCAGCGCCGACGAGCGGCGGCTGTGGCGCCTGGTCGCCGACGGCACGCCGTCGGTCGACATCGCCACCACGCTGCACGTCTCCGAGCGCACCGCCAAGCGGCTGGTCGCCTCCCTGCTGCGCTCGCTGGGGGTCTCCACCCGGGTGGAGGCCGCCGCGCTCGCCGGCCGGGTCGGCCTGGGCAAGGGAGGTCCGTCCTAGTGGCCCGGACCGGTCCGTATCGGAGCGCATCGCGGTCGACCTACCCGGTCCGGTGATCGACAAGCCGGGCCGGGCGGTGAACGTCGCGTGACCTACGGGGCGAGCGTGCCGGCCCACTCCTCGGAGGCCGCCCGCGTGAAGGGGACGACGTCGCCGGCCGCCAGGTCGACCGCCGCGTAACCGCCGCTGCCGGCCCCGACGCAGGCGACGACGGTGGCCACCCCGGCGCGGCGCTGAAACGGCGACTGCCGCACCTGCCAGCCGACCACCGCCCGCCGCTGCAGCACGACCTGCTCCTGCACCAGCCAGCCGCTGCGGACGGCGAACGACCGCGCACCGGCCCGGTGCCCGAGCGCGGCGTAGCGGGCGAGCCCGACCGGGACACCCAGGAGCGCGAGCCCCAGCCCGGCCGCGAGCGCCGGCCACCACCCGAGCAGGGCGGCCAGCGCGCCGCCGACGACCGTGACGACCAACCCCGGTGCGACGGAACGGACGACCTGTCGCCGGCGCGCGGCGGCCGGGTGCCGGCGCAGCTCGCCGGGGTCCTCGACCAGGAGCCCGGCCAGGCGGTCCGCCTCGGCCCGGGGACCGAGCGGGAGCAGCTGCCCGCGGCGCTGCGCGGCCCCGAGTCCGGTGACCAGCGCGCTGACCCGGGCGGCACCGGCCCAGCGCAGCCCGAGCCCGGCCGAGACGCTGACGCCGCGGATCCGGTCGACCTCCAGCTCGGTGTGCCGGCGGGTGACCAGGCCGCGGTCGGCGACGAGGGCGCCGTCGCGGCGGACCAGCCGGAAGCCCCAGTTCACGACGGCCGCGCCGATCACGGCGCCGAGGGCCAGGAGGACGAGCGCGGTGCCGACCGCGAGCACGACGGCGAGCCAGCCGGTCAGGTGCACGCCGTCGACGTCGGGCCGCAGCTGGCGCGGCAGCTCGTCGAGCAGCCGGAAGAGGGCGCCCACCGCCGCGACCGGGACGGCGAGGTAGCTGCCCGCCAGCGGTGCGTAGAGCAGCCAGCGGGGGTCGAAGCGCGCGAGCTCCTCCGTGGCAGGCGCCGCCTCCGGAGCCGCGGGGTCGACGGCGCCGTCGGGGGCCGGGCGCCGTTGCAGCAGCCCGGCGCGCAGCCGCTCGCCCTCGGCGCGGGTCACCCCGTCGACGACGACCTCCTCGCCCTCGGCGGTCGTCGCGCCGGCGGCGGCGTCGATGCGCACCCGCACCAGCCCGAGCAGCCGGTGCAGCAGCGGCCCCTCCACCTCCACGCCGCGGATCCGGTCGCGGGGGACGGTGCGCGCCGAGCGGGCGAGCAGGCCGCGGGTGACCACCACCGCCGTCGGCCCGTCGGTGTAGCCGAAGCGGGACCAGTTCAGCGCGGCGAAGCCCAGCGAGGCGAGGGTGACGCCGACGGCCAGGAGGACCACGGTCGTCGTCCCGCCGTCGAACCCGATCACCGCACCCAGCGGCAGCACGACCGGCACCAGCTGGCGGGCCTGCTTGAAGGTGACGGTGTGCACGAGCACGACCCGGGGGGACGTGCGTCGCGGCCCGGCCCCGGGTGGCAGGGTCACGGTGCTGTCCGGTTCGCTCCCGCGGGACGCTCCGCTCCTCGCTCGTTCCTGGCTGCGATGCTCACGCCCCTGTCCGCTCACGTGGCCTCGTCGCGGACCTGCTCGGCCCGGCGGGCGAGGTCGGTCGCGACCTGCTCGGCCACGCCGGCCGGCAGGTGCGGCACCCGGACGGTGCCCTGCGACGACGCGGTGAGGACGGCGACGGTGGCCAGGCCGTACGCCTGCTGCAGCACCCCGCGGGTGACGTCGACGGTCTGGATGCGGGCGATCGGCACCAGCGTCCAGGTGCGGGTCAGCCAGCCGGTGAGCGCATAGACCGCCTCGGGGGTGACCTCCCAGCGGTGCACCCGGAAGCGGATCCACGGCTGGAGACCGATCGCCACGACGGCGTACAGCGCCAGCAGCGCGGGACCTGCCCACGGCAGCGCCGAGAGCGGAGCGTCGTCGGTGGGGAGGAGGGCCAGGGCGAGGACGAGCACGACGGCCCAGAACACCGTGCCGATCACGCCCTGGGTGACCCACAGCCGGATCGCCGCCCGCGGCAGGGGCCAGGCCGGCTCGCGGACGGGGGCGCTGCCGGTGGCGGTCATCGGCGCCCATGCTGCCAGCCGGAGGCGACCCCGCCCGCGTGGGACGATGGACGTCGTGATGCCGCAGCAGGTCCCGACCGTGTCCGCCGCCGAGGTCCCCGAGGACGCGGTCGTCCTCGACGTCCGCGAGGACGACGAGTGGGTGCACGGGCACGTCGAGGGCGCGACGCACATCCCGATGGGGCAGGTGCCCGCGCGGCTGGACGAGGTCCCCGAGGCCGACCTGCTCTACGTGGTCTGCCGGGGCGGTGGCCGCTCCGCGCGGGTCGTCGGCTGGCTCAACCAGAACGGCTTCGACGCGGTGAACGTCGCCGGCGGGATGGGCGACTGGGAGGCGATCGGCCGGCCCATGGTGAGCGAGACCGGCCAGCCCCCCTTCACTCGCTGACCTCCGGGCAAGTGCGCACTTCTGCACGGTGCAGAAGTGCGCAATCGCCCGTCAGCTCTCGAGCTCGTACTCGGCGAACTTCGAGCGCAGGTCCTTCTTGGAGAACTTCCCGACGCTGGTCTTGGGCACCTCGTCGATGAACTCCACCGCGTCGGGCATCCACCACTTCGCGACCAGCGGGCGGATGTGGTCGAGGATCTCGGCCTCGGTGGCGTCCTCGCCGTCCTTGAGCACGACGCAGGCCAGCGGCCGCTCGTCCCACTTCGGGTGCGGGATGCCGACGACGGCGGCCTCCTTCACCTTCGGGTGGCTCATGATCGCGTTCTCGAGGTCCACCGAGCTGATCCACTCGCCACCGGACTTGATCAGGTCCTTGGTGCGGTCGGCGATCCGGATGGAGCCGAACGCGTCCAGCGCCGCGACGTCGCCGGTCTTCATCCAGCCGTCGGCCGTGGTGAGCTCCACGCCCGCGTCGGGGTTGTAGTAGTCCTGCGCGCACCACGGGCCGCGGACCTGCAGCTCGCCGGTGGCCTTGTCGTCCCAGGGCTGCGCCTCGAGGGTGTCGGCGTCGACGATGCGGGCCTCCACGCCCAGCAGGGGGATGCCGGCCCGGGCGCGCTGGTCGGCCTTCGTCGCGTCGTCGGCGCCGGCGTAGCGCAGCGGCAGGACGCCGGAGGAGGCGACCGGGTGGGTCTCGGTCATGCCCCACGCCTGCAGGATCGACAGCCCCACCTGCTCGCGGTAGGCCTCGCTCAGCGCCTTGGGCACCGCGGACCCGCCGCAGCCGATCTCGCGGAGCTTGTGCTCGCGGCCGGCCAGGTGCGGGAGCACGCCCTGCCAGATCGTCGGGACGCCGGCGGTGAACGTGACGCCCTCCTCCACGATCAGGTTCGCCAGGGCCTCGGGCTGCATCATCGGGCCGGGCATGACCAGCGAGGCGCCGGCGGCGGGAGCGGCCTGCGCGATGCCCCAGGCGTTGGCGTGGAACATCGGCACGACCGGCATCGCGACGTCCTGGATGCCGAGGCCGAAGGCGTTGGGCGCCATCACGCCCATCGTGTGCAGGAACGTCGAGCGGTGGGAGTAGACGACGCCCTTGGGGTTCCCCGTGGTGCCACTCGTGTAGCACATCGAGGCGGCCGAGTTCTCGTCCGTGACGGAGAAGTCGACGGGCTGCGCCTCGGCCAGCAGGGTCTCGTAGTCGAGCACCCGCGGGTCGTCGGGGATCTCGTTGTCGCCGCCGTCGTCCATGACGACGACGTGCTTCACCGTCGTCATGGTGTCGACGAGCTTCCAGAACAGCGGGAGCACCGAGCGGTCGACGAAGACGACCTCGTCCTCGGCGTGGTTGGCGATGTAGGTGAGCTGCTCGGGGAACAGCCGGATGTTGAGCGTGTGCAGCACACGGCCGGTGGACGGCGCGGCGAAGTAGAGCTCCAGGTGCCGCTGGCTGTTCCAGCCGAAGGTGCCGACCCGGCCGTCGGCGCTGATGCCGAGGGTGTCGAGCACCCCGCCCAGCCGCCGGGTCCGGTCGGCCCACTCGGCGTAGGTGACCCGGTGGACCCCGTCGGGTCCGGCCGTGGCGATCGTGCCGTCGCCGTAGTGCTGCTCGACGTGCCGGAAGATCGCGTCGATCGTGAGGGGGTAGTCCTGCATCAGGCCGCGCATGGCCTGGATCGTGCCAGTGACGGCCGCCACCTTCTACCCGTGGGTAGCCGGTCAGCCGAAGGTGGCCCGGAGCCCCTCGACCAGCACGGCCATCGCCTCGACCGAGGGGCGTCCGGTGTCGAGCTGTGCGGTCGCGGAGAGCACCCACAGGCCCGCGCCTCGGGTGTCCGGGACGGCGACGGTCAACTGGGGGCCGAAGCGCTCGTCCATGCCCGGGCAACGGACGAGCAACGTCCCGTCGTCCCCGGTGGACGTCCAGCACGGGGCGGGGCCCGACGCCGTCATGGCGTAGTCGGCCTGCAGCCCGTCGACCGTGGTCCCGTCGCGGAGGAGCACCACGCTGAACACGTAGTCGTCCATGCCCTCGCCGGGCCGGGGGACCGGGAACCACGTGCACCCGACCGGCCCCCTGGGCTGCTCGTCCGCCGCGTGGACGAACTCCCCGCCGAGGGCCGCCCCGAACCGCGGGGACAGCAGTGGGCAGGTCGCCGCGTCCTCCTCGCTGGGGACGGCCGGAGCCGGAGTGGCCCCCGGTACCCACGAGTCCCATGCCGCGGGGGCGCTCAGGACGAGCGGCCCGCCGACCTGGGCCCCGAAGGCTGCGAACTCGGCGGCCTCGGCCTCGGCTCGCGCATCGGCCGCTGCGGACGCCTCGGCGGCGGCCGCCCGTGCCTCCTCCGTGGCGACTGCCTCGGCGTCCGTGGTGGCCGGCGCCGTCGTCCCGCCTGGACCCGCGGCCTCGCCGGGCTCGGCGGAGAGCGAGCCGATCGCCGTCGGCACGGCGACGACGACGGCCACCACGGCGGCCGCGGCGGCGACCAGCCCCGCGCGGGCGCGGCGCTGCCGGCGGTGCCGGGTGATCACGGCCTCGGGGGAGACCGTGGGGTCGGCCCACGTCAGGTCGTCGGCGAGGGCGGACAGGCGGGCGGAGAGGTCGTGCTCCACGGTCACGAGGACCTCCTCGACGTGGGCTCGGGCACCGGGGCGAGCAGACCGCGCAGCGCGGCCAGCCCCCGGGTGACGTGGTTGTTCACGGTGCTGCGGGAGCAGTTCATGAGCCGTGCGGTCTCCTCCTCGCTCAGGTCGTCGAAGTACCGGAGCACCACGGCGGTCCGCATCCGCGGCGAGAGCCGCAGCAGCGCCGTCCGGAGCTCGTCGGCCTGGGCGTGCGCGGCCTGGAGATCGGCGCCGTCGCCACGGTCGGGCACCGCCTCGACGACCTGCTCGGTGCTGGTCAGCCGGCGCAGCCGGCTCAGGTGGGCGTTGACCATGACGCGTCGCACGTAGGCGATCGGCTCGTCCGCGGCGCGGACGGTCGACCACTTCCCGTAGGCCCGCGCGAGCGCGGTCTGCACCAGGTCCTCGCCGGAGTGCCGGTCGCCGGTCAGCAGCACGGCGGTGCGCAGCAGTCGGGGGCCGCAGTCGACGACGAAGTCGGTGAACCCGTCGTCCCGATCCCGTGCCACGCGCCCTCCGTCTCCCGTGCTCTCACTGGGATGACGCATCGGCAGGGGTGATCCACCCCAGCACGGCTCGGTCTCGGTTCGGCAACGGGCCGGTCCGGGGTGGTGACGATCGTGAGCCGCTCAGCCGTAGACCGTGGACACCGCCTCGGTCAGCACGGCCAAGGCGTCGGCCGGCGACCGCCCGGTCTGCGGCTGGACCCTCGCCGACAGCACCCAGACGCCGGCGTCGCGCGCGTCGCGGACGGCCAGCAGGAGGCGGACGTCGGTGCGTCCCTCCTCGTCGGGGCAGCCGATGAGCGCGCTCTCGCCGGGCAGGTCCGCCGACGGGCACAGGGTGCGGGAGCCGGGGCCCCCGGGAGCGAAGGTGCTCCGGAGCGTCTCGACCGACGTCCCGTCCCGGTCGTGCACGAAGCCGACGCTGAGCACGTAGGGGTAGTCGTAGGGCCCGCCGGCCGACAGTGGCCCCGGGGACGGCACCCAGGTGCAGCCGACCGGCCCGCGCGGCAGTGCGCCGGTCCAGTAGCCCATCGGTGCGTCGAGGGCCGCGGTCAGCCGGTCGGACAGCGGGGGACAGGTCCCCTCGTCCTCCTGGCCCGTCGTCCCCTCGGGCGGCCGTCCGCGGGGCAGCCACTGGTCCCACTCCGCCGGGGAGGTCAGGACCGGCGCCGCACCGATCCTGGCGACGGCGTCCTCGAGCTGGGCCTGCACCGCCGCGGCCGCCGCGGCGGCCTGCTCCGGGGTCCGCGCCTCCGTGGCCGGCTCCGTGCCGGTCCCCTCCCGGGCGGGCGCCGGCCCGAGGACCGCGGGGACGCCGATCAGCAGCGCCGCGGCCGCTGCGACGGCCCCCGCGGACGCCACGCGGGTCCGCCGCCGGCGCCGGATCCGGGCGGCGACGCCCTCGACCGGCACCGCCGGGTCGAGCCAGGTCAGCTCGTCGGCGAGGGCGTGCAGGCGGGCGCGCAGCTCCTCGGTGTCGTCGGCACCGGACGGGTGGGAGGCCCGGGGGCTCAGCAGGGGCCGCAGCGCGGTCACGGCGTCGTGGACGTCGGCCTCGATGCTGCCCGGCTCCGACCGGACCAGCCGTGCGGTCTGCTCGGCGTCCAGGCCCTCCGCGACGCGCAGCACGAGGGCGGCGCGTGTGCGGGGCGCCAGCTGGAGCAGGGCTGCGCGCAGCTCGGCCGCTCGCGCGTACGCCGGGTCGCGGTCGGCGTCGGGGCGGACACCCTCGACCACCTGCTCGCCGTCGAGGAGCCGCCGCCGGCTGAGGAAGGTCCGGATCACCAGCGCCCGGAGAGCCGCAGCGGGGTCGTCCGTCGACCGCCGGACGCCGGTGGCCGCGGTGAGCACCAGGTCCTCCGCCGACGCGCGGTCGCCGGTGAGCAGCACGGTGGTGCGCAGCAGCCCGGGCCCGTGGTCGCGCACGAGGTCGGCCGCGTCCCGACGCCGCTCCCGCTCCACGCGCCCTCCGTCTCTGGTGCTGCTCGTGGGGAGGCGCACCGGCACGGGCTCCCCGTCCCCCGACGTTCGGATCCGGACCCGCCGACGGTCGCCTACTCCGACTCCCAGGGATACCCGCGGTCGGCGAAGGCCGCACGGACGGCGTCCTTCGGCGCCTCGACCTGCTGGTCGAACAGCACGCGGCCGCCGGTGCCGTGGATGACCACCTTCTTGCGCTCCCGGTAGACGCCGACCACCTGCTCCCGGGACACCCGTCGGCGGTCCCGGCCGCGCACCACGACGACGGCGTCGTCCCCGACCTCGAGCTGGTACTCGTCCGCGATCACGAAGGCGGCCAGGCCCACGCCGGCGACGAGGCCGATCGCGGGGCGCAGCACCCACCACGCGGCGGAGTCGAGCGAGGCGAGCCAGTCCAGGACGCCGGAGAACGGGATGAAGGGCACGGCGTCCAGCCACCCGGCCAGCCAGGGAGCGGCGAGGAGCAGCGCCAGCCCGCCGCCGCCGAAGAGGGCGTACAGCCACGCCCTGTCCTCGCGGGTCATGCCGAGCACGGTCGGCCGGGGCCCCTCGTCCACCCGGGCGACCCTAGTGACCCGGCCGGCTCACCGGGTGAGGACGACGGGCAGCTCGGCCAGCCCGCGGATCACGAACTCCGGCCGGCGGTGGGGCGTCGCGCCGAGGTCCAGCCGGGAGGTCCGGGCCAGGAGCGCGCCGAAGGTGGCCTGGAGCTCGACGCGGGCCAGCGGCGCCCCGATGCAGAAGTGGACGCCGGCGCCGAAGGAGATCTGCGGGTTGGGCGTGCGGCCGACGTCGAGGGTGTCCGGCGCGGAGAAGACGGCGGGGTCGCGGTTGGCGCTGCCCAGCAGCGCGGCGATCTTCTGCCCGCGGGCGACGGTCACCCCGCCGATCTCGACGTCCTCGGTCGCGGTGCGCTCGAACAGCTGGAGCGGCGAGTCGTAGCGCATGAGCTCCTCGACCGCCGTCGGCAGCAGGTCGGGGTCCGCGCGCAGGCGGGCCAGCTCGTCGGGGTGCCGGAGCAGGGCCAGCAGGCCGTTGCCGGAGACGTTGACGGTGGCCTCGTGCCCGGCGTTGAGCAGCAGGATGCAGGTGGTGACCAGCTCGTCCTCGGTGAGCCGGTCGCCGTGGGAGTCGCGCACCGACACCAGGTGCGAGAGCAGGTCCTCGCCGGGTGCCCGCCGGCGCTCGGCGGCGAGGTCCCGCAGGTAGGCGACGAACTCGGCGGCGGCCCGCTCGGCGGCGTCCTCCACCGCCGTCGTCCGGCCGTACTCGTACATCTTCACGATCGCGTTGGACCACGGCCGCAGCAGCGGCCGGTCGGCGCCGGGGACGCCGAGCAGCTCGGCGATGACGGCGACCGGCAGCTCCTCGGCCATGCCGGAGAGGACGTCGACCGGCTGGCTGCCGGCGGAGCGCTCCACCAGGCCGTCGACCAGCTGACCGGCCAGCTCCTGCACCCAGGGTCGCAGCCGCTCGACGTGCCCGCGGGCGAAGGCGGTGCTGATCAGCCGGCGCAGCCGGGTGTGGTCCGGCGGCTCCATCTCCAGGATGGCGTTGCGGTGGATGAGGTTGAACGACCCGAACCGCTCGGCCGGTTCCCGGTCGCGCCAGATCCGGCCCAGCCGGCGGTCGCGCAGGACGGCGCCGGCCTCGGCGTGGGTGAACGCCAGCCACAGGCCCAGGCCCTCGTGCCACTGGACCGGCGCCTGCGCCCGGGCGGCGGCGAACGCGGGGTAGGGGTCGGCGACCACCGCGGGGTCGGCCAGGTCCAGGGGCGGGGGCGTGCCGGTCACCGTCGGAGCCTACGGATCGGGGGTCCCTACTCTGGAGCCATGGCCCGCTCAGCGACCCGCCGCAAGCCCAGCTCCGCCCCCGCCGCCGGGGGAGAGGTCAACCCCAAGGCGCCGTGCCCGTGCGGCTCCGGCCGCCGCTACAAGCACTGCCACGGCTCCGGCTACGCCCCGCCGGTGACCCGGCCCTTCGAGGGGCTCCCCGGCGAGCCGCACTGGGTGGCCCTGCGGGAGCTGGTGCCGGCCGCGACCGCGCCGCTGAGGACGACGGACGGCCGCGACGTCACGCTGGCCAGCGTGCTGCCCGGCGGTGCGCCGGCGCTGGTGCGGGCCAACGGCGAGATCCTGCTCGGCGTCCAGCTGCCGACCTCCTCCGACGACATCAGCCGTGACCTCGGGACCGCCCTGGCCGCCGCGCTCGAGGCCCCCAAGGGCGCGCCGGTGGACCCGGGCCCGATCGGTGCCGCGGGCTCGTCCGGGCCGCGACTCCAGGAGCTGCTCGACCTCGACGCGCCGTTCGACGTGACGGTGCACGAGGACTTCGCCTTCTGGCTCGAGGGGGCCGACCCCTCGCCGGCCGCGCAGGCCGGGCTGGAGCAGGCGAACCAGGCCGTGCTGCCCACCGTGATGCTGCCGGGCCTCGGTGCGGCCTACTGGGTGCGGCCCAGCGGTGAGCGGGCCCACCTGCGCTGGGTGCGGCCGGAGGCGGAGGAGCCGCTGCTCGACGCGCTGGCCCGGCTCTCGGCGTCCGAGGAGATCCTGCTCTGCGAGGGCACCCGCTACGCCGGCGCCTTCCGCGCGCACGGCCTCGTCGTCCCCGTCTGGGACCTCCCGGCCGACGCGCTGGCCGACGACTGGACCGACGCGGCGACCGACTTCCAGACCCGGCTGGAGCAGGCGCTGCAGGTGACCGACCCGCTGACCGCCGACGAACGTCGCGCCCGGGCCGGCCTGATCTCGCGGCAGATCACCCTGCGGTAGTCCCCCGGACACGACTCGGGCCCTGCATCCGATGGATGCAGGGCCCGAGTCGTGCTGGGCGAGGGATCAGGCGTCGGACGACGCCCGGCGACGACCCAGGAGGGTCAGGCCGGTGCCCAGGCCGAGCGCGATGAGCCCACCGGCGAGGTAGGGCGCCGGCTCGGTGCCGGTGTAGGCCAGCTGGCCACCGCCGGTCCCGCCGGTGTGCGCCACCGGGACGACGGCCGGCTGGTGCTGCTGCTGGGGCTGCGGGTGCACGACCGGCTGGGCCGGCTGGGGCTGGGGCTGCGGTTGGGGCTGCGGGGCCGGCTCCTCACCCGGGATGAAGGAGCAGAACTGCTCGATCAGGCCGGTCAGCACCTCGGCGGGCAGCCCGAGCGCGGCGCCGCCCTTCTCGATCAGGCCGACCAGCGTCTCGCAGCCCGCCTTGGGGTCGGTCAGCACGGCGAGGAGATCCGTGACGAGGGTCTCCAGCTCCCCGAGCAGCGCCTCGAGCTCCTCCGTGACCTCTTCCGCGTTGGCGCAGAGCGTCGCGACCACACCAGCGAGCGGGCCGGTCAGCGGGGCCAGCTCGACAGGCAGCTCGCCCATCCCGTCCTCGAGCGCGGCGCACAGCTCGGCGACCGGATCGGGGGTCTCCTGCCCCTGCTCGTCGGTGGGGACCACGTCCGCGGCGTCGGCCGTCGGCCCGTCCTCCTCGGGGACGGTCTGCTGCTGCTGCTGCTCCGCGGCCGGGGTCTCGGCCGTCGGTGCGGGCGGCGTGGGCAGCTGCTGCGGCGCCGGGGGCAGGCACTGGGTGGGGTCGCCCTCGGTCAGCCCGGTCAGGCACTCGGTGAGCGGACCGGAGGGCACGTCGGGCTCGTCGGCTGACGCGGCGGTGGGCGCGAGGAGAAGTGCGCCCGACGCGGTGACGAGTGCGACGAGCAGGCGAGATCTACGGAACACGGGTCCCCCGAGGGTGTCGGCGCTGGTCAGCGCGCGGCGAGTCCGTCACAGGGTCCGAGATCACGATGTGATGCGCATCCCCTCCCGAGCGCGCCACCACGGACGGTGACGGATCGGTCCCGCTCAGGTCAGCGCGTCGCGTGCCACCGGGCAGGACATGCACCGCGGACCACCCCGGCCGCTGCCCAGCTCCGCGCCGGCGATGCGCACCACCTCGATTCCCGCGGCCTCCAGCGCCGCGTTGGTGACCGTGTTGCGCTCGTAGGCGACGGCGAGCCGGGGGGCCAGGGCGAGGGTGTTGTTGCCGTCGTCCCACTGCTCGCGCTCGGCGGTCACCGGATCGAGGCCGGTGTCGATCACCCGCAGCCGGTCGATGCCCATCGCCCGGGCGGCGGCGGTCAGGAAGGGCTCGGGGCCGCGGACGACGAGGTCGGTGGTGTCGGCGTCGTCCGGTACCTCGTCCGCCGTCACCGTCCAGGCGACCAGCGAATCGGCCACCGCCGGGTAGACGACCATCGCGTCGACGTCGACCATCGTGGCGACGGTGTCCAGGTGCATCGTGGCCCGCTGCTGCGCGATCGGGACGACGAGCACGGTGTGCGCCAGCCCGCGGGCGAAGACCCGCCGCGCCAGCCGCTCCGCCCCGCCGGCCGTCGTCCGCTCGCCGACGCCCACGGCCACCACGCCGGGAGCGAGCAGCAGGACGTCGCCGCCTTCCAGGTGCTCCAGCGAGGGGTCGTAGAGCCGCTGCACGCCGGTGAACCGCGGGTGGTGGGCGTAGATGGCGCCGGTGATCGTCGTCTCCCGCCGGCGAGCCGGCATCGCCAGTGACGTGACGGCGACCTGGCCGCCCACCCACACCGAGGAGTCGCGGCTGAACAGCAGGTTCGGCAGCGGCGGGACGACGAAGTCCCCTCGCGTCATCAGCTCCCAGCCCAGCCCGCGGGCGCCGGGCAGCTCGTCGTGGGCGAGGCCGGCGATCAGCGTCGAGGCGAGCTCGGCCGGGGGGAGGTCGGCCAGGTGCTCGGCGGCGGTCCGGCGGAGGGTGGCGCCCAGCCGGGGGTCGTCGACCGCGGCCTCGACCAGCTCGGCGCGGGCGGCGGGGACGTCGAGCACCTCGGCCAGCAGCCGGTCGACGTACAGCACCTCCACCCCGCGGGCGGTCAGCTCGGCGGCGAAGGCGTCGTGCTCCTCCTGCGCCCGCGCCACCCACGGCAGGCCGTCGAACAGCAGCTCGTCGTTGTTGCGCGGGGTGAGGCGGCGCAGCTCGGCGCCGGGGCGGTGCAGCAGGACGGTGCGCAGCGGGCCGACCTCGCTGGTCACCCCGAGGGGAGCGTTCACCGGCCGAGGCTGGCACAACCGCCGGCGGGACCGCTCGGTAGCGTCGTCCGGCCGGGGGGCACCGCTGCCCCCCGCACGGACCGGAGGTACGTCGTGGACCTGTTCGACCTGACCGGGAAGGTCGCCGTCGTCACCGGCGGCACCCGCGGCATCGGCCTGATGATGGCCCGCGGGCTGCTGCAGGCCGGGGCGTCGGTCTACATCAGCTCCCGCAAGGCCGAGGCCGGCGAGGCCGCGGTCGCGGAGCTCTCGGCGTTCGGGCAGGTGGAGTCCATCCCGGCCGACGTCTCCACCGAGGCCGAGTGCGTGCGGCTGGCCGAGGAGGTCGGCCGGCGCACCGACCGGCTGCACGTGCTGGTCAACAACGCCGGCGCCACGTGGGGCGCGCCGTTCGAGGAGTTCCCCGCCTCGGCCTGGGACAAGGTGCTCGACCTGAACCTCAAGGCGCCGTTCTTCCTGACCCGCGCGTTCACGCCGCTGCTCGAGGCGGCGGCCACCCCCGACGACCCCGCCCGGGTGGTGAACGTCGGCAGCATCGACGGCCTGCACGCCCCCGCGCTGCCGACGTACTCCTACTCGGCGAGCAAGGCCGGGGTGCACCACCTCACCCGGGTGCTCGCCAAGGAGCTCGGGCCGCGCGGGATCACCGTGAACGCGGTGGCCCCGGGGCCGTTCGAGTCGAAGATGATGGCCGCGACCCTGGCCGCGCACGGCGACGAGATCGCCGCCTCGGCGCCGCTCAAGCGGATCGGCCGGCCCGACGACATGGCCGGCGTCGTCGTCTACCTCTCCAGCCGGGCCGGTGCCTACGTGACCGGCGCCGTCATCCCGGTCGACGGCGGCCGGGCGACCACCCTCTAGCGCCGGCGGGACGGGCGGCGGGCGGCGGACTCCGGCACCCGCGCCAGGTGCGCCTCGGCGACGGCGACCTGGCGCGGGGACCCGACCGCGCGGCCCTGGCGCAGCGCGGCCTGCCACCACTCCCGTGCGGCCACGGTGTCACCCTGCCGCTCGGCCACACGCCCCAGCGTCTCGTCGTAGGAGCCCAGGCTGAAGGCGGGCGTGCCCAGCACCGCCTGCCGCCCGCGGAAGGGCAGCACCTGCACGACCGCCATCTCCAGCTCCGGCTCGTCGCCCAGCAGCAGCGCCACCTCGGTCTCCAGCAGCACGGCCACGTCGCTGGCCCAGTCCCGCACCTGGGTGCGGCCCCAGCGGCGGCGGAGCCGGCGTGCCTCGGCGAGGTCGCCGGCCTCGGCCGCGGCCAGTACGGCCATGAGCTGCAGCAGCGGGTGGCCCTCGTCGCCGGTGGCGACCAGCAGGTCGAGCGCGTCGCCCGGTCGGCCTGCGGCGCGGCGCAGCACGAACTGGTGGGCGGCGTAGGCGTGACCGGCGTGCGGGGTGATCGCGCGGAACAGCTCGTGGGCCTCGGTGGTGAGCTCCTCCGCGCGCTCGGCGTCGCCGCGCAGCCAGGCGGCGCCGGCCTGCTGCCACAGCACGTGCGGCCGGATCTCCGGCCCGGAGAGCGACGCCGCCAGCCGGGCGGCGGCGTCCAGGTCCTGCTCGAAGCCCCGGCGGTCGGTCAGGTGCAGCCGGATCGCGGCCCGGTGCACGCGGGCGTGGAACTCGGTGCGCCGCGGCAGCCCGGCGCCGGCCAGCGCGAGCGCCTCGTCGGCGGCGGCCAGGCGGAGCTCGGCCGCGCCCGGCCGCCCCCAGACGGCGAGCGCGTAGTTGTCCAGCACCCGGCCGAGCAGCTCCGGATCACCCACCTCCCGGGCCACCTGCACCGCGCGCTCGGCGTACCGGGGGCCGCGCTGGAGGTCCTCGCTGTAGGCCAGCTCCACGCCGAGGGTCCCGAGCAGCCGGGCGGTGAGCCGGCCGGCCTCCGGGGGTGAGGCGTCCGGCGCGATCTCCTCCCGGTGCTCGAGCAGCTCCTCGAGCAGGGCGACCATGCCGTGGTCGACCACCCCGTGCGGCCGCCAGTTCCACAGCGTCGGCGAGCCCCACACCGAGGCGGCCTCCAGCAGGCAGCGCCGGTCGCCCAGCTGGCGCGCGACGGCGATCGCCTCGCCGAGCACCTCCTGCGCCTCGGTCCGCCGGCCGCTGCGCAGCAGGTCGTCGCCGAGGGCGGTCAGGAGGTCGTGGCGGGTGCGGGCGGCGTCGGGCTCGGCCGGGTCCACCAGCCGCAGCGCGCGACGGGTGTGCGCGGCCGCCTCGCCGTGCGCCAACCGGGCGCGGGCGGCCTCCGCGGCGGCGACCGACCAGCGGCGGGCCGGGCCGGTCCCGGTCACCGGCACCGCCTCGACGAAGTGGTGGGCCAGCCGCTCCAGGACGGTGTCGTCCCCGGTGCCGCCCTGCTCGAGCGCCGTCCCGAGCCGGGCGTGGAGTCGTGCCCGGTCCAGCACGCCGAGCTCGGCCGCGAGCACCTCCTGCACGAGCGCGTGGGTGAACCGCCAGCTCCACGGCGTGCTGCCGGGCACCACCAGGCCGAGCGCCATGGCCGACTCCAGCGCCGGCAGGGCCTCCTCCGCGGGGGCGCCGGCGGCCTCCAGCAGGCCGAGGGAGATCTCCCGGCCGGCGAGGGCGGCCAGCTCCAGCACCGCCCGGGTGGCGGCCGGCAGCCGGTCCAGCCGGGTGTGCAGCACCGCGCCCACCGACGGCGGCACGGCCATCCGCGCGGGATCGGCGGCGCCGGCCATCCAGCGGGTCAGCTCGACGACGAAGAACGGGTTGCCCGCGGTGCGGTCGTGCACCGTGCTGGCCAGCGCCGGGTCCGGATCCGGACCGAGACGCGCGGCGAGCAGCTCGGCGACCTCGGCCGCTTCCAGGCCGTCCAGGCGCAACCGGCTGGCGGACGGCTCGCGGCCGAGCCGGGCCAGGCAGTCGGCCACCGCGGGAGGCAGCTCCTCCCCGACGTCGCGGACCGTGACCAGCAGGAGCAGCGGCAGCCGGGGCAGGTGCCGGGTGAGGAGCGAGAGCAGCTGCACCGAGGCGGTGTCGGCGCCCTGCAGGTCGTCGAGGACGACGAGCAGCGGCTGCCGGCCCGCGGCGGCGGTGAGCCGGCTGCACAGCTCCTCGAACAGCCGGAACCGGGCGTCGTCGGCGTCGTCGTCGGCCGGAGGCGGGGGGAGCCGCTCCTGGCCGAGCGCGGACAGGACCTGGGTCCACGGCCACAGGGCCGGCGCCCCGGCGTCGTCGGCGCACCGGCTCCAGGCCACCGCCCAGCCCGCTGCCCGGGCCACGTCCGCGGCGGCCTCGGCCAGCCGGGTCTTGCCGATCCCGGCCTCCCCGCCGACGACGACCACGCCGGGCCGGCCTCCCGCGGCGAGGTCGAGCGACACCCGCAGCTGGGCGAGCTCGATCTCCCGCCCGACGAGGGTCTCCGCCGGAGCCGCCGGAGCCGCCGGGACCGGCGGTGCGGGCGGCGCCGGAGGCCGCGGCCGGGAGACGGCGGGCTCCCTCCGCAGCGCCGGGTCCTGGCGCAGCACGGCCCGTTCCAGCTCGCGTAGCTCCGGTCCCGGGTCGATGCCGAGCTCGTCGCGCAGCAGGGTCGCGCACCGGCGGAGCGCGTCGAGGGCGTCGGCCTGCCGGTCGGCGGCGTAGAGCGCGGTGACCAGCCGGGCCCACAGCCGCTCGCGCAGCGGGTGCTCCGCGACCAGGCGCTGCAGGTCGGGGACGGCGGCCTCGGGGCGTCCCGCGTCCAGGAGGGCCTCGCAGCGCCGCTCCCGGGCCCGCACGTGCAGCTCGGTGAGCCGCAGCCGCTCGGCGGCCGCCTCGGGAGCGTCGCCGAGCTCGGGGAGCGGCTCACCCCGCCAGAGCTCGAGGGCCTGGTCCAGCAGCGCTCCACCGCGCGCGGGGTCGCCCGCGGTCACGGCGGCGTCGCCGTCCTCCAGGAACCGGGCGAAGCGGAGGCTGTCCAGGGCGTCGTCGGGGACGGCGATCGCGTAGCCGGGAGGCCGGGTGAGCAGCACCCGGGGCGCCTCCCGCGGCCCGCGCTCCGGTTCGAGCACCCGGCGCAGGTGCGAGACGTAGGCCTGCAGCGTCCCGGTGACGGTCGGCGGCGGCTCGTCCCCCCACAGCGTCGTGACGATGCGGTCGAGGCCGACGGCGCGCCCCGGCTCGGACAGCAGCAGGGTCAGCAGCGTGCGGGGCTTGGCGCCGCCGAGGTCCAGCGGGCGGCCGGCGTCGTCCGTGACCTCGAGCGGGCCGAGGACGCGGTACAGCACGGGGCGGGAGTCTCCCAGAGCGCTCGTGCTTCCCCAAGCCCGCCGCAAGTGGCGATCAAGGTGCCCGCGCCACCCTCGGCGCCGTCCGCCCGCCCCTGCGCGCCGCCTGGAGTCCCGATGACCGTCCCCTCCCGGCTGCCCCGGTCCCTGCGCCGCCGCGTCGCCCTGGTCCGGGAGGAGGTCGCGCTAGTCCGGGAGGAGCACCCCCGGGTTGCAGATGCCGGTCGGGTCGAGTCGTTCCTTGACCGCGCGCAGCACCTCGACGCCCAGCGGTCCGATCTCCCGCTCCAGCCACGGCCGGTGGTCGGCGCCGACGGCGTGGTGGTGGGTGAGCGTCCCGCCGGCGGCCAGCAGGGCGTCGGTGGCCTCCCGCTTGGCGGCCAGCCACTGCTGGATGGGCAGGTCGTCGTCCCGGTCGGCGAGCACGGTGAGGTAGAGGGAGGCGCCGGTCGCGTACCCGTGCGAGACGTGGCTCATGACCAGGGGCCGGCGGCCGTCCCGGCCGAGTGACCGCTGCAGCGCCCGGCGGACGGCGTCGTAGACCACCGGCAGCGCCGTCCAGGTCGCGGCCGTCTCGAGGGTCTCGACGAGCAGGCCGGCGTCCATCAGGCGGTCGCGCAGGTAGGGCCCCTCGAACCGGTGCCTGCGCCAGGACTCCCCGACCTGCCGGCCCACCCGCACCGCGCCGCCCTCGCGCAGCGCCGACGCCGCGGCCCGCCGCCGGGCGCGGACCAGGGTCGGCAGCCCCTCCCAGCCGACGACCAGCAGGCAGCCCTCGCCGTGGCCGCGGGTCCGCAGCGAGCCGCGCAGCAGCCGCGCGCCGGTGCCTCCGGCCATGAGCAGGTTGGCGCGGGTCTCGTCGGGGTCGGACAGCCGGACGACGTCGGGCAGCAGGTCGTGCCGGGCCAGGCGCTGCAGCCCGGCGAGACCCGCGGCCCAGCTGCGGAACGACCAGCCCTCGTAGGAGGTGGTCCGCGGCTTCGGGCGGACCCGCAGCCGCAGCTCGGTGATGACACCGAGCGCGCCCTCCGAGCCGAGCGCCAGCCCGAGCAGGTCCGGGCCGGCGGCGGAGGCGGGCGGGGAGCCCAGGTCGAGGACACCGGTCGGCGTGGCCAGCGTCAGGCCCGCCACGAGGTCGTCGAACCGGCCGACGCCGGTCGACGCCTGCCCGGCGGACCGGGTCGCCGCGTACCCGCCGAGCGTGGCGAACTCCCAGCTCTGCGGCAGGTGGCCCAGCGTCAGCCCCTCGGCGCCCAGCGCCTCCTCCAGCGCCGGGCCCCGCATGCCGGGGCCGACCGTGACCAGCGACGACGGCACGTCCAGCTCGCGGACCGACGCCATCCGCCGCAGGTCCAGCGCCACCGCCGGCCGGTCGTCGGGGTCGATGCCGGAGAGGCCGCCGACCACGCTGGTGCCGCCGCCGAAGGGCACGACCACCACGCCGCGCTCGGCGCACAGCGCCAGCAGGGCGGCGGTCTCACCGGTGTCGCCGGGGGAGACGACGGCGTCCGGGGCGTCGGAGCCGTCACCCTCCCGACGGCGCAGCAGGTCCAGGTAGCTCTTGCCGCCGGTGCGCTTCAGCCGCGCCTCGCGGTCGGTGGTCACGTTGTCCTCGCCGAGCAGCGCGACCATCGCCGTCAGGACCTCCTCGGGCAGCCGGCTCGGCGCCACCCGGATCTCCGACACGCGGACCGGCGGGGTCGACCGCGGCGTCCAGCCGAGCTCCCGGGAGAGGTGCTTGCGCGCCGCACGCGGCAGCGCGCTGGTCAGGTCGGGATCGCGGTCGAGCTCGAGCCCCTCGGCCTCCCCCTCACCGGATCCGTCGCGGACCCTCGCCACGCGGGAGGCGCCGGGCCCCCATCCCTGGATCGTCAGTTCCGGCTGCTCGGGCACGGCTACAGTCTGCCGGTGCCCGACGACGTCGCCGTCCCCGGCGCGCTCACTGCGGCCCGACGCGCCGCTGACCTGCAGGTCCTCGACGGCGGTGCGGTGGACGTGCTGGTCGTCGGCGGAGGCGTGACCGGGGTCGGGGTCGCGCTCGACGCCGCCGCGCGCGGACTGACCGTGGCGTTGATGGAGCGGACCGACCTCGCCGCGGGCACCAGCCGCTGGTCGTCGAAGCTGGTGCACGGCGGCCTGCGCTACCTCGCGCACGGCGAGATCGGCCTGGCCCGGGAGTCGGCCCGCGAGCGCGCGGTGCTCATGGGCTCCACCGCGCCGCACCTGGTCCGGCCGCTGCCCTTCCTCGTGCCCGACGTCGCCGGGCGGGACGTGACGGCGCTGGCCGAGGTCGGCGGCCGGCTCGGGGACGCCGTGCGCCTCTCGGTGCCCGGCGGCCGGCGGTCGCTGCCCTCGACGGCGCGGGTGTCGGCGGCCGAGGTCGCGCGGGCGACCCCGGCCGTGCGGGCGGGGCGGGGTGGCGTCGTCTTCTGGGACGGGCAGCTGGCCGACGACGCGCGGCTCGTCGTCTCCCTCGCGCGAACCGCGGTGGCCTGCGGAGCGCGGGTCGTCCCCGGCGCGACGGTGACCTCGGTGGACGGCCGGACCGCGACGGTCGCGCCCGACGACGGCGCCTCCTTCGCCGTCCGCGCCGGGGTGGTGGTCAACGCCGCGGGGGTGTGGGCGCAGCGGCTGGCGCCGGACGTGCGGCTGGTCCCCTCCCGCGGGTCGCACCTGGTGGTGCCGGCCGTCCGCCTCGGGCACCCCACCGCGGCGCTGACCGTGCCGCTGCCCGGCTCGCGCTCGCGCTACGTGTTCGCGCTGCCCCAGCCGGGCGGGCTCGTCTACCTGGGGCTGACCGACGAGCCGGTGGCCGGGCCGGTGCCCGACGAGGACCCGCTGCCCTCGGACGCCGAGGTGGCCCAGCTGCTGGAGACGGTGAACGCGGTGCTCGACCGGCCGCTGACGCGGGAGGACGTCGTCGGCTCCTACGCGGGGCTGCGGCCGCTGGTGCTCCCGGCCTCCGCCGGTGCCGGGCCCGGGGACGCCACCGCCGACCTCTCCCGCAAGCACCTGCTCTCCTGGGACGGCGACGTGCTGACCGTCGTCGGCGGGAAGCTGACCACCTACCGGGCCATGGCCGAGGAGACGGTGGACGCCGTGGTGGCCCGCCTCGGCCGGGGTGCCCCGCGGTCGGTCACGGCCCGGCTGCCGCTGGTCGGCGCGGCACCCCGGCCGGCGCTGGCGCGGGTGGCGGCACCGGAGCGGCTGGTCGCCCGGTACGGCACCGAGGCGCCGGTCGTCGCCGCGCTCGGCACGGAGACGGTGGTCGAGGGGCGGCCGGAGACCGTGGGGGAGCTGCGCTTCGCCGTCCGCGCGGAGGGCGCGCGGACGGTCGCCGACCTGCTCGACCGGCGCACCCGCATCGGACTGGTGCCCGCCGACCGCGCCCGGGCGGTGGCGGTCGCCGAGGCCGTCCTCGCCGAGTAGCGCGCACCCCCAGCCTTTCGCGCGCGAGAGTCCCCGACAGCACTTCGCGCGCGAAAGGCCCCATGCGCGGTGCTGTCTCAACATATGGGAACGGTGTTTCGCTGAGTGGGACGGCGGGTCCATGATCCCGGCATGGACACGTACACCCACGGACACGCCGAGCCGGTCCTGCAGTCGCACCGCTGGCGGACCGCGGAGAACTCCGCCGGCTACCTCCTCCCGCACCTGCGCCCGGGTGTCGACCTGCTCGACGTGGGGTGCGGTCCCGGCACGATCACCGCGGACCTCGCCCGCCGGGTCGCGCCGGGGCGGGTGGTCGGTCTCGACGTCGCCGCTCCGCTGGACGAGGCGCGTGCCGTGGCCGAGCGTGCCGGGGTCGCCGTCGAGTTCGTGGTCGGCGACGTCTACGCGCTCGAGGCCGCCGACGACTCCTTCGACGTCGTCCACGCCCACCAGGTGCTGCAGCACCTCACCGACCCGGTCGCCGCGCTGCGCGAGATGGCACGGGTCTGCCGGCCCGGCGGGGTGGTCGCGGTCCGCGACGTGGACTACGCGACGTTCACCTGGTTCCCGCGCGACCGCGGCCTGGACCGCTGGCTGGAGGTCTACTACGGGGTGGCCCGCGCCAACGACGCCGAGCCCGACGCCGGTCGCCGGCTGCTGTCGTGGGCGCACGCGGCGGGGCTGCGGGACGTCGTCGCCAGCACGTCGTCCTGGTGCTACGCCACGCCCGGGGAGCGGGAGTGGTGGGGCGCCTCGTGGGCCGGGCGGGCGACGGCGTCGTCCTTCGCCGAGCAGGCGACCGCCTACGGGCTGGCGACGCCGGACGACCTCGAGCAGATCGCCGCCGCGTGGCGGCGGTGGGGCGCGGCCGACGACGGCTGGCTGTCGATGACCCACGGCGAGCTGCTCATCCGCGTCTGAGGCCGCGGCATGGGATCCGATCCCGCTGTGCGTACCCCCGTCTGCGGGGGGATCGGATCCCATGCCTCCGTCGAGGGCTACGCCTCCTGGCGGGCGGCGTTGGCCTGGACGGCGGTGCTCACCCACTGCGCGAGGCCCGGCGCGACCGCCTCGTAGGTCGCGGTGAACCGCTCGTCCTCGACGTACATCCGGCCCAGCGCCGCGTGCAGCTCCGGCGGGCAGTCGTAGAAGTCCCGGCCGATCTGCTGCCGGTGCTCCTCCGCGAGGTCCATCGCCGGAGCGGTGTCCGGCGCGACACCGGCCCGCAGCGCCGTCGCCATCCGCTGCATCAGGTCCTCGCCCTCGGCCGTGATCCGGACCCAGTCCTCCTTGGTGTAGGCCGCGGTCCGGCGCCGGGACTGGGCGTAGGCCTCGGTGTCGCCCCAGCGCTCCTCGACCTCGGCCTCGTACCGCTCCGGGTCGTGCTCGCCGAAGATCTCGAACCGCTCCTCCGGGCTCAGGCTGATCCCCATCGCTCGCGCCTCCATCTCCTTCTCGACGGCCGCGACCATCGCCCGCGTCCGCTCCAGCCGGTCCCGCAGCAGCCGGTGCTGCCGGCGCAGGTGCTCGGCCGGGTCGGACGCCTCGATCAGCGTCGCGACCTCCTCGAGGGGGAACCCGAGCTCGCGGTAGACCAGCACCTGGTGCAGCCGGTCCAGGTCCGCCGGCGAGTACTGCCGGTAGCCCGACGTGCTCCGCCCGGACGGCGACAGCAGTCCGATGCGGTCGTAGTGGTGCAGCGTGCGCACCGTGACCCCGGCCAGTGCGGCCACCTCGCCCACGTTCACGGGCCCCTCCTCCCTGACGGCGACGAGTGCACAGCCTGACGCCGCGTCAGGGTCAAGCGAGCAGCTTCGACATCAACTGGGAGAGCTGGCGCCGCTCCGGATCGGACAGGCGTCCGAGGCGGTCGGCGGGGAAGTCGAAGCCCGCCCGAACCGTCTGGTGCACCTGCCGGCCCGCGGGCGTGATGGACAGCCGCTTCACCCGCCGGTCCACCGGATCGGGGTCGCGCGCCACGAGCCCCCGCGCCTCCAGTCGGGCGGCGAGCTGGGTGACGTTGGACGCGTCGCACAGGAGCTCGGTGGCGAGCTCGCCCATCGCGCGACTGCCGCCGGTGAGGGCGTCGAGCAGGCAGGCCTGGGCCGCGCTCAGCCCGACCGCGCGCGCCGCCGCGTCGTAGGCCGCGTCGTAGGCGTAGACGAAGTCCCACAGCTGCTGGTCCAGCGACTCCGCTGCCTCGGTCACGACGAAAGACTACTTGATGCACTCAAGCACCTGTGCTTGGCTGTCCTCCCAGGAACTTAAGTCACTCAAGTATCCCGAGGAGGAGTCATGGCACGGGTGCTGATCACGGGGGTGCGCGGCAAGACCGGTGCTCCGCTGGCCCGGTCGCTGGTCGCCCGCGGAGGCGTCGAGGTCCTCGGTGGGAGCAGCGATCCGGCCACCGTCACGCTCGACGGCGTGCGGCCGACCGGCGTCTCCTGGGACCGCCCCGGCGACTGGGCGGCGGCCACGGCCGGGATCGACGCGGTGTACGTCGTCCGCCCCGACCGTGCGGACGCGCCGGAGCTGATCGGTGCCCTCCTCCAGGAGGTGCCACCGGCCGCCCGCGTCGTCCTGCTGTCCGAGCAGGACGCCGACGTGACGGGCCCCGATGGGTGGGCGCCGCGCGCCGAGCGGGTCGTGCGCGACAGCGGCCGGCCGTGGACGGTCCTGCGGCCGAGCTGGTTCATGCAGGTCTTCACCGACCCGCGCTTCCACCTGGACCAGGTGGCCGGCGGCGGCGACCTCCCGTTCCCCAGTGGCGGTGCGCGGATCGCCTGGATCGATGCGGGCGACATCGCGGCCGTGGCCGAGCGGGCGCTGCTGGAGGAGGGCCACGCCGGCCGGGTGTACGAGCTGACCGGCCCGCAGGCCCTGACGCTGCCGCGGACCGCGGAGCTGCTCTCCGCCGCTGCCGGGCGGCCCGTGGTCCACCGGGAGTCCACGATCGACGAGGTCGTGGACGGACTGTCGGGGTTCGGGCGGGAGCTCACCGTGCTGACCTTCGAGCGCGTGCGGGCCGGCAGCTTCGCGCCGGTGACCGGCGTGGTCGAGCAGGTGACCGGCAGGCCGGCCCGGCCGCTGGAGGCGTTCCTCGCCGAGGTCCGGCCGGTCCTGCGGCCGGCGGCCTGACGCCGAGCCGGGTCAGTGGGCCCGACGACTGCGCTTGACGGCGTACATCGCCTCGTCGGCACGGCGCAGCAGCGAGTCGGGCGTGTCCCGGGGGCGGGAGAGCGCCGTGCCGCAGCTGACCCGCAGGTCGCCGAGCGCCGTCTCGATCCGGGCGACCAGGTCCGCGGCGTCCTGAGCCGTGCCGATCCCGGCGCACACGACCACGAACTCGTCGCCGCCCATCCGGCCGACGGTGTCACCGGGCCGGACCGCCGACTGCAGCGCCTCCGCGGCGCGGCACAGGGCGGCGTCCCCGGCGGCGTGGCCGGCGGTGTCGTTGATCTCCTTGAAGCCGTCCAGGTCGCAGTAGACGACCGCGGCCGGGCCGTGCTCGCGCCGCTGGGTGCGCAGCACCTGCCCCAGCCGGTCGAGCACCAGGGCGCGGTTGGGCAGCCCGGTCAGCGGGTCGTGCAGGGCGGCCTCGCGCAGCCGGGCCTCCAGCGCCCGCTGCTCGGTGATGTCCTTGATCGTGACGACCGCGCCGAGCACCGTGCCGTCGGTCTCGTGGATGGGCTCGGCGGTGGCCAGGGTGACCCGGCGCGGGCCACCGGGCGGCCCGGCCACCAGTTCGACGTCGCGCACCTGCTCGCCGCGGACGGCCCGCACCAGCGGCGCGTAGCCGGGGTCCAGCGGGGTGACGCCGTCGGCGAGGTAGAGCTCCTCCAGCAGGGGGGCGTCGACGAGCCGATCGCCGTCCCAGCGGTCGCTGGCCCAGTCGGCCACCACCCGATTGACCCGGGTGGGCTGCCCCTGCGCGTCCGAGGCGACCACCCCCACCGACAGGGCGTCGAACAGGGCCCGGTCGAACGCGCGAGCCGCGGCGAGGTCTGCGGTGGCGGCCTCCGCGGCCCGGTAGCGGTCCACCAGCGCGAGGGCCACCTGGGCGAGGTCGGCCAGCTGGTCCACCTGCTCGGGCGTCAGCTCCAGGACGTCGTCGTCCCAGGTGCAGACCGTGCCGATGACGTCGCCGTCGGCGGTCCGCATCGGGGCGCTGGCGTAGAAGCGCAGCCGGGCGATCCGCCCGTCGACGAACGGGTTGCCGGCGTAGTCGGCGTCCGCGCGCAGGTCCCGGCTCCAGAAGACGCCGGGCCGCAGGGAGGTGCGGGCGCACAGCGACTCGACCCGCGGCACGCGGCGGGGCTCCCCCCGGTGGGCGAGCAGCGTGACCTGCTGTTCCTCGTCGAGGAGGTTCAGACCGGCGCGGGACGCCCCGGTCACCGCGGTGGCGAGTCGCAGCACCGCACGCAGCTCCGCCTGCTCCGGTGGCGCGCCGGTGCCGAGGTCGCGCAGCGCGGCGCGCTGCTCCTCGGACCGGGGCGTGCGGTGGGGCACCGTGGCGGTCACGTCGTCCTCGTCTCGGGCGGCGGTGGGGGTCCCTCCCGCAACGGCAGGACGGCGGCGGAGCTGGAACGGCCGGTCACCCACACGGGTGACCGGCTCAGCGGACGCCCGAGGGTGACCGGCGGGCGGTCTTGACGCGGTACATGGCGGCGTCGGCGCGGGCCAGCGCGGACTGCGGGGTGTCCGAGGCGGTGCCGAGCGCGACGCCGACGCTGATGCCGACGTGGAAGCGGGCCCCGTCGACGAGCACGAGCGGCTCGTCGAAGGAGGTGGTCACCCGGTCGGCGACGACCTGGGCGGCGTCCTCGTCGTGCAGGCCGGGGCACAGCAGGACGAACTCGTCGCCGCCGATCCGCGCCACGGTGTCGCCGGGGCGGACGGCGCTGCGGAGCCGTCGGGCCGCCTTGCGCAGGCAGATGTCGCCGGCGGCGTGTCCGGCCAGGTCGTTCACCGGTTTGAAGCCGTCCAGGTCGCAGTAGAGGACGGCGAACGGCTCGGCGCCCCGCCCGGACCCGATGAGCAGCGCCGACAGCCGGTCGACGAGCAGGGTCCGGTTGGGCAGCCCGGTCAGCGGGTCGTGCAGGGCCGCCGTCCGGAGCTCCTCCTCCAGCGCCCGTCGCTCGGTGACGTCGGCCATGGCGACGACGGCGCCGAGCAGCGTGCCGTCGGCGGAGTGGACCGGTTCGCCGGAGCACTCGACCAGACGGAGCCGGCCGGTCGGGTCGGCGATGGCGATGGGCACGTCGGTGATGCGGCCCTGGTCCAGCACGCGGAACAGCGGCACCTCGGCGGCGTCCAGGGGTCGGCCCGAGGGGGTCGTCAGCTGGAACGCCCGCGCGACCTCGCCCATGGGGACGTCCGGATCGGCGTCGAGACCGTGCCAGGCGCGGCTCACCCGGTTGAACAGGTGGACCCGGCCCTGGGCGTCCGCGGCCACGATCCCGAGCGGCAGCGCCTCGAGCAGGGCGGTGGTGAAGGCGTTGGAGTCGGCCAGCTCGGCGTTCGCCGCCTCGGCCTGGTGCCTGGCCAGCTCGCTCGCGGCGGCCAGCTCGGCCAGCTCGTCGGTCTGCCGGCGGCGCTGCAGCAGGGCCACCAGGACGGCGGCCAGGTCGGTGAGCCGGGCCGCCTGCTCCGGGGTGAACGCGGCCGCCCGGTCGTCGAACACGCAGAGGCTGCCGACCAGTTGCCCGTCCAGGACCAGGGCGGCGCCGGCGTAGGCGCGGATGCGGGCCAGCCGACCGTCGACCCAGGGGTTGCCGGCGAACCCGGGGAGCGCGGAGAGGTCGTCGACCGCGACGACCTCGGCACCGTCCCGGAGCAGGGTCGCGCAGAGCGAGCCGTCCAGGGGACTGGCGCCCCCGGTGAACCCGTGCGCGGCGAGCTGGCGCTGGAGCTCCCCGTCGAACAGGTTGACGGTGGCGCAGGCCAGCCCGGTCACGGCCGCGGCGACGCGCACGACGCCGTCGAGGTCGGAGTCGCCGGCCGCGTCCAGGACGGCGGTCGACGGTCGCGCTCGCGTGGCCATGGCCGCTCTCCTCCCGTGTCCGGCCTGGAGAGGGGGCAACGGCGGCCCGGCGGGTGGTCTTGAGGGCCCGGGCGGGACCTCCCCCCGACGGGGTGGGTCTCAGCCGACCAGCGTGCGGACGGTCTCGGCGACCGCGAAGACGGCGAACACGAGGAAGAGGCCGGCGGCGATCCGGCGGATGAGGGCCACCGGGAGGCGGTCCGCGAGCTTCTTGCCCAGGAACACCGCCAGGCCGGAGACCACGAGCAGCGCTGCCCAGGCGCCGAGGAACACCGACAGCGGCTCCTCGTAGCGAGCGGCCAGGCCGGCGGTCGCCAACTGCGAGAGGTCGCCCCACTCGGCGGCGAACAGCACGCCGAAGGAGATCGCCGCCGCCCGCAGGAACGAGGTGCCCTCGCGGGAGTCGGCGCCGTCCGCGTCGTCCTCCGGTCCGCTCGAGGCGCTGCGCCACAGGATGAACGCCCCGGCGACGAACAACACGGCGACGACACCGCTGACCAGGGCCTCGGGCAGCAGAGTGAGCAGGGAGCCGGCCGTGACGGCGATGGCCACCTGCAGGCCGAACGCGGTACCCACCCCGACGAAGACGGGCAGCGGCGCGAAGCGGGTGGCCAGCACGAGGCTGGCGAAGAGCGTCTTGTCCGGCAGTTCCACGGGCAGGACGAGGACGAACGCGGTCGCCACCACCGACAGCACCAGCACGGGTTCTCTCTTCCGCTCGGCACAGCCGGGCGGGTGCGGGCAGCCTCCGACCGGCAGCGCGCATCCACTGCTCAGTCGAAGGTCTCGCCCACCCACGCGAACGTGGGCCCGCTGACCGGGAACCGCCTCGCGGCGGCGCCAGCATGTCGACCAGCGGTCGGGGGGCTACTCCCCTTCTCGTCCTGCAGCCTAGCCGACGGCGGACCGGGAAATCGCGTGCGGCGGGTCACAGGACCGCGCTAGCGTCGCTGCATGCCGTTCCGTTGACGCCCGTCCCGCTCCCGGCCCGACCCGCTGCCCGCCGCCGCACGGCCGCTGGCCCGCCTCGCCGTGGGCTGGACCGCCCTCTCCGGCCTGGCGCCGGTGTACCCGCTGTACGCCCTGCTGTTCCTGGACGCCGGCCTGTCGCAGGCAGAGGTCTCCGGGTTGTTCGCGCTCTGGTCGGTCACGGCGTTCCTCGCCGAGGTGCCTGCCGGCGTGCTCGCCGACCGGTGGTCCCGGCGCGGCGCCCTCGTCCTCTCCGGCGTGCTGGAGGCCGTGGCGTTCGGACTCTGGACGTCGGCGCCGGGGGCTGCCTCGTTCGCGGCCGGCTTCGTCGTCTGGGGTGTCGGCGGTGCGCTGGCCTCCGGCACGGTGGAGGCGGTGCTCTACGACGGCCTGGCGTCCCACGGCGCGGCCGATGCCTTCCCGCGCGTGCACGGCTGGACGACGGCGGCCGAGCTGCTGGTCCAGGTGCCCACCGCCGGGCTGGCGACCGTCCTGGTCGTGGCCGGCGGGTACGAGCTGGTCGGCTGGGTCAGCGTGGCGCTGTGCCTCGCCACGGCCGCGCTGGCGCTGCGCTTCCCGTCCCCGCCGCCCGCGCCGGAGCCCGGCGGGGAGGACGGCGGGGAGGACGGGCAGCCCCTGCGCTGGTCGGTGGCGGTGGCGGTGGCGCTGCGCCGGCCGGCCCTGCGCCTGGTGGTGCTCGCCGTGGCGCTCCTGGGTGGCCTCGACGCGATCGAGGAGTACCTGCCGGTCATGGCGCGGGACTGGGGCGTGCCCCAGGCCGCGGTACCGGGGACCGTGCTGGCGGTGGCGCTGGCCGGAGCGCTGGGTGCGGCCCTCGGTGGCCGGGCCGCCCGGCTGCCGACGTCGGTGCTGCTGGGGATGCTGGCCGGGAGCGGGGTGCTGCTGGCCGCCGCCGCGGGGTGGGCCCGGCCCGCCGCGGTGGCTGTCCTCGCGGTCGCCTACGGCCTGTACCTCGCGGTGCTCGTGGTGGCCGAGGCGCGACTCCAGGAGCGCATCACGGGTCCGTACCGGGCGACCCTCACCTCGGTGGCCGGGGTGGGCATCGAGCTCGCGTCGCTGCTGGTGTTCGCGGCGTGGGCGGTGGGTGGCCCACCGGTCGTGGCCGTCCTGTTCCTGGCCGCCGTCCCCCTGGTGGCGATGGCATCGCGGTCCTCACGGACCGCACCGCGGCCAGGTGCCGTCCCCGATCCGCGTTGAGCCGCTGACGTCGCGCCCGGCGGGGACCCTCCCGGCCCGCCACCGGTCACGACACCGCTATCGCGCGGTGCGGCGCGCGATCCGTGCGGCGAAGACCCCGGCCGCGTGGCCGTTGTCGATGTTGCTCACCACCACGCCGGGCGTGGAGGAGTTGAGCATCGTGAGCAGCGCGCCGAACCCGCCGAAGGACCCCGGCTGACCCGTCGACGTCGGCACCGCCACGACCGGCACGTCGGTGGTGGCGGCGACCAGACCCGCCAGCGAGGCGTCCAGGCCGGCGACGACGACGAGGCAGTCGGCGTCGGCCAGCACCGACGGGTCGGGCAGGCCGCTGTGCATCCGGCTGCCGCCGAGATCGGCGACCCGGACGACGTCGGTGCCGGTCACCCGCGCGGCGAACGCGGCCTCGGCGGCGATCCCGGCGTCCCCGCCCCCGGCGGAGAGGACGACGACCCGGCCGGCCGGCTCCGGCAGCGGACCGACGGCGGCGGACATGGCCGCGGCGTCGACGGTGGTCTGCTCGTGCTCCCCGGTCAGGGCCAGGAGGGTCTCGGCGGTCGCCCGCACCACGACGGCGGGCCGGTCCGGGTGGGCGGCGCGTGCCTCGCGGACGAGGGCGAGCACCTGCTCGGTGCTGCGTCCGGTGGCCCAGACGACCTCGGGCTCGGGGGCGCGGGTGCGGACCGGCGTCGGCGGGAGCGGCGCAGGCCCGGCCAGCGGGACGTCGGCCGGCTGCGGCTCGAGCAGCAGCGGAGCGAACCCGGAGGAGACGCCGGCGGGGGACGGGTCGTCTGCGGACTCCAGCACGGCCGGCTCGACGGGCTCGACGGCGGCGGGCTCGACGGCGGCCGGCTCGACGACCGCCGGTGCCGCGGGGGCCTCCGGTCGCTGGGTGACCGCCGACAGCCGCACGACGCGGTCCCGGCCGCTGCGCTTGGCGTCGTAGAGGACGCCGTCGGCGGCGGCGAAGAGGGTGCGCCGGTCGTCGCCGCGGGTGGCCGAGGCGACGCCCACGCTGATGGTGACGGGGACGGTCAGACCGAGCGCGGACCAGTCGTGGCCGGCCACGGCCCGGCGGATGCGCTCCAGCGCCCGCTCGGCCTGCTCCGCGGTGGTCTCCGGCAGCAGGACGACGAACTCGTCACCGGCCCAGCGGCAGACCTCGTCGGTGTCGCGGCAGCCGTCGATGAGCAGGTCGGCGACGATCCGCAGCACCGCGTCGCCGCCGGGGTGGCCGATCGCGTCGTTGATCGACTTGAACCGGTCGACGTCGACCACGGCGAGCGCCGGCATCGTGCCGGCCGAGATCAGCCCGTCCAGCCGCGCCTCGGCGTAGCGGCGGTTGGGCAGGTGGGTCAGTGGGTCCTCGTAGGCCTGCCGGCGCAGCTGCCCGGCGGCCCGCTCGGTCTCCAGCAGGCTCTTGCGCCGGCCGAAGAGCTCCACCCACCGGGTGCGGCGCTCGTCGACGCGGTCGAGCTCGTCGGCGAGGTAGGCCTGCAGGTACGGCAGGGCCCGGCCGGCGTCGTCCAGGTCGGCGTGGAGGGTGCACAGCTCGCGCAGCGCGGCCCGCCGGAGCCGGGGCAGCCCGTGCTCGGTGGCCAGGGCCAGCGCCTTGGCCAGCTGCTCGTCGGCGTCGTGCCCGTCGCCCTGGCGGCGCAGGGCACGGCCGAGCGCGAGCAGGGCGGCGGCCAGCACGGCGCGGTCGCCGGTGGCGCTGGTGATGCGGACGGCGGCGCGCAGCGGACCGGCCGCGGCGGCGTGCTCGCCGAGCCCCACCAGCGCCCAGCCGTGCACCACCTGCGCGGCGACGACGGCGTCCGGCGCCTCGGGGGGCAGCAGGGCCAGCGCGTCCTCGGCCAGCTGCCGCGCCTCGGCGAAGTGCGGGTCCGCGGAGTCCGGCACGCCGTCGTCGAGCAGCCCCTCGCCGAGCTCGGCGCACAGCTCGCCCAGCCGGGTCGCGGCGCGGGCGACGAGGACGTCCGGATCGCCGTCCTCCGGTCCCAGCAGCTCCGGGGCGGCCGCGGCGTCCAGCGCGGTGCGGTGGGCGCGGCGCTGGTAGTCCAGCGCCAGCGGCATCAGCTCCAGGTCGGCCAGCACGCCGGCCAGCGTGGCGAGGGTGTCCACCAGCAGTGCCGACGGCGGCAGTGCCGGGTCGAGCAGGCTGGCGGCCTCCACCGCCTCGTCCATCGCCGCGTCGATCCGCCGGGACAGCAGCTCGATGCGCGCGTGCCGGGCCAGGCCGGCGGCGCGCTGCAGGTCGTCGTCGGTCGCGTCGAAGGCGGCCTTGGCGGAGCGCACGAGGGCGATGGCCAGGGCCGCGCGCGACGCCGGCTCCGTCTGCGCCTCGGGAGCGCCGTCGGGGCGGTCGAGCAGGCCGGCGATGCCGGCGTGCAGGTCCAGCGGTGCGGCGGGCGGCTCGCCGGGCAGCGAGTCCACGGGGTCGCCGACGAGCGTGAAGCCGGCCATGCGCAGCCGGCGGACGAGCAGCTCGGCGCGCAGGGTGTCGGCCCAGGCGCGGCCGAGGACGGCGGCGACGTCGGCGTCCGGGGCGTCCGGGGGCGCGGTCGGGGCGGCGAAGGGCGACGGGTCGCCCTCGACGTCGGCCAGCAGCTCCTCGGCGTCGTCCAGCCGCCAGTCGGACAGGGCAGCGGTCACCCGGTGATGCAGGGCTCCCGGGGGCACGAGCGCACTGTGCACGTCGCCCTCGGGGGTGTCACGCACCCCTCCCGGGGCGCGCCGGACGGACGCGGCCGCATCGCCCGATTCGTCACAGGAGTCCCACCGCGAGGCGGTCATGCGCTCTCCCCGCCCGCGGCCCCGGGGGCGCGCACGCGGTTGCGCCCGCCACGCTTGGCGCTGAAGAGGTGGAGGTCGGCGGTGTCGAACAGGGAGCGCCAGCCCGAGGGCACCGCGGCCTGCTCCGGGTCGCGGGTGGGCGCGGTGGCCACCCCGATGCTGACCGTCACGGGATCGGGCAGCTGCAGGTCACCCCAGTCGGCGTCGGCCACGGCGGCACGGAGCCGCTCCATCGCGAGCAGGGCCTGGCTCTCGCTGGCGTCGGGCAGCACGACGAGGAACTCGTCGCCCGCCCACCGGTAGACCTCGTCGCCGCCGCGGCAGTGCTCGCGCAGCAGGTCGGCCACCCGGCGCAGCACCTCGTCGCCGTGGGAGTGCGAGGTGTCGTCGTTGACCTCCTTGAACCGGTCGACGTCGACGACGGCCAGCGACAGCGGCGCCTCGCCCAGCGGCATGCTGCCCAGCCGGCGCTCGGCGCTGCGCCGGTTGCCCAGCCCGGTGAGGGGGTCCTCCAGCGCGTAGGTGCGCAGGACGGCGGCCTGCCGCTCGGCCTCGCGCAGCCGGCTGCGGCGGACGAACATCTCCGCCCACAGCTCCCGGCTGCGGGCGTGCGCCCGCCCGGCCTCGGCCCGGTAGGCCTCGAGCCAGTGCAGCGCCTCGGCAGGGCGGCCCTGCGCGGCCGTGGCCTGGCCGAGCTCGAGCAGGCACTGGCGGTAGCGGCGCCGGTCGCCGGTGGCGGCGAAGGCGCCGGCGGCGTCGACCAGCAGGTCGGTGGCCTCCTCGGCGGAGCCCCCGCCGGTGCGGTCGCGCGACAGGCGCGCGAGCAGGCGGGCCAGCACGAGGTCGGTGTAGCCGCGCAGCCACACGCCACCGTCGCGGTGCACCCGCCGGTGTGCCCGGCGCAGCGGGCCGAGCGCCCCGTCGAGGTCGCCGGCGCAGGCCATGGCCCACGCCTGGACGACGTCGAGCAGGTCCTGGTCGGCCGGGTCCGGTTCCCGGTCCAGCTCGCGGGCCTCGGTGGCGCAGCCGAGCGCGACGGCGGCCAGTTCCGCGGCACGCTGGTCCTGGCCGCGGCGGCACTGGGTCTGGGCCAGCTCGGCGTGCTGCTGGGCGCACAGCCGCAGCAGCTGCCACCGGTCGGCGAGGTCGGGCAGGCCCGCGGCGATCCGGGAGCCCTGCAGCGCCTGGGCGACGGCCAGCTGCTCGAGGTCCAGGGCGCCCAGCGTCAGCGACAGCCACAGGTGTGCCTGGTGGTGCGCGCGGCCCGGACCGCTCCCGCCGGAGCCCGAGCCGGCGGCCTCGGCCAGCAGGCTGGCGTCGACGGCCAGCAGCATGGCGGCGTCGACGTGGTCCGCGGTCGCCTCCACGTGCGCGAGGTAGGCCAGCGTCAGCGCGGTCAGGGCGGTGGGCGGGCAGCCGCCGAGCGCGGTCCGGGCGGCGCCGACGGCCGCGGGGACGGCGTCCGGCTCGGCGTCGATCAGGGCTCGGCGGGCGTCGAACGCGTGTCTCCAGGCCACCCAGGTGGGATCGGTCGCGGAGAGGAACAGCGGGGCCAGCTCGTCGTGCTCCCGGGCGAACGCCGGCGGGTCGACGGGGTCGCTCGCCGCCAGAAGACGCCACAGCGCAGCATCCAGATCACGCTCGGTGACGCGGATGGTGCCGGGGGTCACGCATCCCTCCACTCGACGAACTGGTGGGCCGGCCGTCCCGGCCAGCTGCGAGGCGGTTCCCCCGGGGTGGACATCCCGTCCGCCCCGCCCGCACTACCCTCGTCGGATGCCCGCGATGCCCATGGACGCCGCGTCTCCGGACGCGAGGCCCACCAGCACGTCTCCGACGCGGTTCGCCTACCTGGGTCCCGAGGGTACCTTCGCCGAGGCGGCGCTGAGCAGGGCAGTCGGGGACTCCGCGCCCCGCTCGCCACGCCCCACGGTGGCCGCCGCGCTCGCCGCCGTCCGAGCCGGTGAGGTCGACGCGGCGCTGGTGCCGTTCGAGAACAGCATCGAGGGCTCGGTGCCGGCGACCATGGACGGCCTCGCCGACGGCGCCCCGCTGCTCATCACCCGCGAGGTCTTCCTCGAGCCGACGTTCGTGCTGGCCGGGCGCCCGGGCACCACGCTCGCCGACGTCCGCTCCGTGGCCAGCCACCCGCACGCGCTGGCCCAGACGGCCCGCTGGCTCGCCGCGCACCTGCCCACGCTCTCGCCGCAGTCCGAGACGTCGACCGCCGGTTCGGCTGAGGCGGTCGCGGCCGGGCGCTACGACGCCGCCGTCTGCGCGCCGATCGCCGCCCGGCGCTACGGCCTGGTGCCGATCGCGGAGGACATCGCCGACCACCGGGGCGCGGTGACCCGCTTCGTCCTGGTCGCCCCGCCCGGACCGCTCCCGGAGCCGACCGGCAACGACAAGACCTCGCTGGTGGCGGTCGTGGCGGACCGGACCGGGGCGCTGCTCGACGTGCTGCGCGAGTTCGCCGCCCGGGGGATCAGCCTCACCCGGATCGAGTCCCGGCCCACCCGCGAGCGCCGCTGGGTCTACTCCTTCTCCCTGGACTGCGAGGGACACGTCGCCGAGGCGCGGGTGGGGGAGACCCTGGCCGCCCTGCACCGCGTCTGCGACGACGTCCGCTTCCTGGGCTCCTATCCGCGGGCCGACGAGCGGGAGAACCGGCCGGTGTCCGATGACGCGACCGACGCCGCGTTCACCGACGCCGACGAGTGGCTGTCGAAGGTGCGCGCCGGCGCCCTTTAGCGGCGGGCCAGCGCGCTCGGCCACCAGACGCGGTCGCCGATCAGGCGGACCGCGGCCGGCACCATCAGCGTGCGGACGACGAAGGTGTCGAGGAGGACGCCGAAGCCGACCAGGAAGCCCAGCTGGATGAGGATCACCAGCGGCAGCACGGTCAGCGCCCCGAACGTGGCCGCGAGCACCAGCCCGGCGCTGGTGATCACCCCTCCGGTGACGGCCAGGGCGCGCAGCACGCCGTCCCTGGTGCCGTGCCGGAGAGACTCCTCCCGGGCCCGGGTCATGAGGAAGATGTTGTAGTCGATCCCCAGGGCGACCAGGAACACGAACCCGATGAGCAGCACCTGCGGATCGCTGCTGGGGAAGCCGAACAGCGGGTCGAAGACCAGCGCCGCGACACCGAGCGTGGCCAGGACGCTGAGCGCGACCGTGGCGACCAGCAGGACCGGCGCCACCAGAGCCCGCAGCAGCAGGGCCAGCACGACCGTGATGACCAGCAGCACCAGCGGCACGATCACCGCCAGGTCGCGCGCGGCGGTGTCCTGGGTGTCGAGGTCCTGCGCCGTCGAGCCCCCGACCAGGGCGTCCGGGTCGACGTCGGACACCGCGGCCCGCAAGTCGGCGACGGTCTGCTGGGCGGCGGTGCTGTCGGGGGCGTCGTCCAGCGTGGCGTCCAGCCGGACCAGGCCGTCGACCTCCCGTGGCTGGGCGCCCGGCTCCGGGGGGCCGCCGCGCTGCCCGGTGAACGGCTCGACGCCCGCGACGCCGTCCACCTCGCCGGCCGCCGCGGCGACCTCCTCCCACCGGTCGGCGGGGGTGACGATCGTGGCCGGGCTGGCCGCACCGGCGTCGTAGTGGCGGGCCAGCGCGACCTGGCCCTCGCCGGACGGCGACCCGCCGCGCACTGCCTCCGACAGCGGGATGCCCTCGGCGTCGAACGTCGGCACGAAGGCGGCGAGGACGACGAGCAGCCCCACGCTCCCCAGCAGCGCCCGGCCGGGACGGCGGCCGACGATCCCGGCGATCCGCTCCCAGCCGCGGCCGTGTGCGTGCTCGCTGCCGTAGCGCGGCCGGAACGGCCAGAACGCGGCCCGGCCGAGCAGCACGAGGGCCGCAGGGAGGAAGGTCAGCGTGGCCACCATCGCCAGGGCGATGCCGACGGCGGAGATGGGGCCCAGCCCGCGGTTGGAGCCGAGGTCGGAGAAGAGCAGGCACGCGACGCCGAGGACGACGGTCGCCGCAGAGGCCGCGATGGGCTCCCAGGACTGCCTCAGCGCCACCCTCATCGCAGCCAGGGGTGACTCCTCGCGGCGCAGCTCCTCGCGGTAGCGGGCCACGAGCAGCAGGCCGTAGTCGGTGGCCGCGCCGACGACGAGGATCGACGCGATGCCCTGGCTCTGCCCGTTGACCTCGATCCAGCCCCGGTCGGCCAGCAGGTAGGCGACCGCCAGCGCGGCCACCAGGGCCAGACCGGCGGTGAGGATGACGAGGAGGGGCAGCAGGGGGCTGCGGTAGACGACGAGCAGGATGACCAGGACGACGCCGAAGGCCGCGAGGAGCAGCAGCCCGTCGATGCCGGAGAAGCCCGCGGCGAAGTCGTTGAAGAGCGCGCCGGGACCGGTGACGTACTCCGTCGTCCCGTCCACCACGGGCAAGGCGCGGAGGTCGTCGATCACGTCGGCGAGCGCGTCGCCGAGGTCCGGGCTGAAGGGCAGGACGGCCTGCACCGCCTCGCCGTCCTCGGACGGCAGGGGTGGGGACGGCTCGCCGTTGAGCGCGCCGGCCTCGTCGGCGACGGCGACCGCCTCGTCGACGCGGGCGGTGATCTCCTCCAGCGCGGCGGGGTCGAGCGCGCCGTCCTCGCTCTCCCACAGCAGGATCACCGGCAGGGAGCGCTCGGTGTCGAACTCGCGCAGCAGCTCCGAGACCCGCGTGGACTCGGCGCTGTCGGGGAGGAAAGCGGCGGAGTCGTTGGTCTGGACGTCGCCGAGCTTCCCGCTGAACGACCCGAGGGGAGCGGAGAGGGCGATCCAGGCCAGGACGACGAGGGCCGGCAGCAGCCAGCGGGCGACGGAGGTCCTGCGCGGCATGACGATTTCCCTCGAACGGCGATAGTCTCGATCTTCGAGAGATTAGGACGATCCGGATGCACCGGCACGGCGAAGGCGGCGCCATGGACGAGGCCACGGCGGCGCGCAGGGAGGTCGCGCTGCTGCTGCGCCGGCTCTCCGTCGAGCTGGACGCCGTCAACCAGCGGTTCGCCGCGGAGCACGGGCTCAACCGCACCGACGTCCGCGCGCTGGTGGCGGTGATGGACGCCGCCCGGCACGGGCAGGCGCTGACCGCCGGTGGCCTGGGCGCGGCGGTGGACCTGCGCTCGGCGTCGGTGACCGCGCTGGTGGACCGGCTGGAGCGGGTCGGGCACGTGCGCCGGGTGCGCGATCCCGAGGACCGCCGGCGCGTGACCCTGGAGATGTCGGAGACCGCCCGGGCCGCCGGCGCCCAGCACTTCGGCGGGCTCGCCCGGGACCTGGTCGAGGCGATGGGCGACTACACCGACGACGAGATCGCCGTCGTGGCGCGGTTCCTCACCGAGATGACGGGGATCGTCTCCCGGCACGCCCGCGCGGAGGGCGCCCCCGACTAGAGGTAGAGCCCGGTGTTCGTGTCCTCGATGCGCTCGGCGGCGACGGCGTGCACGTCGCGCTCGCGGAGGATCACCAGCTCCTCGCCGTGCACCTCGACCTCGTGCTGGTCCTCGGGGGAGAAGAGCACCTGGTCGCCGACCTTGACCTGGCGGACGCTCTGGCCGACCCCGCGGGCCTCGCCCCACACCAGCCGCTTGGCGACCTGGGCGGTGGCCGGGATCAGGATGCCGCCGGTGGACCGCCGTTCGCCGTCCTCGCGCCGCAGGGAGACCAGTACGCGGTCGTGCAGCATCTTGATCGGCAGCCCGCCGCCCCTGACCTCCGCCACGGTGATCACGTTACGCGGCGGGCTCAGCGCTCTCGGCACGATGGGTCGGCCCCCTCGCAGGGGCCCGCGTCGCGCGGAGCGTGGCGCGGGGGGCGAGGGGGTCCTTCATCAGCCCCAGCCCAGTTCGTGGAGGCGTTCCTCGGAGACGCCGAAGTGGTGGGCGATCTCGTGGACGACGGTGATCATGACCTCCTCGACCACGTCGTCCTCGGTCTCGCAGATGTCGCAGATCGCCTCGCGGTAGATCATGATCCGGTCCGGCAGCTCACCGCCGTACTGCCATCCGCGCTCGGGCAGGGCGAGTCCCTCGTAGAGCCCGAGCAGCTCCGGTTCGTCGGGGTTCCGGTCCTCCACGAGGACGACGACGTTGTCCAGCAGCGCCATGAGCTCCGCCGGCACCTCGTCGAGCGCGTCGGCGACGAGCTCCTCGAACTGCTCGCGCGGGAGCGGCTTCACCAGCTGGTCGGCAGCGGCCGGCCCTCTTCGTAGCCGGCCGAGCTCTGCACCCCCAGGACGGCGCGCTCGTGGAACTCGTCGACGGTGCGCGCGCCGGCGTAGGTGCACGAGGACCGCACGCCGGCCACGATCTGGTCGATCAGGTCCTCGACGCCGGGCCGCTGCGGGTCCAGGTACATGCGCGAGGACGAGATGCCCTCCTCGAAGAGCCCGGCTCGCGCGCGCTCGAAGCCGCTCTGGGTCGCCGTCCGTGCCTTGACCGCGCGGGCCGAGGCCATGCCGAAGGACTCCTTGTAGAGCCGGCCCGAGCCGTCGTCGTGGATGTCGCCGGCGCTCTCGTAGGTGCCGGCGAACCAGGAGCCGACCATCACGTTCGCCGCGCCGGCCGCCAGCGCCAGCGCGATGTCGCGGGGGTGGCGCACCCCGCCGTCGGCCCAGACGTGCTTGCCCAGCTCGCGGGCGGCCGCCGCGCACTCCTCGACGGCGGAGAACTGCGGCCGGCCGACGCCGGTCATCATCCGCGTGGTGCACATGGCGCCGGGGCCGACGCCGACCTTGACGACGTCGGCACCGGCCTCGATGAGGTCGCGGGTGCCCTGCGCGGTGACGACGTTGCCCGCCACCACCGGCGTGGACCCGGCGACGGCGCGCACCGCGCGCAGCGCCTCGAGCGCCTTCTCCTGGTGCCCGTGCGCGGTGTCGACGACGAGCACGTCGACCCCGGCGGCGAGGAGGGCGGACGCCTTGCCGGCGACGTCGCCGTTGATGCCGACCGCGGCCGACGTGAGCAGCGCGCCGTCGGCGTCGACCGCGGGCGAGTACAGCGACGAGCGCAGCGCGCCCTTGCGGGTGATCACGCCGACCAGCCGGTCGCCCTCCACCACGGGCGCGGCGCTCACGCGCTCGCCGGAGAGAACGTCGAAGATCTTGGTGAGGTCGGTGCCGGCGGGAACGGTCAGCGGCTCACGGGTCATGACCTCGGACAGCTGGGTGAACCGGTCGACGCCCTGGCACTGCCCGTCGGTGACGACGCCGACCGGCGAGCCGCCCTCGACCACCACGACGATCCCGTGCGCGCGCTTGGTGAGCAGCGACAGCGCCTCGCCGACGGTGGAGGTGGGGGAGAGCGTGATCGGGGTGTCGTAGACCGTGTGGCGGGCCTTGACCCACGAGATGACCTCGGCGACGACGTCGACCGGGATGTCCTGCGGGATCACCGCGAGCCCGCCGCGACGGGCCACGGTCTCGGCCATGCGCCGGCCGGAGATCGCGGTCATGTTGGCCACGACCAGCGGGATCGTCGTCCCCACCCGGTCCGGCGTGGTCAGGTCGACCTCGAGCCGGGACCCCACCGACGAGTGCGCCGGCACCATGAAGACGTCGGCGTAGGTGAGGTCGTACGAGGGTCGCTGCAGGAACCGCATGACCGCAGTGTCCCAGTTCCCCCGCGACGGGTGGGGCGACCTCGTGGCCGCTGCCCCGCGTGCGCCGGTCGATACCCTCGGCTGGTGATCGACCTGCGCCTCGTCCGCGAGAACCCCGACGCCGTCCGCGCCAGCCAGCGGGCCCGGGGAGCCGACGAGTCCCGCGTCGACGACCTGCTCGCCGCCGACACCGCCCGCCGCGAGGCGGTCAAGCGCGCCGACGACCTGCGCGGCGAGCAGAAGTCGGCCTCGCAGGCGGTCAAGAAGGCCACGCCCGAGGAGCGCCCCGCGGTCCTCGAGCGGGCCAAGGCCGTGGCTGCGCAGGTCAAGGAGGCCGAGGAGGCCCAGCGCTCGGCCGACGCCGCGCTGCGCGAGGCGCACCTGAAGATCGCCAACGTCGTGCACGCCGACGTCCCGCCCGGCGGGGAGGACGACGCGGTCACGCTCCGCACCGTCGGCGAGGTGCCCACGTACGACTTCGAGGTCCGCGACCACCTGGAGATCGGCGAGGCCCTCGGCGCCATCGACATGGAGCGCGGGGCGAAGGTCTCCGGCGCCCGGTTCTACTTCCTCACCGGCCCGGGCGCGCTGCTGGAGTTCGCCCTCGCCCAGCTGGCGATCAGCCGCGCCGTCGCCGCCGGGTTCACCCCCGTGGTGGCACCGGCGCTGGTGCGGCCCGAGGCGATGGAGGGCACCGGCTTCCTCGGCGAGCACGACGAGGAGGTCTACCGCGTCGAGCGCGACGACCTCTACCTCGTCGGCACGTCCGAGGTGGCGCTCGCGGGCATGCACTCCAGCGAGGTGCTCGACCTCTCCGCCGGCCCGCGCCGCTACGCCGGGTGGTCGTCCTGCTTCCGCCGCGAGGCCGGCTCCTACGGCAAGGACACCCGCGGGATCATCCGCGTGCACTGGTTCGACAAGGTCGAGATGTTCAGCTTCTGCCGGCCCGAGGAGGCCGCCGCGGAGCACCGCCGGCTGCTGCAGTGGGAGGAGGAGTTCCTCCAGGCCCTGGAGCTGCCCTACCGGGTGGTCGACATCGCTGCCGGCGACCTGGGCACCTCGGCAGCGCGCAAGTTCGACATCGAGGCGTGGTTCCCCAGCCAGGGCACCTACCGGGAGCTCACCAGCACCTCGGACTGCACGACCTTCCAGGCCCGCCGCCTGGCCATCCGGTACCGCGACGCCGACGGCAAGCCGCAGACGGCGGCGACCCTGAACGGCACGCTGTGCGCCATCGCCCGCACCATCGCCTGCCTGCTCGAGGTGCACCAGCGCGCCGACGGCTCGGTGCACGTACCGGCGGCGCTGCGCCCGTGGCTGGGCGGCCACGAGGTCCTCACCCCGGGCATGTCGCTGGCCGCCCCGGTGCCGGTCGCATGACGGCTGGTCCACCGCCCGGGCCGCTGCGGGCGCACGGGATCCTGGACGGCTACGACGAGGTCGTCGAACTCGGTGACCTCGGGCCGTGGCGGCCGAAGCTGGTCGCCAGCGACCTCGACGGCACCCTGCTCGACTCCGCCTCGGAGGTCAGCCCCCGCACCCGGGCCGCGCTGGAGGCCTGCTGGGACGCCGGCGTCCCGGTGGTCGGGGTGACCGGGCGCGGACCGCGGCTGCTGGACAGCGTCCGCGACGCGCTCGACGGCCGGGGCATCGCGGTGCTCGCGCAGGGCGGCTTCGTCGTCGACCTCGAGCGGGACGAGGTCCTGCGCACCGTCGGCCTGCCCCGCGACCAGGCGGCGGCGGTCATCGCGCGCATCGAGGAGGTCGCCGGCGACCTCGTCCTCGCGGTGGAGGACGCCGCCGAGCAGGGCGAGGTGCACACCCAGCTGCGGGTGCAGCACGGCTTCGAGTGGCCCTACCCGGAGCCGGCGCACCTCCTGCCCCGGCACCAGGTGCTGCCGCCCGGCGCGGTGCTCAAGGTGTTCCTGCGGTCGGCCTCCCTCGGCCAGGACGAGCTGCTCGCCCGCGCCCGCTCCGTGGTCGACCCCGCAGAGGCCGAGATCACCCACGCCGGGCTCGGGTTCATCGAGGTCCTCCCGCCCGGCGTCACCAAGGCCACCGGGCTCGCCGTCGCCCTGGAGCGCTACGGCGTGGACCTGGGCGACGTCCTCGTGTTCGGGGACATGCCCAACGACCTGCCGATGATCACCGCGGTCCGCGAGGCGGGCGGCCGCGCCGTCGCCGTCGCCAACGCCCACCCCGCCGTGCGCGCGGCGGCGCAGGACCGCACCAGCGGCCACGACGTCGACGGCGTCGCCCGGTACCTGGAAGCGGTGTTCGGGACGGAGGCGGCCGGTGTCTGACTGGCGCCCGCGGCTGATCGCCAGCGACATGGACGGCACCCTGCTGCGCGGGAACGACACCGTCAGCCCGGAGACGGTCGCAGAGCTGGAGCGCTGGCGGGCCGACGGCGTGCCGGTCGTGCTGGCGACCGGACGTCCGCCGCGCTGGATGGTCCGCATCCGCGAGCAGCTGGGGCCCGGCACGGCGGTCTGCTGCAACGGCGCCGTCCTGCTCGACCTGGAGACCCTCACCGTCCTCGACGAGGACGCCCTCGAGCCCGAGGTCCTGCAGCACGTGACGGCGGAGCTCCGGCGCGCGCAGCCCGACACCTGGTTCGCCGTCGAGTACGGGCTGGAGTTCCGCCACGAGCCGGTCTACCAGCCGCGCTGGGACGTGGACGCGCCCGGCGTGGCCGTCGCCACGCTGGAGGAGATGGTGGCCGCCCCGGTGGCCAAGCTGCTCGCCCGGCACGAGTCGCTGCCCCGCGACGAGTTCATGGCCCTCGTCGAGGAGGTCGCCGGACGGCGGGCGACGGTCACCAACTCCTCCACCGACGCGCTGGCCGAGATCTCCGCGCCGGGGGTCACCAAGGCCAGTGGCCTGGCGAAGGTCGCCGCGCAGCACGGCGTCGACCCGGGCGAGGTCGTCGTCTTCGGGGACATGCCCAACGACATCGCCGCCTTCGAGTGGGTGCGCGACGCGGGTGGCCGGGCGGTCGCCATGGCGCACGCCCACCCCGACCTGCTGGCCGTCGCCACGGACGTCACGGGCACCAACGAGGAGGACGGCGTGGCGGCCTTCCTCGCGTCGCTCCAGACCGGGTAGCGCGAGTTCCGAGTCCGCGTCGTCCATGGGGCGGGTGGGACGGGACACGACTGGCTCGCCTCAAGGGTCGGCCGTTGCTGCCGACCTTGGCTGCAGGACCTCCGGTGGCGCACCGGCGGCTCGTGCAGATGAGGAGCAGGAATGGACGCCTCCAGGGCGAACGACAACCGGGGCCACGGCGGCGCCGACCCCGAGCAGGGACACGGCTGGGGGCTGCGCACCCGCGTGCTGGGCGCCGTCGCCGTCGTCGCGGTGACCACCCTCGGCGTCGGGGCCTTCGGCATCAGCCGCATGGCGACGCTGGACGACAAGGCCAGCGAGGTCTACTCCCACGGCGCCGAGCCGCTCGACGCGCTGCGCCAGCTCCAGGTCGACTGGTGGGAGATGGCGGCCAACACCGCCCGCGCCTCCATCCCGAGCCTGCCGGCCGAGAGCGTCGCCCGGGCCACGCAGAACCGTGAGGCCCTCGCCGAGGAGCTCGCGGCGGACATCGAGCTCGTCGACGGGCTGCCGCTGTCGTCCGCCGCCCGCAGCGCGTTCGAGGACTTCCGGACCGGCGTCGACACGTACCTGGCCACCCTGGCCGAGCTGCAGAGCGGTGTCGCGTCGGTCCCGCAGGCGCGCCTCGCGCAGCTCATCCAGACGCTCAACACGACCGAGGCGGCCATCGAGGAGTCCGTGACCGCGGCCACCACGGCGGCCGCGGCGGACGCCGTCGCGGTCACCGAGGAGGCGCACGACGCCTACACCTCCGCGCGCACGGTGACCGTCGTGATCATCGTGGCCGGGCTGCTCCTGGCCGTGGGCCTGGCGCTCCTGGTGGCCCGCAGCGTGACCGGCCCCGTGCAGCGGATCCGCGAGGTGCTCGCCAAGGTCGCCGGCGGTGACCTCCGGGTGCGCGCCGGCCAGACCGGTGGCGGCGAGCTCGGCGAGGTCGCCCAGTCCCTGGACCAGACCCTCGACGCGCTGGGCTCGGTGCTGCACCTCGTCGGTGACTCGGCCCGTCAGCTGGCCGACGCCTCGCACCAGCTCGACAGCGCGTCCGCGGCGATCGCGGACAACGCCCGGACGGCGGCCGGTCAGGCCGACTCGGTCGTGGCCTCGGCCGGCGACGTCGCCTCCAGCGTCGACACCGTCGCGGCGGGCTCCTCGCAGATGGAGCAGGCCATCCGCGAGATCGCCACGAACGCCACCGAGGCCGCCCGCGTGGCCGGCCAGGCGGTGACGGTCGCGGAGAACACCACGCGCACGGTCGGCAAGCTGGGCGACTCCTCGCAGGAGATCGCCACGGTCGTGAAGCTGATCAACGGCATCGCCGAGCAGACCAACCTGCTGGCGCTGAACGCCACCATCGAGGCCGCGCGGGCCGGGGAGGCCGGCAAGGGCTTCGCCGTCGTCGCCTCCGAGGTCAAGGAGCTGGCGCAGGAGACCGCGCGGGCCACCGAGGACATCAGCCGCCGGGTCGAGGCCATCCAGGCCGACACCTCCGGCGCGGTCGACGCGATCGGTCAGATCAGCACGGTCATCGGCGAGATCAACGACTTCCAGGCGACCATCGCCGCGGCGGTCGAGGAGCAGACGGCGACGACCAACGAGATGAACCGGAACGTGGCCGAGGCGGCCAGCGGCTCGCAGAGCATCGCGAACGCGATCTCCGGCCTGGCCGCGGGCACGTCCGAGACCAACTCCCGGGTCGAGGACGCCCAGCGTGCCGCGGCGGAGCTGTCCCGGATGAGCGGTCAGCTCCAGGACGCGGTCTCCCGCTTCACCGTCTGAGTCCCGGGTTCCGGCCGGGATCAGGTCACCTGATCGTCGAGCGTCCCCCCTCACCGTCTCCGGTGAGGGGGGACGCTCTGCGTTGAGGGTGGACGAGCCTCCGCCCACTCGCAGAGATCAGGCGGCCGCGTCCCTCGGGTCGCCGTCCGGCTCGGGTGTGCGGACGACGTGGAAGCGCCGCGGCCCGGGAGCCGGCCGGGACAACAGGTCACGGAGCCGCTCGGTGGGCCGGTCCAGTCGAGGCAGGTCGTCCTGCACGACCCGCACCACCGGCACGTCGAGGTCGCGGATCAGGTCCTCGCGGCGCTTCTCGTCCCAGAGCACCTCGGCAGGCGTCCGGCCGCGGTACGGGTCGGTGTACTTGACGAGCCCGTCGAACTCGACCGCGACACCCGGGTCCTCGAACCACCCGTCGACGCGGCCGATGAACCCGCGTGGGCCGTGCAGCTCCACCTGTAGCTCGAACGCTGGGAGCCCAGCGGCCAGGAAGGCCAATCGGCCCCGGGTCTCGAGTGGCGACTCGGCGCGCCCGTCCGCGAGGTGCAGGGCGCGTCCTGCTTGCCCGATGCCCTGCCAGTGGCTCTGCCGCAAGACGGTCGCCGTCAGGTCCCGGCGGCGCGCCTGCTTGCGGTGGATGGCCGCGTCGATGGCGACGACGGCGTCGTTGAGGGACCACTCCCGGCTGCAGTCCACCAGCGTCCGCGCGGGACCGGTGACCGGCAGGAGCTCCCCGGGTTGGAGGTCGTCGTCCGGGAGGTCGGCAGCCGCGATCCGGTAGCCGTGTCCGTTCCGCCATTGCCCGGCTTGGGTGAGCCGGACCGTGGAGTCGACCCGCCGCGGCAGGAGGAAGCGGTGGAAGCGGGCGGCACTCGTGTGGCTGAGCACCGGACCAGACCCAAGGACAGCGAGGGTGGCAGCGGCTGCGAGCAGGTGTCGTTCGCGATCGTCACCCGCTGAGGCCCCCCATCGTGAGGCGTCCACGTAGACGCCGCGACGAAGCCGACGCCACGCGCCCGAGACCACCGCCGTCCTGATCTGATCAGGCCGGAGACCGGCGCGGCGCGCGTCGGCGACGGTGAAGACGCCGCCGCGGCGTCGGGCGGCGGCTTCGAGTTCGGGATGCACTCCCCGAGTCTCGAAACGGGGCGGAGGCGGGGGAACAGCGCCGACGGATCTGTGGACAGTCGCCGTCCTCCCTCAGCATGCAGCGTCCTCCCTCACCGTCTGCGGTGGGGGAGGACGCTCCACGTTCAGGTCACCTGATCCCAGCGGCTCGACCCCGGTGCTACAGGTACTGGCCGCCGCCGGGGCGGAAGTCGGGCTGCTGGACCGGCCCGGCGCCGGAGCCACCGGGCAGGGCGCGGCGGCGCATCTCCTCGAGCTGCGCGCGGGCAGCCATCTGCTGGGCGAACAGCGCGGTCTGGATGCCGTGGAAGACGCCCTCCAGCCAGCCCACCAGCTGCGCCTGCGCGATCCGCAGCTCGGCGTCCGACGGCGTCGAGTCCTCGCTGAACGGCAGCGTGATCCTTGTCAGCTCGTCCCGCAGCTCCGGCGCGAGGCCCTGCTCCAGCTCGCGGATGGACGAGGCGTGGATGTCGCGCAGCCGCTGCCGGCTGGCGTCGTCGAGAGGAGCGGCGCGGACCTCCTCGAGCAGCTGTTTGATCATCGTGCCGATGCGCATGACCTTCGCCGGCTGCTCGACCATGTCGCCGACGCCGGCGGCGCCGTCCGAGCCGCCGTCCTGGCCGGCGAGGGGCATCGCGCCGACCGGCCGGCCGTCGGGCCCCACGACCACCACCTGCTGCGGCTGCTCGCTTCCGTTCCCCGGGATCGTCATGCCCCCATCTTCCCCACGCCCCGGCCCCACCTGCAGGGGCCCGCCGCGAGCGGGCGAGTGGTGGCGGGCCGGAGGGGCCTTCTAGGGTCGGCGGGCATGGGGGAGGCGCGGCTGGACATCGCCCGCGTCCGTGGCCAGTTCCCCGGCCTGTCCGACGGGCTGGTGCACGCCGAGGGCCCCATGGGGACGCTCCTGCCGGAGAACGTCGTCCACGCGATCACCCAGGCGATGCGCGTCCCGGTGTCCCCGCGCGGCGGGGTGTTCCCCGCGTCCGCCCGGGCGGAGGGGCTGACCGCCGGGGCGCGTGCGGCGCTGGCCGACCTCACCGGGGGCGTGCCCGGCGGCGTCGTCCTCGGGTCGAGCGCGACCGCCCTCACCTACGTCATGGCCGGGGCGCTGGCCCACACCTGGCGCCCCGGCGACGAGATCGTCGTCAGCCGGCTGGACCACGACGCCAACATCCGGCCCTGGATCCAGGCCGCCGAGCGGCGCGGGGTGCAGGTGCGGTGGGCCGAGGTGGACATCGAGACCGGCGAGCTGCCGGACTGGCAGTACGACGAGCTGCTGACGCCCCGGACGCGGCTGGTCGCGGTCACCGCCGCGAGCAGCGCCATCGGCACCCGCCCGGACGTCGCGGGCATCGCCGCCCGGGCGCACGCCGTCGGCGCGCTGGTCTTCGTCGACGCCGTCCACGCCGCGGCCCACCACGCGGTCGACCGGCGGGCGCTGGGCGCGGACTTCCTCACCGTCTCGGCCTACAAGTGGTGCGGCCCGCACGTGGCCGCCGTCGTCGCCGACCCCGCGCTGCTGGCGGACCTGTGGCCGGACAAGCTGCTGCCGGCGCCGGACCGGGTGCCGGACCGGTTCGAGGTCGGCGGGCAGCCCTACGAGCTCTACGCCGGGGTGGCCGCGGCCGTCGACCACCTGGCCGGGCTCTGCGGGGAGGCCGAGGGCAGTCGGCGGGACCGGCTGCGGGCCTCGATGGCCGCCGTCGCGTCCTACGAAGGGCAGTTGTTCGACTGGCTGGACCAGGCGCTGCGCGCGATGCGCCACGTGCAGGTGCTGGGGTCGGCCGGGGACCCGACCCCGGTGCTGTCGTTCACCGTCGACGGCATGCGCCCCCGGCAGGTGACCGCCGACCTCGCGCGGCGGGGGATCTGCGCCTGGGACGGCGACCGCTACGCCCGCGAGCTGTTCGACGCGCTGGGTGCCAGCGAGCAGGGCGGGGCGGTCGGCCTCGGGCTGATGCACTACAACACCGCCGAGGAGGTCGGCTACGTGATCGACGCCGTGGCCGCGCTGCGTCCTCGCTAGGGTTCGTTGACGAGCAGGACCTTGCCGATGTGGGCGCTCGAGGCCACCACCTCGTGCGCCTCGGCGGCGCGCGACATGGGCAGCCGCCGGTCGACGATCGGCCGGACGACGCCGCGCTCGACGTCGGGCCACACGTCGTGGCGCACCGCCGCGACGATCTCCGCCTTGCCGCCGGGGCCGGTCGCGGGGCGGGAGCGCAGCGTGGTGGCGTGCACCGCGGCGCGCTTGCGCATCAGCAGGCCGAGGTCGAGTTCGGCCTTCGTCCCGCCCTGCATGCCGATGCAGACCAGCCGCCCGCCGGTGGCCAGTGCCTCGACGTTCCGGGCCAGGTACGCGGCGCCCATGATGTCGAGGACGACGTCCACGCCGGCGCCACCGGTCTCCGCGCGCACCCGCTCGACGAAGTCCTCCTCGCGGTAGTCGATCGTCACCGCGGCGCCGAGCTCGCGGCAGAAGTCGAGCTTGGCCGGGCTGCCGGCGGTGGTGAACACCCGAGCCCCCGCCCGGGCGGCCAGCTGGATCGCCATCGTGCCGATGCCGCTGGAGCCGCCGTGCACCAGGAAGCTCTCGCCGCGGCGCAGCCCGGCCAGCATGAACACGTTCGACCACACCGTGCAGACGACCTCGGGCAGCGCGGCGGCGGTGGCGAGCTCCACGCCGGCCGGGCGCGGCAGGAGCTGACCGGCCGGGACGGCGACCCGCTCGGCGTACCCGCCGCCGGCCAGCAGCGCGCACACCTCGTCGCCGACGTCCCAGCCGGTCACGCCCTCGCCGACCTCGCTGACGATCCCGCTGCACTCCAGGCCGAGGACGTCGCTGGCGCCCGGCGGCGGCGGGTAGAAGCCCTGCCGCTGGAGCAGGTCCGCGCGGTTGACCGCCGTGGCGACGACGTCCACCACCACCTCGCCCGGCCCGCAGACCGGGTCGGGGACCTCGCCCCAGCCCATGACCTCGGGACCGCCGGATCCGTCCAGGGTGACCGCGCGCATGTCCCGACCCTAGGCGGGCCGGGCGGCGAGGACCGCGCCGGAGACGGCGACGCAACCGCCGACGTCCTCGGAGCCCGTGGCCAGAGCGGCCAGCACCTCTCCCACGGCCCGGCGGGAGACCTTCATCCCCTCGGTGTCGCCGGACCGGGACCGGGTGGCCGGCTCGTCGCCGTCGGTCAGGTACACCGGCTGCACGATCGTCCAGTCGAGCCCGCTGTCCCGGACGAGGGCCTCCTGCGTCTCGTGGTCGGCGATCTGCGGCCTGAGCAGCAGGGCGAACACCAGCCGCGAGGACAAGGGCAGCCGGTCGCGGGTCTCCCCGACGCCGTACGAGGACTGCACGACCAGCCGCCGCACGCCCTGCTCGCGCATCGCCACCACCGCCGCCGTCCCGCGCGACCGCACGTCCAGCGGAGTGCCGGAGGGCCCCCGCAGCCGCACGCGGACCGCGCTCTCGGAGATGCCCAGCGTCACGACGACCGCGTCCTGGCCCGCCACTGCCCGGGCCCCGTCCGCCGGGGACGTCGCGTCGCCGTCCAACGGACGGACGCCCGGCATCCCACCGAGGACGTCGACGGCGTGCCGGGCCAGCGCGGTGACCTCGTGGCCCTCCGCGACCAGCGCTGCGACGGTCGCCCGTCCCGTCCCACCCGTCGCCCCCACGACCAGAACCCTCATGACCTGCTCCCTCCACGACCCGCCGGCGATCTGCCGACGTCCTGATCGTGGCTGGACGATCGGTGCATCGGAACGGCTGTGAGTCCGAGTTACCTGTCCCATCGTCCAGAGGGCGTGGATGCAGGGTGCGGGTCCGTACCGTGACGGCATGACCGCGGAGGCCTTCCCCTGGACGCCGGTGGATCCGCTCGGGGGCGTGTTCGGCGACCTGCGGATGCGCGGCACCTTCTACGGCCGGACCGAGGTGTCCGCGCCGTGGGGCGTGGAGATGCCCGCCCTCGACGGCTGCATGAGCTTCCACGTGGTCACCGAGGGCAGCTGCATGCTCGAGGTCGACGGCGAGGTGCACGAGCTCCGGGCCGGCGACCTGGCGCTGGTCCCGCACGGGCGTGGTCACCTGCTGCGCAGTGGTCCCGGTGCCCCGATCCTCGGCCGCGCCGACCTGCTGCCGCAGGAGTACCTGGGCGAGCACTACTCGGTGCTGCGGATCGACGGCGGCGGGGCGGAGTCGCGGCTGCTGTGCGGCATCCTCGAGCCGGAGCGGCCCGGTGCGGCGCACCTGCTGGACCTGCTGCCGCCGGTGCTGCTGGTGGAGGGCGACGACGCCGCCCGCGGTGGCTGGCTGTCCGTGCTCCTCGGGATGATCACCGACGAGGTGCGCCGGGACCGTCCGGGTGCGGAGGCGGTCGTCACGCGGCTGGCCGACGTCGTGGTCATCCAGGCGATCCGGGGCTGGCTGGAGACCGGCGGCACCGGTCCGGGCTGGCTCCGCGCGCTGCAGGACCCGCAGGTCGGCCGCGCGGTGACGCTGGTGCACCAGGACCCGGGCGCGCCGTGGACGCTGGACCGGCTGGCGCGGGAGACCCGGATGTCGCGGTCGGCGTTCGCCGCCCGGTTCACCGAGCTCGCCGGGGAACCGGCGCTGCGGTACGTGACCCGGTGGCGCATGCACGTGGCCACCGTCGCCCTCGCCCGGGGCGCGCGGGTGGGGGAGCTGGCCCGCACCCTCGGGTACGAGTCGGAGGCGGCCTTCTCCCGGGCCTACAAGCGGGTCACGGGGGTGCCGCCGGGAACGGTGCGGGGCCGGCCGGACGTGCCGGCCGGCCCCACCTCGCTCTAGGCGCGGGCCTTCAGGTCCTTGCGCAGGATCTTCCCGGCCGCGGACTTCGGCACCTGCTCGATGAACTCGACGAACCGGATCTTCTTGTGCGGCGCCACGTGCTCGGTCATGTACGCCATGACCGCCTCCTCGGTGATCTCCGAGCCGGGGGAGCGGACGACGAACGCCTTGGGCAGCTCCTCGCCGCTCTCGGCGTCCTTGACCCCGATGACGGCGGCGTCGGCGATCTCCGGGTGGTTGATCAGCACGGCCTCGAGCTCGGCCGGGGCCACCTGGTAGCCCTTGTACTTGATCAGCTCCTTGACCCGGTCGACGACGGTGTAGCGGCCGTCGGCGTCGACGATCGCGACGTCACCGGTGTGCAGCCACCCCTCGGCGTCCAGGGTCTCGGCGGTGGCCTTCTCGTTGTTGAGGTAGCCCTTCATCACCTGCGGGCCGCGCACCCACAGCTCGCCGCTCTCCCCGGGGGCGGCGTCCGTGCCCGTCGCCGGGTCGATGAGCCGGCACTGGGTGTTCGGGATCGCGTAGCCCACCGAGCCCTTGGGCACCTCGCTGCTGACGCCGGGGGGCTCCTGGCCGAGGTCGGGCGTCGTGTGCGACACCGGCGACAGCTCGGTCATGCCGTAGCCCTGGGCCACGGTCACGCCGTCCGTCGCGCCCTTGCGCAGCCGCTCCTGTGCCGCGTTGGCCAGGCCCTCGTCCAGCGGCGCCGCGCCGGAGAGGATCGAGGTCAGCGACGACAGGTCGTACTGGTCCACCAGCGGGTGCTTGGCCAGCGCCAGCAGGATGGGCGGGGCCACGAACGCCCGCGTGATCTTCTGGTCCTGGATGGTGCGCAGGAAGTCCTCGAGATCGAACCGCGGCAGGGTGACGACGGCGCCACCCCAGGCCAGGCCCTGGTTCATCAGCACGGTCAGGCCGTAGATGTGGAAGAACGGCAGGACGGCGATGATCCGCTCGTCGGCGCCCAGCGCGATCAGCGGCCGGCACTGCGCGACGTTGGCCACCAGGTTGCGGTGGGTCAGCATCACGCCCTTGGGCAGGCCCGTGGTGCCGCTCGAGTAGGGGAGCGCGACCAGGTCGTTCGCCGGGTCGATGTCCACCTGCACCGAGGGCGCGTCGCCGCCCAGCAGGTCAAGCATCCCGGCGTGGCCCTCCATGCCGTCGAGGACGATGACCTCGTCGACCGGGGACTTCTCCACGGCCGCGCCCGCGCGGTCCATGAAGAGCGAGATCGTGATCAGGATCTTCGCGCCGGAGTCCTTCAGCTGGAAGGCGATCTCCTCGGGCGTGTAGAGCGAGTTGATCGGCGACATGACGCAGCCGGCCGCCGCGATGCCGTGGAACACCACCGGGAACCAGGGGGTGTTCGGGCAGAAGACGGCGACGACGTCGCCCTTGCGCAGGCCGCGGGCGTGCAGGTTGGCGGCGACGCGGTCCACGTAGGCCGCGAGCTGGCCGTGCGTGATCGTGTCGCCCTTGAGCCCGTCGATCAGAGCCGGGGCGTCCGGCCGGTCACGTCCGGCCGACAGGACGAACTCCGGCACGGAGACGTCCGGGATCTCGACGTCGGGATACGGGCTGTTCAGGGCCACGTGGCCTCCTCTTCGGTGCAGATGTGGCGCCAGTCTCACACCGCAGACGAACCCGGGCACGCCCGGGTTCCCGAACGGCACCTCAGCGGGGCCAGAGGACCGACTGGGTGCAGCGGAACAGCGCCAGCGTCCGCTCCCCAGCGGTCACCACGGCGTCCCACACCTGCGTCGTCCGCCCGGCGTGGGCGTTGGTCGCCACGCAGCTGATCCGGCCCTCCCGGGCGGTGCCCAGGTGGTTGCTCTTCAGCTCGATGGTGGTGAAGCCGGTGGAGCCCTCCGGCAGCAGCGCGCGGGTGGGCAGCCCGCAACTCGTGTCGGCGAGGGTCACGACGGTGCCGGCGTGCAGGTAGCCGTTGGGTGCCAGCAGCTCGGGGCGGACGTCGAGGTGGCTGGTCAGCCGGCCGCGCTCGTGGCTGTCGACGACGATGCCGAGCAGGCCCGGGAGGGTGCCCGGGAGGAGGGCGTTGAGCTCGTCGGCGGTGAGGAACCCGGTGGCGGACATGCCCGGAACCTAGGCGAGGCCGCGCACCGTCCGCGCCGGAGGCCGGTCGCCGCGGATCGACGCGACCATGTCGAGCGTCTGACGGGTGGGGGCGACGTCGTGCGCGCGGAACACCCGGGCGCCCAGCCAGGCACTCACCGCCGTCGTGGCGAGCGTGCCGGTCAGCCGCTGGTCGAGGACGACGTCGAGGGTCTCGCCCACGAAGTCCTTGTTGGACAGGGCCACGAGGACCGGCCAGCCCGTGTCGACGAGCTCGCCGAGCCGCCGGGTGGCCTCCAGCGAGTGCCGGGTGTTCTTGCCGAAGTCGTGGCCGGGGTCGATCAGCACCCGCTCGCGGTCGACGCCCGCCGCCACGGCCGCCTCGGCCAGCGCCGTCGTCCGCGTGACGATGTCGGCGACGACGTCGTCGTAGGCGACCCGGTGCGGCCGGGTACGCGGCGGCAGCCCGCCGGCGTGCGTGCAGACGATCCCCGCGCCGGCCTCGGCGGCGACGACGGCCAGGTCCGGGTCCACCCCGCCCCAGGCGTCGTTGACGACGTCGGCGCCGGCGGCCAGCACCTCGCGGGCGACCTCGGCGCGCCAGGTGTCGATGGAGATCGGCAGCGTGGGGTGCGCGGCGCGGATGGCGGCGACCAGGTCGACGGTGCGCCGGATCTCCTCCGCGGCGTCGACCTCCTCGCCGGGCGCGGCCTTGACCCCGCCGACGTCCACCATGTCCGCGCCCTCGGCGACGACCTGGTCCACCCGCTCGACGGCCTTGGTGAGCTCGTAGGTCGCGCCGCGGTCGTAGAAGGAGTCGGGCGTGCGGTTCACGATCGCCATGACGACCAGGTGGCCGTCGGGCACGTCGAGCGCGCCGATGCGGAGCAACCCGTTCCTCCCTCTCCCGAGCCGGTGTGGTGGAGTGCGCCAAGGTATTCGATCGAGAGGGGACAGAGCACATGGCGCAGACGGTTGTCGAGGGCATCGAGGGCGTGCAGGGCCTCGTCGGCCAGCACATGGGCTACAGCGAGTGGCAGACGATCACCCAGGAGCAGGTCAACCTGTTCGCCGAGGCGACCGGTGACCACCAGTGGATCCACGTGGACCCGGAGCGGGCGACGAAGGAGAGCCCCTTCGGCGGGCCGATCGCGCACGGGTACCTGACGCTGTCGCTGGTCCCCTCGCTGCTGCCCCAGATCGTGGACATGCAGGGCTTCCGCATGGGCGTCAACTACGGCACCGAGAAGGTGCGCTTCCCCTCGCCGGTGCCGGTCGGCGCCCGCGTGCGGGCCGGCGCCACGCTGGCCGGGGCCACGCCGTTCGACGGCGGCATCCAGGTCAACATCGACGTCACGATCGAGATCGAGGGCGGCACCAAGCCGGCGATGGTCGCCACCGTCGTCTACCGCCGCTACCTCTGAGGCATGGGTACCGATACCCGCGTCCCGAGCGGCCGGGACACGGGTATCGGTACCCATGCCCGGGTCACACCAGGGCCTGGTTGACCAGCTGGCGCAGGTAGTTGCGGATCGGCAGCGTGCTCGAGGGCAGCAGCTGCGTGTAGAAGCTGACCGTGAGGTCCTCGACCGGGTCGACGTAGAAGGCGGTGGACGCCGCCCCGCCCCAGCTGTAGTCGCCGACGCTGGAGACGACGCCGTAGCGCGCCGGGTCGAGCACCATCGAGAAGCCCAGCCCGAAGCCGACACCCCGCAGCGGGGTCTCGGCGAACAGCGGCCGGCCGAACGTCTCCAGGTCCTGGTCCCCCGGCAGGTGGTTGCGGACCATGTGCGCCAGCGTCCGTGAGCCCAGCACCCGGCCGCCGTCGTACGCGCCGCCGCGGCGCAGGCACTCGACGAACCGCAGGTAGTCGCCGGCGGTCGAGACCAGCCCCCCGCCGCCGGAGAGGAACGCCGGCTTCGAGAGCGCGGCCGCGCCCATCGCGTCCAGCGGGGCGTACGTCGTCCCGCCCGCGGCGGGGACGGCGGCGTAGAGGCGGGCCAGCGAGTCGGGGTCGTCCCCGGGACGCAGCCCGAACGACGTCTCGGTCATCCCCAGCGGGCCGAACACGCGCTCGGCGAACACCTCGTCGAGCGGCTTGCCGGCCACCACCTCGACGAGCCGGCCCAGCACGTCGGTGGAGACCCCGTAGTTCCACTCGCTGCCCGGCTGGAAGACCAGCGGGATCGCCGCCCACTGCCGGCAGACCTCGGCGGAGTCGGCGCCCGCGGGGCTGCCCCACTCGAAGCCCGCCGCCCGGTACATCGCGTCGACCGGGTGGGCGTGGTGGAAGCCGTAGGTGAGGCCGGCGGTGTGCGTCAGCAGGTGCCACACGCGGATGGGCTCCATCAGCGGCGCGGTGACCGGCTTCTGCGCGGAGCCGGCGACGTACACGCGGGTGTCGGCGAACTCCGGCAGCCAGGCGCTGATCGGGTCGGTCAGCTGGAACGCGCCCTCCTCGTAGAGCGACATCGCCGCGACCGAGGTGACCGGCTTGGTCATCGAGTAGATGCGCCAGCGGGTGTCCGGCTCGACCGGGAGCCCGCGCTCGACGTCCCGGGAGCCGTAGCGGCCCACGTGCGCGAGGCGGCCGTGCCGGGCGACGGTGACGAGGAAGCCGGGCATGCGGCCCTCGTCGACGAAGCGGGCCAGCCGCCGGTCGAGGCGGTCCAGGCGGGCGGGGTCGAGACCGACCTCCGCCGGGTCGGTGTCCACCCTCAGTTCCGTCACGCGTCGTCCTCCCTCGTAGACAGCGAGTCCCCCCTCACCGTGCCCGGTGAGGGGGGACTCCGCAGTCCGGGGGTGTTACTTCACCGGGACGCTGCTGGCGGCCTTCTTCAGGTTCGAGCCGGCGGTCACCTTGACGGTGTTGGCGGCGGCGATCTCGATCGACTCACCGGTCTGCGGGTTGCGGCCGGTGCGGGCGGAGCGCTGCGTGCGCTCGACGGTCAGCAGGCCGGAGACGGCGACCTTCTCGCCACGGGTGATGGCGTCGACGAGCTCCTCCTGGAGGCCGGCGAGCACGGAGTCGACGGTGGAGGCGGGCACGTCGGCGCGCTTGGCGATGGCGGAGACGAGTTCGGCCTTGTTCACGGGGGTCCTCTCGGGTGGGTACCGGCGCCGCGTCTCGGCGTCCGGTCGTGGACGAACGGGTCCGTCTCCTCGCCGGGCGGGCCGGGAGTGGCGGACCGGGGGTGCACGCTGCCACGTCCGCCCGGCGTCCCGCCACTGTGGGGGTGGCCGTGCACCGCAGGTCACAGCCGTCCCACGGCGGCTCCGGGTGCCCCACCTACGGTGGTGACGTGCCTGCGATGCCCCGGACCGACCTCGTCGTCAGCGATCTGTGCCTCGGTGCCAACGTGTTCGGGTGGACGGCGGACGAGCCCACGTCGCACGCCCTGCTCGACCGGTTCGTCGACGCCGTGCCCGGTCCGCAGCGGCCCATGGTCGACACCGCGGAGATGTACGGCGACGGCCGCTCCGAGCAGATCCTGGGCGGCTGGCTGGCGGCGCGCGGTGCCCGTGACCAGGTCGTCGTCGCCACGAAGGCCTCGCCCGGTCGCAAGGAGCACCCGCTGTCGGCGGCCGAGATCCGCGCCGCCGCGGAGCGCTCGCTGACCAACCTGCGCACCGACCGGATCGACGTCTACTACGCGCACTACGACGACGAGAGCACCCCGCTGGACGAGACGCTGCAGGCCTTCGACGAGCTCGTGCAGGCCGGGAAGGTCCGCTACGCCGCGGCGTCCAACCACTCCGCCGCACGGCTGACCGAGGCGCTCGACACGGCGACGCGCCTCGGCGTGACCGGGTACGTGGCGCTGCAGCCGCACTACAACCTGATGGAGCGGCCGGTCTACGAGGACGAGCTGTGCGACGTCGTCGCCGGTGCCGACCTCGGCTGCTTCCCGTACTTCGGGTTGGCGAAGGGCTTCCTGACCGGCAAGTACCGCGCCGGGGAGCGGATCGACTCACCCCGGGCTCGGGGTGCGGCCGCCTACGTCGGCGAGCGGGGCGACCGGGTGCTGGGTGCCCTGCGGGAGGTCGCCGACGGGCGCGGCGTGACGTCGGCGGCGGTGGCCCTGCGCTGGCTGGCCGACCGGCCGACGGTCACCGCGCCGATCGCCAGCGGCCGCTCCGTCGAGCAGCTGGCCGACCTGCTGCCGATGCTGGACCTCGTGCTGACCGACGACGAGCGCGCGCTGCTGGACGCCGCCTCGGCCTAGCGACCACCGTCGGCCCCCTCCCGGGGACCCGCCCCGGGCCTGCGAGGGTGGGGAGGGAGGGGGTCCTTCGTCAGGCGGCGTCGCGGATGTGGGCGCGCACCGGGCCGTCGCTGTCGGTACCGGGCTCGGCCATGCCGTGCGCCTCGACGGCGTGCCGGCGGGTCTGGGCGAGGATGCCGGCCTCGTCGTCGGCGGTGAACGTCGAGCCGCAGCCGGGGATGATGTCGCCGCAGGCGAAGGTCTTCACGGGGTTCCTCCAGGTGGTCGTGGGTGCCCCGGGACCGGGGGCGGGACGGATCAGGATCGGTCGGCGACGGCCGTGGCGAGGTCGTCGACGCGCAGCAGACCGACGACGGCGCCGGTCGCGTCGGTGCAGACCACGGGGTCGAACCGCTGGGCGGGAGGCCGGGTCAGGGCGCGCTGCAGGGTCTGCCGCACGTCGGCGTCCGGCGGCACGCGCAGCGACACGGGCGCGGTGTAGGCCTCGGCGGTCCGTGGATCGGCCAGGCGCAGCGCGAGGGGCTCCTCGTCGGGGCCGACCAGCACCAGCGGCGGGATGCCCATCACCGGCTCGCCGGCGGCGGCCCGGCGCACGGGGCGGACGAGACCGGCCACGCTGTCGGTGATCCGGGCACGGGCCGCGCAGGCACGGATCATCCGCACCACGTCCGGGGCCAGCGGGCGGAACTCCGGCGCCGGCCGGCCCAGCAGCCAGCCCTGCGCCAGCGGCGTGCCCAGCCGGCTCAGCGCGGCGAGCTCGGCGGCGGTCTCGACGCCCTCGGCCAGCAGCCAGGCGTCGATCCGGCCGGCGAAGTCGCCGACCATCTCGGCGAGGGCGAGGCGCGCGGGGTCGCTGTCGAGGTCGCTGACCAGTGCGCGGTCGAGCTTGACCAGCTGCGGGCGCACCGTGGTGAGCATCTGCAGCCCGGAGTAGCCGGTGCCGGCGTCGTCCAGGGCGATGAGCGCGCCGCGGGCGCGCAGCACGTCGACCTCGCGGAGCAGCGCGGGGACGTCGTCCACCACCGCGTGCTCGGTGAGCTCGACGACGACGCGGCGCAGGTCCGCGACCGAGCGCAGCGCGGCCTGCACCGGCGCGCTGCCGAGCAGGTGCGGGCTCACGTTCACGGTGAGGAAGGTGTCCGGGGGCAGGTCGGACCGGGCGGCCAGCGCCTTGTGCAGCGCCAGCGCCTCGAGCTCCGGACCCACGCCGGTCTCGTGCGCGGCGGCGAACCACACCTCGGGGGAGGCGGTGCCGGGGAAGCGGGCCAGGGCCTCGTACCCGACGACCCGCGCGGCGGCGAGGTCGACGATCGGCTGGAACACCATCGTCAGGTCGCCGGGATCGGCCAGCAGGGGACGACAGTCGGGCAGCACGCTGCTCGGGGACGCCGTCATGCAGGGGTCATCGGACGGCCGGGCTCCGTGGTTGACCGGGACCACCTGCGCGTCACCCCGCCGGGGGAGGACCCACCGCGCGAGTCGGACGGTGTCGTTCCGTACCCGCGTGTCAGCATGGTCGCCACTCGCGGCCGGACCAGAGGCCGCATCGCCGCTGGAGGAGGGGTCCTGGCCGGTCCGGCGTCCTCCCCTGCCCCGGACGCGCTGTCGGATCCGCACCGGATCGCCGCCGCCCGGCGATTGCTGCTGGAGGTCCCCGGGGCGGCGGCGTTCGACCGGCTCTCCGCCCTCGCCGGCCGGCTGCTCGGCGTCGGGCACGCCAAGGTCACCCTGTTCACCGACGCCGACACCGTCGTCGGCGGGTACGGGCTGGCTCCCGGGGTGGTCGGCGGCCCCGCGTCGCTCACCGGGGCCCTCTCGGCGCTCACCATCCGCCGGGGCCGGCCGCTGGTCGTTCCCGACGCTCCCGCGGACCCGCGGGTGGCCGAGCTGCCGGCCGTGACGTCCGGGCAGGTGCTCTCCTACCTCGGCGCGCCGCTGGTCTCCGCGTCCGGGCTCGTCGTCGGGGTGCTGGCCGTGTACGACGAGCGACCCCGGGAGTGGACCGACGACGACGGTGCGCTGCTCGAACAGCTGGCCACCTCCGTCGTCGCCGAGCTCGAGCTCTCCGCCGCGCAGTCGGTGATCGGTACCTCGGCCGCCCGGCTGGCGATCGCGCTCGAGGCGAGCGGCATCGGCATCTGGGAGCGCGACCTGCGCACCGGCGCAGTCTCCTGGGACCGGAGGTGCGCCGCCGTGTTCGGGCTGGACGAGGCCCTCGCCGACGAGGACATCGAGGCGGTCCTGCAGTCCCGGGTCCACCCCGACGACCACGCGGCGGTCCGGGAGGCCATGGAGCGGGCGGACACCGAGACCGGGGAGTACGCCCTGGAGTCCCGGGCGCTGCGCGCGGACGGCTCGGTGCGCTGGACGGTGTCCCGTGGCCGGGTGGTCCGCGACGTCCGCGGCGAGCCGACCCGCATGATCGGAACGATCCAGGACGTCAGCGAGGCGAGGGAGCAGTCCCAGCGGCGGATGTCGGCCGTCGAGCGGGCGGCCGCCATCGCCGAGGTCGCCGCCGAGATGGCCAACGCGACCGCGGTCCGGCACCTCGCCGAGATCGCCCTGCGGGGAGCGGCCGTCCTGGGGGCCTCGGCGAGCGCCCTGACCGTGCCGGAGGACGGCGGCGGACTGCGGCTGCACCTGACCCGGCGGCTGGTCGACACGGTCGCCAGCGCCGCCGACGTGCACCTCCCCGACGAGGGGGTGCTCCTGGCCCCCGACGACGACGACCTGCCGCACGGGCACGTGGCACGCAGCGGTGAGCGACTGCTCTTCTCCGATCCGCGGCAGGCCGAGGACCGCTTCCCGCGGATGGCCGAGATCAACGAGGTCCTCGGCACGCGCGCTCTCGCGGCGTTGCCGCTGCGCGTCGAGGGCCGACTGCTCGGCAGCTTCGTCGTCGTGTGGGACACCGACCACGGCTTCGCCGACGAGGACGTCGAGCTCCTGGAGGGTCTCGCCGCGCAGATCGCCCTGACCGTCTCCCGGCTGCGGGCCGACGCGGAGCGCGACGCGGCCAACCAGCGCCTGCAGCTGCTCGCCGACGTCGGCCGGGTGCTCTCCGGGGACCTGGACATCACCCGCCAGGTGTCACAGCTGGCCCAGCTGGTCGTGCCGATCCTGGGGGACTGGTGCTGGCTGGTCGTCACCGACGACCAGGGCCGCATGGCGGAGCTCGCCTCGGCGCACCGGGACCCCGCCCGCGCCGCCGAGCTGGCCGAGTACGTGCACGGGATGGTCGGCGTGATGACCGACGACGCGACGGCGCGGATCGTCACCCGCACCGGGCGCCCGCTGGTCCTGCCGCACATCGACGCCGGTCGCATCCGCCGGGCGCTGCCGGACGAGGCGACGCGGACGGCGCTCTCCCGGCTGGGCATGGAGGGCGGGGCGGTCGTGCCGCTCGTGGCCCAGGGCCGCACCATCGGCGCCCTCGGCCTGTTCAACGGTCCCGACCGCGGACCGCACACCCGAGCGGAGGTGGACGCCGCCGTGGAGGTCGGGCGCCGGGCGGGGATGGCGCTGCACTCGGCGCGGTTGCACGCCCAGCAGCGGGACCTCGCCGACGCGCTCCAGCGCAGCATGCTCACCGCCCCGCCCGAGGTGCCCGGCTGCCGCATCGTCGTCCGCTACGTGCCCGCGGCGGCCGGCGCCGAGATCGGCGGGGACTGGTACGACGCCTTCCCGCAGGAGGACGGCGCGACGGTGCTGGCGATCGGCGACGTCGTCGGCCACGACCGGCACGCCGCGGCGGCGATGGGCCAGGTCCGCGGGCTGCTGCGGGGGATCAGCCACGCCACCGGCGCGCCGCCGGCGGAGGTGCTCACCCGGCTGGACCACGCCATGGCCGGGCTCGCCCCGGGCGTCATGGCGACGGCGCTGGTCGCCCGGCTGGAGCGACCCGAGGGGGGCGAGGCGGGCGCCGCGCTGCTGCGCTGGTCCGACGCCGGGCACCCGACGCCGGTGGTGATCGCGCCGGACGGCGACGTCCGGGTGCTCGACCTGCCCGGGGAGCTCCTGCTGGGCGTCGACGCCGGCGCCGTCCGCACGGACTCCTGCGTCGTCCTGCCCGCGGGCAGCACCGTCCTGCTCTACACCGACGGCCTGGTCGAGCGCCGCGACCGCGACCTCGACGCCGGCACCGCCGCGCTGGTCGAGGTGCTGGCGGAGGCCGCGGACCTCCCGCTGGAGGAGATGTGCGACCGGGTACTGGAGCGGCTGTTCCTGCCCGACGCCGAGGACGACGTCGCACTCCTCGCCGTCCGGCTGGGGTGACGCGCAGCGGTCGCCGCTGGGATCAGGTGACCTGATCCCCGCGCGTCCTCCCTCGTGGTCCGCGGTGAGGGAGGACGCGCTGCGGTGAGGGAGGACGGCCGATCAGGCGGGCTGGACCTCGTAGGTGTGGCCGGCCGCGCGGAGGCGGTCGACCAGCACGGTGCCCATCGCGCTCGCCGGGGTCAGTGACCCGGCGCGGGCGGGGAGCCGGTCGCCGTCGAGGGCGAGGGCCAGCGCGCTCTCGCCGAGCATCACCGCCGTCGCGGCGTAGCCCGGGTCGCCCTTCCCGGCGGCGGTCGCCCGGTAGCGCCGGCCGGACTCGGTGGTCGCGTCGACCTCCATGCGGAACCAGCCGCGGCGGCGGGTCTCCTCGTCAGGCCCGGTCCCGGGGGCGGGCAGCACCCGGTCCAGCAGGGCGCGGGTCGGTCCGAACGACATCGCACCGAGCGCGCCGGCGAGGCCGGCGGTGACCGCGATCGACGTCGCGGCGCCGGTCACGCCACGGCCGGTGCCCATCACCTCGCCGTAGCGCATCCCCCGGCCGTAGGCCCAGTCCTGCAGCGCGTTGCTCCGCCGCACGACCCGGGTGTTGAACGAGGCCATGACGAACGGGGCGGTCCAGCGGCCCTGCGCGTCCCGGGCCGGGGGTGCGGCGTCCGGGGGCTGTCGGGTGTCGGGCTCGGCGCTGCGGTCGGGGCTCAGCGCGTACGGATCGCCGAGGACGCGGCGCAGCGAGCGGTCCGTGGCCACGGCCTCGAGCTGGGCCCGCATCGAGTCGATCGTGCCGCCGCTGAACCCGCCGCGGACCGTGGCGACCAGCCGGACGTCGGTGAGGCCCCCGGCGTCGTCGGCCCGTGCCTGCTCGGCGAGCAGGAGGACCGACAGGTCCGAGGGGATGGAGTCGTAGCCGCAGGCGTGCACGATCCGCGCGCCGGACTCCCGGGCGGGAGCGTCGGTGCGCGCGATGGCGTCGCGGGCGAAGAGCACCTCGCCGGTGAGGTCGGCGTAGTGCGTCCCGGCCCGCGCGCAGGCCTCGACCACGGGCAGGCCGTAGCGGGCGTAGGGGCCGACCGTCGTCGCCAGCACCCGGGTGCTCGCGGCGAGGGCCTCGACCGCCGAGGGCTCGGAGGTGTCGGCCACGACCAGCGGCCAGTCCCGTGCCACGGCGGGCAGCCGGGAGCGGACCGCCTCCAGCCGCTCGCGGGACCGCCCGCCCAGCGCGATCCGCAGGTCGGCCGGTGCGGCGCCGGCGAGGTAGCCGGCCAGGAGCTCGCCGACGAAGCCGGAGGCTCCGTAGACGACGACGTCGTACTCGCGGTCGGTCATGGTCACTGCCCCGGGGGGACGTCGACCGAGGTGGCGGTGTCGCCGGGTGCCTCGGCGCCGGTCTGCGCGCGCAGCTCGGCGTCCCGGGCGGCCATCGCCTCCTGGCGGTCGGCCTCCTCCTCGAGGATCGCCGCGTTCTTCCACGCGTGCGGGATCGCGAAGGCGTCCACCAGCGTGACCATGTGCGGCCGCAGCTCCTTGAGCAGCTGGTTCACCGTCCCGGTGAGCGCCTTGGACCGGGCGGGGGTGAGCTGCCCGTGCTCCAGGAACCAGCCCTTGTCCTCCTCGATCGAGTGCAGCGCGTAGAGGTCGCACACCGCGGAGAGCAGCGCCTTGGCGTCGGGGTCGGTGGTCCGCTCGATGCCCTCGACGAACGCCTCCAGCACGATCCGGTCGATGTGCGTCTGGGCGGTGCGCAGCACGTGGTCCTGCACGTCGTTGAACATGTCGAAGGGCTCCATGCCCTCGGTCTCGGAGTTCCGCCGCAGCCGCCGGATCGCGCCCTCGAGGGTGTGCTTCTCCCGGAACTCGAACATCTTCAGCTGCCAGCCGCGGTCGAGCAGCGGCACCTCCTCGTCGCGGCCGGGGACGGCGTCCACCAGCCGGGCGATCAGCCCCCGCGCCGCCGTCCGCTCCAGGACCGTCTCGCGCACCATGTCGGCGAAGAACGACACCTTGCCCCAGCCGTCCAGCGAGCCGAAGGCGTCGCGGTAGCCGGTGAGCAGGCCCTTGGCGACCAGCTGCAGCAGCACCGTGTTGTCGCCCTCGAAGGTGCTGAAGACGTCGGTGTCGGCCTTGAGCTGGGGCAGCCGGTTCTCCGCCAGGTAGCCGGCGCCGCCGCACGCCTCGCGGCACATCTGGATGGTGCGGGTGGCGTGCCAGGTGTTGGCCACCTTGAGCCCGGCCGCGCGCGACTCCAGCTCCCGCTGGGCGGCCTCGTCCACCTCCTGGCCGTGCTCGTGCACCGCGGTCTGCACGTCGTGCATCGTGCTGACCAGTTCCTCCTGCGCGAAGTGCAGGGCGTAGCTGGTGGCCAGCGCCGGCAGCAGCTTGCGCTGGTGCACGAGGTAGTCGTTGACGACGATCTCGCGGTCCCGGCCGGGCGCGGTGAACTGGCGGCGCACGTCGCCGTAGCGGACGGCGATGTCCAGCGCCATCTTCGTGGCCGAGCCGGCCGAGCCGCCGACGCTCACCCGCCCGCGCACCAGCGTGCCGAGCATGGTGAAGAAGCGGCGGGTCTCGTTCTCGATGCTCGAGGTGTAGGTGCCGTCCGCGGCGACCTGGCCGTACCGGTCGAGCAGCATGTCGCGGGGGACCCGGACGTGGTCGAACGAGAGCCGGCCGTTGTCGACGCCGAGCAGGCCGGCCTTGTGGCCGTCGTCGCCGATCGTGACGCCCGGGCACGGGTTGCCGTCGGCGTCCCGGATCGGGACCAGCCAGGCGTGCACGCCGTGGTTCTCGCCCCGGGTGACCAGCTGCGCGAAGACGACGGCCATCCGGCCGTCCTTGGCCGCGTTGCCGATGTAGTCCTTGCGGGCGGCCTGGTGCGGGGTGTGCAGGTCGAACGTCTCGGTGTCCGGGTCGTACGTGCAGGTGGTGCGCAGCTGCTGGACGTCGGACCCGTGCCCGGTCTCGGTCATCGCGAAGCAGCCCGGCAGGTCGAAGCTCATGATGTCGCGCAGGTATTCGTCGTGGTGCCGCCTCGTGCCCAGCAGCTGGACGGCGCCCCCGAACAGCCCCCACTGCACGCCGGCCTTCACCATCAGCGACAGGTCACCGAAGGCGAGCATCTCGATCGAGCTGACCGAGCCGCCGGAGTCGGCCTCGCCGCCGTACTCCTTGGGGAAGCCCAGGGAGACCCGTCCGGTGCCGGCGAGCTTGGCGGCCAGGCGGGTGATCCGCTCGCGCGCCTCGGCCATGGTCTCGCCGTAGACCGGGGCGTACTCGGGGTCGCCCAGCTGCTCGCGGGCGTCGCGGCGGACGTGTGCCCACCGGCCGTCGAGCACCTCCTGCAGGCGCTGCGGGTCCACGCTGCGGGGAAGGGACTGCGTCACTGTTCCTCCTGGGTGGTGCGGTTGCCGGGATCGACGTCTCGGGGAGCTCCGCCCGGGAGCACGCCGGCGAGGCCGGCCCAGGCGAGTTCGGTGAGGTGGGTGGCGAGATCCGCCCGGATCATGGGCCGGTCGGCGCCGAGCCACCAGTCGGCGGCCGAGCGGACGAGCCCCACCAGGCCGTGCCCCCAGGGACCGGCCGGCGCGGGGTCGCGCCCGGCCCGGACGAGGGCATCGGCGACCAGTGCGGCCGCCTGCTCGCCGACGAGGTCGGACAGCGAGCTGATCGGGTCGGCATCGACGGGTCGGTCGAGCAGCGGGTGCCGGACGACGAAGCGGTAGAGCTCGGGATCGGCCTCGAGGAACGCGAGGTAGGTCTCGATGGCGGCGCCGACCCGTGTCCGCGGGTCGCTGCTGCTCTCCATCGCCTCGCGCAGGCGCTCGGTCAGCTGGCCGGCGACCCGGGCGCAGACGGCGACGTAGAGCTCGCCGCGGTCGGCGAAGTGCCGGTAGACGACGGTCTTGCTGGTTCCCGCGGCGGCGGCGATCTCGTCCATGCCGACGCCGGCGCCGTGCCGGGAGACCGCCTCGAGGGTCGCGTCGACGAGTTGCTCGCGCCGGGCCCGCCGGTGGTCGTCCCACCGGGAGCTGCGCCGGTCACGGGCGGGCGTCGAGTCGCGGGCAGCCCCGACCTGCGCCACCTTGTCCTGCGACGTGGGTCTCACCGCCTCGAGTTTCATGTAACCCACGGTACTGGGTACCATCAGTACCGGCAATGCGAGCTCACCCGTCCCCGGAGGTCCCCATGGCAACCACCCGTCAGGCCGCGATCGTCGGTGGCAACCGCATCCCCTTCGCCCGGTCCAACTCGAGGTACGCCCAGGCGTCCAACCAGGACATGCTCACCGCGACGCTGGACGGGCTGGTCGCCCGCTTCGGTCTGCAGGGTCAGCAGGTCGGCGAGGTGGTCGCCGGCGCCGTCCTCAAGCACGCCCGTGACTTCAACCTGACCCGCGAGTCCGTGCTGGGCTCCAAGCTCGACCCGAGCACGCCGGCCTACGACGTCCAGCAGGCGTGCGGCACCGGCCTCGAGGCCGCGATCCTGGTGGCCAACAAGATCGCCCTCGGGCAGATCGAGTCGGGCATCGCCGGTGGTGTCGACACGACCTCCGACGCGCCGCTGGCCGTGGGCGAGGACCTGCGCCGCATCCTGATCTCGCTGAACAGCGCCAAGACGCTGCAGGAGCGGCTGAAGGCGATCGCGAAGATCCGGCCGGGCATGATCGCCCCCGAGATCCCGCGCAACGCCGAGCCACGCACCGGTCTGGCCATGGGCGAGCACGCCCAGCTCACCGCGCACGAGTGGGAGATCGGCCGCGAGGAGCAGGACGAGCTGACCGTCCGCTCGCACCAGAACATGGCCGCCGCCTACGACCGCGGGTTCTTCGACGACCTGGTCACCCCGTTCCTCGGCCTCTCGCGGGACCAGAACCTGCGCCCGGACTCCTCGCTCGAGAAGCTGGCGAAGCTGAAGCCGGTCTTCGGCAAGGCGCTGCCCGAGGGTGCCGAGGCGACGATGACGGCGGGCAACTCGACGCCGCTGACCGACGGCGCGTCCGCGGTGCTCCTGGCCTCCGACGAGTGGGCCGCCGAGCACAACCTCCCGGTGCTCGCCCACCTCGTCGACGCGCAGACCGCCGCGGTGGACTACGTGCACCGTGGCGAGGGCCTGCTCATGGCGCCGGTCTACGCGGTGCCGCGGATGCTCGCCCGCAACGGTCTCACGCTGCAGGACTTCGACTTCTACGAGATCCACGAGGCGTTCGCCTCCACCGTGCTCGCCACGATGAAGGCCTGGGAGGACCCGGCCTACTGCAAGGAGAAGCTGGGTCTCGACGCGCCGCTGGGCGCCATCGACCGGTCGAAGCTCAACGTGTACGGCTCGTCGCTGGCCGCCGGGCACCCGTTCGCCGCGACGGGTGGGCGGATCGTCGCCTCGCTGGCCAAGACCCTCCACGAGGCCGGCCCCGGCAAGCGCGGGCTGATCTCGATCTGCGCGGCCGGCGGCCAGGGCGTCGTCGCGATCCTCGAGTCCTGACCCCCCTCACGTTCCACGTGCAACTGTGCGGTTCTGCCCCGGGCAGAACCGCACCGTTGCCCACGGCATCAGGAAGGACCTCCCGTGGCTGACTGGTACACGAACTTCGCCAACTCCGGCGTCGGCACGACCATCACCAAGCAGCTCGGCCTGCCCCGGCCGGCCGTGCTGCGCCGGTACGAGCCGGGGCAGCCGCTGCTGCCCGGCCCGGCCGTCCTCGGCTCGGCCGGCGAGGGCCGGCTGCGCGACACCCTGACCCGCGTGCTGAAGGACGCCGGGGTGACCGTGCAGTCCGCCGTCGTGGCCGACGGCTCCACCGACGGCGAGAAGCCCGCCGCGGTGCTGCTCGACGCCACCGGGGTCACCGGCCCCGCCCAGCTCGCCGCCGCGCACGACTTCCTCGCCCCGGCGGTCAAGCGGCTGCGGGCCTCCGGCCGCGTGCTGGTCCTCGCCGACCCGCCGTCGGCCACCGACTCGCCGGCCACCGCCGCGGCCCGGCAGGCGTTCGACGGGCTCGTCCGCTCGATCGGCAAGGAGCTGCTCGACGGGTCGACGGCGAACCTGGTCTACGTGCCCGAGGGGGCGGAGACCTCGCTCGCCTCGCCGGTCCGCTTCTTCCTCTCCGGCCGGTCGGCCTACGTCGACGGTCAGGTGCTCACCCTCTCGGCCGCTGACGTGCCCACCGGGGAGGACGCCGAGAAGCCGCTGGCGGGCAAGGTCGCCGTCGTCACCGGGGCCGCGCGCGGCATCGGCGCGTCGATCGCCCAGGTCATGGCCCGGGACGGCGCCCACGTCGTCGCCGTCGACATCCCCGTTGCCGGGGAGGCGCTGGCCGGGGTCGCCAACGAGATCGGCGGGACGGCGCTGCAGCTGGACATCACCGCCGCCGACGCGCCCCAGCGGCTGGTGGAGCACCTGCGCGAGCGGCACGGCGGGGTCGACGTGGTCGTGCACAACGCCGGGATCACCCGGGACAAGCTGCTGGTCAACATGGACGCCGCCCGCTGGAACTCGGTCATGGCGGTCAACCTGCAGGCCCAGCTGGACATCACCGAGGCGCTGCTGGCCGCCGACGGGCTGCTGCGGGAGAACGCCCGCGTGGTCTGCGTCAGCTCGCAGTCGGGCATCGCCGGCAACCGCGGCCAGACCAACTACGCGGCGTCCAAGGCCGGCGTCATCGGGATGGTCCGCGCCTGGGCGCCGGAGTTCGCCGGGCGGGGGGCGACGATCAACGCCGTCGCGCCGGGCTTCATCGTCACCGAGATGACCGCCAAGATGCCGTTCGGCACCCGGGAGGTCGGCTCCCGGATCAACTCGCTGAGCCAGGGCGGGCTGCCGGTGGACGTCGCGGAGACGATCGCCTGGCTGTCCCAGCCGGGCAGCGCCGGTGTCAACGGTCAGACCGTGCGGGTCTGCGGCCAGTCGATGCTGGGGGCGTGAGATGGCCACGACCGTGCTCGATGCGCCGCCGAACATGGCGGCGCTCTTCGCCAAGGCCGCGCTGACCGCGCGCGGCCGCGGGGGGGACCTGCCGGAGACCCGGCTGGCGCGCACCGGCGTCGCCGTCGACCCCGCCGAGGTGGCGGCCTACGCGCGGGTGTGCCGGTTCCCGTTCGCCGACACCCTGCCGGCGACGTACCCGCACATGCTCACGTTCCCGCTGCAGATGGCCCTGATGAGCGACCGCTCCTTCCCGCTCGCGCTGCCGGGGCTGGTGCACGTCCGCAACACCGTCGACCTGCTCCGGCCGATCGGCCTCGGTGAGCAGCTGGACCTCGAGGTCTGGGCCGAGCGCTTCGCGCGGCACCGCAGCGGGGCGACGGTGGACCTGTGCGCCTCGGTCTCGGCCGACGGCGCCGAGGTCTGGCGCAGCCGGTCGACCTACCTGGCCCGCGGCGCGAAGGCCCCGGAGGGAGCGCCGGAGGCCGACGTCGACGTCGAGGTGGGGGAGCTGCCCCCGGGGACCATCACCTGGCGGATCCCCGACGACGCCGGCCGCCGCTACGCGAAGGTCTCCGGCGACGTGAACCCGATCCACCTGTCGGGCCTCACCGCGAAGGCGTTCGGGTTCAAGCGGGCCATCGCGCACGGCATGTGGGTCAAGGCGCGCGTCCTGGCGGCGGTGGAGAACCGGCTGCCCGAGGCGTTCACCGTCGACGTCGCCTTCCGCAAGCCGCTGTTCCTGCCCTCGACCGTCACCCTCGCCACCGTCGAGCGCGACGGCGGCTGGGACGCCGCGGTCCGCAACGCGAAGACCGGCACCGACCACCTGCTCGCCACCATCCGCCCCCTCTGAGAGAGGCCCCCCGCATGCCCGTCTCGTTCGACCTCACCGAGGACCAGCTCGAGCTGCAGAAGTGGGTGCACGAGTTCGCCGCGAACGTCGTGCGTCCGGCCGCGAACGAGTGGGACGAGCGGGAGGAGTTCCCGTGGCCGGTGCTGCAGGAGGCCGCCAAGATCGGTCTCTACTCGCTGGACTTCTTCGCCACCCAGTGGTTCGACGAGTCCGGGCTCGGCATCCCGATCACCATGGAGGAGCTCTTCTGGGGTGACGCCGGGATCGGGCTGGCGATCGTCGGCACCACGCTGGCCGCGGCCAGCGTGCGGGCCAACGGCACCGACGAGCAGGTCGGCCAGTGGATCCCGGCGATGTTCGGGACCGAGACCGAGCCGAAGGTCGCGGCCTTCTGCTCGAGCGAGCCCGATGCCGGGTCCGACGTCGGCGCCATGCGCACCCGCGCGGTCTACGACGAGAAGACCGACGAGTGGGTGCTCAACGGCACCAAGACCTGGGCCACCAACGGCGGCATCGCCGACATCCACGTGGTCAACGCCGTCGTCGACCCCGAGCTCAAGGCGCGCGGGCACGCCAGCTTCGTCGTCCCGCCGGGGACGCCGGGCATCAGCCAGGGGCAGAAGTTCCTCAAGCACGGCATCCGGGCCTCGCACACCGCCGAGGTCGTGCTCGAGGACTGCCGCGTGCCCGCCGACTGCCTGCTCGGCGGCCGCGAGAAGCTCGACGAGCGGCTGGCCCGCGCCCGCGAGGGTCTGAAGAGCGGCCGCACCCAGCCGTCGATGGCGACCTTCGAGCGCACCCGGCCGGCGGTCGGCGCCCAGGCGGTCGGCGTGGCGCGGGCGGCGTACGACTACGCGCTGGAGTACGCCAAGACCCGGGAGCAGTTCGGCCGGGCGATCATCGAGAACCAGTCGATCGCCTTCATGCTCGCCGACATGAAGACCTCCATCGACGCTGCCCGGCTGCTGGTCTGGCGCGCGGCGTGGATGGCGCGGGTCGGCAAGCAGTTCACCGCCGCCGAGGGTTCCATGTCCAAGCTCGTCGCCGGCGAGACCGCCGTCCGGGTCACGGAGAAGGCGATGCAGATCCTCGGCGGCAACGGGTTCACCCGCGAGTACCCGGTGGAGCGGATGGCCCGCGACGCCAAGATCTACACGATCTTCGAGGGCACCTCGGAGATCCAGCGGCTGGTCATCGCGCGCACGATCTCCGGCGTGCACGTGCGCTGAGGCCGGCTCCACCGCGCAGCGGCCGTCGTCCCTCCCGGGACGGCGGCCGCTGTGCGTGTGTGACGACGGTGCAACGATCCCTGGCTCGACCTGCGAGGTCGGACGACCGGGAGCAAGGTCGGGGACGGACGACGTCGCCGAGCTGCCCGGAGGTCCCCGTGCGCACGACCCGACTGCTGCCCCTGCTCACCGCCGGCGTGCTGCTGCTGGCCAGTTGCGGCGGAGGCGAGGACGTCGACACCGGCGGCGGAGGCGGGGGCGGGGACAACGTGCTCGTCGCGGCGGTCGCCGCACAGCCCGACCAGTTCGACCCGCACGCGACGACGGCCTACGCCAGCTTCCAGGTCCTCGAGAACGTCTACGACACCCTCATCGTCCCCAACCCCGACGACCTCACGATGGAGCCGAGTCTGGCCGAGTCGTGGGAGACCAGCGAGGACGGCCTGACCTGGACGTTCACCCTGCGCGACGGGGTGACCTTCCACGACGGCAGCGAGTTCGACTCCGCCGACGTCGTCTACAGCTACCGGCGGATCATCGACGAGGAGCTGGCCAACTCCTACCGGTTCGCCACCGTCGCCGACATCGCCGCGCCGGATCCGCGGACCGTCGTCATCACGCTGACCCAGCCCACTCCGAACCTGCTCGAGCAGATCGGCGCGTTCAAGGGCATGTCGATCGTCTCGGAGAACGCCGCGGAGGAGTTCGACCTGCAGACCGAGGCCAACGGCACCGGGCCCTTCCGGTTGGAGAGCTCCGACGCGAACAGCACCGTGCTGACCGCGTACGAGGACTACTGGGACGGCGCGCCGAGCGTCGACGGCGTCGAGTTCCGCTACATCTCCGAGGGCACCGCCGCACTCACCGCGCTGCAGAACGGCGAGGTGCAGTGGACCGACAACGTGCCGCCGCAGAACATCGAGTCGCTCGCCGACGACGACAGCGTGGAGCTCGGCTCGGCCACCAGCGTCGAGTACTACTACCTGTCGCTGAACTACGACCGGGCGCCGTTCGACAACCCCCAGGTCCGGCGCGCGATCGCCACCGCCCTCGACCGCGAGGAGATCGCCCAGGCGGCCCGCTTCGGCGCCGCGCAGCCCAACCAGACCGCGATCCCCGAGGGCAGCGCCTACTACCTCGACTACGCGCCCTACACCCCCGACGAGGACGCCGCCCGCCAGCTCATCGAGCAGTCCGGCGTCCCGACGCCGATCACGCTGGGCCTGATGGTCACCGACGAGGACGCCGAGTCCGTCGCGGCCGCGCAGGTCATCGCCAGCCAGCTGGAGCCGATCGGCGTGAACGTGGAGATCGAGGAGGAGGACCTCGCCACCTGGCTCGACCGCGAGGCCCAGGGCGACATGGACTCGTTCCTGTTCAGCTGGATCGGCAACATCGACCCGGCCGACTTCTACGAGCAGCAGCACCTGTCCACCGGCGGCAGCAACTACCAGGGCTACAGCAACCCGCAGGTCGACGACCTGCTGACCCGGGCCTCCACGGAGACCGACCAGGCCGCCCGCAAGGACCTGTACGACCAGGCCGCGCGGATCATCGTCGACGACGCGTCCTACATCTACCTGTTCAACCCCGACGTCGTGCAGGCGTGGGCGCCCGGGCTGACCGGCTACACGATCCGGGCCGACGCCGCGATCAACTTCGAGAACGTGGAGCTGCCCTGACCGGCTACCTGCTCCGGCGGGTCGGCCAGGCGCTCGTCGTCCTGGCCGGGGTCAGCGTCCTCGTCTTCTCGCTGATCCACCTGGTCCGGGGCGACCCCGTCCGGCTGGCCCTGGGCACCCGCTACTCGCAGGAGACCTACGACGCGCTGCGGGAGCGCAACGGGCTGGACCTGCCGCTGGTGGAGCAGTACTTCCGCTGGGCGGGCAACGCGGTGACCGGCGACCTCGGGGTCAGCTTCCGCAGCGGCGAGACGGTGACGTCGCTGATCGCCGAGCGGCTGCCGGCCACGCTGACGCTGGCGGTCGCCGCGCTCGTCGTGGCCCTGCTGATCGCACTGCCGCTGGGCATGCTGTCGGCGCTGCACCCGCGCTCGCTGGTCGACCGCTTCGCGACGGTGGTCAGCCAGCTCGGCATCTCGGTGCCGGACTTCTGGCTGTCGATCATGCTGATCCTGATCTTCGCCGGGACCCTCGGCTGGCTGCCCTCGGGCGGCTACGTGCCGCTCACCGAGGACCCGTGGGGCTGGTTCCAGCGGCTGATCCTGCCCGCGGTCGCCACCGGCGTGGTCTCCGGCTCGGTCATCACCCGGTTCGTGCGGTCGAGCATGCTCGAGGCGCTGGGCTCGGACCACGTGCGGACGGCGGAGGCGAAGGGCCTGCCCACCCGCCAGGTGCTCAGCTGGCACGTGCTCCGCAACGCCCTGCTGCCGCTGGTCACCGTGACCGGGGTGCAGCTGGCCTACCTGCTGTCGGGCGTCGTCGTCGTGGAGATCGTCTTCTCCTGGCCCGGGCTCGGTCAGCTGGCGCTGCAGGCCGTCCGCGACCGTGACTTCCCGGTCCTGCAGGGCGCGGTGCTGCTCTTCGCGCTCGTCTTCCTGGTGATCAACCTGCTGGTGGACCTGCTCTACAGCCGGATCGACCCGAGGATCTCCCGCCGATGACCCAGCTGCCGACCCCCGGGGCGAACCCGGCCGAGCCCCCGCCCGCGGAGCCGATCCCGCCGAGCCGCCCCGCCCGCCCGCGGTGGCGGGAGACGCTGGGCCTGCTGGCCCGCAACCCGACCGCCGCCGTCTCCGCGGTCGTCCTCGTGCTGATCGTCCTCGTGGCGCTGTTCGACGAGACGCTGGCTCCCGACGGCCCCAACGACCAGGACCAGTCGATCGCGCTGCAGCCACCGAGCTGGAGCCACCCGTTCGGCACCGACGAGTTCGGCCGGGACATCCTCAGCCGGGTGGTCCTGGGAGCCGGGACGTCGCTGCGGGTCGGCTTCCTCTCCGTGGCCTTCGCCCTGGTCGTGGGCACGCTGATCGGCCTGCTCGCCGGCTTCTACGGCAAGTGGGTCGACGACGTCCTGATGCGGCTGATGGACATGCTCTTCGCCTTCCCGGCGGTGCTGCTGGCCATCGCGGTCGTGGCCATCCGCGGCACCGGGCCGGCCAACGCCATCCTCGCCATCGGCATCGTCTACGTGCCGATCTTCGCCCGGGTGACCCGCGCCAGCGTGCTCGGTGTGCGGGAGGAGGTGTACGTCCGCGCCTCCCGCTCGATCGGGGCGTCGGACTTCCGGTTGCTCACCCGGCACGTGCTGCCCAACGCCGCACCGCCGATCATCGTGCAGACCTCGATCAGCCTCGCGTTCGCCGTCCTGGCCGAGGCGGCGCTGTCGTTCCTCGGCCTGGGCCCGCGCCGCCCCAACCCCTCCTGGGGCCTGATGCTCGCCGACGGGCGCGGCTTCATCGAGCAGGCCTGGTGGTACTCGGTGTTCCCGGGCCTGGCCATCGTGCTCACGGTGCTGTGCTTCAACCTCCTGGGCGACGGCCTGCGCGACGTGCTCGACCCGCGACAGCGGACGCTGACGGCCGGGAGCGGCAGATGACGGCGCCGGTGCTGGCGGTCGAGGACCTGCGGGTGCAGCTGCGCACGCCGCGTGGCACCGCGCACGTGGTCAACGGGCTCGACTACACCGTCGGGCCCGGCGAGACGGTCGCGGTGGTGGGGGAGTCCGGCAGCGGCAAGAGCGTCTCGGTGCTCGCGCTGATGGGTCTGCTGCCGGCGCGGACGGCGACCGTGACCGGGCGGGCGCTGCTGCAGGGGGAGGACCTCCTGGCGATGTCCCCGGACCGGCTGCGGCAGGTCCGCGGCCCCGGCATCGGGATGGTCTTCCAGGACCCGATGACCTCCCTCAACCCGGTGCTGACCGTCGGCCGGCAACTGGTCGAGGGCATCCGGGCGCACCAGCAGGTGACCAGGCAGGCGGCCCGGGCGCGGGCGGTGGAGCTGCTGGCCGAGGTCGGGCTGCCCGATCCGCAGCGGGCGGTCGACCGGTACCCGCACGAGCTGTCGGGCGGCATGCGGCAGCGGGTCGTCATCGCGATCGCGCTGAGCAACTCCCCGGCGCTGCTGGTCGCCGACGAGGCCACGACCGCCCTCGACGTCACCGTGCAGGCGCAGATCATCGACTTGGTCGAGCGGCTGCAGAGCGAGCACGGCACCGGCGTCGTCTGGATCACCCACGACCTCGGCGTCGTCGCCGGCATCGCCGACCGGGTGCTGGTCATGTACGGCGGCCGGTGCGTCGAGGACGGCACCGTGGACGACGTCCTGGAGCGGCCGGCGCACCCGTACACCCGCGGGTTGCTGGGGGCGCTGCCCGACCTCGCCGAGCCGCTGTCCGACGGCCGGCGCCCGGACCTCGCGACCATCCCCGGCGTCCCGCCGCCGCCGACCGACCTTCCGGCCGGCTGCGTGTTCTGGCCCCGCTGCCCGGTGCGCGGCGACGCCCGCTGCGAGACCGAGCAGCCGCCGCTGGCGTTCGTGGAGAGCCTGTCGCGCGCGACAGGCTCCTCCCTGCCGCACCGCGCGGCGACGTGGTGCGGGGAGGGCGCCCGATGAGCGACGTCCTGCTCTCGGCCCGCGGGCTCGAGGTGCACTTCCCGATCCGGTCCGGCGGGGCCCTCCGGCGGACGACCGGTGCCGTCCGGGCCGTCGACGGCGTCGACCTCGACATCCACCGCGGCGAGACCCTCGGCCTGGTCGGTGAGTCCGGGTGCGGCAAGTCCACGCTGGGCAACGCGCTGCTCCGGTTGGTCGAGCCCACCGGCGGCACGGTCACCTTCGACGGCACCGACGTCACCGCGCTCGGCCGGCGCCAGCTGCGCGAGCTGCGCCGCCGGGCCGGGATGGTCTTCCAGGACCCGTTCGCCTCGCTCGACCCGCGGCGCACGGTCGCCCAGACGGTGTCCGAGCCGCTCGAGGTGCACGGCCTGCACGGCGGCCGCCGGGAGCGGACGGCGCGGGTCGGCGAGCTGCTCGAGCTGGTCGGCCTCGACCCGGCGGTGGCCGACCGCTACCCGCACGAGTTCTCCGGCGGCCAGCGGCAGCGGGTCGGCATCGCCCGCGCGCTGGCCGGCGAGCCGGACTTCCTGGTCTGCGACGAGGCCATCGCCTCGCTCGACGTGAGCGTGCAGGCGCAGGTGCTCAACCTCCTCCGCCGTCTGCAGCAGCAGCTGGGGCTGACGCTGCTGTTCATCTCCCACGACCTCTCCGCCGTCCGGCACGTCGCGGACCGCATCGCCGTCATGTACCTGGGCCGGGTGGTCGAGGTCGGCCCGGCGGAGGCGGTCGGGACCCATCCGCAGATGCCGTACACGCAGGCGCTGCTGTCGGCCGTGCCCGTTCCGCACCCGGAGCTGGAGCGCAACCGGCAGCGGATCGTGCTGCGCGGCGACGTCCCCTCCCCGGCGGCGGTGCCGTCGGGTTGCCGCTTCCGGACCCGCTGCCCGCAGGCGTTCGAGCCGTGCCCCGACGTCGACCCCGCGCTGCAGCCGGTCGGCCCCGCCGACGGGCACCTCGCCGCCTGCCACCTGCACGGCGTGGTGGGCACGCCGGTGTCGCGGGAGGACGACGTGCCCGAGGGGCCGACGCCGGGGGACGCCGCCCGCGCGCCCCGGGACGCCGGACGCGAGCGACGCTGAGCTCCTGCGACGGGCCGGTCCGCCGCTGACCCGGCCCTCGAGGCGCGGTGCCGCCCGTGTCGCCGAGGGCCGCCGCCCGGCCCGCGGTCAGGCCGGGGGACGGGGTGGCAGCTGGGCGAGGACGGTGGCCGCCGTCGACCCGCCCGTCGGTGCGGGGGCACCCCGGGGCGCGCCCGTGTCGAAATCCAGGGAGCGCAGGACGTCGTCGACCACCTGGGCGACGGCGCCGAACGACGCCGCGGACGTGGTGGCCGACGCGGTGAACCCGGTGCCCGGCGCGGTCGCGTACACCTGCACCTGGGTGATCCGCGCGCCGCCCGGCGCGGCCCAGGAGAACAGCCGCGCGTAGGCCGGCCCCGAGGCCAGCGGCAGCACCGTGAGCACGTGCTGCTGGTACTGCGGGAACTCTGCGACCAGCCGGTCGCCGTGGCCCTGGGCGTACTGCTCGGCCCCGACGCCCGGCGGCAGCGGTTCCCGGGAGACGACGACGGTCGACTGCCCGTCGGGCGCCCGCAGGGTCCAGCTCTCGGCGACCGACCACCCGTCGGGCACCCGTGCCCGCAGCCGGCTGTCGGTCCACTCCGGCCCGCTCACCACGACGTCCCCACCTGGACCAGGGCGGGCGGTCGCGTCGCCGGGACCGGCGGACGCCCGCAACCGGCCGTCGCGCAGGTCCAACACGGGTGCGCCGGGGGAGGGCGTCGTCGCGACCGCGGCGTCGGCGGCGACGGCGACGAGCGCGAACGGCTCCCGCGTCTGCAGGACCGGGCGGAGGGCGCCCTCGCCGGTCACCACACCGAGGACGCCGGGGGAGTCGGAGCCGGAGAAGCCGTACCAGCGGGCGGCGGTGCGCCGGTCCACCGCCGAGCTGACCAGCACCGCGCGCGGGGTGGCGGCCACCTGCGTCCACCCGCCGGCGCGGAGCTCGAACAGGACCGTGCCCTGCCCGTCGAACCGGGTGGCGACCGCGGCCGGCACCTCCCCGGTCAGCAGCCGGGCGGCGACCGGGCCGGTCGACGCCGGTCGCCGGCCGTCCACCGCCGGTCCCGAGGAGTCGGCGGTGAGCAGCACCTCCCCGTGCCGGAGCCGGCCGGTGGCCCACGGCGGGCCGTCGGGGTCGGTCTGCATGGCCAGCGCGCCCTCGGCGGAGACGGTCAGGTGGTGCTGGGCCGGCCGGTCCCAGGCGTCGCGTCCGGGGACGGCGAACCAGAGGCCCTCGCCCCGGGTGTCGGCCGCCGTCGGCTCGACCCAGCCGGGCACCTCGCTCGGCGCGGTCGGCGGGTAGATCCCGCTGACCGGCAGCTGCATCCGCTGCCACGGGTCGGCCGCGGGGTCGCCGAGGCGGACGAGGTCCAGCCGGTGCAGCCGGTAGCGGTGCACCGTCGCGCCCTGGGCCACGGCACGGCGCCCGGCGTCGTCGGGCGCGTCGGCCGGCCCGGCGGGCTCGGTGACCAGCACGTGCACGGCCGACGGCGAGGCGACCAGGTGCAGCAGCCCGTGCGGGGGGAACGCGGTCCGGTGCAGCAGCTGCAGGCCGGCGTCGAGCACCAGCAGCTCCCGGCCGACGACGACGGCGACGCCGCCGCGGTGGACGACGCACTGCTCGGGGTGCCCGGCGAGGTCGACGACGCCGTCGGGGACGACCGCGCCGGGGGCGAAGCGGCGCAGCTGCCAGCGGCCGTCCCAGTCGACGCAGCAGGCGACGACCCCGGCGTCGGTCGCGCCTGCGGTGTGCACCATCGGCGCGAGCACCTGGGCGCTGCGGGGGAGCTCCAGCAGGGGGGTGCTCGCCGGCCGGTCGGCGGCGTCGGCGGGTGCGAGCAGCGGCACGGGCGCGCGCGGGACCACCACGGGCCGGGCGGTGACGACCAGGGGCGGCTCGACGTCGGGGGACAGCTCCGGTGCCAGCTCGCCGACGGTGCCGGCGAAGACGCCGACGAGCCGGCCGACCGCGGTGACGGTCGACCCCTCCGCCGGCAGGTCGGCGAGGACCTCCGGCGCGGCGCAGACGTCGAGGGCCAGTCCGGCGGTGTCCACGGTGAGCACCGCGAACGAGCGCCCGGTGCGGCCCGACGTCCGGCGCTGCGCCGCGCGGACGACGCCGGTCACCGCGGCGAGGGGCTCCCCGGGCGGGCAGGAGAGCGCGGGCTCCGCGTCTCCGGTCGAGACGCGCTCCGCGGCCAGCGACAGCCGCAGCCGGGTGGTGCGGCCGCGGCGGTAGGCACCCGGTCCGGCGTGCGCGAGGTCGACGAGGCCGGTGACCAGCTGCACGTCGTCCGCGCCGGGGAGGTCGGCGACCAGGCGGGAGCGCCAGAAGTCCTCGTGGTCGGCCAGGAGCTCCCGGCAGACGACGGTGGTGACCGGGCCGGCCCAGAACCCGGGGACGGCGCTGTCCTCCCCGGCGTCGGCCGAGGTCACGCCGAGCAGCCCGCCGCCGGCGTCGACGTCGAGGCGGAAGGTGACCCCCTCCGCCGCCGGCACCAGGGGCAGTCCGCGGCGGCGCACCTCGGCGGCGTGCTCGCGCAGGCCGGGATCGCTGCCGCCGACGCTGGCATACGGGGTGGGCACGCGCTCTCCTGCCGGTCGTTCGGGAGTGCGCGCAGCATGCCACGGGCCCGGACCGCTCAGCGGGCGCTCCAGGCGGCTCCGTCCAGTCGCAGCGTGTTCCCGCTGACGTAGGCGGCGTCGTCCCCGGCCAGGAAGGCGACGGCCCGGCCGACGTCCTCCTCCGGCCGGCCGATCCGGCCCAGCGGGATCCCGGCGCGGTACCGCTCGCGCTGCTCGGCCGTGAGGTCGAGGTCCAGCGACGGCGACTCGACGATCGGGACGACGGTGTTGGTGCGGATGCCGTCGGGTCCCCACTCGACCGCCGCGGCGACGCCGATCGTCTCGATGGCCGCCTTCACGCCGGCGTAGACGCCGTAGTGGGCGGGCCGGCGCAGCGCGCCGCTGGCGAAGTTGACGATCGACCCCCCGCCGGCCGCCTTCATGTGCGGGTGGCAGGCGCGCATGAGGGCGAGCGTGGCCACCGGGCCCGACGTCCACAGCTCGGCGATCTCCGCGTCGGTGACGTCGAGCAGGTCGGCCGCCCGCATCGCGGGCGCCTGCGCGGCGTTGACGAGGACGTCGAGCCGGCCGAACGCCGCGACGGTGTCGTCCACGACCGCGAGCCGAGCCGCCGCGCCGGTGACGTCGGCCGGGGAGACGCGCGCCGTGCCGCCGGCCGCGGCGATCTGCGCGGCGACCGACTCCAGCGGCGCGCGGGTGCGCCCCACGCAGACCACCGACGCACCCTCGGCGGCCAGCGCCAGGGCACAGCCCCGGCCGGCGCCCTGGCCCGCCCCGGTCACGATCGCCACGCGGCCGGTCAGCCGTCCGTCCACGGTTCCTCCCTTGACACGGCGCGGAGGCTCCGCTCCGCTGCGGGTCAATCATTAGCAGTGGAGGGGTGCGCGTGGACGGTCTCGAGGGCAGGGTCGTCGTGGTCGCCGGCGGTGGCGGGGGGACCGGCCGGGCGACGGCCCGCCTGCTCGGCGCCTCCGGTGCCCGGGTCGTGGTCGGCGACATCGACGTCGACCGGGCCGAGGAGGTCGCCGCGGCGATCCGGGCCGGCGGCGGCGAGGCGGTGGCCGTCGCGTTCGACATGGGCGACCCGGCCAGCAGCGCCGCCCTCATCGGGACGGCGGTCGAGCGCTACGGCCGGCTCGACGGGCTGCACAACGTGGCCGGCAACCCCGCCGCGCACCGGCACGACGGTGACGTCGTCTCCACGCCCGACGGGACGTGGGACCTGCAGTTGCGCTCCCACCTGCTGGCCTACGCCGCGACCTGCCGGACGGCGATCCCGCTCATGCTGGACGGGGGTGGCGGGTCGATCGTCAACACGTCGTCCAACGCCGCCCGTGGCGCCGGCACGACCCGGATCGCCTACCAGGCGGCGAAGGCCGGGGTGGAGACGCTGACCCGGCACGTGGCCGCCACCTGGGGCAAGCGGGGCGTCCGCTGCAACGCGCTGAGCTACGGGGTGGTGCTGACCGACAACGCCCGGGCGCAGCTGTCACCAGCGTTCCTCGCCGCGGCGCTGGCGCAGACGTGGAGCCCGCGGCTGGGCGAGCCCGACGACGTCGCGGGGCTGGCCGCGCTGCTCCTCTCCGACGCCGGTGCCTGGATCAACGGGCAGGTCATCGACGTCAACGGCGGCATGCTGCTCACCGGGTGACGCTGCGGTCCCCGTGCGGGCGCTAGCCTCGACCGGCCAGGAGGGCTCGCCTAGTGGCCGATGGCGGCGGTCTTGAAAGCTGCTAGGCATTGAGCAATGTCCCTGGTCAGCGCCTCGTTAGTACCGCTCGTTGGCTCGCCGTGCAACGGCTGTGCGACAACGCTTCGCCTGCGTGCCGGGTCAACGCAGCTGTGTCGCGTAGGAAGTCGCCATGGGTGACGTGCGCATCCCGGCGCTCGCAACGCTGCTGGCAGCAGTGATCGCAGTGGCGGGCTCGATCTACGTGGTGTGGCGCAACGGCCGTCAGCAACTCCGAATCCAACGAGCGGAGTTCGCTGAGCAAGCCGCGGTGCGTGGGTCCGAACAGCGCCGCGCGGCGTGGACCAGCGAAGTCGAAGCCTGCGTGGCCTTCGACGCTGCAGTGGCAATGGCGCTGGGACGCCTGCGGACCATGGTCGGGTTGGTGGGACGCCCAGCGGTTCGTCGCCGGCTCCTTGGGCCAGCGTGGGCTCAGCAGTGGCATCGAGAGGTCTTCGAGGCTGCCGCCGAGTTCGCGGTTCCGCTGTCGCGGGTGCGACTCACGGCGCGACCGTCCGTGCGCGATGCCGTGTCAGCGGTCGCTGATGCCTTCGAGGTCGCGACGACCGCTGTTAGCTCGATCCCCTTACGCGTCCCCGAGGTGCTGCTGGCCGGCCCTCTCGGGCGGCCGTGGCGGGCGCGGGTGGACGCCGCGATCGAGGCCGTTCAAGCAGCTCGCCGAGACCTGGCGGAGGTTCTCGAGGAAACAGCCAAGGCCCCTGGGGATCAGCCCAGCTTCGACAGCAATGCCGCCAGGTCCTGATCCCGACTGGCAGCAGCGTGCTGGTAGATCAACGCGGCCCGAGCGCTGGCATGGCCTGCTCGACGCTGCACCTCGGCGAGGGTGCCGCCCAACTGTGCGGTGAGCGTCAAGCCGGCATGGCGGAGGTCATGGAGATGCACGTCGGGTCGCGCGACCTTCTTGCGAGCGGTCTGCCAGGCGTTCTGCACGTGCATGGCCCGCAGCTGGCTGCCATCGCGGCGCGTGAAGAGATACGACTGAGGCAGGCCCGGGTGGTCGTGCAGATGCTGGCCAAGGAGCGCAACGGCTTGGTTGGGCAGAGCGATAGTGCGCTGACTGGCGACCTTGGGGGCCGTCTCCACAGGACCCTGACTGCGAATCTCGACGTGCTGGCGCTCGATGCGCAGCGTTGCTGCGCTCAAATCGACGTCGCGACGCTGTAGGGCCACGGCTTCGCCGATGCGCAGGTGCGCCCAGAAGATCGTGGCTGTTGCCGTCCGGAGGTAGACGGGCATGGCGTCGATGAGCGCGAGGACGGTGTCCAGGTCGAGCAGCGGGCGCTCGGGGCTCGACGGCTGACCCGCGCCCGTAATGCGACAGGGGTTGCGGGCAATGGCGTCGTCGGCCATCGCGGTGCTGAGGATGGAGCGCAGGAGAGCGTAGGCCTGTCGTGTCGCCGTCGGGCCCGTTGCGCTAAGCGTTGCTGCGTGCCAGGTCCGCACGACAGCGGGGGTGATCGCGCTGAGTCGATGGTCGCCGAGGGGCGGGAGCAGCCACGCGTCGAGGCTGTGCTGGTAGGTCTGCAGGGTCCGGGGCGCGAGCGGCCGGCCTCTCACGGTGCGCTGGGCCAGCCAGGCCGCGGCGTAGGCGCGCAGGGTCACTTGGCCAGCGACAGGATCGACCCAGGTGCCAGCCGACAGCTCGGTCTCGATGCGAGACAGCCACCGAGTGGCATCGCCTTTGGCGATGAAGGTCTGCGGCCCGGTGCGACGCTTGCCGTCAGGGCCCAGGTAGCTGGCCTGGTAGCGCCCCGAGGGCAAGCGCCGCACTGAGCCGAAGCTTCTCCGCGCCATGAGAGCCTCCGAGCCTTTGAGGGGGCGCTCAGTGTCGCGCGGTCATGCGACAGGATCGATGGTGTTGGCCGCGATGAAGGCATCGAGGGCGGACTTCTTGATGCGCACGTACTTGCCGACCTTGACGTAGGGGATGCGTCGATCCGCTACGACCCGACGGATGAAGCGCACTCCGACGTTGAGGTACTCAGCGGCCTCCTCCACCGAGAGCAGCCGGTCGCCTGCGTCCAAGGGTTACCTCAGGTCCACTCGGAGCGCGCGTAGTCGTAGGGCAACTCCGGCTCGGCTTCTCCTTCACGAATCACGATGGTGCGAGCCACTCGGTCTCCCCAGGAGCGGTTCGTCCTCGAGAACCACACGCTCAGCCAGCCAACGTAGGCATCGACGAAGATCACCATCACGGCGCGGACCATGAGCTGCCAGTTGGACGGGTAGAAGACGCGCACTTCCCCGGATTCGTCCTGGCGCACCGAAACCACCCGCGTGCCCATGATCCGGCGAGCCCAGAGGTTCTGGCCCTCATGTTGAGGGGCCACGCACAGGCAGAACCAGTAGCCAGCCAGCGTTACTGCGAAGGCGAGGAAGGCGGCATTGAACCGCCAGAAGGCCGAGTCGGCCGACGCGTACATGTCGTCCTGGTTGTTCATGACGAAGAGCCAGCAGAGCCACGCAGGTGCGTAGACCAGTGCGCCGGTGAAGAGGCGGCGGCCCTTCGACGGCAGGCGCATCCCCAGGTAATAGCGGCCGGGACGTTCCGCGCGCATGAGCTTGGGAAGCGGACCAGACGTTGCCTTGCGCCGACGCCTCTGCACCCAGTCGTTGTTGATCTCGCCGTAGTTCACTGAGAAGCACCCATCTCAGCGGCGTTGCGGCCGAGAATGGATCGACGGGTCCGATCGAGCTGCTGGCGGGCGTTCCAGTAGCGCTGTTCCCAGTGCCCAAGGCCGAAGGTGTGGCCCACGTAGCCGTCGAAGAGGTTCGGTACCCGCAGCAGACGCCGGGGGTCATCGAGGGGCAGACGGGCGATGTCTTCCATCGTCTGAACCAGGATTGGCACCCACGGCCGAGCCCGGTAGTAGGGCGCGTTGTGGACCCACTGGTGCGAGCCGTCGGGGCGCAGCCACAGCACCGCGTCCGGGTGCTGGGGGTGTCCTTGCACGATGGCATCGAGGGGAAGAGCGGGCACGAGCTGCTGGGTCACGCTCATGCCAGAGGACTGGGTGACCGGGTCGAACAGTCCGGAAGACGAGGTGCCCTGGTTGGAGCCCTGAACCTCGATCCAGGCCTGGCCGGCAATCGCGCTGATGGCCTGCAACGTCTCGGAGTCTCGGATACCCCGGAAGATCAAGACGTTCTGGAACAAGGTGAGCAGCCCCTTGCCCAGCTCGGCACCCCAGATGCGCTTGGCCTGGCTGATGTCCTGCAGCACGCCGACGGTGACCATGCCTTCGTTGCCGATGGCGAGCTGGTCCGGCAGGTCGTAGATCGGAGCCATGGTGGCCAGCTCGTCGAGCATGAAGGTCAGCGGCGGCCTATGCGCCAAGCCTGGACGATCAGGATCGGTGTCAGCTCGGAAGAGCTTGCGGCGTCGGCTGCGAGCCTGGGCGAGAAAGGCAGCAACCACTGGCCCCATGACCAGGGTCTGTTCGGCCGCGGTGATGAAGACGGTGTCGTAGGCGCCCTCCAACTGGCAGTCGCCGTCCCAGTTCATGGACTCTTGCTCCGCTTCCGGCTGTCCGGCCACGAACGCATCGATGCTGAAATTGGGATCCTTGGTGGTGGCCAGCACCGACGGCAGCGAATAGGCGCGCAGGGCTCGTGACGCGGTGGCAAAGACGCTGGCACGCTGGCGATCGGGGGCGTTAGCGAGACCGGCGAGTGCGTCAGCGACGTCCTCATGGCCCCGCTCCTCGAGGACAGCCAACATCTCGGCCATGCCCCACGGCTGGCCGTCCCCGCCATCGCGTGGGTTGTTGATCATGGAGACGACCCACGCCATGTCATGGCCGAGGCGCGCTGCGTAGAAGAGGAAGCAGGCCAAGGTGAAGGCGGCCTGGTCATCGAAGAAGGCGTTGGTGTCGCTACTGGCCTGACCGGGCTCCTTCGAGGACTTCACAATGGCGGTCGCTGTCAGTTGGGCTGTGCCCCAGTCTCGACACATTGGGACTGGTGAGTAACGCAGCTCATTCATACCGGGCGGCACGGCATCGCCGTCGAGGGAGTAGAACCAGACGGTGCCCACGAGGGCTCGTGCCATGACCAGCGGCGCGATGATGTCCCCCTTGGAGCTGGTGACGATGACAGGACCCCGGGCGCAGAGCACCTGGGCAACCACGTTGCCCGACGTCTTACCTACTCCCTGGGACGGCCCGAGAACCAACAGGTTGGTGTTCGGCTGCGACATGATGAGGTCGCCCGCAATGCCGATGTAGACGCAATTGTCGGGCAAGCGATCGGGGTTGTGAGCCCGCCAGGAGTACAGGTGGTGGTAGCTCTCGATGCCGGCAGCGGCGGTCTCTGGCTCGATCTCATCCGAGTCGGACCACTTCCACCGTGAGCGTGCCATGAGTAGCCCTCCGTGATCGTCTCGGTAACGCTGCGTTGAAGTTGCAGCCATGAGATTCACACCGAGGAGGGAGATGTCGCGTCCCCCTCAAGGGTGAGGAGTTTCTTCCCCCTGAGGCCCCTACACCAGGTAGTGGAGCGAGGTGCTTCTAGTAGCTGATGCCGCGATCGATCTCTTGCTCTGTGGAGCGACGGATCGTGAACCGGCTCGGCCGAGCCGGCTCGGGCGCTATGTCGGTGGAGGGCCTCGCGGGTGCAACGACAGGCAGCTCGGCTTCGACATCCCTCTCGGGCACCTGGTCGAGACGCCAGGAGATGACCGCGGCGGGGTCCTTGGCGCTTCTCAGCTCCCGGTCCTCGATGGCCTCGGCCAGCATCGCCGTCGCGTCGTTGCCCTGGTCTTTCAGCTCTTGGAGGGTGGCGACGAGGCCGGGGTACGCCGGCGACTGGGAGATGACCCGAGCCAAGTCCTCGCCGTAGTGCTCGGCAATCCAGTCCGCTCGTTCGTCGGCCGCAGTGGCCGCGACGTCGCGGTCGAAAGGCTTGCGAGCCGGCTCGGTTGGCTCATGGCGCTGGTGCCACGTCGCTGAGCGCTTCTCGTAAGGGACCGACCAGGCGCGGGCCAAGGCGTCGAAGGGCTCGTCGCCCAAGGTGTCCCGGTCGAGATAGACGTGGGCTTCGTGGCGGGCGCGGGTCAGCTGGGAGTAGCCCGAGTTCGCGTTCGCCGTGGCGATGCCGCCGGGCATCACCTGCACCATCTCAACTTCGCCGCCCTGCAGCTTGTTCGCGTGCTGGGCATAGGCCAGCCCTACTGGCTGGCGGTGTTCGCTGGCCTGTAGCCAGACCGTGGCCAGGCGGTCGCCGAGAGCGATCTGTGCGCGTCCTGTGGCGGGGTCGAGGCCGACGACCGTGCCCGCGGTGCCGTTTCGGATCGGCGCATCGTCGCCCTGGTAGGTGCGTAAGAAGATCACCTGGTCGCCCCGGTGAATCAGCCAGCGACGGCCCTGCTCGACGTCTTCCACCTCGAATCCTTGGCCGGCGAGTTCTCTGCGGGTCAGGCGGTCACGCTGGATGAAGCGGTTCATGGTGTCCACGTCGTGGTTCGACGTCTCGATGACCTGGCGAATCTGTTCGGCCGTGTAGCTGCCGAGGTCCCGCATGTTGGTGTAGTCGCGCATGACCCGCTGCAGGCGAGCAGAGCGGTCCTCATCGATGTGGATGCGCTGGCGCTCATCGAGGTTGGCCACGGCCTCCGGGGCCTTGCCAACTCGGAGCAGCTCGTAGTCGCGGATGTCGGCAGCATCGCGGTGGCGATGCACCCTGGTGAGCAGGACCGAGCCGTGTTCGGCCACCGATTCGCCGTACCAGCCTGCAGGTCCAATGGGCGAGAGCTGCTTCGCGTCGCCCACGAGCACGACGCGTCCTGAGCCAGCGATCCGCAGTAGCTCGGCCATGCGAGCGGTGTCCATCATGGCCGCCTCATCGACGAACCAGACCGTTCTTGCGGTGACGGTGAGCCTGCCGGCGTCGATGCGCCCGGCCAGGCTTTCGACCGATCCCCAGTCGTCGGCTTCGAGCTTGCGGCCCGTGCGCTCGGCGGTTGCTGCTGCCGTGGAGGCCACGATGAAGCGGTCCGCGGTCCCAGCGAGCCGATGGGCGTCGCGAGCAGCGGCCAGCAGGGTCGTCTTGCCACTGCCGGCATAGCCCTCGATGTGGACCCAGCCGGAAGCCCCACAGGCGGCGGCAACGCCGCGCTGCTGTTCGGCATCGAGGCGCACCGGCTGGCGGGCCAGAGCCCGCCGCACGAGCGCCTCAGGGACCCGCGGCAAGCCCTGGCGGGCCTTCTCGCGCCGCCGAGCGGTGATGAAGTGCTCGCGGTCTAACTGGACGTGGGTGGTGTAGAGCTGGTGTCGATCGTCAGCTGCTGGGCGCACCACCACCAGCGCTTCGCGGAGCTCAGCTTCGTAGCGGCGTAGCTCCTCGCGGGTGAAGCCGAGACCGATGGCGTTGCGGGCTATGGCGATCGCGATGGTGTCGCCGCTGAAGGTGGCGTCCTTGATGCACAGCCCCTTGGCTGACATCAGCCGGTCCCACAGCTCGACGGCTCGGTCGTCGTAGTCCGCTCGCTCGAAGGTGCCGGGCGGAACCAAGCCCGCATCGAGGCCCTGAGCCCGAGCGCTGTCGAGCCAACGCTGGCGCACCGGGCGGCTGTCCATCTCCTTATCGGCCTTGCGTCCCCGGGTGACGCTCATGATCTGGTTTAGCTCGGCATCCGTTGGCGGCCGGTGCCACTTTTCCTCGAAGTCGCGGACGATGGAGTAGGTCCGTTCGTGATTGGTGGACCAGAACTTCCGCAGCTTCGGATCAGACGCCTGAGGCTCGAAGGAGATGCGACCCGAGCGCGAGGAGTGCAAGTCGCTGTAGTCGAGCTTGTAGCCGAGGTTCTCGATGTTGCGGGACACCTCGCCCATGAAGATTGCGTCCCGAAACACCGCTGAGCGCTTAATGCCAGCTTCATCAGCCGTTAGCCAGCGCCCGTGGGCCTGGCAGGCGGTGAAGGTGGCGCAGTGGACGTGCAGATGCGGATCAGCGGGCGATCCGCGGTCGATGGTGTCTTGTGTAGGTCGTGCGGTGAATTGCAGAGCCGGTGTGCAGAGCAGTTTGGCGGTCACTCGCTCACTGGCGGGCTTTCCGGTGACGGGATTCCGGCCAGCGGGTACGCGGGCGACTCGTGCGTGACTCTCGACCCCTTCGGTCCAAGCAACCTTGGCCGCAGCCAGCACCGCGTCAGCTATGGCTTTGGCCTCTGCCTCTGAGTGGGCCCGGGCGTAGAGTTCGCTGATGCCCTTGGGGACGGCGAATACGACGTCGATCATGGGTGTACGCACGCCAAGTTCTCGACCGATGATCTCCTTCGTTTCGGAATCACGAACCTGGCGATAGCCGCTGGAAACGAGCTTTTCGCCGTTCCAGCGCCCATCGAACAATTCGGACCACTGCTCTTTCGTGATGCCGGATTCAAGCCCGAGTTCTTGGGCGAGATCCCCCCACACGTCGTTAAAGCCCTCGGCAACGTCGTAGTAGCCGAGCACCTTCTCGTCGTCCTTCAGGTACTTGAAGACGGACGCGGCAGACCCGGTGAGTTTGCTGCTTCTGGTCGCCACGGCCGCTGCTCCCCTCCTCGCCCGCCAAGCACGCTAAGTGACTGATGCCCGCAGCCTGTCGCCCCTGCGGGCCGCCGTCAAGAGCGAAATGAAGAAGCGCACATAGACGCATTCGGCTGCGCCGAATGCTGAACTACCAGGGGTTTTGACCACTGCTTACCGATGTAGCCCACCGTTCGCCATGGCTCCCCACTGCCGCCTCGCGCGAACCGTTGTTCATCACGCAACGTCACCAAATCTCCGTCTACCTGGCGCGCTTTGCCGGTAGCCGACGCGACGTGGCGGTGCCTCGGTGTCTCGGGTGCCTTGGGTCCCCCAGGTACCTCAGGCACCTGGCTAGCGTCTCTAACCAAGATCACAAGGCGGCTAGACGGCTGCTCTGGGAAAGGTGGAGACATGCGCATCACTGCAGTCGTGAATTCGAAGGGAGGGACCGGCAAGACGACGACAGCGGTCAATCTGGCCACGTCGGCTGCGCTGGCTGGCCACAGGGCGCTCTTGGTCGATCTCGATAAGCAAGGGTCAGCGACCCAGTGGTTGGATCACTCCCCGGACAACGATGACCTCATGGCGGCATTGATTGAGGGACGTTCCCTTGACGAGATAGCCGTCGAGACAATGGTGACCGGGCTGGAGCTAGTTCCCGCATCGATCACGCTGGCGCAGACGGAACGCCTTACCGCCGAACCGGGCCATCAGTTCTTGCTGCGAGAGTCATTGGCCAAGACGACCGATCGCGACTGGGTCTTTCTTGACGCCCCGGGTGATCTCGGGCCGCTCACGATCATGGCGCTCACTGCGGCGACTGATGTGCTCATCCCCGTCCCAGCCGGCGCGATGGAACTCGACGAGGTGCCCAAAGTCCGCGCCACAGTTGAAAAGGTGCAGAGTCGCCTCAACTCCGCGCTACAGATCGCTGGGGTCCTTCTCACTCAAGTGCGCATCTATGGTCGTCATACATCCGTCTTGGGCCGAGAGGCCGGTGACGAACTCCGTCGCGAGTTTGCCTCGGGTGAGGTTTTGGACACTGTCATCCGCGATGACAACCGCTTCCGCGAGGCACCTGCCTGGCGTAAGCCAATGGCACTCTTCGATCCTGACGGCAAGGGCGATCAGGATTATCGCGCGGTGCTGGCCGAATTGCGCAGCCGGGAGGTGGCTGGTGTCTCCGCGTAACGCACTCCCCCGTCGCAGCGACGGCTATGTGCGCCCCATTGACCGGACCCTGGACACGCTTACCGACCCACGAGGTACCTCGGACACCTCAGGTGTCTCGGATACCCGAGGGCCTGCGGAGGACCGAGGTGCCTCGGGAGCACCCCGGCGCCCGTCAGCTCGGGATCACGTCAAGTTGCGCCGTGACCTTGCCGACGAGGTTCGGGCCGCCGTCTGGTTCCTATCCGAGCATGGCCGGCCGCGAGTCCAACTCGGCGAGCTACTCGACGAGGCGGTCGAGGCATGGCTGGCGGCGGCGAAGGCTGAGCACAACGAAGGCAAAGACTTCCCTGCCCGCGGCCGTCTTCGGTAGTCGCTACCGCCGGGTGTCTCGGGCACCCAGGTGTCTGAGGTTCCCGAGACACCCTGTCGAAGGCTGCGGGGCTGGTCGAGCCCTGTTCGATCTACTGCAGTCACGACCAAGCTGATGCCTCGTCGGCGCTACGACGGCGCGGACGGTCCGGCGGGGAGAGCCCTTGTGGCCTTGAGCGTTGGCCTTAAGAGGGTGCTACGCAGCGCCGATCAGGCATGCGACGTCACCTTGCGCGTTGGTGCAAGACTGCGCCACGTTGTTGGCGGTCACGTGGCCCTGCACCGTGCCTGCTAAGCGAGAGGAAGGAGGGACGCAGATGGGAAAACTCGACGATCGTCGGTTCACGTTGCCGCTGTACTCGGTGACCGAAGCCGCCCAGTACCTCGGCGTCCCTCGGGCGACGCTCAAGACCTGGGTCGATGGGTACGTCCGTCATCCTGAGGGACGAACCGTGGTCGGCAAGCCGCTTGTCACCGCGGCAGCCCAGAGCCGTCCTGGGTACCCGCGGCTTCCCTTCGTCGGCTTCGCCGAGGCCTACGTACTCAATGCGTTCCGCGCTGCTGGCGTCCCGCTGCAGCGCATCCGTGCTTCGCTCGACGCTCTTATCGCCGAAGTTGGCCCGTACGCGCTTGCCAGCGAGAAGCTCAGCACCGATGGTGCGGAGGTTCTTTGGGACGTGGCGCAGCACATGGGTGAAGGGGACAACGTCCGGCGCTTGGTCGTCCCGCGCTCGGGCCAGGTGGTCTTCACGGAGGTCGTGGAGAGCTTCCTGCGGGAGATCAGCTTCGATGACGGTTACGCGGGGCTTATTCACCTGCGTCAGTACCAAGGTGCTGACGTGGTTATGGACCCCACGCGCAGCTACGGGCATCCCATCTTCGACCGTGCTGGTGTCGAGGTGGAGAACGTCTTGGGCCGCCTCCGGGCCGGCGAGCCCCTCGAGGTGACGGCCAAGGACTTCGGCCTCCGGGTTCCTGAGCTCCGCGCGGCCCTTGCCGTCAGCGCGTAAGCGGGCAGCGGGGGACCAGTCCCTACCGATCTACCGCGAGACGATCTTCGTTGACCGAAGTCTGGGTGGCGCTGTGGTCCCCGATGCTCTGCGCCAGCAGGGTCTCACCGTGGTCACCATGCGCGAGCATTACGGCGAGGAAGCCGGCGCCCAAATGGCTGACGTTGACTGGATCGCCGACGTCGGCGACCGAGGCTGGGTGGCGTTCCACAAAGACGACAACATCCGGCGCAAGGCTGACGAGATCGCTGCCGTCGTTGCCCATGGTTTGCGCATGTTCGTCATCACCAATGGCAACTTGGTGGGCGCAGTGATGGCGCAGCGTTACCTGGACAACCTGGCCCGAATCTCGCGCCAAGCCAGGAAGCCTGGGCCATTCATCTACGGCGTATACGAGGGCCGAATCGACCGCCTGCACCCCTGAGGAGCGTTCGCGAGCTTCGTTCGGTGCCTCGGGTACCTCAGGTGTCTGGCAACGAGTCCGCCTCGGCGGTGAGCGCCGAGGCCAGCAAGTAGTTCGGGGAGCGGTCGAGGTTGTTCCGACTGCGGTCGTAGCGGCGGGTGGTCCGAGGGTCGGCGTGGCCGAGCGCGTCCTGCACGTCTTGGAGGGCCGCTCCCAGGCGGAGCGACTCGGTTGCGTAAGAGTGACGCAGACTGTGGGGCGTGACTCCCTTGGGGAGCCCCGCGGAGCGACACAGCCGACCAAGCTGCTCGTAGGCCACGTGGTAGCCGTATCGGCCGCCAGATGCCGACAGGAACAGGGGCCCGCCGTCGCGCCCGTCGAGGTACTCGTCGAGCGCTCGGACAACTGGGGGAGCAAGGGCAACCCGCGCAGCCTTGCCGCCCTTGCGCGTCACCTTGAGGACGCGGTGACCATGGTCGTAGCCGTAGTCGCGCACGTCGGCCCCGAGTGCTTCAGAGATGCGCAACCCGCAGAAGGTCAGCAGCGTCACGAGCGCAGCGGAGCGGCCAGAGTGAGCCGAGGCCACCACGAGTAGGCGCTTCAGCTCATCGGCGGTGAGGCCGATGGCCTGGGACTCATCCGACACTTTGGGCCGGCGCACAGAGGCCACGGGGGAGTGGGTCAGCACCTCGGCGTCATGGACGCCGTAGTCGTAGAACCCCGACAGCGCGGAAAGCTTGCGGGCCACGGTGGCCGGCGAAGCAGGGCGCTCGGTGCGCGGCTGGGGTTCCGTCGTCAGATGCCGTACCCACAGATCGACGTGGTGGCGCTCGGCCACGAGGGGATGCACCCCGAGGCTGCTGCACCACTTTGCCCAGCCTTCGAGGTCGCGGCGGTAGGCGGTTGCTGTGTTCTTCGGGTAGCCGACGAGCCACCCAGCAGCCAAGCGCAGGAACGGGTCGTCGTCGTTGGTGCCCGGCAAGCGACCCAGAGGGTCCGCACGGAAGGTGGGGAGTGGCGCGTCGAGCGCCGCGGCGATGGGGACAAGCGTCATGCCTCCTCGTCCTTGAAGAGCGGCACGCCGAGGTCACGGATCGCGCTCGGCCAGACGTCCAACCAGCGCTCCATGCATTCGGCCAACGCCTCGAGGCCATCCGACGCTTCCGCGATCAGCTCGGAGGTGTTGGGCGGCTCGTGCTGACTTCTGCCGTACATCGTCAGCGAGTAGGACCCGGTGTCAGTGCTTTCCCACGGGTTGCTTGTGGCCACACCACCGCTGACGCTTTGAGGGCGCCAGCGATGGAAGTCCACGTGGCGGCGATTCGTCAGGGCCACCCACCGCGCGTCCCGAGTTAGGGCCACGACCAGTTCGGCCATCTCCTGCGCTGCGCCCCGTCCCGCTGCAGCGTTAAGCAGCACCGTTGCGACCTTCTCGTTCAGCGGTACCCAAGCGGCCGGAACGGTGCTGAAGGGGTCGAAGCCCTTGGCACGCTTGAGGTCCTTGTCTTGGTTGATGACCGCAGCCGCTTCAGGCTGGACCAGCAGCGACCTCAGCGTCACGTTGGCAACGCCGTGTCCAGCGCTGATCGCGTAGTAGCCGGTGATCTCTGCGAGCGCGCGCGCGGGCACAGCCCAGCTGTCTCGCTCTTGCGCGTCGGGGGCAAGCCAGCGCCGCATGTCCTGCTCGCATGTCCAAGAGAGCCCAAGCTGCTCGCCCGTGGAAGCGATCCGGCCGATTAGTTCGGCGAGGCGACCACGAGGCAGCCCGTGCGTGGTCCCATGTAGCTCGGCAAAGACGGCGTGAGTCCCGACCTGCTGCCACTCAAGCGCAGTACGTACTGCCAGCGGGTGCGGATCGGGCCACGGGTCCGGTTGCACCCCGGAGAAGAGAGTGGCCAGAACGAGGGAGACGACTTCGGGCTCTTCGCCTTTGGGAGACTCAGTCACGCCCGCCACGCTACTCAGGGTGTCGCGCGTCAGACTTTCTGGCAGGGCCCGTTGCTTGCGGGTCTGACCTGGCAAGGAGTCTGATCGTTCATGGCGAGACCGCCGGCGTTCCCGGCTGAGGAAAAGGTCCGGATCGTGCTGTCGATCCTGGCCGGTGAGGTGACCGTCGCCGAGGCCGCGCGGCGGGCGAAGGTGTCCGAGCAGTCGGTCGGGAACTGGAAGCGCCAGTTCCTCGACGCGGGCAAGACGGGACTGCTGGCCGGCAAGTCCGGTCCCTCGACCCGGGAGGCGCAGCTGGAGGCCGAGGTCTCCGAGCTGACCCAGGCCCTGGGTGAGGCCGCGGTCGAGCTGCGGGTGTGGAAGAAGTCCGCCGAGGGTCGCCTGGGCCCTTCGCGGACCTCGAGGTGATCCGCGTCGAGGCGGGCATGCCGACCACGAGGTTCTGCTCTCTGATCGGCGTGCCCGAGCGCACCTGGCGCCGCTACCAAGCCCGGACCCGGGCCGACCGGCCGGCGCGGGGTCCGTGGCCGCGGCCGGCCCGCGAGCGCGTCCGGGACGCCGCCCGGCGGCACGCGCTGGCTCATCCGGCGTGGGGGCACCGCAAGGTGTGGGCGATGTGCCGCCACGACGGCCGCCGGGTCTCCCAGGCGACCGTGCTGCGGCTTCTGCGCGACGAGGGACTGCTGCTGGAGGCGAACTACCAGCGAGAACGCCGGGCGCTGGCCGCTCGCCGCAAGGCCGCGTTCGCTACCGAGCCGACCGGCCCGAACCAGGTGTGGCAGCTGGATTTCTCCGAATTCGAGACCACCGCCGGGGGCACGTGGCGGCTGGCCGGCTGCCGGGACTACTGGTCCAAGTACGAGCTGGGCTGGCACATCGCCCCGACGGCGAACCAGCACGACGCGATCGCCGCCATCGAGCTAGCACTGGCCGAGGCCGAGCAGCTGGCTGGCCGCCGGCTGATCGACCTTGCCCAGCGCGATGCCGAGGGCAACGTGGTTCCGCTGGTCACGATCGTGACTGACAACGGCGGACCGTTCCGGTCCTTCCGGTTCGAGGCGTTCATCGCCACCCACCCCGAGCTGCGCCACGTCCGCACCCGGGTCAAGACCCCCGGGCAGAACGGCTCACGGGAGCGCGGCTTCGGCTCGCTGAAGTACGAGAAGCTGTTCCTCGAAGAGATCCCCGACGCCCTGGACCTCATCGCCCACGCCGAGGACTACCGGCTCGACTACAACACCATCCGGCCGCACGAGGCGCTGGCCTGGAACCGGCCCCGAGACGTCCACCTCGGCCTGGCCGACCCGCTGATCCCCAACTTTCCCGAGACCGAAGATCTGCCAGCTACTTGACGCGGGACAAGGGGGTGAGACAGCCACCCTCAGATAACGTCCTTTATCTGAGGATCATTGTCGAAGTTGTGGGTTACGGCTGTTGGCTTCGATGAGCCACTGAGTCGAAGTGTGCTTTCAGGCGAGTCATCTTCTTGAGGTAGTTGGCTGCCATCTGCAGATGCGTGTAGGCCGTGTCCTCATCGACCAGCGCCCCGGTAGGGTGCCCAGCGTCATTGCGGGTGATTCGGAGCAGCTCTGCGACTGCGTCGAGCGTCAGGTTGTCCGCCAATTCCGCAGGCAGGTTTGGACGCATCGGCTCAAGGCGCTTCCGTAGCTCGGTGAAACGTCGAGACTGACTCGTCGCAGGGCTATCGAGCATCTCGCCCAATCTCGCGCCGGCCGGACCGCTGGCTGCGACGAAGCTGCGCGAGAGCGTGTCAAAGACCCGCTCCGAGGCGACCCCGAGCATGACCGACGACGCCAGATAGCACCGGGCGTTGAAGGCGCGCAGTGCTTCTTCGAGGTATCCGAGGGCAGCTGCGTCGATGGCTGGCTCCTCGCGGCGCAACCGGCGCAGATAGCCGTCGGGATCGTGGGGCTCCCAACGCCCAGAGGTTGCGACCCTCTGGCCAATCGCGCTGACCTGCCAACGCCAGTTGTCGGTGCTTGACCGTTGGCCGCTCGGGTTGAGATAGATGAGGCCGTCGGCTACCAGGGCCCAGAGCGCTTCCCAAACTTCATGTGGTCGGCAGCTGGCCTCGCTACAGATCTGTGAGACGAGGTAGGACTCGCTGAACCGCGTGTCGCGGCCGGGAGTGACGAGGTACGTGAGGACTTGATCCCTTAGCGCCATACCGAGCCTCCCGCAGCGGTGACGGGCGACGGCGTCGTCAAGCTGGCCGGTGCGCGACGCCGAGGTGGAGCGACTCGGTCGGTTGGGCTACAGCTTGTCAAGGAGAGTTCCCGCTATGAGGGCTGTCGCCCGTGCAACCACGCGACCCTCCTCTGGCGTCAGGGGCGCCGTCTTCCTGGGACCGCTGGGGTGACCATGACCCGTGCCGGCGTCGTTGCGCAGTCGGTTGACGGCGACGGCTAGCAGGTACAGACACTGCTGCACCTCTCTATGCGGGTCGCTGTCCAGTGGCGGCAGCGTAGTAGGCACAGCTAGCCCCAGGACCGTGAAGGCGTTTGCCAAGGTCACCGGAAAGTTTCCCGCAGGGCCCCCAACCGGATAGCTTCCGGTCCGCTCTTCTAGGACGTGTCGCGCAGCAGCCTCGTCAAGCTCCTTGCCGCTCCCGATGTGCAGTTCGGCGTCGTCGGCATTGACGTTCATGCGCCGCACGATGGCTTGCAGGGCAGCGGTGAGCTCGCTGCCGTGCAAGTTGTCGATGACCTTTGCATGCACGGTCCCGCTGGGGGAGAGGTCGTAGCCCAGGGCGTCGAGCGCGTTCCGGAGCTTGGCCACCTTGGCATCCCCGGCGTAGTCCGAGAGGCGGGGGTCGAAGGCGCCTGCGGCACGAAGCTCCGCGATCACATGCTTGGCCAAGTTAAAGCCGGCGGCCGGGTTGTGGTCTGTCGCTTCGGTGAGAATCCGACGAAGACGCCGCGTCTTGCCAACCATGGGCTCAAGGTTTCGAGGGTCATGAGCCTCGAGGCCAGTGCGACGGATGGCGAAGGTGAGTTGGTCGTGTGATGGCCCGGCGTGACCGTGCTTGCCGTCACGCTCGAAGAAGTCGCCAAGGGCAGCACCTAACTCGATGAGGTCCATTAGGTCAGGTCGCTACGGCCAGGCGAGTGCATGGCTTGACGTTAGCCACCGCTTCAACCTGCGGCGTCCCTAACGGGTTGTGGTCCGAGACCCCGGGCATCTCGGCGAGCCTCGCGCAGACGTTACGTTCCCAGACCCTTCAGCGCGGGCCAGGAGCCCTTTGCATCGGAAACATCGGCCTCGGAGATGAGCAGGTACCGCCAGCGAGTGTTAACGCTCGCGTCCGCGGAGACGTGATTCGCCCAGCGCTTAGCTGCCTCACGCTTGGCTTGGACATCGGCCGAGGTGACTTCCTTGTCCATCTTGACCTCCACCACCCAGTGGGTGCCATCGGTCTCGATCACGATCAGGTCGGGGTTGTACTGCTGGCCGCCCGAGTTCCAAAGGATGGGCAGGTCACCGTTGTGGAGACGTACCCACCAGGCAACCCCGTCATCGTCATCAACGATGTTGGCGACGGCTCGCTCGGGAGCTGAGTCGAACCAGGCGAGGGGGAACATGCCTCGCGCCCAGCCCTCGTAGGCGACAGACCGCGAGAAGGCCCCGTGGCGGTCGCCCGACACGTCTCGGTCCGTGACTCGGATGGGGCTGAAGCTGGCCAGCTCGATGACCTCGTCGTAGCTCGGCTTGGCCATGAATCGACGCTGCTCCTGCTCGACCAGCCGAACCAGTCGAGCGCCCGCGCGGCCGAGGTTGGCGGACAGAATCTCGACAGCCTTGTCTCCCAGGCCCTCGAAGAACGTGTCGAGCAGCGGCTGAAGTGCGGCCCGCTCGCCTCTGCGAGCGGGCACGGATGGCGACGCGAGCACCAGCTCCGCCAGGTTGGTCCGCAGCTCGTCCGCGGGGACCAGCGTCGGGGCGGAACGGACGCGATCTGCAGCGGTGCTCGTGACGAGCTCCGTGCGGCGCATTCCGTCCCGTCCCTTGACGATGCGGGCACTGAGCAGTGTTCGACTCAGCTCGCCGGCAGGGTCGGCAGCCAAAGACACCCCGAGCTTGCGAAAGCCGTCTGTGTCGGTGATGTCCGCAAGCGAGAACTTGCTCTGAACAGCCGTCATCCGCAGCACCGGAAGCTTGATGGCGGGTGCCTCGGGCAGTCGAGCGATCTCTTGCTTCAGCTTCGTGACTGCCTCGGTCGCCTGCTTCGTTCGGTCTTGAACCGTGGTCACGACCGGAGCGGGGTTGTCATCAGGATTGGGAGCCGGCGCCTCCTCGTCGGCACCGGCGACTACGGGCTCAACGCTCGCGGTGGTCGTCTCGGTGACGACGACCTGCTGCCCCTGGGCGTTCCTCCGCACGACGGCGCGGGTGCGGTGATCGACGAAGGCCTCGTTGAGCACGCCGGCCTTCTTCAGCAAGTCCTGATACCGCTCGTGCGCGATGACCTCGACCGTGTCCAGAATCTCGATGCCGGTGTAGCTGCCAAAGGGCAGGCGCATGCCGCGGCCGAGAGTCTGTTCGGTCAGAATCTCTGAGACGCTGGCTCGCATCGAGGCGATGACGTAGACGTTGCGAACATCCCAGCCTTCTTTGAGCATCCCGACCGAGATGATGACGCGCACGGGGGAGCCGGCGTCCTCAACCTTGTCCAGCGCAGCCAGGGCTTCGTCCGGGGACTCCGAGTGCACGACAAGAACCGCGTCGGCGTATGCACCTGCGAAGAACTCATCCGAGCGGAGGATCTCGCCGTACTCGTCCGCCTCCTCGATCGTTTTAGCGACCACAAGCATCACCGGGTTGACGACCTCGGCGTCGAGCGTGGCGACGTGCGATGCGATGGCCTCGGCCTTCGCTTGCAGCAGCGTTACTCCGTCGGCCAGCTTCGTCAGCGAGTCGGTGCGGTCATCCTTGCGCCCGACGATGACCGGTGTCTTGACCAGCTTGTCCGCGATCGCGGCCGCTAGCGGATACCGGTAGACGATGGCTTCCCTCGGGGTTTGCTTATGCGGAGTCGCCGTGAGGCCGAGGAGCAGCCATGGGTTGAGGTCTCGCACCGCCGCAGAAAAGGCTTTGCCGTAGTAAGCGTGATGCTCGTCGGCGAACACGGCCAGGGGCTTGGTGCTCCGCAGGTGCTCGTAGAACTCCGCCCCAAGGCCCTCTTCGTACCGATACACCTTGCGGTTGGTCTTCGCCGTCGGCCGCAGTAGGGACTGCACCGTGAACAGGTAGACCTTGACCTTGTCTTGATCCTCCATCGACGCGCGCATGGCTGGCGTCGCGAAGTTCTCGGCGGTGATTACGACCGGCTGAAAGCACATGGGGCCCAGCAGACTTTTCCGGTGCCCTACGGTGAAGTTGTCGCGAGTCTTGTTAAGAATCGTGCTGCCCGGAGTAATGATCACGAAGTCGCGGACGCCATACGCCTCGACCAACAACTCCATGGCACCGGCAAGGATGAAGGTCTTGCCAACGCCGGTGGCCACGTCGAAGACGACCTCCAGCGGCTCTTGCTGCGCGTCCACGTCGTAGTGCTGTGAGAGCTCAGCGTCGAGGGTCTCGACGGCCAGCTTGTTCGGCTCGCGGAGGGCAAGTCGCGCTGCCACCTCAGCGATAACGTCCTCGTGGAGCTCCAGGTCACCGGCCATTAAGCGCTCGCCCCCGTTGCCGTCGCTGTTTGTGTCGGGTCGCTACTCGAGGCCGTCGCCTCGGGCTCCGTCGTCTGCTGTGAAGGCTCCGTCGATCGGCGCTCGAGTCCAGCGCGGCGCTCCCGACGTTGCGCATTGCGGTAGCGCTGCAGGAGCGCGGCGGGCACCTTGCGCAGCGTGGAGCCGGGGCGAAGGTCCTTTAGCAGGGTTCGTGCCTGGGGATCGATGCCGGTCCCGCAGACCAGCACCCGCTCGTCATCGGCTAGTGCTGACACGAGGAGGCGAACGACGTCGTCGTTCACCACGCCGTCCACTACTGCCAGGCGGGTCCTCCCCTTGATGCCGGCGAAGGGAGGATCTGACCTGTACTCGTAGCCCAGCTGCGCAGCTGTTGCCTCGGCCAGTTCACCGTTGCTGATCGAATCCGACAGGTAGACAAGGCCATCGGGGTCGCTCTCGAACATCGACTCACTGACAGCCAGAACGCGGAATCCACCACCGCCCTCCCAGAGAACCTCGGTGGTTGTCTTGTCCGCCTTGCGCAGCAGAGCCACCAGCGCCTTGGCCGCACCAGCCTCGATGCCCTCGACGTCGTCGAGGGCGCCCGCTTCGAGGAAGGTGCTCACAACCTTGGCCGCGGCCTTTGCTTGGCCTGGGAAGACCCCCTCGGGGAGGTCTTCTCCCGCTGGCACCTTGACGGTGCTGACCCCGCCCGGATCTTCACCGAGGACAACCTTGGTGAGGCGGGGCAGGGTGAACTTGCCGATGGTCTCGGGCGACCGCTCAACGGCGATCCAGCGTCGTCCCATCTTGTGAGCGACAGCCGGGGTTGTGCCGGACCCTGCGAAACAGTCCAAGACAATGTCGCCGGGGTCTGTGGCGATCTGCAGAATGCGCTGAATGAGCCGCTCTGGCTTGGGCGTCGCAAACGGGTTCAGCTGAGGGAAAAGAGCCTTGATCTCCGCCTTCGCCGTTCGGTTGTGACCTACTTCGTCGTTCAGCCACAACGTTTGTGGCACTCGGCTCTGGCTGATCTCGCCGAGGTAGCGCTTTAGCTTCAGGCCACCGCGGCCGCCTCGAGTGAAGTAGAGCCTCGGCCAGGAGCCCGCGTCGTATCGCTCCCTTACGGTCTCTCGTGCTTCGTCGAGGTCGCCTTTGACCATGAGAGCGCCGATGCCCTTACGGACGTCTTCTACAGAGACGCCGCAGATATGCGCTCGACGCTCATCGTCGCCGATCTCGCGAACCTCGTAGGGAACTCCCCACTCCTCGACGAGTTCCTTCATGGTTTCTTGCTTCGATCCCCAGCACCGGCCGTCTGCTGGGTACACCAGATCGCCCGTGAATGGTGACTGGATGGCGTATACCCAAGTTTGATTGCGGTGAGCGCTGGGCGCGGCGGGGTCGCCTGAGACCCACGGATGCGGGTCGCCGTCAGGCGTTGTGTAGAGCGCATCGCGAGAGGCCAGTCGTGGCAGTCGGTTGGAACGCCAGTCCGGGTTCTTCGAGTAGACGAGGATGTAGTCCTGGTCTGTGCTCAGAGCAGGCGCGTCGTTCTTAGGTGAGTAAGCCTTTTGCCAGATGACGGTCGCGACGAAATTCTTTGCCCCAAACACTTCGTCCAGTACGGCCCGGCAGCGGTGTACTTCTGCATCGTCGAGGTGTACCCACACGGATCCGTCATCGGTAAGCAGCGGGTAAATCTCCATCAGGCGGTCACGCAGCATCGTGAGCCAAACGGAGTGCTCGAGGTTGTCGTCGTAGTCCGGGAAGGCTTGCTCGGTGTTGAAGGGTGGGTCGATGTAGCAGAGACGGACCTTGCCGACGTATTCGCGCGAGAACTCGGGCAGCTTCGAGAGGCTCTTAAGTGCGTGCAGCGCGTCACCGCGGATAAGAAGGTTGTCGCCCGCTCTGCGCTCGCTGACGTCTCCAACTGATTCGGTTTCGCGCAGAAGCCGCACCTCTGCGACCCGATAGTCGGACGCTGGCAACCACTCGTAGGTGCCGTCCTCGTGAGCAAGAAGCTGCTCGTGCTTGTTGGTCCAGGTCAGCTCTAGGCGACCCTCATACCTCGGCACGAAGCGTTCCCCCCTGATAGCGGCCGCGACCGCTCCTCCGTCGGCCGAACCTCGGCCAGTGGCGAAGGCAAGACTAATCGGCCAGTCGCGACCGTCCGTGCAGGCCTCGCGACGCGGGAGACGCGCGAGACGTAGCAGTACAGCTACCGCGGTCAGCCCTGGCGCGTCGTGACCTGGCGTGACGACGCCTTCGGCGTCGTGGTCCTGACGGCCCGACGCGTCAAGCGCTCCCGCCGACCTCTCGCGCCGGCATCTGCGGTGGCGCTTCGCGCCCCGGTTGCTTCTCAACTCCGGCAGCAACAGCTCGGCTCCCGCTGCTTGACCCGCCGTTCCGGCAGGACGCAAGAGCCTTTGGCGCCTCCGCCAAAGAAGCGGAGGCGCTTCCGCGAAGAGAAAAGGGCCCCGCGCCGGGTGGATTCGGCCGGGGCCATGAGCAACAAGGAGACAGCCTTGGTTACTGAGCTGAAATTATCGCAAGAAATGAATGTTCGCGAACCTGCGCGAGCGAGGCGACTCGTGTGCCTGGATTGGGAGTTGGAGCTAGATGTCCTGCTCGCCTCGCCAACATTGGAAGGCGAGCGATGAGCCGCCCGGAGATTCACCGTGAGCGGCGAGGCCATGAGTTCTATCCGAAGCCGGGCACTACGCCAGGTCTCCACCGGACCGAGCGCATCCCGCTCAGGGAGCGGGTTGTGACGGAGCACTATTTCTTCGGAAGTTGCGACTGGTGGGTCATCGAGTACGACGAGGAAGAGGCGCTGGCGTTCGGGTACGCCTGCCTCAGCGATCCAATAAGCGCAGAGTGGGGCTACGTCAGCCTTGCTGAGCTGGAGCAACTCTTGATCTGCGGTAGGAACGTCGTTGAGCGAGACCTGTACTGGCGGCCACGGCCTGCTGGGGACTGCCGCCTTCCGGGGTGGCCCTTCTAGGATATGGCGGGGCTCGGCTGGATTTGGCCGGGCCTCGCTCGCGTTGCTCGCTCGGCATGAGCGCAACCATCCGCGCGCGCGGCTGCTTTTCGCGTGATGGTTAACCCATGTCTCAAAAAGCAATCAGCCCAGAGGGCGGTCGAGGCGACCTTGTTGCGACTCGCTTTCCTCGTGGAACGAAGCAACGTCTTGCCGAGGTGGCTAACCGGGAGAACATGACCCCAGCGCAGTATCTGCGATCCCTGCTGCTGTCGGACCTTGAGAACAAGTCCTCGCAGGAGGTCTCGGCGAAGGCGAGCTAGCCAACCAGCCAACGAAATGCAACGAGGGCCGGTCCGCCAAAGACCAGCCCTCGCATAGAGACCTTGGCGCAAAAGCCACCCCGGTCGTCACCATCAGTTACTGACGACTCTAGCGCACACGTTCACCTGTGTGCAGGCTTTCGTTGCCGTAGGGCTAGATGTACGCGCCCAATCGGCAGCGCAGTTGCCAAACGCCGGGTTCCTTCATCATGGAGATGTCCCGTGTCGTCCAACAAAGAGAATCGTTCGTACCGCCGCGGCGGTGACAAGAGCCGTCGTGGGCGCTGGCTTGATGCAGTCGTCAGCTCAGGGGTCAGCCGCGGCGCGGTCGCCTGGGCTGTGGCGCTGGCCAAGCGCTCCAACGCCATGGCCAAGCCCGTGTGGGGCTTGCAGACCGGCCAGGCAGAGGAGATCGGCTGCTCGGATCGTCAGGTTCGGCGCTACCGCGCGGAGTTGGAGCGCGCTGGGCTCATCCGGACGGTCCGGGCGCCCTTCGAGCGACGTGCTGGCGGGGTCATCGGGCGCATGTTCACCAACGTCTACCAGTTCGTCGTGGAACCGTTAGAGCGGCGCAAACGCAGGTCAGACCGACCGGACATCGACGTCCGGTCAAACCCCTCTGTTCCTAACGGAACAGTACAAACCTCGTCGGGAAATGTTCTGATCCTTGATCCTGGCTTCACTGATGACGACTTCGCGCCTGGGAGTCCCTTCCGATCGAGGTTGAGTTCTGAAGGAGACAGCGACTCGGCCACCATCGAGTCACCCCCCAGCCCTATTGCGAGTATCGCCATGGCTCGGCGGGCGTTGCGGTGAACGTAGTGCCGTGTCAGGACAGAACTACGACATGAGTGCGATCGGAGGAAAGCCCTCCTCGTCCGCGCTTGGCTGCATGGTCTTGGTAGCTGCGGCCAGTCTTCGGCCAGTTCTCGTCGGTGCGGCACTCGATGAGCAGCTCGGCCTCGGAGCGGTAGTAGCGCAGAGGACGGGAGGAAGCCACGGGCCAAATCAGGCCCTTGTGGTTCTTGAACCACTGAGCCAGGACCTGGGGTGTGATGCCGGCCAGTTTCGCGAACTCGACGCGGGTGACCGTGGGACCGCTGCGATCGACAGATGACCGCAGGTCGGCCCACTTGGCCTCGTCGATATGCCACTGGCGTCCACGGGGCGCTTGGCCCTGCTTCTGCCTGGTTCGTCGGGTGGCATCTCGACGACAGGCCCGGCAGTAGCGCTTGCCGTGGCGGTCCCGTCCGGTGTTCTCCTCGTCGAAGGCGTGGCCGTGGGTGCACCACCGCTTCGCAGCGTGATGGACGCGTTCGCCGGGGTGCTGCTGGACGACGGCCATGGCGCGGCGGTTGTTCTCTGCCGGCGTTACTGGCTCGACGTGCTTGGGGTTCACACAGGCTCGGACCCGACAAAGGTGGTCCAGGTGGAAGCCTCGGGGGATGGGGCCCATGAAGGCCTCATAGGTGAGCCGATGGGCCATGTGGCCCCACAAGTAGCCGTAGCCCTTGCGCGTCTTTCGTTGCCAGACCCAGCAGCCATGGGCGTTCACGACGGTGAGGGCGACCACCGCTTCGCGGACGAACTCTGGCGTGCGCATCGCCCGAGGTGGAGACCAGCCAGCCACGACCAGCTCGAGCTGCCAAGCGGGTACTGCCACCGCCTGACCGTGAGCGCAGGTCGGATTTCCGGCAACCCGTCTGCGCCTACCAGCCGCAGCGAGGACAGCCCATGGCCTCAACGTCCGCGCACACGATGCAGCAGTCAGGACAGTCCTTACCGTCGTGGGGCTCCTGATTGGCGCATCCGCAGCAGTCCTCGCCGTTGAGGAGCAGCCCGCACATGGCCATGGCGACCGTGCAGGCGCATCTGATGTGGCAGACGCGATGCGCGTCGGTGTCTGGCGGAGGGACTGGGGGAGAGAAGGCGAGTTCAGGCATGTTGGCGATCTTGTGGGCCAGGCTGCGATCAGCCATCAAGATCGTAATCGACTGTCGTCCTGTCGCGGTCTGTGGCGAGCGGGTGCCTGAGGTACCTAAGACACCCGCGGTACTTCAAACTCCGGGTTGCACGCTCCCGCGGGCGGTGGGCTCGGGCATGACCGCCGGCGAGGGTGCGTCGCACACTTGGCAGCAACAGCGTCGGTCGAAGGGCAATGGTCGTGCATCAGCTCCGCAGGCTCGACCGACTCAAGGCTGACTACGAAGCAGCCCGGCGGGCTCTCGCAGAAGCCAGGCAGCCGCTGCCTGAGGACCGGGCACACGAGCAGCTTCGGCTCATTGATGCTGCCCAGATTCGCTTCGACGAGGCCGAGTCGGCCTATCACGATGCCCTCTACGAGCGGGCCCCCGGCATGAGCGGTGATGACCGCACAGCTGCGGCACGGCGCTTGGCCGTCGCCAACGACGCTCGCTACCAGGCGCAGGAGCGCGAGCGAGCCGCTCGCGCTCGCGTCGATGACCTCAGCGTTGAGTTCACGGCCGAGGTGGTGGAGGAGTATCAGGCAGCCGTCGATGCTCGCCGGAGCCTCGGCCTGCCTGAACCAGCCGACGCCTGGCAGCTCGACCGCGACCGTGAGCAGGGCCTTGAGCGCTGACTTCCTGCGCGTGGGGGGTCAGTGCATCAGCGACCTTCACGACCCCGCAACCGACGAGGCGACAGGCGAGGTGTGTGGCGAAGAGGGACGCCTCTGTGAGGCCTGCTTGGCCGCCGAGTCCGCTTGGCAGCTCGACGAAGTCGGAGGCTTCGCGCGCTTCGACCGCGAACTCGCCGAGCGCCGCGCCACCGGGGACTCGCAAGACGAAGGCTTGCTAGCCGCTTGCTGACGGGCCTCCGTAGCATGGCCGTGGCGTGCAACAACTCGTGCAACAAGCAGTGGCACGAAGCGGCTCCTGGCGGTCAACAGAGGGCAGCACCAGTTGCACGCTGACGTGGCATTGATGCAGGCCAGAGCGCATCTGTGCTGCTAGGAGGGCTCGCATAGCGGCCTAGTGCGGCGGTCTTGAAAACCGCTAAGAGGTAACCCCTCTTCGTGGGTTCGAATCCCACGCCCTCCGCGTGGGCGGCTACGCGTAAGCCGAGGCCGTGGATACGGGAAACTCTCGATCCGCTCTCGCCCTGCTGGGCGGCTCGAAGGGGTGTCGAGAAACCCTGAAACCGGAGGCCGCGAGAAGTCGCCGGGCGCTAGAGGAACGTCAGCACTATGCGTGGCTATGACGCCAGCAGCCACTGGGCGGACCCGGCATCAGCCTGTCTCGGGCTGTGATCGGCTCACCGGAGTGATAGGAAGCAGGGACCGAGCGGCGGGCCCGGAGGTGCTTGCCTCATCTCCGAACCCGCCGCCCACGTGTCAGGTCCCCCTAGGGGGACCGGCCGTCACTTCTCCCGGCGGACGCCCTTGAACGGCGTCGCCGACGACGTCTTCTGGTCCATGAAGCGCCCGTTCGAGCCGCGCTTCACCCAGTTGCCGTTGGGAGCCTTGGTCTGGCTGCGCCCGGTCACGCTCCCGCGGCGATAGCCCTTCCCAGGGTTGGTGGCCATCTCATCACCTCCCTTCTCTCTCGCGATGTCTGCTCAGCGGCGGGCAGTTGCTCGCCGTGAGACCTCCTTGACGACTCGGATCCGCTTGCGGCGGACCGTCTCGCCAAACTCAGGGGGAAGACCCGCGATGACCGCTGCGTCGGCCCAGGTGCAGCCGGGACCGGTGTGGGCCAGGCAGACCTTGCGCTCCTCCGGGGTCATCAAGGCCAAGACCCGGTTGAGTCGGTCGTCGTCGAACCCGTAGTCCGCAGGCTCGGGAACTGGCACCTCGTCCCGAACCTGGTCGAGGACGGTGCTCACGGTTTCGTCGGCACGAGCGATCGGCCGATCCAGGAGCCCTACCGTTCGTCCGTTGATCTGCGTCTCGTAGACCGGCCGGTGGCCTGCCGGAAGCGCCGACCATCGCCCTGCTCGGCTGGGCGGCGACCTCGCCTCTCTACGGAGTCACGCCGGACGGCGCCGTTCACGAGTCGACCGACGGCGGAACGACACGGAAGGAGCAGGGGTCGGTCCAGGCAGAACCCGAAGCGCTGCTCGTCGACAACCGCGACGGTGTCGAGAGCATCTACGTCGCGGTCTCTCCGGCGACCATCCTCGTCAGCACCGATGGCGGCACTTCCTTCGCCTCCCGCTACTCGGGCTGAACCCCCAGTGCCTGGGTACTCCCGCAGGCGACTGCCCGGACGGTGTAGCTCGTCATGTGGGCTCACCGCTTCGGGTGGGGGCCACGTCCCGCTGCCGTACTGATGCCTGCCCGCTCGCTCTCGCGCCCGACCAATGGTGACCTCGAAGTGAAAACCTGGCCTGTTGAAATACCCCCAGGGGGTACTAGTATTGGGCGGGTACCCCGAGGGGGTACCAGCCGTTGAGGCGGCGCAGAGCACACCGACATGAGGGAGTGGGTCATGCCAACGCAGCAGCAGACCACCGTGCTGGAGGTCTCGGGCGTGCACTGGGCCTCGGAGAAGGCCGTCACGGAGACGGTGCTGGGCAGGCGGCCCGGCGTGCTCAGCGTCGAGGCGAACCCGGTCTCCCAGACGGCAACGGTCACCTACGACCCATCGCGCACGTCGGTGGCGGAGTTGGCGGGCTGGGTGCGCGACTGCGGCTACCACTGCGCTGGACAGTCGGTCCCGCAGCACGTGTGCGACCCGGCCGCCGAGCCACGCGACCACGCGATGGCTCACGACGGTCACCGTCCGCCAGCGAGCGCAGGGCCACACGACCACGCGGCCATGACGACGCCCTTCACCGAGGCCGAGGGCGAGCACGCTGGGCACGGTGAGCATGCGGGGATGACGTCGCAGGACGCGATGGGTCACGGCGGTCACCACGCCGGGATGTCGATGGACGACATGGCCCGCGACATGCGCAACCGCTTCCTGGTCGCCGCGCTGCTCTCCATCCCGATCCTGCTGTGGTCCCCGATCGGCCGGGAGGTGCTCGGATTCGAGGCGGCGGCGCCGTTCGGACTGCGCGACGACGTCTTCTCGCTGATCCTGTCGCTGCCGGTGATCTTCTACTCGGCCTGGATCTTCTTCGACGGCGCCTATCGGGCGCTGCGCGCCCGCACCCTGGACATGATGGTGCTGGTCGCGGTGGCGGTCGGCGCGGGCTGGCTGTACAGCCTGGTCGTCACGCTGACCGGGGGCGGTGAGGTCTTCTACGAGGCCGCCACCGTGCTGACGGCGTTCGTACTGCTCGGCCACTGGTTCGAGATGCGCGCCCGCGGCGGGGCGAACGACGCCATCCGGGCGCTGCTGGAGTTGGCGCCACCTCGGGCGGTCGTGATCCGCGACGGCCAGCCGGTCGAGGTACCCACCGCCGAGGTCGCCGTCGGGGACCTGCTGCTGATCCGGCCCGGCTCCAAGATCCCGGTCGACGGCGTCGTGGAGGACGGCGAGTCCGAGGTCGACGAGTCCATGGTCACCGGCGAGAGCATGCCGGTGCACAAGGCGCCTGGGGACCCGGTGATCGGCGGCTCGGTGAACACCACCGGCACGCTGCGTGTGCGGGCCACCAAGGTCGGCGCGGACACCGCGCTGGCGCAGATCGTGGCCCTGGTGCAGCAGGCGCAGAACTCCAAGGCGCCGGGACAGCGGCTGGCAGACCGTGCAGCCTTCTGGCTGGTGCTGGTGGCCCTGATCGGCGGCGCGGCCACCCTGATCGGATGGCTGCTCGCCGGGGCCTCCTTCTCCGAGGCGATGCTGTTCGCGATCACCGTCGTGGTCATCACCTGCCCCGACGCCCTGGGCCTCGCCACCCCAACGGCGATCATGGTCGGCACCGGGCTCGGTGCCCGCCGTGGCGTGCTGTTCAAGAACGCCACCGCGCTGGAGACCGCCGCCCGGATCGACACCGTGGTGATGGACAAGACCGGCACGCTGACCAAGGGCGAGCCCGAGGTCACCGACGTGGTCGTGGAGGGCATGGATGAGGACGAGGTCCTCGCCCTGGCCGCCGCCGTCGAGCGTGAGTCGGAGCACCCACTGGCCGAGGCCGTCGTCCGCGAGGCCGACGCCCGTGGCGTACTGGTCCTGGCCGCCGAGCGGTTCCGCAACGTGCCCGGCCACGGGGCGAGCGCCGAGGTCAACGGACGCCGGGTGCTGGTGGGCAGCGCCAAGTTGATGGCCGACGAGGGCGTCGACCTCGGGTCGCTGGGGGCGCGCCGGGACGAGTTGGCGGGCAGTGGTCGGACCGCTGTGCTGGTCGCCGTCGATGGCCGTGCCATGGGTGTCATCGCGCTCGCTGACGCGCCTCGGGAGACGGCTGCGGCGGCCGTGGTCGCACTGCACGAGGCCGGGGTGCAGGTCGTCATGCTCAGCGGCGACAACCAGGCCACGGCCCGGCGGATCGCCGACCAGTTGGGCATCGACACCGTGATCGCAGAGGTCCTGCCCGGCGACAAGGCCGCCAAGATCACCGAGTTGCAGCAGGCGGGCAAGCGGGTGGCCATGGTCGGCGACGGGGTCAACGACGCCCCGGCGCTGGCGCAGGCCGACCTCGGCATCGCCATCGGCGCGGGCACCGACGTGGCCATCGAGACCGCCGACGTGGTCCTCATGCGGTCCGACCCGCTCGACGTGCCGATCGCGTTGCAGATCGGCCGGGGAACGCTGCGGAAGATGCGGCAGAACCTCGGGTGGGCGATCGGCTACAACGCGATCGCACTGCCGATCGCCGCCGGACTGTTCGCGCCGTTCGGGCTGGTGCTGCGGCCGGAGATCGCGGCGCTGTCGATGTCCGGCTCATCGTTCCTAGTCGCGGTCAACGCGCTGCTGCTCAAGCGGCTGCGGCTGCCCGAGGCTCCGGAGGCGCCCGCTCCGGAACCGGCGGCGCCCCGAGCCCCGCAGCCGGTGTCGCGCTGACCCGACCTAACCTGAGATCAACGACGCGAGGACGGAGGTGAGCAGCATGCGCGGGCGACGAGGATGGGTCCTGCTGCTGCTGGCCGCCGTCTTCGCCATGCACGGTCTCCAGTGCGCCGCTGCGGACTCCGGGACCACCACCGCTGCACATGGCACCGTCCACACGAGCCGGGCCGATCCCGACCCCGCGCTGCACACGGCCGGGCTGGTCATGGAGTCGGCCGACGCCATGACCGCAGCAGCCCCTGCCGCCCTCGCCGCCGGGACGGCGATCGGCGCATCCCTCGCGGCAGGCCACGACAGTGCGCCGCACGCTGGCGGGCACCTGTGGGCGGTGTGCCTGGCCGTCCTTGCCGCCGGGCTCGCCGCGATGCTCCTGGTCCTGACCCGCCGGATAGCCGAGTTCCGGCTGCCACTCACCCGCCGCACCCCCGGCGGCCCCTGGACCTGGCTGCGCCCACCCCGGCCGCCGGACCTCTACTCCCTCTGCCTGATGCGGATCTAGGCCGAACGTCGCGCTCCACGTCCCCAGCCCTCGCGGCTGCGGCGACGCCTTCGCACGTTCCCTCAGACCCGTACTCAGGAGATGGAAATGACCCGCAAGACCACTCTGCTCGCCGGTGCCCTCCTCGCTGGCGCGCTCGCGCTCACCGCCTGCTCCGATGACCCCGGCGCCTCGCACACGGACTCGATGGGCAGCGGCAGCGCCGAATCGACCAGCACGTCCGCCAGCGAGAACGCGGCGTTCAACGACGCCGACGTCACCTTCGCCCAGGGCATGATCCCGCACCACCAGCAGGCCATTGAGATGGCGCAGATGGCGTCCGAGCGGGCGCAGGACCCGCGTGTGCTCGACCTGGCCAGCCGCATCGAGGCCGCCCAGCAGCCCGAGATCGACACCCTCACCGGCTGGCTGAACGAGTGGGGCGTCGAGGACGACGGAATGGCTGGCATGGACCACGGCGGCATGGACCACGGCGGCGGAATGATGTCCGAGGAGGACATGCACGCCCTGATGGGCGCCTCGGGCGCGGAGTTCGACCGCCTGTTCCTGGAGCAGATGATCGAGCACCACACCGGCGCCGTGGAGATGGCCACCACCGAGGCCGGTGAGGGCCAGAACACCGAGGCGCTGGCGATGGCCAACAACATCCGCGACACGCAGAACGCCGAGATCGCCGAGATGCGGCAGATGCTCACCGAACTGGGCGGCTGAGCCCCGGCCCGGCGGTGGCGGGCAACCCGCTGCCGCCGGGCACCGGCTGGTGGTCAGCCCAGGCTGGCGATCAGGTCACGGCACGCCTGCTCGCAGCGGCGGCACGCCTCCGCGCACACCCGGCAGTGCTCGTGCATCGAGGCGTGCTGTTCGCACTCGTCCCCGCACGCCTTGCAGGCCGCCGCGCAGGCTTCGAGGACCGCGCGGGTGAGGTTGGCGTCGTAGCCGGTGTGCCGGGACAACACCCTCCCGGTGGCGTCGCAGACATCCGCGCAGTCGAGATTGGTGCGGATGCACTTGGACAGGTCCGCGACCATGTCCTCGCTCAGGCAGGCATCCGCGCACGCGGTACACGCCTGGGCGCACTCGATACACGCCTCGATGCAGGCCCGCAAGTTGTCCTTGTCGACCCCGCCGAGGTCCTTCGGGTAGGTGTCGAGCATCTGGGCGGCGACAGTCATGAGCCCTCCTCAGGGCCAGCGCCCGACGGCCCGTATGCCGTCGGCGAGGTCCACTGGCACTCCGAGCCCCTACCCGTGATGTCTGACTGGCAACGCGGACTCTGGGCGGGTAAGCAGCCACCCAGCGAGCAGGCAACCTCGGCGCAGTAGACGGCCCCCGCCCCCTTCGCCGCGTCTTGGACCAGCGTGGGCATGCAGGCGGCGCGGTGGCTGCGTCACGGAACGGTGGTCGCCGGTAGGCAACTTGTCCCCGGTGGGGACTACGGTCCTGGCCGGTCGGAGCCGGATGACAGACGGCTCCGCCGCGATCCCAGGGTGGATGGCCGCGCCTGGGCTCACGGACCCTCTGGACCGCGTAGCGGTCGGCCCAGAAGGTTGTCCGAGTCAGATGACCGCGACTCGGGCACCCCGCTCCGCCCCCAGAGGACTGGGGTCGGAGCGGGGCCATCCGGCATGACAGTGGCGTGGCCACGGTGACCGCTAGTCGGTGCGCGGACCCCGCACTTCTCACGGACGGGAACAGGGCACGCTGTCAACGCCGCGCTGTACACGCCGGACAACTCGGTGCGGGCCATCAAAGTCGCGACGGTGTGGCGCGCTGGCTGCCCGAGACGTGGACCGAGGAGGATCGTCGCGACGCGACGGGCGACGACTGAACTAGATGCTCGGCCGTCCACCGAGGTCCAAACCGAGAGGTCAGGACGCTGGCGCGTCCCTGCTCCGCTGCTCGCTCAGGCTCACCGTCGGGCGCATCCGCAGGTATGAATCCCTGCACTCCAGTGGAGAATCACACCTGGCGGCGGTGGAGGGTCGAGATGGCTACTCGTTGTTGCCTCCGGTGACCTGGCCTTTTGCTCTTTCGCGTACCGCCCGCGTGACGCCCCGGCCTCGGCCGCACGGTGCTGCTCGTCGGGACGGCGCTCAGGAGGTGGGCGCGGGGTCGTCGTCCCACCGCTCCTTCGTCTGGTAGCCCCAGAACACCGCGAACAGGGCGATGAGGGCGGCCTCCAGCCAGAAGACCGAGAGCGCACCGCCGGCCACCAGGAGCAGCCCCACGATCCCGACGGCCACCATGGTCAGGGCCAGCACCGGATAGGGGTGCCGCACCGACGGCGCCGCGGTCACCACCGCGCGGATCCGCTGCCGAGGGGTCATCGTCCCGAGCGACCCGGGGCCGGGACTGCGCAGGGCGTTCTCGACGACCACGACGATGATCGCCAGGAAGAGCCCGACCGCCGCGACCCAGTGCGCCGCGTCGATGAAGTCGTCCCGGCGGAACCAGAACGTCCCCGCGGCGAGGAGCCAGAGGGCGCCCGCGACGAGCAACGCCCTCCGCGTGGTCCGGGACCGTTCGCTCCACCGGCGGCCCTTCCGGGAGAGCAGGTACGCGGCGAACAGGCCGATGAACCCGATGACGAGCAGCGCCCACATGTTCGTCGCGACGCTCGCCTCGGAGGCCTCCTCCAGCGCCCTGACACGAGGGCAGTCGGCCTCGGACGGGACGCCGAAGGCGGCAGCGCGGGCGTTCTCGCAGACCTCCTTCGTCCGGCGGAAGTCCCCGTCCCGCGCCGTCGGCACGATCGCGACGACGGGGGCCAGCATGCCGCCGACGTTGAGCACGGCGTCCTCGCGACGGGTGGTGCCCTGCAGCGCGATCATGCAGACGCCGAGCCCGACGAGCGCCGCGACGAAGGCGCTCTGCGCGGGTGTGTGGAAGTACGCGCTGATCGACGACAGGATCTCCCACTCCTGCGCCACGGTCTGCCGGAGGACCGCCGCGGCCAGGAACAGCAGGAGCCCCACCATCGCCAGGCGCAGATAGCGGTAGGACTTCACCAGGGTGTCGTCGTCCACGACGGCCAGCGCCACGTCGTCCCCCCATCGGTCGATCCCGGACCGGCGGCTCGGCGCACCGTGGATGGTGGCACCGCTCCGGGCACCGTGGGGCGGCTCCCGGCGCGCCTCAGCCGAGCAGCTTGGCCTTCTGCGCGGCGAACTCCTCCTCGGTGAGGATCCCGGCGTCGCGCAGCTCGCCCAGCCTGCGCAGCTGCTCGATGAGGTCGGGCTGCGGCGCTGCGGCCGGGGCGGAGGGCGGCGGCGTGGTGGCCGGCCCCGGCGTCATGTGGTGCACGTACTGCGACTGCCGCTCGACGGTCTTCTTCTGCCGCGCCTCGCTGACCAGCGGGGCGAGGAGGTCGTAGACCTGCTGCGGGCCCTCGATGTCGTCGAGGACCACCTGCCCGCTGGTGTGCCCGTGCTCCGGGACGGCGTTCAGGTCGAAGGTGGACTGCTGGACGCCGTACGCCGGGTCGTCCAGGCCGAGGACGAGGTCGCCGACGTCCTTGCCGCGCTGCCAGACGGCCTGGCGGATGTCCATGTCCCGCACCGCCCACAGCGGGACGCTCTCGGTCCGGGTCCCGAGCAGCCCGCTCTCGATCCAGATCCGGTCGCGGGTGATCCGGTAGCGCGCCTTGGCCACGCCCGCCGCGCCGGTCGCCCCGCCCTTGCTCTCGCCGAACCAGAGGGTGGTCGGGTCGTTGGCCCACTGCTCGGTCCGCTTGGCCGACTGCTCGGCGAGCTTGGCCCTGCCCTGCTCGGCGACCGCCTTGCCCTGGTCGGCGACCTGCTTGAGCCGGTCCTTCCAGCTCGACCTGCCGGCCGGGGCCGGGGCCGGCGCCTGCGCGGGCGGCGGGGCGCCGAAGCCGGCGTCGGAGGAGCCGTAGTAGAGGACGTTCGTGTCCCCGGGGGCCGGAGGCGGTGGCGGAGCGGCCTCCCCGGGCAGCGGCAGCTCGCGGGTCGGGGCGTCGACGCCCGTCGTCCCCTGGTCCGAGACGTGCTCGGTCCAGGCGGTGCCGTTCCAGTAGCGCAGCTCGTGGGTCCCGCTCGGGTCGGGCAGCCAGTTCGCGTCGACCATCGGATGTCCCTCCGGCGTCGCCGGGACCGTCCCGGCGGGTGCCCGACTCTGCCAGGGGCGAGCCCGCGCCGGAACGCCTCCCGGCGCGACGCCGCGCCTCCCCCTCCGGAGGGAGCACCCGGTGGGCAGGGGACGGATCCGTGCCGATATTGCTCGCGTGAGGCTGCCGACGACGTTCCGCGCCCGCGAGCCGCGGACCGCGGCCCGCTCGGGTGCCGTGATCGCGCTCGTCTGCGCCGTCGTGCTGTCGGTCTCCACCGTCTTCGGGCCCAACTCCGTCAGCAGCACGACCCGGACGGCGTCGTGGGTGGGTGCGGGGCTGGTCGGCCTCCTCGGCGTGGCGGCGGTGTCGATCCGTCCCCGCACGCTCGACCGGTACGGCGCCTTCCTCGGCATCGGGGTCGGCGCGGTCCTGCTCACCGCCTCGCTCAACGTGGCCACCGACGACCCCTCCGCGGCCGGTCAGGCGTTCTTCGCCTTCCCCGTGCTGTGGGCGGCCTCCCACCTGCGGCGCGGTGCGGTCGTCGCCGTCACGACGCTCGCGGTGGCCGGGGACCTCGTCGCGCTGTCGTTCCTCCTCCCGCTGGAGGACGCCCTCTTCGACGTCGTCTTCTTCGGGTCGGTGCTCGTCGTGATCGCGGCCATGCTCGACCGGGCCGGAGCCGTGCAGGCGGCGCTGGTCGCCGCCCTCCAGCAGCAGGCGACCGTCGACGCGCTGACCGGGCTGGTCAACCGCCGGGTGCTGGACGAGGCCCTGCGCCACGCGCTGGACCGGGCGCCGCGCCCCGAGGGCACCGCGCTGGTGCTCGTCGACGTCGACTCGTTCAAGCAGATCAACGACCGCCACGGCCATCCGGTCGGCGACGACGCGCTGGTGCACCTGGCGGACCTGGTCCGCCGACACGTCCGCGCCGGGGACGCCGTCCTGAGCCGGCTGGGCGGTGACGAGCTCGCCGTCCTGCTGCCCGGCTGCCCGGCCGAGGTGGCCACGCAGCGTGCCGGGGAGCTCCTCGAGGCGGTCCGGTCGACGCCCATGACGCTGCCCGACGGTGCGCTGCTCGCGCTGTCGGTGAGCGTCGGCGTCGCGCACGCGCCGCAGCACGCGAGCGGCATGCGCGGCCTGTACGCGGCGGCCGACGCCGCCCTCTACCGGGCCAAGAACGGCGGCCGCGGACGCGTCGAGGTCGCCGCCGCCTAGCGCCCCAGGTGCCGCACGGCGGCGGCGAGGGTGCGCATCCCGAGCCGTCCGTCGGCCAGGCCGAGAGCGACGACGTCGTCGAACACCCGCTGGTCGGCGGCCGCCCCGCGGACGGCGGCGTCCATCAGCAGCGGCCACCGGGAGAGCTGCGAGGCCGCCCTCGTCGACCGCAGGTGCGCGCCCAGCCGCCGGCCCAGCGCCCGCCGGTACACCCGTCCGGCGTCCGCGCCGGCCGCCGCGGCGCTGCCGGCCAGCGCTCCGGAGAGCACCGCGTAGAAGATGCCCTCCCCGGTCAGCGGGTTGATCAGCGAGGCCGCGTCCCCGGCCAGCAGCACCCGGCCGTCGGGCTGGCGGGGCCGGCCGGTGGACAGCGGCAGCCGGTGCGCGCGCAGGTCCGCGGGCTCGACGTCGGGCAGCAGCCGGTGCAGGCCCGCCACGAGCGCCTCGCGGCTGGCCCCGCCGGGGACCAGCTCCCCGTAACCGACGTTCGCGCGGCCGTCCCCCAGCGGGAACGACCACGCGTAGGCCGGCCACCGCTGCTCGGTGGTCACCAGCACCTGGGTGCCGGGGCGCAGCCGCGGCTCGGGCGCGTAGCCGCGGATCGCCACGGCGATCCGGTCGTCGGGGTTGCGGGGCAGGTCGAGCGCGCGGCGGACGACGGACTCCGCTCCGTCGGCCCCGACGAGCACCCCTGCCCGGAGGGTGCCGTCGACGACCACGCCGTCGTCGTCCACCTCCAGCGACCGGACCCGGTGCCGGCGGAACGTCGCGCCGGCGGCGAGGGCGGCGTCCAGGATGCGCGCGTCGAGCACCTGCCGGGGCACGACGTGGGAGGGGCGGTGGGTGTCCCGCTCGACCACGGCCCCGCGCGGCGCCCGCAGCGACAGGCGCGGCACCTCCGGGTGGCCGGCGACGAGCGCGGCCGGGTCGGCGCCGAGGACGGCGAGGACGTCGAGCGCCTCCGGGGCGATCCCGTCGCCGCAGACCTTGTCGCGGGGGAAGTCGGCGCGGTCGAGGACGAGCACGGACGCGCCGCTGCGCCGGGCGGCGAGGGCCGTCGCGGCCCCCGCCGGGCCGCCGCCGACCACCACGACGTCCCAGCTCTCCACCGCCGGAACGCTAGACGACGGACCGGTCAGCGGTCCTGGGCCAGCAGGGAGCGCCAGCTGTCCCGGTCGTGCGCGGCGGGCTCGGTGGCGCGCAGGAACTCGGTCACCACCCGGCAGAAGCGGTCGGGGTCGTCGATGTGCGGCCAGTGCCCGGCCCCCTCGAATACCTCGATCCGCGCCGTCGGGACCAGATCCCGGACGATGTCGGCGTGGCTGATCGGGACGATCGGGTCACGGCTGCCCCAGATGACGAGCATCGGGATCGCGTTCGCCAGGTAGAGCCGGTCGACGGCGGTCACCGCCTGGCCCCGGGCGTCGACGACGCTGCGGAGCGTGCGCAGGAACGCCCGGCGCGCCTCGACGTCGCGCAGCGCCAGCAGTGCCTCGCCGGCCTCGGCCAGGTCGCGGGCCTGCTTCCAGCCGGCCACCCGGCCCAGGCCCTCCATCGCCTTGAACCCGGCCCGCAGGGCGCCGGAGACGCCGGCCAGACCAGTGAGCACCAGCTCCGCGCCCGGCAGGGTGGCCGCCCGCAGCCCCGCCGACAGCTCGGGTCCGAGCCCGCCGCTGCCGACGAGCACGATCCGCTCGCAGCGCTCGGGGAACTGGTAGGCGAACTGCAGCGCGATCCCGCCGCCGAGGGAGTGGCCGACCACCGTGACCCGCTCGACGTCCAGCACCGAGAGCAGGTCGCGCATCCCGTTGGCGTAGCCCGCGATCGAGTAGTCGGCGCGGGGCTTGTCCGACTCCCCGTGCCCGAGCAGGTCGGGCGCGATGACGGTGTGCTCCGCCGCGAGCGATCCGATCGCGCTCGCCCACGTCTGGGCGTTGTTGCCGATGCCGTGCACGAGCAGCAGCGCCGGGCCACTGCCGGCGCGCAGGAACGCCCGGCGGTGCCCGTGCACCACCCGCGTCTCGCGCACCACCTCGACGTCCACCCGCCCAGTGGACCACCGTCCCTTTGCGCGGGCGTTACGCGCGCACCGTCAGGGCGGGGTGGGCGTCCACTTCCGCGGCGGGTGCTCGTAGCCCTCGACGAACGCGAGCAGCCCCGCGGCGTCGGACACCACGCCCAGGGCGTCCAGCCGACGGCGGTCGAGGTAGCCGTCGTCGGCCATCCGGCGCAGCTGGATCAGCAGCGGCTGCCAGAAGCCGTCGACGTCCACCAGCACCGTCGGCTTGGCGTGCAGGCCGAGCATCCCCCAGGTCCACGCCTCGAACAGCTCCTCGAGGGTGCCGGCGGCGCCGGGCAGCGCGACGAAGGCGTCGGAGAGCTCGGCCATCCGCGCCTTGCGCTCGTGCATGGAGCCGACGACGTCGAGGCGGGGGAGACCGCGGTGGGCGACCTCGTCGTCGACCAGGTGCTGCGGGATCACCCCGATCACCTCGCCCCCGGCGGCCAGCGCCGCGTCCGCGACGACGCCCATCAGCCCGACGTCCCCGCCGCCGTAGACGATGCCCACCCCCGCCCGGGCGAGGTCGGTGGCCAGCGCCGCGGCGGCGGCGCGGTGGGACTCCGGGCCGCTCTGCGAGCCGGTGAAGACGGCGACCCTCATCGGGCGAGGACGTCCTCGACGAAGCCGTTCACCTGTTCGGCGATGACCCGGGGGAAGGTCTCGAACGCGGCCGCCTTCTCGGGCGACGCGTCGTAGGCCTGCACGGCGGCGGTGAACTCCGCCTCGTCGCCGTCGTGGGCGACCGCCCAGGTGAAGGTGTCCAGCGCGTGGTCGGCGTAGGCGAACACCACCCGGAAGCCGAACTGCTCGCGGACGGGCAACACGGTGGGGAACCAGGCGAGGAACTCGGCCATCCGGCCCGGTTCGACGCGGTAGCGGCGCAGCTGCACGGTGGTCATCGGCTCGATCCTGCCAGCGCCGCCGTGCGGTTCACTGGGGCGGTGTTCTCCCCGACCGACGGCTGGACCACCTGCGACCTCGGCCACCGGCACTGGGGGCGCGCGGGTGCCGCCGGGCTGCTGCTGCACCGGGACGGCGTCGGCGGACCGGAGCTCCTCCTGCAGCACCGCGCGGAGTGGTCCCACCACGGCGGGACGTGGGGCACCCCGGGTGGTGCCCTGCACCTGGACGAGGCGCCGGCGCGGGGCGCCCTCCGCGAGGTGCACGAGGAGCTCGGGCTCACCGAGGACGACGTCGTCCTGGGCGAGTGCTCGGTCGACGACCACGGCGGCTGGGCCTACACGACCGTGCTGGCCCGTCCGGCCCGGGCGATCGACCCCGCGGAGCTGCGGCTGGACGGCGAGAGCACCGCGGTCGGCTGGATCCCGCTGACCGGGCTGGACCGCGTGCCGCTGCATCCCGGGCTGGCCGCCTCGCTGCCCCGCCTGCTCCCGCTGCTCTAGCGGGCCCGGAGGAGATCTGCGGGGGTCCTCACCCTCCTCCACGCACCGGGGCCACCAGGGCGCGGTGGTCGCCGACGTCGAGGCCGACCGCCTCCCCGGGGCCGGCCGGCGAGGCGCCGAGGGACACCAGGTGGTCCAGCTGCACGCGCGGGTCGTGCCCGGGGAAGGTCGCCGTCCGCACCAGGGGGACGCCGCCCAGCAGTCGCGCGGGCAGTCCTCCCGGGAGGTTGAGGTCCCCGGCCAGCACCACCGGTCCGGGCAGACCCGCCGCCCACCGGTGGATCGCCCGCAGCTGCCGCAGGGCCGTCGGCGGGGCGAAGGACAGGTGCGTGCCGACGACGGTCAGTCCGGCGAGGCGGGCCGCGACGGCGACGCGGGGCTCGTCGGGCACCCACCACCAGCGCGGCCGGCCGGTGCGGGGATCGGTCGCGCGCACCGGCAGCCGGCCCCGGCCGCCGCCGAGGGGGAGCACCGACCACGCCAACACCGGCCGGCGGCTGACCAGGGCGACGCCGTAGTGCGGTTCCCGCGGCTCGTCCCCGGGGCCGTGCAGGAGGTGCTCGACCGGGGACCAGCTGCGCACGGGGCTCGGCGTCCCGGCCACCGTGGGCACGAAGCGCCAGTCGACGGCGTCGAGGGCACCCGCGACGAGCGCGGCCTGGTCGGTGCTGCCGGAGCGGGGCTGGGCGGCGTCCACCTCCTGGACGGCGAGCACGTCGACGTCGAGCCCGGCGACCGCGCGGGCGATCCGGTCCGCCGGCAGGACGGCGCCCGCCGGGCCGCGGCCGGAGGCCAGGTTGAGGGTGCCGACGCGGAGCACCGAGCCGTCGGCCACCCGCTCGACGCTACGGGACCCGACCTTCGTGACATCGATGTGTGACACGTAGCACGGTGGGTATGGGCGGGCCCGTGAGCACCCGTCACCGCGCGTCCGAGCCCACCGGGCGCACCGCGTCCGACCGTTCCTCCGCCGCCCGTGCCACCGCCGGTTCCGCGGCCGACCGCCGCACCTGGCGGGTGCTCATGACGGCAGCGGTCGCGGGCCTGGTCGTGGCCCCGGTGCTGGCCACCGCGAGCCCCGGCGCCGAGGCCGCCGACGCGGCCGCGAGCGGCGCTGCCGGCGGTGCCGGTGGCGGCGCGGGTGCCGTCGCCGGTGGCCCCGACGCCACGGCGCCGCAGCAGTTCGGCCGGCTCTCCCCGCTCTTCGGCGCGGCCGGGCTCGACGGCTGGCCCTTCAACACCGTCAGCGGCGGGTTCTCCGCCGCGGAGGTCCAGGGCATCGGTCGCGCGGGCGCCCGGCTGCAGGGCTTCCTCGTCGACTTCGCCATGCCGGGGTCCGGCGCCGGTGCGGCGGTCCTCCCCGGCGCGCCGCTCCCGGGCACGGCCGGTGCTCCGGCGCCCGGGGTCGCGCCCGCGCCGGCCGCCCCCGCTCCCGGGGCGCCGGCCCCGGCTCCCGGCAGCACGGCTCCGCTGCCCTCCGGTCCCGCGGCGCCGCCGCCGCCCGGGCCGGCTCCGGTCCCGCCGCCTCCCGCGCTCCCGCCGGTCGTCCAGGGCCCGGTCGGCGGCGTCACCGACGGTCTGGGCCAGGTCGTCGACGGGGTCGGTGACGGGCTCGGCTCGGTGGTCGGCGGCGTGACCGGCGGCGACCCGGTCGGTGGCCTCGTCGAGGGTGGCGGCCAGGTCGTGGGCGGGGTGACCGGCGGGGTCGGCTCCGTCGTCGGTGGTGTCACCAACGGGGTCGGCGGACTGCTCGGCGGGTGACCGCGACCTGCAGCCGGCCGGAGCCGGGCGCCCACCCGGCACTAGCGTGCCGGTCATGAGCGCGCGCGAGGACGTCTCGGAGATCTTCGACCCGACGGCGTGGCGGCAGGTCGAGGGCTTCGACTTCGCCGACATCACCTACCACCGGGCGGTCGACGCCGGCGTGGTCCGGATCGCCTTCGACCGTCCCGAGGTCCGCAACGCGTTCCGCCCGCAGACCGTCGACGAGCTGATCACCGCGCTGGAGCACGCCCGGCTGTCCACCGACGTCGGCTGCGTGCTGCTGACCGGCAACGGCCCGAGCCCCAAGGACGCGGGCTGGGCCTTCTGCTCCGGCGGCGACCAGCGGGTGCGCGGGCGGTACGGCTACGAGCACGCCGCGGGGTCCAGCGGCCGGCTGCACGTCCTGGAGGCCCAGCGGCTCATCCGCTTCATGCCGAAGGTGGTCATCTGCGTCGTCCCGGGGTGGGCGGCCGGCGGCGGGCACAGCCTGCACGTGGTCAGCGACCTGACGCTGGCCAGCGCCGAGCACGCCCGCTTCAAGCAGACCGACGCCGACGTCGGCAGCTTCGACGGCGGGTTCGGATCGGCCTACCTCGCCCGGCAGGTCGGGCAGAAGTTCGCCCGCGAGATCTTCTTCCTCGGCGACGAGTACTCCGCCGCGGACGCCGTGGCGATGGGCATGGTCAACCGGGCGGTGCCGCACGCCGAGCTCGAGGCCACCGCGCTGGACTGGGGGCGGCGCATCGTCGCCAAGAGCCCGACCGCGCAGCGGATGCTCAAGTACTCGTTCAACCTGATCGACGACGGTCTGGTCGGTCAGCAGCTCTTCGCCGGGGAGACCACCCGGCTGGCCTACATGGCCGAGGAGGCCGTGGAGGGCCGGGACGCCTTCCTCGAGAAGCGGGACCCGGACTTCTCCCGGTTCCCCTGGCACGTCTGACGCACGGGAGAGGACGACGTCGTGATCGTCGAGGTGGTCGGGGGCGCGGACCAGCGCCCGGAGGTCCGGGTCGTGGACGTCGACGAGCTGAGCCGGGTCGTGCTGGCCCTCGGCGAGGTGACCGACGCGGAGGCCGACGAGGCGCTGCAGGCGGCGGGGCTCGGCCGGCTCGACGGGGCGGACACGGCCTCGCTCCACGTGGACGCGCTGCGTGCGGCGGCCGAGGGGAGCGCGACCACGGCGGACTGGGCCTCCCGGTGGGAGGAGCTCGTCGGCTCCGCCGCGGGTGGTCCGCTGCAGGTCAGCGTGGAGAGCGCCGCCGGAGCGTGACGCCGGACACAACCGGTTGGACGCCATCCGTCCTTGTGGTCGGTCCAGCGAGCGGCCAGGATGTCGCGGTGCGCACAGCCACGGACGGGAGCGCGTCGTGAGCGGGACCCCCGGCAGACCCCTGAGTGCCGAACTCTCCGAACAGCTGCTCGCGGTGGCGGTCGACATCCTCGCCGAGGAGGGCTGGGGGCGGCTGAACAGCGACCGGGTCGCCGCCCGCGCCCGCGCCGGCAAGGCCGGCATCTACCGCCGCTGGCCGACCATGTCGGCCCTGGCCAAGCACGCGGTCAGCCGCTTCCAGCTGGTCGACCCGCCCGAGGACACCGGGTCGCTGCGCGGTGACGTCGCCGCCCTGGTCGACCGGCTGCGCCGGCCGCTGTCCCACGAGGAGTGCGCCGTCGCGAGCATCGTCGGCGCCGCCCGGCACGACGACGACCTGCGCGCCGGCCTGGACGCCGCGCTCGTGCGGCCCCTGACCCTCGCCGTCGCCGCGGTCGGCGAGCGTGCGGCCGCGCGGCACGAGCCGGTCCCCGAGGCGCGCCTGGCGCTGCTGCGCTCGGTGGTCGAGGCCTTCTACTGGCAGCGGTACACCGCGGCCGGCGACGGATCGGTCACCCCCGAGCGGCTGGCCCGGCTGGTCGACGACGTCCTGATGCCCCTGGTCGCCCCCGAGCGGGAGACCGCCCCGGTCTGAGCCGGCTCAGTCCCTCCCGTGGAGGGTCTCGCAGGTCCGCAGCGTGCTCTCCAGACCGCGCAGCACGCGATCGAGCAGCGCGACGGCCTCCTGGGCGAGGGCCGGAGCCTCCTCCGGCGGGGGCATCGGCTCGCGGTACTCGTCGGCCACCGTCCGCACGCTCGTGGTCCACGTGGCGGCCACGAGTGCGGCGGCGCGGCGGAGCGCATCGGGCTTGCGCCGCTCGACCACCTCGGCCCACGCCTCGACCAGTGCCTCCTGCAGCAGCCGCCGCGACTTCTCCGTCAGCTCGCGCTCGTGCACCTGGAGGGCCGGCGTCGCTGCGACGGTCGCCACCATGCTGCGGTGCGAGGGCTCGCCCAGGCGACCGAGGTAGTCCTCCAGCGTGGCCAGCAACGAGCGCCGCAGGGCCTCCTCGGGTGCCTCGGCGGCCGCGCGCCCGCGGACGGCCGCCGCCGATGCCGCGACCCACGCGTCCCGGTCGGCGAAGAACAGCTCCTCCTTGGTGGAGAAGTGGTTGAACACCGTCTGGACGGCGACATCGGCGGTGCCGGCGATGTCGGCGATGGTCACTGCGTCGAAGCCGCGCTCCTCGAAGAGGCGCTGGGCGGTCTGCAGGACCAGGGCCCGCGTCGCGGCCTTCTTTCGAGCCCGCCGGTCGCCTCCCTCACTCATCGCGAGCACCGTATCAACCGAGAGTCATCACAGGCCACTCGAGGAGCGGGCGGCGCGGCTCCAGTCCTCGGCCACGGTGCGGGCCCAGGTGTCCACCAGCGCCTCCAGCCCGACGACGTCCAGGTCGGCCGCCACGTCCGCCGGCGTCATCTGCCACCTGGTCGGCCGCTGCGGCGCGGGGTCGGGGTTCGGGTCGTCGGCCAGCCGCCGGACGAGGGCGTCGACCACCGCGTGGACGGCCGCCGGGTGGTCGGGATCGGGGTGCTGCGCGGCGTAGGCGGTGTCGGCCAGTCCCACCGTCGCGGCGGCGCGCGCGTCGGTGGCAGCCTCCTCGCGCATCCCGCGGGTCGTCTCCTCGAACAGTCGCCGGCACGCGGCCGCGGCGCCGGCCGGACCGGTCAGACCGGACGGCGGTGCGAGCACGGCTCCGCACCCGGGGCAGGCGGCCGGGGTGGCGGGGGGTTCCGGAGCAGGCACGCGTCCCATGGTCCCCCGACCGGCGGAACCCCGCCGGTCGCACGGGGGCGCCGGCCGACCCGGTGGGCGGGCCGCCGTGCCGTCCGGGGAAGCTGAGGACGACGTCGTCGCAGGTACGGAAGGAGCCGGTGCCCGGTGCGGACCACAGGAGCGGTGCTGTTCGAGCCCGAGACCGACTACCGGGTCGTGGACCTCGAGGTGGTCGACCCGGGACCGGGCGAGGTGCTGGTCGAGATGGCCTACGCGGGGCTCTGCCACTCCGACGAGCACATGCGGCACGCCAACCCCGGCGGCGCGTACCCGATCGTCGGCGGGCACGAGGGCTCGGGTGTCGTCCTCGCCGTCGGCCCGGGCGTCACGCGGGTCGCGCCCGGCGACCACATCGTCACGAGCTTCCTGCCCGCCTGCGGCCACTGCCGCTACTGCGCGACCGGCCGGTCCAGCATCTGCGACGCCGGCGCCACCATCGCCACCGGCCAGCTGCCCACGGGCACCTTCCCCTTCCGGCTGGACGGCGAGCCGGTCGGCGGGTTCTGCATGGTCGGGGCGTTCGCCCGGCACACCGTGCTGCACGAGTTCTCCTGCGTGCGCATCGACGCCCACGTGCCGCTGGACACCGCGGCGCTGCTGGCCTGCAGCGTGCCGACCGGGTGGGGGTCGTCGGTCTACGCGGGCGGAGTCGCCCCGGGGGACACGGTCGTCGTCGTCGGCCTCGGTGGCGTCGGCGTGAACGCCGTCCAGGGGGCCGCGCACGCCGGGGCGCTGCACGTGATCGGCGTCGACCCGGTGGAGATGAAGCGCTCGTTCGCCGAGACCCTGGGTGCCACGCACACCGTCGCCGACGTCGCGGAGGCCGCGGGCCTGGCCCGCGAGCTCTCCCGAGGCACCGGCGCCGACGTCGTCGTGGTGACCGTCGGGAAGATGTCCGGCGAGGTCTACGCCGGGGCCAGCCGCTGCCTGGGCAAGGGTGGCACGCTGGTGCTGACCGCGCTGGCCGACCGCCCGGCCGACGGGATGGGCACCATCAACGGGCAGCTGACCACGGTGTTCGAGCACCGCGTGCAGGGCACGCTCTTCGGGCACTGCAACCCGTTCAGCGACATCCCGCGACTGCTCCGCATGCACGAGGAGGGCCGGCTGGAGCTCGACCGGCTGATCACCCGGCGCTACTCGCTCGACGAGCTGACCCAGGGCTACCGCGACCAGGCGGCCGGCGAGACGGTGCGGGGCCTGCTCGTCCACGGCTGACGAGGCATGGGAAGCGATCCCCACGTCCTGACGCCCGAGACGTGGGGATCGCTTCCCATGCCTCGGGCGGGGTTGCGGGGGCGGCGGGACGGGCAGTGCTGCGCCCATGGCTGCTTCCGCGATCGCCGTCCTCGACGTCGACGGCACGCTCGTCGACACCAACTACCAGCACGCGCTGGCCTGGTACCGGGCGTTCCGGTCGATGGGGGAGACCTTCCCGATCTGGCGGATCCACCGGCTGATCGGCATGGGCGGGGACCAGCTGGTCGCGGCCATCGGCGGGGACGAGCTCGAGGAGCGGATCGGCTCGGAGCTGCGGGAGCGGTGGGTCGAGGAGGCCGACCCGCTCATGAAGGAGGTCGCGGTGCTGCCCGGCGGGCGCGAGCTGCTCCTGGCGCTCAAGGAGCGCGGTCACCGGGTGGTGCTGGCCAGCTCCGGCAAGCCGCACCACGTGGACCTGGCACTGGACCTGCTCGACGCCCGCGACGTCGCCGACGGCTGGACCACCAGCGACGACGTCGAGGCGACCAAGCCGGCGCCGGACCTGCTGCAGGTGGCGCTGCAGAAGATCGGCGCCCCGGAGGACGCGGCCGCCGTCCTGGTCGGCGACTCGGTCTGGGACGTGAAGGCCGCCGACAACGCGGGGATGCCGGCCATCGTGGTGCGGTCGGGCGGTTTCGGGGACGACGAGCTGAACGACGCCGGCGCCGTGGCCATCTTCGACACCCCGGGGGACCTCGCCGCGAACCTCGACGAGACCCCCCTCGCCTGAGGAGCACGTCGCGCGCGAAAGGCCTTCAGCTGGAGGCGGCCTGTCGGGCGCGGTACTCCGGGATCGAGGCCATCGGCGGCCGCTCGTCCACCGCGACCGGGCTGCTGTAGGCCTCGAAGCCGTCGCCGTCACGGCGGAACTGGGTGAGCAGCCCGCTGACCGCCCGGCCGTGCCCGGCGCGGGCCAGGATCGAGGAGAGGACCTGGCCGGCCATCCGGCTCAGCGCGTCCTGGGTCTGCGAGGTGTGTCGGCGCTCGCCGAGGTCGACCTGCGCCAGGCCGGAGAGGCCGACGAGCTCCAGCAGGTCGAGCAGCAGCCCGACCTCGACGCCGTAGCCGGAGGAGAACGGCACCTGCTCGAGGAACTCGCGGCGGCCGGCGTACTCGCCGGACAGCGGCTGGACGACGCCGGCGAGCTCGGGCCACCAGGCGTTGAGCAGCGGCCGCGCGGTGAGCTCGGTGACCCGCCCGCCCCCGCCCGGGGCGGTCACGCCGTCGGCGGACAGCGGGCGGGTGTAGCAGCCCTTCACGTAGCCGACGGCGGGATCGGTCAGCAGCGGACCGAGCAGCGCGGGCACGTAGTGGGAGACGTCGCCGAGCAGGTCGGCGTCGTGGAAGACGACGAGGTCGCCGGTGGTCGCGGCCAGCGACTTCCACAGCGCCTCGCCCTTGCCGGGGCGGGAGCCGTGCGCGGGCAGCACGTCGGCGGTGGCGACGACGTCCGCGCCGGCGGCCCGGGCGACCTCGGCGGTGCGGTCGGTGGAGTCGGAGTCGACGACGAGCAGCTCGTCGACCAGGGGCACGCGGCGCATCCACCGCTCGACGATGTCGGCGACCAGGCCCCCGACGGTCGCCTCCTCGTCGCGGGCCGGGAGGACGACGCTGATCCGGTGCCCGCCGCGCCGCTTGGCGCGCAGCAGGGCCGCGGCGTCGATCTCGGCCGGCCCGGGGGCCGACGTCGTCCGCGTCTCGAACCAGGCGCGCGCGTCGGGTCTCACCGGTCCACTGTCGGTGCTGTGCCCGCGGGCCGCCAGGCCCCGGCGTCGGGATTCACCTGCAGGTCACCGTGTGTCCGGTCACCGGCCACACGCGCCAGCGCCCGGGCGGTGACGCTGTCGGGACCGATCTCCGCCCCCTCGGCGGCGGGCTCCGGATGGCCGAGCTCGGTCAGCCAGCCGCGGAACACCCGGTGCAGCTGCTCGGCCCCCACGACCTGGCCGGGCGGGGTGAGCGAGCGCGGGTACACGAGGAAGCCGCGCTGCTGCGGACCGCCGAGCCCGCCGTGCGAGCCCACGTGCGGCTCGAACGGCGAGGCCTCGTCGGTGACCGGGTCGTAGGCGCTGTTGATCACGACGTCGGGGCAGTGCGGGAACTCCGAGACCCGGGCCACCAGCGCGGGGGCGTGCTCGCCGTAGGCCGTCAGCGGGTCGCTGCCGATCACCTCGCCGGTGCGCAGCCGGCGCAGGCCGTCCCGGCCGAGGACGACCGGCCCGTGCTCGGCGGACCGGACCAGGAGGAAGCCGACCCCCGGGTGGTCGACCAGGCCGGGCAGCAGGTCGGGCCAGTGGTGCTCGATCTCCTCCAGCGGCACCCGGCCGGGAACGTCGGCGAAGGAGACGGAGGCGGTGTGGCCGGACACGGTGACCACCACGCCCGGCGCCACCCGCGGGACGGCGCCCTCGCGGCCGGCGGGGAGCTCGTGGTCGTGGTCGCTGCCGGCCTGCACGCGGGCGCGCAGCCGGCGGGCGACCGGTCCGGCGCCCTCGCCCAGCGCGGCGCCGATCTGCCAGCCGCCGTCGGCGGGGTGCCGGCTGCTCCGCCCGCCCGTGCGGACCGTCCGCGGATCGGCGCCGCACAGCCGGCCCACCAGCTCCTCGACGGTCTCGCCGAAGCGCGCCTCGAAGGCCTCGCCCTGGGTGAGGCCGTGATCGGAGAGGCAGACCAGGTGGTACTCGCGCGGCGCGAGCGCGGCGGCCCGGTGCAGCCGGCCGATCTGCTGGTCGATGGTGCGCAGCACGGCGAGGGTGTCGGCGCGCTCGAGCCCGGCGTGGTGGCCGGCCTCGTCGTAGCCGAGGAAGTCGGCGTAGGCCACCGGCCGGCCGGCGAGCATGTCCTCGAGCAGGGCGAAGACCACGACGTCCCGGCTGATCACCGTGGTGCCCGGCCGCAGCAGCGGCCACAGCCCGCCCCGGTTGACCCGCGGGCGGACGTCGTCGCGGCGCTCGCGCGCGGCCGCGACCAACTCGCGGCCGATGTCCACGGCCGAGACCGCGAGGGTGCGCAGCGCGTTGACCGGGTTGGCGAAGTAGGCGTAGTAGCCGGAGCCGACGCGGTCGAGGGTGCGGGCGCGGCGGCTGCCGGCCGGGACCACGTGCGCCAGCGAGCTCATCGTGAGGCTGACGTGCGGCGCGTCGCCGGTGAACAGGTTGCCGCGGCCGGCGCCGCCCCCGGCGAGCAGACCGCGCCCGTCGGAGAGCCGGCGCTCCACCATCGCCGCGTCCTCCGGATGCGAGATGCGCACGATCCGGTCGCGGTCCTTCTCGTACCAGCGGAAGCCGAAGACGTCGTGGTTGCTGCCCAGGAGGATGCCGCTGACCTCGGCGCCGGTCTGCGAGCTCCAGTCGGTGTGCCAGGAGGTCATCGCGTGGCTGCCCTCGCGCAGCCAGGCGGCGACGTTGGGCATGGACCCGTCGCGGACGGCGCGGCGCGCGGTCTCGTACGACAGCGCGTCGATCTGCAGGAAGAGCACGCCGGGCGGCCGCTCGCCGGTGTCCCCGCCCCGCCGTGCCCGGCGGCGGGCGCGGCGGAAGAACAGCTCGTCCTCGTCGATCGCCAGGGCGCTGCTGACCAGCCCGGAGACCGCGGCCATGACGACGGCGACGAGCACGCCGGTGCGCACGTCCTCCACCACCACGCCGGGGACGAGGAACGACAGCCCGAGCACGGCCAGCCCGAGCAGCAGGAAGCTGCCCAGGCCCAGGGTGAGGAAGGCCAGCGGCAGGGCGATCCGCATGACCAGCGGCCAGACGACCGCGGTCAGCAGACCGAGCAGCAGGGCGACCAGCGGGGGCTGCCACCACGAGCCGAGGTCGAAGCGCTCCAGCCGGTCGTCGAGCAGGCCGAGCGCGACGGTCGCGGCCAGCCAGGTCACCAGCACGCGGGCGGGGGTGCGGCCGCGCCGGAGGGCGCGACCGCTCTCGGCGGGGCGGGTCATGCCGGTCCGCTGCGCTCGCGGGGACCGCAGGCCGCGGGCGTCGGTTCGACGGGCTCCGGCGCTGCCGCCCGCCGGGCCGTCCGGCGGCGGGCCGCGCCGGCCACGTTGAGCAGCGCGCCGACGAGCAGGACCAGCAGCGTGGCGATGAGGGTGGCGATGAGCGGGCTGTCGAAGATCCCGCCGCTGACCACACCGAGCAGCGCGTAGGCCACCGCCCACAGGAGCGCGGCGAGCATGCTGGCCGGCACCAGCCGCCGCCACGGGTAGGCCAGCGCCCCCGCGGCGAGCAGCACCGGGATCCGTCCGGCGGGCAGCAGCCGGCCGGCCACGATGATCTGCCAGCCGTGCGCCCGGAACTGCTCGCGGACCTCGGCGATCCGGTCGGCGTGCTGACCGCGGGCGACCCAGCGGACGGCGGCCGGCCCGCCGAACCGGCAGACGGCGAAGGTGACGACGTCGCCGGTCCAGGCCGCGACGGTGGCCAGGAGCAGCACGAGGACGAGGTCCAGCCCGGCGGAGGTCGTGGCGAGCGCGGCCGCGGCGCCGACCACCGCGCCGGTGGGGACGACCGGCACGATCGAGCCGAGCAGCACCCCGCCGAAGACGACGGGGTAGCCGAGCGAGGAGGCGTCGGTCCAGCTCGACGCGAGCGCGCTCACGTCCGGTCCCCGGTCGGGAGGAGGACGGCGGCGCCGGGCTCGGTGAGCGCGACGTGGGTGTCCAGGCCGCGGGCGGTGACGGCGTCGGCGAACGTGCGGGGCGGCTCGGTCAGCAGCCGCCGCATCCGGGCGCGCAGCGGGGGGACGACGGTGCTGCCGGGCAGCGCGAGGGTGCCCCAGTGCACCGGGACGACGACCCTCGGCCGGACCCGGGCGACGGCCTCCGCGGCGCGCGTCGGGTCCAGGTGACCGGGGCCGAGCGAGGGACCCCAGCCCCACACCGGCAGCAGCGCCACGTCGATGCCGGTGTCGCCGAGCCGGTACATCCCGTCGAACAGGTCGGTGTCCCCGGAGACGTAGACGGTCCGGTCGCCGCCCTCGAGCAGGTGCCCGACGGCCGGTGCCTCGGGGCCGTGGGTCAGCCGCGGCCCCCAGCGGTGGCTGCTGTGCGCGGCCGGGACGGCGGTCACCCGGAGCCCGCCGTCGGTGAGCGACTCCCCGGGCGCCAGCTCGTCGACGTGCCGGAACCCGCGGGCGCGCAGCCACGCCCCGGCCCCGCGCGGGGCGACGATCCGCACCGACGGACCGAGCAGCCGCAGCGAGGGCAGGTGCAGGTGGTCGCCGTGCTGGTGGCTGAGCAGCACCAGATCGACGCCGGCCCAGGAGGCCGCGTCCGGGAGCGGGACCACCCGCCGCAGCGGACCGACGCGGGAGGTGAGGACCGGGTCGGTGAGCACGGTGCGGCCGGCCAGCTCGACGCGGACGGTCGAGTGGCCCAGGAAGTGCAGCACCGGGGCGGTCACGGGGACCAGTGTCCTCCGCGCCACCGACAGGGACATCGGGGTTTCCCCTGGTTCACCCCCTGGAGGTGCGTCCGTTCCGACACATGTGGTGGCGGTCATCCGGAGCGGGCCCGCCGACGGGCGAGGACGCCGTCCAGGACCCAGCTGAGCAGCACGCCCAGCGCGGCGCCGAGACCGTTCATGACGACGTCGCGGACCGATGCGTCGCGGCCCGGCAAGAGGTACTGGTACGCCTCGATCCCCGCGGAGGCAGTGACGCAGAGCAGCCACATCAGGGAGCGGCGCACGGCGGGGAACGCCTGGCACAGCAGGAATCCGAGCGGGACGAAGACCGCGATGTTGGCGCCGGCCTCGATGGCCCCCGCCGACAGCGCCCCGTCGGTCACCTCCCCGACGGCCCGCTGCCCGCGGCCGAACACCCCGTCCGGCGTCGGACCGAGGGTGATCGCCGCACCGGCGAGCAGGTACAGCGCCAGGGCGATGCGTGCCGCCCGGACCATGCGCGCACGGTAGCCGCCGGACGGATCCGTTCCCGCTCCCCGCGCGGGTGGCCGCCTGCGGTGGCAGCATCGGCGGGGTGAAGACGTGGCTCGACGCGTGGCCGGTGTTCCGGCAGCTCACCGGCTCCGATCCGCTGGGGCGGGGCAAGGCCGCGCGCAGCAAGGGAACCGAGGCGGTGGTCAGCCGCACCGCGACCGCCGACCACGTCGCGAAGAGCGTCTGCCCGTTCTGCGCCGTCGGCTGCGCGCAGAAGGTCTACGTCGAGGACGGCCGGATCACCCAGATCGAGGGCGACCCGGACTCGCCGGTCAACCGCGGCCGGCTGTGCCCCAAGGGCGCGGCGAGCAAGCAGCTGGTGACCAGCCCGTCCCGGGTGACGAAGGTCCGCTACCGCCGTCCGTACGGGACGGAGTGGGAGGACCTCGAGCTCGACACGGCTATGGAGATGATCGCCGACCGCGTGCTGGAGGCCCGGCGCAAGCACTGGCAGGACGAGGACGGACCGCCGGGGAACCGGCACCGGGTGAACCGGACCATGGGGATAGCGAGCCTCGGAGGGGCGACCCTCGACAACGAGGAGAACTACCTCATGAAGAAGCTCTACAGCGCCCTGGGCGCGATCCAGATCGAGAACCAGGCGCGCATATAGCACTCCTCCACGGTGCCCGGTCTGGGTGCCTCGTTCGGTCGTGGCGGTGCCACGAACTTCCTGGAGGACCTCTCGAACTCCGACTGCATCGTCATCGAGGGTTCGAACATGGCCGAGTGCCACCCGGTCGGTTTCCAGTGGGTGATGGAGGCCAAGGCGCGCGGCGCCAAGATCGTGCACATCGACCCGCGGTTCACCCGGACCAGCGCCGTCGCCGACCTGCACGTGCCGCTGCGGATCGGCACCGACATCGCGTTCCTCGGCGGGCTGATCCGGTACGTGCTGGAGAACGACCTCTGGTTCCGCGAGTACGTCGTCGCCTACACGAACGCCGCGGCGCTGGTCGGTGAGGAGTTCGTCGACACCGAGGAGCTCGACGGGCTGTTCTCCGGCTTCGACCCGGAGACCAACCACTACGACGAGGCCAGCTGGCAGTACGAGCCGGAGGAGCCGGCCCACTCCGGGTCCGACGACCCCGCCGGCGCAGCCGAGCAGGACCGCAGCGAGCAGCACCCCGACGTCAAGGACTCCGACCGGGCGCAGGCGGCCGGCAGCGGCGGCCCGCCGATCCCGGCGAAGCCCAAGCGCGACGAGACGCTGGAGCACCCGCGGACGGTCTTCCAGATCCTCAAGCGGCACTACGCCCGCTACACCCCGGAGATGGTCGCCGAGGTGTGCGGCATCGAGCCGGCGGTGTTCGAGCAGGTCGCGAAGTGGGTCACGGAGAACTCCAACCGCGAGCGGACGACGGCGTGGGTCTACTCGGTGGGCTGGACGCAGCACAGCGTCGGCGCGCAGTACATCCGCACCGCGTCGATCCTGCAGACGCTGCTGGGCAACATCGGCCGTCCCGGCGGCGGGATCATGGCGCTGCGCGGGCACGCGAGCATCCAGGGCTCGACCGACGTCCCGACGTTGTTCAACCTGCTGCCCGGCTACCTGCCGATGCCGCACGCGATGCAGCACCAGACGCTGGACGAGTACTGCGCCGACGCGGCCGGCAAGGCCGGGTTCTGGGGCAACAAGCGGGCGTACATGGTGAGCCTGCTCAAGGCCTGGTTCGGCGACGCCGCGCAGCCGGAGAACGACTTCCGGTTCGACTGGATCCCGAAGATCAACGGCGACCACAGCTCCTACCGGACGATCGCCGACATGATCGAGGGCAAGGTCTCCGGCTACTTCCTCGTCGGCGAGAACCCCACGGTCGGGCACCCCAACGGCCGGATGAACCGCTTCGGCCTGGCCAACCTGGACTGGCTGGTCGTCCGCGACCTGCAGATGATCGAGTCGGCCACCTTCTGGAACGAGTCACCGGAGGTCGAGACCGGGGAGCTCGCGCCGGAGACGATCGGCACCGAGGTCTTCTTCCTCCCCTGCGCCTCGCACGTGGAGAAGGAGGGCACCTTCACCCAGACGCAGCGGATGCTGCAGTGGCGGGAGAAGGCGGTCGAGCCGCCGGGCGACGCCCGCAGCGACCTGTGGTTCTACTACCACCTGGGCCGGATCCTGCGGGAGCGGCTCCAGGACTCCACCGACCCGCGGGACCAGGCGCTGCTGCACATGACCTGGGACTACCCGCTGCACGGGGAGACCCAGGACCCCGACGCCGAGGCCGTGCTGCGCGAGATCAACGGCACCGGCCCGGACGGTCGCGCGCTGTCGACCTACATGGACATGAAGGACGACGGGTCGACCACCGGCGGCTGCTGGATCTACACCGGCGTCTACGCCGACGAGGTCAACCAGGCCGCGCGGCGCAAGCCGCGGTCGGAGCAGGGCGCCGTCGCCTCCGAGTGGGGCTGGGCGTGGCCGCTGAACCGGCGGATGCTCTACAACCGCGCGTCGGCCGACCCGGACGGCAAGCCGTGGAGCGAGCGCAAGAAGTACGTGTACTGGGACGAGGCCGCCGGTGAGTGGACCGGCCCGGACGTCCCGGACTTCGAGAAGAACAAGCGCCCGGACTACGTGCCGCCGGAGGGTGCCAAGGCGCAGGACGCGCTGGCCGGCAACGACCCGTTCGTCATGCAGGGCGACGGCAAGGCGTGGCTGTACGCGCCGGCCGGGCTGGTCGACGGGCCGCTGCCGACGCACTACGAGCCGGTGGAGTCCGTCGTCGAGAACGCCTTCTACAAGCAGCAGGCGAGCCCGACCGTGGAGCGGATCGAGGGCCCGTGGAACCGGGAGAACCCCTCGATGAGCGAGGTCTTCCCGTTCCAGGTGACCACCTACCGGCTGACCGAGCACCACACCGCCGGCGGGATGAGCCGCACGCTGCCCTACCTGTCGGAGCTCCAGCCGGAGTTCTTCGTCGAGGTCAGCCCGGAGCTGGCCGCGCTGCGCGGGCTCACCCACGGGGAGTTCGCCACGCTGGTCAGCGCCCGGACGGCGATCGAGGCGAAGGTGCTGGTCACCGAGCGGATCCGGCCGATCAAGCTGCGCGACGGGCAGGTCGTGCACCAGATCGGCATGCCCTACCACTGGGCCTACAGCGGCCTGTCGACCGGCGACTCGGCCAACGACCTGCTGGGCATCGTGCTCGACGCGAACACCCACATCCAGGAGGACAAGGTCAGCACCTGCGACATCGTCCCGGGCCGGCGTCCGCGCGGGCCGGAGATGCTCGAGTTCGTCGAGTCCTACCGCCGCCGGGCCGGGGTCGCCTCCGGCCGGGTCGGGGTCAACGGCCGCGCCCCGGTCGAGGCCTCCACCGGCCACACGGAGACCGGCTCGTGAGCCCGTCGACCCCGGCGGGCACCCCTGTCCCGCGCACGCTCGTGCTCTGCCCGCACATACGGGCAGAGCACGAGCGTCGCCGGACCACACACCTGACCCCGGGAGGGAGGCCGGCATGACCTCGATCAGCTCGGCGAGCCCGGCCTTCACCGGCAAGGACCCGAAGAACCGCCTGTTCGGGCCGCTGCCCGACGTCACGGCCGAGGCCGGGTACGACGAGGGCCACCCCAAGCGCGTCGGGTTCTTCACCGACACCTCGGTGTGCATCGGCTGCAAGGCCTGCGAGGTCGCCTGCAAGGAGTGGAACACGCTCCCGATGGACGACTCCCACGGCACCCGCGACGTCATCGGCCTGTCCGGGATGTCCTACGACAACACCGGTCAGCTGGGCGCCAACAGCTGGCGGCACGTCGCGTTCATCGAGCAGGTGCGCACGGTCGACCTGCCGATGCCCACCTTCGGCCGGCCCGGCGACGACCGGCAGGGCAACGGCCCCTCCCCGGCCGCCCACGACCACCCGGACGCGCAGGCCCTGGGCCAGGCCAGCGTGCTCAACGCCGAGGCGCTGAGCGAGTTCGACCCGCAGACCGGGCAGAGCGGCAGCGACAAGCAGGTCCGCTGGCTGATGAGCTCCGACGTCTGCAAGCACTGCACGCACGCGGGCTGCCTCGACGTCTGCCCGACCGGCGCGCTGTTCCGCACCGAGTTCGGCACCGTCGTCGTCCAGGGCGACATCTGCAACGGCTGCGGCTACTGCGTGCCGTCCTGCCCGTACGGCGTGATCAACCGCCGGGAGGACGACGGCCGGGTCTTCAAGTGCACGATGTGCTACGACCGGCTGACCGACGGGCTGATGCCGGCGTGCGCCACCGCGTGCCCCACCCAGTCGATCCAGTTCGGTGACCTCGACGAGCTCCAGGCCCGCGCCGACGCCCGGCTCGCCACGCTCAAGGACCAGGGCGTGGAGACCGCCCGGCTCTACGGCCGCGACGAGGACGACGGCGTCGGCGGCAACGGTGCGTTCTTCCTGCTCCTCGACGAGCCGGAGGTCTACGGCCTGCCGCCGGACCCGATCGTCACCACGCGGGACCTGCCGGCGATGTGGAAGGCCGCGGGCAAGGCGGCGGTCATGATCGTCGGCGCCGCGCTGGGCGCCGTGCTCAGCTCGAGGCGGCCGCGGTGACCGAGGGGATCGCGACCCCGGGCGGGGGCTGGCGCCGGGCCGACGGCCCGCCGGCGGAGACCCGCGGCAAGAAGCGCCGGAAGGGCGGACGGCGCGGCCGTGGCGAGGTCGCCATGGTCGACGACGTCGAGTTCACCTCGTACTACGGCCGGCCGGTCATCAAGCCGCCGGTGTGGAAGAGCCCCGAGGTCCAGCTGTACCTGTTCTTCGGCGGCGCGTCGGGGGCGGCGGCGATCCTGGGCGCGCTCGGCGAGTTCACCCGCCGGCCGGTGATGACCCGGTCGGCGCACCTCTTCGCCGGCGGAGGGGCGCTGGCCTCGGTGGGCCTGCTCATCGTCGACCTGGGCCGCCCGGAGCGGTTCCTGCACATGCTGCGCGTGTTCAAGCCGACGTCGCCGCTGTCGGTGGGCAGCTACATCCTCTCGCCGTTCAGCGCCCTGGCGGTGGCGACGGCGGGGCTGCACGTGCTCGGCCGGTGGCCGGTGCTGCGGCGGCTGGGCGCGGTCGGCTCGGCGGTGTTCGCCGGTCCGCTGGCCACCTACACCGGCGTCCTGCTGGCCAACACCGCCGTCCCCTCGTGGCACGCCGCCGGGACGCAGCTGCCCTACGTCTTCGGGGCGTCGGGGATGGCCGCGGGCGGGGGCATCACGATGGCGCTGTCGCCGGTGGCCGAGGCCGCGCCGGCGCGGCGGTTCGCCGTCACCGGCGCGGTGATCGAGCTGGCCTACATGCACAAAGTGGAGAACGACCACGGCATCGTCAGCGAGCCGTACCACGAGGGCAAGGCGGGGGCGCTGCTGCGCGCGGCCAAGGCCTGCACCGCCGCGGGTGCCGCCGTGACGGTGGCGGTGGGTCGCCGCCGGGCCGGTGCCGTGCTGGGCGGCGCGCTGCTGGCGGCGGGCTCGGCGCTGACCCGGTTCGGCGTCTACGAGGCCGGCATGGCCAGCGCCCGGGACCCGAAGTACACGGTCGTCCCGCAGCGGGAGCGGCTCGAGGCGCGCAAGAACGAGCACGCCTCCACGATCACCCGCTGACCGGGGCAATAGGGCGCTCCTGCCCCGGGTAGAACCGCACTGTTGCCCGTGCGGGTCAGGAGGCGCCGAGCTCCGCGAGGTCGGCGTCCACCATCGCCTCGACCATCTCGCGGAACCCGACAGTCGGCGCCCAGCCCAGGCGCTCGCGGATCCGGGTCGAGTCCCCGACGAGGGCCGCGGTGTCGGCGGGCCGGAGCAGGGACTGGTCGGAGGTCACGTAGCTCGCCCAGTCCGTGATGCCCACGCGGGCGAAGGCGATCGCGATCAGGTCGGTGAGGTTGTTGGACTCCCCGGTCGCGACCACGTAGTCGTCGGGCTCGTCGGCCTCCGCCGCCAGCAGCATGGCGCGCGCGTAGTCCGGCGCCCAGCCCCAGTCCCGGCAGACGTCCAGGTTCCCGAGGGTGAGCTGGGTGGCCCGGCCGGTCGCGATGGCCGCGACACCGGCGGTGATCCGGCGGGTGACGAAGCGCGCCGGACGGCGGGGCGACTCGTGGTTGAACAGGATCAGCGAGCTGCAGAAGACACCCTGCGTCCGGTACATCCCCATCAGCTGGTGACCGACGGCCTTGGCGGCGCCGTACGGGTTGACCGGGTCGACGGGGCAGGTCTCGTCGATCGGCTTCCCGGTGTCGGCTCCGGCGAAGCTCTCACCGCTGGACGCCTGGATGAAGCGGATGGGCCGCTCGCCGCGACGGTGGCGCCCGCGGAGGTACTCCAGCACGCCGATCACCGGACGGGCGTTGGTGTCGAAGGTGATCAGGGGTTCGGTCCACGAGGCCGCGACGCTCGACAGGCCACCCAGGTTGAACAGCCAGTCCGGCGCGAGGTCGTCGACCACGCGGATGAGCGAGGGGAGGTTGCGGATGTCCGCCCGGTGCAGCGTGAGCCGGTCCCCCAGAGCGGCGAGGTGCGGGATCTCCCGGGCCCGCGCGGGCTCGCCACGGCAGATGCCGTGCACCTCGTGGCCGGCGTCCACGAGCTGCTCGGCGAGGTATCCGCCGTCCTGCCCGGTCACCCCGGTGACCAGCGCGGTGACCATGCTCAGGCCACCAGGGCGCGCTGCTCCGCGAGATCGGCGTCGACCATCATGCGGATCATGTCCTCGAAGCCGACCTTGGGCTGCCAGCCGAGGGCCTCCCGGGCCTTGCTGCAGTCGCCGATCAGCAGGTCGACCTCCGCCGGTCGCAGGAAGGCCGGGTTCAGCTCGACGTAGGACGTCCAGTCGTCGATGCCGGCGTGCGCGAAGGCGACGTCGAGCAGCTCGCGGATCGAGTGCGTCTCCCCGGTGCTGATGACGTAGTCGTCCGGGGTGTCCTGCTGGAGCATCAGCCACATCGCCTCGACGTAGTCGCCGGCGAAGCCCCAGTCGCGGCGGGCGTCGAGGTTGCCGAGCTCCAGCTTCTGCTGCAGCCCCAGGACGATCCGCGCGACGGCCTGGCTGACCTTGCGAGTGACGAACTCCGGCCCGCGGCGGGGCGACTCGTGGTTGAAGAGGATCCCGGACGAGGCGTGCATCCCGTAGGACTCGCGGTAGTTGATCGTCATGTAGTGGCCGTAGACCTTGGCCACGCCGTAGGGCGAGCGGGGCCACAGCAGCGTGGACTCCCGCTGCGGCACCTCCTGGACCTTGCCGAACATCTCCGAGCTCGACGCCTGGTAGAAGCGGACCCGGCCGGGGTCGTCGCCGGCGTACAGCCGCGTCGCCTCCAGCATGTTGAGCACGCCCATCCCGGTCACGTCCGAGGTGAGGCGGGCGTTCTCCCAGGAGTACGCCACGTAGGAGATCGCGCCCAGGTTGTAGATCTCGTCGGGCCGGGCCGTGTGGACGGCGCGCAGGAGGCTCGACAGGTCGGTCAGATCGCCGAAGAGCAGCTTCAGCCCGGGGATGTTCCGCACGATGTCGACCTTGGGGTTGTTCTGCCCGCGGACGAGGCCGTACACCTCGTAGCCCTTCCCGAGCAGGAACTCGCTCAGGTAGAGACCGTCCTGACCCGTGACACCGGTGATCAGGGCTGTGGGCATGAGCCACCTTCCGTCGAACGTCGGCCCCCGCGAGACCGTGGCCCCGAGGAGACTAGTGGGGCACGAGCGAACAGCCGGACGAGTCGCCGGGCGTCATACCCCGTCGGGAGGGGTGGCGGGCGTCTCAGCGTGCGTATCGTGCATGGGTCGAAGGCCGCGACCGGCGACGACCGAGACACGGGAGCTCCTCCGCCGATGGCGACTGACACGATCCGGACCCCGGCCCAGGTGCCGGATCGGCCGGTCTCCGGTCTGCCGCGCGACGGTGCCCACCACGTCCGCGGCGACATCGAGGGGCTGCGCGCCGTCGCCGTCCTACTCGTGGTCGCCGACCACCTCTTCGGCTGGCCGCACGGCGGCTTCATCGGTGTCGACGTCTTCTTCGTGATCTCCGGGTTCCTCATCACCGGGCTGCTGCTGCGCGAGCACCAGCGGACCGGCCGGATCTCGTTCGCCGACTTCTACCGCCGGCGGATCCGGCGCATCCTGCCGGCGTCGGTGCTCGTCCTCGTCGTCACCGCCGTCCTGGCGCAGGTCGTCTTCTTCGCCAACCGGGCCCGCGAGACGGTGGACGACGCCCTGTGGGCGCTGCTGTTCGCCGGCAACTGGCACTTCGCTATCGACGGCACCGACTACCAGCAGGCCGGCGACGCGGTCTCCCCGCTGCAGCACTACTGGTCGCTGTCGGTGGAGGAGCAGTTCTACGTCGTCTGGCCCGTCGTGCTGCTGGTGGTGCTGGGTCTGGCCGCGCGGCGCGGTCGGGCAGGTCTCGTGGCGATGGCCGTGGTCACCGTCCTCGTCGTGGCCGGTGGCTACGCGTGGGCGGTGCACGAGACGGCGTCCGCGCCGACCTGGGCCTACTTCTCCACGTTCTCCCGCTCGTGGGAGCTGGGGCTCGGCGCGCTGCTCGCGGTCTGCGCGCCGCTGGCGGTCCGCATCCCGGCGGCCCTGCGCCCGCTGCTCGGCTGGGCCGGGCTGGTCGGGATCGCGGCCGGCGCCGTCCTCATCGACTCCTCGACGGCGTTCCCGGCGCCGTGGGCGCTGGTCCCGGTGCTCAGCACCGTCGCCGTCATCGCCGCGGGCACCGGTGGGGACTCCCGCATCGTCCTGGTCGACAACCCGGTCGGGCGCTACATCGGGGCGCTGTCGTACTCGCTGTACCTGTGGCACTTCCCGGCGATCGTGCTGCTGGCCGAGCTGATGCCGCAGGACGGCCTCTACTACGCGACGGTCGGCGCGGCGGCCCTGCTCGCCGCGACCGCCAGCTACCACCTCGTCGAGCAGCCGATCCGGCGGTCGGCGTGGCTGCGGCCGGGCCCGCGCCCGCCCCGCCGACGGGTCGCGGCGTTCGGCGGCTGGGCCGCGACCGGTCTCGCCGCGGCGCTGGTCGCCGTCTTCGTCGTCCTCCCGGCATCGGGCGCCACCTGGCCCTGGCCGCAGCCGGCCTCGCCCACCGCGGCACCGCCCGCCGCGCCGCCGCTGGTCGAGGTGGACCCCGGCGCCGAGGCCGCGGCGCTCGCCGCGCAGGCGCAGCAGGTCCTCACCGCGGACATCGCGGCGTCCCTGGCGGCGACCGAGTGGCCGGAGCTCTCCCCGGGCCTGAACTCCCCGGGGGAGGAGGTCTACAGCCCGGAGTGGGTCGTCGACGAGTGTTTGAACATCGCCGACGAGGCCGACATGGCCCGGTGCTCGTACGGCGATCCCGCGGCGGAGCAGACCGCCGTCCTGGTCGGTGACTCCGTGGCGATCAGCTGGATGCCGGGCATCCGGCGCGCTCTCGAGGGCTCCGGCTGGCGGATCCAGGTGCTCACGCTCGGCCAGTGCCCGCAGGTGCCGGTGGAGGTCCGCGCCTACCGCGGCGGCGACAACTTCGAGGAGAAGTGCCCGCAGCACCAGGTGTGGGCGCTCGAGCAGGTCCGGCTGATCCAACCGGACCTGATCATCATGTCGTCGGCGGCGAACTCGCTGGTCCGGCTGCTGTCGGACAACTCCGGCGACGCCGCCCTCGCCGAGTGGCGCACGGGCCTGACCACCATGCTGGCCTCGCTCGAGGCGATGCCGGCGCGGATGGTCGTGCTGGGGACGCCGCCGCCGGGGGAGAACATCCAGGAGTGCATGACCCGGTTCAACGGGCCGCAGGACTGCGTCTCCCCGATCGGCGAGGAGACGAACGACTTCATCCGGGTGGAGCAGGAGACGGTCGCGCAGTTCCGGGGGACGGCGTTGCAGGCGTCCTACGTCGACACCAGGTCGTGGTTCTGCGACGCCGCGGAGCGCTGCCCGCTCTTCGTCGGGACCGTGCCGATCTACGCCGACGGGACCCACATGGTCGCGCCGTACGCCGAGCGGCTGGCCCCGCTGCTGGCGCCGGCCCTGCTCGGCTGAGCTCCGCCGCATCCGGATGCACCGCGACCCGCGAACACCGGCAGGACACGTCGTCGGCGGAGGGGGCCCACGTGGGGGTCTTCGTGGTCGCCGTGCCGGTGCTGCTGGTCGTCGTCCTCGGCTACGCGGCCGGGTTCACGGTCGCCGGCTGGTTCGGTGCCTCCCCGGCCCTGAGCGAGGGCGTGGGGTGGGCGACCGGCGGCGTGCTGCTGCTCGCCGTCGTCACGGCGGCCGTACGGTGGCGGCGCCGGGTCCGCCGGCGGTCGGGCTGAGGGGTCGCGCCCTCCGGCGTCGGGGAGCGGGATGGCCACTGCCCTGACCGAGCCGATCCCGGCCGTGGCGGTCGAGCCGGAGGTGGCGCCGGCTCCGCAGCGGGTGTGGACCGTCCGCGGCCGGCGCTGGCTCGCCGGGCTGGTCCTGCTGGTGCTCGCGGCGCTGCCGGCGGTCCTGGGCGTGCGGGACGTGCTGGCCCACCGCGACGGCTACCTCCTGGCCGACCACGGGATCATGGAGCTCCACGTCAACGACGTCGGGGAGCACCCGGAGCTGCTGGGTGCCTACTCGCGCTTCGGCTGGTACCACCCCGGGCCGATGGCGACGTACCTGCTCGCCGTGCCCTACCGGCTGATGGACGGGGCGAGCGCGTCGCTGGTGGTGGGGACGCTCGTGCTGGCCGGGATCAGCTCCGTCGGCGCCGTGCTCGTCGTCCGCCGGCGGGCCGGTCTGCTGGCCGCCGCATGGGCGCTGCTGGTGCTCACCATCGGCGTCCGCCTGCTCGGCGCGGAGTTCATCCGGGACGTCTGGAACCCCTACCTCCCGGTGCTGCCCTTCCTGCTGGGCGTGCTGCTGTGCTGGACGGCGATCCGCGGCGACGCCTGGGCGCTGCCGCTCGCCGTGGTGCCGATGTCGCTGGCCGTCCAGTCCCACGTCGGGTACCTCGCGCCCGTCGGTGCCGTGGGGGCGGTCGTCGCAGCGGGGCTCCTGGTCCGGGCTCTCCGCAGCCGGCTCGCGTGCCGGCGGGGGGACCGGGAGCGGCGGCGGATGCCGGGCCGGTGGTCGGTCGCGGGCGCGGCCGCGGTCGTGGTGGGCCTGGTGCTCTGGTTGCCCCCGATCGCGCAGCAGATCGCCGGGACACCGGGCAACATCGGGATGCTCGTCGACTACCTGCGCGCGGGCCCCGCCGATCCGACGCTGTCGTCCTCGACCGCCGTGCGGATGATCGGCGAGGAGTTCGGCCGGCTGCCCGCGTACGTGGCCGGCGCGTCGGCCGGACGGCCACCGGGGTGGGCCACCGCCGTCGGGGTGATCGCCGTCGTCGTCGCGCTCGGGGTCGCCGTCCGCCGTCGTCGGGGGGACGCCCTGTGGCTGGGCGCCCTGACGCTCGCCCTCGCCGCCGCCGGGGTGGCCGCGCTCGTGCGGGTCGACGGTCCGTGGCTGCCCTACCTGACCCGGTGGACGGCGGTCGTCGGCGTGCTGGCCTGGATCACCGTCGGCCTCGCGCTGATGCCCGACCTCCGCGCCGGGGTGGCGCGGCTGCTGGGGCGGCGGCCGCTGCTCCCGGACGTCGTCCTCGGGGCGCCGCTGGTGGTGCTGGCGACGATCGCCGCGGTGGTCACCGCGGTCGGCGTGGCCCGCGCGGAGACGCCGACGTTCGACTCCACGGACGAGATCGGCCGGCTCGAGCAGGCGGTCGTCGCCGATCTCGACCGGCTGGGTCTGCGGACGGTCCCCGACCCCCCGGTGGTCCGCGTGGACTTCTCGACGTCGTCCGGGCCCGAGTTCGTGGTGTCGGCGCACGTCGGTCCGGCACTGGCGGTGCAGCTGGTCCGGGACGGCGTCGACGTCCAGGTGCAGCCGCGGTGGGTGATGCCGTTCGGGCAGCGGTACGTCGAGCGCATCGACGAGGCGGGCTACGTGGTGACCGTGGCCGCCGTCGAGGACACGACCGCGGTGCCCGAGCCGTGGCAGCAGGTGCTGGGGGTCGGCGAGCAGTTCCAGGTGTTCGGCGGGGTGCCGCCGGTTCCCTGAGCGCCGATCCCGCGCCGTCGCGTCCGCGCCGTTGCGGACGCGGCGGCTCAGCGGGTGCCGGCGTAGCGGATGGTGGTGCCCGCGCCGAGGGAGCGGGCGGTGCTCAGGCTGAGCGTGGCGCGGCGCAGGGTCTCGTGCGCGGAGGTCCCGGGCTGGACCGTGGCGATGCCGGCGGCGGCCGACAGCGCGGGGCCGGCGGCGGTGGTGACGGCGGTGACGAGCCGCTCGGCGACGTTCTCGGCGGCCCCGGCGTCCAGCAGGACGGCGAACTCGGCGGCGCCGGCGCGGCCCAGCCAGTCCTCGCCGCGGATGCACCAGGCCAGGGCCGCCGTGACGGTCGTGAGGGTGGCGCTGGACAGCGGCCAGCTGTCGTCGCGGCGCAGCAGGCCGACGAGGAGGAGATCGGTCGGCGTCCCGGCCCGGGCGTCGATCTCGGCGGGGACCTCGGCGGGACCGGGCAGCAGCACCGGGAAGGACGCTGTGCCGAGTGCGGTCTGGTTGTGCGCAATGCTCATGGGAGAGCAGATCGGCGCCGAATGCCCGATCCCCGAGCGGCCAAACGCGCACCCCCTCCCAAGGGATGACGCCCGCACGCGGGGGAGGTGACCCAGCTCTCGCGGTCCGCGCCGGAGCGAAGCGGCGGGTTCCCCGGGTGGGACGATCGGGGCGTGGACGACGAGCGCACCAGCGGGCCGGCCCAGCCGGAGGGGCAGCCCTACGGGCCGCCCCCGTACGGCGCGCAGCCTCAGGGCGCCCCGCAGTACGGCCAGCCGCCGGCCTACGGCGCCCCGCAGTACGGCGCCCCGCAGTACGGAGCGCAGCCGTACGGCGCCCCGCAGTACGGGCAGCCGCCGGCCTACGGCGCCGATCCGTACGCGAACCCGTACGCCGCCCAGCAGTACGGCTACCCGCCCGCCTACGCCGCGGGGCCGGCGCAGCCGCCCGGTGCGGGGATGGGCATCGCCGGCTTCGTCACCGGCCTGCTCGGTGTGCTGCTGTGCTGGATCCCGGGGCTCGGCGTGATCTGCGCGGTCCTGGGCGTCGTCTTCGGCGCCATCGGCATGAGCCAGCTCAGGCGGTACGGCGGGAACTCGGGCCTGGCCATCGCGGGCCTGGTGCTGGGGGCGATCGGCGTGGTGCTCTTCGTCCTCTTCCTGGTCACCTGGTCCGCGAGCCCCTACTTCTACTGACCGGTCAGCCGAGCAGCCCGCGCTCGGCCTTCGCCAGCAGCGCCGTCCGCACCGCGGCGTCGACCTGCGCGGAGAAGGCCGGGTCGGCCTCGGCGCGGGCGAGCACACCGTCGATCATCGCGGGCAGCACCGCGGCGGTCACGGTGAGCACGAGGGTGCCGCCGGCGGCGAGGAACCGGACGGCGCGGTCGCCGGGGCGGATGTCCTGCACCGCCTCGGCAGCGCCGAGGTCGTCGGAGATGACGACGCCGTCGAAGCCCAGCTGCCCGCGCAGCAGGTCGGTGACGACGACGGGGGAGAAGGCCGCGGGCGCGGTCGGGTCGATGAGCGTGTAGGTGGCCGAGCTGGTCATCACGAACGGCGCGGACGCCGAGCCGGCCAGGGTGCCGAAGGCGGCCACCTGCTCGTCGTCGCGGGTGGTGACGGTGTCGGTCACGCCGGAGACGTCGTCGGTGTTGCCCTCGACCCGGCCGAGCCCGGGGAAGTGCTTGATCGTGGCGGTGACGCCGTGCGCCGCCAGCCCGTCGACGACGGCGCCCGCGGCCGGGACGACGGCCGCCGCGGTCGAGCCGTACTGCCGGCCGAAGACGCCGATCGGCTCGTTGCGCTGCTCGGTCCCCGCGGGGACGACGTCCACGACCGGCGCCAGGTCGAGGTTGATGCCGGCCGAGGCCAGGGAGGCTCCGAGCCCGTCGGCGACCGCGGCGAGCTGGTCGGGCGGGAGCGCGCCCTGCTCGACGGCGGGCGGCAGCTCGTCGAAGCCCGGCCCGGAGAGCGTCTGCACCTCACCGCCCTCCTGGTCGACGGCCACCCAGGGCCGCAGCCCCGGGGTCAGCTCGGGCCACCCGGCGGTGGCGGCGGCGAGGTCGGTCGCGGCCATGGCGCTGCGCCCGTGCAGGAAGATCCCGCCGACGCCGGTCTCCTGGATCAGCGGCACCGCCGCCCCGGACGGGTTGTTCACCGGCACCCCGACGACGAAGAGCTGCGCGATCTGGCGGCGCCGGTCGAGCCCGCCGAGGACGGCGTCGACCTGGGCCTCGCGCGCGGCCTGGGCGGCCGCCTCGGGGTCCGGTTCCGCCGTGCTGGAGGTCTCCGTCCCCGGTGTCGAGGACTGCGTCGCGGCCGGTGGTTCGTCGCCGCCGCCGCACGCGGTGAGGGCCAGCAGCAGGAGGATGCTCAGCGTGACCGTGAGCTGACGCCACGTCGTCGACCGGCGGATTGAGCTCCGCGCGTCGCTCGACGGCGAGCGCGAGGAGGGTTCGCGAAACCGAACCGTGCCACTACTCTCTGCGCACACCGGTTCGGTGCCGGCTCTCAGGGCGGGCACGACCGGGGTCACGGAACGGCGGGGGACGGCGAGATGGTGCGAGACGGCGAGGACCCCGCAGTCGGACCGAGCACGGGGCCCACTCTGCCCGACGGGACACCCGGCGTCGGCGGTGCCGCGCCGACCGTGACACCCGCCCCGGCGTGGTCGGTCCCGCCCGCGGGCTGGGGCACCCCGATGCCCGTCACGCGCCCTCCCGCCGGGGTGGGCGCCGGCTACGGGGAGTACCCCGCCACGGTCGGTGCGCTGCCCCCGCTGGGCTGGACGCTGCCCACTCCGCCGGAGGGCATCCCGGTCGTCGTCCTGCCGCAGCAGCCGCCCGGGGAGGTGCGCTGGGAGGAGACCGAGCAGCGCCGCGGCGGCGCGGGCCTCGGGATCCTGATCGGCGTCGTGGTGGCCTGCCTGCTGCTGGGCCTCGGCGCGGCCGCCTGGTTCCTGCTCGGCCAGTCCGACGACGAGGGCTCGGGTACCGACGGTGCGCTCGCCGGGCGCGCAGGCGGGGTGTCGGCCGCGGCCGAGCTGGAGCCGGTCGAGGACGCGGAGGACGCTCCGCCGACCACCAGCAGCGCCCCCTCCCCGCCGCCGGAGGACCCGCAGGCGCAAGCCGAGGCCGACGCCGTCGCCGAGCTCAACGCCCGCGCCCAGGCCGACATCGGCCGGGTGGTCCTCGACGGGCACTGGGTGGCGCAGCTGGCGTCCAAGAGCGTCGGCACGAACGACCCGCTGCAGGTGGCGGCGAACGGCACCCACGACTTCTTCGGCACCGACATCCTCCTCGAGCACGAGGCGCTGCTCCAGCAGGTGGGGGGCTTCGCCGACGTGCTCCTGCTGCACAGCACCGACTTCGGCAAGCGCTCGGTCGACGCCGCCGGCCGGCCGTACTGGGTGACCCTCGCCGACCCCGGTTACTTCGCCAGCAGCGCCGACGTCGTCGCCTGGTGCAGCGAGACCTTCCCGACGATGACGGCGGAGCAGCTGGCCAACGCCTGCGTGCCCCGCACGCTCGAGCCGCCGCACGACTGAGCAACGACCGGTCCCACAGAACCCACCGGTCACAACCGGCTGGGACGCGGGGCGCCACGCCGATAACGTCCGCCTCTCGGCGGCCGGAGGGGGGAGCTGACATGGGGGAACAGCAGGTGACGCGGGTCCGGCGCTACGTCGCTCTCGCCATGTGGCTGGTGGCCGCCGCCGCGGCGACCGTCGTGGGCCTCGATCCCGAGGGGATCATCCGCTCGTAGCGGGACGGCGGCAGACGCCGGCGGGCGGACGCCGCGAGCGAGGTCTGTGGTGTGTGCCTGGACACCCGCGAGGTCCGGATGGAGACGCAGCACGGCGGATATGTCCCCACCCGACGACGGTCGGCGCAACTGGCGGCTCCCGCGGCCAATAGGCTCACCGGCCCACGGGGAGTACGCGTGCAGAGTCGCCGCGTCGAGACGGGAGACCGATGCCGCAGGTGCAGCTGCAGTGGGGGACGGCCACCCACATCGGGCAGCGCGAGGAGAACCAGGACCGACTCCTGGCGGCGCCTCCGGTGTTCGCCGTCGCCGACGGCATGGGCGGGCACGCCGCGGGCGCAGAGGCGGCGCAGACGGCGATCGACTGCCTCGCGGTGCTCGGTGGCCGCCCCTGGGTCACGGTCGACGAGCTGCAGGCCGCCGTGCGGCAGGCCGACGAGGACATCCGTGCGCTGGGCGAGGCGGACCCCTCGATGGTCGGCGCCGGGAGCACGTTGGCGGGTGTGGCCATGGTCCAGAGCGCCGACGAGCTGATGTGGGCTGTGTTCCACATCGGTGACTCGCGGGTGTACTGCTGGACGCCGTCGGCCTGGGGTCAGGTGACGGTCGACCACTCGCTCGTGCAGGTGCTGGTCGACAGCGGACACGTCGCTCCCGAGAACGCGGCGACCCACCCGCAGCGGAACATCGTGACCCGGGCGCTGGGGGTCGGCTCGGGCGGAGACGCTGCCGTGTCGCTGCTGCCCGTCGTCGCGGGACAGCGTTTCCTCATCTGCTCGGACGGGCTCTCCAACGAGGTGGCCGAGGACCGGCTGGCAGCACTGCTCGGGAGCGAGGCACCGCCGGAGCCGGTCGCTCGCCAACTGGTGGACCAGGCCGTCGCGAACGACGGACGCGACAACATCGCCGCCGTCCTCGTCCACGCGACGCTGCTCGACACCGAGCCCTAGACGACGAGGCGGTGGTACGGGCCCACCGAGCGGGGGATCCCGTCCCGTTGCGCGCGCGGCCGGACGTGCCGCGTGATCCACTGCGGTGGGTGGGTGTGCGACCGGACGAGGGAGGCACAAGCATGCGGATCTCCGTCATCGGCTGCGGCTATCTCGGTGCCGTGCACGCCGCGTCGCTGGTCGAGCTGGGGCACGACGTCGTCGGCATCGACGTGGACGCGGGCAGGGTCGCCGACCTCGCCGCCGGTCGGGCGCCCTTCTACGAACCCGACTTCACCGAGCTGCTCCGCCACTCGCTCGCCTCGGGCCGGCTGAGCTTCAGCACCGAGGTCGCCGATGCCGCCGGGTGCCGGGTGCACTTCATCTGCGTCGGCACGCCGCAGAAGCACGGCGAGTACGCCGCCGACTTGCGCTACGTGCAGGAGGCCTCCGAGTCCCTGCTGCAGGTCCTCGAGCCGGGGGACGTCGTCATCGGCAAGTCCACGGTGCCGGTCGGAACCGCCGCCGGCCTCGCGCGGATGATCGCGGAGAAGGTCCCGGGTGCGACCGTGGGGTGGAACCCCGAGTTCCTCCGGGAGGGGTTCGCCGTGCGGGACACCCTCCACCCGGATCGGCTCGTCTACGGCGTGCCGGCCGACGGCGGTGCGATGGTCGAGGCGGTCCTGGACGAGGTCTACGCGCCGATTGTCGCTCGCGGCACGCCGAAGGTGGTGACCGACCACGCCACCGCGGAGATGGTGAAGACGGCGGCCAACAGCTTCCTGGCCACCAAGATCAGCTTCATCAACGCCATGGCCGAGCTGTGCGAGGCCACCGGCGCGGACGTGAAGCAGCTCGCCGACGCGATCGGGTACGACGACCGGATCGGCCGCAAGTTCCTCAACGCCGGTCTCGGCTTCGGAGGCGGGTGCCTGCCCAAGGACATCCGCGCCTTCATGGCCCGCGCCGGGGAGCTCGGTGCCGACCAGGCGCTGACGTTCCTCCGCGAGGTGGACAACATCAACATGCGCCGGCGGATCCGGATGGTGGAGCTGGCCCGCGAGGTCCTCGACGGTTCCCTGCTCGGCAAGCGGGTCGCCGTCCTCGGCGCCGCGTTCAAGCCGGACTCCGACGATATCCGCGACTCCCCGGCCCTCAACGTCGCCGCGCAGCTCCAGCTGCAGGGTGCCGTGGTCCGGGTGACCGACCCCGCGGCCATCGCGAACTCACGGCGGCAGTGGCCGCAGCTGGACTACGCCGACACCGCCGAGGAGGCCGCCGAGCGTGCCGACGCGGTCCTGGTGCTGACCGAGTGGAAGCAGTATCGCGAGCTCGACCCGGTCGCCTTCGGTCGCGTCGTGGCGCAGAAGCGCGTCCTCGACGGGCGCAACGCCCTGTCCCGGACCGCCTGGACCGAGGCAGGCTGGACGTACCGGGCGCTTGGGCGCCGCGCTACCTGAGGACGTGGCGGCGTGGGCGCCCCGGTCGAGGTCAGCGTGGGACGTCGGGCAGGGCCTCGTCACCGAACTCGCCCGCGTTGGCCGCCAGGGAGTCGCTGCGCAGGTATGCCCACATCCGCTCCCCCGTGACCTCGTCCAGGTAGACGACGCTCGCCGCCCCCTCCCGGCCCGTCCCCAGCACCGGTGCGGTGAAGGACTCCACGTTCTCCGGCCGCAGGCCACGCAGCGAGTAGGCCAGCGACAGCAGATCGGCGTCGCTCAGGGTGTCGTCGACGGCGACGGCGGCCGTCACGGTCCGCAGTGCGCCGTCGAGGCGGCCGAGGTCGTCGAAGGTGCCGCTGCTGAACAGCTTGCTGAACATGGCCTGCAGGAACTGCTGCTGACGCCGGACCCGGTCGAAGTCGCCGCCCTCGAGGCCGTAGCGCTGCCCCAGGTACCACCGGGCCTGATCGCCGTCGAGGTGGTTCACCCCGGCCGGGAACGTGTACGGCCCGTTGCTGGTCTCCTCCGCGACGACGACGTCGACGCCGCCGAGGTCGTCGGTGACCTGGATGATCCCCTGGAAGTCGATGGTCACGTAGTGGTCGATGCGCACGCTCGTGAGCTGTTCGACGGTCTGGATCAGCAGCGTCGGACCGCCGAACGCGTATGCGGCGTTGATCTTGTCCATGCCGCGTCCGGGGATGTCGACCCAGGAGTCGCGCGGGATCGAGATGAGCTGGGCGTGCCGGCGGTCGCCGCTGAAGCGCGCGATCATGATCGCGTCGGACCGGCCGCCCTCCGCGACGCCCTCGTCGGTCGTCTCACGGGTGTCCGAGCCGACGAGCAGGAAGGTGACCGGGTCCTCCGCCGTCGCCTCGACCGGCGTCGGGGGCGCGGGCCGGGAGTCCTCGTCGAGGTCGTCGAAGACGTTCGCGATCCGGTCGATGTTGCCGGCGTACCGATCGGTGAGGAACCAGATGCCACCGCCGGCGAGCAGCGTCAGCACCAGCGTGAGGACGCCGACGGCGGCCAGGGCGCGGCGGAGGCTCCGGCTCGGCGCCGGATCGGAGGAGTCGTGGTCGTCCAGCGGCTCGTCCCCGTGCTCGGAGCGCTCGGTGCGCTCAGCAGGGTCGTCGGTGCTCATCTGGGTCCCCCGTCCGATGGCCAGTCGGTCCCGAGGCTACGGGCGCGAGTGCCGCTGGAGGAGGGGCTCTGACCCCCAGGAGGGAGGTCGACTCAGACGGGGAGGGGTGCCGACAGCCGGTCGCGGACGCTGGTGAACAGCACGTCGGCGAGCGGGCCGATCGCGCGGTGGATCCGGCTCGCGACGTCGGCGTGGACGGCGGCCCGGTGCCCCATCGGGTCGGCGACGTCGTCGGCGGAGCCGGACTGCCGGCGGGATCGCGCGGCGTCGAGTCGGAGGCCGAGCTCCCTCGCCCGCTGCTCCATGGGCACGAGGGCCAGGCCGGAGAGGTCGGCGACCGCCACCGGCTCTGCTGCCTCGGCGAGCGTGAACGTGCGGCGGAGTCCGCGCGGGGCCAGGCCGAGCACCGCGGTGCGGTGCTCGCGCGCCAGGGTCAGGACGAGGTCGGCCGACTCGGCCAGCTCGGCGGTGAGGCGGCGGGCGCGGAAGCCTGCCGCGGTCCCGCCCAGCTGCTCGAGGGCCCGGGCGCTGTGCGGGGCCATCGCGGCGCCCGGCTCGGCGCGCGTCCCGGCACTGACCACCTCGATGCGCGTGAGCTCGGGGCTGTCGGCCAGGGCCTGGGAGGCGCGGGCCATCGTCAGGCGCTCGGCGACGGGGGATCGGCAGATGTTGCCGGTACACACGAAGAGGAGGCGCACGAGCGGACGGTAGGGCCGGAGCCCGCCACCGTCGGTGGTGCCGGCGGGTTCCGTCACCCCGTCTGGGGAGACGCCGCCGAGCCGCATCAGCGTCGGCCGATCGCCGGGCGGTGTGTGGTGCCGCGGAGATCGGCCTCCAGGGCGGCGAACAGCGAGTCCTCGCTCTGGCGCCGATCGGCGGTCCGCACCATCTTGCCGATGAGCACCGCCATCACGGGCGCGGTGAGGAACCAGGCCAGTCCGACGAACACGATCAGGTACACGCGTTCTTTCTAGGGGGCGGGAGTTGGTGCCTTCAGTCGAAACCGTGGGCGATTCCTGCCGAACGGCCGACGCGGTCGTGGGTATTCGACCGCTGGTCGCCACACCGCTCCCACGAGGCGTCTGCTGCCCCACCCCTTTGGTGTGACCAGCTGGTCACGTTCGGGGCGCGACCTGCCGATACAGGGCACGTGTGGTTCTGGATCGCCGTCGGGCTCGTCGTCTGGCTGCTGCTCGCTGCCCTCGTGGCCGTCGTCCTGGGACGCGGCATCCGGCTGGCCGACCAGCGTGCCGTCGACACCGGCGCCGACCCCACACCCGTGCCGGCCCTGTTCCCGGCCCGCCGGCGCATCCCGTTGCCGCCGGTCGCCGTGGCCATCGCCGCCACCGCGGTCACGCTGGAGGCGGTCGGCTTCGCCCTGCGGCTGAACGGCTCGACCGGCACCACCGCGCGCGCGCTGTCGATGGACGCCCCCTTCTCGGCCCCCCGGATGTTCGTCGCTGCACTCTTCGCCGTCGCTGCAGTGGCGGCGCTGGTGGCCGCGGTCCGCATCCCCGGACGGCGCGGCTGGTGGCTCTCGGTCGGGCTGGTCGCCGGGCTCATCGCCGCGACCAAGACCGGCAGCACCGTGCACGCCACCGCCATGCACGGACTCGAGGAGTCCCTCGGTGCGGCCGAGGCAGTGGCGGTCAGCGTGGCGTTGGCCGGGATCGTGCTGGCCTCCCTCGCGTTCATCTCCCGGGCCGAGCGTCGTGACCGGCGCCGGGTCCTCTCCTGTCTCGCGGCCTACGCGTTCGCGTCGGTCGGGCTGTCCGCCGTGTCCGCCGCGACGTCCGGTCGGCTTGCGATCACGGTGACCTTCCTCGAGGAGTCCGGTGAGGCGCTCGCCGGCGTCGCCTTCCTGGTCGCGGTGCTAGTCGGTGTCGCGCCGCGTCTGGTCCTGCCCGCCGCCTGGCCGCTGCGCCGGGACGCCGACGCGAGCACCCTCGAGGTCGCTCTCCACCCTCTCGGCGAGCCGCGTCGCGGCTGAGTGCGGTGGCTTGGGCTGACCGGGACTTTGGTCCCGGTCGCGGTGGCAGACTGTGCCCATGGCCGAAACGGTGGACCGTCGCCGCCAGCGCATCGCCGTCCTCCCGGGTGAGACGTGCTCCCTCTGCGGCCACGAGGGCCTGGAGCTGATCGAGTCCGAGCGCGTCCTGCGGGGACTGCGACGGCTGGTGAGCAGCCACCGGCGCCGCCGGTACAAGTCGTGCCCGGCCTGCGCGGCGAGCGAGGTCGTCCGGATCGGCGGCCGTCACCGCTGAGGCGCGGCTGCCCCCTCCGAGGGAGCGTCGGGCCTGCGTGCGGCTCCATTCACCCCTCCGCGTGACAGGGTGATCACATGCGTCTGCTCGTGACCGGTGGCGCCGGGTTCATCGGTGCCAACTTCGTCCACCAGACCCTCCGGGAGCATCCCGAGCACGAGGTCACCGTGCTCGACGCGCTCACCTACGCCGGGAACGAGGCGTCGTTGGCGGAGGTCCGGGACGACATCCGCTTCGTGACGGGCTCCGTCAGCGACGCCGAGCTGGTGGATGCGCTCGTCGCCGAGTCCGACGCCGTCGTGCACTTCGCCGCGGAGAGCCACAACGACAACTCGTTGGCGAACCCGCGGCCCTTCCTCGACACCAACGTGATCGGCACGTTCACGATCCTCGAGGCCGTGCGGCGGCACGAGGTTCGACTGCACCACATCTCCACCGACGAGGTCTACGGCGACCTCGAGCTCGACGACCCGGCCAAGTTCACGCCCGAGACGCCGTACAACCCGTCGAGCCCGTACTCCTCGACCAAGGCCGGGTCGGACCTCCTCGTGCGGGCCTGGGTGCGCTCCTTCGGCGTCCACGCCACGATCTCGAACTGCTCGAACAACTACGGGCCGTTCCAGCACGTGGAGAAGTTCATCCCGCGGCAGATCACCAACGTGCTCACCAGGCGCCGTCCGAAGCTCTACGGCGCGGGGGAGAACGTCCGCGACTGGATCCACGTCGACGACCACAACACCGCCGTCCACCTGATCCTGGAGAAGGGGCGGGCGGGGGAGACCTACCTGATCGGTGCCGACGGCGAGGTCAACAACCGGGACGTCCTGCAGACGATCCTCGAGCTGCTCGGCCAGCCGGCCGACGCCTTCGACCACGTCACCGACCGCGCCGGCCACGACCTCCGGTACGCCATCGACGCGAGCAAGCTGCGCGAGGAGCTGGGCTGGCGGCCGCGGTACACGAACTTCCGCGAGGGCCTGGAGGCGACCATCGACTGGTACCGGGAGAACGAGTCGTGGTGGCGGCCGCTCAAGGACCAGGTCGAGGCCCAGTACTCGGCGCGCGGCCAGTGAGCGACGTGCGCGTCGTCATCGTCGGTGCCAAGGGCCAGGTCGGCCGGGCGCTGGCCCGCCGCTTCCCGGACGCCGAGCTGCTGGACCGCGAGGAGATCGACGCCTCCGACGCCGGCTCGGTGGCCCGCCACGACTGGTCCGGCGCCGGGCTGATCGTCAACGCCGCCGCGTACACGCAGGTCGACGCAGCGGAGGACCCGGCGAACCTCGCCGCCGTCCGCGCGACCAACGTGGACGCCGTCCGGAACCTCGCCGAGGTCGCCGACCGGCAGGGCGCGACGTTCGTGCACTTCTCCACCGAGTACGTCTTCGACGGCACCCACGACGGCCCCATGCCCGAGGACCTACCGACGGCGCCGCTGAGCGTCTACGGGCAGAGCAAGGCCGACGGCGACCGCGCGGCCACTGCTGTCGAGCGGCACTACCTGCTGCGCACGAGCTGGGTGGTCGGCGACGGGCACAACTTCGTCCGGACGATGGCATCGCTCGCCGACCGCGGCATCGAGCCGAGCGTCGTCGCGGACCAGGTGGGCCGGCTGACCTTCGCCGAGGACCTCGCCGCCGCCGTCGTCCACCTGATCGAGACCGGCGCGCCGTTCGGGACCTACAACGTCACCAGCGACGGGCCGCCGAGCACCTGGGCGGAGGTCGCGGAGATCGTCTTCGCGGCCCGCGGCCGTGACCGGTCGGCGGTGAGCCGGGTGAGCACGGAGGAGTACTTCGCCGGCAAGCCCGGCATCGCCTCTCGGCCGCTCAACAGCCTGCTGGACCTGGCGAAGGTCACGGCCACCGGTTTTCGACCGCGGGACTGGCGCGATGCGCTGCGGGAGTACCTGGACACCTTGTCGTCCTGAGGTCTCACCCAGAGGCGCGCCGGACGACGACCACCTGCCCGCCGCCGAGTCGGTCAGCGCGCTCGTTCAAGCGCGTGACCAGCTCGTCGGCCGCAGCATTGGCTGCGCGGGCGGCAGCCGACCGGTCATCGGCGTGCGCGACCACCTCGATGACGGCGGTGTCCGGCATCAGGCCGACCTCCACCGAGTCCGGGATGTCCCCGTCCTGCTGCGCGATCCCTAGCGCGATCTCCGCCAACTCAGCCAGGCTCTGGTATCGCATCCCTCCGCCGTCGACTGCCTGCGATGAGTAGAAGAGATGCGCAGTCTCCGTCACGTCGTCCGTGCAGCCAGCACTGCCGAGGAGCAGTACGGAGGTGAGCACGTAGCCCACATGGCGGCGCAGCACGGCCGCAGCCTAGGGCCGTCGCCGAGGTCTTGCCCTCGGTCGTGGCGTCTCGGTCGCGCACTGACCAGGGCCGGGTAGCGTCCTCGACGATGACTCAGCGGCGGTGGATGGTGGTTGCCGCTGCGGTGGCCGTACTCGTGGTCGGTATCGGCGCGGTCTTCCTGCTGGACAGGCCCTCCGAGGCCGAGAAACAGTGCGATGACGTGACCCAGGCCCGCGACGACCTGCTCGCCGCCGCCGACGACGAGAGCGCTGTGGCCGTGATCGGCGACTCCTACTCGCAGGGCACCGGGCTCGCCGGCCCCGACGCCGCCTGGCCCGCCCGGCTCGCCGGCCTGATCGGGGCTCCGGTCGCGGTCGACGGGATGGGCTCCACTGGCTTCACCACCGCCGGCTTCTGCGAGGGCGACGACGTAACCTACGGCGACCGCCTCGCGGACGACCTGCCGGAGACCGACGTCGTCGTCGTTCAGGGCGGGGCCAACGACGCCACGCTCGGCGACCCGGCCGGCGTCCAGCAAGCGGCCACCGACCTCCTGGCCGACCTCGAGGACGTGCCCACCGTGGTCGTTGTCGGGCCGCCCGCCGTCCCCGCGGCCGATCGAGCCGCCGTCGACACGGTCGACCGGGGCCTGCGCGCGGCCACCGAGGGAGCCGGGCGGATCTACGTGCCGCTGATCGACGCGGACATCCCGCTGCTCGCAGATGGCATCCACCCGACGGAGGCCGGCCAGGCGCGGATCGCCGAGCTCATCGCGGACGCGTTGGGGAGATAGGTCCTCGGGGTGATGAGGCCGGAGCCGGACCGCACTCGCCGTCCTCCCCGATCGGGTGGCCGGTCGCCTCGCGAATGCGCAGGTCGGCGGCCCGGGCTACGGTCTATCCACTGCACTGCGGGGGCCGTGTCGTCGTATCTGGGGAGGAGGGTGGCCGGTGTCCCCGACCGCTGCGCGACCCTCCCCGGACCGACTGCTGCTGGTGCATCGCCTCCTGCTGGTCCTCGCCTTCGTCTTCGCCCTGGCCGTCCTGTTCCTGCTCGCGGCCGGCGCGGCCCGGGCCGACGAGGCGGGTCGGAGCGGGCCGCAGGCCACTACCGGCTCCTCCGCGGCGAACGGCCACGACGCGCCGGCGGTGCCGGCCTCGGCGCCTTCCGCACGGGCTGACGCGGGGGAGCCCGCAGCGGCGAACCGTCCGGCACAGCCTCCGGCCGCCCACCAGCCCGCTTCCACCGGGCCCCCGGTGGCCAACCACCAGCCGCCCGTACCGCAGTCGCCGGCCCGCACGGGCCCGCCGCCCCAGGCTCAGACGGGCAACCGGCCGTCCGTCTCCCCCGCCGAGCCGCCGGCCCGGTCCGGCCCGTCCCCGCAGGCCGGTGACCGGCCCGCCCCCGCCGCTGCATCGTCCGGGGCTACCTCGCAGGCCCGCCCGGCGCAGGCGGGCAATTTCGGCCGCCCGGACCAGGCCGGCAACGCCGCCCGCCCGACCCTCGTGATGCCCGAAGCCGCCGCCGACCGGCCGGTGGACCCCGGCCGCGGCAACCCGGCCGGTGGATCCTCCGACCAGCCGCCCGGCCGGACCGCCTCGACCGACCGTCCCGCAGACGTGACGCCCGCTGCTGACACGCGCCGGACGCCGGGCACCGCCGACGTCGTCGGCCTTGCGCATGACGGCTCGCCGGCCTCCGTGGTCCCGGCTCGTGCCGCCGCCGTCCCCGCACCGTCGGTGGATGACGCAGCCTCGGACCTCCCAGCCTCGGACCTCCTAGCCTCGGTCCTCGCGACCGTCGGGTCGAGCGACCCCGCTGCGCCACTGCCCGCGCCCGCGCCCTCACCTGCGCCGGCCGGTCCCACTCCCGCCACGTCCGCTGCGGCGGCCGGGGCGAGCGGCGGGCACCACGGCGGCACCGATCTGCCCCTGGCCTGGTCGGCGCCGTCCGACCGTGACCTCGCCCGCGCCGTTCCCGCCTTCAGCGCGTCGGCCGACGGTGGAGCGCTGCGCGACGGTGCGGGCGGGATCACCCCCGCCCCGGACTGACCCGCGACACCGGGGGTGGTACGCCCTGCGCCACGCATCTGCGGTGGCGCACCTCCTACCGCCCGGCCCCGCAGACCTGCCTGTGCCGGGAGCACTCCGGCGCCTCTCGTGCGCCTCCCTCACGACCGTCCGTCCTCGGCAACCCGTCGGACGACGGCGGTTGCTGGCCCTCCGCTCGCCCATAGGCGGCGGGGCGTCAGTGCTCGTCCACCACAAAACCGGAGGTACATCTCATGGTCACACTGCTCTGGATCCTCGCCGTCGTCCTCGTGGTCGCCGGCATCGTCGCGATCGTCCGCAGGGAGCTCCTGTGGGGGATCGTGCTGATCGTCGTCGGGCTCCTCGTGGGCCCGGGCGGGGTGAGCATCTTCAACTGACGCCGCCCGGGGGAGGTGGCGCATCGTCACCGTGCGCCACCTCCCCCGGGATCTTCGACCCGATGGTTGCGACCGCGCCCCGATCGGGGGACCGTGAGCGCGATGAACGCGGTCCTGCGGTGGACGGCGCGGGTGCTGGACACCCGTCGTCGTTGTGAGTGGTGCGGCCGTGAGCTCCTCTCGTCGCGCCACCGGGTCCGCGGTCGCCGGGTCTGCTCGGTCGAGCACGCTCATGCGCTCGACGACTACTGGTCGCTCGGCACCTGAGGTACTCCGGCCGTGCCGCGGTGGCCCCGCCGGGCGCGAGCACCGGCCCGGCGACCGTGGGCTGGAGTCGTCCGGTCGCTCTCCTCGTCCGAGCACGCGTTCTACGCCGACCCCCGGCTGCTGCGCCGCTCGCCGCGCAATCCTTTCACCCGCCGCGAGCGTGAGGTGCTCGAGCGCCTCGTCAGGGCAAGCTCGCGTCAGCCCTCGGCTGCAGGCAGCGCTCCTCGCCATCGCCCACGGGCCGGTCGACCCGCCGGCGCGCCGGCTTCCGGACACCGCATGACTGTCATCACCCACCGAGGGAGCGCTCCCATGTCCGTCCCCGTCGTCCTTCCCCAGTCGTGACCTGGCTGGTCACCGGCGGGGCCGGGTACATCGGAGGGCACATCAACCTGGCGATGCAGGCCGCCGTCGAGAGGTCGTCGTGCTCGACGACCTTTCGACGGGTGACCTGGCGCGCATCCCGGCCGCCCCACTGGTGGTAGGCAGCGTCCTGGACCCGGCCTGGTCGGGCGCACCCTGCGCGAGCACTCCGTCCGCGGCATCGTCCACGTGGCCGCGGAGAAGCAGGTCCGCCCGCCGCTGTACTCCTACGAGCAGATCGTCGAGGGCCTGCGGGTCCTGCTGGACGAGGCGTCGTAGGCATGCCTCGAGTCGTTCGTCTTCTCCTCCAGCGCCGCCTTCTGCGGCACGCCCGATGTCGACCTGGGGCACGAGGACGTCGACTGCCGCCCGGTCAACCCGTACGGGACGACGAAGCTGGCGGGGGAGCAGATGGTGCCCGACGCCGCCCGCACCGCCGGTTGCGGTACACGACGTTGCGGTACTTCAACGTCGCTGGGACGGCGGCACCCGAGCTGACCGACCGCGGCGTGTCGAACCTGGTCCCGATGGTTTGCCAGCAGCTGGACCAGCGCCGGCCGCCGCGCATCTTCGGCGACGACTACGACACCCTCCGACGGCATCTGCATCCGTGATTTCGTCCACGTCGCCGCCCTCGCCTCGACGCACGTCGCCGCCGCCCGCGCGCTGAACTCCGGCGTAGTGAGCGATCGGCCGCGGCGAGGGCGTCTCGGTGCGGGAGATGGTGCGGGTCATCCGGGATGTCAGCGGGACGGTGGACGGGGAGTGGTCCGAGCCGCTGGTCGAGCCGCGGCGGGACGGCGATCCGTCGCGCGTCGTCGCGTCCGCCGACCGAGTGGCTACCGGAGCTGAGCTGGGAGGCGCAGTAGATGGTGGTCTCGGCCTGGGAGGGCTGGAGTTGCCTTATGTCGGGCTGATCCCATCGGCAGCCGGTAAAGCGTCACAGCAAGACGCTGGGGAGTGGAGTAGTGCAGTTGCGAGGCATCGATGTCTCGACTCACGTTCGTGCGCGCTCGGCCTGCTCTGCTGGCCACGCCCGAACTCCACGATTGCTCGTCGCTGTTCGCTCCACTACGACTACGGTGTGTGACTGACAACCAGAGAGTCCCGTCACTCTGTGCAACAAAGGCTTCGGTGAGCGGTCGGGAGTCGGTAGGCTCGGGGCGGAGGTTGGCAATGGGGCCGACGGTGCGGGGGGTACACGCGGACCACGTCAGGGGGGCTGACTAGTGCTCGAAGTCGTCATGCCCCGACCGGACGACGGTCGCGGGCGGTTGGCGCTTCGCATCCTCGTGACGCTTTTGTCTGCCCTCGGTTTCACCATCCTGCTCGCTGTCACCGCCGGTGCAGCCTCGGCGGAGGGGGCCGCACCCTCTGGCCCCTCGAACGCTGCCGCCGGTGACCCGGCGAGACCGGACGGGGTCGGGCGGCCGGCCCCCGAGATGCCGCCGGGGCTGGCGAACCGTCCCGAGGTGCCCGCGCGCGGCGCGTCTGCGCCGGGCGCCGCCAAGCCCGCCTCGTCCGCCCAGCCTGCCACTGGATCGGCCGGTTCCCGTCCCGTCGAGCCGAGCGCTCGTCCGGTCGAGCCTGACTCCCCCCCGGCCGAGGCCGAGTCCGACTCTCGTCCGGTCGAGCCTGACTCCCCCCCGGCCGAGGCCGAGTCCGACTCTCGTCCGGTCGAGCCTGACTCCCCCCCGGCCGAGGCCGAGTCCGGCTCTCGTCCGGTCGAGCCTGACTCCCCCCCGGCCGAGCCCGGCTCCGCCCCGGCCGAGGCCGGTTCGGGCTCTCGTCCGGCCGAGACCGGTGCCCAGACGCCCGCGGCCCAACCGGCCGGGGCCCCGTCGTCTGTGGCGGAGCACGCTGTCGACGATGGCGAGAGTGGCACGGAGTCGTCCTCAGGGCTCGCCGGGACGGAGACTGGCACGGTTCCCCCTGCCGGCGTGCTGTCGACCGAGTCGACGGTTCCCGCCACGCTGGACGCCCCCGCGTCCGCGAGCGGAGTGTCCGTGGCAGTCGCCGTCCCCGCGGTACCGGCATCGGCGGTCGCGCCTCCTGCCCCCGTCGACATGACCTCCGCCGACCGCCCGGCGGCGGTCGGGAAGTGGCGTTACCTGGAGCCGGAGCGGTCGCACGACGCCCGGGGGCAGAGCCCCCGGGCGGGCAGTGCGCCTACCGGCGGGACCGTCCGCTCGGCGGTCGTCGACCAGGGCGGCAGCCCGGTGGAGGACGTCCCGGTCCCTCCCCGGCCCGGCCCTGTGCAGCCCCTTCCCCCCGCACCCTCGTCCCCGGCGCCCAGTTCCGGCGCCGGGTCCGGCGCGAGCGGTGCGGCTCATCACGGGTGGGATCTGCTCGCCGCGGTGTACCGGTTGAACCACTACGTCCACCCGCCCATCGGCGGTGCAGGAGCGCTCGTCCTGGCGAGCGGAGTCGTCATGGGTGATCCGGAGGGCGCAGCGTCCAGCCCCGATTGACCCGTCGGTACGGACCTCCGACCGATGCCTCGTCGGGCGTCGCGCCTGGTTCCGCCTCGTCGGTCCGCGCGCGCTGCCGTCTGCCTTCGCCCACTTCTCGATGCCCCTGAGGAGAGTTCCATGACTCGTGCTCTGCCCCCTCGCTCGGCCGCCAGTGCGCTGCCCGAGCCCGCACCGCTCCCGGCCCCCGCGGCCATCGGGAGGCAGCAGGAACACGCCGCGGATCCGGCGATCGGGCCGGACGGAACGGCAACAGCCGGTGCCACGGCCGCGCCTTCGCTCCCGTCCGTATCCAGGGCGACCATGTCGGTCACCAGCGGGGCGGCACCGTCCACGCGCCGGCCCGCCCCTCGGCTCCGGAGCCGCTGGATCAAGCTCCTGCACCGACGCGGCCCCTCGGCGCTGCTGGTGGCGGCCGACGCGGCCGCGGTCGGCATCGGCGTCCTCGCGATGCCCCAGTCGTGGCGGTTGATGGCGCTGTTCGGTGCCGCCCTCCTCGTCGTCCTGTGGCTCGGCGGGCTGCACCGCCCGCGACTGACCCTCTCCGTGCTGGACGACGCCCCGCGCATCGCCGGGCGCTGGCTCGCCGCCTCCGGGATCGCCATCCTCGCCGACATGGCGTGGTCCGGGGTGTCGTCCGACGGGTACCTGATCGACTGGAGCTTCGTCGGAGCCGTCTGCCTCGTCGGTCTTCTCGTGCTGGTGTTCCGCACCCTCTCGTATGCCGCCGTGCGGAGCCTCCGGCGCAGCGGACGCCCAGCCCGCCGCACCCTCGTCGTCGGGGCGGGACAGGTCGGCAGTCAGATCGCCGAGGTCCTGCAGGACCATCCCGAGTACGGCCTCCGCCCGATCGGCTTCCTCGACGCCGATCCACGGATGACCGGTGGTGACTCCGGTCTGCCCGTCCTCGGTGGGCCCTGGGCCCTGGCCGAGGTGCTCGAGCGGGAATCGGTGTCCGACGTCGTCGTCGCGTTCTCTGCGCACAAGGAATCGGCGATGGTGGACCTCATCCGAACCTCCGGCCGCCACCACTGCGAGCTGTTCCTCGTGCCCCGGTTCTTCGAGCTGCACAACGTGGGCGCCGACGTCGAGCAGCTCTGGGGCATCCCGCTCATCCGGCTGCGCCGCGCCACCTACCGCACGCCGGGATGGCGGGCCAAGCGAGCGTTCGACGTCCTGCTCTCGGGTCTCGTCCTCCTGCTGATCGCCCCGGTCATGGCCGCGATCGCTCTCGCCGTCCGGCTCGACGGCGGCCCCGGCATCCTCTTCCGGCAGGAACGGGTCGGCGTCGACGGCCGCTCGTTCACGGTCCTCAAGTTCCGGTCCATGCGACCGGCCAGCGAGGCGGAGTCCGCGACGACGTGGAACATCGCCCAGGACGACCGGCTCGGCGGACTCGGTCGCTTCCTGCGCAAGTCATCCCTCGACGAGCTCCCTCAGCTGCTCAACGTCCTGTCCGGGGACATGAGCCTGGTCGGTCCCCGCCCCGAGCGACCGCACTTCGTCTCCCAGTTCCGCGAGCTCTATCCGAGCTACCACGCCCGTCACCGAGTGCCATCAGGCTTGACCGGTTGGGCGCAGATCCACAACTTGCGGGGCGACACGTCGATCTCCGAACGCGCGCGCTTCGACAACTACTACATCGAGAACTGGTCGCTGTGGCTCGACGTCAAAATCATGATGCGGACGCTGAGCTCCGTCGTCCGCGGATCCGGCGCATGACCGGAGCGTGGCCGCCCGGCGGCGCTCGGCCCGCATGACCGAGGTCGTCCCCGACGAGCCGGCGGAGCGGATCGCGCGAGTCCGGAACCGCGGGATGTGGGTCATCGCCGACCAGGCGGTGTCGAGCCTCGCCAACGCGGGGCTCACCTTCGTCATCGCCCGGGTCGTCTCCGGGGAGGAGTTCGGCGCCTTCGCGCTCGCCTTCTCGGTGTACAGCTTCGTCATCGCCACCGCGCAGGGGCCGTGCGGACAGGTCCTCGTCATCCGCTTCGCGGGCGCCGCACGGGCGACCCAGATGCGTGCGGCGGCAGCGGCCGGCGGCGTGGCGGTGGCCGCCGGTGCTGTGGCCGGTCTGCTCACGATCGCCGCCGGCGCACTGGTGTACCCGTCGCTTCGAGGGGTGCTGATCGCCGTGGGTGTCCTGCTGCCCGCGCTCGTGCTGCAGGACATGTGGCGGACGGCGTTCGTGGCACAGGGCATTCCGCGCGACGCCTTCGTCAACGACCTGCTGTGGACGGTCCTCCAGGCCGTCGCCGTGACGGTCCTGCTGGTTGCGGGAGCCGACCGGGCGGTCCCCTTCGTGCTCGCGTGGGCCGGCGCGGCGCTCGTGGCGGCACTGGTCGGCGCACGTCAGAACGGTCGGCAGCCCACGTTCGGCACAGCCGCCCGCTGGCTCGGGGACCACCGGGACGTCAGCCTGCCCTCGACGCTCAACGCGCTCGTCATCCTCGGCGCGGTCCAACTCGCGTTCGTGCTCATCGCGGCGCTCGGCGGCGTGGACGCCGTCGGGGCGCTCCGAGCCGCCCAGACCCTCCTCGGTCCACTGAACATCGTCGGCTTCGCCGTCGCCTCGTTCGTGATCCCCGAGCTCGTGCGCCGCAGTCCACCCCGGCCGCAGCTGATCCGTGTCGGCATCGCCGTCAGCGTCGTCCTCGTCGTCGTCGACGCGCTCTGGGGCACGGTGCTCCTCCTGTTGCCGGACGCCGCGGGGGAGGCGTTGCTGGGGGAGACGTGGGCCAGTGCGCGCGACACCCTGCCGGCGATGATCGCGTTCACCTGCCTGACCGGCGCATCCGTCGGCGCGACCGCCGTCATGCGGGCCCTCAACCGCGTCTCCTACAGCGTGTGGGTCAACGCGGTGCTCGGCCCCCTCATCCTAATCCTGTCCACGATCGGCGCGCAGACCGCCGGTGCGCCCGGTGCGGCCCTCGGCTTCGTCGTGGCCGGTGCGTCAGTCCTGCCGCTGTGCTGGTTCCTGTTCGCGCGCGCCGTCGCGCTCGGGCGGAAGGAGTCGGCGGCCGATCCGGACGACCGCGCTCCGGGCGCCCATACTCCGAAGGAGACCGTGTGAAGATCCTGCTGCTCTCGCACTCGCCGAACGACCCCGACGGCGGCGCCTCGCGCATCTACCACCTGCTGCACGACGGCCTCACCGCGAGAGGACACGACGTCGACGTCCGGCACCAGGAGGACTACGACATCCCCGCTCGGCCGTTTCCGAGGCTGCTCGTCGACCGCCTGGCCATGCCCCAGTGGCTCAGCCGGGCCGCCGTCCGCGCACACCCGGAGTCCTACGACCTCGTCATGAGCTCCTCCGGCATGGGCTATCCGCTCTTCCGGCGGCTGAGAGCGATCGACGGGCCGCGTCCGGCGCTGGTGAGCCACGTCCACGGCATGGCCATCTACGACCACGGCGTTACCCTCGCGGAGGCTCGGCTCGGCCACTTCCCCGCCTCGTTGGCCTACCGGCTCATCACCGCCCCCTTCGCCGACCGCTGGGAGTACGCCGGCGTGGCCGCAGCCGACATCACCGTGGTGCAGAACCTGCGTGATCTCGGCCAGCTCCGGTCCAGGGGTGAGGTGGTGCACATCCCCGCGGCCGTCCATCCGGAGCTGCTGGCGAGGAGCGCGGAGATCAGGCCGCTGGACCAGCGGGTCCCGGGACAGGTCCTCTGGTTCGGCACCTGGGAGACCCGCAAGGGCTCTTGGTACGTGCCCGCGGCCTTCCGGATGCTCCGTGCGGCATGCCCCGACGCCCGGCTCGTCGTCGGTGGCACGGGCAAGTCCCAGGCCGAGATCGCCGGCCACTTCGCGCCCGAGGACCGCCAGGCGGTGACGGTGCTGCCCCGCGTGAGCCGGGCCGAGCAGATCCGGCTCATGAACGAGAGCCAGGTCTTCCTGTTCCCGTCCCTGTCCGAGGGCTTCGGCCTGGCTCTGCCCGAGGCCATGTCCTTCGGGCTCGCGGCGGTCACCACGCTCGTGGGCTTCGGGGCCGACCATCTCACCGACCGCGTCGACGCGCGGCTGGTCCTGGCCACGTCCGAGCACATCGGCCGGGCGCTCGTGGACCTGGTCCAGGACGACGACGCACGCCGACGGATCGCCGCTCAGGGCCGTGAGGTGGCCCGCTCCTTCACCCCCGAGCGGATGCTGGACGGCTACGAGCGCCTGTTCTCCGGCCTGCTCCGAGCGGGGGCGCCCGCCTCGTAGGGCAGCGGCGGTCAGCCGCCCTGGTGCGGCCCGAGGCCGTGGGCGGTCTCCACCTGCCGAGCGAGCGCCGCCCAGTCCGTGCCGCCGGACAGGTGCTCGACCTCCATGTGCACGGCGAGGTCGTCGACCGGCGCGACGAGCACCCGGGGCCGGCTGACCAGTCCCGCGGTGTTGAGCACGGCTCGCATGGCCGGCTTGGCGACGACCTTCGCCGTGCCACGTCGTGAGGCCGCCGGGTCGAGGTCGGAGAGCAGATGTCGCCACGGGAACGGCCGGAGCCGCTGGAGCGCGTGCCACGTCGCCGTGTCGAATGGTGCGCCCACCCGGCTGCCGAGGTCCAGCAGCCACCTGTCGGAGCGGAGTGCCCGGGCGCGCACGCCGAAGGTCGAGGTGGTCTTCGCGATCCGCTGCCACCGGTGCCCACCGGCGTGCACCGGGCCACCGGGGAGGGCGGGCACCCGGTGGTCGGGCTGGCTCGGGTGCGAGGCGTGCCATGCGGAGTCGTCCGGCGTGAACAGAGTGAAGTAGTCGACGTCGGGGAGGGCGCCGACGGCTGCCACGAGGGAGGGCATCGCATCGGGCCGGTACAGGTAGTCGTCCTCGGCGAACCAGACCAGCGTGTCGTCGGGAGCGGTGCGGCTGATCTCGCGCCCGACTGCCAGGGCGCAGCGGAAGCTCGTCGACGCCCGGCCTCCCCGGACCGTGACCTGCCGGTGTTCCCGGCCGATGGCCTCGACCAGCTCCCGGGGGAGTCCGCCGTCGACCACGACGGTGACAGCGCTGTGCTCGACTGCCGCCAGGCTCGCCGTCAGCGACTCCCACGCGGCGCGCCGGTCGAACCAGGACGGCCGGGACTTCGTGTTCGAGCCCGGATGGGTCCGGTAGAGCACCTGGAGACGCATGCGGCGACCCTAGCCGCGTGCTCCCGCGGTCAGGTGGGCCTGATCGCCGGGTGCGGCCGCCCCGCCGTCCCCCGGGTCGTCGGGCACCGGCGGCGGAGCGCCGGGCCGGGGCACTCCGGGCACCAGGCGAGCCAGCAGGATGGTGCCGACGGCGAAGGTCACCTGCAGCAGCGCGGCGTTGACCACGAAGAAGCCGATCAGCAGACCTGGTGACCAAGGCCGCGTCCGCGGGTTGCCCACCAGGGCCCAGCCGAGGAACAGCAGCACCGGGACGGCGCCCAGGATCCCGTACTCGACGAGCAGCTTCGGGATCACGGGGGTGGTGACCGCCTGCTCGGTCGTGGTGTTGATGACCTCCGTGGCCGCGCCGGCTCCGCTGCCCACGAGCACCGATTCGGGCGTCGACCACCAGGCGGGCAGCAGTATCTCGTACGGGTCGACGAGTCGTAGCGTGGTGCTGTTGTCCTCGCCGGAGATCTCGGTGCTGCGCTCGAAGTACAGGTCACCCAGCGGCGTGGCCACGGCCACGACGAGGACGACCGCCAGGACCGGCACCAGGCCCCGTAGCCTGCGCCGGAGGGGCCCGGCAGCAAGGACGGCCACGCCGGCGAGGACGACCACGATGGCGTTGCCCGCCAGCGACGGCACGGCGCCGGCGACCAGCAGGCAGACCCGCCAGGCCGAGCAGTGCCGGGCCAGTGCCATGACGACGGCGATGCCCAGGAAGTACCCGAGGAACGACGGCTCCAGGAAGAGCACGGCGTTGGTGCGGTGCAGGTCCGAGCCGTACATCAGCGGGTCGCCGGTGGCGTAGCCCTGCTGCACGAACTCCGGCGGGACGATCCGCAACAGGTAGTCCTGGTACGGGACCCCGAGGTACTGGATCACGACCTGCCCGAGGCTCACCACTGCCGCGCCGGTCATGATCCCGAGGTAGGCGCGGTGGGTGGTGTCCGCAAGCAAGCCGGGCGCCACCGGTGACCGCACGACGGCGACGGTGTAGATCGCCAGCAGGAAGACCAGGGACATCAGCGACGGTGAGCTGCCCAGGGCGAGCACCACCAGCGTGGACACCACCACAGCGCCCATGGCTAGGGCGTAGAGCCTCAGCCCGGCCAGGTCGATCCGCAGGGCGCCGCTCGCCACGCCGATGACCAGCACTCCCAGCACCAGGGGGAGCGACAAGGGCAGCTGGTCGGCGCCGAGGGGGAGGGCTAGGCGCTGGGTGAGCAGGGTGGCCGCCAGCAGCACGACCACGACCCGGCGGGCGCGACGTACCGCGAGCGGCGTGCTCACGCGGAGCGCCGGTCCTGTTGGGGTTTGGTGCCGGGCTTGGTCCCCGGCTTCGTCCCGGCCCCCGCCCGGGGCCGGGGGTCGGTGCCGGCCGGCACGCCGGCGACGGTCTCTCCCCCGGGACGGTGGTTGCGCCGGGTGGCGAGCACGATCGCCAGCAGGACCCCGGCGACGAGGCCGAGTGCCGCCCCCAACGCCGTCGCGACCGGCAGCGAGGTCGAGGACGGGGCCTCCGGCAGGGTCGCGCCGGAGATCACGGACGCCTGACCGGCATAGAGGGCCGCGGACGTGCGCAGCTGGTCCTGCTGGTCGGTCGCCACGGCCAGCTGCTCGACCAGCGCGTCCCGGCGGGCGCCCGTCGTCGGGTCCAGGACACCGCCGGGGACGTCCAGGATGTCGGCCTCCTGCGCGGCGATGTCGTCGAGCTGGCTGGTCAGGGCGTCGATCCGGGGTTGCAGGGCATCGGCCTGGGCCGTCAGCGACGCCACGCCGCGCTCGCGGTTGTCGTCGACGTAGGCCTCCACGACCGCGGCCGCGCCTTCCTGCGCCTCCTCGGCGGTGCCGGCGGTGACGGCGACGACCAGCACGTTGCTGCTCTCCTGCACCTCGACCTCGGTGGCCTCACGGAGGTCGTCGACATCCACTCCGGCGGCGTCGGCGGCTGCCTCCATGACGACGTCGCCGACGATCAGGCGCGCCTGCGTGCTGAGCTGACGCTCGGGGTCACCGTTGTCGGCGACGGGCAGGACCGGCAACACCTGGCCACCCTCGGCCTGCCAGACGACGTCCGCCGAGCTGCTGTAGACCGGCGGGCGCAGCAACTGCGCGCCAGCGAGCAGCAGGGCGCCCAGCACCGTCAGGACCACGATCCACAGCCACCCCTGACGCAGGGCCGACACCAGGTCCACCCGCTGGTTCTCCTCGGGCGCGGTCATGCGCCGGCCGACTCTCGCAGCGAGGGAACGGCCGTCCGGTCCGAGGTTCGGGCGAAGCGACCGACGCCGGCCAGGAGCCCCGCTCCCCAGGAGAGATGCACGACGGGAGGCACGAGCGCGCCGCGCCACGGTGCGGCGCCGTCCGCCGCCGCGGCACGGGCGCCGAGTGCTCCACCGGCGACGGCGTAGGCGAGGGCGAGAGCGGCCCCGAGCCTGGGGCGCGCTGCCGTGGCGACGACGAGGCCGGCCACGACGGCGGGCGGCACCAGCTGTCGCGGCCGCAACGAGTCCGGGTGCAGCCGCAGGGTGAGCGCCTTGTAATAGCCGTAGCGCCACATCTGCCGGGCCAGCGCCGGGAGCGACTCCCGGACGAACCACGTCGAGGTGGCCTCGGGGTGTAGCCACACCGCCCCCCCGGCGGCGGCGATCCGCAGGTCCGCCTCGAAGTCCTCATTCGCCGCGAACCGCTCGTCCCAACCGCCGGCGGCGACCAGTGCCCGGCGCCGGTAGCACCCGGAGAACACGTGTTGGATCGGCCCGGCGTCCCCGCCCACCCGGTGACGGGCGCCGCCCAGTCCGAAAGGGCGGGACAACGTGGCGGCGATGGCGCGGCCCCAGGGGCCGCGACCGGCCGTGGCCATGGACCCGCCCACGGCAGCGACCTCCGGGTGGTCGGCCAGGAAGCCGACGACCTGCTCGAGGTAGTCCGGCGCGTACTGGGCGTGCGCGTCCATCCGGGCCACGACGTCTCCCGTGCAGGCCTCGAGCGCGCGGTTCAGCCCGGCGGGGACGATCCGGTCGGGGTTGTCGACGACTCGCACGGGCAGGTCGTCGGCCGCGACGAGGAGGTCTCGGGTCCCGTCCTCGGACATCCCGTCGGCGAACACGACCTCGTCCGGCGGCAGCGTCTGGGCTGAGATCATCGCGAGGACCCGGGGGATGTTGTGGGCCTCGTTGCGCACGGGGGCGATGACGGACACGCGGACGGGCGCCGCCGCGCCGTCCGCCGGGGCGACGGTCGTCATGATCCTCCTCGGGCAGTACCCCTGGAGGTTACCGGCGAGAACGCCCGCGCCTGGTGTGATGCACCCTTCAGCCGGCCTCGTTCCCCCGTCCGGGGGTCAGTTCGTCCAACAGCGGGCGCACCGCGGCCGTCCAGCTGTGGTCGGCAGCGACCGCCTCCGCTCCGCGACGCCCGAGCGCCTCGGCGGTCCTCCGGTCGGTGAGCAGGTCGACCAGGGCGGCGGCCATCCGCTCGGGGGCGTCCTCGACCAGGACGCCCCGGCCGACGAGGTCCTCGAGTCCCTCCGCGCCGATCGTCGTCGCGACGACCGGGCGGCCGGCGGCGAGCGACTCGAGGATCTTCAGCCGCGATCCGCCGCCGGCCAGCAGCGGCGCCACGCTGACCCGGGTGCGGGCGTACCAAGGGTCGAGGTCGGGAACGGATCCGGTCACCCGCACGGTCGGTCCGGCGAGGGCGCGCACCTCCGCAGTCGGGTTGCGCCCCACGAGCTGCAGGCGTGCATCCGGGAGGCGGTCGACGACGAGGGGCCAGACGCGCTCGGTGAACCACGTGGCCGCCTGCACGTTCGGTCCCCAGGACAGGAGCGCGACGAAGCTGACGACGGGTTTCTCCGCGGGCGGGAGGGGGTTCGGCTCGTCCCAGGCGTTGGGTACGACGACAACGCGGGGGTGGTCCACGACCGGACGCAGCGCCGTCCGGTCGGCGTCGCTGACCACGGCGACGAAGTCCGCGCCGGTGGCGCGACGCTCGAGGGCGCGCAACGCACGGCACTCGGCGGCGTAGACCAGGCGGCGCGGGCCCCGGGCCGCGGCGGCCATCCGGGCCATCAAGAGGGACTCGACGTTGTGCATGTCGAGCACGCGCAGGCCCGCCGTCGCCCTCCGGGCGTAGTCGAGGAGCTGCACGTGCTCGACCACCAGCACGTCGGCGTCGGAGGTCGCGGCCGATGCGACGACCGAGGCGAGGTCGCGGTCCCAGAACCGGGCAGCGGTCAGGGAGCGGCTGCGCAGCAGCGAACGGATGAGGTCGCTCGGGCGGCGCCGCAAGGGAACGGTCTGGACGTCGATCCCCTCGGCCCGGAGCGGCTCGGGATCCTCGTCGGTGCCCTCGAAGGCGCACAAGGTCACCGGACCGTGCTGCCGCAGCGCCCGGACGATCCCGAGGGTCCGGCGCTTGTCCCCGCTGTTCGGTGGCCATGGCACGAACTTGGCGACGACGATGCTGCGCACGTTGGGGACCTCCGGTGGCGGACTGCACACGCAAAGTAGCGGGGCGGCTGCCCGCACACCACGCGCACGGGCTTGTGAGCTGATGCAGTGTGTCGTCTGCCACAGTCCGGCATCGGGCGAGCGGTCCGCGCTGGTCACGATGCAGAGACCGTTCCGGGCGGGACCGGACAGATCACAGATTAGTAACTCCAGGGTCTTGAGCGCCGGCAATTTGCAGTCTGTAATGGGGCGGTCGCTCTGCGCAGGGGTCAAACGTCACAGACGATGCCGTGCTCCGCCTGGGGACCAAATACTCCGAAGGGATCCCCCATGTCCGTCCACCGTGCGTCGCGTCGCTCCCCCGCGAGGCGCCGGCTGCTCGCCGGGTTGGCCGTCGCGGCCGTCCTGGTCCCCGTCGCCGCCTGCGCGGACGGCGGGCTGTCGCTCGCCTCGGCCTTCGAAGGGGACGACTCCGCCCCGGCACGGTCCTCGGCCGCAGCGACTCCGTCGGACACCGACTCCGTTACGGCTCCCCGGACACCGAGCGAGGCCGTGCCCTCCTCGCCGGCGGCCGCTCCGCCGGAGTCCACGGAGGCTGACCCCGGCTCCATCTCGCCGTCCGCGGACCCCTCGAGCGACGAGCCCGCGCGGGCCCCCGCACCCGTGGCCACGGGGGCTGTGCCGCCGTCCGTCGCATCACCTGCTCCTCAGACCGCCGGCGCCGCTCCTGTCGTGCCGTCGGGCACCTGGCTGTCCGGGGCCTCCGGAACGGGAGTGGCGAACGGGCAGTTCGCTGCCTGGCGCGGGAGTTCGGTACCCATCGCCGGGACCTGGGCCGACAGCAACGTGGGTCAGATCGAGCTGTGGTCGCTGGATCCCGGGCAGGAGTACGGCGCCTGGGACCAATCCATCGACATCGCCATCGGCGCCATCAGCGCGGACGAGTCGTGGGCCGCGGCGGCGACCGGCGCCTACGACGCACGCTGGCAGCAGTCGCTGGAGAACATGCGCGCCGCGTGGGGCGCCCGGGCCGGCACGGTCTTCATCCGCTTCGCCCACGAGATGAACAGCAACTGGTACCCGTGGTCGGTCTCCGCCGGAGAGGAGCGCGACTTCATCACGGCGTGGGGTCGTTTCCGCGCCCTCCAGCAGCGCATCTTCCCGGCCGCCAAGCTCGTCTTCTGCGTGAACCGGGAGTCCGTGGGCACGGGCTTCGACTGGCGGCGGACCTTCCCCGGAGCGGGCCAGGTCGACGTCATGGGCGTCGACTACTACAACCAGTACCCCTATGTGAGCAGCGCGGCGGACTGGGCAGCGTCGGTCCGGCAGACGGACGGCTACGGCGCGCCGAAGGGGCTGCAGGCCCACCTCGACTTCGCCCGCAGCGTCGGTCTCCCGCTCGCCGTGTCGGAGTGGTCGGGCAAGGCCAGCAAGGGTGACTCGCCGGCCTTCGTCCAAGGGATGCACGATTTCTTCGCTGCGAACGCCGGCGGCGGAGCCGGTCAGCTGCTCTACGAGATCCAGTTCAACGTCGACATGGACGGCGACGACTACCGGCTGTTCGGCGGCGGACGTCTCCCGCTGTCCGCGGCTCGCTACCGGGACCTCTTCTAGCCCCTGACCGGGGGAGAAGCGCCTACCTCACACCGGAAAGGGGTGCGTCGGCGCGTCATCGGTGACACCGTGTGCACGAGCTGTCCGTGCTGTGTTCACCGAATCCCGGTGATCGGGGCCGGACCCCGTCAGCATGCGAGGTGCCATGACCCTCGACGGCATCGAGTCCCGGGCCGTACAGGAACGCTTCAGCGAGGACGGGTATGTCGTCGTGCCGTCGCTCGGGGTCGCGCAGTCCGAGATCGCGGCCGCGCGCGCGCTGCTCGACGAGCTGTTCGACCGGTTCGCGTCCATCCCGCCCCAGTTCGCCCACGATCTGGGCGGCTCGGCCAACCGCAGCAACCCGATCCTGCCCGAGATCAACGCCGTCTCGACGCTGGCGCCGGCCCTGCGTCGCACGGCGCTCTTCCGGGCAGCGCTGGGCCTGGCGAGGCAGTTGCTGGGACCGGGCGCCTACCCGCTGTACGACCACGCGATCTACAAGCCACCGGGCCTCGCGGGCACCACCTCGTGGCACCAGGACTCGGGGTACGACCCTGACCGGGCCGAGCGGCTGGCCGTGTGGATGCCCTTCCAAGACACCGCGGTGGCCGACGGTGCGATGCGCTACGTGCCGGGCAGTCACCGGGCCGGGCGGCGGCCGCACCTGACGCGGACGACGGCCGATGGCAAGACGGTGCAGTACCTCGAGGTGGACGAGAGGGAGGTCTCCGAGGCCCCCTGTCCGCTCGGCGGAGCCACGGCGCACGACCTGCACATGGTGCACGGTGCCGGCCCGAATCTCGGCGAGAACGTTCGTCGGGCCTGGATCATCGACTTCACCGTGGGGTCGCTGGCCGCCCGGACCGTGGAGGCGGCCAAGGAGAAGGTGCGGGTGCGGCGCTACGCGGTGATCTGACCGCACTGGGTTGCGGGCCGGCCGGTCCGGGCCGCTGATGGGGCCCACGGGCCGGCTGCGACGTAGCGAGAGGCTCCGTACGCACCTACAGTCACGGTGTAGGCCACGGGCCGAGCGGTGCTGCTCGTCGAGGATGTCCCTGCGCCGTCCATCGACCCATCCACCTGTACCCGACGGCGCTCCTCGGCGTCGCAGCTCCGGGCTCGGTCCCGGTCGGGTGCTCCTCCCCGGGAGGAAACACCCATGTCGACATCGACGCGCCCCGCCCCTCGGCCAGCTGGGTCCGAGGAGCGCCCGGAGACCCGGCGGCGCCGCCGCACCGCGCTGTGGGCGGGCGTGCTCGTCGTCGCGCTGGCTCTCGTCGCCGCGTTCGTGGTCGCTGGGCGCGACCCGGCAGGACCCGGCGCCGGTGATCGCCCGGCCGGTACCGGCGTCTGGCTGTCCGGCGCGTCGGGGGACGCGGCCGTCTCCGGCGAGTTCACCGACTGGCGCGGCCGGCCGCTGGAGATCGCCGGGCAGTGGTCGGACACCAACGAGGCGATGGTCGAGCTCTGGGACCTGGCGCCGGGCGGGGACTGGGCCGACTGGGACGGCCCGATCGACATCGCGATCGGCGCCATCGACGACGGAGAGACGTGGGAGGCTGCCGCGGACGGCGCCTACGACGAGCGTTGGCGGGAGTCGCTGACCCGGCTCCAGGAATTCCGCGGGGACAAGAGTGGGGCGACGTACATCCGCTTCGCCCACGAGAGCAACAGCGACTGGTACCCGTGGTCGGTCGACTCCACCGAGGCCGAGGACTTCCGCGCGGCCTGGAACCGCTTCAGGGCGCTGCAGCAGGAGATCTACCCGGAGTCCCTGCTGGTCTTCAACGTCAACCGGGAGTCGGTCGAGACCGGCATCGACTGGCGCGAGACCTTCCCCGGCGCCAACCAGGTCGACGTCCTCGGCGTGGATTACTACAACCAGTACCCCTACGCCGGCACGGACGAGGAGTTCCAGGAGAGCCTCGACGATGTCGACGAGTACGGCGCCCCCAAGGGGCTCGAGGCTCACCGCCAGTTCGCGGAGGACATGGGACTGCCCTTCGCCGTGTCCGAGTGGTCGGGCAATGCGGACTTCGGTGACTCCCCGGCCTTCGTGGAGGGGATGTACCAGTGGTTCAGCATGCACGGCGGCACCGGTGCAGGGCAGGTGCTCTACGAGATCCTGTTCAACGTCGAGGACGACCGTTACGGGAACCGGTTCCTGATCTTCGGCGACGACGTGCGCATGCCGGACTCGGCGGAGGCCTACCGCCGGCTCTGGTGATCCGCCGACACCGCCGGGAGCAGTGAGATCCAGAACAGGGTCATGAAGACGGTGGTGCTCTCCAGGAACGACGCGTTGACGTACAGGTAGAGCAGGAGCAGCCCCGCCGTCCAGGGCCTGGCCCGCACACCCTTGCCGAGGGTCACGAGCAGCACCATCAGGATGCCCAGCGCCCCCACCATGCCGTACTCGAAGACGACCTTCGGCACGATCGGCTGGGTCACCTCGGGCGTACCGACCGCGATCAGGTAGTCGTTGGCGCTGCCGGCACCATGGCCCACCGCGGCGACGAGCGGGCCGTCCACCGAGGGACCGAGCAGCGCCGAGTACGGCTGGATGAGCCGGAAGCTCGAACTGGTACGCGAGTCCGTCGCCTCGGTGGACCGCTCGATGTAGCGCTCCCCGAGGGGTGTCACGGTGGCGACGAGGACGGCCACCGCGAGCGCCGGCAGGATGGTGAGGAGCGCGCGGCGGCCGCTGGTGAGGGCCAGCAGGGCGAGAGCCGGAACGGCGACCACCACACCGCTGCCACCCAGCGGCGGCACCAAACCGACGAGGAGCACGGTCACCAGGACCCACCCGCGTCGCCGGTAGACGGCCAGGGCCACGGCCAGACCGAGGTACATCGACAAGAACGACGGCTCGAGGAAGAGGACGCCGTTGGAGCGGCGCAACGACTCGCCGTAGGCGATCGGGTCGGCCGTGTGGTACTCGTTGAGCAGCAGGGACTCGGGCACGACTCGCTGCAGCAGGTCCTCGTAGGGCACGCCCAGGAACTGCACCAGCATCTGCAGGACCGAGACGACGGCGAAGCCGGCCATCATGCCGAGGAAGACCCGCTCCACCGAGGCCACGGCCGCGGGGGAGAGCCTGGCGGAGAACGCGAGCATCGCGTAGAGCACGATGACGAAGCCCAGCGAGAGCAGGGAGGGCGTAAATCCGACGGCCACCTGCAGGAGCGTGCAGACGCCGGCGGCGAACCACATGACGGCGACCGCCCGCAATTTCGCGCCGACGATGCGGAACTCCCCGGTGCGCATGCCGATGGCCAGGACGACCAGGGTGAACGGCACCGTCAGGTGGATCTGGCCGCCCCCGACGCTGAACCCCAACCGCTGGAGGAGGACCGAGCCCACCAGTAGGGCGATGGAGCAGGGCGCGGTCGCGCGGCCCCGTGCCGCTTCCCACGTGGCGGGCGTGCGGGGCGCCACGGGATCCATGGCGGAGGTGGTCTCCGGGGTCGGTGTCACGCGCCGGCGGTGGGCCGGCCGCCCTCGGCAGGGGCGTTCCACCGCCGGGAGAGGAAGAAGACGGCGCAGAGTCCGAGCAGCAGCCCGAGAGCCGCTCCGAGGACCGCGGCCGTGGGGACGGACAGCGACGAGGGGTTATCGGGGGTCTCGGCCTCACGGAGCACGGAGGCCGGACCGGTGTAGAGGTCGGCGGAGGCGCGGAACGTGTCCTGCTGGCCGGTCAGGTCCGACAGCCGGGCCGCCACGTCGGCGAGGCGGTTCGAGGTCTGGGTGGCCCGGTTCTGGGTGGCTCCGTAGGCGGGGGAGGCCGTGGGGATCGTGGCCAGATCGGCGTTGACCCTCGCCAGCTCGTCGTTCAACGCCGCGGCCTCGTCCTGCAGCCGGTCGATGCTGCCCTGCAGGACCGTGGCCTGATCGGCCAGGACGCCCGCGCTGGACGAGCGGGCGGAGTCGACGTAGGCCGTGGTCATCGCCGCACTCACGGCGGCCGCCTGCCTGGCGTCGTCGTCCGTGGCGCTGATGGTCAGCACGCTGCTACCGGCCTGGGTGCCGACCTCGACGATGTCGCGGACCTCCTCCGGGTCCATGCCGAGCTCGTCGGCGGCGCTGTTGACGACCTGGTCCGAGAGGACCACCTCCCGCTGGTCGGCGACCTGACGGTCCAGCGCATCGGGCGAGTTGGGGACACTCGCCCTCACGGTCTCCAGGCCGGTCGGATCCCAGCGGACCTCGGCCGATGCCGTGTACTGCTGGCCGGTCATGGCCGCTCCCACCCCTGCCACCAGGGCACCGAGCACGATCGCGGCACCGACGATCGCGACGATGCGCCACCTGCCGGACGATCTGCCGCCTCGCCGGACCGTGCGGCGGCCGGAGGGCGCCTGGACCTCGGTATCCGGCGCCCCGGGGGCGGAGCTCTCGGCGCTCAGCGCGGGCTCCGACGCGGTTGCTGCCGGCGCTGGCCGTCACCGCAGGACCAGGAGACCGGAAAGCAGAGCACGGAAGAGAGGTTATAGCACTCCTCCGGGTGGTCGACCGCACCACGTACGGGAACCGGCGACGACGGTGACTAGGGTCAGCTCCCTCGATCGACGAGGAGCTGCCGACAGATGCAGGGAGGCGGTCGCTGTCATGACCGTTAGCAGGGAGTCGGCGTGACCCGGGCCGCCGTCGTCGGAACCGGGGCCATCGCCGAGACGCACCTGGCCTGCCTGAAGTCGCTCCCGGATGTCGAGGTGGTCGGGGTCGTCGATCTCTCCCCGGCTCGCGCCGAGGCGACGGCCGAGCGCTTCGGCGTGCGCTGCTGGTATGCCGACACCGGCACGATGCTCGCCGACGCCCGTCCCGACGCGGTGCACGTGACCACCCCGCCCAACGCGCACGTGGGAATCGCCCTCGACGCGCTTCAGGCAGGGGCTCACGTCGTCGTCGAAAAGCCGGTCGCCCCGACGTACGAGGGCTGGTCGCGGCTCCGGGACGAGGCGCGGAGCCGGGGTCTGCGCCTGATCGAGAACCAGAACTACCGTTTCGCGCGGGAGGTGCGGCAGGTCCAGCGCCTTATAGGCGGAGGTGAGTTCGGAGCGGTCCACCAGATCGACGTCCGCTTCTTCCAGAGCATCGCCGGGAGCAACCACCCGTTCGCGGACCCGTTCCTGCCGCACCCGACCCTGCAGTTGCCGGGTGGCCCCATCACGGACTTCCTGCCGCACATGGCGTCCTTGGTGCACGAGTTCCTGGGCGAGCCCACCGGCGTCCACGCGACGTGGCTGCCCGGCGAGGCCGGTCGGACGCCGGTGCCGTACGTCGACATGGTGGGGACCGTGCGGACCGACGCAGGACTGGCGACGCTGAGCTTCGGCAGCAGGTCCGGCCCGGACGGCTTCTGGGTCAGCGTCTTCGGCGAGCGCGCCCAGGCGCGCATCAACCTCTACGAGGGCCGCCTCACCGTCGACTCGCTCCGTGGCGGCCCGCCACCTCTCCGACCGCTCGCCAATGCAGTCGCTGAGGCCAGGGGCACCGTCTCGTCGGCGGCGCGCTCCCTGTGGGGGAAGTTGACATCGGCTCCCGGGAGCTACGAGGGACTCTGGTTCCTCCTCGGCGCCTTTTACGCAAGCCTGGAGGACGGAACGGAGCCACCGCTCTCGTTGGACGACGTGGACGCCACCGCCCGTATCGTCGCCGGGCTGACCGATCAGGTGGAGGAGTTGCGGTGAGCGTGCTCGTGACCGGCGCCGGGGGTTTTCTGGGGCGCCGTGTGGTTGCCGCGCTCCGGGACCGCGGCCTCACCGCTCGGGCACTCGTCCGGCGTCCGGACGACGACCTCGCGGCCATGGGTGCGGAGGTGGTCGTCGGCGACCTCCGCAGGCCGGTGTCTCCCGCGCTCTTCGACGGTGTCGAGACGGTCGTGCACCTCGCCGCAGTGGTCGCCGGCTCACCCGGCGCACAGTTCACCGGGACGGTCACGGCGACCGAGCACCTGCTCGCCGCCATGGCCGGCAGCGGCGTCAGCCGCCTCGTGCTGTGCAGCAGCTTCTCCGTCTACGACTGGAGCGAGGTCTCCGGCTCCCTCGACGAGGACAGTCCGCTCGAGGCGGACCTCCACACCCGGGACGGCTACACCGCAGCGAAGCTGTGGCAGGAGCGGGTGTGCCGGCGGGCGGCGGTCGGTGCACCGTGGACGCTGACGGTCCTGCGGCCCGGCTTCGTGTGGGGGCCGGGGAACGACTGGGTGTGGGGGGTCGGCGTGCGGGCCAGGGACACCACGGTCGTCGTCGGCTCCCGCAAGCCCCTGCCGCTGACCCACGTCGACAACTGCGCCGACGCGTTCGCGACGGTGGTCTGCGATCCGCGGGCGGACGGAGGAACCTACAACGTCGTCGACGGCTTCCCGATCACCCCGCTGGACTACGCGAAGCTCTACCGGGCCGGCTACGGCGGCCGGATCGTCGTGGTGCCCCATGCGGCCCTCCGCGGCGTCGGGGTGGCAGCCGCCGGGGTGATCCGTGCCCTCAGTGGGCGGCCGGCGCGACTGCCGGCTCTGTTCGACACCCACCTGTTCGACGCCCGGTTCAAGCCGCTCTCCTTCCCGCCCTCGCGGCTGACCTCGACGGTGGGATGGCGCCCACCCCACACGCTTGCGGAGTGCGCCGCCCGGACGTTCGGGTCAGGAGCCCTGCCCTCGGGCGGCCGGGGGGAAAGGGCCGCGACCGGGACGGTGGAGCCGGCGGGGTGAGCCGCTCACCCACCGTTCCTGGCGATGCGGTCGTGTCGCATCTCGGCCGGAAGGCGGGCGACCCGAATCGCCGTCCAGATGCTCAGCAGGAGGCCGTCCTGGAGGACGGCTGCCGGACGGCGTGACGTCGTCGTGCCCAGCGCAGGGACGGCGATGGCCGACGTGGCCGCCCATAGCCGCAGGCGGCCGGTCCTCCGCCGGACGAGTGCGTCGACGGCCAGAATCGCACCGGCCCCGCTCCAGACTGCTCCCGCGGCCACCAGGATCTGACTGCCGCGTGCCATCCGGGGGAACCAGCCCGGAGCACGGGTGTGCCAGCGTTCGCGGCGCAGGAAGGTCCGTAGCGTCGCAGGGAAGCCGTGATGAATGGCTTGCATCCCGGGCACGAGGGTCACGGGGCCGCCGGCCTCGGCGATGCGGATGGAGAGGTCGGCGTCCTCGCCGGTCGGGATGTCGGCGAAGCCGCCGACAGAGTGGAAGCGGGAAGCTCGCACGAGCATGTGCTGGCTCCACACCCGCGAGCGCGAATGTGTCCGGGCCGCCTCGATGGCCGCCCAGCGCCGGGCCACCCAGCGAGCGTCATCGCCGGCCCGGGTCCGAGAGCCGACCAGGTCGGCTCCGGTTCCTAAGGCCTCGAGGCCGGCCTGCAACCAGTTGCTGCCGACCTCGGTGTCGGCATCGACGAAGGCGATCACATCCACACCGGCCAGCTCAGCGGCTCCACGGTTGCGCAGGCCCGAGATGCTGCCGTCCGGCACCTCGAGCACGGTGTCAGCGAACTGCTTGGCCAACTCCACGCTGCCGTCGGTCGAGCCGTTGTCCACGACGACGATCCGGCTCAGCGGTGGCTGCTGGCCACGGAGAGCGGCCAGACAGCGCGTGATCGTCTCGACCTCGTTCTTGCACGGGATGACGGCGCCTACGGCCACGGGTCGGCGTCCGGTCATGGGAGCCCCAGCCGGACCAGTCAACATGCACGTCCCCTCATCTCCCATTCCGCCCGACACGAGTGCACCGGATCGAGAGATGGTCGCGCGCGTGACCGGAATGGTGGTGTCAGCCGTGTCAGCGTGCGGTCTCATCGGCCGCCTGACAAGTCCGGTCTCCCCCGCTCGGGTGGGGCGAATCGGGCGGCGCTCGGCGCGCTCAATGCCGGTCGGACACGACCGGCACCGAGCTGCAGGACACGCCTGCCGTCAGCCGTGTGAGCAGGTGGACCGAGTACCGTCCCGGGGATGTGCCGTGCGGAGACTCGGCTGGGACCTCGACGTAGGTGACGACACCAGCCACGTCGATGATCGCTGACCGGGAGAAACCGGATGAGAGCGGTCGGGCACTGTGAAGCCGTCATGCGGCGACGCGCCGGATCGCAGCGAATCGGGTCTCTCCGGTGGGCCCATCGAGGTCCTCCCCGAAGGGGAGCCTGTGATCGGCGCGAACGAGGCCGCCTCGCCGGCGCGCAGTTCCCTCCACCAGGCCGCATGGACGGCCGTGGACCAGGTCTTCTCGAGCATCGCCAACTTCGGGATCACCATCGCGGTGGCCAGGGCCGTGAACGAGCATGTCGCTGGGTCATTCGCCTATGCGTTCCTGCTCTTCAGCCTCGCGCTGGGCATCATGCACTGTGTCGCGACCGACCCGTTCGTCATCCGGTTCAGTGCGGCCGGTGCACGAGAACGGTCCGCAGCGGCTCGTCGGGCCGCCGGTTCCAGCCTGCTCGTCGCGCTCGTCGCCGCGATGCTGTGTCTGACGGCAGCACTGGCGGTCCGAGGTGACATCGGGGCGGCCCTGCTCCTGCTCGCCGCCGTGCTGCCGGGCCACTTCCTGCAGGACAGCTGGCGCAGTGCTGCTTTCGCCTCGGGCGACGCCCGGAAGGCGGCAGCCAACGACGGCCTCCGCATGGTTGTGGAGGTGGCGGCCATCGGCCTGTGCATCTGGTCCGGGACGACCGAGCTGGTCTGGTACATGGCCAGTTGGGCGCTGGGCACATGGGCCGGGGCGATGCTGGGGGTCTGGCAGTTCGGTACCCCGCGAGGATGGCGCGCGAGTCTGGCGTGGCTGCGGGAGAGTGCGCCACTCGGTGTCCGTCTGGGCAGCGAATTCACGATCAGCATGGGTGGGTTCGCGCTGACCACGACGCTTCTCCTGGTCATCCTCGGGACTGCGGATACCGGGGGTATGCGGTTCGCGCAGACGCTTCTCGGGCCCATCCAGGTGCTGTTCGGCGCGATCGTCAGCTTTGTGGTGCCCTTCCTCGCCCGACGTCTCGCCGCGCTGGGCCCTCGCGCGCTCGGTCGGCCGACCTTGCTCATCACCGCATGCAGCGTTGCCATCTGTGTGACCGTCGTCGGCGTTCTGCTCCTGCTGCCCGACTCGGTCGGCAGAGAACTGCTCGGCGATTCATGGAAGACGGCGCAACAAGTCCTGCTCCCGGTCGGCGTCACGCAGTGCGCGCAAGCGGTGATGCTCTGCGCCGGTTTGCCCCTCAAGGCATTGAGTCGCGCCGACGTACTGCTGCGAGCCACCCTCGTGCAGGCGCCTCTGTCGATGGCCTTGGCCTTGGGAGGTGCCCTGTCGCACGAGATCGTCGGCGCGGTCTGGGGACTGGCGCTCGGTCACAGTGTGGGCTGCGTCGTGCTCGTGTTCCTCGTACGCCGAGTGCTGCGCGGTGCGACGGGGGCGTCGGCAGGCGCCGCTGCGAGCACCGCCGCGTAAGTCGATCAGACCGACCGGTCGAGCAACTCGTCCGCGGTCAGCGTGTTGATGACCCGCTCAGGCGGGACGCCGGTCGCCACGGCCCGTTCGCAGCCGTTGGACTGCCAGTCGAGCTGACCGGGTGCGTGCGCGTCGGTGTCGATGGCGAAGTCGCAGCCCAGCTCCACGGCGAGCGACAGCAGCCGCAGCGGCGGGTCCAGCCGCTCGGGCCGGGAGTTGATCTCGACGGCGACGCCGTTCTCGACGCAGGCGGAGAACACGGCCTCGGCGTCGAACTGGCTCTCCGGGCGGGGGCGCTGGGTGCCGTTGCGCTGCTTCCGGCCGATCACCAGCCGGCCGGTGCAGTGGCCGAGGACGTCGGTGTGCGGGTTGGCGACGGCGGCGAGCATCCGCTCGGTCATCACCGACCGCTCGGCCCGCAGGTCGGAGTGCACGCTGGCCACCACGACGTCCACCCGCTCCAGCAGCTCGTCGGTCTGGTCCAGGCTGCCGTCGAGGTTGATGTCGCACTCGATGCCGGTGAGGATCCGGAACGGCGCGAGCTCCTCGTTGAGCTCGGCGACGACGTCCAGCTGCCTCTCCAGCCGCGCCGCCGTCAGCCCGTTGGCGACGGTCAGCCGCGGGGAGTGGTCGGTCAGGGCGAGGTACTCGTGACCGATCGCCGTCGCGGCCTCGGCCATCTCGCGGATGGGGCTGCCGCCGTCGGACCAGTCCGAATGGCTGTGCAGGTCGCCTCTGAGCAGTGCCCGGAAGGCGGCGACGTCGTCGGCCATCGGGACGAGCTCGGCGTGCGCCTCCTCGAGCGTGGCCAGGTACTCGGGCACCTCGCCCTTGTGCGCCTGCACGATCGCGGTGCCGGTCTTCGGGCCGATGCCCTTGAGGTCGGTCAGCGTCTTCGTGCGGATCCGCCGGTCGAGCTCGGCGTCGTCCAGGGTGTCGATCACGGCCGCCGCGGTGCGGAAGGCCGAGACCCGGTGCGAGGGCTCGCGGGCGCGCTCCAGGAGGAAGGCGATCCTCCGGAGCGCGGCCGCGGGCGGGAGTGGCTCGGTCAGTTCTTCGCCTTCTTCTGGGCCTTCTTGGCGCGCTTGGCGGCCTTCTTCTGGGCCTTGGCCGCGCGCTTGCTGGCGCTCTCGTAGCCCTCCTCGGTCGCCTTGGCGGCGAGCTTGGCGGCCTTGCGGGCGCGGTAGCCGACGGACGGCTTGCCCTCGGTGTCGACGGCGGCGAGGAGCAGGCCGCCCAGCAGACCGGTGTTCTTCAGGAAGTTCGAGATCTGGCCGAACTGCTCCTCCGGGTCCGTGTGCTCCCAGAAGCGGTGCCCCGCGAGCGTCGTCGGCACGATCGAGGCCGAGAGCACCAGCGCGGTCAGGCGCGGGGCCTTGTTCAGCGCGAACAGTGAGCCGGCGGCCACCTTGACGGCGGCGTCGACCTTGACCCACTGCTCGACGTCCTTGGGGACCTCGACCGGCAGCTGCTTGTCGGCGGCGTCGGCGATCTTCTCCACCACGGGGGCGGCGCCGGGCACGCGATCCTGCGGCTTGCGCAGCGTGCTGATCCCCCCGTAGATGAAGGGAGCGGCGAGCAGTGGCCGGGCGATCCGGCGGACCAACATGGGCAGACCTCTTCCGTGAACGGGACCGTGTCGGTGTCCTCATGCCCACCTGAGCAGGCGGGACACCCCATCCCGGACCGTAGTGAGGGTTCTCGCCCGCCGCAGGATCTGGCCCCGGCGGGTGAGGGCCTCTGTCGGTCGGCTCCGGAACCCGGCACCCTGGGCTCCATGGGGAAGGCGCTGCTCGGGCTGCTGCTGGTGGTGGTCGCCGTCGAGATGATCGCCGTGGTCGTCATCGGCGTCGTGCTGGTGCTGCTCGGCACCACGCAGACCACGCTGATCGGCGTGGGCATGATGTTCGTCGCCGTCGCGGCCGCGATCCTGACCTGGCGCTTCGCGCGCCGTCGGGCGTAGCCGGAGGTCTCCCGCCGGCGGCCGGGTGCTGCCAGCATGAGCGCGTGGAGACGAGGAGACGCAGGAAGTGCCTCGGTCCCGGCTCGCGCCCGTGCGACGTGTGCGGCAGCGAGGACGTCTCGGTGACCGAGTCCCGCCGTGTCCGGCAGGGGGTGCACCGGCTCAACCCGGCCTTCCGGGCACAGGCGCGCCGGTACGAGCTCTGTGCCGGCTGCGGGTCGAAGCGCGAGCTGGTCTGACTCGGCGGTCAGCCGAGCAGTCGCGTCGCGGCGCTGATCAGGTCGGTGAGGTCGACGCTCAGCGCCTGGGCGATCGCGTGCAGGTCGTCGAGGTCGAACGGGCTGTCCTCGCGGAGCTTGCGGGCCACGCTCGCCTGGTTGATGCCGGTCTCGCGGGCCAGCTGCCGCCCCGACCACCCGCGGTCGGCGAGGAGTGACCGGACCACGTCGGCCACCGCGGCGGAGAGCTGCACGGCGACCACGGTAGGTCAGTCGTAGGGGTTGGTGAGGACGGCGCGTGCCTCGACCACGGCGAAGGTGACGGGCGGGCCGTCGGTGGTCGTGGTCCCGGGGATGTCGACGGCGGCGCTGCCATCGACGGTGAAGGTGCCGCCCCACGTCGTGGTGAGGGAGGCGCTGTAGGTGCCCGAGGCGTAGTCGTGCGTGATCGTGTGCGCGGGGTAGGGGGCGCCGGGGTCGGTCGTCTGCATCGTCGTGCCGTCGCCGGTGTGCCAGGTGAAGCCCTGCGCGGTGGCCACGATGTCGACGGTGAAGCCGCGGATGTCGAGGCTGTAGGTCTGCGTGGTCGGGCCGTCGGTGAAGAAGATGACGGGCAGGCCGACGAGGGCGTCGCCCGGTGGTTGCTGGCGGGTGGGGAGCTGGGGGAGCGGGAGCCGCTCGAAGTAGCGGAACACCTCGTCCGGCGACGGCGCCGGATTCAGCGCCGTGATGTCGACGCACTCCCGCGGGGATGCGAGCCAGTCCCCGAACTGTGTTCCCGCCGGAAGGCCGGCTGGCACCGGGAGACCGTCGATCTCCGGCAGCCCCGGGACGACGACCCGACGCTGCTGGACGACGAGCTCGCGGACCACCTGCTCCGGACCGCTGGGACACGCCCGGTCGTCGGAGTCCTGGCACGGCTCAGCTGCTGCTTGCGCCGCCGCGCAGGGAGTCAGAAGGCGGTACGTGTAGGGGTGGGCCTCGGGAGCAGCGTTGCTCGCGACCCACTGGCCTCCCGGCGTCTGAACTGCATAAGTCGCTTCCAGAGCACCGGTACCCGCACTGACTTCTGGCGCTGGGCATGCGCTCAACACGCAGGCGCCGGCTGCAGGAGCCAGCACTACCTCCATGAACATCAGTACTAGTGCAGCGCCCGCTGCCTGGAGCCTCATCCGACGGTCAGCGACGTCACGAGCCATGTGCTCCGCTGCGCGTCCCAGACGAGCTGTGCCCCCGATTGCAGCTCGCCGGTCGCTGGCGCCGAACGTGCTGCAACCACTTGGCCGGCGGCGTCTAGAACCGTCACTGGACCCTGCGAGTAGACGAATGCAACCTCAGCCTGGTCCCCAGAAAGGATGCCCGGTCCGTTGGGGCGGAAATCCGTCGAGGTGGCCTCGTAGCGGTATCCGGCTGCCTGATCTCCAGCGATCGATTCAGAAATCTGGATGCAGATTCCGCAGCCTTGACTGAGGTCAACGAGGGTTTGAGGATCAAGACGACGTTCGGCCGATTCCTCGGTGAGGCGCATGTAGTACCGAATGAACTCGAGGGCGCCCTCCGGGGTCTTCTCGCGGGCCTCGGCGGGGACGGGGAAGTCCGGCGGACCCAGGGGCGGCAGCGCCTCGGCCGATGTCGACGGGCTGTCACTGGCGCTGGGCAGGGTCTCGGCGGGCTTCGACTCGTCGCTGCAGCCGCACAGCAGTACCGCGGCCAGTCCGAGCCCCGCCGTCGTCCGTCGGCCTGACCCCGCTGCCATGCGCCGCCTCCCCGTCCTCACGGACTGCGGAGACTAGCCATCCCGCCTCGACCAGCGCAGTCCTCGCTGTGGACAACCGCCCGATCGGGCCCATTGCAGGTCGAACTCGCGAGCTGCTGACGCTGCAGGACCCGCAACGCCCTCACAACGCCCGCAAAGGGCCAGCTCTCGCGGTCGAACTCGTGCTCTTGCGGTGCTGCACCACCGCGGAGAGCGCGAGGAACACCGCAGGAGTGCGGCGGTCGGGCCCATTGGGGGTCGAACTCACCCATTACCGGCTCTGCAGGACCCGCGAAGCACGAGCAACACCCGCAAAGCCCCGCTCTTGCGGTCGAACCGGCGCTCTTGCGGTGCTGCAGCACCGCGAGAGCACGAGCAACCCCGCGAGAGCGGCTGCCGGACCTCAGGTCGTCCGGCAGCAGTAGACGGTCAGCGACCCGCCCTTGGTGAACGAGAACTCGGTGGCGGGCTTGCCCATCTCGCCGTCGTAGGCCACCGGCTGCGGACCCGACAACGAGCGCACCTTCACCGACGTCCCGTTCATCTCGGCGTAGCCCGACACCCGGTCGGAGACGCCGAGCAGCGTGCCGAGCACCGCGCGGGTGCGGCTGAACGGGATGTCGGCACGCAGGTACTGCACGTCGAGCAGCCCGTCCTCGAGCCGCGGCCGCCACGCCGGCGCCAGCCCGCGCGGGGTGTACAGGCAGTTCCCGATGAAGAGGATCCACACCTTCACGTAACGGCCGTCCAGCGCGAGCTCCACCGGCGTCCCGACGCGCAGCGTCCGCGCTGCGGCCACCGTCATCGCCGCCCACTTGCCCATCCGCCCCGCCAGCGCGTCGCGGCGGCGCACCATCTCCGGGTAGCTGCCGATCGCCGCGGTGTTGAGGAACGGCGTCCCGTTGAGCGAGGCGACGTCGACCTTGACCGCAGCACCCGAGGTCACCGCCTCGGCGGCCTCCTCGATGGTGTCCACCCCGACGTCCCGGGCGAAGTGGTTGAGCGTGCCGGCCGGGATCACCGCCAGCGGCAGGCCGTACTCCAGCGCGATCGCCGCAGCCGCGGCGACCGAACCGTCGCCGCCCGCCACCCCGAGGGCGGAAGCCCGGCCCGAGCGCGCCGGCTCCCCGAGCAGCTCGGCTACCCCGCGCTCCTCCGACATCTCCAGCACCTCGGCCCGGGGCAGGAGCCGCCGGATGTCGGAGGCGGGGTCGTACTCCGCGTCGCCCGACCGCGGGTTCACCGCGACGAACAGCCCCTCGCCGTCGGTCAGCGCTGGTGCCGACAGCGCCGGACGCACCCGGGCCGGCGTCCGTGGCCGGACCGCCCACCACTTGCGGCTGGCCGCCGCCACCGCCGTCCCCACGGCGAAGCCGGCCAGGACGTCGCCCGGGTAGTGCACGCCGACGTGCACCCGCGAGTAGCCGACGCCGAGCGCCACCGGCGCGAGCGCGGCTCCGGCCAGCGGGCTCTCCAGCGCCACCCCGGTGGCGAAGGCCGCGGCCGACGCTGAGTGCCCGCTGGGGAAGGAGTGCGTGGTCAGCGTCCGGCGCAGCAGCCGCGTCTCGTCGCGCAGCCCGAGGTCCGGACGGCGACGCCCGAAGATCTGCTTGAGCAGCGCGTTCACCACGCTGCTCGTCACGGCCAGCGAGCCCACGCCGCGGATGGCCGCCCGGCGGGAAGCGCCCTTCCGGGTCGCCATGAGCGCGGCGACGAGGAACCAGAGCTTGCCGCGGTCGGCGAACGTGGAGAGCCGGCGCAGCCAGCGGTCGGCGGGCGAGGCCGGGATCGCGCCGATGGCGGCATGCAGACGGGCGTCCCAGTGCCGCGGTGACCTCACGCGGCGACGCTAGTGGAGTCGCTCGGGTGCGGAAACCGCGCTCGAGCGACTCCGCTCAGGTCTTCTGGCGGGCGCGGTAGGCGGCGACGGTCGAGCGGCTCGCGCAGGTGTTGGAGCAGTACCGGCGGCTGGCGTTGCGCGAGGTGTCGACGTAGACGTCCTCGCAGCCCTCGGCCGAGCAGACGCCGAGCCGCTGCCACCCGTGCTGGGTCACCACCTGGGACAGGCCCATCGCGACCGTGGTCGTCATCTGGTCGAGCACCGGCGCCTCGTCGGGCGTGTAGTGCAGGTGGAGCTCGCCGTCGTGGTCGGTGGCGTAGGGCTCCGGACGGGCCCGGGACAGCAGCGCGTTGAGGCGGTCGAGCACCTCGGGCTGGGTCTGCGCGAGCGCCACGGCGCGGACCAGGTCGGCGATCTCGCCGGCAGCCTGCGACTCCTCCGGGGAGAACTCGCGGGCGGAGCCGGGGGAGAACCACTCGTCGTGCGCGCGGAGGAAGTCCACCGGCCACGCGTCGACGTCGCGGTCGACGTTGGCCAGGTCGATGGCCAGCTCGACGGCGTTCGACGCGTAGGTGTCGTAGTTCATTTGACTCCCTACTCCTCCGTCGCTACCGTGGCTCGTAGGTGGTCAACCATCGATGACCACCTACATCTTCCCGCAACTCCTGAGACGAGCTCCACCGTGCGTGCGTACCTCTCCGTCTGGCGGCTGTCCTCCGCCCCGACGCTGCTGATCGGCGGCTTCGCCGGTCGCCTGCCCTCGGCCATGGTGCCGCTGGCACTGCTGCTCATGGTGCAGCAGCAGACCGGCTCCTTCGCGGTGGCGGGCCTCGCGTCGGCCACCCTCGGCGTCGCCATGGCCGGCATGGCCCCGGTCCTCGGCCGCCTCGCCGACCGCCGCTCGCCGCGCCCGGTGCTGCTCGCCCAGGCGGTGGCCTACCCGCTGCTGCTCACCGCGCTCGTCGCCGTCGTCCTCCTCGAGGCATCGACGTCGGTGGTCGTCGCCGCCTCGGCGGCCGCCGGTGCCGCGACCCCGCTGGTCAGCGGCACGGTCCGCGCGCTGTGGTCGAAGACCGACCCCCGGGTGCGGCCGGCCGCGTTCGCGCTCGACGCGACGACGACCGAGCTGGTCTTCGTCATCGGCCCGGCGCTCGTCGCCGCGCTCGCGGTGGTCACCGCGCCGGCGGTCGCCGTGGGGACGGCGGGCGTGCTCGCCGTCGCCGGGGCCGTCTCGATCGCCGTCTCGAAGGCGATGCGCTCCTGGGAGCCCGCGCCGCACGTGCAGTCCGGCGTCTTCTCCACGGTGCGCGCCCCCGGCATGCCGCGGGTCCTGATCAGCGGCGCGGCGCTCATGGTCGGCTTCGGCGCGATCGAGATCGCCGTCCCCGCCTTCGCCGAGGACGCCGGGTCGCCGGGGATGTCCGGCGTCCTCCTGGCGGTCTGGTCGCTGGGCTCGGTCGCCGGCGGGCTCTGGTTCGGCGCCCGCGTGGTCAGCGCGTCGCTGCCGCGCCAGTACCGCTGGCTGCTGCTGGGGACGACGATCGGGCTGGCCCCGCTCGCGGCCATCTCCAGCCCCTGGGTGCTCGGCCTCCTGCTGTTCCTCGGCGGCTCGGTCATCGCCCCGACCCTGACCGTGCAGAACTCGCTGGTCGGGTCGATCGCCCCCGCGCAGGCCACCACCGAGGCGTTCACCTGGCTGTCGACGGTCACGGTGGGGGCCTCGGCGATCGGCGCCGCCCTGGGCGGTGCGCTCATCGAGGGGCCGGCCGGCGTCTCCGGAGCGCTGCTGCTCGCGGTGACCGGCGCCGCGGTGGCGGTCCTCGTGACCCTGGTCCCCGGTCGCCGCGCCGTCGTCCCCGCCGTGTCGCGGGAGCCGGTGCCGGCCTGACCGGGGCCCTGCAAGGGGCCGCCGGGGCGCTGGTAGTCTCTTCCGCGGTGGTTCCGAGGGGACTCGGACCCCGGGAGGCTTCGCCTAGTCCGGTCTATGGCGCCGCACTGCTAATGCGGTTTGGGTTAATCCCCATCCCGGGTTCAAATCCCGGAGCCTCCGCGCACGACAACTGAACACAGGCACCCGTAGCTCAACGGATAGAGCATCTGACTACGGATCAGAAGGTTAGGGGTTCGAGTCCCTTCGGGTGCACGTCTGGTTGAGACACCGATCTGCCGCGCCGCCCCGACGGGGGAGGCGCGGCAGATTCGTCTCCGGAGCGCTGCCCGAGGTGCGCATGTGCCACTCGGTCGGCATCGGCCGGGAGCGCCCGTGTCGGACGGGAGTGCCGTGAGCCGGCGCGCTCACCGCATGTCCGGCGGGATGAGGTCTTCACGCAGCAGGCGGACCAGTGTGTCGATCTGCGCGTAGAACGCCTCCGCGTTCGTGCTGTCCCGTGCCACTGCCCAGGCGTCGAGCCCGATCTGGTGTCCGAGGTCCTGGATGCCGGCCGGAGCCACGAGTTGGAGCGCTGTGAGGCGACCGATCAGCGTCGAGCGGGTGGCGGGGATGCGCAGCAAGCGGCTCGTCTCCTCCGCCGGATCGACGTCGCCCGTCGAGGCCTGGGCGAGGAGTTCCAGGCAGGAGTCGACGACGCGCTCGTACACGGCGTAGCGCTTGTCCAGGACCCAGTTCTCCCTCGACGTGCGGCTCTGACTCCGAGTGACGAGCCACGCGACGACGCCGGCGAGGGCAGCGCTCACCAGGGGCACGATGACGCCGGTTGCCACGCTCACGGCCGCAGTGTGCTCGGCGACGGGCCCGGAGAGGGGTGGGAAGGGCCTGTCTTCGGGAGGTCCTACCTGGTGACCTGGGCGACTGCCTCGTCCAGCGGCGGAGCGAGCGCCGTCCAGCCCTGCATCACCTCGGCGCCGCAGGCGCGCGCGAAGGCCGGGTGAGCCCGACCAGGACGGGGTCGTGCGAGTCGACGACGGCCACGTCGTCGGACGTGGCGGCGAACTCGCGCAGGAGGTCGACCTGTGCCTGGAACTCCTCCACGAGCAGGCCCACCGCGGTGCTGCGCAGCGACGCCCATTCCTCGATCTGGGCGCGGTTGCGCCAGTAGAAGTCGACCTTCGGGTCCATCAGACGGTTCCTTCCCACGTGGCGACGACGTCGAGGACGCCCGGCGCCGGCTCCTCGGCCTCTGCGGTCGCGGCACGTGTCAGCTCGGCGAGGTCGCCCCAGCTGACCGTGTGCCAGCGGTCATGGCTCTCCTCGGCGGTCGTCGGCGGACGACGACGGGGGGTCAGGAAGACGAGCGTGGGGTCCTCGTGGTCCCACAGCTCGGCCAGCCGGGCGCACTGCCTCGGCTGCTCACCCGCCCGCACCTTCGCCTCCACCAGCAGCACCGCTCCGGGCAGCCGCACGACGAGGTCGGCGCGGGTGTCGGCCCGCACCTCCTCGAGATCGACGGTGACGGGGTCGAAGTCGGTCGGCTCGCTCCCGACCAGCGCGCACAGGCGGCGCAGCAGGCCGTCCCCGAGCCCGTGGTGGCCGTCGGGCCGCAGCAGCCACGCCAGCGCGGCGGTCAGCCTGAGCTCGTCGTACTGCAGTCCGAGTGTGGCGAGCAGCGTGCGCGAGCCCGAGCGCCACAGCCCGGCCGCCCGCAGCCCGGCCACCTCGCCGGCCAGCTCGGCCAAGCGGCGGTCCCAGTCCGCGACGTCATGGACGGCGGTCCCCGGTGCCGCCGCGCCGAGAGCCGCCCACTCCGCTGCGAGCCGCGCGTACGACGGCTGCCACCCGGCGACCTCCGAGCTCTGCACGTTCCCCCCGACCTCGCGTCGACCTCGCTCGACGGTCCTACCGGACATCGGCGAGGAACGGGGTCACCGACCCGGGGACTCCCCGGAGTTCCCGGGAGCGGCAGGACCAGGGGCGGATGGGGGTGCTCCCCGATGGGCGCGCGGCCCCGCCGGCGACAGGCTCGGCGCGGCGCGCGGCCCGGGGGTGTCGGGCTGGCCCGACACCGACTCCGCCAGCTGGCGGGATGGGTCGACGCGCGCCTGAGCAGCAGATTCATCAACGGACATCTCGAGCCTCGAAGACAGGAGACGTGCGATGCAGCGATCGGGCAACCTCGCCGGGCGGGTGGGGCGGTGGAGCGCCCGGCACCGCAAGGCGGCCGTCCTCGGCTGGCTGGCCTTCGTCCTGGCCGCCCTGGCCATCGGCACGCTCGTGCCGCAGGCCCAGACCACCGCCGCCGAGGACAGCCTGGGCGACTCCGCGCGCGCCCAGCAGATCCTCGACGACAACGGCTGGGAGGAACCGGCCTCGGAGATGGTGCTCGTCCAGCGGGACGCCGACGTCCCGGAGGCGGCCGTCACCGCGGCCCTCACCGACCTGGTCGCCGCCCTCCGGGCGACCCCCGAGGCCACGAACGTCGTCAGCCCCCTCGACGGCGCCCCGCTGGTCTCGGCGGACGGCCGCTCGGCCCTGGTCACCCTCGACATCGCCGGTGACCCGGAGACCGCCGACGAGCGGCTCGAGCCGATCCAGGACGCCGTCGCCGCCGTCGCAGCCGACCACGGCGACGTCCGGGTCGAGCAGTTCGGCGACACCAGCGCCGACGTCGCGATCGGCGACACCCTCGACGAGGACTTCCAGCGGGCCGAGCTGCTGTCGATCCCGATCACGCTCGCCGTCCTGCTGTTCACCTTCGGCGCCCTGGTCGCGGCGGTCCTGCCGCTGGTCTTCGCGCTCACCGCGTTCGTCGGCGCGCTCGGGCTGCTCAGCCTCACCAGCCAGATCTGGCACGTCGACGGCAGCGCGCAGATCGTCATGCTGCTCATCGGCCTGGCCGTGGGTGTGGACTACTCGCTCTTCTACCTCAAGCGCGAGCGGGAGGAGCGGGCCAAGGGGGCCGGCCCGGTCGACGCGCTCGACATCGCCGCCGCCACCTCCGGCCGCTCGGTGCTGATCTCCGGCATCACGGTCGTCGTCGCGATGGCCGGCATGTTCCTCACCGGGTTCTCCGCCTTAACGGGCATGGGCTCGGCGACCATCCTCGTCGTCGCCATCTCGGTGCTCGGCTCGCTGACGGTGCTGCCGGCGATGATGGCGTGGCTCGGCGACCGGGTGGAGAAGGGGCGGCTGCCGTTCGCCCGCCGCCGTCGCGAAGGCCGGCCCGGCTGGTTCTGGCCCGCGGTGCTCGGTGTCGTGCTGCGCCGTCCGCTGGTCGCCGCGCTCGTCGCCGGGGCCGCGCTGGTCGGCCTGGCCGTCCCGGCGCTGTCGATGGACCTTCGCAACGAGAGCGTCAACGACCTGCCCCAGGACCTGGGGATCATCCAGACGTACAACCGGATCACGGAGACGTTCCCGGGCGGCCCGTCCCCGGCCGAGGTCGTGGTCGAGGCACCGGACGTGGACGCCCCCGAGGTCCGGGCGGCGCTCACCGAGCTGCGCGAGCGCGCGCTGGCCAGCGGGCAGATGAACGACCCGATCGACGTCGAGACCAACGAGGCGGGCACCGTCGCGGTGGTCAGCGTCCCGCTGGTCGGCGACGGCGAGGAGCAGGCCTCACGCGACGCGCTGAGCACCCTCGAGGGCATCGTGCCGGCCACGGTCGGCGGGGTCGACGACGTGACCGCGGTGGTCACCGGCAGCACCGCCGAGTCGGTGGCCTTCGACGAGCTCATGGCCGAGCGCACGCCGTGGGTGTTCGCCTTCGTGCTGGTCCTGGCGTTCCTGCTGCTGCTCGTCTCGTTCCGCTCGGTGACGATCGCGATCACCGCGATCGTGCTCAACCTGCTGAGCGTGGCCGCCGCCTACGGGGCGCTCGTGCTGGTCTTCCAGGAGGGCGTGGGCGCCGACCTGATCGGCCTGGACCAGACCGGCGGCATCGTGAACTGGATCCCGCTGTTCCTCTTCGTGATCCTGTTCGGCCTGTCGATGGACTACCACGTCTTCATCCTCGGGCGGATCCGCGAGGGTCACGACCAGGGGCTGGACACGCGCACGGCGGTCGCGCGCGGCATCACGTCGTCGGCGGGGACGGTCACCAGCGCCGCGGTGATCATGGTCTTCGTCTTCCTCACCTTCGTGACGCTGTCCATGACGTCGATGAAGCAGGTCGGACTCGGTCTCGCCATCGCGGTGCTGCTGGACGCGACGGTGGTCCGGGCGGTGCTCGTCCCCGCCGTCATGCAGCTGCTCGGGGACCGGAACTGGTACCTGCCGCGGTGGCTGCGCTGGCTGCCGGAGCTGCGCCACGAGGACGCCGTCCCCGCGGCCGTCCCCGCGCCGCGGCCGGCCGAGGAGGTGCCGGTCCTGGTCGCCCGGGACTGAGGTCAGCGGAGTCGCTCGAGTGCGGGAACCGTCATCGAGCGACTCCGCTCACGGAGTGGGTGAGCGCGCGCAGCAGGTCCGCCAGCTGCGCGCGCTCAGCCGCGTCGAGGCCGGCGAGGAGCCGGTCCTCCAGGGCGATGTGCTCCTCGTAGACGGCGTCGATCCGCGCGAGTCCGGCCTCGGTGAGCTCGGCGTAGACCACCCGCCGGTCGTCGTCCGAGCGGACACGGCGGACCAGACCGTCGGTCTCCAGCCGGTCGATGCGCAGCGTCGTCGCCGCCGAGGTGAGCAGGGTGGCCTCGGCGAGCTCCCCGGTCGTCCGCCGGTGCGGCGGACCGGCCCGGCGCAGCTGGGAGAGCAGGTCGAACGCCGCCGAGGTGATGCCGTGCCGCTCGTGCAGTCTGCGGACGGCGGCCCGCCGCATCAGGTCCAGCCGGGCGATCCGCCCGAAGACGCCGATGCTGGCCGGGTCGACGTCGGGGCGGACCTGCACCCAGCGGTCGAGGACGGCGTCCACCTCGTCGGGCCGGGCTCCCTCGACTGCCACGCCGCCTCCTCGGGCCAGGGGTGTTGCGCCGATGATACGTAAGTGCTGAGAATATAGGTACTTACACATCTTGAGGGGAGTCGTCATGGGCGAGCAGGTGGTCGGGGTCGTCGGTGGCGGCGTCGGAGGAGTGGTGGCAGCGCTCGCGCTGCGTCAGCTGGGTCGCGAGGTCGTCGTCTTCGAGCAGGCCGGCCGCCTCGGCCGGGTGGGTGCGGACATCAACCTGACGCCCAACGCGGTCGTCGCGCTCGACGGGCTCGGGGTGGGTGAGGCGCTGCGCCGGACCGCGGCCCGTCCCAGCCACCGGATCAGCCGCACCTGGGACACCGGCGAGGAGACCTCGCGCCTGGAGATGGGGACCGTCGCCGAGGAGCGCTACGGCTCGCCGCAGCTGACGATCCACCGCGCGGACCTGCTCGACGCGCTCGTGCCGGCACTGCCCGACGGCGTGCTGCACCTGGGGCGCACGCTGTCGGCCCTCCGCGAGGACGGCGACCGGACCGTCCTCGAGTTCACCGACGGCGGTTCGGCGACCGTCGACGTGCTGGTCGGCGCCGACGGCATCCACTCCGTCGTCCGCGAGGCGCTGTTCGGCCCCGAGCAGCCCGAGTTCACCGGGGTCGTCGCCTACCGCGCCGTCGTCCCCGCCGCGCGGCTGGAGGGGATCCCCAACCTCGGCGCCTTCACCAAGTGGTGGGGCCCGGACGCTGCGACGCAGATCGTCACCTTCCCCCTGAACCGCGGCGAGGACGTCTTCGTCTTCGCCACCCGCCCTCAGGAGTCGTGGCGCGAGGAGTCGTGGACCGCGCCGGGCGACGTCGACGAGCTGCGCCGCGCCTACGCCGGCTTCCACGCCGAGGCGCGCGCACTGCTCGACGCCTGCGACTCGGTGCTGAAGTCCGCCCTCTACGTGCGCGACCCGCTGCCGCGCTGGTCGGTCGGCACGCGCACCCTCCTGGGCGACGCGTGTCACCCGATGATGCCGTTCATGGCGCAGGGGGCCGGGATGGCTATCGAGGACGCCGTCGTCCTCGCCCGCGCGCTGGCCGCCGCCGAGCCCGGGCGCGACACCGCGGCACTGCAGGCCTACGAGCAGGCCCGCCGCGGCCGGACCGCCGACGTGCAGATCGGCTCCCGCGGCAACGACTGGCTGCGCACCGCCGGCAACGCCGACTGGGTGTACGGATACGACGCCTGGACCGTGCCGCTCACCTGAGATGCGGGGCCCGCGGGGTGTCTTGCCGCAAAGTCCCTGATCGCTAAGTTGTCCCGGTGGTCAGTGACGTCGCCGCGCCGGTCCGGTGGACCCGCCACGTCGGGGGCTGGCTGGCCATCGGCAGCTCGCCGGGCGCGCTGGTGCTGGGCACCCAGCTGGCCGACGGGGGCGGACCCCTCCCGCTGGTCTGGCTGCTGCCCGCCGTCGCGCTGATGGCGGTGCTGCTGGTCCTGCACGGCCGGCTGGGCCTGCGCCCGCCGATCGGCACCGGACAGACGTTCACGCAGCTGAGCCGCGGCTACCTCTCGCCCGCCGCGCGGACGGCGGTCGGCGTGCTGATCGCGGCCGGGATGGTCGGCTGGGTCGGCTTCGGCATCGGGATCGGCGGGGAGTCGCTCGCCCGGGTCCTCGACCTGCCCCGACCACTGTGCGCCGCGGCCGTGGGCGCCGTCGTCGGCGCGCTCGCCCTCAGCGACGTCCGCTCCTGGAACCGCGTCGCCGTCGCCACCACGGTGCTCACGCTCGTGGCCTCGCCCCTCCTGCTGCTGGGCGTCGACCGGCTGCGGTCGCCGGTGACCGTCGCGGCGGGTCCCGGCGGGGAGGCCGTCGTCCTGCTGGCCGCGTTCGTCGGCTACGTCGCCGTCTTCATGCTCCGCTCGCCGGACTTCACGGCCGGCCTCGAGCACCGGGGCGGACTGCTCGCCTGCGTGGCCGCGCTCGTCCTGCCCGCCCTGGGGCTCGTGCTGATCGGCGTGGCCCTGCGGCTGTCCGGGACCGACGGCGGGGACGCCAGCCTCGCCGCGGTCGCCGCCATGCGGCCCGGCGGGGTGCCGGTCGGCGACCTGCTGGTCGCGGTCGCCGTCCTCGCCCCCGCGATCGCCGCGGCCTACTCCGGCGGGCTGGCGCTGCAGACGTTCACCGGCGCCCCGGCGCGGGTGGCGGTCGCGGTCATCACCGGGCTGGGTCTGGTGCTCGGACTCCTCGCCTTCCACCGGATCCTGGTCGACTGGCTGTCGCTGCTCGCCGGGATCGCCCCGCCGATCGCGGTGCCCTTCTGGGTCGAGTCGGCCCGCCGGCGCCGGGGACGGCCGCCGCGGCTGATCCCGGTGGTGGTCTGGCTGCCGCCGGCACTGGTCGGTGGCGGGCTGATGGCCGGGGGAGTGCCCGCCGCTCCGCTCCTGGCCCTGGCGCTCGCGGTGGTCGTCGCGGGCGTGTGGGGACTCGCCGGCCGGACCGCTCGGCCCGGGGTGGTCGGACACGGGGAAGATGTCACCCGGTGACGTCCGAGGAGTGCGCTGCGTCACCGGAGCCCGGCGCCACGTGTCAAAGCGGTTAATTACCAAGAGTCTTTGCGCTCAGCTATTGACGGCTCGCGGAACGCCCGGCGACCATCTGTCGACAGATGTGGTCCGGCCCACTGCGACGCATCCGCCGGGCACGGTCCGAGGAGGGAGATCCGGGTGAAGCTCCTGCACGAACCGCTCAGCGGTCGGTCGCAGGCCGTCCTCGGCGTGGTCGGCGTCGTCGGTGTCGCAGCGGTCTGGGAGGCCGTGATCCGCACCGGCCTCCTCGACGTCGCGGGACTCCCGCTCCCGACCGGCGTCCTCGGCGGCGTCGCGGACCTGCTACCCGACGGCACCTTCTGGGACGCCGTCCTGTTCACCCTCGGCGAGTGGATGCTCGGCCTGGCGATCGCCACCGGCGTCGGCGTCCTGGTCGGCGGCCTCATGGGCGCGTTCCGCAGCGTCTTCGTCGCGTTCGAGTGGCCGGTCGAGGCCTTCCGGGTGCTGCCGTCGGTGGCCGTCGGACCGATCCTCGTCCTGCTCATCGGCCAGGGGATGCTGCCCCTGGCGCTCACCGTCGCGCTCTCCTGCGTCTGGCCGATCCTGCTCAACACCATGTACGGCGTCCGCAGCACGGACACCACCGCGGTGATGACGGCGAAGACCTTCGGCAACAGCGACCTGGCGGTCCTGCGCACGGTGAAGATCCCCAGCGCCCTGCCGTTCGCCTTCACCGGCGTCCGGATCGCCGCCTCGATCGGCCTGCTGGTCGCGGTCAGCGCCGAGCTGCTCATCGGCAACGGCACGGGCATCGGCGGCTACATCCTCGAGAACACCGCCAACGCCACCAACCTCGACATCGTCTACGCCGCGACCCTGGTGGCCGGCGTGCTCGGCGTCGCCGTGAACCTCGTCATGGCGAAGCTCGACGACGTGGTGTTCGGCTGGAAGAAGGGGCTCGCACAGTGATCGAGCTCGCGAGATCACCAGAGGACACAGTGGCGTCGCTCGCGACGCAGCCGAGCGCCAGCGAGGTGGAGTCGTGACGGTCCAGCAGGGCACCGACCCGATCCACGTGCCGCTGAGCGCCCCGGAGTCCGAGGCCGTCGAGGAGCGCGCCGCCGTCCCCGCGCCGCCGCGCCGCCGGGCCCGCGCCGGCTTCCCCTGGCCGGTGACGGTGCTGCTCCGCCTCCTGGTCCCCGCCGCGATCATCGGCGTCTGGTACCTGATCTCGGAGGGCCGGCGGTCGGGCCTGTTCGTCAAGGACCCGCTCACCTCCCTCGAGCGGTTCGTCGAGGACTTCCTCTCCGGCGACGCGTCGCGGCTCTTCCTCGGTGACGCGACCTACGACCACCTCTTCCCGAGCGTCGGGCGGGCCCTCGCCGGTCTCGGCATCGCGATCGTCGTCGGCGTGGTGATCGGCGTCCTGCTCGGCATCTCGCCGGTGCTCACCGCGCTGTTCCAGCCGCTGATCCACCTGGGCCGGTCGCTGCCCAGCCCGGCGCTGCTCGGCGTCTTCTTCTTCCTCTTCGGCACCGGTGACTCGCCGAAGGTCTTCCTGATCGCGTTCAGCGTCGTCTGGCCGATCCTGCTCAACACCATCGACGGGGTCAGCTCGATCGGGCAGACCCGGGCGCAGGCCGCCCAGGTGTTCCGGATCCCGGCCCGCGACCAGCTGCTGCACATCGTGCTGCCCGGTGCGGCACCGAAGATCTTCGCGGGCATCCGGACGTCGCTGTCCTTCTCCCTGATCCTCATGATCATCTCGGAGCTCCAGAAGTCCGAGAACGGCCTGGGCTACCTGCTGATCCAGTCCCAGCGGACCTTCGACTACGCCGGCTTCTGGTCGGTGCTGATCGTCCTGGTGCTCCTCGGCGTGGCCTTCAACTTCATCTTCCTGGCGATCGAGCGCCGTGCGCTCGCCTGGCACCGAGGAGCGACCCAGCAGAATGACTGAGGCCCGAGTGACCGAGAACCCGGCGCCCCGCGCCGCCACCAGCGCCGAGCTCCTGCTCGACGGCGTCTCCCGCAGCTACGGCGACAACCTCGCCGTCCGCAGCATCAGCGCCGAGGTCCCGGCCTCCAAGATCAGCGTCATCGTCGGCCCGTCCGGCTGTGGCAAGTCGACGCTCCTGCGGATCATCTCCGGTCTCGACGAGCCGACTGCCGGCCGCGTCGAGTTCGAGGGCACCCCGGTGAACGGCGTCCCCGAGGGCCTGGCGATGGTCTTCCAGGACTACTCGCGCTCGCTGTTCCCCTGGATGCGGGTGGACAAGAACGTGGCCTTCCCGATCAAGCACCTGCCGGCGAAGGAGCGCGCCGAGCGCGTGCGCTTCGCCATCGAGGAGGTCGGGCTCTCCGGCAAGGAGAAGCTCTACCCCTGGCAGATGTCCGGCGGCATGCAGCAGCGCGTGGCGATCGCCCGCGCGCTGGCCAGCCACCCGAAGCTGCTGCTGATGGACGAGCCGTACGCCTCGGTCGACGCGCAGACCCGCGCCGACCTCGAGGACCTGCTCATGCGGATCCAGGCCGAGCTCGGCATCACGGTGCTCGTGGTCACCCACGACATCGACGAGAGCGTCTACCTCGCCGACCGGATCATCGTGCTGTCCGCGCCGCCCAGCGTCGTCGCCGAGGTCATCGAGGTCGACCTGCCGCGGCCGCGCGACCACATCGCGACCAAGACCGACCCGCGGTTCGTCGAGATCCGCGGTCACGTGACCCGCCTCCTCCGCAGCAAGGAGCAGGTGGCTCCCGTCTGAGCCCGGCGGCCCCCGGGCCGCCGCCCCGCGTGACCGCCCGGTCACGTCCGTCCCGACAACTTGGCGCTCAGTTTCTGAGCCCGGAGGTATCTACATGAGGTTCCGTGGTGTGGTCGCGGGAGCGACCGCGTTCGCGCTGCTGGGTCTGGCCGCGTGCGGCTCGGACGACGACAGCGGCAACAGCTCCGGGGGCGGCGGCGGCGGTTCCAGCGACGGCGAGCTCGAGACCACCGAGGTCACCGTCGGCGCGCTGCCGCTGGCCGACTACTCCGCGCTGTACTGGGCGCAGGAGAAGGGCTTCTTCGAGGAGGAGGGCCTCACGGTCACCCTCGAGCCGGTCCAGGGCGGCCCGCAGGCCGCGCAGAACGTGGCCACCGGCGAGCTCGACATGAGCTTCTCCAACACCATCTCGACGTCGATCGCCGCGCAGAGCGGGCTGCCGATCCAGACCGTCGTCCTCACCAGCGCCCTGGGCGCCGGCGGCCTGTCGGTCTACGTCGACCCCGACTCCGACATCCAGACCCTCGAGGACCTCGACGGCGCCACGATCGGGATCAACGCCACCAACAACATCGGTGACGTCACCCTGCGCAACCTGCTGAACGAGGAGGGCCTGGACGACGTCGAGCCGACCTTCGTCGAGGTGCCCTTCCCCGAGATGCTGTCGGGTGTCGAGGCCGGATCCATCGACGTCGGCTACTCCCCGGAGCCGTTCTCCTCGGCGGCGCTGGCCGCGGGCATGCGCGAGATCGTCGACCTGACCTCGGAGGAGGGCCCGAACGACGGCCTGGCGGTCTCCAACTTCATCGCCAGCGACCAGTTCATCGAGTCCAACCCGAACACCGTCGCGGCGTTCGCCCGGGCGATGTACGCGGCCGGGCAGGACATCGTCGCCAACGAGGCCGAGTGGCGCGAGTGGCTGCCGACCATCGCTCAGGTGTCGCCGGAGGTCGCGCAGGAGATCGCGCTGCCCGAGTTCCTGGCCGAGACCGACGTCGACCGCATCCAGGAGGTCGCCGACATCCTGGTCGAGCAGGGGCTGCTCGAGGACGGTTACGAGGCCGCCGACGACACCTACGTCGCCGAGGGCTGATCCTCCGATGACCACCCGAGTCGATGGCGTCCCCGGCCCCACGGGACGGACCGCCGCGGTCCGTGCCGCGGGGACGGGGCTCCGCGTGGCCCTGCTGGGTCACGGCGCCATCGGCCGGGTGGTCGCCCGGGAGCTGCTGAGGGGAGGGGTGGACGGCGCGACGCTGGTCGGCGTCGTCACCCGCTCGCCCGACGACCCGGGGCTCCCGGTCCCGCGGCTCGGCCTCGACGAGGCCCTCGCGGCCTGCGACGTCGTCGTCGAGTGCGCCGGGCCCGACGCGCTGCTCGAGGTCGTGGAGCCGGTCCTGGCAGCCGGCCGCGACCTGGTGGTGAGCTCGATCGCGGCCCTGCTCGACCCCCGCCTGGCCGGGCGGCTGGACGAGCTCGGCCCCGGCCGGCTGCGCTGCACGCACGGCGCGCTCGGTGGGCTGGACCTGCTCGCCTCGGCGGCCGCCGTCGGCGGGCTGGACCGCGCGGTCCTGCGCACCACCAAGAAGCCGGCCGCCCTGGTCCAGCCGTGGATGGACGAGGCGGAGGCTCGGCGGGTCCGCGATGCCGCCGAGGACGTGCTCGTCTTCGCCGGCACCCCCGCGGAGGCCTCCCGGCTCTTCCCGCAGTCGCTGAACGTCGCGGCCGCCCTGGCGCTGGCCGTCGGGGACCCCGACGTCGTCCGGGTGGAGCTGCACGCCGATCCCGCGGCCGACCTGACCACCCACCGCATCGAGGCCGAGGGGCCGCAGGGCTCCTACGTGTTCCAGGTGCAGAACAAGCCGAGCCCGGACAACCCGCGCACCAGCGCGGTGGTGCCGTACTCGATCCTCCGCACGCTGAGCGGGCTGACCGCGCGCCCTCCGCTCATCGCGTGAAGGACCTCCCTGCAGGGAGGCCGAACCGAACGGAACACCGTGCGAGTCCCACCCCGCCCCTTGACCGTGGGCGGGCCCACTCCTACATTCGCTGCATATCTCTGAGCGCTAAGAAGATGAGCACTCAGAGGAGCACCACCGAGGGAGACACCATGACCGATCGGCCGGGACCCGTGCAGGGCGTGCCGAACGCGCCCGCCGAGCGGTCCTCCTCCGCCGACGCCCTGCAGGCCTCGCTGCGCGACGAGATCCTCGTCGCCGGCCGGTGGCAGCGGGGCAGCGGCGAGCCCATCGAGTCGGTGGACCCGGCGACCGGCAAGGTCTTCGCGACGCTGCACGGCGCCACCGTGGAGGACGTCGACCGCGCCGTCCGCGGCGGGCTGCAGGCCGCTGCGGAGTCCGGCTGGGCGGCGATGCTGCCGCACGAGCGGGCGCGGGTGCTCTACCGCATCGGCGAGGCCCTGGAGCGCGACGCCGACACCATCTCGGCCCTGCAGACCCTCGACACCGGCAAGACCCGCGGCGAGACCCGGGCGCTGTGCCTGAGTGCGGCCAACACCTTCCGCTACATGGCCGCGACGCTGGAGACCATGGTCGGGGACATCACCCCCTCCCGCGGCGAGTACCTCACCTTCGCCACCTGGGAGCCGATGGGCGTCGTCGGCGCCATCACCCCGTGGAACTCCCCGATCGCCAGCGACGCGCAGAAGATCGCCCCCGCGCTGGCCGCCGGCAACGCCGTCGTCTCCAAGCCGCCGGTCTGGGCGCCGTGGGTGACCCTGCGCCTGGCCCGCCTGGCCGAGGAGGCCGGCCTGCCCGCCGGCCTGCTCTCGGTGATCCCCGGCCCCGGCCGCACCGTCGGCGAGGCGCTCGTCGCCCACCCCGAGGTGTCCAAGATCAGCTTCACCGGCGGCACGACCACCGGCAAGCACCTCGGCGAGGTGGCCGCCCGCAAGGTCATGCCGGTCACCCTGGAGCTCGGCGGCAAGTCGCCGACGATCGTCTTCCCCGACGCCGACCTGGACCAGGCCGTGGCCGGGGTCGTCTACGGGATCTTCAGCTCGACCGGGCAGAGCTGCATCGCCGGCTCGCGGGTCTTCGTCCACCGCGACGTCGCCGAGGAGTTCACCGCCCGGCTGGTCGCCGCCACCGAGCGGCTCGTCGTCGGCCCCGGGGACGACCCGCGCACCCACGTCGCGCCGATGATCACGCACTCGCACCGGGACGGCGTGGCGCGGATGGTCGACGACGCCGTCGCCGCGGGCGCCACGGTGCTGACCGGCGGCCGGGTCCCCGACGACGACGAGCTGGCGACCGGCGCCTATTACCTGCCGACGGTCCTCAGCGGCGTCTCCAACGACGACACCATCTGCCAGGAGGAGGTCTTCGGCCCGGTCGCCGTGCTGCTGACCTTCGACGACGAGGACGACCTGGTCGCGCAGGCCAACGACACCGTCTTCGGCCTCGCCGCCGGCATCTGGACCCGCGACTTCCCCCGCGCCTGGCGGATCGCCCGCGCGGTCAAGGCGGGCACGGTCTGGGTGAACACCTACAAGCAGTTCAGCATCTCGACCCCGTTCACCGGTCTCAAGGAGAGCGGCATCGGCCTGGAGAAGGGCCGCGACGGGATCCGCTCGTACATGCACCAGAAGTCCATCTACGTCGACGTCAGCGGACGCCCGATCGCGTGGGGCGCCCCGGGAGGTTTCGAGCGATGAGCACGAGCACGCAGATCAGCGGCGCCCACCCCTACAGCCCCGCCTTCGCCGTCGGCGACCTGGCGTTCGTCTCCGGCGCGCTGTCGGTGGACGCCGACGGCGCCGCCGTCCACGGGCGCACCGAGGCCATCGAGGCCGCCACCGCCCGGCTCACCGAGCGGCTGGCGACCGTGGGGATGGCCCTGGAGGACGTCGTGAAGACGACGTACTTCGTGACCGACCTCAGCCTCCGCACCGAGGCCAACGCGCACTACGAGCGGACCTTCGCCCAGCCCCGGCCGGCGCGCAGCTTCGTCGAGGTCGCCGGCCTGCCCTACGGCGCCACCGTCGAGATCGAGGCGATCGCGCACCGCGGTCGCACCCACTGACCAGCCCCCCGCCCCGGTAACCGAAGGAGAACAGCAGTGACCACCGAGCAGACCACCACCCCCGAGCAGACGGCCCCGGCCCCCGGTGCCGACCTCGAGTCGCTCATCGACTCCTGCATCGCCAGTGCCGAGAGCCGCTACGAGGACTGGGACGCCCTTGGCTTCCAGGCCTCCCAGGGCGGCGACCGCTTCCGGCGCGCCCAGATCCGCTACATCGGCTCCGGCGCCACCGGCGACCACTCGGCGGACAGCCGCACGCTGAAGCCCGGCGGCTTCACGTTCTCCAACATGAAGCTGCCCGTCGGCGCGGTCGGCCCCGAGCACACCCACCACGACGTCGAGGAGGTCTTCTACGTCCTCGAGGGGAAGCTGGAGGTCGCCGTCCACGACGTCGAGGACGGCACCAAGAAGGCTACTCGGGTCCTGGGCTACCGCGACCTCATCCGCGTGCCGGCCGGCGTGCCGCGCTCGCTGAAGAACGTGGGCGACACCGACGCGCTGTTCTGCGTCGTCATCGGCGCCCCGAAGCCGCAGCTGCCGACCTACCCGCCGTCGTCGGAGATGTACGGCGTCAAGCGCTGACGCGCACCTGAACCACCGCTTCGATCTGGGGAGTCCGGGCATGGAGAGGAACCTCGCGGGCGAGGACGGGCGGCACACGCTGCGCGTCCAGCAGAAGACCTACGAGGCCGACGGCATCACGAGCGTGACGCTGGTCGACCCCGCGGGTGGCGCGCTGCCCACGTGGAAGCCGGGTGCGCACCTGGCGCTGCACCTGCCCAACGGGATGCTGCGCGAGTACTCGCTGTGCTCGGACCCCTCGGACTCGACGCGGTGGACGGTCGCGGTGCTGCGGACGCCGGACTCGCGCGGCGGCAGCAGCTGCGTGCACGACGCGCTGTCGGTCGGCGCGCACATCCAGGTGGACGGTCCGCGCAACGCCTTCCACCTGGAGGAGGCGCCCAAGCACTTCCTCATCGCCGGTGGCATCGGGATCACCCCGATCATCACCATGGCCCGCGAGCTGGAGGCCCGGGGCGCGGACTGGGCGATGCTCTACACCGGCCGCAGCCGGCAGACGATGGCCTTCCTCGACGCCGTCGAGGCGCTGCCGCGGGAGAAGGTCCACGTCCACGTCGACGAGGAGAACGGGCGCTACCCCGACCTCAAGGCGATCCTGCACAGCCAGGACCCGCGCACGCTCGTCTACTGCTGCGGCCCGACCGCCCTGATGGACGCCGTCGCCGAGGCGATGGAGGACCCCTCCCTGCTGCGCCTGGAGCGGTTCAAGGCGCCCGAACGGGTCGTCCCCGAGGGCGAGACCGACGAGGCCTTCGAGGTCGTGCTGCAGTCGACCGGCGAGCGGATCCCCGTCGGCCCCGAGGTGTCGGTGCTGCAGGCGCTCGAGGACGCCGGCGTGCCGGTCGACTCCTCGTGCACCGAGGGCATCTGCGGCACCTGCGAGACCGGGGTGGTCAGCGGCGACGTCGACCACCGCGACTTCCTGATGAGCCCGGAGGAGCACGAGGCCGCCGGGACGATGATGGTCTGCGTCTCCCGCTGCCGCTCCCGCGAGCTCGTCCTCGACCTCTAGAAGGACCCCCCCCTCCCCCCGCACCTCGCACGCTCGGCGCGGGCCCCTGAAGGGGGGCCGTTCCAGCACCTCACCAAGGAGACCCCATGAGCGACCACCGCGTGCACTACGCCGACCAGCCCGTCGTCCGGCTGCGCGCCCTGCGCTCGGTCACCCTCGGGGTGCCCGACCCGGTCACCTCGAAGGACTTCTACAACGAGGCCTGGGGGCTGGGGCTCAGCGACGCCGACACCGACCGCTTCTGGCTGCGCGGCACCGGCGAGGAGCACCACGTCCTCGAGCTGCAGAAGGCCGAGCAGAACTCCCTCGGCGGGGTCAGCTTCGCCGTCGGCACCCGGCGCGAGATCGACGACGCCGCCCGCCGGCTGACCGACCTCGGCATCCCGCTGCTGCGCGAGCCCGGCGCCTACGACGACGCCGCCGGCGGCTACGGCCTGGCGCTGGTCGACCCCGAGGGCCGGGTCGTCGAGCTCGCCGCCGACGTCAACGCCGTCGTCCGGCAGGACCAGGGCGGCTACGCGGCACTGCCCAAGAAGCTGGCCCACGTCGTCCTGAACACCGTCGACATCGACCGCGCCACCGCCTTCTACTGCCAGGTCCTGGGCATGCGGATCTCGGACTGGTCCGAGCACCAGATGTCGTTCCTGCGCTGCAACCCCGAGCACCACGTCATCGCCTTCAACCAGGCCCCGTGGACGTCGATCAACCACGTCGCCTACGAGATGGCCTCGGTCGACCACTTCATGCGCGGCATCGGCAGCCTCAAGGTCGCCGGCGTGACGCCGCAGTGGGGTCCCGGCCGCCACGGCCCCGGCGACAACACGTTCAGCTACTACACCGACCCGGCGCAGCTGGTCTGCGAGTACACCTCCGAGGTCATCCAGGTCGACGAGGACTCGTGGCTGTGCCGCACCTGGCGGCGGACGCCGGAGCTGTCGGACCAGTGGCGCACCGCCGGCCCGCCCACCACCTCGGTGCGCTCGGCCATGGCGGGGATCCCGGACGCCGGTGCCCGCGCCCGGGTCGACGCCAAGCCCGGCTACTTCCTCCCCGTGTCGGAGGACAACGGCGCCGGCATCGGTGTCGGGGTCGAGGCCTGACGTGTCCGCACCCGTCCGCACCCGCCTGGCCGGAGGGCTGGCCGTCACCGACGAGGGGACCGGCCGCCCGGTCCTCCTCCTGCACGGGATCGGCGGCAGCGCCGCCTCCTGCGCCGGGGTCGCCGCCGTCCTCGCCGCCTCCGGCGCCCGGGCGATCGCCTGGGACGCCCCGGGCTACGGCGAGTCCGCCGACCCCAGCGGCGACGCGGACGTCGACTACCCGGCCCGGGTGCTGGCGCTGCTCGACGACCTCGGCCTCGACCGGGTCGACCTCTTCGGCACCTCGTGGGGCGGCGTGATCGCCACCGAGGTCGCGGCCCGTGCCCCCGGGCGGGTGCGCACCCTCGTGCTGGCCGACTCGACCCGGGGATCGGGCACCGCGCCGGAGAAGGCCGCGGCCATGCGGTCGCGGGCCGCCGACCTCGCCGCGTCCGGCCCGGAGGCCTTCGCCACCGCCCGCGCCCCGCGGCTCGTCGCGCCTGGCTGCGACCCCGAGGTGGCCGACGCCGTCCGCGCCGAGATGGCGCAGGTCCGGCTGGCCGGCTACCGCGGCGCCGCCGAGTACATGGCCGGCACCGACACCGCCGAGCTCCTGCCCACGATCACCGCGCCGACGCTGGTGGTGGTCGGCGAGCACGACGTCGTCACGGGGGTGGAGGAGTCGCGCCTGCTGGCCGACCGCATCCCCGGCGCCCGCCTGGTCGTGGTGCCCGGCGCCGGCCACGCCGCGCTCACCGAGAAGCCGGCCGAGGTCGCCGCCGCGGTGCTCGAGCTGTGGGAGGCGGCAGCGTGAGTCGCCTCTCCGTCGTCACCGGTGCCGCCCGCGGGCTGGGCCGGGTCATCGCCGAGACCCTCGCCGCGGAGGGCGACCGGCTGGTCCTCGGCGACATCCGCACCGAGCTGCTGGAGCGCACCGCCGACGAGCTCCGCGCCGGCGGCGCCGAGGTGCACGCGGTCGCGCTGGACATCGCCGACCCGCACTCCGTGGCCGCGCTCGCCGAGACCACCGAGTCTCTCGGCGGGGTCGACGCGCTGGTCAACAACGCGGCTCTCGCGGACGGCGTCGGCGGCGACGCCTTCTGGGAGCTCGACGTCGAGGCGTTCCGCCGGATCATGACCGTCAACGCCCTCGGTACCTGGCAGGTCGCGGCCCGGCTCGTCCCGCAGATGCTGGAGAAGGGCGCCGGCGCGATCGTCAACGTCGCCTCCGACACCGCCATCTACGGCTCGCCCCGGCTGGTGCACTACGTCGGTTCCAAGGGCGCGGTCATGGCGATGACCCGCACGATGGCCCGTGACGCCGGCCCGCACGGCGTCCGCGTGAACGCCGTCGCCCCCGGGCTGATCCGGGTCGAGGCCACCGAGACGGTGCCCGACCACCGCTACCGGCTCTACGCCGACAACCGGGTGCTGGAGCGCGAGCAGACCCCGCAGGACGTCGCCGACCTCGTCGCCTACCTGCTGTCGGACAAGGCCGGGTTCGTCACCGGCCAGGTCGTCGCGGTCGACGGCGGCTTCACGATGGTGCAGTAGGGAGCGCGGACATGGACCTGCAGCTGAACGGCCGCGTCGTGCTCGTCACCGGGGCGAGCTCCGGCGTCGGGCTGGCCACCACCCGCATGCTCGTCGGCGAGGGCGCCTCGGTCGTCGCCTCCGCCCGGGACCTCGAGCGCCTGCAGTCCGCCGTCGGCGCGCTGCCCGGCCCGGGGAAGGTGCACGCGGTCGCCTGCGACGTCGTCGACCGCGTCTCGGTCGAGGCGATGGTCGCCGAGGGCGTCGAGGTGTTCGGTGGGGTGGACGGCGTGGTGTGCAACGCCGGCCGCTCGCTCATGGCGCCCATCACCGACACCACCGACGAGCAGATCCGCGAGGAGCTCGACCTCAAGGTGTTCGGCGCGTGGAACGTCATCCGCGCCGCCCGGCCGCACCTCGCCGGGTCCGACGCCGCCTCGGTGGTCAACGTCAACGCGATCCTGGCCAAGCAGCCCGAGGCCCGGCTGGCGATCACCTCCGCGGCCCGCGCGGCGCTGCTCAACCTCACCCGCACGCTGTCGGCGGAGCTCGGACCCGAGGGCATCCGGGTCAACTCCGTCGCCCTCGGCCTCGTCGACACCGGCCAGTGGCGGCGCCGCTACGACGCCTCCGGTACCTCGCAGAGCTACGAGGAGTGGAGCGCGGAGATCGCCGCCGACCGCGGCATCGCCCTCGGCCGGTTCGGCCGCGCCGAGGAGGTCGCCTTCCCGATCGTCAGCCTGCTGTCCCCCCTGTCCTCGTACTGCACCGGCGCGACCATCGACGTCGGTGGCGGCGTCTCCCGTTACCTCTGAAGCGAGGACCACATGACCGAACGACAGCCCACCGGCGGTGACGTCCTCGTCGCCGTGATGAAGCGGCACGGCATCGACACCGCCTTCGGCGTGATCAGCGTGCACAACCTGCCGCTGGTCGAGGCCGTGGCCCGCGAGTTGCGCTTCGTGGAGATGCGGCACGAGGCCGCGGTCGTCAACGCCGCCGACGGGTACGCCCGGGCCACCGGCAAGGTCGGCGTGGCGCTGACCAGCACCGGCACCGGCGCGGGCAACGCGGCCGGCTCGATGATCGAGGCGCTCACCGCCGGCAGCCGCGTCCTGCACGTCACCGGGCAGATCGACAGCGAGCACTACGACCCGGCCGCCCCCGGCTCGGCCCGCGGCGTCATCCACGAGTTCCCCGGCCAGCGGAAGATGCTCGAGGCGATCTCCGCGTTCGCCGCGACCGTGCCCTCGGCCGACCGCGCCGAGGCCACCCTCGAGGAGGCCATCGCCGCGATCACCGCCACGCCGAACGGCCCGGCCAGCGTCGAGTGGCCCTCGGACCTGCAGTACCTCGCCCGGCCGGACCAGCAGCAGCCGTACGAGCCGGTGCCCCTGGCCGTGCCGCACCCCGACGACGACGCCCTCGACGCCGCGGCCACCCTGCTCGCCGCCGCCCAGCGCCCGCTGCTCTGGGTGGGTGGGGGTGCGGCCGGCGCGCCCGCCGAGCTCACCGAGCTGGTGCACCGCCTCGGTGCCGGCGTGCTCACCAGCAACTCGGGCCGGGCGATCGTGCCCGAGGACGACGACCTGGTCGTCGGCAACTTCGCGGCCACCCCCGCGGTCGGCCCGCTGCTGGCCGAGGCCGACCTGATCCTCAGCGTCGGCACGCACTTCCGGTCCAACGAGACGAAGAGCTACGCCCTCGAGCTGCCCAAGCGGCACGTGCAGATCGACGTCGACCCCGCCGCCGTGGGCCGGGTGTACCCCGCCGAGGTGGGACTGGTCGGGGACTCCCGCGCGGTGCTGACGGCGCTGCTGGGGCGGCTGCCGTCGGTCTCGACCGAGCCCGGCTGGGCCGACCGCGTGCGGTCGGTGCGCCAGCAGGTCCGCGACGACCTCTACGAGTACATCGGGGGCTACGCCGAGATCTGCGCCGGCCTGCGCTCGGTGCTGCCGCGCAAGGCCGTCGTCGCCCGCGACGTCACGATCCCGTCCAGCCAGTGGGGCAACCGGCTGCTCGAGTTCTACGCGCGCAGCTCGAACGTCTTCCCGCTCGGCGGCGGCATCGGCCAGGGCCTGGCGATGGGCATCGGCGCCGCCGTCGGCCGGCCGGAGGTGCCGACCCTCGTCATGGCCGGCGACGGCGGGCTCGCCGTCCACCTGGGCGAGCTGGCCTCCCTCTGCGGGACCGGCGCCTGGGTCGTCGTCCTCGTGTTCAACGACGGCGGCTACGGCGTCCTGCGCAACATGCAGCAGGCCAACGGCTTCGACGTCACCGGCGTCGACCTGTTCACCCCCGACTTCGGCAAGCTCGCCGGCTCCCTCGCCATGCCGTACTGGCTGGTGCAGGGCCCCGGGCGGTTCGAGGCCGTGCTGCGGGAGGCCGTCGACGCCCACCGCCCGGTGCTCGTCGAGGTCGACGTGACCGCACTCGACCCGGTGCCGGGCGCGTTCACGCCGCCCGTGCACATCCCCACCCCGGACGGAGGCCACTGATGGTTCCCGACGACGAGCTGTCCGCCGGCGTCCTCTGCCTGCGCTCGGGCAGCGAGCCGGCCGACTGGTTCCTCGACCAGGTGCACGCCCTCGGAGCGGTCGAGTGGGGTCCCGAGGGCGAGCCGGCCGACGCCGAGTGGCTCGCCCAGGTCCGCGAGGCCGTCGCCGTGCACGCGGCCGGCGGCCCGGTCCACGTCCTCGCCTCCGGGACGGCGGTGCCGCGGGCGCTGCTCCTGGCGGCCCGCGCCCCGGAGCTGGTGGTCAGCATCCTGGCCGCCGACCCCGAGGTCGACGAGGCCGACCCCGCCTACTGGGAGCTCCTGCGGGAGGTGCAGACCCCGACGCTCGTGGTCGTCGCCGCGCCGGAGCCCGACACCGACACCTCGCAGGCCCAGACCGTCGCCGGTGGCGTGACCAACGGCGTGATGGTGATCGTCGACGGCACCGCCGCCCCGGTGCACCGCAGCAACCCCCGCTCCTTCGCCGAGTGGGTCACCGCGTTCATGTCCATCGCCGAGGGGCTGTCGTCCCTCGTGCCCCAGGCCAGGGAGGAAGCGCATGCCTGAGCAGTACCTGGAAGAGCACCAGACGCACCCGCACCCGATCAGCCCCTACGAGCTCAAGCTCTCCGGCGCGATCATGGAGGTCTTCGGGCGCGGCGTGCACGACCTGCCCGGCCTGGTCGAGGGCCTGAACGGCCTCGGCCTCAACGCCCCCGACGGGGGTCCCTGGACCGCGGACTCGCTCCGCGCCGAGCTCCGCCGACTGGGAGACTGAGATGAGCACCCCGACCACCACGCCCGCCGCCCTGGCCCGTCCGCGCCCGGTCAAGACGCCCAAGGTCGTCGGCACCCGCCGCACCCTGTCGGCGGAGGAGATCGCGGCCACCGGTCTGCGCGACCGCTGGTACCCGATCCTGCCCTCGCACATGGTCGGCGCCGGCGAGATGAAGAAGGTCACCCGCCTCGGCGTCGACTGGCTGCTCTTCCGCAACGCGTCCGGGGCCATCTCGATGCTCGAGGACCGCTGCCCGCACCGCAGCGCGCCGCTGTCGGTCGGCCAGCACCTCGGTGACCGGGTGGCCTGCCGCTACCACGGCGTCCAGGTCGACGGCACCGGCACGGTCGTCTCGGTGCCCGGCATGCCCGGCTGCGCCCTGGAGGGCAAGAAGGCCACCGTCTCGCTGTCGGTCGTCGAGGCCGCGGACACCATCTTCGCGTTCGTGCCGCTGACCGAGGACTCGCAGCCGACCGAGTTCGCGCTGCCCGACCGGCTCGCCGACCCCGCCGTCTCCTGGTTCCCGAACTACGCCGAGTGGGCCGGGCCGTGGCGGTTCTACATGGACAACGTGCTCGACCCGATGCACGGGGCCTTCCTGCACCGGGACTCGCACTCGATGTTCGGCGGCGACACCTCGGCCCGGTTCCGCATCCGCGAGACCGAGCGCGGCTTCTTCTTCGAGAAGACCGACCAGCGCGGCGTCAACTTCGACTGGGTGGAGTTCGCCCGGGGCGCGATGGACTACGTCGACCTGGAGATCCCCTACGCCCAGAACGCCGGGCCCGGTGGCACCTTCGGCATCGTCGGCATGGCGACGCCGATCGACGAGCACAACTCGGCGATCTTCCACTGGCGGACCCGGCGGGTGGAGGGCTGGGAGCGCGAGGTCTGGCGCTTCCTGTACCGGACCCAGCTGGAGGCCAAGCACTGGGCGGTGCTCGAGCAGGACCGCATCGTGCTCGAGGCCCTGGCCGCCGACGCCGACGTCGACGAGCACCTCTACCAGCACGACCTCGGCGTCTCCCGCATCCGCCGCATGTACCGGGCCGACGCACAGGCCCAGGCCGCGAAGCTGGTGGCCGCGGCGAATGGCTGACGCGCAGCCCTCGGCGGCCGGGTCGGGTCACCCGGCCGCCGAGGAGACCATGCTGCTGACGGTCTTCCTGCGGCACGACCAGTCCCAGGACCTCGTCGAGCAGCGGGACAAGCTGGACGCCGTCGACTGGTGGAACGGCTTCCCGCCGGCCGGCTGCGAGGTCGTCTCGTGGGTGGTGGCGATGGGCGTGGGACAGATCGTCACGCTGCGGCTGCCGCCGCGGCTGCTGCAGTCGGTGAACGTCGAGCTGGAGCGCCGCGCGTGGGGCGTCTTCCAGACCGACTTCTACCCCACCTACGACTTCCGGGAGACCCGGGAGCGGCTGGTGCGCGAGGCCAACGAGAGGACGGGACGGGCATGAGGGTCGCAGCGGAGTCGGTACCGGAGCCGCCGCGGCCGGGCATGTTCAGCAACGCCCGGGTGCACGGCGACCACTTCTTCCTGTCGGGCATGCACGCCGGCGGCCCGGACGGCCCCGTCGGTGGGGACGACGTCTACCTGCAGGCGAAGGAGACCTTCCGGCGGGTGCGCGAGCTGACCGAGGCCTGCGGGGCGTCGGTCGACGACATCCTCGTGCTGCGGGTCTACCTGACCGACGTCGAGGACAAGGTCGCCGTCGGCCGGGCCCGCGGCGAGGTCTTCAGCGGGGACTTCCCCTGCTCCACGCTGGTCGGCGTGGCCGCGCTGGTGGACCCGGGCCTCAAGGTCGAGGTGGAGGCGCAGGGCATCAGGGGCGCGTCGTCGTCCTCCTGACCGCCGCCGCCACGATCAGGGGACCTGATCGTGGCGGGCCCGCGGTCAGCGCTCGGCGGCGGCCGCGGCCTCGGTGAGGTCGAGGCCCGGGGTGGCCTCCTGCAGGCAGTCGAACAGCCGCCCCAGCAGCCGCGCGAGGTCGTCGCGCTCGCCGGCGGTGAGCCCCTCGAGCATCCGGGCCATGTTGGGGAAGTGCAGGTCGGCGGTCCGGTCGACCAGCTCGCGGCCGGCGTCGGTCAGCGACACGTAGACCATCCGGTGGTCCTCCGGGTCGCGCTCGCGCCGGACCAGGCCGTCCTTCTCCAGCCGCTTGACCCGCAGCGTCAGCCCGCCGGTGGTGACCAGCGTCTGCCGGGCCAGCTCACCGGCGCTGAGCCGCTGCTCGGCGCCCGACCGGCGCAGCGCCGCGAGGACGTCGAAGCCGGGCTCGGTCGTCCCGACGTCGGTGAAGCGCTCTCCTATGGCCGACCGGTACAGCAGGAAGCTGCGGTGCAGGCGGCCGAACACCTGCATCGCGGAGACGTCGAGGTCCGGGCGGACCCGGCCCCACTGCCCGATGATCTCGTCGACGGCGTCCCGGGGACGGGCGCCGACGGGGTCGGTCGTGGTCATGGTCCTCCTCGTGCCGGTCGGGCAGTGTGTGCGCCGTAACATCTTGGCACTGAGAATCTTTCCGTGTTCTGTGATCCGGACCTCATGGTGCCGGATCGACGGGGGAGGCCATGCGCGACAGCGGTGCCGCCGAGCGGCTGATCGAGCGCCCGGCGCGCCCACTGCCCGGCCCCGGCCGGGTGCTGCGCGACGCCGGTCCGCTCTACGCGGGCAACGCGCTCGTCGGCTTCGTCTTCGCGGCCACCGGTCCGGTCGCGGTGATCCTCGCGGTGGGGGAGCAGGGCGGGCTGACCCAGGCGCAGATCGCCAGCTGGGTGTTCGGCGCCTTCTTCCTCAACGGCGTCCTGACGGTGCTCTCCTCCTGGCTGTACCGCCAGCCGCTCGCCTTCTTCTGGACCATCCCCGGCACGGTGCTGGTCGGGCCGGCGCTGGGTCACCTCAGCTGGCCCGAGGTGGTCGGCACCTTCGTGGTGACCGGTCTGCTCATCGCGGTGCTGGGCCTCACCGGGCTGGTGCGCCGCGTCATGGCCGTCGTCCCCATGCCGATCGTCATGGCGATGGTCGCCGGGGTCTTCCTGCGCTTCGGGGTCGACCTCGTCCGCGCCCTGGAGGACGACGTCGCGGTGGCCGCCCCCATGGTCGTCGTCTTCCTGGCGCTGAGCGCGGTGCCGGCCCTGGGCGCCCGGGTGCCGCCGGTGCTCGGCGCCCTGGTCGTCGGGGCGGTGGCCGTCGCGGTGTCGGGCCGGTTCGACCCCGGCACGGCCGACGGCGTCCTCGCCGCGCCGGTGTTCACCGCTCCCGCCTGGTCGCTGCAGGCGATGCTCGAGCTCGTCGTGCCGCTGGCGATCACCGTGCTCGTCGTCCAGAACGGGCAGGGTGTGGCCGTCCTCCGAGCGGCCCGGCACGACCCACCGGTCACCGCGGTCACCGTCGCCTGCGGGGCCTGGTCGGTGCTGACCGCCGCGGTCGGCACGGTCTCCACCTGCCTGACCGGCCCGACGAACGCGCTGCTCTCCGCCTCCGGCGAGCGGTCCCGGCAGTACACCGCGGGTGTGCTGTGCGGCCTGCTGGCGATCGTCTTCGGGGTGTTCGCGCCGTTGTTCACCGGGCTGATGCTCGGCACGCCCGCCGCGTTCGTCGCCGTCCTCGGCGGGCTGGCGATGCTCCGGGTGCTGCAGACCTCGTTCGTCACCGCCTTCGGGGGCGACCGGACGTTCGGTGCGCTCATCACCTTCGTGGTGACCGTCTCCGACGTCACGGTGCTCAACATCGGCTCCGCCTTCTGGGGCCTGGTCGCGGGTCTGGCGGCCTCCTGGCTGCTGGAGCGCCCGGCCGCCCGCGGCTGAGGCCTGCGGGGTGGTGCGGGTGGGACAGGAGGGGTGCGGGCCGGAGCCCGGACCGGGCCGTCCGGCGGACGACGCCCGCGGCGTGGCACCCTCGTGGGGTCATCCCCCGGTCCGGCCCACCCGACCGGCCCGACCGCTGGAGGCATCGCACGTGGACCTGACCGTCGTGGTGCCGACGTTCAACGAGCGGGGCAACGTCCCGGAGCTCGTGCGGCGGCTGGACGAGGCGCTGGCCGGGCGCGACGCCGAGATCCTGTTCGTCGACGACTCCTCCGACGACACCGCCGACGTCGTCCGCGAGGTCGCGCGCACCAGCACGCTGCCGGTGCGGCTCATGCACCGCGAGCGCGACCAGCAGGAGGGCGGGCTGGCCGGCGCCGTCGCGGCCGGGATCGCGACCGCGCGCGGCGAGTACGTCGTCGTCATGGACGGCGACCTGCAGCACCCGCCGGAGCTGGTGCCGCTGCTGCGCGACGACGCCGACCCCGTCGACATGGTCGTGGCCAGCCGCTACTGCGGGGCCGGCGACTCGTCGGGGTTGTCCTCCTCGTGGCGCCGCGCGGTCTCCAGCGGGTCGACGCTGCTGGCGCGTTCCTGCTTCCCGCGCCGGGTCGGGCGGGTCTGCACCGACCCGATGACCGGCTTCTTCTGCGTCCGGCGCAGCGCGGTGCACCTCGACCGGCTGCGCCCGCGCGGGTTCAAGATCCTGCTCGAGATCCTCGCCCGCCACGACCTCGCCGTCGCCGAGATCCCCTTCGCCTTCGGCGAGCGGCACGACGGCGAGAGCAAGGCCTCGTGGCGCAACGGCGCCCAGTTCCTGTACCAGATGGCCGCGCTGCGGATGGGCAAGATGTCCCGCTTCGCCGCCGTCGGTGCGCTGGGCACCATCGTGAACCTGCTCATCATGTGGCTGCTGCTGCGCGAGACGGGCCTGCACTACCTGCCGGCGGCGGTCATCGCGACCGAGATCGCGATCGCGCACAACTTCGTGCTGCAGGAGCGCTTCGTCTTCGGCGACCTCAAGGACAACCGGCACCCGCGGTGGCTGCGGTTCGTGCACTCGCTGCTCTACAACAACCTGGACACGCTGGTCCGGCTGCCGGTCCTCGCCTTCCTGGTCGAGGCCATGAACGTGCCGTCGGTCCTCGCGCAGGGGCTGACGCTCGGAGTGGCCTTCCTCGCCCGGTTCGTCTTCGTCTCCACCGTCGTCTACCGGCCCCGGCGCTCCCCCGAGGAGACGCTCGCGGAGGCCGGACCGCCGATCGACGTCATGGCCATCGCCCCGCTCCAGGGCGCCGCGTCGCCCGGTGGCGACGGCGGTCCGGCCGCCGACGAGCGCCCCCCGACCGCCGCGGGGTAGCCCCCGCGGGTCAGAGCGGGAAGGAGATGTACTTCGTCTGGAGGTACTCGGCCAGCCCCTCGTGCCCGCCCTCGCGGCCGAAGCCGCTCTGCTTGACCCCGCCGAAGGGCGCAGCCGGGTCGCTGACGACGCCGCGGTTCAGCCCGACCATGCCCGACTCCAGCGACTCGGCCAGCCGCAGCCCGCGGGCCAGGTCGCCGGTGAAGACGTAGGAGACCAGCCCGAACTCCGTGCCGTTGGCCAGGGCGAGCACCTCCTCGTCCGAGCTGAACCGCACGATCGGCGCGACCGGACCGAAGATCTCCTCGTCGGTCGCGGGTGAGCCGGCCGGGACGTCGACCAGGACGGTCGGCGGATAGAAGTACCCGGGCCCCTCGGGCCGCTCGCCGCCGATGACCACCCGCGCTCCGGCGTCGACGGTCTCCCGCACGATCCGCTCCACCTTGCCGACGGTGTCCTCGTTGACCAGGGGGCCGAGCCCGACGCCCTCGTCGTCGCCCCGGCCGAGGGTGAGGGTGCCCATCCGCTCGGCGAGCCTGCGGGCGAACTCGTCGGCGACGGCGTCCTCGACGTAGAAGCGGTTGGCCGCGGTGCACGCCTCGCCACCGTTGCGCAGCTTGGCGACCATCGCGCCCTCGACCGCCGCGTCCAGGTCGGCGTCGGCGCAGACGATGAACGGCGCGTTCCCGCCGAGCTCCATCGAGCTGACCAGCACCTGGTCGGCGGCCTGCTTCAGCAGTCCCCGACCGACCTCGGTGGAGCCGGTGAAGCTGACCTTGCGCAGCCGCGGGTCGGCCATCGCGGTGCCGGCGACGTCCTTGGCGCTGGTCGTGGGCAGCACGCTGAGCACACCCTCGGGCAGGCCGGCGTCGGCCAGCAGCTCGGCGAGCAGCAGCGCGGTCAGCGGCGTCTCCGACGCCGGCTTGACCACCACGGGGCAGCCGGCGGCGAATGCCGGGCCGAGCTTGCGGGTCAGCATGGCCGCCGGGAAGTTCCACGGGGTGATCGCCAGCGAGATGCCCACCGGCTGGCGGACGACGACGGTGCGGGTGCCGCCGGCGGGGGCGACGCGGTAGTCGCCGTCGATGCGCACGGCCTCCTCGCTGAACCAGCGGAAGAACTCGGCGGCGTAGGTCAGCTCGCCCCGGGCGTCGGTGAGGGTCTTGCCGTTCTCCCGGACCATGAGCAGGGCCAGGTCGTCGGCGCGCGGCCCGGTCATGGCCTCGAAGGTGCGGCGCAGGATCTCGCCCCGCTCCCGCGGCGGGGTGGCGGCCCAGGCGGGTGCGGCGGCCTCGGCGGCGTCCATGGCGGCCCGGGCGTCGTCGGCCGTGGCGTCGGCGACGCGGGCGAGGACGGAGGCATCCGCCGGGTCGCGGACCTCGAACGTCGCCCCGCCGCTGCCCGCCCGCCAGGCGCCGCCGACGAACAGGTCGGTGGGGACGGGGCGGCTGAGTCCGGAGATCGTCGCGGTGCTGGTCACGGCTCCATCCTGCGCCTGCGCGGGGACCCGTGCAGGGCGCCGAGGAGGATGTGGGGCGGGGGGCCGGCTCTGGCGGTCTGGCCGCGTTGGTCGGTCCATCCAGCGGTGGATGGCCAGTGGTTTCCCGGCTTCCCCCGCCCGCACCAACTGTGACCCAGCCGACAGCGGGGGGTCAACCCCCGACCGGCGTGTCCCGTCGGAGTCGCTCGAGTGCGGAACCCGTCATCGAGCGACTCCGCTCACTTTCTGCCGACACGCCGGGTCGACACGCCAGAAGCGTCAGTGACAGACCGTCCGGAGGCCCTCACAGCAGCCATCATGAGCGGGCCGACGTGCCGACGTCCGTTCGTCACCGGCAGTACGACTGCTCGAGGGGGAACTGCGTGCCGTCCGGTGCGTCGCCGAGGGTCGTCCGCAGGTCCGCCGTGCTCGGCGTCCTCGTGGGCGGGCTCATCACTCTGGGGTCCGCGACCGCGGGCCCCGCGCTCGCCGTCGACGACCCGACGCGTCCCGTCGTCCAGGTCACGCAGGGGCCCAGCTGCCGCCCCGGGGGCGTGGCCGTGGAGGTCACCGGCGCGACGGTCCCCTACGAGGTCGTCCTCGCCACGACCCGCGCCCCCGGGGGTGAGGACCGCGCCCGGGTCGAGCCGGGGCAGACGGTCCGGCTGACCACCGGGGACGTCGCCTGGGGCGAGCGGATCGACTCCCGCGTGCTGTTCACCGCCCTGGACGGCTCCGGTGCCACCGCCGTCGACGAGCTCGAGGGCTACGAGTTCACCCGGCCGGCGGAGGAGGACTGCGCCGCCATCGCGCCGCCGACCGCCGCTGCCACGGTGCCGCCGGCGGTGGGCTCCTCCGGTGCCGGGACCGACGACGTCCCGCCCGGCGGGGTGCTCCCCGGCCCCGACGCGCCGACCCGACCGGCCATCTCGGTCGCGGCGTCGTCCGGGAGCTCGCCCGGCGTCGCCGCGGGGGAGGTGGTCACCGTGACCGCCTCCGGGTTCGCCGCCGGTGAGGACGTCGTCCTGCGGCTGGCCGACGGGACGGCGCTGGGGAGCTCGGTCGCCGACATCGACGGGCTGGTCGTCACGGAGGTGACCATCCCGGCCGGTGCGCGGGCCGGGTCCACGAGCCTGGTGGTCGTCGGCGCCGTCACCGAGACCACCGTCGCCGTCGAGCTCCGGATCGCGGGGGCCGGCTCCCCGGCCGACCGCGGTGGGGACGCCGTCTGGCCGCTCGCCGTCGCCGGGGTGGCGGTGGTCGCCGCCGCCGGGGGGCTCGCGCTGTCGGCGCTGCGCCGCCGTGCCGCCCGCCCGCCGTCCGGGAGCGCGTGAGGCCGTCGTCGGTCACGATGGACCGGTGCCCCCGGACAAGGCCCTGGCGCCTGCCGTCCCCGACGTCCCCGACCTCGCCGGAGCGCTGCCGCGGCCGGAGGAGACCTGGTTGCGGATCGTGCAGGTGCACGACCGGATCACCCGTCGGGTCGACTCCGCCCTGCACCGCCAGCACGACATCTCGCTGACCGGCTTCGAGGCGCTGCGGCGGATCGCCGAGGCCCCCGGGGAGCGCGCCAGCATGGGTGAGGTCGCCGAGGCGCTCGGCCTCTCCCGGGCCGGCGTGACCAGCACCGTGAGCCGGCTCGTCGCGGTCGGCCTCGTCGTCCGGGAGCGGGCCGCCGACGACCGCCGGCTGCTGCACGCCCGGCTCACCGACACCGGACGGGCGAAGGTGCGCGAGGCGGCGGTCACCCACGACGACCTCGTGGCGCACCTGCTGGTCCGGCTGGGGGACGACGCTCCGGTGGTCACCGACGCGCTCGCCCGGGTCTCCGCGGCCGCCCGCGCCCGCCGCTGAGGAGCCTTTCGCGCGCGAGACGTTCGCCGACGGAGAGCACTTCGCGCGCGAGAGTCCCCCCGGTCGGGTGGACGGGAGGCAAAGCTTCAAGCCCGTAGTGTTTCGACACCGGTCGGTAGGGCACGACGCATCCCGTGGAGGGTGTACTCGCGCGCGTCTCGGTGGTCGTGCCGACGATCGGCCGACCGTCGCTGGACGCGCTGCTCGACGCCCTGGCCGCCGCCCCCGGCGACCGCCCGGCCGAGATCGTGCTGGTCGACGACCGCCCCACGGGGGAGCCGCTGCGACCCGAGCGGCCGGGGCTGCCGCCGGTCCGCGTCGTCCGCACCGGTGGTGGCGGGCCCGCCCGGGCGCGCAACCTCGGCTGGCGGGTGGCCCGCACCGAGTGGATCGCCTTCCTCGACGACGACGTCGTCCCCGACGCCGACTGGTACCGGTGCCTGGCCGCCGACCTGGCCGACCTGCCGGCCGACGTCGCCGGCAGCCAGGGGCGGGTGCGGGTCCCGCTGCCCGAGGACCGGCGCCCCACCGACTGGGAGCGAGGCACGGCCGGGCTGGCGACCAGCGCCTGGATCACCGCCGACCTCGCCTACCGCCGGAGCGCGCTGGCCGCGGTCGGCGGGTTCGACGAGCGCTTCCCCCGGGCGTTCCGGGAGGACTCCGACCTCGCCCTGCGCGTCATGGACACCGGCGCCCGGCTCGTCCGCGGCCAGCGGTGGATCACCCACCCGGTGCGGCCGACCGACCGCTGGGTCAGCGTCCGGGTGCAGGCCGGCAACGCCGACGACGTCCTCATGCGCCGCCTGCACGGCCCGGACTGGCGCGAGCCGCACCGGGCCGACGCCCCGCTCGGCCGCCGTCCGCAGCACCTGGCCGTGAGCGCGGCCGCGGTGGTGGCCGTCGGCCTCGCCGCCGCCCGCCGGCCCCGGGCCGCCGCGGCCGCGGCGCTGGCCTGGGCCGCCGGCACCGCGGAGTTCGCCTGGGCGCGCATCGGGCCCGGTCCGCGTGACCGTGCCGAGGTGACGACGATGCTCGCCACCAGCGCCGTCATCCCGCCGTTGGCCGCCTGGCACTTCCTCCGCGGCGTCGTCCGGCACCGCCGGGTGACCCGCTGGCGGGGCCTGCCCGACCTCGTCCTGTTCGACCGCGACGGCACGCTGGTCCGCGACTACCCGTACAACGGCGACCCGGCGTTGGTGACGCCGGTGCCCGGTGCCCGCGCGGCCCTCGACGCGCTCCGCGCCCGCGGCGTGCGGATCGGCGTTGTGAGCAACCAGTCCGGCGTCGCCCGGGGGCTGATCACGCGGGAGCAGGTCGACGCGTGCATGGCCCGGCTCGAGGAGCTCCTCGGCCCCTTCGACACGCTCCAGTACTGCCCGCACGGGCCCGAGGACGGCTGCGCCTGCCGCAAGCCCGCCCCCGGCATGGTCGAGACCGCCTGCGCCGAAGTGGGCGTCGATCCCGCGCGCTGCGTCGTGATCGGCGACATCGCCGCCGACGTCGAGGCCGCCGAGGCCGCCGGCGCCGTCGGGATCATGGTCCCGACGCCGGTGACTCGGCGGTCGGAGGTGGCGTCCGCGGCGCACGTGGCGCAGACGCTGACCGGCGCGGTCGACGACGTCCTGGCTGGGTCGTGGTGAGCCGCACCGTCCTCGTCGTCCGGCTGGACAACGCCGGCGACGTCCTCCTGCAGGGACCGCTGGTCCGCGCCGTCGCGCACGGGGCGGACCGCGTCGTGTTCCTGGCCGGACCGGCCGGAGCCGAGGCCGCCGCCCTCCTGCCCGGCGTCGACGAGGTCTGGACCTGGGCCTGCCCGTGGATCCTCGGCGACCCGCCCCCCGTGGAGGCCGCCGACCTCGCCGCCCTCACCGAGCGGCTCCGGGCCCTGGCGCCCGCCGAGGCGGTCGTCTCCACCTCGTTCCACCAGTCGCCCCTGCCCCTGGCGCTGGTCCTCCGGACGGCCGGCGTGCCGCGGATCTCCGCGATCAGCGTCGACTACCCGGGCTCGCTGCTCGACGTCCGGCACACCGTGGACGACGACCTGCCCGAGCCCGAGCGGGCGCTGTCTCTCGCCCGGGCGGCCGGCTTCGAGCTGCCGCCGGGCGACGACGGACGGCTGGAGGTGCGCCGGCCCCTGCCCCCGGCCGCGCACGCCCCCGGCTATGTCGTGCTCCACCCCGGGGCCTCGGTGCCGGCCCGCGCCTGGCCGGCCGACCGCTGCGCGGAGGCCGTCGAGGCGCTCGCCGACGCCGGCCACCGCGTGCTGGTCACCGGCGGCCCGGGGGAGCGGGAGCTGACCGCCGCCGTCGCCGGCACCCGCGGGGAGGACCTCGGCGGCGCCACCAGCCTCGCGGAGATGGCCGCGCTGCTCGACGGGGCCGCGGCGGTCGTCGTCGGCAACACCGGCCCGGCGCACCTGGCGGCCGCCGTCGGCACTCCCGTCGTCTCGCTGTTCTCCCCGGTCGTCCCCGCCGTCCGGTGGGCCCCCTACGGGGTGCCCAGCGTGCTGCTCGGCGACCAGGACGCACCCTGCCGCGACACCCGGGCCCGGGTGTGCCCGGTGCCCGGCCACCCCTGCCTGACCTCGGTGACCACCGGGGACGTCGTCGCCGCCGTCGAGAAGCTGGTGAGTGCATGAAGGTCCTCGTCTGGCACGTGCACGGCTCCTGGACGACGGCGTTCGTGGAGGGCGACCACGAGTACCTGATCCCGGTCACGCCCGGCCGCGACGCCGACGGGCTGGGCCGCGCCCGTACCTGGGACTGGCCCGCGTCGGCCCGCGAGGTGACCCCGGAGGAGCTGCGCGACCTCAGCGACGGCGGCGGGATCGACGTCGTCGTCCTCCAGCGCACCCGCGACCTCGAGCTGTGCCGCGAGTGGCTGGGCCGCGAGCCCGGCCGCGACCTGCCCGCGGTCTTCCTCGAGCACAACGCGCCCGGCCTGGACGACGGAGCCGCACCGGTACCGCACACCCGGCACCCGCTGGCCGACCGGGACGACGTCCCGATCGCGCACGTCACGCACTTCAACCGGCTCTTCTACGACAACGGCCGGGCCCCCACGACGGTGATCGAGCACGGCATCGTCGACCCCGGCGAGCGCTGGACCGGCGAGCTGGCCCGCGCCGCGGTGGTCACCAACGAGCCGGTGCGCCGCGGCCGCACCGTCGGGGCCGACCTGCTGCCCGGGCTGGCCGCCGTCGCCCCGGTCGACGTCTTCGGCATGGGCCTGGCCGGGCTGCACGAGCGCCACGGCCTGGACCCCGAGCGGGTCGCGCTGTACGACGACCCGCCGCAGGCGGCCATGCACACCGAGCTGGCCCGCCGCCGGGTCTACGTGCACCCGGTCCGCTGGACCTCGCTGGGCCTGTCGCTGCTGGAGGCCATGCACCTCGGCATGCCCGTCGTCGCCCTGGCCACCACCGAGGTGGTCGAGGCGGTGCCGGCCGAGGCGGGCGTGATCTCGACCCGGCCCGAGCGGCTGTGGGAGGCGGTGCGCGGGTTCCTCGACGACCCCGGCGCCGCCCGGCTCGCCGGCAAGGCCGCCCGCGCGGCCGCGCTGGAGCGGTACGGCCTGGCCCGTTTCCTGGCGGACTGGGACCGCCTTCTCGGAGAGGTGACGCGATGAAGATCGCCCTCGTGAGCGAGCACGCCTCGCCACTGGCCGCCATCGGTGGCGTCGACGCCGGCGGGCAGAACGTGCACGTCGCTGCGCTGGCCGCCGGGCTCGCCGCCCGCGGTCACGACGTCACGGTGCACACCCGCCGCGACGACGCCGCCCTGCCCGACGAGGTGGTCGTGCAGGACGGGTACCGGGTCCGGCACGTGACGGCCGGTCCGGCCGAGAACCTGCCCAAGGACGACCTGCTGCGGCACATGCCCGACTTCGCGCGGGTGCTGCGCCGCGAGTGGACCGCCGACCGGCCCGACGTCGTCCACGCGCACTTCTGGATGAGCGGCCTGGCGAGCGTCGCGGCCGCGGGCACGGTCCCGGTGCTGCAGACCTTCCACGCGCTCGGCTCGGTCAAGCGCCGCCACCAGGGCGCCGCCGACCCCTCGCCGCCGCAGCGGGTGGAGCTCGAGCGGGCGCTGTGCCGCAACGTCCGCCACGTCGTCGCCACCTGCTCCGACGAGGTCTTCGAGCTGCGCCGGCTCGGCCTGCCCCGGGAGAAGGTGTCGATCGTCCCGTGCGGCGTCGACACCTCCGTGTTCACGCCCCGGGGTCCGGTCGCGCCGCGCACCGACCGGCCGCGGCTGCTCGTGCTCGGCCGGCTGGTCGAGCGCAAGGGCCAGGACGACGCCGTCCGCGCCCTGACCGCCGTCCCGGACGCGGAGCTGGTCGTGGTCGGCGGGCCCCCGGCCGACGAGCTCGGCCGCGACCCCGAGGTCCAGCGCCTGCGGGCCGTGGCCGCCGATGCGGGCGTCGCCGACCGGCTCTGCTTCACCGGTGCGGTCGCCCGCGCCGACGTCCCGGCCTGGATCCGCTCGGCCGACGTCGTCCTCGCCGTCCCCTGGTACGAGCCGTTCGGCATCACCCCGCTCGAGGCCATGGCCTGCGGCCGGCCGGTCGTCGCCACCGCCGTCGGCGGGCTGGTCGACAGCGTCGTCGACGGCGCCACCGGCGACCTCGTGCCGCCCCGGGACCCCGCGCGGCTCGGCGAGGCCGTGGCCGCGCTGCTCGCCGACGACGCACGGCGGGCCGCCTACGGTGCGGCCGGCGTGCGCCGGGCGCGGTCCCGCTACCGCTGGGCCCGGGTCGTCGCCGACACCGAGGCCGTCTACGCCCAGGTCCTGGGCGCCCCCACCGAGACCGAGAACCGCTCGACGCGCGCCATGGAGGTCGCCCGATGAACCCCGCCCCGATGAGCGCGGCCCCGCACTCCGCCGGCGAGGTCGTCTCGCCCGACGCGTGCACCCACCTGACCGGGCACGACCACGTCGCCTCGCTCACCGCGGCGCTGCGGGACGTGACCGGCCACGTCGACACCCTCGACCGCTGGGGCCGGCTGCTCGCCGACGTCCTCTGCGGTGAGCAGCGCGGCCGCCTCCTCGCCGCCGGCAACGGCGGCAGCGCCGCGCAGGCCCAGCACCTGACCGCCGAGCTCGTCGGCCGCTACCGCGCCGACCGCGCGCCCTTCTCCGCCATCTGCCTGACCGCCGAGACCTCCTCGCTGACCGCGATCGCCAACGACTACCCGGCCGACGAGCTGTTCGCCCGGCAGGTCGAGGCGCACGGCCGGGCCGGGGACGTCGTGGTGCTGCTGTCGACCTCGGGCCGCTCGCCCAACGCCGTGGCCGCCGCCCGCCGGGCCCGCGAGTGCGGGATGACCGTGCTGGCGATGACCGGCCCGGCGCCCAACCCGCTGGCCGCCGAGGCCGACGAGGCGGTGTGCATCGACTCCCCGTGGACGGCGACCGTGCAGGAGTGCCACCTGGTGGCGCTGCACCTGCTGTGCGCCGCCTTCGACGCCGCGGTCCTGGCCGAGCCGGCCCGGATCCCGGACTCCCGGCTCGGGGTCGCCCGGTGACCGGCTCCCGGCCGCTCGTCGTGGTCGGCGACGCGCTCCTCGACGTCGACCTGGTCGGCACCGCCTCGCGGCTCACCCCCGACGCGCCGGTGCCGGTCGTCGAGGACGTCGAGACCCGCGAGCGCCCCGGCGGCGCGGCGCTGGCCGCGGTCATCGCCGCGGCGCAGACCTCCCGCCCGGTCGTGCTGATCGCCCCGATGGACGACGACGACGGCGCCGACCGGCTGCGGGCGCTGCTCGCCGGCCGGGTGCGGCTGGTCGAGATCCCGGCGACCGGCGGGACGGCGGTCAAGCAGCGCGTGCGGGTGGGCGACCACTCGGTCGTGCGGATCGACTCCGGCGCTCCCACCGCGACCCTCGGCGCGCTCCCGGACGAGGCCCGCTCGGTCCTCCGGGACGCCGCCGCCGTCCTGGTGGCCGACTACGGCCGGGGGACGACGGCCTCGCCGCAGGTCCGCGAGGCGCTCGCCGACGCCGGAGGACCGATCGTCTGGGACCCGCACCCGCGTGGTGCGGACCCGGTGCCCTCGACGCGGCTGGTCACCCCCAACGGCGCCGAGGCGGCACGCGTGGCGCCGGTGGATGCCGCGGGTGACGGCCTGGCCGCCGTCGGCGCGCGGGCCGAGGCGCTGATCCGGCACTGGGGCGTCGGCGCGGTGTCGGTGACCCTGGGCTCCCGCGGTGCCCTGCTCTCCTACGGCGAGGGCGCACCGATGGTGGTGCCCGCCGTGCCGGTGACCGGCGGCGACCCGTGCGGCGCCGGGGACTCGTTCGCCGCGGCGGCGGCGCTGCTCCTCGCCGACGGCGCCGTGACCGGCGAGGCGGTGGCCGGCGCGGTCGCCGCGGCCTCGGCGTTCGTCGGCCGCGGCGGGGCCGCCGCCTGGGACGCCACCCGGCGGGACGCGCCCGCGCCCAACGTGATCGCCGAGCCGGGCGTGGACTCGGTCATCGCGCGGGTCCGCGCCGCCGGCGGCACGGTGGTCGCCACCGGTGGGTGCTTCGACCTCATCCACCCCGGCCACGTCGCGACGCTGCGCGCCGCCCGCGGGCTGGGGGACTGCCTGGTGGTCTGCATCAACTCCGACGACTCCGTGCGCCGGCTCAAGGGCCCCTCGCGCCCCCTGGTGACCGCCGCCGACCGGGCGCGGGTGCTCGAGGCCCTGGAGTTCGTCGACGCCGTCGTCGTCTTCGAGGAGGACACCCCCGCCGAGGTGCTCGACCGGCTGCGGCCCGACGTCTGGGCCAAGGGCGGGGACTACGCGGGCGCGGACCTCCCCGAGGCCGCGGTGCTGCGGACGTGGGGCGGCCAGGCCGTCGTCCTGCCCTACCTCGACGGGCACTCCACGACCGCGCTGGTCGAGCGCTCCCGCACGTGAAGGACCCTGCTGCCCCCCACGCCTCGCACGCTCGGCGCGGGCCCCTGCAGCAGGGCCGTTCCAGCGACCGGTCGGGTCGACCCGTCGCGTTGGTCCTGCGGCCGCTGGGGTTGGGGGACCTGCTCACCGGCGTGCCCGCCATCCGGGCGGTACGGGCCGCCGTGCCCGGCCACCGGCTGGTGCTGGCCACCACCCGGGCGCTCGAGCCGCTGGCCGGCCTGATCGACGCCGTCGACGAGGTGCTGCCCGCGCGGGAGCTCGAACCCCTGGACTGGGCCGGGCCGCCGCCGGAGCTCGCGGTCGACCTGCACGGCAAGGGGCCGCTGTCGCACGCCGTCGTCGCCGACCTGCACCCCGGACGGCTGCTCACCTTCGACAGCCCCGGCTACCCGGGCCCGACCTGGTACGCCGACGAGCACGAGGTGCGGCGGTGGTGCCGGCTGGTCGCCGAGGGGCTGGGCGTCGACGCCGACCCGGACGCGCTCGACCTCGCCGTCCCGGCCGTGCCGCCGCCGGTGACCGGCGCCGCGCTCGTGCACCCCGGCGCGGCCTTCCCGGGCCGCCGGTGGCCCGTGGAGCGGTTCGCGGCCGTCGCCCGGCACCTGGCGGGGACCGGGCACGACGTCCGGGTCACCGGCGGCCCGGCCGAGGTCGACCTGGCCCACGCGGTGGCCGGGCACGCGGGCCTGGGGCCGGACGCGGTCCTGGCCGGGCGGACGACGTCGCTCGAGCTGGCCGCCGTCGTCGCCGCGGCACGGGTGGTCGTCTGCGGTGACACGGGGGTGGCGCACCTGGCCACGGCCTACCGGCGGCCCTCGGTGGTGCTGTTCGGGCCGGTGTCACCGGCGCTGTGGGGCCCGCCGCCGCGGGCCGGGCTGGGCGGAGATGCACTGCACGTCGTCCTCTGGCACGGCGACGGCGCCGGCGACCCCTGGGGCACCGAGCTCGACCCGGCGCTGGCCCGCACCACCGTCGACGAGGTGCTCGCCGCGCTGGACCGGGTGCTGGCCGCCTAGCGCTGACGGATCGCGTCGAACAGCACGCCCTGCAGGTCGCCGGGGTCCTGGGCGTCGTAGGCCCGCCCGCCGGTGGCCTCGCACAGCTGCTGCAGCGCCACCAGGTCGGTCTCCGGTCCCAGGGCCACGCCCACGATCTGCACCGGCCGCTCGGGGTCGGCCTCCGACCGCAGGGTGTCGATGAGGCCCTGCAGCGAGATGCCCTGCGCGTCGTCGTCGTTGGTCCCGTCGGTCAGCAGGACCACGCTGGAGACCGCGCCCTCCTGGTACTCCTCGCGGGCGGCCCGGACCGCGGCCAGCGCGGTGTCGTAGAGGCCGGTCCCCCCGGCGGTCAGCGACCCGGCCAGGCCGTCCAGCGCACCGGCCAGGGTCTCCCGCTGGGAGCGGCCGTCGACGTCGGCGTCCAGGGCCCGCAGCGGCACCCGCTCCACGTGGTCGTCGGTGCCGTTGACCTGGTAGGCGAAGGTCCACAGCCCCACCGAGTACTCGTCGGGGAGCCCGGCCAGTGCGGTGCGCGCGGCGTCGACCGCCAGCGAGATCCGGGTACCGCCGGCCGCGGGGGCCTCCATCGACCTGGAGGTGTCGATGACCGCCAGCAGGCGGGAGGGGGCGAGCACCCGGTTGGCCTGCTCGATGGCGGCGATCGCGGCCTCGGGCTCCATCGGCAGCCGCTCCGGCGCCGACTCCTGCGTGCCGGTGTCCGGCCCGGCGCCCTCCGGGGCGTTCCCGTCCGCGTCGCGGAACCCGGCCGCGCGCACGGCCTCGGCGGCCTCGTCGGAGGTCAGCGCGGCGACCACGGCGTCGACGGCGAGGCGCCGGTCGTCCTCGGCGTCGCCGGACCGCAGCACCGGGTAGTCCAGGTAGGCCGAGCCGCCCTCCGGGTAGAGCGCGATCATCTGCGAGTCGCCGGCCTGGTGGCTGGCGAGCACGTCCTGCTCGCTCGCCGCCCAGACGCCGGCGTCGACCTCACCCGCGATGGAGGCGCTGCGGACCTCCTCGACGGTGGCGCCGGATCGCGCGAGGCCCAGCGACGCGGCGAGCTCCTCGTCGGACACCTCGACCCCGTTGCCGGTCTGCTCCACCGACAACGTGATGCCCAGCTGCCGGGCCGAGCCGGTGAGGTCCGCCGTCGGCAGCGACCGCCCCGAGGTCAGTGCCGCGACGACGACGTCGAGCCAGACCGGGGTGGGGTCGAGCAGGTCCATGTCCTCGGCGGCGGCGCGGCTCGTCGCGAGGACGACGGGGGAGGTGGCCATCGAGCCGGTCGACTCGAGTGCAGCGCCCTCGACCTGGGCCGGCCAGATCGAGGAGTCGGGCACCCAGACGTCCGGCAGGCCCGTCTCTGCCCCGGCGCGCAGCGCGGCCGCGGTCTGCAGCGGGTCCTCCGGGGTCACGTCGGCGGTGACGCAGCCGTCGAGGGAGTTCCCGGCGAGCAGCTCCTGGGCGACCGGCGCGATCTCCGGCGCCACCGTCACCCGCACGGCCTGGGTCTCGTCACAGCCCCCGCCGGATCCGTCGTCGGAACCGGCCAGCCACCACACCAGCCCGCCCGCGATCAGTACGACCACGGCCAGCGCGGCGATCAGGGGGACGAGGGGCGGCCGCCAGCCGCGCCGGCTGTCGGTGGTGCTGGGAGAGGCATGGCGGCCCATCGATGCGCTCCGTCGTCGTCCGGACACTCAAGGCGACCCCGTTCGCCGCCTCCAGACTAGAGGGACAACGGGGTGTGCCGGTGCGACGACCGAGCGTTCAGCCGGCGGCCCGCTGCGCGGCCTCCCGTTGCGCGGCGAACCAGGCGACGGTGCGCCGCAGGCCCTCCTCGGAGGGCACCTGCGGCTTCCAGCCGAGCAGCTGCTCGGCGCGGGTGGTGTCGGGACGGCGGACCTTCGGGTCGTCGACCGGCAGGTCGATGAACTCCACGGGGGAGTCCGAGCCGGTCATCTGCACGATCCGCTGCGCCAGCTGGAGCATCGACAGCTCGTCGGGGTTGCCGATGTTCACCGGCCCGGGGTGCCCGGAGAAGGCGAGGGCGAGGATGCCGCGGACGGTGTCGTCCACGTAGCAGATGGACCGGGTCTGGGACCCGTCGCCGGCCACGGTGACCGGCCGCCCGGCCAGGGCCTGGCCGACGAACGCAGGGATGGCGCGGCCGTCGTCCGGGCGCATCCGCGGGCCGTACGTGTTGAAGATCCGCACGATGCCGGTGTCGGTGCCCTTCGACGTCCGGTAGGCGGTGGTCATGGCCTCGCTGAACCGCTTCGCCTCGTCGTAGACGCCGCGCGGGCCCACCGGGTTGACGTTGCCCCAGTACTCCTCGGTCTGCGGGTGCTGCAGCGGGTCGCCGTAGACCTCGGAGGTCGACGCCAGCACGTACCGGGCGCCCTTCTCGTGGGCCAGGCCGAGGGTGTGCAGCGTGCCGAGACTGCCGACCTTGAGCGTCTCGATCGGCATCCTGAGGTAGTCGATCGGGCTGGCCGGCGAGGCGAAGTGCAGCACCAGGTCCACCGGCCCGGGCACGTGCACGAAGTCGGTCACGTCGCAGCGGACCAGCCGGAAGCCGGGGTGCTCCATCAGGTGCACGACGTTCTGCGGCGACCCGGTGAGGAAGTTGTCGAGGCAGACCACCTCGACGCCGCGGTCGAGCAGGTGCTCGCACAGGTGGGAGCCGAGGAAACCGGCGCCGCCGGTCACCACCGCCCGCCGGATCGTCCGGGTCGCGTGCACCATCTCGGATCTCCTCGGGCCGCAGCCGACGCGCTCCGCTGGCGCGTCCCCGGTCTCCTACCCGGCGGCGGGACGGCCACACACTCAGCCCTTGAAGTGTTCCTGCGCCGGAACGCCGACGGCCGCCGGTCCCACGAGGGGACCGGCGGCCGCCGGTGCTACGAGGAGGTGATCAGCCGATGGCTTCCTCGTCCGGGATGCCGTTCTCCGGCGGGGTGGACGCCTCGCCGTCGAACTCCTCGATCTCCGCGTCGCCGACGTCGGTGACCAGGACCGGGGTCAGCGCCTCGCCGCTGCCGTCGGCGTTGATCCGGCTGACCGCCATGCCGCTGATGCCGGCGTGCCGGTCGGCGGAGTAGCGGAACGGAGCGAGCGCCGGACCCTGGAAGTCCCCACCGGCCTCCTCGAGCGCCTCGACGAGGTCGTCGCGGGTCGGGTTGCGGCCGGCCGCCTGCAGGGCCTGCACCATCGTGTAGGCCTGCGACATGCCGTAGATGCGGAAGTTGGTGAGCTCGCCCTCCTGGCCGGACTCCTCCCACACCTGCTGGAAGAGCTGGACCCAGGGGTTGTCGACCTCGTCCACCGTCGGCAGGTAGTCCGTGGTGTACGTGCCCTCCAGCGGAGCGGAACCGCTGATCGCGCCCTGGGAGAAGCGCTCGAGCAGGGAGCCGACCAGCTGCGGGTCCGATCCGACGTTGGAGACGAACCACTCCGGGTCGTAGCCCAGCTGCTGGGCGGTGATCCGGGCCAGCGCGGTGTAGATCGGGGTGTTGAAGCCCACCACGAAGTCGGCACCCGACGCCTGGAGCGCCGAGATCTGCGCGCCGAGGTCGGTGTTGCCGGAGGTGTAGGTCTGCACCTCGACGATCTGGTCGTCGTCCAGGTACTGGCGGACGCCCCGCTCGCCGTCCTCGCCGAAGTCGTCGTCCTGGAGGAAGAGGCCGACCTTGGCGTCGGGGAGGTTCTCGGCGATGTACTGGCCGATGATCTTCCCCTCGCTCTCGTAGTCGGTCTGCCAGCCGAACGTGTACGGGTTCTCCTCGGGGTTGTCCCAGAGGGACGAGCCCGAGGCGACGAAGAAGTCCGGGACGCCCTCGCCGTTGAGCAGGTCGAGCGCGGCGTTGTGCGTCGCCGTCCCGAGCCCGCCCATCATCGCGAAGATCTCGTCCTCGAGGACGAGCTGGTTGACGACCTGACCGGTGTTGGTCGGGTTGTAGCCGTCGTCCAGGTACCGCCACTCGATCTGGCGGTCGTAGACGCCGCCGTTGGCGTTGACGTAGTCGAAGTACGCCTGGACGCCGGTCGGGATCTCGCTGTAGCCGGGCGCGGCCGGGCCGGTCAGCGGGTAGTGCGCACCGATGAGGACGGTGTCCTCGGTCATGCCGGGATCGGTGGCCTCGTTGTCCTCGGCGGTGCCGCCGCCACCGCCACCGCCGCCGCCACCACCGTCGTCGTCGCCGCCACAGGCGGCCAGGGTGGAGGCGATCGTCGCCGCGGCCAGGAAGCTCACGAGGCGTCGGGAGTTTCGGGTCAAGGGTTCTCCTTGTGTGTTGCCCGGGCAGCTCTGCCCGGGAGACTGGGGGATGCGGCGCGCGCGGCGGCGGTGGATGCCGGCCACGGGGGAGATGACGGTCTCGTGGTGGCGGCTCACCTCCCGCCGGCTCGGGCGGTCGCACGCGCGGCCCGCCGTCGGAGGAGTGCCAGCCGGACCGTGCCGACCAGCCCTGCGGGAGCGAAGAGCATGACCGCCACCAGCAGCAGGCCGTAGACGACGTAGGCGGCCTGCGAGGCCTGCGCGGACGCGATGTCGAAGGAGTCCCGGCCGATGTCGCTGGCCCAGCGCGGGAGGAACACCAGCAGCGCCGAGCCGAGCAGCGCGCCGAAGAGGCTGCCCAGACCGCCGATGACGACCGCGGTGAGCAGCGACAGCGAGAGCACCGGCAGGAACGACCCCGGTGCGGCCAGCCGGACCACGATCGCCAGCACCGCTCCGGCGAGCCCCGCTGCCGCGGCGCTGACCACGAAGGCGAGGATCCGCCAGGCGCCCAGCGAGATCCCGGCCAGCTCGGCGGCCACCTCCTGGTCGCGCACCGCCCGCCAGGTCCGGCCCATCCGGCTGCGCATGAGGTTCGCAAGCAGGAAGTAGGTGAGCAGCAGGCAGGCGACGGAGATGTAGGCCAGCCACTTCGTCTGGCTGCCGTTCTCGCCCGAGATGGCGTTGATGGCCTCGTCGAACCAGTCGGGCGCCCGCTCGATGCGGACGTTGATGCCCTGCTCGCCGCCCAGGGTCTCCTTGAAGTACAGCGTCAGCCCGGGCACGCCCACCGCCAGGGCCAGCGTCGCGCCGGCCAGGTACGGGCCGTGCAGGCGGGCGGCCGCGACGCCGACGAGTGCACCGACGAGCGCGGTCGCCGCGACGGCGATCAGGAAGATCAGCGGCAGGGGGAGCGGTTCGCCCTCGTCCACGTCGAGCAGCAGCGCCGTCGTGTAGGCGCCGACGGCCATGAGCGCGCCGTGGCCCAGGGAGATCTGCCCGTTGAGACCGGTGAGCAGGGTCAGGCCACCGGCCGCGATGGCGTAGTAGGCGACCGAGCTGATCTGCGCGTTCGTGCCGGGCTCGGTGAGCTCGAGCAGGGCCACGGCGCCGACGGCGCAGAGCACCAGGACGAGCAGGTGCCGCAGCAGGGTGCTCTTGGGCAGGAACGAGCGGCCACTGGAGGCGGCCGCCGACGAGGCGTTGCCGGCGGCGGTGGCGGTCGAGGGGGCGTCGCTCGAGGCGGCGCCGGGCGTGCCCGCGGGGGTCTGCGTGTCGCTCACGGTCATGCCCTCCGGGCGGGGGTCGTCGAGAAGAGGCCGCCGGGGCGCACCAGGAGGACCACCACGAGGATCACCAGCGCGGCCATGCCGAGCAGCGAGTCGTCGAGGTAGCCGCGCACGTAGTTGAGCGCCAGGCCCAGGAGCAGGCCGCCGACGACGGCGCCGATCGGCGAGTCGAGGCCGCCGAGGACGGCGGCGACGAAGCCGAAGACGATCAGCGTGTCCATGAAGTTCGGCGAGATGAACGCGACGTCGCCGGCGATCAGGATGCCCGCCAGCGAGCCGACCACCGCGGCCAGCGCCCAGCCCAGGGTGAGCATGCGGCCCACCCGGACACCGAGCAGCCGGGCGACCTCCTGGCCGAACGCCGAGGCGCGCATCGCCAGGCCGACCCGGGTGTACCGGAACAGGACGATCAGCAGCACCATCGTGATCAGGACCGCGGCGAGCGTGTAGAGCCCGTTGTTGGACAGCCCCAGGGTGAAGCCGTCACCGACCTGGAAGAAGCGGTTGGACACCGGCGGGACGAACGCGCGCTGGTCGACGCCGAAGATCAGCGCGACCGCGCCCTGGATGGCGATGAACAGACCCAGGGTCACGATGACGGCGTTGAGCTCGGGGCCGCCCTCGACCGGACGGACCACCACCCGCTCGATGACCGCGCCGAGGACGAGACCCGACAGCAGCGCCACGACCAGGGCGAGCCAGTAGGACAGCCCGTTGTCGATCAGGGCGACGGCGATGAACGTGGTCGCCGCGGCCATCGAACCCTGCGCGAAGTTCACGATCCGGGTGGACCGCCAGATCAGCACGAGCGCCAGGGCGAAGGCGGCGTAGACCAGCCCGTCGATCACCCCGCTGAGGCTGAGGAAGAGGAATTGCTCCACTAGTGGACTGCCTTCGACGATGCGGACGAGTGGTCAGAAGCCGAGGTACGCATGGCGCAGGTCCTCGTCGGCGGCCAGGGCGCGGGCGTCGTCGGTGACGACCACCCGGCCGAGGTTCAGGACGACGCCGGTGTCGGCCACCGACAGGGCGCTGCGGGCGTTCTGCTCGACGAGGAGGACCGACAGGCCCTCGCTGTCGACCAGCTGCCGCACCAGCCCGAAGATCTGCGCCACGATCCGCGGCGCGAGCCCCAGGGAGGGCTCGTCGAGCAGCAGGATGCGCGGGCGGGCCAGCAGGGCGCGGCCGACGACGAGCATCTGCCGCTCACCGCCGGAGAGCGTGTGCGCGGGGTTGTCCCGTCGCTCCGCGATGCGCGGGAACAGGTCGTAGACCCGGTCGAACTCCTCGCGCCCGACCTTGCCGCGGAACAGCGAGCCGACGCGCAGGTTCTCGTCCACCGTCAGCTCGGCGATGACGCCGCGACCCTCCGGGACGTGCGCCATGCCCTTGTGGACCATGGCCTCGACCGGCGCGCGGGTGATCTCCTCGCCGTCGAGCAGGACCTTCCCGGACGTGGGGCGGACCAGTCCGCTGATCGTGCGCAGCAGCGTCGTCTTGCCCGCGCCGTTGGCACCGAGGACGGCGGTGATCCGGCCGGCCTCCGCGGTCAGCGAGACGCCGTCGAGGGCGCGCACGGGACCGTAGGAGGTGGACAGGCCCTGCACCTCGAGCAGCGCGGTGGTCGTCGTCGTCCCGCCGGCTACGGCGGTGTCCGGGCGGCCGCCGCCGTAGCGGGTGGCGCCGTGCGGCTCAGCCACGGGGGCCCTCCTGGGTGCTGGCGGGGACCTGGGCGGCCGACCGGCCGCCGAGCTCCGCGGCATCGGCGTCGACGTCGACGTCGTCGCCGAGGTAGGCCTCGGTGACGGCGGGATCGGCGCGGATCTCCTCGGGTGTGCCGACGGCGATCTGCCGGCCGGAGTCGAGCACGGTGATCCGGTCGCAGACCCGCATGACCAGGTCCATGTGGTGCTCGACCAGCAGCACGCTCATCCGGCTGCAGAGCACGCGGATGAGTTCGCCGAGCTCGTGCATCTCGTCCTCGGACAGACCGCTGGCCGGCTCGTCGAGCAGCAGCAGCTCCGGGTCGGCGACCAGGGCACGGGCGAGTGCGACCCGCTTCTGCACCGGGTACGGGAGGCTGCCGGGGTAGCGCCCGGCGTACTCGACGGCGTCCAGCTCGGCGAGCGCGTCCAGCGCGCGCCGGCGCAGCCGCTCCTCGTCCTTGTCCGCCGTGGGGATGGCGAACAGGGCGGAGAAGAAGCCGGCCTTGGCGTGCCGGTGCGCGCCGACCATGACGTTCTCGAGGACCGTCATGCCGGGGAACAGGCCGACGCCCTGCAGCGTGCGGGCGATGCCCAGCTTGGACAGCTGGGCCGGGCGCAGTCGGCGGAGCTCCTCTCCGCGCCAGGTGATGCGCCCGGAGTCGGGGCGCACCAGCCCGCAGGCGACGTTGAACATCGTCGTCTTGCCGGCCCCGTTGGGGCCGATCAGGCCGTGTACCTGGCCCGGCTCGACGGTGAGGGACACGTCCTCGAGGGCGGTCACACCGCCGAAGGCGACGTTGATGCCCGTCATCTCGAGTCGGGCAGTGGGGGACCGGTCCGGTCCATCGGCGGTGCGGTCGTGCGGCGGTTCCGCCACGGGCCCACATCTCCTCGGGGGTCTAGGAGGTCACCCGACCGGGTGTGCGGTCGGCGACGATTGGGTCACGGCTACGTCCCCAGGAGATTGCCTGCCGGTGGTGACGGTCACAATGGGCGCGACGCACAGTGATGGACGACCGGGGTTGTGCGCAGCGCAGCGTGGCAGGGGAGGTGGGCGGTGCACGTGTTCCCGTCGGAGGTGGCGGACCGGCTGAGCCAGATCGCGCCACAGATGTTCGACCAGGTGGACGCGATGGTGGACCGCATGGTCGACGTCCTGCTGCGGACCGAGCCGGCCTACCGCGAGCTGGACCTGGTCGAGCTGCGCCGGTCCAGCCGGGCCGGTCTGGCCGGCGGCGTCCGCAGTCTGGTGGGCCTGGCGGGCGGGACGAGCGAGGTGCACTGCTCCGAGGCGCGCGAGGTGGGCCGCCGGCGGGCCGCCCAGGGCATCCCGCTGGAGGCGGTGCTGCGCGCCTACCGGCTGGGTGGGCAGATCACCTGGGAGACGCTGCTGGCCGTCGCCCGTGACTCCGGCGCCGCGAACGACACCCTCCTGGTCGAGGTGGCGGGCTCGGTCTGGCGGACCAACGACGTGGAGTGCGCGGCGCTCGCCGAGGGCTACCGCGAGGAGCAGCGGCGGATGGACTCGGTCGACGAGGCCGCCCGGAGCCACGTGCTCGACGGGCTGCTGGAGGGCCGGGGCGGCGACCCGGCGTTCGTCCGTGCCGCCTCCGAGCTGCTCGGCATGCCGCTCGCCGGCCGGCTGCTGGCCGTCGTCGCGATCCCGGACCAGGAGGGCGCCGCCAGCCTGGTGGACCCCGCGGGCGGTCTGCTGCGCCGCGGCGTCCGCTCGGTGTGGGGCGAGCGGTCCGGCGCGCAGGTGGGCGTGGTGGCGCTGGGCACCCGCCGGTCGACCGACGTGCTGGGCTGGCTGCGGGCGATGGCCGCCGGGCCGGTCGGCGTCTCCGCGGAGGTGGAGGGCGCCGCCGGGGTGGCCACCGCCTACCGGCTGGCCGACACCGCTGCCCGCACGCTGCCGGTGGGCACCCGCCAGGTCGTCACGATCGACGACCGGCTGCCCGAGGCGCTGCTGAGCAACTCCCCGGAGATCAGCTCGCGGCTGGTGGGGCAGTCCCTCGGCGGGCTGCTGGAGCTGCCGGAGGACGAGCAGGCGGTGCTGCTGGAGACCCTCGCGGCGTTCCTGGCCGCCGACGGCTCACCGACCCGCGCGGCCGACGAGCTCTACTGCCACCGCAACACGGTCATGCACCGGCTGCGGCGGATCGAGTCGGTGACCGGGCGCAAGGTCACCGACCCGAGGGCCCGGCTGCTGTGGCAGCTCGCCCTGCTCATCGCGCCCCAACTGCAGACGGCGGCCCGCCCCGCCGCGTGACGGCGGCCCTCCGCTACTGCAGGTAGCCCTCGACCTCCGAGGCGGGGCGCACCTCGGCCTCCTCGGGGTCCTCGTCGTACTGCCGCTTCGCGCGCCGCTGGCGGAGCAGGTCCCAGCACTGGTCCAGCTGGACCTCGAGCTCGCTCATGCGCGAGCGCTGCTCGTCGGTGTGCTCCCCGCTGTCGCGGAGCGCGTGCTCCTCCTCGACCAGGGAGTGGATGCGGCTCAGCAGGTCCTTCTCGTCCATGATCGCCTCCCTGCCCGCGGTGCCGGGCGGGGAAACGGTCAGGGGGTGTCGGGCAGCCGGCCCTCCACGAAGGCGGCCAGGCGCCGGGTGACGGCACCCCCGGCCCGGCCCAGCGCCAGCAGCGCCGCCCGCTCGAGCGGCACCCGGATCGTGCGCGATCCGGCCGGCGCCGCCGCCCGGACCGCGTGGCCGGCGGCCACCAGCTCGGGCCAGGGCCGGGTGAGCTGCTCCTGGACGCGGGCGAGCGCGGCGGCCGTCGGCCCGGCGTTGTCCTCGACCATGGCGGTGACCAGTGCGGGGTCGCTGGCCGCCACGCGGGTCCCGTCGCGGAAGCTGCCGGCGGCCAGCGAGAGCGCCAGCGGCCCGGCCTGCCCCGCGGCGGCGGCCAGGGCCGCGGCCAGCAGGTGGGGCACGTGGCTGATCGCCGCGACGGCGTCGTCGTGCTCCGCGGCCGCGACCGGCACGACCTCGGCGCCGACGGCCAGCGCGACCTCGGCGACGCGCAGCCACCGGGCCAGGTCGGTGTCCGGCTCCAGGCAGACCGCCCACCGGGCGCCGCGGAAGAGAGCGGGATCGGTCGCGGCGTGGCCGGAGCGCTCCGTGCCGCACATGGGGTGGCCGCCCACGAACCGGTTCCCGAGGGTGGCGCCGACCGTCCGCAGCACCGGCAGCTTCACCGAGCCGAGGTCGGTCACCGTGGCGGTCGGGTCGACCGCGACCCCGGCCAGCGCCGTGGCCATCGCCGGGACCGGCACGGCGAGGACGACGACCCCGGACATCTCCGTCCCGATGCGGACCCCGCGCCCGGCGGCCGCGTCCCGGGCGGCGGGGTCGACGTCCCACCCGGTGACCTCGCGGCCGGCCTCGACGAGTGCGGCGGCGAACGACCCGCCGAGCTGGCCCAGGCCCACCACCCCGACCGGCGGGACGGGCATCGTGGGCACCGGGAACGCGGCGTCGGCCATGATCAGAGGCTATGACCTACGCGCTCCCCCCATCTCCGCGCGCCATGTCCCACGCGCTCCCCCCATCTCCGCGCGCCATGTCCCACGCGCTCCCCCCATCTCCGCGCGCCATGTCCCACGCGCTCCCCCCATCTCCGCGCGCCATGTCCCACACGCTCCCCCTCCGCCGCGTGCCATGACCTCCGCCGACCCCTCCTCCCCGCCCGGCCCGGCCAGCTACGCGCTGCGCGTCGCCCGGAACGGGGGGACGTGGCACGTGCAGCTGCTGGCCGAGGACGCCGGGGACGAGCTGCCCGTGCTCGAGCGGGCCCTCGGCGAGCCCGGGGCCGAGGAGTGGCCCGGCCCGTTCGTCGTCGTGGTCGACTCGCGGCTCTACTTCGTCGTCCTGCGGCACGGCCCCGGCGGCATGGTGCGGGCCTTCATCTCCGACGCCACGATGCTGGAGTGGCTGCTCGCCAGCGAGGTGGTCGAGCGCTACGGCATCGCGGTGGACACCGAGGGCGCGTTCGACGACGACGAGACCGGCTGGCCCGGCGGTGACCTCGACCTCCTGGCCGACTACGGGCTGCCGGCCGACGAGCTCCGGCCGATCGTGACCGCCGACGACCTGTGGGCCGACGAGATGGTCGCCCGCATCGCCGGCCGGCTGGGCTTCGCCGACGAGCTCGCCGCGGCGGTGGCCCCGTGAGCGCGACGGTCTCGGCGGTGGTGTTCGACCTCGGCGGGGTGATCACGGAGAGCCCGATGACCGCGTTCGCCGCCTACGAGGCGGAGGCCGGCCTGCCCGACGGGTTGATCCGCCGGCTCAACAGCACCGATCCGGACGCGAACGCCTGGGCCCGGTACGAGCGGGGAGAGCTCGACACGGCCGGTTTCTGCGCCGCGTTCGAGGCCGAGGCGCTGGCCGCCGGTCACCGCGTGGACGCCCGGCGCGTGCTCGCCGCCCTGGCCGGGGAGCTGCGGCCGGCGATGCTGGCCGCCGTCGCCGCGCTGCGGGAGGCCGGCGTGCCCCTGGCGCTGCTGTCGAACAACGTGGCGCCGATGGAGCGGACCGGGCGGCTCGGGGACCTGCTGGGAGTGTTCGACGCCGTGGTCGAGTCCTCGGTGGAGGGCGTGCGCAAGCCGGAGCCGGAGATCTACGAGCGGGCGCTGCAGCGGCTGTCGGAGGCCGTGCGACGCCCGGTGACCGCGTCGGACTGCGCCTACCTCGACGACCTGGGCATCAACCTCAAGCCGGCCCGTGCGCTGGGCATGCACACCATCAAGGTGGTCGACCCGGCCGTGGCGCTCGCCGAGCTCTCGGACCTCGTCGGCCTGGACCTCGCCGGCGCGGGCCGGTGACGGTGTCCCTCCCCGCACGCTCGGGCTGTGCTCCCGATGTGGAGCAGAGCCCGAGCGGGCGCGGGGACACCCGGTGACCGGCGCCGGACCGCTCGCCGGTCCCGTGCTCGAGGCGGCGATGGGCCGGGCCCTGGAGCTGGCCGCCGCGGCGGAGGAGTGGGGCGACACCCCGATCGGCGCCGTCGTCCTCGGAGCGGACGGGACCGTCCTCGCCGAGGCGGCCAACGAGCGGGAGAAGCGCGGTGACCCGACCGCGCACGCCGAGGTGCTGGCGCTGCGCGCGGCGGCGCCGGTCGTCGGGGACGGCTGGCGGCTGACCGGCGCGACCCTCGTGGTCACGCTGGAGCCCTGCACGATGTGCGCCGGCGCGAGCGTCCTGTCCCGCGTGGCGCACGTCGTCTACGGCGCCGACGACCCCAAGGCGGGCGCGGCCGGCTCGCTCTGGGACGTGCTCCGGGACCGGCGGCTGAACCACCGCCCGCTGGTCACCGGCGGGATCCGGGCCGAGGAGTCCGCCACGCTGCTACGCGCGTTCTTCCGCGCCCGGCGGAGCCTGTAGTCTCTCCGGCGGTGGCGTGTCCGAGCGGCCGAAGGGTCCCGCCTCGAAAGCGGGTGAGGTGCAAGCCTCCGTGGGTTCAAATCCCACCGCCACCGCCAGCACACCGACGGCGGCGTCCGTCCGGGACCGTGTCCCGGGCCGGCGCCGCCGTCGTCGTACCGGAGGAGCGCTCAGACCGCGACGTCGAGGTCGACCAGCAGCCGCCCGTCCTCCCCGCGCACGAACTCGACGGAGTGCGTCTCGACCTGCGTCTCCCCGGAGCGGGAGAACTGCACCTCCGTCGTCGCGGTGATCCGGTCGCCCTGGTCGGTCACGTCCCGGACGTCGAGCAGCTGGACCGCGGCCCAGGTGCTCCAGAACCCGGAGTAGGACCCGTAGCTCACCAGTGACCGGAGGCCCGGGCCGGTGAGGGCGTAGGCGCTCTCGGGGTCGCCGGGCAGGAGGGCGTAGTACTGCTCGAGGGTCTGCTGCACCTCCGCGGCCGGATCCGGCGGCGGTTCCTCCGACGACGGCGGGCCGGGCTCCGCCGACGACGTGGGCTCGTCCTCGTCGACGCCGGAGGTGGTCGGGGTCTCCTCCGTCTCCGAGGACGTCGGCGCGGTCGGCTCCGACGACGACGCCGGCCGGTCCGCGCTCGGGTCGTCCCCGTCGCCGCCGTTGGCCAGCGCGAACCAGGTGACCCCGCCGCCGACGAGGAGCAGCAGCACCAGCCCCGCGACCAGCAGCGGCCAGCGGCGCCGGTCCCGCCGGGGCCGGGCCGCCGCCGGAGCGACCGCCCGGGCCGGCTCCCGGTCGGGCGCAGCCGCCGGTGCCGGGGCGGCCGGCGGATCGGGGGTCGGGGTGGGCGTCGGGTCCGGCGCCGCGGCGGGCTCCGGCGCCGGGCCGGCCAGCGTCCGCGGTGGTGGCGGCGGTGGCGTCGGCGGCGGTGGGGGAGCGGCGCGGACGGGGGCCTCGTCGACGGGCAGGGACGCCGTCCGCGAGCGCCCGGGCGCGGCACGGAGGTCGGTGCGCGCCAGCAGCACGGTCGTGGGGTCGCCGTCGCGTCCGGCGGCGAGCCGGACCAGCCGGTCGCGGACCCGTTCCATCGTCGGCCGCGCCCCCGGGTCGTCGACGAGCATCTCCATGAGCGGCGCGGTGAGGGAGCCGGCGCGGCCGGGCGGTCGCACGGAGCCCTGCGCCACCCGGTGCAGCAGGCGGAGGGCGTTGTCGTCCATGCCGAACGGCGGCTGGCCCTCCAGGCAGGTGTAGAGCGTCGCGCCGAGCGAGAAGACGTCGCTGGCCTCGCTCATCTCCACCCCCTGGGCCACCTCCGGCGCCAGGAAGGCCGGCGTGCCGGTGATCTGGCCGGTCTGGGTGAGGGTGACGTCGCCGATCGCGTGCGAGATGCCGAAGTCGGTGATCTTCACCAGGCCCTCGACGTCCCCGCCCTGGCCCACGAGCACGTTGGCCGGCTTGACGTCGCGGTGCACGATCCCCGCCGCGTGCGTGGCCGCCAGCGCGTCGGCGACCTGGGCCCCGATCTGGGCGACCTGGTCCGGGCGCAGCGGGCCGTCGTCGAACAGGACCTGCGCGAGGCTGCGCGAGGGCAGGTACTCCATCACCAGCCACGGCTGGCCGCCGTCGGTGGCGACGTCGTAGACGGAGATGGCGTGCGGATGGCTCAGCCGGGCGGCGATCCGGCCCTCCCGCAGCGCCCGCTGGCGCTGCTGGTCGATCAGCTCCGGGCCCGCGTCGGCCGGCGGGAGGATCTGCTTCACCGCGACCTGGCGGCCGAGCAGCTCGTCGCGGGCGCGCCAGACCGTGCCCATCCCGCCGCCGGCGATCTGCGCCAGCAACCGGTAGCGCCCGGAGACGAGGTGGCCCGGCCCGATCACCTGCACGGGTGCTCCCCGCCGCGCCGAACCCCGAGCCGCACGCCGCTCAGACGGTGCTGGGCGCGCCGAAGCGGCGGGCGTACTCCTCCTGGGCGCCGGCCGGCAGGGCGTCGTACAGCTCGCCCAGTTCCTCCGCGGCGTCGGGGGAGAGGTCGTCGAAGAGCGTCCGCCAGGTGGGCGGCTCGTCGTAGCTGCGGGTCAGCAGCAGCTCCCACGCCTGGGTCTGCCGGTCGCGGTGCATGCGCTCCGCGGCGAACTCGGTGAGGTAGCGGTCCTTGGCGGCCTGCTTCTCCTCCGGCGTGGCACCGGGCGGCAGGCCCTCCGGGTCGGCGCCCTTGAGCACCGCGACGATGGCGTCGACGACCTCCGGCCGTGGCTCTGCTGCGCTCATCCCGACCGCCTCCCGTTCTCCGGCTCCTCCGGCCGGTCCGCTGCGGCCCGACCGGTTCTCCATTCCCACGCGTCCGTCGTCCAACCGCCGTCCCAGCCGTGACGACGACGCCCCAGCTCAGGCGTCCGGAGGGCTACGGTGCGCCGACGCCCGACCGCCGAGCTGCGGACGGCCGGGTTCGCAGCGAGGAGCCTCCCATGCCCGAGATCACGACCGCCACGTCGCGGCCCGCCCGCCCGGGCAAGGCGGTCAGCCGCCGCAGCCGCATGAGCAGTGCCCCCGCGCCGCTGCCGCCGGGTGCCCGCCGTCCCCGGCCGACGATGCGGCCCACGCTGGGCCAGCGGCTGCGCTACCGGTTCGACAACGCGCTGGCCCGGGGCCCGGCGGTCGTCATTGGCTGGCTGGCGCTGGTGACGCTGGCGATCTTCGTGCTGGCCGGACTGGCGTTCTGGGCCTTCCGGCTGGACGGCGTCAACGGCGAGGGTCCGGTGTCCAACCCGGCCGAGGGCATCTGGCAGGCGATGCTGCGGGTGGTCGACGCCGGCACCTTCGCCGGCGACTCCAGCTGGCCGATGCGGCTGCTGTCCTTCGTCGTCACGCTGGCCGGCATCTTCATCGCCGGCAGCCTCATCGGCCTGATCGCCAACGCCGTCGACCAGCGGATCGAGGGGCTGCGCAAGGGCCGCAGCGACGTGCTGGAGAGCGGGCACACCGTGGTGCTGGGCTGGTCGCCGCGCATCGCCGCGATCATCTCCGAGCTGGTGGTCGCCAACGCCAGCGAGAGGGACGCCGCCGTCGTCGTCCTCGGCGCGGAGGACAAGACCGTCATGGAGGACGCGCTGGCCGCCGCCGTCCCCGAGACCGGCAGCACCCGGGTGGTCTGCCGCTCCGGGTCCCCGGCGAAGGCCGCCGACCTGCGGATGGTGAACCTGCTCGGCGCCCGCTCGGTGGTCGTCATGGGCGCCGGCGCGGGGGACGCCGACGCGATCAAGGCCGTCCTCGCCATCAAGACGCTCGACCCGGACTTCAGCGGGCCGCGCGTGGTGGCCGAGATCTCCGACCCGCTGTACGCCGCGAGCCTGCAGACGCTCACCGACGGCCGCGTCGTCACCGTCAACTCCGACCACGTGATCGCCGAGATCACCGCCCAGTCCTGCCGGCAGAGCGGCCTGTCCCAGGTGCTGCGCGACCTGCTCGACTTCGACGGGGACGAGATCTACTTCGGCTCCTTCCCGGAGCTGACCGGTCGCACCTACGCCGAGGTGCTGACGGCGTTCGAGCGCTGCGCGGTGCTCGGCATCGCCCGCGCCGACGGCACCCTGCTGGTCAACCCGCCGGGCACCACGGTGCTGGCCCAGGGCGACGAGGTGCTCGCGGTCGCCGAGGACGACTCGACGTTCCTCAGCACCGGCGTCGTCCCGCACGCGCTGCCCGTGCCGGCGATCGCCGCCGACGAACCGCCCGCGCCGCAGCGGCTGCTCGTCGTCGGCTGGAGCGTGCTCGGGCCCAAGGTCGTGCGCGAGATCGACCAGTTCGCCCGGGCCGGCACGGTGATGGAGGTCGTGGTCGACCCGGCGCTGGTCGACCCGCTCGACGTCCGCGTGCCCGGCCTGGAGAACACCGAACTGGTCGTGCACACGACCAGCGCGGGGCCCGACGAGCTGGCCGATCTCGTGGCCGCGGAGCGCTACGACCAGGGCATCGTGCTCAGCTACCGGGACGCCGGGGACGCCGCCGACAGCGACGCCCGCACGCTGCTCACCCTGCTGGCGCTGCGCCGCGCCTGGCCGGCCGGTCGCGAGGGCGGCGTCCGGATCGTCGCCGAGGTGCTCGACCGCGACGACGTCGAGCTGGCCCAGGCCGGCGGGGTCGACGACTGGATCGTCAGCGACGAGGTGACCAGCCTCATGCTCGCCCAGCTGTCGGAGCGCACCGAGCTCGCGCAGGTCTTCCTCGAGCTGTTCTCCCCCGAGGGGGCGCGGCTGTCCTTCCGCCCGGCGCTGCGCTACGCCGGGCACGAGCCGGTGCCCTACGGCGCCCTGGTCGCCGCCGGGGCGGCCCGCGACGAGTCGGTGCTCGGCTACCGGGACGCCGCCAGCGGCACGGTGCACCTCAACCCGGCGAAGAGCGCGGTGCTCGCGCTCGGTCCGGCCGACCAGGTGCTGGTGGTGGAGAGCCGCGGCTGACCGTCGCGGTGGCGCCCGGTAGTCTGGGCCCGCACGGGAGGATTCGCCTAGTGGCCTATGGCGCTCGCTTGGAAAGCGGGTTGGGGGCAACCCCTCGGGAGTTCGAATCTCCCATCCTCCGCACGTGAGAGCAGGGCCCCCGGCGAGCGCCGGGGGCCCTGCTGCGTTCAGAGCCCGCCCTCGACCTCCGGCGCGCGGCCGAGCTCGCGCAGGTAGAGGCCCGCGACGGCGGCGAGCAGCAGCAGCCCGCCGGCGACCGCGGCGGGCGCGAGCCGCTCGTCGAGGAACGCCGTCGCCAGCACGGTGGCCGTGAGCGGCTCGAGCAGCGTCACGATCGACGCCACCGGGCCGGGCACCGTGCGCACGCCGGTGAAGAACAGCCCGTAGGCGAGCGCGCTCGGCACGAGCCCCAGGTAGAGCAGCACCGCCAGCGCCGTCGGGTCGGTGGGCACCGAGAGGCCGGCGGCGAGCACGGCCGGGGTGAGCAGCAGCGCACCGCCGCCGAACCCGACCAGCGTGACCGGCACCCCGGCCGGGACGCCGCCACCGGCCAGCGTGACGACGGCGTACCCGAGGGCCGAGCCCGAGGCGAGCAGCGTGCCGAGCAGCACCGCCGTCCCGCCGTCACCGGCGGACACCCCGACCAACAGCGTGAGACCGGCGAGGGCGACGACGAGCGCGGTCAGCGTGGCGGCGCTGGGCCGGCCGTGCCCGAGCAGCGCCGCACCGAGGGCGATGAGCAGCGGGGCCAGGCCGAGCGCGACCAGCGTCGCGATGCTGACCCCGGCACGGTCGACCGCGCTGAAGTAGGCCAGCTGGTAGCCGGCCAGCCCGGCGCCGACGAGCAGCAGACGGGCGGCCACCGGGCGGCCGACGACCACCCGGCCGGTCCGCCGCCGGGAGGTGACCCCCCAGGCGGCCAGCAGCACGACGGCCCCGATGGCCAGCCGGTACCAGGCGATGTCGAGGGCGGAGAGGTCGCTGCGGTCGGCGACGACCTGGCCGCTGAGGCCCGAGGTGCCCCAGCACAGCGCGGCGAGGACGACGAAGAGGAAACCGCGACGCGACGTCGCGGCGAGGGTGGGGGTGGACATGACGCTCCTGAGCGGATCCGGATCGACGGGACGGCGGTCCGGAGCGCGGGGCGGTGCACCCGCGGGCGTGGCCCGGCGGGTGTCAGGGGCGCGCGGCGCTCCGGGTCAGGAGCGCGGCGGGGGCAGCGCGAGGGCGCGCCGGGGCGTCATGCCGCGAGCCTAGGGGACGGCGTCGCCGGAGCCCGGCCGCTCTCCACTACAGTGGTCCACGACCCCTCGCGTGGCGTCACCCTGTGAACCTCCCCAGGGCCGGAAGGCAGCAAGGATAAGCGGGCTCTGGCGGGTGCGCGGGGGGTCCCTTTCGTCCTCCGGCGGCCCTCCTCGCCGAGATCGGCGATGTCGGCGGGATCAGCCGCTGATGGTGACGAGATCGCCGATCTGGACGGCGCGGGCGCAGCCGTCCTGAGCCGTCACCCCCGGCACGTAACCTGCCTCCGTGGCTCTGGCGCTCTACCGGAAGTACCGCCCGGCGACCTTCGCCGAGGTGGTCGGGCAGGAGCACGTCACCGCGCCGCTGGTGAACGCGATCGACGGCGGCCGGATCAACCACGCCTACCTGTTCAGCGGCCCGCGCGGCTGCGGCAAGACGTCGTCGGCGCGCATCCTCGCCCGCTCGCTCAACTGCGAGCAGGGCCCCACGTCCACCCCGTGCGGGGTTTGCGGCTCCTGCGTCGCGCTGGCGCCCGACGGCCCGGGCTCGCTGGACGTCATCGAGATCGACGCGGCCAGCCACGGCGGTGTGGACGACGCCCGTGACCTGCGCGAACGGGCCTTCTTCGCCCCCGTCAGCAGCCGCTACAAGGTCTACATCGTCGACGAGGCGCACATGGTCACCACGCAGGGCTTCAACGCCCTGCTCAAGGTGGTCGAGGAGCCGCCGGAGTTCCTCGTCTTCGTCTTCGCCACCACCGAGCCGGACAAGGTGCTCCCCACCATCCGCTCGCGCACCCACCACTACCCGTTCCGGCTGGTGCCGCCGTCCACCCTGCGCGGCCTGCTGGAGAAGACGTGCGCGGCCGAGGGCGTCACGGTCGAGCCGACCGTCTTCCCGCTCGTCGTCCGGGCCGGCGGCGGCTCGGTGCGCGACTCGCTGTCGATCCTCGACCAGCTGCTGGCCGGTGCCGGGCCGGAGGGCGTCACCTACGCGTCGGCCGTGGGGCTGCTCGGCGTCACCGACGACGCGCTGCTCGACGAGACCATCGACGCGCTGGCCGCCTCCGACGCGCCGGGGGTCTTCCGGGCGGTCGACCGCGTGGTCGAGGCCGGGCACGACCCGCGCCGGTTCGCCACCGACCTGCTCGACCGGCTGCGCGACCTGATCGTGCTGGACGCCGTTCCCGACGCCGGCGGCAACGGGCTGCTCGACTGCCCGCCCGACCGGCTGGACCTCATGAGCTCCCAGGCGCGGGCGCTGGGGTCGGCGACCCTCTCCCGGATGGCCGACACGGTCCACGCAGGCCTCACCGAGATGCGCGGGACGACGGCGCCGCGACTGCTCCTCGAGCTCGTGTGCGCGCGCATGCTGCTGCCCGGCACGGACGACGCCGCGACCGCCACCCTCCAGCGCCTGGAGCGGCTCGAGCGCCGGATGTCGATCGCGGGGGAGCACGCCGGCCGGCCGATGGACGGCGCCGCGGCACCGGCGCCGGTCCGCGAGGCGCCGGTCCGCGAGGCGCCGACGCGCCCGGCCGCCGAGGAGCCGGCCCGGGAACAGCCCTCCGCGCCACGGCGGGAGTACGTCCGGCCGTCCCGGGCGACCGCCGGCCCGGCCGCAGCCGCGCCCCAGGCACCCACTCCGCCCGCCGCGCCTCCGGCACCCACCCCGTCGCCGGCGGCCGCGGAGCCGGCGGCCGAGGAGCGCGCAGCTCCGGCCGCCATGGCTCCGTCAGCCCCCGCGGCGGCGGACGACGACTGGCCGGAGACGACCAAGCCGGGGTCCGGCGCCCCGGCCGCGAAGCCCGCGGCCGCGAAGCCCGCCCCGCCGGCACCCGCGCGGGAGACCCCGAAGCCGCGGGTGTCCACCGACGAGCCCGACATCCCGCTGCCGCCGGAGCCCACCGACGACGAGGACTGGCCGCACCCGGCCGAGCCCGCCGCCGCCCGCGCCGCGGCCGCACGGGTCGGCGCTCCCCGGGAGAGCGCCGCACCCCGGGCCGCGGCGGAGTCCGCGCCGGCGCCTCGCGGCGGGGAGCCGACCCCCGTGGTCTCGGCCAACCCCGAGCCGGCCGCCGAGGCGCCGGGCGGCGACCTGACCACCGCCGACGTCCGGCGGGTGTGGCCGGAGCTGCTGGCCGTGGTCCGCAAGCACAAGCGCACCACCGAGGCCCTGCTGAAGTCCGCGCAGGTGCACGACCTGACCGGCGGCACGCTGCACCTGGCGATGACCTCGCCGGCCCTGGCCAAGATGCTCGGCGACGAGCTGAACCAGGAGATCGTCCGCACCGCGCTGCAGGAGCTGCTCGGTGTGCGCTGGAAGGTGCAGGCGGTCGTCGAGGGTGCCGGCCGGTCACCGGGCGGCGCGCCGGGGCCGGACCGCGAGGCCGCCCGCGAGGCGCAGCGGGCCGCCGACGCCGCCGAGGCCCGGGAGCTCATGGCGGAGCGGGCCGCCGAGGCGACCAGCGACCGGCCGCCCGAGCCCGTCGTCGACCCCGAGCAGGCGGCGCTGTCGCTGCTGCGCGCCCAGCTCGGCGCCCGCCCCATCGACGAATAGCGGGTCGCCGCGCCAGGCGTCGGCTGCTCCGCGCGCCGCGGGTCCCTGACGTCGGGCCTACGCTCGGGGCATGTTCCCCGGAGGCGCCCCCGACCTGCAGCAGCTCATGCAGCAGGCCCAGCAGATGCAGCAGCAGGTGATGGCCGCCCGGGCGGAGCTGACCAGCGAGGAGGTCACCGGTTCCGCCGGTGGCGGCCTGGTCACCGCCACGATGACCGGCGGCGGCGAGCTGACCGCGGTCACGATCTCCCCGGCCGCCGTCGACCCCGACGACATCGAGACCCTGCAGGACCTCGTGGTCGCCGCCGTCCGCGACGCCGGTCGCCTCGCCAACGAGCTGGCCGCCGACCGGATGGGTCCGCTCATGGGCGGCCTCGGCGGCGGGCTCGGGCTGCCCGGCGCCTGAGCGCCGGACGCACCAGGGGGAGAGGCACACCGTGTACGAGGGCGCCGTCCAGGACCTCATCGACGAGCTCGGCCGGCTGCCCGGCGTCGGGCCGAAGAGCGCGCAGCGCATCGCCTTCCACCTGCTGGCGGCGGAGTCCGCCGACGTCGGCCGGCTGGTCGCCGCGCTGCAGCGGGTGCAGGCCGAGGTGCGGTTCTGCGTGACCTGCTTCAACGTCGCCGAGGCCGAGCAGTGCCGCATCTGCCGGGACCCGCGGCGCAGCGAGGACGTCATCTGCGTCGTCGAGGAGCCCAAGGACGTCGTCGCGATCGAACGCACCCGGGAGTTCCGCGGCAAGTACCACGTGCTCGGGGGCGCGATCAGCCCGATCGAGGGCGTCGGGCCCGACGACCTGCGGGTCAAGGAGCTGATGACCCGGCTGATGAACGGCCAGGTCACCGAGCTGATCATCGCCACCGACCCCAACCTCGAGGGCGAGGCGACGGCGGCCTACCTGGCCCGGCTGGTCGCCCCGATGGGCCTGGCCGTGTCCCGGCTGGCCAGCGGCCTGCCGGTGGGCGGGGACCTCGAGTACGCCGACGAGGTCACGCTCGGCCGGGCGTTCGAGGGCCGCCGCCGCATCGACGCCTGACGAAGGACCCCCTCGCCCCCCACCACTCGCGGGCTCGCGGCAGGCCCCCGACGAGGGGGCCATCACGGTCGGGTACCGATCGGGGGATCGTTTCCCAGGCACTGGGACGGGTGTTCTACTCATGGGTAGCTAACCATTTGCGTGGCGTGCAGCCGTCGTTCGACGGGCCGTCACAACCGAGAACGAGGTAGTGGATGACCCCCCTGGGTTCCGGTGGCCGGCGCGTGCGCGTGGCCACGGCAGGTATCGCCGCGACGGCGCTGGCGCTCACCGCCTGCGGCGGCGGCGATGACGACGGCGGTTCCGGTGGCGGCTCCGGGAGCGGCGACGCGCTGATCATCGGCACGACCGACAAGATCACGACGATCGACCCGGCCGGTTCGTACGACAACGGCTCGTTCGCCGTGATGAACCAGGTGTTCCCCTTCCTGCTGAACACCCCGCTGGGCAGCCCCGAGGTGGAGCCCGACATCGCCGAGTCGGCCGAGTTCACCTCGCCCACGCAGTACACCGTGACCCTGAAGTCCGGTCTGACCTTCGCCAACGGCCACGAGCTCACCTCGTCGGACGTCAAGTTCTCCTTCGACCGCCAGGTCGCCATCGCCGACGAGAACGGCCCGTCGTCGCTGCTGGCCAACCTGGACAGCGTCGAGGCGCCGGACGACACCACCGTCGTCTTCAACCTGGTGAACCCCGACGACCAGACCTTCCCGCAGGTCCTGTCGAGCCCGGTCGGGCCGATCGTCGACGAGGAGGTCTTCTCCGCCGACGAGCTGACCCCCGACGACGAGATCGTGGAGGGCAACGCCTTCGCCGGTCCGTACGTCATCACCAGCTACGAGATCAACGACCTGATCGCCTACGAGGCCAACCCCGACTACCAGGGTCTGCTCGGCGCTCCGAAGACGGACACGATCAACGTCCGCTACTACGCCGAGTCCTCGAACCTGAAGCTGGACGTCGAGGAGGGCGCGGTCGACGTCGCCTACCGCAGCCTCTCCGCGACCGACGTCGAGGACCTGCGCGGCAACGACGACGTCGAGGTCGTGGACGGTCCCGGCGGCGAGATCCGCTACATCGTCTTCAACTTCAACACCCAGCCCTACGGCGCGACGACCGCGGAGGCCGACCCGGCCAAGGCGCTCGCCGTCCGCCAGGCGATGGCCGACCTGATCGACCGCCAGGAGATCGCCGACCAGGTCTACAAGGGCACCTACTCGCCGCTGTACTCCTACGTGGCCGACGGCCTGACCGGCGCGACCCAGTCGCTGGAGGGGCTCTACGGCGACGGCCAGGGTGGCCCGGACGCCGACCGCGCGGCCGAGCGCCTGCAGGCCGCCGGCGTGCAGACCCCGGTGCAGCTGTCGCTGCAGTACTCCAACGACCACTACGGCCCGTCCTCGGGTGACGAGTACGCGCTGATCAAGGACCAGCTGGAGTCGACCGGGCTGTTCACGGTGGACCTGCAGACCACGGAGTGGACGCAGTACTCCGAGCAGCGGACCGAGGACGTCTACCCGGCCTACCAGCTGGGCTGGTTCCCGGACTACTCCGACGCCGACAACTACCTGACGCCGTTCTTCCTCACGGAGAACTTCCTCGGCAACCACTACGAGAACCAGCAGGTCAACGACCTGATCCTGCAGCAGCTCGCGACTCCGGACGAGGCCGCCCGCACCGCCCTGATCGAGCAGATCCAGGACCTGGTGGCCGCGGACCTGTCCACGCTGCCCTACCTGCAGGGTGCGCAGATCGCCGTCGTCCGCACGGGCGTGAGCGGCGCCGGGGACACCCTCGACGCGTCGTTCAAGTTCCGCTACGGGGCCCTCGAGCGGGCCTGACGGCAGCACAGCGGTACCCGGCCCCGGGTGATCCCCTCACGGTGATCACCCGGGGCCTCCCCATGTGCGGCGCCTCGCAGCCGCCGCAGGAGCACGAGCAGGAGACATGACCACCACGAGCACCGAGCTGACCGGGGAGCCGGCCGCCGTCCCCGAGGCCGCTCCACCGACACGTCGGCGCCGCGGCGGCGGCGGGCTGGGCAGCTACATCGCGGTCCGGTTCCTGCTGATCTTCCCGACCATCTTCATCCTGGTGACGTCGGTCTTCTTCCTGATGCGCACGACCGGTGACCCGATCACGGCGGCGCTGGGCGGCCGCCTGGGTCCCGAGGAGCTGGCGGAGCGGGTCGCCGCCGCCGGCTACGACCGGCCCCTGCTCACGCAGTACGTCGAGTACCTGGGTCAGCTGATCCGGCTCGACTTCGGCACCACGCTGTCGACGAACCAGCCGGTCACCGAGGTGCTCGCCGACTTCGGCACCGCCACCCTCGAGCTCGCCGTCTACGCGCTGGTCGTGGCCCTGCTGATCGGCATCCCGCTGGGGCGCTTCGCCGCCTACGCGCGCGACCGCTGGCCCGACGCCGTCCTCCGGGTCTTCGCGATCCTCTGCTACGCGACGCCCGTCTTCTTCGCGGGCATGATCCTGAAGCTGATCTTCACCAGCGGCCTGGGCTGGCTGCCGGCCAACGGCCGGGCCTCCACCCGCAGCGAGATCCTGATCCAGACCTCGGTCGACAACCCGACCGGCATCTACCTGATCGACGCGATCAAGACCGGCAACGGCGAGGTCGTCCGCGACGTCCTCGAGCACGCGGTCCTGCCCGCCGTCGCCCTCGGCCTGCTCACCGCGGGCGTGTTCCTCCGGCTGGTCCGCACGAACGTCATCGGCACGCTGGGCATGGGCTACGTCGAGGCGGCCCGCTCCCGCGGGGTGAGCGAGCGCCGGCTGCTGCGCAAGCACGCCTACCGGCCGGCGCTCATCCCGATCATCACGGTCATCGGCCTGCAGGTGGCGCTGCTGCTCGGCGGTGCGGTGCTCACCGAGACCACCTTCGAGTGGCGAGGGCTGGGCTTCCAGCTGTCGGAGTACCTCCAGGCCCGTGACTTCGTCGCCGTCCAGGGGCTGGTGGTCCTGCTGGCGGTCGTCGTCGCCGTCACCAACTTCGTCGTCGACGTGATCGCGGCGCTCATCGACCCCCGGGTGAGGTACTGATGTCCACCGCCACCACCCCGCCGACCGCTCGTCCGCGGCGCGGCCTGCCCGTCGTCCGCCAGCTCAAGCAGGCCGTCGGCCTGCAGCGCGGCATGCTCGTCGCCGGCCTCGTCCTCACCGGGGTCTTCCTGCTGACGGCGGCGCTGGCCGACCTCCTGGCGCCCTACGGCTACAACCAGCTGCGCGACGCCGACGGGCCGTTCGGCGCCCAGCAGTCGCCGTCGGGCGAGCACTGGCTCGGCACGACCGTCGGCGGCTACGACGTGCTCTCCCGGGTCATCTACGGCACCCGGACCGCCCTCGCCGTCATCGTCGTGGCGATCGTGCTGTCGATCTTCATCGGCGTGCTGCTCGGCCTCCTGTCCGGCTACTTCGGAGGCTGGCTGGACCGCGTCCTCGTGGTGATCGCCGACGCCGTCTACGCCTTCCCGACCCTGCTGCTGGCCATCGTGATGGCGATCGTCATCAGCGGCGGCCAGTCGGGCCTGTGGAGCGGGATCTTCGCCGCGGCCATCTCGATCACGGTCATCTACATCCCGCAGTACTTCCGGGTGATCCGCGCCGAAACGGTGCGGATCAAGGCCGAGGCCTACGTCGAGTCGGCCAAGGTCATCGGCGCGAGCCACTGGCGGATCATGACCCGGCACGTGCTGCGCAACGCCACCCGCACGCTGCCGCTGATCCTCACGCTCAACGCCTCCGAGGCGATCCTCACCCTCGCCGGCCTGGGCTTCCTCGGCTTCGGCATCGAGCCGACCTCCGGCGCCGAGTGGGGCTTCGACCTCAACCGCGCGCTGTCCGACGTGACCAGCGGCATCTGGTGGACGTCGATCTTCCCGGGCGTCGCGATCGTGTGGGTCGTGCTCGGCCTGACGCTGGTCGGCGAGAGCCTCAACGACCTGGCCGACCCGCGGCTGCGCAGCCGGCGGGCGGCCGACGCCGGCGAGACCGGTGAGGTCACGGTGGTGCCCGGTGGTCCGCTCGGCGCGGGCCCCGGTGGTCTGGCCGGTATCGAGGAGACGCGATGAGCTCGAGCACGCAGCCCGCCCCGGCCGGTCCCGTCGTCGACATCCGGGACCTCTCGGTCACCTTCGCCACCGACGCGGGCCGGGTCGTCGCCGTCCAGGACGTCTCGCTGCAGGTGGGTCCCGGCGAGGTCCTGGCCGTGGTGGGGGAGAGCGGCAGCGGCAAGACCGTGACCGCGCGCAGCATCCTCGGCCTGCTCCCGGAGACCGCCACCACGCGCGGCGCGGTGCTGCTCACGCGCAAGGACGGCAGCCGCAGCTCCGACGTCGTCACGCTCAAGCGGGCCGAGCTCGGGGACGTGCGCGGCCGCGACGCGGCCATGGTCTTCCAGGAGCCGTCGACCTCGCTGAACCCGGTCTACAAGGTCGGCTGGCAGATCATCGAGGGGCTGCGCGCGCACGGCGGCTACTCCCGCGCCGAGGCGCGCGAGAAGGCGATCGACGTGCTGCGCCGGGTCGGCATCCCCGAGCCGGAGAAGCGGATCGACCACTACCCGCACCAGTTCTCCGGCGGGCAGAAGCAGCGCATCGTCATCGCGCAGGCGCTCGTGCTCGACCCCGGCGTGATCATCGTCGACGAGCCGACCACCGCCCTCGACGTCACGGTGCAGGCCGAGATCCTCGACCTGCTGCGCCGCTGCCGCGACGAGTTCGGCACCGCGATCGTGCTGATCACCCACAACATGGGGGTCGTCGCCGACCTCGCAGACCGGGTGGCGGTCATGTACCAGGGCGCACTCGTCGAGCAGGCCGACGTCCGGACGCTGTTCGCGAACCCCCGCGAGGACTACACCAAGCAGCTGCTCGGCTCCGTGCCGCGGCTGGGCCAGGGCCTGGCCCGGACCCAGGAGCGGGCGGCCACCCGGCCGCCCGGCTGGGCGGAGTCGGCACCGGTGGTCGAGGCCCGGGACCTGCGGATCGTCTACCCCGGCCGGCTGCGCCAGCCCGACTTCACCGCCGTCGACGGCGTCAGCTTCGCCATCCGGCCCGGCGAGGTGCTCGGCCTGGTCGGCGAGAGCGGCAGCGGGAAGACGACGATCGGGCGGGCCATCGCCGGGCTGACCAAGGTCACCGGCGGGTCGCTCACGGTGCTCGGCACGGAGATGAACGGCGTCAAGGAGAAGCGCTTCCGCCCGGTGCGGGAGCGGATCGGGTTCGTCTTCCAGGACCCGGCGTCCAGCTTCAACCCGCTGCTGACCATCGCCGAGGCCGTGGCCGAGCCCCTGGTCGTGCACGGCCGGGCGTCGGACGCGCACGACGCGCGCGGCCGGATCGACGAGCTGCTCGAGGCGGTGCAGCTGCCGCGGTCGTTCGGCGACCGGTTCCCGCACGAGCTCTCCGGCGGGCAGCGGCAGCGGGCCAGCCTGGCCCGGGCCCTGGCACTGGGCCCGGAGCTGCTGATCGCCGACGAGCCCACCTCGGCGCTCGACGTCTCCGTGCAGGCGCGGGTGCTGGAGCTGTTCGACGAGCTGCAGCGGGAGCTCGGCTTCGCCTGCCTGTTCATCAGCCACGACCTCGCCGTCGTCGACCTGCTGGCCGACCGGATCGCCGTCCTCTACCGAGGGCAGCTGGTCGAGGAGGGCACCGGCGAGCAGGTGCTGGGCGCGCCGCAGCACCCCTACACGCAGCGGTTGCTCGCCTCGCTGCCCGTGCCGGACCCCGACGAGCAGGCCACCCGCCGCGCCGCCTGGCAGTCCCTGGCCTGAGTGCCCCGCCTCCCGACGCATGGGAAGCGATCCCCACGTACTCGCGCCCGATACGTGGGGATCGCTTCCCATGCCTGGTCTACTCGAGGACGACGTCGTCGCCGCGGCGCAGGGCGCGGCGGACCCGCAGCCGGAGGTACTTCGCGTAGCCGCGGACCAGCTGCGTGTAGCCCGGCGTCGGCCCCCGGTAGCCGAGGAAGCCCTTGGGCCCGCTGACCATCTCGCCGGTGCGGACGTCGTAGCGGCTCTGGTGCCACGGGCAGACCAGGCAGCCCTCGGCGTCGATCGTCCCCTGGGACATGTCGGCCAGCTGGTGGCGGCACCGGCGGGAGACGGCGAAGTAGGCGCCGCCGCGGTTGCCCACCGCCCAGTCGCCCACCCGGCGGACTGCGCCGGGCGGGAGGTCGGCGGCGGGGATGCGGTCGGGCTGGTCGGCCATGTCGTCTCCAACTCGGTCGTGTACATGCGGTCTCTCCCGGGCCCTACCCGCTCGCGGCCGTCCCAGACCGTGCGGCGTCGGTAGGGTCGTCGTCGTGGCTCTCCGCCGGTTGTCCGTCGTCCTCGCCGTGACCGGGGCGGTGGTCCTGACCGGGCCCGCCGCGCTGGCCGAGCCCCCCGTCGACGTCGTCGGGCAGGTGGACGACCGCGTCGACGTCCTCTCCGACGACGAGCAGTCCCAGGTGGAGGACGCCGTCGCCCAGCTGGAGACCGACGAGGGCATCGAGCTCCTGGTGGTCTTCGTCGACTCCTGGGACGGTCTGGGCCGGCGGGCCTGGACCGAGCAGACCGCGGCGCGGTCCGGGCTGGACGACAGCGACGTCCTCTTCGCCGTCGCCACCGTGGAGCGCGAGTACGCCCTGAGCGTCGGGCCGACCAGCGGCTTCTCGCTCGAGGAGGCCGAGCAGGTCGCGGCCCGCGAGGCCGAGGGGCCGTTCCGGGACGGTGACTGGGGAGGCGGTGTCGAGGCGTTCGCCGCCGGGCTGGCCGACGCGAAGGGGGGCGACGGCGGAGGTGGCCTGGGGACGCTCGCCGTCGTCGGGAGCCTGGCGGTCCTGGGCGGTGGCGCCTACCTCGTCATGCGCTCGCGCCGGCGCGAGGCGGCCGCGCCCGAGGTGAAGCGGCTGGAGCGGCCCGACCCGCACGCGGGAGTGCCCACCGAGCAGCTCCAGGCGCAGGCCAGCACGGCGCTGCTGGAGCTGGACGAGGCGATCAAGACCTCGCAGCTGGACCTGGACTTCGCCCGGCTGCAGTACGGGGAGGACGCCGTCACCGGGTTCGCCGAGGCGCTCGCGCAGTCCCGCCAGGAGCTGACCCGCGCGTTCACCCTCCGGCAGCAGCTCGACGACGAGATCCCGGAGGACGAGCCGACGACCCGGGCGATGCTCACCGAGATGCTGCAGCTGACCTCGGCCGCCGACGCCCGCCTCGACGAGCAGGCCGAGGCCTTCGACCAGCTGCGCGACCTCGAGAAGAACGCCCCGCAGGCGCTGGAGGCGCTCGGCCCGCGGATCACCGCCCTGCACGGCCGGCTGCCCGCCGACGCCCAGCGGATGGCCGAGCTGCAGCGCCGCTACGCGCCGGCCGCGATCGCGCCCGTCGCGGACAACCTGGAGCAGGCCCGGGCGCGCCTGGCCGCAGCCGAGAAGGAGGTCGCGGAGGCGCGGACGGCACTGGATGCAGGCGCGGCGGGGGCCGCGGTCGGCGACCTCCGGGCCGCCGAGGACGCCGTCGTGCAGACCGGCCAGCTGCTCGACGCCATCGGCCGGCTGGCCGCCGACCTCGAGTCGGCGGTGCAGCGCATCCCGGCCGCCCGCGCCGACACCGAGGAGGACCTCGCCGAGGCGCGGGCGCTGGTCGCGTCCGGTGACCGCAGCGGCCTGCAGCCGCAGATCGCGCGGGCCGAGGCGGGGCTCGCCGCCGCCGAGGAGGCCATGGCCACCACCGGCGGGGCGCTGCCGGACCCGTTCACCGCGCTGCGCCGGCTCGAGGAGGCCGACATCGCGCTGGAGCAGGCGCTCGGGGTGGCCCGCGACGCGCAGGCCCGTGCCCGCCGGGCGGCCGCGAGCCTGGACCAGACGCTGCTGAGCGCCCGGTCGACCATCGCCGCCGCGGGGGACTTCATCGCCACCCGCCGCGGCGCGGTCGGACCCGAGGCCCGGACCCGGCTGGCCGAGGCCGAGCGGCACCTGCAGGCGGCGACCGGTCTGGCGGCGACCGACCCGGTCGCCGCCCTGCAGGAGGCCCAGCAGGCCGACGCGCTCGCCTCCCAGGCGCTGCAGCGGGCGCAGTCCGACGTCTCGTCGTGGAACTCCGGCTACGGCGGGGGCGGCTACGGCGGCGGCTACGGGGGCGGTGGCTTCGCCGGACCCGGCTACGGGCGCGGTCCCGACCTGGGCAGCCTGGTCCTCGGCGGCATCCTCTTCGGGGGCGGCGCGGGCGGTGGGCGCCGGTACGGCGGTTCGTTCGGCGGCTCGGGTCGCCGGGGCGGCGGCGGGTTCAGCGGCGGTGGCGGCGGACGGCGCAGCGGCGGCGGCAGCTTCTAGGTGTACTGCCCGGAGACGTTGGTGCAGCGGGTGATGGGCGGGAGGTTGCGCAGGGCGGTGTGGGGCCGGTGGTGGTTGTACTGGTGCAGCCAGCGCCCGCCGCGCTTTCTCGGAGGTGTAGAGCCGTTTGTAGGCCCACTCCTCGAGCAGGGTGCGGTTGAGCCGTTCGACCTTGCCGTTGGTCTGGGGACGTCGGACGCGGGTGCGGGAGTGCTTGATG